>NZ_JAAGVC010000397.1 GCF_010858045.1 Nocardia cyriacigeorgica
CCCCGGTGGTGGCGGTGCTGCGGGCCCACCACCCGGCGCGGTGGCGAGGTTGCCGGTCTCCGGGCCGAAAACCTGGTCGAGTGCCTCGGCGAGGGTCGGGGCATAGCCGACCCGGACGCCACCGGTACCCGGATCTCGGTAGCTGACCAGTACCCGCGCCAGCTGCGGGAAGGTCGACCCGTTCGGTGCGGTCGAGATCCGTTCGGTGAACAGCGGTTCCACGTAGAGCACACCGCCCTCGGCGATCGGCAGCGTGAGCAGATTGCCGTACTGGAT
>NZ_JAAGVC010000398.1 GCF_010858045.1 Nocardia cyriacigeorgica
CGCCGGTGCCATTCCGATATTGCGGTCCGGGTTCCGGATCGCCGGTGACGGTGAGCTCCAGCTCGACCGGCACCGGTGCCGCGCGCTTCTCTGGGCTGACCGTCTGCCCGGCCTTGACCGAGATGTAGTACCAGCCCGCGACGGACTGGGCGACGAGCTTGCCACCCTCTTCCCGGTTCAGGTAGCGGACGGGTGCGGTGGCGAGCTCCTTGCCGGACGGCAGAACCTGTTCGGAACCGCCATAGGCGCCGGTGTCGGAGTCGATCTCCGCGCGAT
>NZ_JAAGVC010000399.1 GCF_010858045.1 Nocardia cyriacigeorgica
TCTGGGATCTGGCCGACCGTGACGCGGGTCGCTGGATCGTGCCGCTGGGTGTCAGCGGTGATCCGCGGTCGCCCAACTTCGAGGATCAGGCGCCGCGTTGGGCGCGCGGGGAACTCATTCCGATCCTCAGTGACTGGGCGCGCGTGCGCGCATCCGCCGACCGGCATGAGGTCTTCGATCGAGTGGCGACCTCCGACGTCGGTTCCGGCATCGCGGCATACCGGCTCGCGCGGACCGCGGTGGTGCCGCTACGGCCGGGGTAGCCACGGCGAGGTG
>NZ_JAAGVC010000400.1 GCF_010858045.1 Nocardia cyriacigeorgica
GCGGCGATCCGGCCGATGTTCACGCGTATCGGGTTGCGGTGCGCCGCATTCCCGACGGTGGCGGGGGGTCGGTCGAAGTACATCGCGATCTCGCCGTCGGTACCCCGATCACGGTGCGCGGGCCGCGCAACGCGTTCCCTTTCGCGGTACCCGGTCACGGCTCACCTGCCACCCGACTGCATTTCGTTGCCGGCGGTATCGGCATCACCCCGATCCTGCCGATGATGCGGTTGGCCGATCGGCTCGGCGTCGACTGGTCCATGGTCTACACCGGAC
>NZ_JAAGVC010000401.1 GCF_010858045.1 Nocardia cyriacigeorgica
GTTGGGGGCCCTCGTTGACGAAATTGCCGCCAATAACATTGATCGCCTAGCGGTGGTTCTCGATGTGCGTAGCCGCATCATGTTTGACGCCCTAGGGGTGGCCGTCAATGCGCTCGACGAGCGCGGCATCGACCCTGCCATCGTCTTCTTGGAAGCGTCCGATGAGACAATTGTGCGCCGCCAGGAGTCCAGCCGTCGTCCGCTGCCGCTGCAACAAGGTGGTCATCTGCTCGACGCCGTTGCCCTTGAGCGGCGGATGCTGTCCGACCTGCGAGC
>NZ_JAAGVC010000402.1 GCF_010858045.1 Nocardia cyriacigeorgica
CCGTCGCACCCCACCGGGTGACCACGCGAGGCTGTTTTCGCATCCGGCGCCGGGCCGATGCCGTGCCCCAGCCGGCACACCGACCCGCAATGTCGCAGGCCGGTGGCGAAAGCCCCCGGCGCCGGATGCGAAAACAGCCTCGCGTGGTCACCCGGTGGGGTGCGACGGCATGAAGTGCGCAGAGTGGATGTGCAGAATCTGCCGTTGACACGCCTGACGTGGGAATTCGGGGCTATGGTTCGCTGACCACAATTCGCGCAGGGGGCAGTTGATGGA
>NZ_JAAGVC010000403.1 GCF_010858045.1 Nocardia cyriacigeorgica
TGGACATCCCCGGCACGCCGGAGTTCCGCGACCGGTAGCGCCGGATGGTGTCGGTGAGGGCGAGCAGTATCGCGCCTCGTCGGCGGTTGTCGGCGTCGGGCGCGGGGCCATCGTTCGGTCTGTTCGAGTTCAGCGCCGATCGCAGCTGCCGCTCGATCAGGTCGATCCGCGCGGCGAGCGGGACAGCGGTCGTGCCCCGGTCCATGCCCGCCCCAGCGGTCGGCGACACCGGGCGCAGGGCGAGGTGTGGGGCCGAGCCATGAGGAACCCCATGGT
>NZ_JAAGVC010000404.1 GCF_010858045.1 Nocardia cyriacigeorgica
TTCGAGAAGATAATCAAAATTTAAACCGCGGCTTTATGATGGCTGATTATTTTACTATCCAGTTTTTATGTTGGTTGGCTGCGAGTTTGGGAGTAAAACATTATTTAGAATTAGGAGTATATACGGGGTATAGCAGTACAGCAATGGCCCTTTCTCTTTCTAAAGAGGCACGTTTACATCTTTGTGACCTCAATGTTAGTACCACCAATCGGGCGCGCTACTACTGGCATAAGGCCGGTATAAAAGAAAAAATTCATCTCTATTTGGCGCCTGCTT
>NZ_JAAGVC010000405.1 GCF_010858045.1 Nocardia cyriacigeorgica
GTCGCGTCGGGCGCGGGCGATCGGCCGGCAGGTCCAGCACATCGGGCAATTGCGCCAACTCGGCCGACCAGAACCGGATCTGTTCGGCGAGCAGCGAATCCGGATCGTCCTCGGCGCCGAGCAGTTCGCGCTGCCACAGCGTGTAATCGGCGTACTGCACCGGCAGCGGCGCCCAGTCCGGCGCGGTGGCGGCACTGCGGGCGGCGTAGGCGAGCATGAGGTCGCGGGTGAGCGGAGCGATGGACCAGCCGTCGGCGCTGATGTGGTGCATCGACA
>NZ_JAAGVC010000406.1 GCF_010858045.1 Nocardia cyriacigeorgica
CGACATCGGCGGGATATTCGGCCTGTGCGGTGACGACCGAGCGCGCGCGGCCTGCGGCATCGGTGCCGATGGCGGTGACCTCGGCGTTGCCGACGACCTTGCCGCCCATGCCGCCCATCGCGGTGCGCACCAGCGCGCCCATGTCCGGATCCAGCGTCGACATCGGCGGGATATTCGGCCTGTGCGGTGACGACCGAGCGCGCGCGGCCTGCGGCATCGGTGCCGATGGCGGTGACCTCGGCGGTGCCGACGACCTTGCCGCCCATGCCGCCCAT
>NZ_JAAGVC010000044.1 GCF_010858045.1 Nocardia cyriacigeorgica
CCGCGGGCGCCGAACCCGGCTACGACGATGCCGACGCCCGCCACACGGTGCGCCGCTACCTGGCCCGGCTCATCGGCAAGCCACTCGACCCGTCCGACCAGGAGGGCACCCACCCGCTGATCTGCACGGCGAACCCGGCGAACTGGGATCCGCAGGGCACGGGCAGTCCGCTCCCGGCGCCGCTGGCCAACAATCCGGGGCGGCTCACCGGCACCACCGCCTTCGCCGATCAGCAGATCAGCTCACAGGCGCTGCGTGCCGGATATGTCGCGGTTCAGGTTCCGGTGACGAACTCCTCGGGTGTGACCCAGACCCGGACGTTCACCTTGCGTGAGGGATCCGACGGCTACTGCATCGGGGACGTCTCGCCGTAGCGACTACCCTGGACGACCGGCTGACAGTTCGGAAACACCGCGGTTCAGGAGGAACAAGCTCGTGCAGATCACCAGCGTCGGACATGCGGGTTTCCATATCCAGACGACGGCCGGGTCGATTCTCTGCGATCCCTGGGTGAACCCCGCCTACTTCGGGTCCTGGTTCCCGTTCCCGGACAACTCCCGGCTCGACTGGGACACCCTGGGCAATTGCGATTTCCTCTACGTCTCGCATCTGCACCGCGATCATTTCGACGCGAAGAACCTGGCCGAGCACGTCAACAAGGACGCCACCGTCCTGCTGCCGGACTACCCGGTGCCGGATCTGCGCCGTGAGCTGGAGAAGCTGGGCTTCCACAAGTTCTTCGAGACCGAGGATTCGGTCAAGCACACGGTGACCGGGCCCGGTGGCGAGCTCGACATCATGATCATCGCCTTGCGTGCGCCCGCCGATGGGCCCATCGGCGACTCGGGGCTGGTCGTCTCCGACGGCGAGACCACCTGTTTCAACATGAACGACGCTCGTCCGGTGGATATGGACGTGCTGCACGAGGCGTTCGGGCACGTCGACATCCATCTGCTGCAGTACTCGGGCGCGATCTGGTACCCGATGGTCTACGACATCCCGAACCGGACCAAGTCGAATTTCGGCAAACAGAAGCGTCAGCGCGGGATGGACCGGGCCCGCAGCTACATCGAACAGGTCGGCGCCACCTGGGTGGTGCCCTCGGCCGGGCCGCCGGTCTTCCTCGACGACGAACTGCGCTACCTCAACGACGACCGCGGCGACGAGGGCAACATCTTCCCGGATCAGATGGTGTTTCTCGAGCAGATGCGGATCCACGGCAACGCCGGCGGCGTGCTGATGATCCCCGGATCCGTCGCCGATGTGCGCGGCGCCGAGCTGGAACTCACCCATCCGTTCGACCCGGCCGAGATCTACGACGACAAGGCCGCCTACATCGAGCGGATGGCCGAGCGGATGGCGCCGGTGCTCGCGGCCGAGAAGGCGACGTGGGCCACCGGCGAGGGCCCGCTGCTGGAACCGCTGAAGGCGCTGTTCGAGCCGATCATGGCGCAGAGCGATCTGATCTGCGACGGCATCGGCTACCCCGTCGGCCTGGTGATCGGCGAGGAAACCGTGGTGCTCGACTTCCCGAAGCGCCTGGTGCGCGGTCCGATCGAGGGTGAGGGCAAGTACCGCTACGGCTTCCGCATCGCCCCGGAGCTGGTACGCACCGTGCTGCGCGACAACGAACCGGACTGGGTGAACACCATCTTCCTGTCCACGCGCTTCCAGGCCTGGCGCATCGGCGGCTACAACGAGTTCCTCTACACCTTCTTCAAATGCCTCACCGACGAGCGCATCGCCTACGCCGACGGCTGGTTCGCCGAGGCGCACGACGACTCCGCCTCCACCGAACTCGACGGCTGGGAAGTCCAACGCCGCTGCCCGCACCTCAAGGCGGACCTGTCCAAGTTCGGCGTGGTCGAAGGCAACACCCTCACCTGCAATCTGCACGGCTGGCAGTGGGACCTGGAATCGGGTCGCTGCAAGACCTCGAAGGGGCATGAGCTGCGCTCCCGCAAGCTCGTCTGAGTTCGCCGAGCCCGACGCCCGCACGGAAACGCCGGGCTCGGCGCGTGGATGCTGTGCCGTACGACTACGCCCCGCCAGTCGTACCTCGCCGTATCTTCAGCTGTGCTGTTCGGACGACGAACCCGGCCGGCCTGTCGCCACGACCACCGCGATCAAGGTGAGAGCGCAGCCGATCAGGGCGGTGATCGATAGCCCCGCCCCGGTGGGGATCATGACGTCGAGGGCCACCGAGGCGAGGAGTTGGCCCGCGACCGAGGTGAGGCCGAGGAGTAGGACGCCGATCCAGCGCACGACCAGGACGGCGAGGGCGATGAAGACCACGCCGATGACGCCGCCGAGGTAAAGCCATGGGTCGGTGGGGAATTCGCTTGGTAGGCCTGCACCTGCGACCACCACGGCTTCGACGGCCAGCAAGCCGAGTAGGCCGACAGCGAAGTTGATGCCGGTGGCCGGGAACGGGCCGCCGACCGCGCCGACACGTCCGTTCACCGCCTGCTGCCAGGCCAGGCCGATACCCGCGAGGGCGGGAACGAGGATGAGCACCGCCGGCGGGACCTCGGCGATGGCGGTGGGCGCCGACAGCGCCCCGCTGACCTCCGAGCTACCGACCCCGGCCAGGGCCACCGCGAAAACCCCCAGCGCGGCGGCACCGATGCGGCGCAGTGTCACCGGGGTGTGCCCGTTCGGCGCCAGCCCCAGCCGATCCACCACCAGGCTGCTCAGCAGCTGCCCGGCCACCACGGCCACGGTGAACGCGGTGACACCGAGCGCGGTGATGGTGAGCCCCTGACTGGCCACGAACGCCGCACCGCACAACCCGCCGAGCAACTGCCAGCGCCGCAGCTGCCCCGCCGCCACCGCCCGGCGCACCTTGCCGAGGCCGTCACGCAACGTCCGCGAGCACGCGAAAGCCACGGCCAGCACTAGCAATCCGGTGCCGAAACTGACCACCGCGGCGGCGATTCCATCGTGCAGCCGCTCCCCCAGCGCGCCATTGATCCTGGCCTGCACCGCGACCCCGGCCCCGATGGACATCCCGAGTCCGAGTCCGAGCCGTCGCTGCACCACCGCGCCACCCTATCCCCGTGACGCAGCGCTGCCGTGCAGCCGCCACCCATCATCGGCCGGGGTCCATTCAGCTGCTCGACGGCCGGGGCCGGCGCGGCAGCCAGGCCGGTGTCACCGCGGCGATCATGAGCACACCGATGCCGAGCAACGCGACGGTCGCCGACATCGACAACCACACCGTCGCCAGCGCGACGAAACCGAAGGCCGCGAGCGAGACCACCTCCGACAGCAGGCCGGACACCGAGGTCACCGTCGCGCGGGCCGGACCTTCGATGGCGTCCTGCAGGCGGGCGGCCGCGACCACGCTCGTGTTGTAGATGACGCCATAAGACACCCCGAGCGCCACGAAGCCCGACCCCGCGAGCACGTACAACGCCGCAGGCCAGCGCGCCGCCAGCCCGACGACGACGGCACCGGCGATGAACAGCGCGCCCGCGGCGGCAATGGCGATTCCCATCGTGCGGGCCCGCATGGTCTCGGTGCGTCCCGCCGTCACCGAACCGATCAGCGAGCCGACCACGGTGATCGCCACCAGTACCGGGACCACGGCCGTCGCGACGCCGGCCTCCCCGGCCACCAAGGCGAAATACTCGTCGAAGGCGGTGATGCCGTAGAGCAGCGCGCCGAGCACCACACCGTTGCGGACGGTCGTGATCCGCGTCGCCTCGGCGAGCCCGGAGCGCAACATCGTCAGGTACCGCGTGATCGGGCCGTCGGATGATGTCGGGCGCGGGGATGGACCCGGCGCCTCCGGTGGTCCGGCAGCCGCGCTCGGCAACGCGGTGAGTTCCGGAGCGACAGCGGTCCGGTCGGCGGCTGCCCCCGCCGCGCGGGCGGTCGATGCGCCGGTCGGATCCTCTTCGACCTCATCCACGTCGGCGGTCGACACCGCTTTGGGCGCACCGGGCAGGCTCAACGCGACGACGGTGTGCGCGGCCGCCATCACCACGCTCACCCAGCCGATCAGCGGATAACCGCCGATCAGGTACAGCGGGGTCGCGGCAAGGATGGCGATCAGCACCGCGATTTCGGTGCCCGCCCTGGTGTAGCCGAGGATCCGCGGGAACGCCGAGGGTTCACCGCGCAGGCTGAGTTCGTCGTAGAGCAGCGCCTCGAATGTCCCCGACCGCAGCGCGCCCGATGCGCCCCACACCACGAAACCGGCGGCGAAGCCGAAGTAGCTCGGCAGCAGCGTCCACAGCGTGAAGCCGAGGGTGAGCAGTAGCCCGCTCAGCACCAGAAGTCCGCGCCGGGACACCGTGTCGGCCCACGCGCCCGAAGGCACTTCCAGCAGGAACGCCGTCGCGGACCAGAGCGCGAACAGCGAGGAGATCTGCCCGGCGTTCAGGCCGTGGTCGGCGAACAGCAGGGCATAGACGGCATAGAGCGGGAAGAAATCACCGAGACCGGTGAACAGCACCGCCCGTACGGTGAGCGCACGCATGCCGATCGGTTCGGCAGGCCTGCCAGGGCCGAATCAACAGCCATAGACGAGTAAACGCATGTGCCAAGCATCGCCGCAGCCGACGATGCCGGTCAAGGGAAATTTCAGCCGAGCGGAACCCAGCCGTTGCGATCGGCGTCGGCACCGGGACCGATCCGGCCCTGGTTCTGGTTCAGATCGCTGATGAGTTCGGCGACCGGATGCGAATCGCTGTAGTGGTACCCCTGTGCCAGCGCGAAACCCAGCTCGGTGAGCACGGCCGCCTGATACTCGGTTTCCACACCCTCCGCGATGACCTGCAGGTCCAGCGATTTGCTCAGCGCCGCGATCACGCCGAGCAGTGGCGGGGCGGGCGAATCGGAGCGGATCGCGGCCACGAACGACTGGTCGACCTTGATGATGTCGCTCGGCAGGGTGGCCAGCCTGCTCAGCGAGGAGTAGCCGGTGCCGAAATCGTCGATGGCGATGCGGACGCCACGGTCGCGCAGGGTGTGCAGGTTCGCGATGGCGGTCTGCGATTCGGCGGCCAGCTCACTTTCGGTCACCTCGAGCACCAGCTGATCGGCGGGCCAGCCGGTGCTCTCCAAGATCCCGGTGACCCGGTCGGCGTAGCCGGATTCGGCCAGCTCCAGCCCGCTGACATTGACGTTGAGGGTGAGATCGAGCTGGGCGAAGGTTTCCTGCAGCCGCGCGGCGTCGGCGCAGGCCCGGCGCAGCACCAGCTCGTCCAGGTCGGAGATGAGGTCGTATTCCTCGGCCACGCGGATCAGGCCCTCGGTGGTGACGTCCGGCTGCGCGCTCGACGACCAGCGCAGCAGCGCCTCCACCCCGACGGCCTTGCCGCCGCCCTCACTGAGGCTGACGATCGGCTGGTAGTGCACGTCCAGCGCCCCGCGGTCGATGGCCTCGCGCAGCTCCACCGCCAGCGGCAGCTGCCGCGACGATTCCAGCACGGTCCGGTTGCGGCCCGCCTGCTTGGCCCGGTACAGACCGACATCGGCGCGGCTGACCAGCAGCGACCCGGATTCGCCCGGCTGCCAGGACGTCACACCGGCCGAGCAGCCGGTGGTGACGGCGGCGCGCAACTGTTCGGTCAGCAGGATCGCGGCCTGTTCGGTGGTGCCGGGCAGCAGCAGTGCGAAGACGTCGCCGCCGTAGCGGGCCAGCCGCTGTTCCGGGGCGAGCAGCTTGGACCAGGTATCGGCGACCCGTTGCAGCACGGCGTCACCGGCGCGGTGCCCGAGGTGATCGTTGACCTTCTGGAACCGGTCGAGATCGACCAGCACCAGCGCGAGCCCCTCCTCGGAGCGGGTGGCGTTCTCGATGGCGGTGTTGAGCGCCCGGTCGAAACCGCGCCGATTCAGCAGCCCGGTGAGTACGTCGATATCGGCCTCGGACGCCATCCGGGTGAGGATCCCGACGACGACGCCGACCCCGAAGGTCACCCCCGCCGGGATCAGCCCCGACCACCACGGCAGACCCTCACGGGTGGGCAGCACCCACAGACACAACGCCATGGCCAGCGCGATATGCGCCATGGCCAGCGGCCAGACGAAGAACAACGCGGCATCGCAGGCGACGAACACATAGAACGAGGCCAGCGTGATCGCACCCACCGTGTTCGGGAAGGCGTAGACGGCGATGGTGACCAGGATCGTCGCGATGGCGACGTAGCCGTGATGGATGCTGTGCGGCAGCCGCGGACCCCAGCCGAGCAGGCTGATGCCGAGCAGCAACGCCACCGCGGCGGCGCTGCCGACCAGCGGCCGGTTGCCCTCATCGCCGGGCGCGACGGCGGTGATCACCAGCCCGAGCGCGCCACCCATCACGTAGAAGGCCCCGGTGGTCCTGGACATGACCATGGCCGTCGCCAACGCAGACGCGGCCCGCACCCGGGTTCGGGTATCGCCGCGAGACCCGATTCCTCGCACGAACGACAGCCTAGACAACACCGAACCCCCCGGTTGCCACATCACCCGAATCGGACATCGCACCCATCCTCGCCCAGGCGTATCGGGCCGTACACGGCGCGCTACTTCGGCGCCGTCAACACATCGGTGCCGACGAACGGCACCAGCGCCTGCGGCACCCGCACCGACCCATCGGCCTGCTGGTGGTTCTCCAGCAGCGCCACGATCCACCGGGTGGTGGCCAGGGTGCCGTTCAGGGTGGCGGCGATCTGCGGTTTGCCGTTCTCGTCGCGGTAGCGCACCGAGAGCCTGCGGGCCTGGAACGTGGTGCAGTTCGAGGTCGAGGTGAGCTCACGGTAGGTCTGCTGGCTCGGCACCCATGCCTCGCAATCGAACTTGCGCGCGGCCGAGCTGCCCAGATCGCCCGCGGCGACGTCGATGATGCGGTAGGGCACCTCGATGGCGGCCAGCATCTCGCGTTCCCAGGCCAGCAGCCGCTGATGCTCGGCGTCGGCGTCCTCGGGCTTGCAGTAGACGAACATCTCGACCTTGTCGAACTGGTGCACCCGGATGATGCCACGGGTGTCCTTGCCGTAGCTGCCCGCTTCCCGGCGGAAGCACGACGACCAGCCCGCGTACCGCTTGGCGCCGCCGCTCAGATCGAGGATCTCGTCGGAGTGGTAGCCGGCCAGCGGCACTTCCGAGGTGCCGACCAGGTACAGGTCGTCGTCGGCCAGGTGATACACCTCGGCCGAATGCTGACCGAGGAAACCGGTGCCTGCCATGATCTCCGGGCGCACCAGCACCGGTGGGATCATCATCGTGAAACCGTTGGCGACCGCGCGCTGGGCGGCCAGCTGCAGCAGGCCCAGTTGCAGCAGCGCGCCGTAACCGGTGAGGAAGTAGAACCGGGCGCCGGAAACCTTCGCGCCGCGTTCCATATCGATCAGGCCGAGCGATTCACCCAGCTCCAGATGGTCCTTCGGGGTGAAGTCGAATTCGGGCGGGGTGCCGATGGTGTCGAGCAGGACGTAATCGTCCTCGCCGCCCGCGGGCGCGCCCTCCTGCACCACATTCGAGATGGCACGCTGCGCGGCGTCCAGATCGGCGTCGGCGGCGTGCTGGGCCGCCTCGGCCTCCTTGACCTTGGCCGACATCTCGGATGCCTCGGCCAGCAGCGCCGGGCGCTCCTCCTTGCTCGCCTTGCCGATCTTCTTGCCCATCGCCTTGTGCTCGGCGCGCAGATTGTCGGCGGTGGCGACCGCGGCCCGGCGCGCCGCATCGGCCTCTAGCAGCGCGTCCACCAGCGCGGGATCCTCACCGCGCGCCCGCTGCGAGGCACGGACAACGTCGGGATGTTCGCGCAGGAATCGGAGGTCGATCATGGCTGACCAGCCTAGTTGGCGGGGCGTGTGCTGGGTAATCGGATATCGGTTGGTGGCGGCGGGCAGCGCGGCACCGGGCGGGGGGGCGGATCCGTATTCGTCCGGCCGAAACCGGCGCGCAGGCGCATAGTTGTGCTGTGGCCACCACTTTCGACGACACCGCAATCGACAACGCGCTGGCCGAGCTGGCCGCGGGCGAGAAGGTGTGGGCGGGTACTCCGCTGCGCCGCCGCCGCGAACTCCTCGAACAGATCCACACCAGGACCGCGCGCTTCGCCGCCGACTGGGTCCGCGCCGCCTGCACCATCAAGCAGCTCGACCCGCAGTCCCCGCTGCTCGGCGAGGAGTGGATGTCCGGCCCGCTGACCCTGCTGCAAGCCACCACCGCCCTCGCGGAAACACTGAGCGCACTCGAGGCCGGCCGCAGCCCGCTCGACGGCATCGACCTGCGCCCGGCCCCTGGTGGCCGGCTCGCGGTGCCCGTCCTGCCGTCCGGCACCTACGACAAGCTGCTGCTCAGCGGGTTCTCCGGGGAAGTGTGGCTGCGTCCCGGTGTCGACGCCGCGACCGCGCGCCGCAAGGCCGGGCTCGCCCAGCGGGAACCCGCCGCGACCGGCGGGGTCGGAGTGGTGCTCGGCGCGGGCAACATCATGTCGATCGCGCCGCTGGACACCCTGTACGAGCTGTACGCGAACAACCGGGTCGTCGCGCTGAAATTGAACCCGATCACCGATCCGCTGTTCACGGTGTTCGAGATGATCTTCGCCCCGCTCATCGAACTCGGTGTGCTGCGCATTCTCACCGGCGGTGCCGAAGCGGGCGGGTACCTGGTGCGGCATCCAGGGGTCGCACACGTGCACATGACCGGCAGCGCCATCACCCACGACGCGATCGTGTGGGGCACCGGACCGGACGCGATCGAACGCCGCCACGATCGTCGTCCACTGCTGGACAAGCCGATCACCAGCGAACTCGGCGGTGTCTCGCCGACCGTCGTGGTGCCGGGGGAATGGTCCGAGGCCGATCTGCGCTATCAGGCCGCGCATGTGGCCACCCAGCGACTGCACAACGGCGGCTACAACTGTGTCGCCGCGCAGACGGTGGTGCTGAGCGCGGACTGGCCGCAGAAGCAGCAGTTTCTCGGCGCGCTGCGCGAGGCGATGACCCAGGCACCGCAGCGTCCGGCCTACTACCCGGGCAGCGACACACGGGTCGCGGACGCACTGGCCGCCTACCCGGACGCCCGGCGGCTCGGGCCCGGCTCCGGGCGAGTGCTGGTGGAACAACTGCCCACCGCCGATACCGCACTGCTGCGCACCGAATACTTCGCGCCCGTGCTCGGCGTGGTCGAGCTACCCGGAGCGGGCGGTGAGTTCCTGCAACGGGCGGTGGACTTCGCCAACGACGAGCTCACCGGCACGCTCGGGGCGAATCTCATCGCACATCCGGTGACGATCAAACGGCTCGGCCTCGCGTTCGAGCGGGCGGTCGAGCGGCTGCGCTACGGCACCGTCGCGATCAACGCCTGGACCGGACTGGCCTTCCTCACCCCGCGCGCCTCGTGGGGCGCCTACCCCGGCCACACCCTCGACGACGTGCAGAGCGGCATCGGCATCGTGCACAACGCGCTGCTGCTCGACGACGTGGAACGAACCGTCGTGCGCGGCCCGTTCCGCCCGGCGCCACGCTCGGTGCTGCACCGGGAATGGGCGCTCTCCCCCAAGCCGCCCTGGTTCGTCGACAATGCCACCGCGGCCTCGACCGGGCGCAAGCTCACCGAGTTCTACGCGGGCAAGAACCCGGCGCGGCTGCCGGGATTGTTCGCGTCCGCCCTGCGGGGGTGAGCCGCGGGGGCCTGCGAGCGGAGGCCTGCGTGGTTACGCAAGCTTCCGCCTCCGGCCCCTGACGCGGACGTGCTGTATCCACTCGGCACGCCCGCGGGGGCCTGCGTGGTTACGCAAGCTTCCGCCTCCGGCCCCCGACGCGGACGTGCTGTATCCATTCGGCACGCCCGCGGGGGCCTGCGTGGTTACGCAAGCTTCCGCCTCCGGCCCCTGACGCGGACGTGCCATGATGGATCGCGATGACCTCCGATGACGCGCACACGCCCCCGCCGGTGCCCGAGTCCGCTCGGGACGGTGATCCGTCGCGGCCCGCCGTCGGCCGCCCCGACCGCGGCTCGGCCGGCCGGAGCCCGCGCGGCGCGGCGTTCGGCCGGTCGAAACCGCGGCAGGGGCGCCGGTCGACGGCGGCGGCTCCGGCGCCCGATGCCGACGCCGATTCGGGAGGCAAGCTGCGGCTGTCGGCGCCGAAATTGCGCTGGGGGCTGCTCGCGGTCGCCGTCGGCGCGGTGACCGCGGCCATGGTGACGCTGTTCGTCACCGGTTTCGAGAACGATTCCGGCTTGGAAGCGCACAACCCGGCCGTGGCCGCGCCCGCTGGCGCCGAGAAGACCTTCGGCACCGCCACCCGCGGCGATTGCCTCAGCTGGACCGCGCCGGATCGCTCCGACCTGGTCGAGGTCGACTGCGCGGACAAGCATCTGTTCGAGGTCACCGCCGATATCGACCTGAGCAAGTACCCGGGCAAGGAATTCGGCCCCGGTTCGCGTTTCCCCGATTCGCTGCGATTCACCGAACTCAAAGAGGAGCACTGCGTCACCGCGGCGCAGCAGTACCTCGGCGGGAAGTTCGACCCGCGCGGGCGTTTCGTCGTCGGCCTGATGTATCCGAGCCCCGAAGGCTGGGCCAAGACCGGAGATCGCAAGCTGCGCTGCGGACTTCAGGCCGCGGGCCTGACCGGTGCGGCCTCGGCGCCGCTGCCGACCACCGGCAGCGTGCTCGACAACGACCAGTCCAAGGTGTTCGCCCCTGGCGTGTGCCTCGGCATCAACCAGAACCTGCCCACCGATCCGGTCGATTGCACCCAGCCGCACGCGGTGGAGATCGTGGCGACCGTCGATCTCGGCGGCCGCTTCCAGGGTCCGCCGCCGCCGAAGGAAGAGCAGGACAAGTTCGTCGAAGGCGAATGCGCGCGGCTGTCCACCGAATACCTCGGCGGCCCGGACGTCCTGCGCAACAAGACGTTGACGCTGTTCTTCGACTACATCGACGCGCGCAGCTGGCTCGCCGGCAGCCGCAAACTCGACTGCATGGTCGGTAAGGGCGCCGACCGTGAAGGATTCGCGCCCATCACCGGATCGGCGAAGGGCGAGATCCTGATCAACGGCCAGGCCCCGGTGCCGCCGCCGAGCGACGGCCGCTACACCCCGCCGCCGCTGCCGGGCGCCGCACCGCTGCCGCCGCAGCCGCGCTAGGCAGGGCGACGACGTACATGCCGGTCTCGATGTCCGAGGACCGCTTCGAGGAGCTGGTCGCCGACGCGCTCGATCTCATTCCGCCCGAACTCGCCCGGGCCATCGACAATGTCGTAGTGCTGATCGAGGCACGCAATCCGGAGGATCCACATCTGCTCGGGCTCTATCACGGAATCGCGTTGACCGAGCGCGACAGTCATTACGGCGGCGCACTCCCGGACACCGTCACCATCTATCGAGACGCCCTGCTGGAGATATGCGGCGACGAAGAAGAGGTGGTCGAGGAGGTGGCGATCACCGTGATCCATGAGATAGCACACTATTTCGGGATTGACGAAGAACGGCTCCATCAGCTGGGATGGGGCTAGTCTTAGCCCGAGCTGTATGCGAACCTGTGGATGGGGGTTCGCGTCCGGCCGGCAAGACCGGAAGGAAACTCTGGATTCGATGGAACCGATCGTGGTGACGTCGCGTCCAATGTACTCGTAGGGGGAATTCTCGTGGTTCCGCCGAACAGCTACCACTAGAAGGAGTCGAGACATGATTGGCAACGTGCACGTCACACCCGAACTCATCCTCGCCGCAGCTGTCGAACTGGATCTGCTCGCCGACCGTCTGGCCGGGGTGGCCGCGGTGACCGGACCGGCAACGCATGTCCTCCCCTCGGGCGCCGACGAGGTGTCGCTGTTGGCCGCGAACCACTTCAATCACGCGGCCATCACCCATGATCGGGCCGTCGCGCAGGGGATTCTCGAACTGCATCACGCCGCCGCGATCCTGCGCACTCAGCTCGCGCAGTACATGGCCGAAGACGCCATGTCCGCCGGAATCGTCACGCTGACCGGCGCACCGTTCAACTCGATCGTCGCCTAGCCGACCGCCGATCCGGCTCCGAGCTTCACACAAGGGGAGAAACAAGCATGACCGCAGGAATCACCGGGGTGTTCTGGCTGCCCCGCATGGCCGAATTCAACTCCGTCACGCTGAACGCGGGCGCGCACGCCGTCCCGATCTCGGCCGCCGCCACCGCATGGGGGACGCTGACGGGCGCCTGGGTCGACGCCACCGCCACCGTCACCCGGGTGATGGCCGAACTGGGCCTCGGCCTGCAGAGCGTCAACGGCATCGGCGCACTGGCCCGGCTCGGCGGGTTCACCGCATGGGCGGGCCAGCAGGGCGTGATGGCCGCGACGATGGGAAGCAAGGCCGCCGCCAACGCCACCGCCTACACCGTCGCCTCGCTGGCGATGCCGAGCCTGCCGGAGATCGTCGCGGTCAATACCGCGGTCGTCGCCTCTGCCAACCCGGCCGGTGCGCTCTCGGGCGCGTTCGAGGCGGCCGAAGTCGCCAAGCACGCCATGGACATTCGCGCCGCGCTGGTGATGGAGACCTACGAGGCCGCCACCACCGCCACCGTGATCACGCCCGGTGAGTTCATCAACCCGCCGCCGATCGCCAACGGCGCCGGCTCCGCCGAAGCCGCCTCCAACGCCGATCAGGCCTTCCAGAGCGGCAATGGCGACCCGGTGCAGACCGCGCTCGCCGCCGCGGGCGCGGTGGTGAACAACCCGGCCATCAGCAGCGCGGTCACCCAGGTCGCGAACGTGGCCGGTTCGGTCGCCACCAGCGGTGTGAGCACCGTCGGCAATCTCGGCGCCAACGCGATCGCCGCCGCCACCAGCTCGGGCGCGCCAGGGGTGGCGTCGATGGCTCCGGTCGGCATGGCCGCCGGTGGCGCCGCGGCCGCGGCCGGTGCCTCCACCCGCGCCGCCGGGATGGGCGCGTCGGTCGGCGCGGGCAGCGCGTTCAAGGTGCCCGAGGGCTGGGGCGCACCGCCGGTCAGCGGTGGTGCGGGTGCGGCCGCTCCGGTCACCGAGGTCGCCGTGGCGCGCACCGAGGGCGCGCCGATCCGTCCCGCCTCCACCGGGCCCGCCAGCCCGCTGCTCGGTCGCGGTGCGGCCAACAGCGAGGACGACGAGTCCGAGCACAACGGCGCGGATTACCTGCGGGCGGATCACTTCTCCGACGGCCGCCTCGCCGCCGACGGCGTCATCGGTGCCGATCCCGCCGGGACGGCCAAGTGACGGTACTCGGTGCCGGTCGCGGTCCGGCGACGCTCGGCGCGGTCACGCTCTCGCTCGACGAAATGCAGTTCCTGCTGGAACATTTGCAGATCGACGAGGTCCCGGTCGTGTTGAACGCGATCGGGCGCTACGACAACGAGACCGCGCACGATGCGGCGATGGCCGCGGCCGCCCAGTCGCTCGCCGAACGGGATCTGCTCGACGGTGAAGTGGTTCAACCGGATCTCGCCGACCGGCTGCGCGCGCTCAACCGCCCGCACTGGGCCATCGCGTTGCGGCTGGTCGTCTCCGGTCAGGTGAGCCGGATGTGTCTGGCCAAGGGCGACGATCTGGTGACGGTCGCCCTGCGCGGACCCGAGTCGTATGTGATCGACGAGGCCGACGAAGATCTACCCGGTCCGGTGCTCGCCGCGCTCGGGCCCGCCGAGGCGCTCGAACTCACCGGAATGAACGCCCCGACAGAGCAATTGGAGCCGATCTTCAACGACCTCGGCGACGCGACGGCCACCGCCAACCGCCTCGGCAAGGTCGGCAACCCACCACGGGACGCGCAGACCCTCGCCTCGGCCCTGGTGCATCTGGATTCGCATGCCGAGATCGTCGGCGTCGTCTACGGCGACGGCACCCGCGAGATCGCCGACAACCATATCGCCGTATTCAACACGCGCGCGGGCCGTTTCATCGCGACGGCGAGCGTCTCCGATGACGGCGTGAAGTGGACCTCGTTCAGCAGCGGCACCAACGCCCGACTGCGGATAGCGCTGCAAGATCTGATCAACTCGCTGCCGGAACGCGAAGAGTTCCCGGACAGTCCAGCGGTGGTGTGATCCGACCACGGTCCTGAATCATCGAGCGTCGCGCCCGGTCACCAGCGTGGCCGGGCGCAGCTCACCCCATCGGGTCGTCGGACCCCAATGCCGGCACGCGCCCGAACGGCGGGGTGAACCGGCCCCAGCGCACGCATTCCCAGCTGCCGTCGGGACGCGGCGCCAACTCGATGGTCTCGGTGTTGTCGAGATGGTTGTCGATGGTGAACGGCGGCGCCACGCCGGTCAGCGTCCGCGCGACGAGGCGCATGGCGGCGCCGTGGTTCACCAGCAGCACATCGCCGGCGTCGTCGAGTAGGTATCCGTCACGCAATTCGGTGATCGCGGGCAGGAAACGGTCGAGCACGTCCTGACCCGATTCGCCACCGGGCAGCCGCTGCGTCAACTCGCCCTCGTGCCAGGACCGGTACACCCGGAGGAACAGCTCGTGCGCCTGCTGGCTGCTCTCCCCCTCCAGATCGCCGACCTGCACCTCGTGCACGCCGTCGAGCACTCCGGCCGAGATGCCGCTCGCGGCTTCGATGTAGCCGGCGGTCTGCCTGGCCCGCAAGGCCTGCGAGGACAGCAGCAGCCGAGGCGGCACCGTCAGCCGCGATGCGAAGGTCTTCGCCTGCGCCGCACCGCGTTCGGTGAGTGGCAGCCCGGGCAGACTGGTATCGAGCATCCGTGCGACATTGCCTTCGGTCTCACCGTGCCGCACCAGAATCAGTTTGCCTGTCACAGGTCGGCAACCCCCTTTCGTAATCGGGTCAGCCACTGCGCGGCTTCCTCATCCGACGGCGGCGGCGTCCCGGTGGCCGAGGTGGCGGGCCAGGAGCCGAGGAAACGGATACGCGCCGTGCGGTGCAGCGCCTTGAGCGCTTCGGCGACCGCGGCGTCGTCGATATGGCCGACGCAATCCAGATAGAACCGGTACGTGCCCATCCCGGTGCGGGTGGGCCGTGATTCGATTCGGGTCAAATCGATACCGCGAGTGGAGAATTCACCGAAGGCGCGCATCAGCGCGCCCGGTTCGTTCGGCAGTTCGAGCACGATCGACGTGCGGTCGGCGCCGGTGGCCTGCGGTGCCACCCGCGGCTTGGTGACGAGCACGAACCGGGTGATCGCGTCCTCGTGATCGGCGACGCCCTCGGCCAGCGGCACCAGGCCGAGGCGTTGCCCGGCCAGAGTGGTGGACACCGCGGCATCGGCGCGCCCGGCCAGCACATCCTCGGCGGCAGCGGCGTTCGAGGCCGACACATAACCGGTGGCTCCGGGCAGATGACGTTCCAGCCACAGCCGCACCTGCGCCGCGGCCACCGGGTACGCGGCCACCGACGTCACGTCGTCGAGCCGGGTGCCCGGGCGGGCCAGGATCGCGAAGCTCACCTCGAGTTCGGTCTCGGCGATGATCTGCAGCCGCGGGCCGACGGCCAGCGAATCCAGGGTGGCCGGAATCGAGCCCTCCACCGAACTCTCGATCGGCACCACGGCGCCGTCGACGTCACCCGAGCGGATCAAATCGAGGGCGGCGCCCTGACTGGGCGCGGCGATCCGCTCGACCGGCCCGTCGAAGGCCCCCGAGGTTTCGAGTTCGGCGAGGGCCATCTCGGTGAAGGTTCCGGAGGGCCCGAAATACGCTATTCGCGGCACGCCTACGAGATTACTTGCGCGAGCCCACGCGCTCGGCCGACTTCCCGAGGCCGGGAACGGCTGGGCTATCAGTCGGCGACCGGAGCCAGCAGCTCGGTGAGCGCCTGAGCCAGTTCCCGCGGATGCCGCGTCTCGATGGCCAGCAGTACCCCGCGCACGGCCTCGACCGCCTGTGGCTTCAGGCCGGTGAGGAAGCCGACATCGGGAGTGGTCAGGGCGGTGCGGATGTCCTCACCGCACAGCGCGGCGGCGGTGCCGGCGACGAGGGCGAGCGCGCGCTGCGGATCGTCGGTCCGTGCGACCAGACCGGTGTCGGAGTGGGCGGCTTCGGCGAGGATGTCGGCGATCTCGGCAACGTCGAGATCCGCTGCGATGATCCGGCCCGGCGGCGCCGTGGCGGGCGGGACGACAAGGCCGTCGGCCAGATGTCGCCGCGCGGGTGCCGTCAATGCGACCAGAACCGGCTCGCTGCTCATGGACTTCAACTTACCCAGCGGCCAGATGTTGCGCGCATCCCCACCTTCGCTTAGGTTAGGTTAACCTAATTGCGCATCTGTGAAGTGGGGCACGTTCACCCAGTGGAGGTTTCTATGCCGGAGACGATCAGCGCACCGACGACCGCCGAGCGGGTGCGCAGCGCATGTGCGCATGCCGAGTATTCGGTGCTGGCTCTGCCCGGCACCGATCCGATCCCCACCTCGGTGCATCATCTGCGCGAATGCGGCGACGCCGTGATCGCCGTGCCCCGCGACAGCGCCGCCGCGCATGCCGCCGCCTCCGGTGCCGCGGGCGCGCCGGCCGTCCTGGAACTCACCGACCACGCCCCACTACCGCTGCGGGAACCGGTACGCGCGCTGGTGTGGTTGCGCGGCTGGGTGCGGGCCGTGCCGACGCAGGCGCAGCGGGCGCTGGCCACCGAGGTCGCGAAGGAGAACCCCGATCCGGGCCTGCTCGACGTCGGCCACACCGCCACCCTGTTGCGTCTGGTGATCAACTCGGCCGTGGTCGCCGATGCCACCGGCGCGGAATCGGTGTGCGTCGAGGATCTGCGGCTGGCCAGGCCCGACCCGTTCTGCTCGATGGAATCGGCCTGGCTGCAACATATGGAGGCCGACCACGCCGACGTCATCGCGCAACTGGCCCGGCATCTGCCGCCCCGCCTGCAGCGCGGCACTGTGCATCCGCTCGCTATCGACCGATACGGACTCACCCTGCGGGTAGAAGGCGAGGACGGCGACCACGACGTCCGCCTGCCCTTCGCCTCGCCCGCCGACGACGTCGAATCGCTGAGCCGCGCAGTGCGGTTGCTGGCAGGCTGCCCCTTCCTGAACGGACTGCGCCGGATCTGATTCCCGCGCCCGGGGGCAATAGATTCGGCTGCATGCGCGATGACCTCGGCCGGGCGGAAACCGGTGAGCCGACCGATCGGGAACGGGCGGGTATTCGGCTCGAGATCCTGGTGGTGCTCGGCGTCACCTTCGGACTGAGCGGCCTCAATGCCGCCCTGTCGCTGGTGGAGAGCGCGCTCGCACCGGGCGGTGTGGATGAGCAGACCGTCGCGCTCAATGCCTCGCGCTCGGCGCAGTCGACCATCGACCTGCTGTTCCAGCTGCTCGGCGTGCTGCGATTGACGGCGTGGGCCGGGCTCGGGCTCTACCTGCTCTGGCGCAGCGGTATCGGCCCGCGCGCCATCGGCCTCGCTCGGGCGCGCTGGCGCCCGGACTGGCTGCACGGACTCGTGCTCGCGGCCGTGATCGGGCTGCCGGGGCTCGCGCTGTACCTGATCGCGCACGCGGCGGGCGTCAGCGTGACGATCGTGCCCAGCGCCCTCGACGAGCACTGGTGGCGGCTGCCCGCCCTGATTCTGTCGGCCTGCGCCAACTCCGCCGCCGAAGAGATCATTGTCGTTGCCTACTTGATCACCCGGCTGCGTGCACTGGGTTGGTCGGACAACCGTTCCCTGCTCGCCTCGGCGCTGCTGCGCGGCAGCTACCACCTCTACCAGGGCCTCGGCGGCGGACTCGGCAATATCGTCATGGGCCTGATCTTCGGCCGCTACTGGCAGCGCACCGGCCGCCTCTGGCCACTGGTCATCGCACACGCGTTGATCGACGCGGTCGCCTATATCGGCTACACCGTGCTCCGCGACCGGGTCGTCTGGCTGCCGTGAGCAGTCGACCGACGAACCGCGCGAAGCCGGTCGAGATCCGAAGACCGCAGTAGCGGTAACGACGCAAGGCACTCCGACTCTGGCCGCCGGCGATCGTGCACACCACAATCGATCTGCCCGCCATATCGCCCCGCGAGCAATCGGCCGGCTGCCGTGAACCGCGATACCGGCTGATCGCGCTGGACCAGCTCCGCACTGGGTTCGACTCGCGCCGGGCCAGGCCCAGAGAGGCGCCGTAACCGCGTCGAGCCGGTCAAGACCGGAAGACAGCATGAGCGGTAACCACGCACGGCACTCAGCCGCTGGGCCGGCAATCGCCAACGCCATGGTCGACCCGGCCGCCCGTATCAGCGCCTGAGCAGGTCGGCTGGCCGGGCGTGAACAGCGATGGCGGTGGATCGCCGGGTCCGGTCGAGGTCGGAGGACGGTGGCGGGGCAGTGTCCGCGCCGGCCTGCCGGATCGGGCGCGGGCGTACCGGCGTGGCGTCGGGTAACAAACGGGGGCGGAGTGGGTAAGTAGAGTTCGACATGATGAACGGCGACGACCCACGGAGGCGCCGGGTCCCGCCGCAGGCGCCCGGTCGGCCTGGCGCGCGTCCGGCCGAACCGGGGATGCGTGGGCCATCCCCCGAACCCGGCAGGCCGCAAACACCCGGAGAGCGGGGCGGGTGGCAGCGGCCCGACCGGGGCTCACGCGGGGCGGGCGAACGCGGCGGCCATCCGGTCGGCGGGCCCGGCGCAATCCCGTCATCCGACCGCCCCGTATCCGGACGACCCGAACCCGAGCGCCCAGGCGCCGCACACCCCGGCCGTTCAGGAGCCGGGCGGCAGCAACCCGACCGCCCGGGCATCCCGCACCCCGATCGCCCTGGCTCCGATCGACTCGGTGCCGGGCAGGACGCTCGACGAGGTGCCCCGCGCAACCCCGGCGCTGCGGGCCCGCACGGCAATCGCCCGGGAGCCCACCCCGATCCCGAGGCAACCCGTCGTTACGACGCGGACCGACCAGGCGGCGCGTATCGCGGCGGACCGGCGCGGCACCCGGACGCCCGGCAGCCCGCCGAGCCGGTGATGCGCCGTCCCGAGGGAGCCCCCGGGCTGCGGAAAGACGGACCGAGCGGACCGCCACGCCATATCGAGCCGACACAGGTGCTGCACCGTGACGGCCGAGCGGAAGCGGCACCGCTGGCCTGGTCGCAGGTGCCCGAGGCGCCCGCCGAACAGCACCGCGCGGGCACCCATGCGCCGACGCAGCAACCCGTCCCGTTCCGCGAGGACGAACCCCCGCGCAGACGCCGCGATGTGCCCCCACCCCCGCCGAGCCGACCGCCACGCGGTGGCGGCCGGGCGCCACGCCCGCCGCGGCCCAAGCGCAAACGGCATCTCTTCCGGTGGTTCCTGGTCATGCTGGTGGTGTTCATGCTGCTGATCGTCACCGCGGTCATTCAGCTCGACCGCACCCTGCACCGGATCGACGCGCTCGCCGATTACTCCGACCGGGTGGGCGACACGCCCGGCACCAACTGGCTGCTCGTCGGGTCCGACAGCCGGTCCGGGCTCACCGCCGATCAGGAGCAGGGCCTGGCCACCGGTGGCGAGGTGGGTCCGGAGCGCACCGACACGATCATCCTGGTGCATGTGCCGCCCTCGGGCCGCACCACATTGGTGAGCCTGCCGCGCGATTCCTACGTCAGCATCCCGGGCTACGGCCAGGACAAGCTCAACGCCTCCTTCGCATTCGGCGGTCCGCAACTGCTCGTGCAGTCGGTGGAGATCGCCACGGGGCTGCACATCGACCACTACGCGCAGATCGGGTTCGCCGGATTCGCCGGAGTGGTCGACGCGCTCGGCGGGATCGATGTGTGCGTGCCGCAACCCATCGACGACCCGCTGGCCGGCATCAATCTGGCCGCGGGCTGCCAGACCCTCGACGGGCCGCAGGCGCTGGGTTTCGTGCGCACCCGCGCCACCGCGCTCGCCGATATCGACCGGATGAACAATCAGCGACTGTTCCTGTCCGCCTTGCTCGAACAGGCCACCAGCCCGAGCACGTTGGCCAATCCGTTCAAGCTGTGGCCGATGGCCCGCGACACCGCGCGCTCGCTGACCGTCGACAACGGCGATCACATCTGGGATCTGGCGCGGCTGGGCTGGGCGCTGCGCGGCGACACGCTGGCGACGACGGTACCGATCGGCGGATTCGGCGATACCTCCAGCGGCAATGTGGTGCTGTGGGACAAGGCCAACGCGAGCCGGTTCTTCGAGGCGCTGGCGACCGGGCAACCCGTTCCGGAGGATCTGCGCGGCGAGTAACGTCGAGCACATGTCCGACCTCGACGCCGGCCGGTCGTTCCCGGCCCTGCTGCGCGATCAGATCCGTCACGGGTTCACCGCGGGCCAGCAATATCTGGCCGCCGCGGTGTACTTCGAGGCGAACCGGCTGCCCCAGTTGGCCCGACATTGTTACGGCCGTTCCGACGAGCATCGCGGCCATGCGCTGCGCATGGTGCAGCATCTGCTCGACCGCGATCTGGAGGTCACCGTCGGCGGCCTGGACGAGGTGCGCCCGACCTTCGAATCACCGCACGCCGCAATCGCTTTCCTGCACGCCCGGGAGCAGAGGCTGACCGATCAGACGGTCGAGTGCGCCAAGGCCGCGCGCGCTTCGAACGACTACCTCGGCGAGCAGTTCATGCAGTGGTTCCTGGAGCAGCAACTCGACGAGGTGTCCGCCATGACGACGCTGCTGACGGTGCTCGAGCGCGCCGCGGGCAACCTGTTCGACGTGGAGGAATTCGCCGCGCGTGAACTGCCGACCACCGTCGCACCGGCGGGCAACTCCGCCCCCAAAATGGCTGGGACAGTACGCAACTAATTAGGAAACACTATCCTCAATAAGGGTCGACTTGGATGACAAGGACGCTGACCAGCGATAACGTCTGTGTCATGTCCAGCCATCCGGAAACTCCACGCAGCAAATTCCACAGCCTGCTCCACGATCAGATCCGGCATGAATTCAATGCCGAGCATCAATACATCGCGATTGCGGTTTGGTTCGACAACGCCGACCTGCCGCAGCTGGCAAAGCGCTTCTACGCCCAGGCCGTCGAAGAACGTAACCACGCGATGATGATCGTGCAGTACTTCCTCGACCGCGATATCAGCATCGAACTCGGTGGAGTCGACGCTGCTAAATCGCATTTCGAGAATGCCCGCGAACCCATCGCATTGGCACTGGCCCAGGAGAAGGCGGTCACCGACCAGATCATCCAGCTGGCCAGCACCGCTCGCGAAGAGGGCGATTACCTCGGCGAGCAGTTCATGCAGTGGTTCCTGAAGGAACAGGTCGAGGAGGTGGCCAATATGAACACTCTCCTCACCATCGCCGATCGCGCCGGGTCGAACCTGTTCGATCTGGAGGAATTCATCGCCCGCGAAATGAGCGGCCCGAGCAACACTTCGGGTGCCCCGTCGGCCGCCGGCGGTTCGGTGTAATACGCCACCGCGCTATCGAGCGATCGGCAGGCCGAGCACGTTGCGGCGTGCTCGGCCTGCCGAATTCCGCACTACTCAGCCCGCGCTGGCGCTCAGGCTGCTGAGAAGCGTGGTCAGAAGCTCGAGAATGGCGTCCATGATTTCCCTACTTTCCTCATCGGCCGGTGAGGTTTCCCTCACCTACACCATCTTTCGGTGATGCAGAGAACGTAACGGAGCCAAGATTAGAAAGGAGCGTTTTTCACAAAATTACTACGGTGGAATTTCGCCACCCCCGAACAGCGACGGCTCCGGGCCGGCCCGAGGCCGGACACCGAAGCCGTCTCACTGTTTTCGCGCGCCGACTCAGCGCGAACGACGCCGACGCGTCAACGCAGGGTGACCTGTCGCGAACGCAGGCCGTCGCGCGACCGCCGCTCCTCGGCCGACATCGGCGCGTCCGAGGCCAGCGCCTGCGCCAACCGCGCACCGAACTCGACTGCGGGCGCGGCCCATTCGGCCGCGTGCCGCTCGGGATCCAGATCGAACACCGGCACCAGCAGCCCGTGGGTACGGAACGAGCCCGCGAACCGCGAACCCTCACCCAGATGCAGACCACCCGAGGCGTGCAACCGGGCCAGCGCCAGCATCAGATCGTCTTCCGGCTCCGGGCGCACCCAGCGCAGATGCGCCTTCTCACCCGCGTCGACCCACCAGGCCGCGCCGATCGCGTCGGCACCGAGATCCAGCCGATCCGAGGGCATGATCGCCTGCTTGGCCTGCTCGATGGTCGCGGCCACCTGCGGATCGGGCTCCACGCCTTCGGGCACCCACCAGTCGAAATCTTGATGCACTGTCAACTCGAGCGCGGCGCCCGGGTCGATGACGTCGGCCAGGGTGGGCCCACCTTCGACGCTCGCGGCGGCGGGCAGCGACTCACCCGGTTCCGCCGACTGGGTCCACAAGATCGCCGCGGCGAGATCGGCGGCCGGGTTCTCCCCCTCGGCCTGCACCTGCACCCCGACATAGCCGGTCGGCTCGTCACCCGCGCGCACCAGCGCGGCGACCGCACCGGGCAGCACCGTCGCGAGGATGACCGAACGTTCGGCCGCGGCGCCCGGCGATAGCTTCAGAGTCGCGGTCGCCGAGGGCACGAACTCGCGCAACGCGACGAGATCGCATTCGGCGGCCAAACCCTCGAACGGGCGCGTGACGGCGTTGGCGGCCTGTTCCAGCGCGGCTCGCCGCTCGGCGAGACGCTGCGCCCGGTTCCCGCCGGGCTTCGGACTGTTGCGCTTGCTCTTACCCACGGCTGGTCAAACTACACCGGTCAGGGCCGCCCGCTCCGCGCGCCACGCTCTCGGCTCGGCAGTCGCCATCGACCGGCTCAGGCGGTGTCGATCGGCGCCCGAGCCGGAGGCCCTGCGTGGTTACGCTCCGCTGCCGCCTCCGGGTCTCGACCGGCTCAGGCGGTGGCCAGCAGTGCCTTGGTCCGCCCCGGATGGTTGGTCGCCACCCAGCTGACGCCGAGATCGGCGCACAGCCGCACGTCTTCGGGATCGTCGACGGTCCAGCAGTAGGTGGCGCGGCCGGCGGCGGCGGCCTTGTCCACCAGATCGGGGTGTTCACGCAGCGTCTTCACCGACGGGCCGACGGCGGTGGCGCCGACCGTGGTGGCCGCGCTGCCGCCCAGATAGCGCGAGGATTCGCCGAGCAGCACGGTCGGCAGCAGCGGCGCGGCGCGGCGGATCCGCCAGACCGCGGTGGCCGCGAACGACATCACCACGGCCCTGGAGTGATCGGCCGAGGCCGGGGTCGCGATGCCGAAGCGCTGCAATTCGGCCAGCAGCTTGTTCTCCACCAGCGCGCCGTAGCGCACCGGATGCTTGGTCTCGATGAACAGCTTGGTCGGGCGGCTGCGCCAATCGAGCACAAGGGCGATGAGCTCGGCCAGGGTGAGTACCGAGGCGGGTTCGCCTGCGGTGCCGAAGTCGAGGGCCTTCAACTCGTCCAGGGTGAGTTCACTGACCAGGCCGGTGCCCGAGGACGTCCGGTCGACGGTGCGGTCGTGCACACAGACCAGATGCCCGTCCCTGGTCAGCCGGACATCGCATTCGACGCCGTCGGCGCCCTCCTGCAGGGCCAGCTCGTAGGCGGCGAGGGTGTGCTCGGGGCGTTCGGCGGACGCGCCGCGATGGGCGACGACGAATGGTGCGCGATTGGGCTGGCTCACTTCGCCACGACCTCCTGCTCCTGATGCTCACGATCGGCCGCCTCCGCACTCGGCTCGGCCGCGGGCTCCGCGTCGGCGTGGTCGCCGGCCGCGATCGCACCGTCCGGTGCGGCACCGCCGTCGGGGCGGCCCGCGCCGGCATCGGCCCGGGCTGCGACGGTAGCCGATCCCGGCTGCACCGGTTCGATGACGGGCACCGCCGGGTCCGCGGCCACCACCCAGCGGTGCGCGATATGGGCGCGCCCGAGCAGATCGCGGCCCTCCACCATCCGCACAATCCACAGTGTCGCCACCGCCACCGCCACGGCGACGGCGTCGGTGAATGCGGTGAACAGCACTCCGTCGGCCTCGGCCTGCAGCGAGTCGGCGCTGCGCCAGGCCAGCGCGGCAACCGCGCAGGCTCCGCCGAACACCCAGATCGCCCACCACACCCGCACCGCACGCAGCGGCCGTGGATCCTCCCGGCCGGCCACCATCTCGCTCAGGAAAACTCCCGGCCACAGCAGGTTGACCACCGGGATCACACAGCCGAGCACCAGCATCCGCGGCGACCGCGGATCGCGCAGACCACGACCCTCGTATACGGCCCGGCGCGCCTGGATCAGCCAGCCGACGGCGGCGACCGCGGCGAGCAATGCCAGCACCGCGGCGAACAGCGCCGAAGCGTTGACCATCGCGTCGGAGAACGTCAACAGCAATGGATCGATGAGATAGGTGCGATTGCGCAGTAACAGCAGGTAACGACCGAGTTCGGAGCCCGCCGCGATGGCGAACATCAGCGCCGTCGCGATCAAGAGCGGGGGCAGCCAGCCGGCCAGCACATTCAGCGGCGGCCGGGCGGCTACGGGCTCGCGGGCCGGTTCATCGCGCAGTCCCCAGCGCGGGATCTCGGTGTAGTGCGGGGTGGGAGTGGGCCCGGTGCGGCCGGGGGCGGCGGTGCCGCGCGGACGGTGATCGGGCCTGCGGGCGACCCACCGGTAGTTGCGCCGTTCGGCGGGCGCGTCGATCGGCCCGGGCGAGAGCAGGACGCCACGGCAACGCGGGCACCAGTGCATCGGCGCCGCCTGTTGTACGGCCCAGCGCGCGCCGCAGCGCGCACAGGGTTGCACCACCGTACTCAATGCCGTCGCACCTCGCTCTTTCGTCAGTAGATCTTGGGCTCGTGCTCGCCCTCGCCGACCAGCGGGCGGCCGGTACGCTGCCACTCCACCATGCCGCCGACGACGCACATGGCGTCGAATCCGACGTGGGTCAGGTACTTGACCGCCTCGAAGGACCGGCCGCCCTGCCGGCAGATGACGTAGAGCTGGGCGTCGTAGTCCAGTTCGTCCAGCCGGGCCGGGATGTCGTCCACCGGAATGTGGACGGCGCCCGGGGCGTGGCCCAGCGCCCACTCGTCGGGCTCGCGCACGTCGAGCAGGATCGCGCCGGCCTTCTCCGCGGCAGCGCGCGCACTGTCGTCGAATTCACCTGGCACCTCGTTCAGCGGTACCGTCGGGACCTCGGAGCTCGTCACGTGTTCGATCCTGCCATGGGTGCCGTACGATCGCGGACTTCCGTGCCCGTCCATCGGTGCGAACACCGCACACCTGGGACGCGCCGGGCCAGCGGGCCCCGCGTAGGTTATGCCGCGCCGACTTCCGACCGGTGCCCCGATTTCTGGGGGGATGTGGATAAGTCGGTGTAGTTATCCACAGATTCCACAACCTGATCCACAGGTGTCAGCTATCGTCCGGCGCATCGTCCACAGGCTGACGCTATCGCGGCTTCAACTGGGCGATCACCGGGCGACGGTTGCGAACGACCGATCCGGGACTCCCCTCCAGCCATCCCGGAGCGGTCATCCGCCGCCTTGTTCGGGAGCTGCGCCGTCGAAGCTCCCGACATGTACTTGGACGGAAGCGACCCGGATTCGGTTCCATAAAAAAACGACAACCCTAGTGAAAACTTGAAATGCGCCGATCTGGGCGGTGATCTCGGTAGCCTGGCGCTATGAACTCGAGCAGGGGGCTACTTGACGGATTGGACACCGCCGGAATCGACATCGCACTGAGGGAGGCCGCGTGCCTCGGCCTCGCCGTCGATGCCGACACCGGCCGACTCGAACTCGACCTCGAAGTACTCACACTGCCCGCACAGGAATCCACACCTGCCGATATCAAGGTCCGGATGACCTTCCACGGCGTCAGCCGGGTGGCCGCCTCGCTGCGCATCCACCGCTGGGACGACGTCGAACCCACCGTGCTGCCGCTGGAACTGGACGGGCTCGGCGATGCCATCACCAGTTTCGGCGGCGGCAGGCTGCACGGCTGGGATTTCATCGACATCGACGACAGCAGCTGGTCGCTGTGGAGCGAGCTGCTGAGCTTCGACACCATGATCGATCAGCGCGTCTCGCCGCATGTGCTCGAGTTCTCCCAGGAGGAGGGTCTCGATCCGCGCGAACTCGACGTGCGGGTCTGGTTCGACAGCATCACCATCCACGACCCCCGCGGCAAGCAGATCCCGCTGCCGGAGTTCATCGCGGGCGGCCGGCGCTGGTGGGCGGCGCACGACGCGGGCGATCCGCGCACCAGGCGGCCGGGGATCGCGCCCCCGCTCTGAGCCGGCGACAGCCGAGCAGATGCCGCATACCGGGCCGATCCGGTGTGCGGCATCGGCGTTTCACCGATAGACGTTCCCGGAATGGGTATTCGCCCCGGCGAACGGTTCGACCTGCCCCACCCGCCCGCATTCGCGATCCACAGCCCGGACCGCCCGACTAGTTAGTCGCTTCCCGGCATGGTTCGATGCACGAGTGCGGTTCTTACTGCTCGCCGATGAACGTGGCGCGGCAGCGCCCGGGCCCACCCGAGTGAGCACCGTCACCGGAATGCCGGGGCATCCGGGCAAGTTGGAACCGATCGGGTGTACGAATGATGGTCGAGAGCGCTCGCGAGGTTCGTGAGTGCGCGGCCCGACAAGGAAGGGACATCGTGGCTGAGTACACGCTGCCGGATCTGGATTACGACTACAGCGCCCTGGAACCCCACATCTCCGGGCAGATCAACGAGCTGCACCATTCCAAGCACCACGCCGCATACGTCGCCGGTGCCAACACGGCACTGGAGAAGCTGGAAGCCGCCCGTGAGGCCGGCGATCACAGCGCCATCTTCCTGCACGAGAAGAACCTCGCGTTCCACCTCGGCGGACACGTGAACCACTCCATCTGGTGGAAGAACCTGTCCCCCAACGGTGGCGACAAGCCGGTCGGCGAGCTGGCCGCGGCCATCGACGACCAGTTCGGTTCGTTCGACAAGTTCCGCGCGCAGTTCACCGCCGCGGCCAACGGCCTGCAGGGCTCGGGCTGGGCGGTGCTCGGCTACGACACCCTCGGCCAGAAGCTGCTGACCTTCCAGCTCTACGACCAGCAGGCCAACGTGCCGCTCGGCATCATCCCGCTGCTGCAGGTCGACATGTGGGAGCACGCCTTCTACCTGCAGTACAAGAACGTCAAGGCCGACTACGTGACGGCGTTCTGGAACGTCGTCAACTGGGCCGACGTGCAGGACCGTTTCGCCAAGGCCGTGAACCAGGGCAAGGGCCTGATCTTCGGGTAAGAGCATCCGACGCGCCCGGGGCCGCGACACCGCATGGTGTCGGGGCCCGCTGCGTTTCTGCTGGTGAAAAGCCCTCTGCGGGTCGACGCCGAGACGTACTGGCACTCTTTGGTACTTGTGTGCCAGATGCCTTCGGGTTCATTCTTCAAGTCCACAGTTCGAGGACGGGCAATGCCGCCCCCGGTTCCATGACGGGAGGCCTCATGCGCAGCGATGGTCAGATCGGCGTCACGCCGTTCCAAGCGCGCGGATCTCTTCGCGGGTTCGTCATCTCCGGGCGCTGGCCCGATACCACCAAGGAATGGGCGCAGCTGCTGGTGCTCGCGGTGCGGGTGGCCAGCCTGCCCGGGCTGCTGTCGACATCGACGGTGTTCGGGGCGCGCGAGGATCTGCCCGATGATCCCGAGCCGGGCACCGTCGGGCTGGTACTGGCCGAAGGGCCGGTGCTCGGTGAGTCCGCGGTGACGCCCGGCAAGTTTGCCGAGCATGTGCCGCCCGCCCTGCTGATGCTGCATCCGCCGTCCGAAACCAATCCGTCGCTGCCCGAATGCAGCGGGGCCGCCTCGGGCTGTGTGCTGCTGCCCGGCGTGCCGCATCTGGGGCTGGAACACCGGGCCGCATGGGCCGAGGCCGAGTTGGACGGAACGGTGACCTCGCTGGTCAGCCGGGTCGGGCTGGATCCGATCAGCGATCCCGACACCGCGGTTCTGGCTATGCTGCTGGCCGCGTAAGGGCACCCGAAATCTACCGCACGGATCACCAAACTTATTGCGCGCATTGCGATTTCGACAACAGCGAGTTGCCGTCGCGACGCCAGGGCGGGTAGAGTCGGCAGCAGCGAAGGGGAGTAGCCCCCAATCGCGTAGTCGACATACTGATCCGCCGCCGCGTGTGGCGCGGGTCCGGCTGCGTGAACCGGAACTTCTCCGGTGGGCGAGACCTTCGGCCGAGACAACCTTGACGTTGTCGGCCGGAGGCGTCCCGTTTTCCGGCCGACTGGCCGGAGCCCGGGAGAACACATCACATGATCGCCACCGTATTGCTGAGTATCGGCATCGTCTTCCTCGCCGAGCTCGGTGACAAGTCCCAGCTGATGGCGCTGACGTTCGCACTGCGCTATCGCTGGTGGGTGGTGCTCGGCGGAATCGCCACCGCCACCGCCGCGGTGCACGTCATCTCGGTCGCCGTCGGCCACTTCCTCGGCGCGGCACTGCCGACCACGGCGATCGCGCTGGTCGCCGCGCTCACCTTCCTCGCCGTCGGCGTCTGGACCCTGCGCGAGCACCTCGATCCCGAAGACGACGCCGAAGCCGCTCCCAAGGTCTCCCGTTTCGCCACCGCGGCCCCGTTCCTGGTGGTGCTGTCGGCGTTCCTGCTGGCCGAACTGGGCGATCGCACCATGTTCGCCACCGCCGCCCTGGCCACCGATTACGACTGGGCGGGCGTCTGGCTGGGCTCGACCATCGGCATGGTCGCCGCGGACGCACTGGCCATCGCACTGGGCATCCTGGTCGGCAAGCATCTGCCCGAACGCGCCATCGGCATCGGTTCCGGGCTGCTGTTCCTGTTCTTCGGTTCGCTGACGCTCACCGGGCTCGCCTGGCCCGGCCTCGGCACCCTGCCGGGCGCGGCCGTCGCGATCACCGTGCCTGCCCTCGCGGGGGCGGTCTTCTACGTGCTGACCCGGCGCCGGACAGCGGTCGCAGCGCCCATCGCGGCAACCGATGGCTCAGAACAGCCCGCTGAGGAATTGCGCTGACGCCGATATCAGCCGCCCGCCAGCGCCTGCCCGTACAGATCCCCGCCGCGAACGACGAGCTCGAGCAAGGGTTCGCGGAGCGCACGAAGCCCGGCCACATCATCGGTGGCGATCTTGCCCGTCACCATCGCGCCGACGGCCGCCGCGAGGGTTCGGCAGGCGAAGCGCTGTTCGGGCGTGCGGGCGTCGAGGACCTCGGCGATCCGCTCCACGAACAGGTCCTGTAGCTCCATCCGCCGGGCGACCGCCTTCGCTCCGACGGCGTAGACCTCCACGAGGAACAGCCGGGCACCGGCCGGATCGTCGGCCAGATGCCGCAGGTAGGTGTCGAAAAGCCGGCGCATTCGCTCGACCGGGTCGATATGCGCCGGATCGCCGGGATCGGCTGCGGGGGCATCGGTCTCGTCGATCCGGGCGAGCAGCTGCTCGACGGCCCGCTCGTAGGCGGCCTCGAAACAGTCTTCCTTGGAACGGAATTGCTCATAGAAGGTCTCGCGCGAGACACCGGCCTTCTTCAGGATCGCCGCGACCGACGTTCCGACATAACCGTTGTCGACCATCGCCTCGCCCATCGCGTGCAGAATCCGCTCGCGTTGTGAGGCGACGACCTGCTCCCGGGGCAGACCGTGCCGGCCGCGCGGCAGCTGGCGGAGACTGGTGGCCGGGTCGGTCATGGCTGGCTACTCCGGTGTTCGGTCGGGCGGGTGCTGACCCATTCTGCTGGTTCGCGCGGGCTGCTCGGTCGTGAAGGGTGTCGCTTCGGTGCGCGCGATGCTCAGGGCCTCGTGCACGCCGCGCCGCAACGCCAGCTCGGTGACGCGTTGTGCGATCGGCCGCAACGGCAGCACGAACCGCACCCACCAGGGCGAAACCACCTGTCGGCGCCTGCGCGCGATGGCCCGTTCGACGGCGTCGATGGCCGGGCCCAGCGGCGCCACCCCGGACACGGTGCTGCGCCCGAGCAGCGAGCGTGCCGCCTCGGTGCCGAATCCGCGCGCGGTCATATCGGTGTCGAGTTCGGCGAAATACGCGACGCCGACCTTCGCCCCGGTGTGCCGGAGTTCGTGACGCAGGGTGTCGCCGAGTGCCTCGACCCCCGCCTTCGACGCGCTGTAGGCGCCGAGCAGCGGCAGGTGCACGGCCGCCGCCAGCGAGGAGACCACCAGCGCGTAGCCCTCGGAATGGGAGATGTGCGGGCCCGCCGCGCGCACCGTGTAGTACACGCCGAGGACGTTGACCGCCAGCGTCCGCTCCATCACCTCCGGATCACCGCCGATCAGCGGAAGTTGTTTGGCTACACCGGCATTGGCGACCACCACATCGAGGCCGCCGAGTTCGCCGACGACGTCCTCGACCGCGGCGTCCACCTGCGCGCGGTCGCTCACATCGCAATAGCGCCACGGCGCCCCGCCGCACTCGCGCGCCACCTCCGCCAGCGATTCCGATTCCAGCCCGAGCAGCGCCACCTGCGCGCCGTGCGCGGACAACTGCCTGGCCAGCGCGGCTCCGATGCCGCGGGCCGCACCGGTGATCAGCACCCGGCGGCCGGCGACCGATCCACCAAATATCGACGTCATGCGGCCGACGGTACCATCAGCGAACACTAGTGTTCGCAAATTGCCCGGACCGCTGGGCCCCGAGGCCAGGGAGTGGTGATCCGCGCCTCACCGGTGACCCGTTAGGGTGCAAATTGACGAAGGGCCAACTGGCTTGTCACGAACGAGAGGACCATCGTGGAGATTTCGGGTTCCGCCGCCATTGTCACCGGAGGCGCGTCCGGCCTCGGCGCCGCCACCGCCAAGCGTTTCGCCGAACTGGGCGCCACCGTCTTCGGGCTCGACGTGCCGCAGTCGATCGAGCGGGCCGGCGACAACGTGCCCGCCGGTGTCACCCTCCTTCCGGCCGATGTGACCAGCAACGACGAGGTCAGCGCCGCCGTCGCGAAGGTCGTCGAATCCGGCGCGCCGCTGCGCATCGTGGTCAACTGCGCCGGTGTCGGCTGGGCCGGGCGCATCCTGTCCAAGAACGGCCCGCACGATCTGGAGCTGTTCCGCACCGTCATCACGGTCAACCTGCTCGGCACCTTCAACGTGATGCGCCTGGCCGCCGACGCCATCGCCAAGACCGATCCGGTCGACGACTACGGCCAGCGCGGTGTGGTCATCAACACCGCCTCGGTCGCCGCGTTCGAGGGCCAGATCGGCCAGATCGCCTACTCCGCCTCCAAGGGCGGCGTGCACGGCATGACCGTTCCGGCCGCGCGTGACCTGGCCCAGTTCGGCATCCGGGTGAACACCATCGCCCCCGGCATCATCGACACCCCGATGCTGGCCGGCGTCACCGAGGAGTACCGCAAGGGCCTCGAGGCCGGTGTGCCGTTCCCGTCGCGGCTGGGCCGCCCGGACGAGTACGCGCAGCTGTCGCAGTACATCGTCGAGCACGACTACCTCAACGGCGAGACCATCCGCATGGACGGCGCGCTGCGCATGGCGCCGCGGTAATCCCGCGGTAGTACTACCCGCCCGGCATCGTTTCGCGCTGCCCGGCGCTCGGCGCCCGCCCTCCCGCTCACCGCGGGTCGGCGGGCGTTCGCGCGTGCGGCGAGGCGGGAGCGCGGCCCCGGCAGGCCGCGAACTCGCTAGCCGGCGCTACCGGTCGCCGGGCGCGAGCGCCAACGCTCGCAGGCCTCGTGGTCGGCGTCCGGCCGGTCCTTGCCATCGACCGCGCAACCCTGGCGCGTGTAGCCATCGCGGCCGATGCCATTGCGGTCATAACCGAAACGGTCCCGTCCGAAGCGGTCGTAACCGGAACGGTCAAAGCCCGAACGGTCGTAGCCGGACCGGTCGTAACCGTGCACGTCATAGCCGTCGGGGCCGTACGGGTCCGGCGGCGGGGGCGGGCAACCCGTGCCCATATCGAACCCACCGTCCGGGCAGGGCTTCGGCGGTTTGTGCTCCGGTGGCGGGGTGGGCGCGGGCGTCGTCGGTGGTGGTGTTGTCGGCGGCGTCGGCGCTGTTGTCGGCGGCGTCGGCTGAGTGGGCGCCGTGGTCGGCTGAGTGGGCGCGGTCGGCGTCGAGCCGATCGGCTCGGCGAATGCGGGCGCTACCGTCGCGGCGGGAGCGAGCACAAGGGCCCCCAGCAGAACAGTTCGGGCCACCGCCCGGCGAATGCTACGGCCACGCAGGGTCGTAGTCGACATGATCGATCTCCTGTCCGGAGCGCGGATCTCGCACTCCGGATGATCTATCGCCTTCAGCGACAGCTACTTGTACAAATCCCAGACCAAGGGCTGGGTCGCGCACATCGGCGCCGAATCGAACAGCAGGAGATCGGACTCATTGCGCCGCACCGCGGTTGGATGCCGTGCGTTAGCGGATGGATAGCCCACGCGACCGGCCGCGGTGGACGAACCGTGGCTCCAGCGCGCAGATATCGCCGGGCTGGTGTGGCGTCAGCGGCGCGGCGGCACGACTGTGGCGAGGGCAGCCCGCCGTATCGGCGGACTGCCCTCGGCCCGCATCAGAGCGTGCGGGTGAGCCGATCGGTGAGGATGTGGGCGAACTTCGCCGGATCCTTCAGCTCGCCGCCCTCGGCCAGCACCGCGGTGCCGTACAGCAGTTCGGCGGTCTCGGTGAGCTCGGGGACCTTGCCCTCGTCGGCGTCCTGCTTGCGGGAGTCGTAGGCCTCGCGCAGGCCGGTGACCAGCGGGTGGGTCGGGTTCAGCTCGAGGATGCGCTTGGTTTCCGGCAACACCTGGCCCGAGGCCCGGTACATCCGCTCCAGCATCGGCGTGAAATCGAAGACGTCGCCCACCAGGCAGGCCGGTGAGGTGGTGAGCCGGTTGGTCAGGCGCACCTCCTTGACGTTGTCCTCGAGGGTCTTGCCCAGCCAGCCCAGCAGCTCGGCGAACTCCTTGTCCTGCTGCTCACGCAGCTGCTCGGACTCCTTCTTCTCCTCTTCGGTCTCCAGATCGACCTCGCCCTTGGCGATGGACTTGAACGGCTTGCCGTCGAATTCCGGCACCGAGCCGACCCACATCTCGTCGACCGGATCGGTCAGGATCAGCACCTCTAGCCCCTTGGCCTGGAACGCCTCGAGATGCGGTGAGCTCTCCACCTGCTGGCGGGATTCGCCGGTCATGTAGTAGATCGAGTCCTGGCCGTCCTTCATCCGCTCCACGTACTGCGCGAGCGTGGTGAGTTCGGAGTCGGAGTGCGTCGAGGCGAACGACGACACCTCGAGGATGGTGTCGCGGTTGTCGAAGTCGGAGAGCAGGCCCTCCTTCAGGACGCGGCCGAACTCGCGCCAGAAGGTCTGGTACTTGCCCTGGTCTTCGGCGCCCTGCAGGTCCTTGACCGTGGACAGCACCTTCTTCACCAGGCGCTTGCGGATCATCTGGATCTGGCGGTCCTGCTGCAGGATCTCGCGCGAGACGTTGAGCGAAAGATCCTGGGCGTCCACCACACCCTTGACGAAGCGCAGGTACTCCGGCATCAGCTCTTCGCAGTTGTCCATGATGAACACCCGCTTGACGTAGAGCTGCACGCCCCGCTTGTGCTCGCGGGTGAACAGATCGAACGGCGCCGTCGACGGAATGAACAGCAGCGCCTGGTATTCGAAGGTGCCCTCGGCCTTGAGTGGGATGGTCTCGAGCGGCTCGTCCCACGCATGGCTGACGTGCTTGTAGAACTCCTTGTACTCTTCGTCGCTCACCTCGCTCTTGGGGCGGGTCCACAGCGCCTTCATGGAGTTGAGGGTCTGCTCTTCGACGATCGTCTTCTCTTTTTTGTCCTCGCCCTCACCCTCGGTGACGGTGCGCTCCACCGACATGCGGATGGGCCAGGCGATGAAGTCGGAGTACTTCTTGACGATCTCGCGGAGCTTCCACTCCTGGGTGTAATCGAAGAGGTGATCGTCCTCGTCGGGGGCCTTGAGCTGCAACGTCACCGCGGTACCCGGCGGGGCGTCGTCGACGGTTTCGATGCTGTAGGTGGAGCTACCGGCCTCGGCCACCCAGCGGGTGGCCTCGGTCTCGCCCGCGCGGCGGGTGGTCAGGGTGACCTTGTCGGCGACCATGAAGGTCGAGTAGAAGCCGATGCCGAACTGGCCGATCAGCTCCTCGGCGGCGGCCTCGGATTTGGCCTCGCTGAGTTGTTTGCGCAGCTGGGCGGTGCCCGACTTGGCGAGCGTGCCGATCAGGTCCACCACCTCGGCGCGCGACATGCCGATGCCGTTGTCCTTGACCGTGAGGACCCGCGCGTCCTTGTCGACCTCCAGCTCGATATGCAGGTCGGAGGTGTCGACGTGCAGGTCCTTGTCCTTGTAGGACTCCAGCCGCAGCTTGTCCAGCGCGTCGGAAGCGTTCGAGATCAGCTCCCGCAGGAACGTGTCTTTGTTGGAGTAGACCGAGTGGATCATCAGCTCGAGCAGCTGATGGGTTTCGGCCTGGAACTCGAGTGTTTCGACGTGCTCAGTCACGCCGAAATATTACCGCCGCCGCCGACCGCCTCCGACGCCCGAGAGCGGTCCCCCACTCGCGCGAGATCGGCCGGCCGCGCGAAATCGGCCAGCGCGGGCACCTCCAGCTCGGCGCGGTGCGGGCCCGGCACCCGCGGGCACATCCATTCCCGCAGCACCATGGTGGCGCGCACATCGTCTTCGTTGTATTCGAGCAGCCGGGTGCGCTGGGTGAGATCGGGCGCGCCGTCGTAGCCGACCGCGAGCCGGTACCAGCTCATCGAGGCCTCGCCGTTGGCCTCGGCATCGCGCCAGGCGAAACCGGCCACCGGCGCGATCTTCTTGAGGCCCTTGCCGTTCGGGCAGATGAACTGCTCGGTGACGGCTTGGAACATGTCGACCCACTGCGGCGAATCGACGAAGGCGCGCACCTGCTCCACCGTCGGCACCCCCGGCTGACCGGCGAACCGGCGCGCCGACTCGTAGAGCCACTTGTCCTCGGCGGTACGCGAATAGCAGTAGGCGGCAAAGGTTTTGCCGGCGGCGGTGGCCTCCGCCCGCACGCGCATCAGCCAGGTCCAGAATTCGCCGAAGGAACGCCCCTCGTCCTCGGTGGGCAGCGGATCCCAGGTGACGAACGGCCGGTACACCCCGTCGAGCAGGGTGCCCCACAGGTACGCGCCGAACTCCTGGAAGCTCTCCAGATCGACGTCGACCTCGACGTCGGCCCGGCGCACCTTCACCTGGTCGAACCGGCGCACCAGTGGCGCGCCCGCGATCCAGGCGCGCGCGGTGACCACGGCCTCCTCGAACGGGCCGTGCTGCCAGTCCTCGGGTTCGGGACCGGACCAGGCGGCCAGATCGTCGATGGTCTGCACGCCGTGCCCGCGCAGCACGTCGGCGCGGGAGCCCGGCGCGACCAGGCTGACGTCGCGGTGGTCGATCAACCAGCCCTCGCACCCGCGCCCGTCGGCCCCGCCGCGGTTCCACCATGGGCACTGCCTGCACTCGGGCACCTTCGACGGCACCGTCGGCAGCTCACCGCGCACCACCGCGATCCGGTCGGCGTAGCGCTGGTCGTAATCGGCGAGCACCTGGGTCAGATCGTGGACCAGGATGCGGTCGAAGTGGTAGCCGATCACCCCGCCGACCAGGGCGGGGCTGGCCAGCCCGTGCCGTTGCAGCATGCGGTAGAGGTGGGCGAGGCGTTGCTGATCGCGCGGCTGCTGACGCAGTTTGCGGTGCGGATCCGGCTGCGGATCCCAGTGGTACAGATCCGAGGTGGTTGGGTGGAATTCGGCCGGCTCGGGCTGACGCGGATCGGTGACCTTGTGGTTGACCACGATCACCGGGATATAGCCGCCGCGGTCCAGATCGCGCAGCAGGATCTCGGCGCCGCCGCGGCGACCGGTATCGGGCTCCTGCGGCAGCAATCCGCCCCAGATGCACAGCGCTCCCGCCGCGCAGGCGCGCATGGTGGATTCGGCGCGATCGGCCGCGCGCAACGCCGGATCGATCACCACCCACTGTTCGGGACGGGCGCCGACCAGGGCGTCGCGTACCCGCAGCCGATGCGCGACGGCGGCCTCGCGACGCTGCTGCACGCCCGCGTCCTCGCGGACGCCGGTGAGCAGCTCCGGATGCGTGGCGTTCATATTCAGCCGGTGCCTGCACCCGATCAGCGCCCTGGCATCGAGAAACGCGGTCGCTGCGGCGACGGACCGATCCTGCTCGGTTCCCTCGTCCAACTCGCGACCCTCTCGATCGGCCCTGCCCGGATGCACGTAAGCAGTATGGTCCCTACCCCCGACAGATCAGCGAATCGTCGCCCGCGTCCCCGGCGTTCGCCCGCCGCCCTCGCAGCGACCGGCCGCGACCGGATAGGGTGTCGGCAAACCGTGTGACATGGGCGGACGGGCAACTTCGCGCGCCGAGCCGCCAGGGCGAACCAGCATGACGGAGGGCCAACGATGGGGTTGTTCACGAAGCGCAAGCGGCGCCCGAGCCGCCGGGCCGAGGCGAAAGCCCTCAAGCACAAGGCGGCCCTGGAAGCCAAGCTCGCCGCCAAGAACGATCGTAAACAGCGGCGCGCTGAGACCCGCACCCAGAAGAAGGTGGCCAAGGCTCAGATCGCCGCGCTGCAGGCGGAGGAGAAGGCCGCACTGAAGGCCGCGGCCAAGGCCGAGCGTGATCCGTTCAGCGTCGGACAGGTGAAGAAGTACATCGGCGTGGCCAGGATCCTGGTGCCGGTGCTCGCCCCGCTGGCCTACCGCGGCGCCACCGCGGTGCGCGCCCAGCTCGACAACCGCAAGGCCCACCAGCTCGGTATCGGCGTCGAACAGCTCGGCGAGTACACCGGCCACGGTGCCCGCCTGCACGCCAGGATCGCCAATACCGAGGCCGCGCTCGACAAGGTCGGCGCGGGCGACAACGGCGAGGGCAAGAAGTTCGTCGCGGCGACCCGCGACCGCCTGGAAGCGCTGAGCGCCGCCGTGCGCACCGCCGACCAGATGCCCGCACAGCGCCGTCGCGCCGTGCACGCCTCCATCGCCGACGAACTGACCGGCCTCGAATCCGACGTCCTGGCCCGCCTCGGCGTGCGCTGATCCACCGCACCGATGTACCGACGCCCGACCTCCGGTAGCCCGCGCGGCTTCCTGGTCGGCGCGTCGGCCGGCGCGCTCGCGGTCGCCGCGCACGGGCTGGCCGGTGGAGCGTATCCGTCGTCGGCCGAACTGGCGCTGATCCTGATCGCCGCTTCGGTGACCGGTCTTGCCGCCGCCGCGCGGCCGATGGGCTGGGGTCCGGTGCTCGCCTGGCTGGCCGCTGGACAGGCGGGCGGACATGTCGCCCTCACCGGTCTCTACGGCCACGAGCACGCCTCCCCCACCGCGGCCGCACCGGCAGGCGAACTGCTCGGCGGATATCTGCCCTCGGGCCCGATGTTGCTGGCGCACTTCACCGCGACCGCCGTCTGCGCCGCGCTGATCCCGCTCGCCGAGCGGCTCTATCGCGCGGTATCGGCGGCCGTGCGGATCGTGGTGACGGCGCCGCGCACGCCCTTCACGCACCGCCCGCCGAATGCCGGTGTCGTGATCTTCCGGCTGCTCGGCCGGTCTCCGATCGGTGCCGCGGGCCCGCGCGCCCCGCCCCTGGCACGCCCGGCCTGACGCATCAATACCTTTCGGAGAGAAAGCACTTCATTCATGAAAACGTTCATTTCGCGTGCCATCTGCACGGTGGCGCTCGGCGGCGGACTGCTCGCGCTGACCGCCGGGGTCGCGAACGCCCACGTCACCGTCGACGCGCCCGGTGCGAAGCAGGGTGCGATGGCGGTGGCCACCTTCCGGGTTCCGACCGAATCCGATACCGCCGCGACCACAGCCGTCACCGTCACCGTGCCCAATCTCGCGGTTGCCATGACCGAGCCGATCCCCGGCTGGACCGCCAAGGTCGATCGCAATGACAAGTCCCAGGTCACCGCCGTGACCTGGACCGCGGATCCGGGTAACCCCGGTGTCGGGCCCGGCCAGTTCCAGCAGTTCGCGGTGGCCCTCGGCCCCCTGCCGCAGCAGGATTCGGTGAGCTTCCCGACCAAGCAGACCTACAGCGACGGCAAGGTCGTCGATTGGAATCAGCCTGCCGATCAGGGCCTGGTCGCCAACCCCGCCCCCACCCTGACGCTGGCCGCCGCCTCCGGCGATTCACACGGCACGCACGGCGTGGAGAGCGAAGATCAGGCCGCGGCAACCGAATCCGATGATTCCGGCACCGACACCACGGCCCGCTGGCTCGGCGGAATCGGGCTTGCGGTCGGCTTGGTCGGGCTCGGGCTCGGCGTCGGCTCGGTCCTGCGGGGACGGCGGTCGTGAGCGGCGGGCGCGTGCGACTGCGCGCAGTATTGCTCACCCTGCTCGCCGGGGCCGTGTGCCTCGGTGTCGGCGCCACCGTCGCCGGGCCTGCCGCGGCGCACTCCGCGGTGGTCGGCACCTCCCCCGAGGACGGCGCCTCGCTGGATGCGGGCCCCGAGCGGGTCACCATCACCTTCAACGAGAACCTGCAACCCAACTTCCCCTCGCTGACCGTGGTCGGCCCCGACGATCATCTGTGGTCCAAGGGCGATCCGGTGGTCGACGGGAAGACGGTGAGCGTCGCGGTCGGCGAACTCGGACCGGCGGGCACCTACCGGGTCGGCTACCGGGTCACCTCCGCCGACGGGCATCCGGTGGAAGGCAAACTCACCTTCACCCTCACCACCCCCGGCAATGGAACCCCCGGCCCCGCACTGGGTTCGGCGGACGCGGGCGACGGCGATTCCGGCGGCATTCCGATCTGGGTGTTCATCGTCGGCGCGATCGTGCTGTTCGGTGGCGGACTGGCGTTCGCGTTGTTCGGGACGGGCCTGTTCGGCAAGGGCAGCGGTAAGAGCGGCCGGTGACCGATCGGGCGACCGGCGGCCGTGACCGCCGTCCGGCACTGCTGCTGGTCGTCCCGTCCGGGCTGCTCGGTGTGCTGCTGGCCTGGGCACTGACCGCGGTGACGGCCGAGAGCGCGGTCCGGGTGCTCGCCGATCTGGCCGGGGCCACCGTGCTCGGGTTGGCCGCGCTGCCGCGGGTACACGAGCGGCTGCGGCCGCCGTGGCGGCTGCTTGCGGTGCTCGCCGGAATCTGGTGCGGCAGTGAATTCGTGGTGCTGGTGTTCGAGGCCGCCGACGTCGTCGGGGTGCGGGTCGGCGCGTTGGACGCCGGACGGTTCGCCACCTTCCTCACCGAGCTCAGCGGCGGCCAGGTCGGTATCGCGATCCTGATCGGGACCGGTGCCATCGCCTGCTATTCGGCGCTGGCGTTCCGGCGCCCGGCGACCGCCTCGCCGGATCTGGTGCTGGTCTTCGCGGCGGTGGCGCTGACGCTGCGGCCGATCACCGGGCATATGTCCCAGCAGCCGTTCGGCTCGGTACTGGCCGCCGTGCACGCGCTGGCCGCGGGCGCGTGGCTCGGCCTGTTGATCGGACTGGCGCTGGTGGTGCGTTCTCGTGGCGAATGGGCGCTCGCCCTGCCGCGCTACTCCGCGGTGGCGCTGCCGCTGGTGGCGGTCGTCGCGGTGACCGGATTGGTGAACGGCCTGGTCCGGATCGCCGGGCTCGCGCCGCTGGTGCAGACCGGATACGGACGGGTGCTGCTGGCCAAGACACTGATCCTGGGCGTGCTGCTGGCCCTCGGCTGGTGGTGGCGCCGCGATTGGGTCGGCCGCGCCGCCGATCACCGGATGCCCGCCGATGCCTCGCTGCGCCGGGCCACCGTCGAGGTGGTGGTGATGGCAGCGGCGTTCGGCCTGGCGGCGACGCTGGCCGTCACGGCATGACGGGCGCGGGCGAACGCCCGGTTAAGGTTGCGCCATGACCGAAGTGAAGATCGTCGCCGACTGCGACGCCTCGGCCGAAACCGCGTTCGCCTACGTGAACGATTACCGCAACCTGCCGCGCTTTCTGCGCGAAGTGCAGGAGTTCACGCCGGTGGGCAGCCAGACCGAAGGTGTCGGTGCGACGTTCGACGGCCACATCAAGCTGGGGCCGGTCTCGCTGAACTCCCGGATCCAGGTGGTGCGCTGGGAACCGCATGTCGCGATCGGCGTGAAGTCGATCAAAGGATTCGAGGTCGAATCGACCTTCCTGTTCCACGCCAAGGACGCCGAGCGGTGCACCGTCGACGCCATCGTCGACTACCGGGTCCCCGGTGGACTGGCGGGCAAGGCACTCGGCAAGACCATCGAGCCGTTCGTCAAGATCGCGGTGAAGCACAGCACCGACAACCTCACCAAGCAGATCGCGGAGTTCCACCGGACCCGCGGGGCCGACGGCACGGAATGAGCACTGCCGGCGGGACACAGCGAGTGTGGGAAATCGGTCGAATGCCCTGCTCAAATCCCCATTCGCAGCTGGCGGTGACCTCCTGCACAGGCATAGCCTTTAGGTATGAAGAAACCCACCTTCGGGCAGCGCATTGCCTATGATCTGGGCCGCGAGCTCCCCGCGGACCTGCACGAGTGGGTGGTCCACGACCTGGTCGGGCACGGGGCCATGGAACGCTATCTCGTGCGGTTCATCGGGCCGATCATTCCGTTCTTCGCGCTGGTGCTGCTGTTTCCCGGACCGATGCCGCTCAAGCTCGGGCTGATCGTGATGATGATCGTGCCGCTGATCATCTTCACCGTCGCGCTCAGCTATGTGTGGCGCCGGTATCGGCTGGTGCAGCACGGGCTCGATCCGGGGTTGGTCGATCACGGCAAGATTTCCGACCACGATCGCGAGATGTACGAACTGCGCTACGGACATCGATAGGCGTACCTCGGCCTTCGCTCCGGCCATGCGCGGTCCGGCGCCCGGCTGCGCCTGATCGTGTCGGGCCCAAGGGAACGGACCCAGACCGAGCGGTCCGTTCGGGGTGAAACCCGGCCACCTCTAAGCTGAGGGCCATGACCGAACCGACAGATGTTGTGGCGACCGCGGACCTGGCCGACGAAATCGGCCCCGAGATTCGCAGCTGTGATACCCAATTCATCCAGTTCGGCGGCCGCGCGGCATTCTCCGGCCGGATCACCACCATCCGCTGCTTCCAGGACAATCTGCTGGTCAAGCAGACGCTGAGCGAACCGGGCGAGGGCAAGGTGCTGGTCGTGGACGGCGGCGCGAGCGTGCACACCGCTCTGGTGGGCGACATCATCGCGGGCCGCGGCGTAGCCAACGGCTGGGCCGGCGTCATCGTCAACGGCGCCGTGCGCGATTCGGCCATCCTGCGCACCCTCGACATCGGTATCAAGGCGCTGGGCACCAACCCGCGCAAGAGCACCCAGACCGGATCCGGCGACAAGGACGTACCGGTGGAGTTCGGCGGTGTCACCTTCGTGCCGGGCGACATGCTCTACAGCGATCACGACGGGGTCGTGGTCCGCGCAGCGGACTGATCCGGCCTACTCCGCGACTCGCGCCTGGTGACCGGCGAGGGCGACCACATCGCCGACGTGCAGTTGCCGTCCGCGCCGTAGCTCGACCTCGTCGTTCACCCGCACCAGACCCGCGGCGATCACCGTCTTGGCTTCCGAACCGGAATCGATCAGATTGGCCAATTTGAGAAATTGGCCGAGCCGAATGGCTTCGTCATCGATCGGCACATCGACTGGTTCCGACATGAACTAAATACTTACTCCTCCGGCCCGGCCGAGACTGCAGCGGCCCAGCATCCGGCACTGATCCGCCATTTCTGAGACGTCGCAAAGGGGTCGCGAACACGCCGCGACAAACGACCGGCAAATCCACCCCAACGGTCACACTGGATCGGTGACTTCCGCGCCAGACGACCTACGCACGACCACCGAGCTATCCGCGAGCAGACCCGCTGCGCCGGTACCGCATCGGGGGCGCGGCCGGTTGGCCGAGGTTCCGCATTACGCCGGGCTGGTGCTCGGTGTGTTCGCGGTGGCATGTCTGCTGTGGAGCCTGTCGCCCGCGCTGCGCTATCTGACCCACGCGCCCCGCCACTACATCGACGACTACTACTTCGACGCTCCCGACACCAGCCTGGTGTGGGCACTGGTGGTGGGTCTGCTCGCGGCGGCGACGGCCGGACGAAAACGCATCGCCTGGTGGTTGCTCGTCATCTACCTGGTGACGTGGGTGCTCGACAACGTCGTCGCCTTCCTCACCGACCGCGATGTGAACGCCCTGGTCGCGGCCGTGGTGCACGTGGCGGTGATCGGTGTGCTCATCGCCGCCTGGCCCGAGTTCTACACCCGGGTGCGCCGCGGTGCCGGCCGCAAAGCGCTGCTCGCGCTGATGGGTGGGGCCGCTCTCGGCTGCCTGCTCGGCTGGGGCCTGGTGGAGATGTTCCCCGGCTCGCTGCCCGCGGGGGCGCAACGCCCGCTGTGGGCGGTGTACCGGGTGACCGGCGCGATCCTGGTGGAGAACGAGCAGTTCGACGGCTCGCCGCATCATTTCGTGAATTTCCTGCTCGGCCTGTTCGGCGCGGTCGCCCTGCTCAGTGCCTTCATCGTGCTGCTGCGCTCCCAGCGCGCCGACAACGCCATGACCGGGCTCGACGAATCCGCGCTGCGCGGACTGCTGGCCCGCTCCGACGTGGAGGATTCGCTCGGCTATTTCGCCACTCGCCGCGACAAGGCCGTGGTGTTCGCGCCGAGCGGCAAGGCCGCCATCACCTACCGGGTCGAGCTCGGTGTCTGCCTGGCCAGCGGTGACCCGATCGGCCTCAAAGAGGCGTGGCCGCAGGCGATCGATGCCTGGCTGCGCTTGGCCGACCAGTTCGGCTGGGCGCCCGCGGTGATGGGCGCCAGCGAACTCGGAGCGACCGCCTACCGCAGAGCCGGGCTGTCGGTGCTGCGCCTCGGCGACGAGGCCGTGCTCGACACCAGGAACTTCTCCCTGGCCGGCGCCGAGATGAAGCCGGTCCGCCAAGCCGTCAACCGATTGCGCCGCCAAGGCATGTGGGTGCGGATCCGGCGCCACTCGGATATCCCCGCCGATGAGTTCGCCCAGATCGTGGCGCGGGCCGAGGCCTGGCGCGATACCGAGAACGAGCGCGGTTTCTCGATGGCGCTCGGCCGGCTCGGCGACCCACTCGATGGCGACTGCCTGCTGGTGGAGGCCGTCGACTCCGACGACCGCGTACTCGCCATGCTGTCGATGGTCCCGTGGGGCCGCACCGGAGTATCGCTGGAGTTGATGCGCCGCGACCCGCTCGGACCCAACGGCGTGATGGAGTTGATGATCTCCCAGCTCGCGCTCACCTCCGACCAGTACGGCATCACCAAGATCTCGCTGAACTTCGCGGTGTTCCGTTCGGTATTCGAGGAAGGCGGACGCATCGGTGCCGGGCCGATCCTGCGGGCCTGGCGCGGGGTGCTGCTGTTCTTCTCCCGGTGGTGGCAGCTCGAAGCGCTATACCGGTCGAATGTGAAATATCAGCCGATCTGGGTGCCGCGGTTCTTCCTGTTCGAGGAACGCAGGCAGCTGCCGCGGGTGGCGATGGCCAGCGGCCTTGCCGAAGGGTTCCTGCCGCGCTTCGGCGCCGAACCGGACCCGGCCACGCACACCGGACGCCACCCCGCCGTCCCGCCGACCAGCACCGGCCTGCACGCCGACGGCAGCCCGCCCGAGCCGCCCGAATCCGAGGCCGAACTCCAGCTGGCGCGCAGGCCCGAACAGGTGCGGGTGCGGATGAACAAGCTGGATCGGCTGGCCGCCACCGGCATCGACGCCTACCCCGTCGCCTATCCGCCGACCCACACCGTCGCGGCGGCGCGCCGGTCACCGCGCGGGACGACGGTGCGGGTATGCGGCAGGCTGCTGCGCATCCGCGACTACGGCGGCGTGGTGTTCGCCGTGCTGCGCGACTGGTCCGACGACATCCAGCTGGTACTCGACCGGGAACGGCTCGGCGCCAAGCGCTGCGCCGAATTCGGCGAATTCTTCGACCTCGGCGATCTCATCGAGGTCAGCGGGCGGATCGGGCGCAGCAGGCGCGGGGAGTTGTCGCTGCTGGTCGCGGACTGGCGGATGCTGGGCAAATGCCTGCACCCGCTGCCCGACAAGTGGAAGGGCCTGGCCGATCCGGAGGCGCGGGTCCGGCAACGCTACGTCGACATGATGATCAACCCGGAGACCCGCGACGTGCTGGCCAAACGCAGTGCGGTGGTGCGGTCGCTGCGGGATTCGCTCACCGACTGGGGCTATATCGAGGTCGAGACGCCGATCCTGCAGCAGGTGCACGGCGGCGCCAACGCGACGCCGTTCCGCACCCATATCGACGCCTACGATCTGGACCTCTACCTGCGCATCGCCCCCGAGCTCTACCTCAAACGGCTCTGCGTCGGCGGCGTGGAGAAGGTGTTCGAACTGGGTCGCACCTTCCGCAACGAGGGCGTGGATTTCAGCCACAACCCGGAATTCACCATTCTCGAGGCGTACGAGGCGCACAGCGATTACGAGCGGATGATGCACCTGTGCCGTCAGCTGATCCAGAACGCGGCCCTGGCCGCCAACGGCGCGATGGTCGCGATGCGCCCCAAGGGCGACGGCACCTTCGAGGCAGTCGACATCTCCGGTGAATGGCCGGTCAAGACCGTGCACGGAGCCATCTCGCAGGCCATCGGCACCGAGATCACTCCACGCACCGACGTCACGCGGCTGCGAGAGTTGTGCGACGCCAACACGATCCCGTACCAGCACGCCTGGGACGCCGGCCAGATCGTGCTGGAAATGTATGAGCACCTGGTGGAAGACCGCACCGAAGAGCCCACCTTCTACATCGACTTCCCCACCTCGGTCTCCCCGCTCACCCGCAGCCACCGCCGCATCGCGGGCGTCGCCGAACGCTGGGACCTGGTGGCCTGGGGCGTCGAATTGGGCACCGCCTACAGCGAACTCACCGACCCGGTCGAACAACGACGCCGGCTCACCGAGCAGTCCATGCTCGCGGCGGGCGGCGACCCGGAGGCCATGGAACTGGACGAGGACTTCCTGCAGGCCCTCGAACACGCCATGCCACCCACCGGCGGCCTCGGCATGGGCGTCGACCGCATCGTCATGCTGATCACCGGCCGCAGCATCCGCGAGACGTTGCCGTTCCCGTTGGTCAAGCCACGCTGACGCGATCGGCTCGCCGAATGTTTCGCGCGCCGAGCCCGCGGGCAATAGTGTGGAGGATCCGGCGCCAGGAGGAGGCCGCCGACACACATCGGATTGGGGATCTTCGTTGTATCACCTCGACTTGCTGACCAACGCCGCCACGCTCGATCACTCGACCTGGGCGAGCCCGGACGTGTGGACCGCGGCCATGGAGCAGGAGCTGGCGAAAAGAGGCGGCAAAGGCAAGAAGGGCAAGGGCGGGCTGATCATCGGGATCATCTGCGTCGTCGCCATTCTCGCCATCGTCGTGGCGGTCGTGCTGCTCATGAAGCGCAAGAAGAACGCCCAGCCGCCGCAGGGCCAGATCCCACCGCAGGGCCAGTACCCGCAGGACCCGAACAACCCATACCCGCCGCAGGGTCAGTACCCGCAGCAGGGCCAGTACCCGCAGGACCCGAACAACCCGCCCCACGGCGGCCAGTACCCGCCGCAGGGTGGGCAGTACCCGCCGCAGAATCACTAGACGGACGCGTCACTCGCACCGGGCCGTAGCTCCACGGGTCGGTGCGAGATAGCTCCAGTAGAGGAAACCGGACAACCGATCGCGTTCGGTTGGCGGGCGTTCCGGTGTAGCCCTATTGTTATTCGCGGTGTGTGCGTCGGGGCCTCGGATGTTATCCGGGTGTGCGCACTCGACGGGTGGAATGGTGTTCACTTCGTGTGCACCGGTGCGCCATCCGACGAGTTCAGCATCATAGCGACAGCGTGTACGGGAACGCCCTGATCAGGGGCGATGGGTTGACTGGAGCAGTATGCAGTTCAAGAAGGTTGCCGCGGCACTCGGCGCGTGCGTGGCGATCGCATCCGGGTTGGTTGTCGGAGGTAACGCCGTGGCAACGGCCGCACCCGGATGCCCGAGTCTGTACGTGGTGGCGATTCCCGGCACCTGGGAAACCGGCCATGACAAGAAGCCACAGCCCGGCATGCTGTCCGGCGTGACCAACGGGCTCGGCCCGGAGACGAAGGTCGACTACGTCACCTACGCCGCCACCGCTTTCCCGTGGGAGGGCGATGTCTACGGCCAGTCCAAGCGTGAGGCCACCGACAAGGCGCGCGGGCTCGTCGGCGCGATGGCGCAGCGGTGCGGTGCCACCAAGATCGGCCTGGTCGGCTACAGCCAGGGTGCCGACGCCGCAGGCGATCTCGCCGCGGAGATCGGCACCGGCGTCGGCGTCGTCCCGCCGAGCCGGATCGCCGGCGTCGGCCTGATCTCGGATCCGCGGCGTTCGCCGAACGATATCCAGGTCGGCCCGCACGCGGGTGGTGCCGGTGGCGGTGGGCCGCGGGTCGGCGGCTTCGGCTGGATCCACGACCGAGTGCGCACCATCTGCGCCGTCGACGACCTCTACTGCGCGACAGCCTCGGACGATTTCGTCACCCGCTTCGCCGGATTCCTTGCGCAGAGCTCGGACGCCAATCCCGCGAACATGTGGCGCTACCAGCTGGAAGCCGGTGCGATCATCAACGATCTGATGGCGAACGGCGGCATCCCGACCCTGCAGGCCCAGCTCACCGAATCCGCCAACCAGCAGCGGATCAAGGAGCTGGAGGACTTCTACCAGTCGCACGCCCACACCAGCTACGGCACCTACCAGGTGGGCGGCGGGCAGACCGCCATCTCCTGGATGCACAACTGGTTCGCGCGCATGGCGTGATCAGCGGCTCCGCCCTGCGGCCACCCACTCGGCACTGCCGGGTCGGTGGCCGCAGTCGTGTGCGCAGCCGCTAGCTGCTACCGAAGGAACCGGTAGCGCCGGGCAGCACCCGATGCAGGATGCGCGGTCCGGAACCGTCGGGGCCCGGGCCGCCGGGGCGGTGATCGTCCAGGTACAGGCGACGCTCACCATCGCGGTGCTCCCCGAGGTGCAGCCCCGGTCGACTCACCTCATCGGCGCTCGCCGCGACCGGGGCAGCCGCCTCGGCGACCTGGGTGGTGGCTGCGCTCGGCGCCTCGGCCGATGCGGTGGCAGCGACCGCCGCCACCGGTACCGCGGCGAGCGCACCCGCCACCGCGACCCGAAGGCCGATCCGTCGAACAGAAGACAGTTTCGTGGAGTGCAACGTCAATCCCTTTCTCCCGGAACATGAACCGCGTCCGCGGTGCACGAACTCCAGGAAAGCCGCCGACGCTGGGACAGCGGTGGGACCGAGCTGGCAGTCTGCTGGGAATGGCCGTGTGGGTCAGGCCTTGATGTTGCGCGGCAGCAGCTCCCAGACGTGCCCGTTCTCGTTGATGGTGGCGGCGGTGCGCCGTCCGGTGCGAGAGAACAGGATCCGGGTGATCGAGCAGTAGTCGATGGGGAACGTCAGCGGGCGGGCCAGGCCGAGAATGTCCTGGAGCAGGATATTGACCACCCCACCGTGCGCGAACGCGACCACGGTATCGGTGTGGTCGGCGCGCACCGCGATATCGGTGATCGTGTCCAGCACCCGCGACTTGAACGCGGGCTCGTCGATCACCGTCGGCAGATGACCGGCCTTGATCCGATCGTATTCGGCCCGGAACTCCACCTTGGCGTCCTCGATCGGGATGTACGCGGGCAGGTCCCGGTCGTATTCGGCCAGCCCGTCGAGCACCTCGACCTCGAGTCCCAGCTTCGCCGCCGTCGGCCGCGCGGTCTCCAGCGCCCGGCGCTGCGGACTGCTCACCACCCGCGCGATCCGATGATGCGCCAGCGCCGCGGGCACCCGCTCGGCCTGCTCCAGGACATTCTCGGCCTGGCCCGCCCGCTGACGTTCCCCATCGACTACTGCTCGATCACCCGGATCCTGTTCTC
>NZ_JAAGVC010000407.1 GCF_010858045.1 Nocardia cyriacigeorgica
ACCTTCTTGTTCGAGCTTCCCGCGACGACCTGTGCGGTCGACAGGGACGAAGGTCATCGGGAGTAAGGGTCCACCGGCACCCCTCGACGATGAAGTGGCTTTGGACCTGCAGGTCGAGGACTTCCGGCGGACGCGGGCGAATCCCGATGTTGCCTAGCCTGTAGAAGCCATCGCACCAGCGGAAGGACCTCGGTCATGTGTGCGCAGAATCTCGATGATGAGCAATGGCCGATCGTGGTCGGCGTCGACGGCTCCGACGTCGGAGACCAAGTACC
>NZ_JAAGVC010000408.1 GCF_010858045.1 Nocardia cyriacigeorgica
GATCGGTGTAGCCCTCGGCGTCGAAGGTACCGTTCTCCGGGCGCAGCACGGCCCATTCCCAGCGTCTGTCCGGCCACACGATCCGGTCCCGCCTGCGGTCGGCGAACGACTGCACGCACAGGTGCAGGTGACCGCGGCGGGCCGCGTCGGTGAGGATGGCGGCCATGCGCCGATCGGGAGCGAAAGGCGCACCGCGCAGGATGCCAAGCGCGGCGAGCTCACCGTACTGGTGACGGTAGTCGGGGTTGAGTGGCTCGGTTTGCAGGATCTCATGC
>NZ_JAAGVC010000409.1 GCF_010858045.1 Nocardia cyriacigeorgica
GCCCCGGTGCGGCTGAACGACGTGGTGGCGGAAACGACGGCGCGTCCCGTGCGGTGACGATTGCGACCCAGCGGATCATGCGCGCGCTCGAGGACGCCGACTGCAACGCCCGTATCCTCACCGCGCCAGAAATCCGCAAAGCGGTCCTGCAGATCACCGGCGGCTACGACCCACGGACGCTGACGCAGCGCTGGCGCTACGCCGAGCTGGGCAACAGCGTCAATATCGGTGGTGCGGTCGACCCGAAGCGGCTCGGCTCGGATCTGCTGGCCCAG
>NZ_JAAGVC010000410.1 GCF_010858045.1 Nocardia cyriacigeorgica
GTATCTGGGCGAGGGAGCTGCGTGAGTCCTCGCCCTCGGGCCGACTTCACGCTGCCAGCAGCGCATATCGGCGGCAGTGGACTGACGGCAGAGTGCCAGACCGCGTCCTGGGCCGAGATTCGCGATGCGGGGTACGCAGCTTCGGCGGCCGGCGTCAGTGATGTTCAACGACCAGGGTCGCCCAGGTACCCGGTTCCAGCGCCTCGAACAGATGCGGAAGATCACCCGGATAGCTGAGGTAATCGCCGGGTTCCAGTTCCTCCGGCGCATCGGT
>NZ_JAAGVC010000411.1 GCF_010858045.1 Nocardia cyriacigeorgica
GTTCTGCACGGTGTGCATGCGGTGGGCCACCATCACGACTGTGCGGCCGGCCATCAGCCGTTCGATGCCCTGGTGGACGGCGGCTTCGTTGATCGGGTCAAGGGCGGAGGTGACCTCGTCGAGCAGAACGACGGGCGCGTTCTTCAGCAGGGCGCGGGCGATGGAGACGCGTTGACGTTCGCCGCCCGACAGCAGTGCGCCGCCTTCGCCGACGTCGGCGCTCCAGCCACCGGGCAGTCGTTCGATCACCTCGTCCAAGCGCGCTGCCGTTGCT
>NZ_JAAGVC010000412.1 GCF_010858045.1 Nocardia cyriacigeorgica
GCCCTGGCCGTGCGGATGGGTGAGCAGTTCGAGCGCATCAAGGCCGAAGCTGCCGCCCAGCTCGAGCGAGAAGCGAGCGGAGCGTGAGCGACGTCGGACTGGCGGTCGCCGCGATCGCTGATGCGGAGTTCGACCGATGAGCTACCTGCGCTACGTCGCGCTCGGCGACAGTCAGACCGAGGGTGTCGGCGACGATGACGACCGGGTCGGTGTGCGCGGACTGGCAGACCGGCTGGCCGAACGGCTTGCGACGATCAACCCGGACCTGCGCTAC
>NZ_JAAGVC010000413.1 GCF_010858045.1 Nocardia cyriacigeorgica
ACCGGAATGAGGTCGGTGCGTGGGTCGATGCCGACGGCGAGGCAAGAGGCGGTAATTGTCGGAAAGCGCCTGGTGAACTCGTCGACGGCGCGGGCATCCAGGTAGACGTGGTCCTCGCCGAGCAGACGCATGCGGTCGGCAATGGCGCGCGAGACCACATCGCGTGGCGCGAGGTCACCGCGCGGATGCACACCGGCGGTCACCGACTCGCCGCGCGAATCCATCAGCACCGCGCCCTCACCACGGACCGCTTCGCTGATCAGCGGACGACGTC
>NZ_JAAGVC010000045.1 GCF_010858045.1 Nocardia cyriacigeorgica
GTGCAGGACCCGGCGGTGCGGGCGTGTCTCATGCCGTGCGGGCACGCAACCAGGTTTGCCAGGCGGTGATCAGGTCTGCGCCTACCTCGCCGACACTCACGACGACGCCCGCCTCGTCGCCCTCTATCGCCGCCTCGCCACCGGCCCGCAGACCCCCGTCACCGAAGACGCGGCAATGCGCGAGATCCTCGGCGTCGGCCGCGCAGAACTGATCACCGCCTGGCAAACCTGGTTGCGTGCCCGCACGGCATGAGACACGCCCGCACCGCCGGGTCCTGCACCGAGCACCGACGCCAGTCGCGGAGTCCGCCAGCGTCACCGGCTGCACAACGGCGACGCGTGGTCGCCCGCGCTGCTGGACGCAGCGCCGAACAAACACAGTAGGTTGTTGGGTATGGCTCGAACTCTGCTGGTTACCAATGATTTCCCGCCGCGTCCCGGGGGTATCCAGTCGTATCTGCAGGCATTGGCCGGGCAGCTGCCGCCGGATGATCTGGTGGTCTATGCGCCGCGGTGGCGGGGCGATAGTCATGTGAAGTTCGATGCCGAGCAGAAATTCCAGGTGGTGCGCCATCCGACCACGTTGATGCTGCCCACCCCGCTGGTGATGCGGCGCGCGGCGAAACTGTTGCGCAGCGAGAACTGTGACACCGTCTGGTTCGGGGCGGCGGCGCCGCTGGCGTTGATGTCGCCGGTGCTGCGCAAGGCGGGTGCCGAACGCATTCTGGCCAGCACGCACGGGCATGAGGTCGGCTGGTCGATGCTGCCCGCGGCCAGGCAGGCGTTGCGGGTGATCGGTGAGCAGACCGATGTGGTCACCTACGTCAGCAAGTACACCCGGGCCCGGTTCTCGGCGGCGTTCGGCCCGAATGCGGCGCTGGAGTATCTGCCGCCGGGTGTCGACCCGGATGTGTTCCGTCCCGATCCGGCCGCGCGCGCCGAGTTGCGGCAGCGCTACGGGCTCGGTGATCGGCCGACGATCCTGTGCCTGTCGCGGCTGGTGCCACGCAAGGGCCAGGACGCGCTGATCGTGGCGATGCTCCAGATTCGGGAACGGGTGGACGATGCGGTGCTCGTCATCGCGGGTGGTGGCCCGTACGAGGAGAAGCTGCGCGCGCTCGCCGAGGCGCTCGGCGTCGCCGATTCGGTCGTGTTCACCGGACGGGTGCGTTCGGACGAGCTGGCCGCCCACCACACCCTGGCCGATGTGTTCGCCATGCCCGCCCGCACCCGCGGCGCCGGCCTGGACGTGGAGGGCCTCGGCATCGTCTATCTCGAGGCATCGGCCTCCGGTGTCCCCGTCGTGGCCGGACGTTCCGGCGGCGCACCGGAAACCGTCATCGAAGGCAAGACCGGCCGCGTGGTCGACGGCCGCAAGATCGACCAGATCGTCGATGCCCTCGTCGGCATCCTCGCCGATCCCGAGGCCGCGGCCCGCATGGGTGCGGCCGGCCGCCAATGGGTCGAACAGCAATGGCGTTGGGACACCCTCGGCGCACGCCTGCGCCAACTGCTGAGCTAGCGGTCCGCGGCGCGCTGTACGCTCAGGCGCGTGAGCAGTATCCAGGTCGCAGATCAGACGTTCGTCGCCGCCTCCGGCGCGGCGGTCGGTGAGTTGCTCTCGGCGCCGGGCAGATGGCGGCGCTGGTGGCCGGATCTGACGTTGGACGTGCGAGAAGACCGTGGCGACAAGGGAATCCGCTGGACCGTCGGCGGCGCGCTGACCGGCAGCATGGAGGTGTGGCTGGAACCCTCGCTGGACGGGGTGATCCTGCACTATTTCCTGCATGCCGAGCCGACGCGCCCGATCGAACCGCGCAAACTGGCCGCGGCCAACCATGCGCGCCGGGTCGCGGGTAAGAAGATGTCGTTCGAGGTGAAGTCCCGGTTGGAGGCCGATCGCCCGGCCGGGGTCGCCCCGCAGCTCACGTCCTGACGTTTCACCGCCAGCATCGTCGCCGGAAAGGAACCGTTCACCGTCATGGCCGACCGGACCCAGAGATCGATCGTCATCGCGGCCCCGTCGCAGCAGGTGATGTCCGTCATCGCCGATCTGGCCTCCTACCCGGAGTGGGTGTCGGCGGCGAAGTCGGTGGAGGTGCTCGAATCCGGTCCCGACGGTCGCGCCCGCACCGCGCGCTTCGTGCTCGACGCCGGCGTCGTCAAGGACACCTACGTGCTGTCCTACACCTGGCGGCCGGACGGTAAGGCCGTCACCTGGACCCTGCTCAGCGGTGACCTGCAGAAAGCCCAGGACGGCAGCTACGAATTGGTCGATCTGCCCGACGGCGGCACCGAGGTGATCTATCAGCTCACGGTGGACCTGAACATCCCGATGATCGGCATGTTCAAACGCAAAGCCGAGAAGGTGATCACCGATACCGCGTTGAAGGAGCTGAAGAAACGGGTCGAAGGCTGACCGGGCACGGCGCCGGCCGGGGCGGAGGCCACCGCACTCGCGTCGAGCTGTTCATCGGCAAGGGCGGCGTCGGCAAGACCACGCTGGCCTGTGCTACCGCGATGTCCTACGCGCGGGCGGGCGCGCGGGTGCTGGTCGCATCGCTGGATCAGGCCCATTCGCTCGGCGACGCCCTGGGTTTCCGTTTCCCGCACGATCCGGGCACCGTCGCGGGCATCACCACGGTGGTGCCCGGTCTCGAGGTGATCGAGATCGATTCGCTGGCTCTGCTCGAGGACCGGTTCCGTGAGATCACCCGGCTGTTGTCGGCCGATACCGGCCACGATCACGGCATCGATCTCGGTGCGCTGGATCCGGCCGAACTCACCGGATTGCCCGGCGTGCAGGAACTGCTGATGCTGGTGGAGATCACCGAGTACGCCGGCGAGCACGAGTGGGACGTCATCGTGGTGGACTGCCCGCCCTCGGCCGACATGCTCCGCATCGTCACCGCGCCCGACACCCTGCTCGGCTATCTGGACCGGGTGTGGCCACCGCACGCGCGGGCCATGAGCAGTATCGGCACCGATCTGCGGCGGGTGGTGCTGGCGACGACCGTGCAGCGCATCGTCGCGGCGGTGACCGAGGTGCGTGATCTGCTGGCCGATCACGAGCGCACCGGCGCACGCCTGATCACCGTCGCCGAGCGGGTGGCGGTGGCCGAATCGGCGCGGGTGCGTTCGGCGGCGGCGCTGCTGGGCTTGCGCCTGGATGCCGTGGTGGTGAACAAGGTGCTGCCCGCGGTGCCCGAACCGAGCGGCCCGGCCGACGCCGCGCATCCCGCGGTGCACTGGTATCAGAACCGGCGCGCCGAGCAGCACGATGTGATCGCCGGGCTGCGCCGGGCGATGCCCGAGGTCCCGGTGCTGGTGGCCGCGCACACCGGGCCGGAACCGGTGGGTGTCGGTTCGCTGGCGGCGCTGTCGTACGCGGTGGATGCGGCCGCGCCGGCCGCCGCCCCCACCGGCGGCGCGGCGCGCGGCGAGGCCGCGGAACTCGACACGGGCCCGGTCCTGGGCAACAATCCGGCGGAGGGCGGCACACGGTCGGGCGAACCGATGGTTCGGTTGGAATCGGGGGCCGGGCTGCATTCGGTGTACGCGATGCGGATGCATCTGCCGGTCGCCGACCCGGCGACGTTGCGGCTGGGACGAGTGGAGGACGATTTGATCGTGGGAGCGGACGGGGTCAGGCGCCGGGTGCGGCTGGCGCCGGTGTTGCGGCGGTGCACGGTCGCCGCCGCCGAACTCGACGGCGGATATCTCATCGTCCGCTTCCAGCCCGACCCGGAGGTGTGGCCGCTGTGACCGCCACCGCCGAACCCGACGGTCTCGCCGAATTCGCCGCCGAACTCAAACTGCTCGCCGAAGCCGTCCTGGAACGGGTCGAACCGGTACTGCGCCGGGCCGCGGCCGACGGCAAACCCGAATGGGACAACTGCAGCTGGTGCCCGGTGTGCGCGGCGGCGGCCCTGGTGCGCGGCGAACAGCACGATGTGCTCTCGGCCATCGCCGATCACGGCACCGCGATCGTCACGGTGTTGCGGGAGGCGCTGGCGGGTGTGCCGGTGGAGCCGGTGATGCCCGACGGCACGGAACCCGGTGTGCGGCATCGTCATCACGCCGATGCCGTCCGCGACGACATCCGCAGCGGCGGAACGCCCGCGGGCAGTGCACCGAGCACACCCGCCGGCGCCGACGAGACCGGCGGCACCAGCGGCCGTTCCGGCGCACCACAGCCCGCGACCGGTCCGAGTTCTGCCGTATCCGGGTCCGACGCCGATCAGCGCGCGAGCACAGCGGACGCGGGCGGGGGCAAGCGCACTCGATCCCGCTACGTCGGCATCCCAGTGACGATCAAGACATGACCGGACCGGCGGCGGGTTCGCACCCACTGACCGTCGGAATCGACGTCGGCGGCACCAATATTCGTGCCTCGGTGGTCGACAGCGAGGGTTCGGTGCTCGACACCGTGCAGGCCCCCACCCCGCATTCGGCGCGCGCGCTCGAGGAGGCGATCGACCGCGCGGTGCGGGAACTCGCCGGCCGCCATCGCATCGACGCGGTGGGCCTCGCGGTGGCCGGATTCGTCAACGGCGATCACACCACCGTCCGGTTCGCGCCGCATCTGCCCTGGCAGGACGCGCCCGTCGCGCAGCGGCTCACCGACCGGCTCGGTCTGCCGGTGCTGCTGGAGCACGACGCCAATGCCGCGATGTGGGCCGAATACCGGTTCGGTGCGGCGGCGGGCGGACACAACGTGGTGCTCGTCGCGATCGGCACCGGCATCGGCGCCGCTCTGCTGATCGACGGCAAGCTCTATCGCGGGACGCACGGCATCGCGCCCGAACTCGGGCATCTGCAGGTGGTTCCGGCCGGCCGCGCCTGCGCGTGCGGCAAACGCGGCTGCTGGGAGCGCTACTGCAGCGGGACGGCGCTGGCCGATACCGCGATCGAATTGCTCGCCACCGATCCGGGCCCGTCGTTGCTGGCCAGAGAGGTGCTGCGGGATCCGGGTTCGCTCACCGGCCGTCGGGTCGCGGGCGCGGCCCAGGACGGTGATCCGCTCGCACTGCGCGCCATGACCGATTTCGCCCGCTGGCTCGGACTCGGTCTGGCCTTCGTCGCCGACATCTTCGACCCGGACCTGATCGTCATCGCGGGCGGGGTGAGCAGTTCGGCGCCGCTGTTCCTCGACGACGCCCGTGAGGAGTACGCCGCCACGCTCACCGGCCGCGGGCACCGGCCACTCGCCCGTATCCGCACCACCCAGCTCGGGGAAGCCGCGGGCATGATCGGCGTCGCGGAGATGGCTCGCGCCGCCCTCGCCGCACCCGGCGGGGACATCTCCTCGGTCGCGCACATCAGCCGCTGAGCATTCGCCGAGCACCGCGGCGGGCACACCCGCAGCAAACCGCGTCGGTGGCTCCCCGCGCGCACCGCCGGACTCGGCCCGGTGTCACGGAAGGCCCGTCAGCACCCTGCACCAGGCCGCACCGCGCCGACGCGGTGTGGTGAGATTCGCCTCTGCGCTTGGATGTGATCTGCGTCCAGCGGTAAAGTCGGCAACCGAGAGGTGCCCGCCTACGATCCCGCTCCCGGGGGTAAGGACGTCATGTTCTACTGGCTGCTGAAGTACGTGCTGATCGGCCCGCTCATCCACATCTACAACCGGCCAACGGTAGAAGGCGTGGAGAACATTCCCGCCGACGGCGCAGCCATCCTCGCCGGTAACCACCTCTCCTTCGCGGACTGGTTGTTCGCGCCGCTGATGAGCCCGCGCCGGATCAACTACCTGGCCAAGGCCGAATACTTCAACACCCCCGGATTCAAGGGCAGGCTGCAGAAGTTCTTCTTCAGCGGCACCGGCCAGTACCCGATCGACCGCAGCGGGGCCAGCGCCGCCGAGGACGCTCTCAACGCCGCCCGCAAACTCATCGATCAGGGTCGGCTGGTCGGCCTCTACCCGGAGGGCACCCGCTCCCCCGACGGCCGCCTCTACAAGGGCAAGACCGGTATGGCGCGCCTGGCGCTGGAGACCGGTGTCCCCGTCATCCCGGTCGCGGTGATCGGCACCGACGAGGTGAGCCCGCCCGGACCGTTCCGCTGGCGCCGCCGCAAGGTCACCGTCAAGTTCGGTGCCCCCATCGATTTCTCCCGCTACGAAGGCATGGGCGGCAACCGCTTCGTCGAACGCGCCGTCACCGACGAGGTCATGTACGAACTCATGCGGCTGAGCGGCCAGGAGTACGTCGACGTCTACGCCGCCAGCCTGAAGAAGGGCGTCCCGTCCGGCTCGGCGCCCGAAGCCACCCGCATCCCCGAAACCGCCGCGAGCTGAGTCCAACCCGCTACCCCTCGGTGTCGTGCTAGCGCCGAAAAGGCCGACGTGCCCGGCCTTTTCGCCGAATGAGCTCGGTCACAGCCCAGCCGCAGGAACGGCATCGACGTCGTGCTCGAAGCCGATGAACGCGGCAACTTCCATGCGGCCGCCGGGCACCGGCTGAATACGCTTCGCCTTGCGCGGAAGTCGTTGACCCAGCCGACGACGCGCGTTCACATTGCGTTGCCCCGGCTGCGTCATGGTCGACGCCATGGTTGTTCTCCGCCCTGGCAACGGATTCCCTCGGCGCGCACTGCTGCGCACCTCCGCGCTCGGCCTGGTCGCCGCACCGGCGCTGGCGGCCTGTTCGAACGACGCGGGGCCAGGGCTGGTCCGGCAGCGGCCGACGCTCACTCATGGCGTCGCCGTCGGTGATCCGCGCAGCGACGGCGCCCTGATCTGGGCACGGTCGGACCGCCCGGCGACGCTGATCGTGGAAACGGCCGCCACCGAATCGTTCACCGACGCCAGACGATTCACCGGACCGCTGCTCACCCCCGACTCCGACGGCACCGGCCGCCTGCGCGTCTCCGGACTGCCCGCAGGCGAACTCGTGCACTACCGCGTCACCCTGGAAGGCGAGGACGGCGCCACCTCCGAACCACTCACCGGCGTCTTTCGCACCGCCCCGCTCGCACCTGCCGATATCCGGCTGCACTGGTCCGGTGACGTCGCGGGCCAGGGCTACGGCATCAACCCCGATCTCGGCGGCATGCGGATCTTCTCGACCATGGCCGCCCGCGACCCACACCTGTTCCTGCATTCCGGCGACGTCGTCTACGCCGACGGGCCGTTGCAGGAAACCGTGGCCCTGCCCGACGGCCGGACCTGGAAGAACATCGTCACCGAGGCCAAGAGCGCGGTCGCGGAAACGCTCGATCAATTCCGCGGCCAGTACGCCTACAACCTCTCCGACGACAACGTCCGCCGCTTCAACTCCTCGGTCGCCCAACTGGTCCAATGGGACGACCACGAAACCACCAACAACTGGTCACCCGGCGGCACGGTCGCCGCCGACAAGGGTTACACCGATCGCGATATGAACACCCTCGCCGCCCGCGCCTGGCAGGCCTTCCACGAGTGGAACCCGCTCGACCCGCACGAGGCCGCCGACGGCAGGCTCTACCGCTCGATCTCCTACGGCCCACTGCTGGACGTGTTCGTGCTCGATATGCGCACCTACAAAGACGCCAACGGCGCCAACACCGCTCCCGACGGCCGCATCTTCGGCCCGCAACAGACCCGCTGGCTCATCGACGGCCTGCGCGCCTCCACCGCCACCTGGAAGATCATCGCCAACGATCTGCCGCTCGGGGTCGTGGTGCCCGATGGCAAGACCGCGTTCGAAGGCCCGGCCAACGGTAAACCGGGCGCACCCGCCGGGCGCGAATCCGAGATCGCCCAGGTGCTCTCAGCGATCAAACGCGATCGGGTGACCGGCGTGGTGTGGCTGACCGCCGACGTCCACTACACCGCCGCCCACCACTACTCGCCAGACCGGGCGGCGTTCACCGATTTCGACGAGTTCTGGGAATTCGTCTCCGGACCCCTCAACGCGGGTGCGTTCGGACCCAACACCCTCGACCCGACCTTCGGCCCGGAAGCGGTGTTCGTGCACGCCCCGCCGCAGCCCAACACCTCCCCGCTCGACGGCGCCTACCAGCATTTCGGCGAGGTGCTGATCGACGGCCGGTCAAGGGAACTGACGGTGAATTTGTGCGATGCGAGCGGATCGGTGCTGTTCAGTCGGCGGCTGCCGGCGCCGGGCCGATGAAGGGGGTGGATCGGGCGCGCACGAGGGGACGCGCTGTGGTTAGCTTGCGTGCCATGAGCACGCCGCACACTGTCGCCGCCGAAGAACATCTCCCTCGTGACACCGCGGATGTCGTTCGCACCGTGCGCGATTCGCGTCAGCGCGCCGAGCCGCTCACCGTTTGCGGTGGTGAGCTGGCCGATGACGGCGTGTCGGTGCCCGATCAGCGTGCCGTGGTGTCGATGCGCCGGATGAACTCGGTGCTCGATATCAACCTCGGCCGCGGCACGGTCCGGGTGCAGGCCGGTGCCCGCCTGTCCGAGATCGACCGGCGCCTGGGTGCGCACGGACTCGGCCTGCCGATCGTCGGCGACCACCGCGATATCACCGCGGGCGGATTCGCCTCGGTCGGCGGGGTGAGCACGGCCTCGCACAAGTACGGCATGTTCATCGATCAGATCGTCGACCTCGAGTACGTCGACCCGGACGGGCGCATCGGCACCTGCGGGCGCGACCATCACACCGAGCGTTTCCACCGCATCCTGGGCGCAGGCGGGCGCGCGGGCATCATCACCGCGCTGACCCTCGACACCGTCGAGGTCGACAAGGACCACAGCTGGCTCAGCACCACCGCACACCGCTTCCTGGATTTCGATTCCTTCGTCGAGTACGCCCACGGTCAGGTCGCGCGGCCCGGTGAGGCGGTGTTGCAGGTGGGCCGCTGGGTCGATACCGCGCCGCTGAAGGTGTCGCGGCCGGTGGGCACCGGGCACGTGCAGTTGGGCACCGTGCGGTTCGGGCAGTGGTCGAGCCTCTACCCCACCGCCCCCACTCGTTCGCTGCGCGCACGCCGCGAGGTGGGCACCAGGGCCCGCAAATCGCTCGGTGTGATCGCCTCGGCCGCCGGCGGGCGCGCGGGCATGCCGGTGCGCAACGCCGCCGCAGGCGCGGTCATGCTCACCCCGAAGGTGCTCACCCTGCGTGACGCCGAATACCTCGCCGACACCGTCATCAGCTCCTCCGAACGCGGCCCCGCCTACCGGGTCGGCGTGTTCGCCCCGCTGTCGAGCTACACCTCGGTCTTCTACCGCCTGCACGACCTGTTCGCCGGCCACCGTGAACGCACCGGCTGCTTCACCGTCATCTCCGCCATGACCTACGGCGTGCGCTCGGCGTTCCTGCGCGCCGAATCGGCCGCCCGCGGCCTGTCTCCCGAAGACCACGGCCTCATCACCTTCACCTGCCGGCTGCGCCCCGCGTCCCTGCCCTCCGAACAACTCCGCGACATCCTCACCACCATCGACGAAATCTGCCGCTCCGAACACGCGTTGCGCTACGAATCGGCGGAGTAGCCCGGACGACCTCGCGGCGACAGCCGAGACGGTCCCGCCCCGGATATGCCTATCGTGGCGGGGTGGATGTGTTCGACGAACTGCTGCGCAATGTCCGGGGTAACGGGTCGGTGTTCGGACAGCCACAGGTGGCGCCGATGGGGTCGTTGCGGCTGGGGGAATCGGCGTACCTGACGTTGTGCGCGCCGATGCGTGGCAGCGGGGTGCTGGACGCCGGTGCGGGGCAGCCGCGGCGAATCGTGGCCGGGCAGACGGCGATCGTGTGCGGGCCCGAACCGTTCACCTTCACCGACGCACCCGAACCCGGCGCGGACAGCTCCGAGCCGACCGTGCTGATGGTCGGCTCCTACGACATCCGGGCCGAGGTGCCGCACCGGCTGTTGCGGGTGCTGCCGCGGGTCGCCGTCGTCACCGACGCCGAGGACTGTGGGCCACTACGCGACTACCTGCAGGCGCAGCTGTCGCTGTCGGGGCCGGGCAGGCAGATCGTGCTCGACCGCCTGCTGGACTGGCTGCTGGTGTGCACCTTGCGCGACTGGTTCGACCGGCCGGAGGCCGAGCCGCCCAGCTGGTACCGGGCGCTCGGCGACGCTGTGGTCGGCCCCGCGCTGGCCGCGATGCACGCCGACCCGGCGCGAGCCTGGTCGACCGCCGAACTCGCGGCGACGGCGGGCGTCGCGCGAACCACGTTCACCTCCCGCTTCACCGCCGCGGTGGGCCAGAGCCCGGCCGCCTACCTCACCGAATGGCGGCTCACGCTGGCCGCCGACCTGCTCGCGCACACCGAGTTGACGGTGGCCGCGATCGCCCGCCGGGTGGGATACGCGGACGCGTTCGGGTTCTCCAGCGCGTTCAAGCGGGTGCGCGGGATCAGCCCGAGCGCCTATCGGCGCAGCACGAGCGGCGCGTCCGATATCCCGGTCGCCCCAGGCGATTACCCGCGCCAGGCGTCGGCCTCCGCCGCGGCGAACGCGGCGAAGGTCCGCGGGTCACGCCCGAGCGCGCGGCGTACACCGTCGGCGACCACCGCGTCCGAGCTGGTGCGAATCGAGCTCAACGCACCCGACCAGAGTTCGATCTCCGCCGCGGAGACGCCCTGCCCGGCCAATTCCCGCTCGAAATCGGCGACCTCCACCGGGAGATAGTTCGCACGCCGCCCCGAGGCGGTCGCGATCTGAGCGAGGGCCTCCTCGATGCTCAGCGGCGCGGGCCCGGTCAGGTCGTAAACCTGACCGTCATGCCCGGTCCCGGTGAGCGCGGCCACGGCGACGTCGGCGATATCGGCGGCATCGACGAAGGCGGACTTCCCGTCGGCCACGGGCAGGGCGAGCTCGCCCGAGAGCACGCCGCCGAGGAATGCCCCCTCGGAGAAGTTCTGCATGAACCAGCTCGGCCGCAGCACCGTCCAGGCCAGGCCGGACTCGCGCAGCGCCTGCTCCCCCTCCAGATGGGACCGCCCACCCGCGTAGTCGGCGCCGAAATATCCGGGTGTGTCGACGCCACGGGCAGACAACAGCACCATCCGTTCGACTCCCGCGGCGGCGGCGGCACGCACGAGCGACGGTGTCGGCGAGGGCGACACATCCAGCGGCACCACGAACACCGCCCGTACCCCGTCGAGCGCGGCTTCCCAGGTCTGCGGATCGGTCCAGTCGAAGCGGGTCGCACCGGATCGGGAGGCGACGCGGACGTCGTCTCCGCGCGCCCGCAGCCGCGCCGCGACGCGCCGCCCCACTTTGCCGGTTCCACCGATGACGAGCACTGTGCTGTTTTCCATGCCCTGATCCTCACCCGCCCCGAGGGACGCGGGCCATGTCCGAGGCGCCGGAACAGATAGGCGCGTGACCGCGATCGACATTCCCCGGAAATGGCGAACGCCCCACCGGCCGGAACCTGGTGGGGCGTTCGCTACGAGGCAGTGTCAGTGCTTCTCGGGACCCATGTGGTACTCGAACACCAGCCCGCCCGCGGCGATGAGGATGCAGACGACGCCGATGCCGATCAGCCAGAACTGGAAGAAGGCCAGTCCGAGGGCGGTGATGGAGCCCGCGGCCGCCAGGGTGATGGGCCAGAAGCTGCCGGGCGAGAAGAAGCCGAGGTCGCCGGCGCCGTCGACGATCTCGGCGTCCTCGTAGTCCTCCGGGCGCAGGTCGAGGCGCCGGGCGACGAAGCGGAAGTAGGTGCCGATGATCAGCGACAGACCCGCGGTCAGCACGATGGCGGTGGTGCCCGCCCATTCGACGCCGGTGCGCGACTGTGCCGTGAAGAAGCCGTAGACGATACCGACGATGACGAAGAACACCGTCAGCAGTTCGAAAATCCGCGCTTCGATCTTCATGTCAGATCAGTCCTCAGTTGCTCTCGGCCGCGCTCTTGACGGTGCGGTCGGTGTTGAACGGCCGGGTGGAGGTGGCCACCGGCGATTCACCGATGGACTCGAGCGCTTGGGCGTTGGTCATGCCCTTGTCGCGCGCTTCGATGTAGGCCTGGAACTTCTCCGGCGAGACCGCGCGGACCTCGAAGTTCATCATCGAGTGGTAGGTACCGCACATCTCGGCGCAGCGGCCGACGAACGCGCCTTCCTTCTCGATCTCGGTGATCTGGAAGACGTTGTCGGAGTGGTTTTCCTTCGGGTTCGGCATCACGTCGCGCTTGAACAGGAACTCCGGCACCCAGAAGGCGTGGATGACGTCGGCGGCGGCGAGCTGGAACTCGATAGTCTTGCCGGTCGGCAGCACGAGCACCGGGATCTCGTTGCTGGAGCCGATGGTCTCGATCTTGTCGTAGTGCAGGTAGGACAGGATGTCGTTCTCGGGCTTACCGTGCACCGGGCCCGGCTGCGGGTGGCCGTGCTCGGGGTCGATGCGCTCCTCGTAGGCCTTCAGCTGCTCCTCGTTGAGGGCCTCACGCTCGGTGTCGATGCCGTTGTAGGTGAAACCGTTCTTCAGATCCACGGTGCGGTAGCCGAACTTCCAGTTCCACTGGAAGGCGGTCACGTCCACGACGACGTCGGGGTTGTCGACCTTCTCGTGCACGTAGTTCTGCACGACGACGGTGAAGTAGAACAGCACCGCGATGATGACGAACGGGATCGCCGTGTAGGTCAGCTCCAGCGGCACGTTGTAGCCGGTCTGGCGCGGGAACTCCGGCGAGTCCTTCTTCTTGCGGTGGAAGGCGATGGTCCAGAAGGTCAGGCCCCACACCAGCACACCCATCAGCAGGGCGGCGACGACCGACCAGGTCCACAGCTCGCGCATGCGGGTGGCCTGCGGCGTGATGCCCGATGGCCAGCCGAACCGCAGCCAGACATTGTCGATCGAGCAGCCCGAGACGAGCATCGCGGTGATCCCCAAGGACACCGCCAGCCCGGCCCGCCGAAGGACACGGCCCTGCCGCCCCCGGGCGGGGTGTGCCCCGATCTCGTCGCTCGCCTTGTGCGCCACGCTCACGCCTTCCTGGTCGCCACACATTCCGACACTGCACCGTCCGCTGGGGACGGCACGTCAACAGCTTGTCCGAACCTCACCGCGGATACCGGCGCTTTCGCGCACGGAGCACCACGGGACGGCCCGAGTACTACGCAGCGTAGACCAAACCTGGTCTTGGTTCCGCGTCGGGTCGGCTTCGACACTCCGTGGTGCGGTGCGCATCCGCGCCCGTACGCGCATCTGCCCAGCACGCGGGCGTTCGGCGACACCGCGACCCGTTGCGCACCCGCCACATCGCCGTGTTCGTCACCGGCGACATCACCGGACGCGCCGCCGGTCCGGCGCCGGAGTCGCACCGCGGCGCGGCGGCCGATTCCCGGGGTCGGCGCCGTCCGCGTCCGAGCCCTGAACAACGCGATCGGCGGCCGAGTGGGGCATACTCGGTCACTAGATTTTCGCCAGGGAATCCCCCGCCGCGCGCGAACCGAATCGGCGCGGTCCCGACCACAGGAAAGAGGTTGCCGGCACCGTGTGTGGACTGCTCGGATTTCTGACGTCTGACAAAGCAGCGCCCGACACGGTGGAGCAGGTGTACGACGCCCTGCACTGCGGCCGCCACCGCGGCCCGGACGAGCGCGGGACCTGGCACGACGAGCACGTGATCTTCGGTTTCAACCGGCTGTCGATCATCGATATCGAGCATTCGCATCAGCCGCTGCGCTGGGGCCCGGCCGACAACCCGCAGCGTTATGCCCTCACCTTCAACGGTGAGATCTACAACTACCTGGAGTTGCGCGAGGAGCTGGCGCGCGAGCACGCCGCCGAGTTCCCCGACGGCGCCATGTTCGCCACCGAGGGCGACAGCGAATCCATCGTCGCGGCCTTCCACTATTGGGGCCCGGACGCGGTGCGCAGGCTGCGCGGCATGTTCGCGTTCGCGATCTGGGATACCGAGACCGAGCAGCTGTTCCTGGCCCGCGACCCGTTCGGCATCAAGCCGCTGTTCCTGGCCACCGGCCCCGGCGGCACCGCGTTCAGCAGCGAGAAGAAGAGCCTGCTGGAGCTGCTGCCTGCGATCGGCGCGGGCGATGAGCTGGATCCGCGCGCGCTCGAGCACTACACGGTGCTGCAATACGTGCCCGAGCCGGAGACGCTGCACGCGGCCGTCCGCAGGCTGGAGTCCGGTAGTTACGCGATGGTCCAGCCCGGCGAGGAGCCGAAGACGGTCCGCTACTTCGAGCCGAAGTTCCGGGTGAAGCCGTTCGCGGCCGGCTCCGAGCAAGCGCGGTACCGGGAGATCGCCGCGGCGCTGGAGGACTCGGTCGCCAAGCACATGCGTGCCGACGTGACCGTCGGTTCGTTCCTGTCCGGCGGCATCGACTCCACCGCCATCGCCGCGCTGGCCATGCGGCACAACCCGAATCTGATCACCTTCACCACCGGGTTCGAGCGGGAGGGCTATTCGGAGGTCGATGTCGCCGCCGAGAGCGCCGCAGCGATCGGGGCCCGCCATATCGTCAAGGTGGTCTCCCCCGCCGAGTTCGCCGCCGCCATCCCCGAGATCGTCTGGTATCTCGACGATCCGGTGGCCGACCCAGCGCTGGTGCCGCTGTATTTCGTGGCCAAGGAGGCCCGCAAGCACGTCAAGGTGGTGCTCTCCGGCGAGGGCGCCGACGAGCTGTTCGGCGGCTACACCATCTACCGGGAACCGTTGTCGCTGAAGCCGTTCGAGCGACTGCCGCGCGGGCTGCGCAAGCTCGCCGGCAAGCTGTCGGACCGGATTCCGGAAGGCACCCGCGGCAAGAGCCTGCTGCACCGCGGATCGCTGACGCTGGAAGAGCGCTACTACGGCAATGCCCGCAGCTTCAACGACGCCCAATTGCGTGCGGTGCTGCGCGAGTTCCGGCCCGAATGGACCCATCAGGACGTCACCGCGCCGATCTACGCGAAATCGCGCGGCTGGGATCCGGTGGCCCGGATGCAGCATCTGGACCTGTTCACCTGGCTGCGCGGCGACATCCTGGTCAAGGCCGACAAGATGACGATGGCGAACTCGCTGGAGCTGCGCGTGCCGTTCCTGGATTCGGAGGTCTTCGCGGTCGCCGAGCGGATTCCGTTCGAGCAGAAGATCACCAAGGACACCACCAAGTACGCGCTGCGCCAGGCCCTCGAAGGCATCGTGCCCGCGCACGTGCTGCACCGCGCGAAGCTGGGTTTCCCTGTGCCACTGCGGCATTGGCTGCGCGGCACCGAACTCTACGACTGGGCCCAGCAGCAGATCGCCGAATCGCAGACCGATCACCTGCTGGACAAGGCCGCGATCACGAAGATGCTCGAGGCGCACCGGGCAGGCACCTCCGACCACAGCCGCAGGCTCTGGACGCTGCTGGTGTTCATGGTGTGGCACGGGATCTTCGTCGAGGACCGGATCAAGCCGGAGATCCAGGAGCCGACGTATCCGGTGTCGTTGTAGTCGCCGACCGCTGAAATCGCCGAATGCCCCGCTCTGTTCGAGCGGGGCATTCGTGTGTCAGAAGTTCCGGTGGGACCGAATCCCGCCGCCACAGCGGGGCGATTTCGATCCCTCGATCGCGCCGACGCGGCGATCGCGCGAACCGCGTTGCGAGCTGGTGCGGACATCCACGACACGCTCATGCGAGAGTCGGCGTCTCGAGCTGGCGTGGCGGGAGCCGTCTCTCAGCGCAGCAGCGGTTCCAGTTCGGCGGCCGATTCGGGGCCGTAGGCCTGGGTCAGGCGCTTGAGGGCGTCATCGGGGTCGAGGCTCCATTCCTGGGTGCCGACGGTCTCCAGCACCAGGACCGCCACCAGCGAGCCCAGCTGGGCGGCGCGTTCCAGGCTCAGGCCTGCGGTGTGGCCGGTCAGGAAGCCGGCGCGGAAGGCGTCACCGACGCCGGTCGGGTCGACCTTGGCGTTCTCCGGCACCACACCGACACGAACCTCGGTGCCGTCGCGGTCGACCACGAGCACCCCGTTCTTGCCGAGGGTGGTGACCCGGATGCCGACGCGCGCGGCCACTTCCTCCTCGGTGAGCCCGGACTTCTGCTTCAGCAGACCCCACTCGTATTCGTTGGTGAACAGGTAGGCGGCGCCGTCGATGAGCTGAACGGTCTGATCGCCGTCGAGGCGGGCCAGCTGCTGGGAGGGGTCCGCGGCGAAGGGAATGTCGAGCTCACGGCATTCGGCGGTGTGCCGCAGCATCGCCTCGGGGTCGTTCGCGCCGACCAGCACCAGGTCGAGGGTGCGGTCCTCGACCAGACCCGCGATGGAGATGTCCCGGGCCTCGCTCATCGCGCCCGGGTAGAAGGAGGCGATCTGGGCCATGTCCTCGTCGGTGGTGCAGACGAAGCGCGCGGTGTGCGCGGAATCGGAGATGCGCACGGCCGAGCAGTCGACACCGTGGGATTCCAGCCACTGCCGGTACTCGCTGAAATCGGCACCGACGGCGCCGAGCAGCAGCGGGTTCCGGCCGAGCAGGCCCATGGCATAGGCGATGTTGCCGCCGACCCCGCCGCGACGGATCACCAGATCGTCGACGAGGAAGCTCAGCGACACATGGTCGAGCTGATCGGCCAGCAGGACGTCGGCGAACCGCCCGGGAAAGCGCATGAGATGGTCGGTCGCAATGGACGCGGATACGGCAATGGACACGTAGCTGAACCCCTCTGGAGGCGGCAAAAGGCGAAGACCTGGACCGGAGTCCGGGTCTTCACCGTATCAACTACGTGTCCGTTGAAGGAACAACTGAGATCAGTTGAACGAATCGCCGCAGGCGCAGGAACCGGTGGCGTTGGGGTTGTCGATGGTGAAACCCTGCTTCTCGATGGTGTCGACGAAGTCGATCGAGGCACCCTGCACGTACGGGGCACTCATCCGGTCGACCGCGAGGGTGACGCCACCGAAATCGACGGTCAGATCGCCGTCGAGCGAACGGTCGTCGAAGAACAGCTGGTAGCGCAGGCCCGCGCAACCACCCGGCTGCACGGCGATCCGCAGTGCCAGGTCGTCACGACCCTCCTGGTCCAGCAGCGCCTTCGCCTTCGCGGCGGCTGCGTCGGTGAGCGTCACACCGTGGACTTCGGTCTCGTTCTGCACTGTCATGAACTCTCCTAAGGACAGCTGTGGTCATCCCGTGAACAGCGCACGGCTCGTCGGGAGTCAACACCACCGGGCGGGCTGCTATTCCCATCTTGCCACCTTCTCCGCCTGCGCTGGACCCGACCCGGGTGACCCCGCCCACGTGTGTCGAGCAGACCGCATTTCCGGCCGTGGCATATATCGAATAGCCTGGTTGCTGTGAAATTGTTCCGCCGCGGCGACTCCAGCACCACCGACGAGCCCGCCGACCGCACGACCGCGGACGGCGATCCCGCCGCGAGTTCCGCGCGGCAGGCCGCCACCGCCACCGCGGGTAAGGGCCGTCCCACCCCGAAACGTCGTGATGCCGAAGGCAGGCGTCGCGGCCCGGTCGCACCCGCCCCGCTCACCGCGAAAGAGGCCCGTGCCCGGCGCAAAGCCACCAGGGGCAACAAGGCCGAGCGCAAAACGGCCGCCGCCGAGCGCCGCGCCGCCGCCCAGGACCGGCGCGCCCGCATGCTGGCCGGCGAGGACAAGTACCTGCTGCCGCGCGATCAGGGCCCGGTGCGCGCGTTCGTCCGCGATATCGTCGACGCCCGCCGCAACCTCGTCGGCCTGTTCATGCCGATGGCGCTGGTGCTGATCCTGTCGATGTTCGCCGCACCTGCGCTGCAATCGATCGTGACCTTGGCCATGCTGGTCATGATGCTGTTCATGGCCATCGAGGGCGTGATGCTCGGCCGTATCGTCAACAACCGGGTCCGCGAGCGGTTCCCCGATTCCACCGACACCGGGTTCCGGCTCGGGTGGTACGCGTTCGTGCGCGCCTCACAGATCCGCAAGATGCGGGCACCGAAGCCGCGGGTGGGTCCGGGCGACGCGGTCTGAGGATTCGCCATACCGTCAGCGGTGCGGCGCTCGTGATCGCATTGCCGCGAGTTCCTCGCGTGCCCGTTGGACGTCGCGATCGATGACGTCCGTCGAGCCCACTCGCCCGAAGCCGAGCCATCCGATCGCCGCTACGAACGCTGCCAATGCCACCAGGGTTATCACCAATCCAGCCATGGCAGTAATTGTTCGCCCGCCGATATACGGCCGAAAGTGGCAGTACTGACATCCTTCATCAATATTCGGCCAGATAAACTGACGGCATGCTGTCGAAGGTCGCCGTCGTGCTCTCCGAACGGCTGGCCATGTTCGAGTTCGGGGTGATCTGCGAGGTCTTCGGCCTCGACCGCACCGCCGACGGCCTGCCCGGATTCGACTTCCGGGTGTGCGGGCGGGATCCCGGTACACCGCTGCCCGCCACCTCGCCGGGCATCACCGTCACGCCGGAATACGGACTCGGCGAACTCGCCGCCGCCGATCTGGTGGCGATTCCGGCCTTCCCCGCCACCACCCACCACGACCCCGTCGTCGTCGACGCCGTGCGCGCGGCCGCCGACGCCGGCGCCATCGTGCTCACCGTCTGCTCCGGCGCCTTCCTGGCGGGTGCCGCGGGTTTGCTCGACGGACGCAAATGCACCACCCACTGGCGCTACGTCGACCAACTCGCCGCGCAATTCCCGGAAGCGACCGTCGACCCGGACGTACTGTTCGTCGACGAAGGCAACCTCATCACCAGCGCGGGCACCGCCGCCGGCATCGACGCCTGCCTGCACCTGGTGCGCCGCGAAATCGGCAGCGCCGCGGCCAATGGCATCGCCCGCCGCATGGTCGTGCCGCCCCAGCGCGACGGCGGCCAACGCCAATTCATCGAACGCCCCGTCCCCGAATGCGCCTCCGACAGCCTGCGCGAGACGCTGGAATGGATGCAGCACAACCTCGACCTCCCGCACACCGTGGAGTCCCTCGCTGCTCGCGCGACCATGTCCACCCGCACCTTCGCCCGCCGCTTCGCCGCCGAAACCGGCACCACACCGGTCAAATGGCTGACGACGCAGCGCGTCCAGCTCGCCGAACATCTCCTCGAGGACACCGACCTCGGGCTCGAGCAGATCGCCACCCGCGCCGGATTCGGTTCGGCCGCCTTGCTGCGTCACCACTTCCAGCGCGTGGTCGGGATCGCGCCGACGGAGTACCGGCGCCGCTTCGGTGGTGGGACGCGGTAGTGCTGCGGTTCACGCCGCGTCGGCAGGCGCGCCGGACCGCACCCGTGATCACGAAGTGTCCGGGACCACGACATCGGCGCGCCGAATCGACGCTGTTGCTGAACTGAGCCCCTGTCGAGCAGGAGGCTTCCGAGCGGCGTCCACGCCCTCGTGCGAGTTGGTAGCGTGCACGGGTGTCAGCCACGCCGCAATCGTCTCCCGCGCGGCGCACCCTCGTACTCGGGGGCGCGCGATCGGGGAAATCGGCACACGCGGAATCGCTGGTTGCGGGTGGTCCGGTGCGCTATATCGCGACAGCGATCCCTGACCCCTCGGATGCCGACTTCGCCGAGCGCATCGCCAAGCATCGCGAGCGACGCCCCGCCGACTGGCTGACCGTCGAAAATGCCGACGCCGCAACAGTTCTCGCAGATCCCTACCCCGGCGCCACGCTGATCGACGACATCGGCACCTGGCTCACCGCGCGCCTCGACGCCCGCAGCGCCTGGGAGCAGCCGCGCGGTACGGTCTCCCCCGACACCGACGCCCTCGTCGCCGCCGTCGCCGCGTACCGGGACCGGCTCGTCATAGTCAGCCCGGAAGTCGGCATGGGCGTCATTCCGGCCACGCGTTCCGGGCGCCTGTTCCGCGATGAGATCGGCACCCTCAACCAGCGCCTCGCCCAGGTGTGTGACGAAGCGGTCCTCATCGTCGCGGGGCTGCCGCTGCGTTTGGGATGAGCCGCCTCGTCGCCGCCGGCCTGGTGGCGCCGCATGTTCGGCGATTACCAGCACCCACCGGCTAGTGGCTCAGGTGTGCGACGACGTAGTTCCCACCGTCTCGGAGCTGCCACTGCCATTGGGGCGAGGGAGAGCCGTCCCGGTAGCCGCTCCGGTCAGGCTCGGCCAGATGGGATCGGCGCTCTCGATCAGCAGTCGGCAAGGCCTGCGACGAGGCCGTAGTCGACGCCGCTGGGCGCGACCCCCGCACCGCAACGGGCGGTGGGTGACAGATGATCACCGCCGGGCAAGATGGTGCGCAGTGATGGATGCGCGACCGGAGGAGCTCGGCACAGTGGAACAGGGATTCGGAGTGGTTGCGGCGCCGGACGCACAGGTTCGGGCGGCGGCGCAGCTGCGGCAGACCCGGCTCACCAAACCCGGTGGGGCGCTGGGACGGTTGGAAACCCTGGGCAACTGGGTCGCCGCATGCCAGGGCGTCTGCCCGCCGAAGCAGTTCGAGCGCGCGCGGGTCGTGGTGTTCGCCGGGGATCACGGGATCGCACGGCACGGCGTTTCGGCGTACCCGAGCGAGGTGACCGCGCAGATGGTCGCCAACTTCCTCGGCGGCGGGGCCGCGGTGAACGCGGTGGCGCGGGTGGCCGACGCGACGGTGCGGGTGGTCGATATGGCGGTGGACGCCGACACCGATCCGGGCATCTCCCAGCACAAGGTGCGCCGGTCCAGCGGCAGCATCGACCGCGAGGACGCCCTCACTGCCGACGAGGTCACCGCCGCCCTGGCCGCGGGGCGCGCCATCGCCGACGAGGAGATCGATGCGGGCGCCGACCTGCTCATCGCCGGCGATATGGGCATCGGCAACACCACCCCGGCGACCGTGCTGATCGCCACCCTCACCACGACCGAGCCGGTGGCGGCGGTCGGGCGCGGCACCGGCGTCGACGACGCGGGCTGGATCCGCAAGGTCGCCGCCATCCGCGATGCCATGCGCCGAGCGCGGCCGGTCGCCAAGGATCCGGTCGATCTGCTGCGGGTCGCGGCGGGAGCCGATATCGCGGCCATGGCGGGTTTCCTGGCGCAGGCCGCCGCCCGCCGCACCCCCGTCATCCTCGACGGACTCGTCGTCACCGCCGCCGCGCTGGTCGCCGAAGACCTCGCCGCCGGCGCACGCGAGTGGTGGCTGGCCGGGCACCGCTCCACCGAACCCGCCCACGCCCTCGCCCTCACCAACCTGCGCCTGGAGCCGCTGATCGATCTCGAGATGCGCCTCGGCGAAGGTTCCGGCGCCCTCACCGCCCTGCCGATCCTGCGCGCCGCAGTGGCCGCTCTCGCCGACATGGCCACCTTCGACGAGGCCGGGGTAAGCACCTCGGATGCCGCATCCACCGTCGACCTGCATAAATGACGAGCCGAACGCGCCCACACACGCTGAAACGGCTGCCGCGCCGATGGGCCGCCACCGCCAACCTTCTTCGCGTGGGCTCGCCTCATCCCCCGGCGGCAACCTTGTCGGGCACCGGTGATCACCGACCATTCCGCAGTCACCTGAGCACCCGGCTCTCGACGGAGCCGACCCCATGATCGGGCCGCGCCTGGCGTTCTCCTGGCTGACGGTTCTCCCGGTGCGCGGACCCGACACCGTCGACCGGAAGGCCGCCGGTATCGCCATCGCCTGGGCCCCGGTCGTCGGGGTCGTGCTCGGTTCGCTGGCGTGCGCGGTGCTGTGGCTGGGCACGACCGCCGGCGCGAGCGCGCCGGTCGCCGGACTGCTCGCCGTCGGAGTGCTCGCGCTGAGTACCCGGGGCATGCATCTGGACGGGCTCGCCGACACCGCCGACGGACTCGGCAGCTACGGCCCGCCCGAGCGGGCCCGCGAGATCATGAAGAGCGGCAGTGCCGGACCGTTCGGCGTCACCGCCATCGTGTTCGCCATTGGCCTGCAAGCCTTCTCCTTCGCCGCGCTCGCCGACGCGCAGCGCTGGTTCGCGGTGGTCCTGGCCGTCGCGCTCGGCCGGGTCGCGGTGGTCGCCGCCTGCCGCACGGGAATCACCGCCGCGCCGGGCACCGGGTTCGGTGCACTGGTCGCGGGCACCCAATCACCGATCACCGTGGGGCTCTGGGCGCTGGTCGCGGTGCTCGCCACCTACTCCGCCGTCCCCGATCACCGCTGGCTCGGCCCGCTCGTCGTGCTGCTCATCGCGCCGGCGGTACTGCTCCTCGTCCATCACTCCCTGCGCCGTTTCGGCGGGCTCTCCGGCGACGTCCTCGGCACCGCCATCGAAACCACCACCGCCCTCACCGCCCTCGGCTTCTCGCTGGGAACCTGACACGGTGCCGGATCGCCGTCCGGCGGCCGACGAGCGTGCACCACCCGCACGCACCTCTTCGATGAAGAGACCCGCACGCGGTGCACAGGGTCAGGGCCGCCAGGTCACCGTTCGACCCGCGACACGCTCGGCTCAATACCACCGATATCGCGTGCCCACCGGCCGCTTGTGGAAGTGGGCGGCGCCGGCGGTCAAGTCGGTCACGAGGTCGGCCGCGAGCTGTCTGACCTCGGGGTCCGCGTCGTCTTCGGCTCGTTCGGTCAGGTACGTGACGGCGGGCGCGCGATCGTCGGCGTACTGCGCATCGTCGGCGAGGTCGACCAGCAACTGTGCGCGCACGTCGGAGTCGGGATCATCCATGGCACGGCGGAGCAGGAGCGCCCCCACCTGGGGGAGATCGGTGTGGCCGGCGAGGCGTTCCCAGGCCGCACCGCGCACGATGGCTGCCGAGTCGGCGACGGCGACCTCGCGAAGGATCTCGATATCGCGCAACAACTCGGTACCGCGGATCGCTTCGGCGTCGTCGAACTCCGCTCCCCAGCAGCCGAGCGCCCCGACGGCGCAAGCCCGGACCTCATCCGCCTGATCGGTGTGCGCGAGGCGGCGCAGCACTGCTTTCGTATCGTCGTGCCCGGCCAGCCCCAAGCGGGTGACGACGGTTCGTCGCACCGAGTCGTCGGGATGCTGCTCGGCGATCTCACCCAGCAGCGCACGGACCTCGGCGATCTCGGGGAAATCGTCGAGCAGCATCAGCGCGTATCGCCGGCTGTCGGCGCAGGGATCGGCGGCGACGTACTCGTGCAGCCAGGCGATCGCCTCGGGGTCGTCGGGCCATGGCCGGAAGCCCTCGTGAGTGGCTGCCACCAGCGCCCGGAAGGCTGTCCGACGCAGCTGCGGGCCCTCGTCGGTGGCGATCAACGTGTACAGCGCCCGGGTCGTCGCGGCATCTCGGGCGCAGCGGCGCTCCGACAGCACATCGACCGCGGCGGCGCGGACACTCGCGGCCGGATCCGCGAGAGCATCGCGTAAGAGGTCGATGCCGGCACACTCGTGAACCACGTCCCACGAGCCGTCAGCGTTTCTGCCCAGCGCTCCGAGTTCCCGCAGCGCCGTCGCCCGCAGCTCCGGGTGTTGTTCGGTGGTGATCACCTCACGCAATGCGGCAAGTGTGTGATGATCGTCCTCGGCTGGGTGCGGCACAGCGCGATCCTAGTCACGACCGGTGACACGATGCGGCTCACCAACCCCCGGCGCACAACCGTCCCAGCCACCGCCGGCCGCCTCACCTGGGTGGATCTCCAATTCGGCCGATCGTACGGTGTCGAATAGGCCAGTTGGCCTGACACCGCCGATGGCCTTGGCCCTACAGTGACGGGTATGTCAGCCGAGCGCCTGTACTTTCGTCAGCTGTTGTCCGGACGGGATTTCGCCGTTGGTGATCCCATCGCGACACAGATGCGCAATTTCGCCTATCTGATCGGCGACCGGGAGACCGGTGAGTGCGTGGTGGTCGATCCGGCGTATGCCGCCGGTGAGCTGGCCGATATCGCCGAGAACGACGGACTGCGGCTGACCGGGGTACTCGCCACCCACCATCATCCCGATCACGTCGGCGGCACCATGCTCGGCTTCACCCTGCGGGGGGTGCGTGAGTTACTCGAAAAGACCAGCGTCGCAGTGCATGTCAACAACCAGGAACTTCCGTGGGTCGCCAATGTCACCGGGATCGCGCCCAGTGAGCTCACCGGTCACGACCACGGCGACAAGGTGAGCGTCGGCGCGTTCGACATCGAGTTGCTGCACACCCCCGGCCACACGCCCGGCAGCCAGTGCTTCCTGTTCGACAACCGCTTGATCGCCGGCGACACGCTGTTCGTGGACGGGTGCGGGCGCACCGACTTCCCGGGCGGTGATTCCGAGGCGATGTTCCGCAGCCTGCGCTACCTGTCCGAGCTGGACGGCAATCCCACGGTCTATCCCGGCCACTGGTACAGCCAGGACCCGAGCGCCGCACTCGACACGATCCGCGCGAACAATTACGTGCTGCGGCCGACGTCGCTGGCCGAGTGGCAGGCGCTCATGCCCGGCTGAGCAGCGCTCCGGCCGGTGCCGCACGCAGCGCTCCGGCCGGATTCGGCCGCACCGTCACAGACGGCGCATCCACTGGTGGATATCGGCGAAGGTACCGCGCTGGATTCCGGTGAGGGTCTCGCGCAGCGTCATGGTGACCTCGCCCGGCTCACCGCCGCCGATGGCGAACTCCTCGTCACCGGAACGCACCCAGCCGACCGGCGTGATGACGGCGGCCGTGCCACAGGCGAAAACCTCGGTGATTTCACCGGATTCGGCGCCCTTACGCCATTCCTCCACCGAGATCTTGCGCTCTTCGACCTGATAGCCGGAGTCGGCGGCGAGGGTCAGCAGCGAGTCGCGGGTGATGCCCGGCAGCAGCGAACCGGACAGTTCCGGCGTCACCAGACGGGCCTCCGAGCCGGACCCGAAGACGAAGAACAGATTGTTGGTGCCCATCTCCTCGACGTAGCGGCGCTCGCAGGCATCCAGCCACACCACCTGGTCGCAGCCCTTCTCGGTGGCCTCGGCCTGGGCCAGCAGCGAGGCCGCGTAGTTGCCCGCCACCTTCGCCTCGCCGGTGCCACCGGGCGCGGCGCGCACGTATTCGGTGGACAGCCACACCCGCACCGGCTTCACACCGCGCGGGAAGTAGGCGCCGGCGGGCGAGCCGAGCAGCAGGTACTTGTAGGCCGCGGCGGGCTTCACGCCGAGGCCGGACTCGGTGGCGAACATGAACGGCCGCAGATACAGCGACTCCTCGCCGCCTGCCGCGGGCACCCAGCGCTCGTCGACCTCGAGCAGCTGGCGCACCGATTCGATGAACAGCTCCTCCGGCAGTTCCGCCATCGCCATCCGGCGCGCGGAGCGACGGAAGCGGGCGGCGTTGGCGTCGATCCGGAAGCAGGAGACGCCGCCGTCGGGCTGCCGGTAGGCCTTCAACCCTTCGAAGATGGCCTGCCCGTAGTGGAACACCATGGTCGCCGGATCCATCGACAGTGGGCCGTAGGGCTCGACGCGGGCGTTGGTCCAGCCCTCGGCCTCGGTGTAGTCGATGGAGACCATGTGATCGGTGAAGTACCGGCCGAACCCCGGTGCCGTCAGTATCTCCTGTACCCGCTGCTCCGGAAGCGGCGCCGGATGCGGAATACGGGTGAACTGTGCAGCAGCGGTCATACCGCGATCTTATCGGTCGAGGTTTCGCCGCTTTTCGGCGCGTTTGTTTGCGCCTTGCGGCAGTCGGTCGGAGCCGGCTATTTCGCCTTGACTTCGACGAACGGCGGCCGGACCACCTCGCACCGCAGCCTGCGCCCGCGCACGTCCACCTCGACCTCGGCGCCCGGTTCGAGCGCGGCCTCGGTATCGAGCAGGGCGAGCGCGATACCCACCTTCAGCGACGGCGAGAACGTTCCCGAGGTGGTCTCGCCCACGACCGCGTCCCCGAGCAGCACCTGCTGGCCCTGCCGGAGCACCCCACGATCGAGTGCCTTCAGCCCCAACAGGATTCGCTTCGGCCCGGCCGCCTTCTCCTGCTCCAGCGCGGCCTTGCCCCAGAACTGCGGTTTCTTCCAGCCGACCGCCCAGCCGACGCGCGCCTGCACCGGGGTGATCTCGGTGGACAGCTCGTGCCCGTGCAGCGGGTAGCCCATCTCGGTGCGCAGGGTGTCGCGGGCGCCGAGCCCGGCGACCTGACCGCCGGCGGCCTGGACCTCGCGCACCAGAACGCGGAACAGCGGTTCGGCGTCGGCCCAGCGCGGCAGCAGCTCGTAGCCGTGTTCGCCGGTGTAGCCGGTGCGGCAGACCCGTACCGGCCGCCCGTCCCACTCGGCGTCGGCGTAGGCCATGTATTCGAGGTCGGTCGGCAGGCCGAGCGCGGTGAGCACCTCGGTGGAGCGCGGGCCCTGCACCGCGAACACCGCGTAGTCGCGGTGCTCGTCGGTCACCGTGATGGCGTCGGGAGCCACCTTCCGCATCTCGGCGACCACCGTCGCGGTGTTGGCGGCATTGGGGACCAGGAAGATCTCGTCGTCGCCGACGTAGTAAGCGATCAGATCGTCGATGACGCCGCCGTCCTCGGTGCAGCACAGGGTGTACTGCGCCTTACCCGGCTGGATCCGACCCAGATCGTTGGTCAGGGTCGCGTTGACGAACTCCGCGGCGCCCGGCCCGCGCACCGTCGCCTTGCCCAGATGGCTGACGTCGAACAGCCCGACCGTGGTCCGCACCGCCTGATGCTCGGCCACCGTCCCCGCATACGACACCGGCATCTGCCACCCACCGAACGGCGCGAAACTCGCCCCGAGTTCGACGTGGAGATCATGGATCGGCCCTTGCAACAGGTCAGCGTCGCTCACCCGGCGAGCTTAACCCGCGCGAGATGCCCGCCCGCCCGGTGCATCGGCACGGCCGTTCGGACACCCCATCCGTTCGACAAGAGCAAGGCCGCAGTCCGCCAGATCGCCCACCGCACGCTCGGTGCGGCCATCGTGATGATCGAGGCGCTGCCGTGACCGACGCCCGCGCGGGCAGAGCGGGCAGAACAGCGACCGGCAGGCACCGGCCGAGCCGCAGCCCCCGGCCGTCCGGCTGCGCGATCAGGGGCGGAACCACATCGGGATCAGCGTCGGCCCGTTCTCCGGCAGCGGATGGGTGGTGCCGGTGGCCTCGAATCCGCAGCGCTTGTACAGCCGCGACGAGCGTTCGGTGCTGGCCTCCAGGAACGCGGGCATCTGCTCGGCCGAATACACCGTCAACCGATCGCCGATGATCGCGGCGCCTGCACCTTTACCGCGATGTTCGGGCACGGTGACGATCACCTGGAGGTACCGATGCGGGAATTCCCGCGGGTGTTCTTCGGCGAGCAGCGCCGTCAGCGTTTCCAACCGGCGCGCGATGCTGAGGTCCGGCGCCTGCTGCCGCATCGCCCGCGCCTCCTCCGCATCGGCCAGGAACCGCTCCGGCGAGGTGACGTGCTGCCAGATCGACACCGCCCAGATGTCGTCGCCGGAGCCCGCGATCCAGATCTCGTCCTCTTTCAGGCCGCGGTCGATGATCATCGGCACGTGCTGGTCGATGAACGGTTCGATCGGATGCCCCTCCAACACCCACGCGGTCACCGCCTCGTCCGAGCACTTGCCGAACGCCTCGATCACCGGATCCCGATCCGCTTCGGTCGCCCGACGCACCGTCAGCGTGTCACCCATGACTAATTCCTCCCGCTGTGAACAGTGTCTTCGGTTGCCAAAGTAGAACGACACCAACGCCCTTGCCATCATTTCGTCACACTGCCTACTGTGTGGAAATGGCGGCTTCGACGACATCCGACGCCAGCACGCACCTAACGCGCAGGCCCGGCCGCGCACCATCCGCGCGCGGCCGAACCGATCGGACGACGGCAAGCGGCCCGCTCCCGAGGGCATCGGGCGGCGTTGCCGGGGCGATCACGGAACACGCCGACCGTGCGCCCTCGGACGCGTGCGTGACCTGCGGAGCTGCCCTCGCCCATCCGGCCCGCGGTCGCCGTCGCCGCTATTGCTCGCGCGCCTGCCAAGCCCGCGCCTACCGGGCGCGACGTGACGCGCTCACGTCGGCGCATCGGGCCGCACCCACCCGCCGCCGCGCCTCGGGCACACCGCTGACCGCCGTCACCATCGCCCGGACCGCGGTCGATCTGGCCGACCGGTTCGGCCTCGACGGCCTGTCCACTCGCCGGCTGGCCGGCGAACTCGGCGTTGCCACCGCCGCGCTGTACCGCCACTACGCCGACCGCGAGGCCCTCCTGGCCGCGATGACCGAACTGGTCTTGGCCGAGGTACCGCCCCCGCCACCGGAGCTGACCGGATGGCGCGAGCTCGTCGCTCATGAAGCACACCAGGAATGGCAGCTCTACCAGCGTCATCCATGGTTGCTTCCGGTACTGGCGCGCACCAGGCCACCGGTCGGTCCCGCCCTGTTCGACATGCTGGAGCGCACGTTCAGCGCGCTGGACCAGCCGTCCATGACGCCGCACGAGATCCTGTCGATCTACCTCGCCCTATCCGGCGTGGTGCAGGGCATCGCGCTGATGTGGAGTGCGGAGTACGTCGAACGCGCGCTGGACCCGGATGCCCATCCCGCTGAGCAGGTGCACGCCGACGTGGCCGAGCTGCTCGATCCGGCCGCACGCCCGGTGATGCACAAGCTGTTCGGCGACACGGGTCCCCCCGATATCGATTTCGACGGCGTGATCGAGGCGGGCATCGACCTGCTGCTCGATGGTGTCGCCGCCCGGTACCGGCGAAACTCCGCGCCCTGACCCGCGCCGCTGCCGTGGATTCGCCCGAGGTCGCGCTCGCCGATCGAGGCGCCGCCGCTAGCCTGAGGCCATGACCGCTGTCGCTGATCGCCCGCTGGGCCCCGAACTGCATCGCACCGAATCCATCGGCCCCGACACCGATGTCCTCGTCATCGGGCTGACGTCCTCCGAGGATGGTCCGGCCATCGTGCCCGAGGTCCTGTTCAGTGACGTGCTCGGTCCCGAGGTGCGCGCGGAACTGCTCGACCAGCTCGGCGCCGTCGGCGCCAAGGGCAAGGCCGAGGAGCTCACCCGCATTCCCGCGCCCGCCGCGCTCGACAACGTCACCAGCGTGCTCGCCGTCGGTCTCGGCAGCCCCGACAAGCTCGACGCCGAGCAGATCCGCCGCTCGGCCGGTGTCGCCGCGCGTTCGCTGTCGGGCACCGAACTGGTGTCGACCACCCTGTCCGGGCTCGACCTCGCCGCCGCGGCGGAGGGCTTCTACCTGGGCGCCTACTCGTTCACCCCGTTCCGCTCGGACAAGACGGCACCCAAGCCCGACGAACGTCCGGTGGTGCGCGTCGAATTGCTGGTGCCCGACCCGGGTTTCGGCATCACCGAGTTGTTGCGCGCGCAGCTGGTGGCCGAAGCGGTCGCCACCGCACGCGATTTCGTCAACACCCCGCCCAGCCACCTCTACCCCGCCGAGTTCGCCGCGCGCGCCCAGGTGCTGGCCGAAGCCGCCGGGCTCGAGGTCGAGGTGCTCGACGAGAAGGCTTTGGAGGCAGGCGGTTACGGCGGCATCATCGGCGTCGGCAAGGGCTCCTCGCGCCCGCCGCGCCTGGTGCGGCTCACCTACGAGGGCGGCCCGAAGAAGGTCGCGCTGGTCGGTAAGGGCATCACCTTCGACACCGGCGGTATCTCTATCAAGCCGGCGCAGAACATGGAGAACATGACCTCGGACATGGCCGGCGCGGCCGCGGTCGTGGCCACCGCGCTGCTCGCGGCGCGGCTGAGCCTGCCGATCACCGTCACCGCGACCGTGCCGATGGCCGAGAACATGCCATCGGCCACCGCCCAGCGTCCCGGCGATGTGCTCACCCAGTACGGCGGCACCACGGTCGAGGTGATCAATACCGACGCCGAGGGCAGGCTCATCCTGGCCGACGCCATCGTCCGCGCCGGCGAGGACGAGCCGGACTACCTCATCGACGTCGCCACCCTCACCGGTGCGCAAATGGTCGCCCTCGGAACCCGCACCCCCGGCGTGATGGGCACCGACGATTTCCGCGATCGCGTCGCCCGCATCTCCCGCGAGGTCGGCGAGAACGGCTGGGCCATGCCGTTGCCCGCCGAACTGCGCTCGGACCTCAACTCCAAGGTCGCCGATCTGGCCAACGTCACCCCGCATCGGTGGGGCGGCATGCTCGCGGCCGGGCTGTACCTGAAGGAGTTCGTGCCGGAGGGGGTGCAGTGGGCGCACGTCGATATCGCGGGCCCGGCCTACAACACCGGCGGCCCGTTCGGCTACATCGGTAAGGGCGGCACCGGCGTTCCGGTCCGCACGCTCATCGCGGTGCTCGAGGACATCGCCGCGGAGTAGTGGGCACGACCTGCTGGGGCGGCGTCCCAGACGCACACGCCGCCCCGGTGGGTATGCCTTTCGCCCGCATTGGAGCGACAATTCAGCGACTTCGAGCGACAGTCACACGAGTTGTCGCTCAGATGCGGGCGAAACGTACTTCCTGCCCCAGCCGCGCGCAGCTCCCGGGCCGCCGATTAGGCGATCCTACTGGGACAGCACGGGAATCCTGGTCGCTTCGGTCCCCGGGAGCTACGTGGATCGACGGCCCCGCGCCCTGCCGGCACCCGGGCGACAGCCGGCCCCGCGACCAGTCGGCCCCTCGGACAACAGCCGATCCCACACCCTCCCGGCCCCTCGGACAACAGCCGATCCCACACCGTATCGGCCCCTCGGACACCGGCCGGTCCCCTGACCCACGCCCGTCAGCCGTGCACTCCGCTAGAGATCCTCGAGATCCCGTTCGATCTGACGTTTCCGCTCGATCCGCCGCCGCGCGTCGTAATCGCGCATCCGCTGCGGGTAACCGGTCTTGTGCACGTCGTAAACGGGAATACGCAGGTCGCGGGCGAGATTCCGGGCGCCGCGCTCACCGATGGCCCGGCGCGTCCATTCGCCGTCGGCGGCCACCAGCACCACGGTCACGTCGGTGATCGTCGTCTTCGGTTCGATGAAGCCCTCGACGCCGGTGTGAGTGCGTACCCACTCGGCCAGATAGCGGGCGTCATTTCCGTACCCGCGAGTAGCTTTCACCTGCTTGCGCGCACCCCGGCGGAAACGATCGAGCAAACCCACGCGCGCTGACCTCCTCGTCCCCCGCCGGAACCGTCGTTGTTACCGGTAAGTCCATATTGCCAGTTCCCGGCTGAGGGACGCCCTCTGCGACGTCGCGAGCCCATAAGTGCAAGGATGGTTCCCGGTACAAGAACCACACGGACCCCCGGAGCCACGCGCTGATCGATGAGCGCGGCACACAATGCCTGTGTCACGCACAATGATCGGTGGCCGGTAATTCGCCACGACCCGCGGCGAGCTACCACCGGGGTACGAACTGTTGTAGACCCGTCGAGCAGTCAGAGGAGTCAACGGACATGGCCTTCTCCGTCCAGATGCCCGCTCTTGGTGAGAGCGTCACCGAGGGAACGGTGACCAGGTGGCTGAAGCAGGAAGGAGACACGGTCGAGGTCGACGAGCCGCTGCTCGAAGTCTCCACCGATAAGGTCGACACCGAGATCCCGTCCCCCACGGCGGGTGTGCTGTCGAAGATCGTCGCCCAGGAAGATGATGTCGTCGAGGTCGGTGGCGAACTCGGCATCATCAGCGATGCGGGCGAGGCCGCCGCTCCGGCACCGGCCGAGGCCCCTGAGCCCGCCGCCGCCCCGGAACCGGCCCCCGAACCCGAGCCCGCCGCGCAGGCGCCGGCCGAGCAGGCTCCGGCCGAAGAGGCCCCGGCTCCCGCCGAACAGGCTCCCGCCGCGCAGACATCCGGCGACGCCGCCTCCGGCACCCCGGTGAACATGCCCGAACTCGGCGAATCCGTCACCGAGGGCACCGTCACCCGCTGGCTCAAGGCCGTCGGTGACGAGGTCGCCGTCGACGAGCCGCTGCTCGAGGTCTCCACCGACAAGGTCGACACCGAGATCCCGTCCCCGGTCGCGGGCACGCTGCTGGAGATCACCGCGCAGGAAGACGACACCGTCTCCGTCGGCGGACAGCTCGGCGTCATCGGCAGCGGTTCGCCCGCCGCCGCGCCGGCTCCGGCACCTGAGCCCAAGCCCGAACCCAAGCCCGAGCCTGCTCCGGCGGCTGCCGCCCCGCAGCCCGCACCGGCCCCGGCCCCGGCTCCCGAACCCAAGCCCGCACCGGCCCCGCAGCCCGCGCCGGCTCCGCAGCCCGCACCCGCCGCACAGCCCGCGCCCGCCCAGGCTCCCGCCGCCACGGCACCCGCCCCCGCCGGCAACGGCGCCACGCCGTACGTCACTCCGCTGGTGCGCAAGCTGGCCGAGGAGAACGGCGTGGACCTGTCCACGCTCACCGGTTCCGGTGTCGGTGGCCGCATCCGCAAGCAGGACGTGCTCGCCGCCGCCGAGGCGAAGAAGGCTCCGGCTCCGGCCGCCGCCGCACCCGCCAAGGCCGCTCCGGCCGCGAAGGCGCCCGCCGCCGCGAAGCCGGAACTGGCGCATCTGCGTGGCACCACTCAGAAGGCCAACCGGATCCGGCAGATCACCGCGACCAAGACGCGGGAATCGTTGCAGACCACCGCGCAGCTGACCCAGGTGCACGAGGCCGACGTCACCAAGATCGCGGCCCTGCGGGCGCAGGCCAAGGCCGCGTTCAAGGAGCGCGAGGGCGTCAACCTGACGTTCCTGCCGTTCTTCGCCAAGGCCGTGGTCGAGGCGCTCGGTGTGCACCCGAACGTCAACGCCAGCTATGACGAGGGCACCAAGGAGATCACCTACCACGCCGCGGTGCACCTGGGCATCGCCGTGGACACCGAGCAGGGCCTGCTCTCCCCGGTGATCCACAACGCCAGCGACCTCTCGCTGGCGGGCCTCGCGCGCGCGATCGCCGATATCGCCGATCGTGCCCGCAACGGTGGTCTCAAGCCCGATGAGCTGGCCGGCGGCACCTTCACCATCACCAACATCGGCAGCCAGGGCGCGCTGTTCGACACCCCGATCCTGGTTCCGCCGCAGGCGGCCATGCTCGGCACGGGTGCGATCGTCAAGCGTCCGGTCGTGGTCACCGACGAGACCGGCAACGAGTCGATCGGCGTGCGCTCCATGTGCTACCTGCCGCTGACCTACGATCACCGCCTCATCGACGGTGCCGACGCGGGCCGATTCCTCACCACGATCCGGCATCGGCTCGAAGAGGCGGCGTTCGAGGCTGACCTCGGCCTGTAACCGGGAAGGTCACGCATGAAGGTCGTGATCGCCGGTTCGTCCGGATTGATCGGGACGGCGCTCGTCGCGGCATTGCGCCGCGACGGGCACCAGGTCGTCCGCTTGGTGCGCCGTCCGGCCGCCGCGGCGGACGAGTACGTGTGGGATCCAGCCCGCGCCGATCTGGACGAGCAGGCGTTACGCGGCGCCGATGCCGTGGTGAACCTGTGCGGGGCGAGCATCGGCACCCGCCGCTGGACCGGCAGCTACAAACAGGAGCTGCGCGACAGCCGGATCACCCCGACCGACGTGCTGGCCGCCGCCATCGCCTCCGCCGGGGTGCCGGTGCTGATCAACGCCAGCGGCGTGCACATCTACGGCGGCGAGACCGGCGACCGCGTGGTGGAGGAATCCACCCCGCCGGGCACCGGTTTCCTGGCCACCCTGTGCCGGGATTGGGAAGCCGCGACGCTGCCGGCCAGCGCCGCGGGCACCCGCACCGTGCTGTTGCGCAGCGCGGTGGTGCTGGCCCGCAACGGCGGCATGCTCGGCATGCTGAAACCGCTGTACCAGCTCGGGCTGGGTGGGCGGCTCGGCAACGGGCGCCAGTACACGCCGTGGATCTCGCTGGACGACGAGATCGGCGCGATCCTGTTCGCACTGACCAACGACGCGATCTCGGGGCCGATCAACTCCGTGGGCCCCGCGCCGGTGACCAATGCCGAGTTCAATCGCGCGTTCGGCCGCGCGGTGCACCGGCCCACACCGCTGGTGGTCCCCGCGTTCGCGCTGCGCGCGGTCCTCGGCGAATTCGCGCAAGAGGGAATCCTGCACGGCCCGCGCGCGATTCCCACCGTGTTGGAGGCGGCGGGATATCAGTTCCAGCACCCCACCATCGGTGCGGCGCTCGCGGCGGCGGTAGGCGGTAACCACCGATGACGCTGGACACGCGCTCTGCCACCGTCATCCGCGACGCCACCGACGGTGACCTGCTGGCGATCCTCGATATCCACAATCGCGCCATCGCCGAAACCACCGCGATCTGGGACGAGGAACTGGTCGGCCTCGACAACCGGCGGGCCTGGCTGCGCGAGCGCACCGAGGCCGGGCGTCCGGTGCTGATCGCCGAGGTCGACGGCGAACTGGCCGGTTACGCCAGTTACGGAACGTGGCGGCCGAAGTCCGGATACCGGCACACCGTGGAGAATTCGGTGTACGTCGCCGACCGTTTTCATCGCCGCGGTATCGCTTCGGCGCTGCTCACCGAGCTGATCGCGCGAGCGCGCGCCGCGGGCGACGTACACGTCATGGTGGCGGCCATCGAGGCGGGCAACACCGGTTCGATCGCGCTGCACGAGCGTTTCGGCTTCCGCACCGTCGGCGTGCTGCCACAGGTCGGCATCAAGTTCGGCCGCTGGCTGGACCTCACCCTCATGCAACTGACGATCGGTCTCGGCGATCCCGCGTCGTGGCCCGCCGGCAGCGACGACACGCCCGCGTCCGACCCACAGCGACTGGCGTAACGTCGTGACCGTGAACCACACGCGCTCCGTCACCCGGTCGGCTCGCTTCGACACCACACCCGTCGTCGTCGAGAACCTGGGACTCATCGACTACCACCAGGCCTGGGATCGCCAACGCGAGATCGCCGCCCAGCGCGCCGAGGGAATCGGCGCCGATCATCTGCTGCTGCTGGAACACCCGTCGGTGTTCACCGCGGGCCGCCGCACCGAAGCCGAGGACCTGCCCATCGACGGCAGCCCGGTGGTCGAGGTGGACCGCGGCGGCAAGATCACCTGGCACGGGCCCGGACAGCTGGTCGGTTATCCGATCATCCGGCTCGCCGAGCCCGTCGACGTCGTCGACTACGTGCGTCGCCTGGAAGAAGCGCTCATTACCGTGTGCACCGGTCTCGGCGTCACCTGCGGCCGCGTCGAGGGCCGCTCCGGGGTCTGGTTGCCGGCCGCGGGCCCGCTCGCCGAACGCAAGATCGCCGCCATCGGTGTGCGCGTGCAGCGGGGCGTGGCCCTGCACGGCATCTCGCTCAACTGCAATTCCGGGATGGAAGGGTTCAGCGCGATCATCCCGTGCGGCATCCGCGACGCCGGCGTCACCACCCTCTCGCGCGAGCTCGGCCGCGACGTCACGGTCGACGAGGTGCGCCCGCTGGTGGCCGAGGCGATTGTTGCCGCGTTGAACGGAGAAATTCCCGTTCAGTCGCACGATATCGAACATCTCACACCCGGGGATACGGCAGGCGCATCCGCCGATCCCACCGGCGTAAGGTCGAACTCGTGACCTCAGCACAAGCACCGGCAGGCCGAAAGCTGCTGCGCATCGAGGCGCGCAACGCGGAGACCCCGATCGAGCGCAAGCCCAAATGGATCCGCACCCGCGCCACCATGGGCCCCGAATACTCCGAGCTCAAGGGCTTGGTGAAACGCGAAGGCCTGCACACCGTCTGCGAAGAAGCCGGCTGTCCGAACATCTTCGAATGCTGGGAAGATCGCGAAGCCACCTTCCTCATCGGCGGTGAACAGTGCACCCGCCGCTGCGATTTCTGCCAGATCGATACCGGCAAGCCGGCCGCACTGGACCGCGACGAGCCCCGCCGCGTCGCCGAGAGCGTGCAGGCCATGGGGCTGCGCTACTCCACCATCACCGGCGTCGCCCGCGACGACCTCGATGACGGCGGGGCCTGGCTCTACGCCGAAACCGTGCGCGCCATCAAGGCGTTGAACCCCAACACCGGCGTCGAACTGCTGATCCCCGATTTCAACGCCAAGCCCGATCAGCTCGCCGAGGTCTTCTCCTCGCGCCCGGAGGTGCTGGCGCACAACCTGGAAACCGTGCCACGCGTGTTCAAGCGCATCCGCCCGGCCTTCCGCTACGAGCGTTCGCTGGAAGTGCTCACCGCTGCCCGCGAGGCCGGCCTGGTCACCAAGTCCAACCTGATCCTCGGCATGGGCGAGACCCCTGACGAGGTCACCCAGGCCATGCGCGACCTGCACGAAGCCGGCTGCGACATCCTCACCATCACCCAGTACCTGCGCCCCTCCCCTCGGCACCATCCCGTCGACCGGTGGGTGAAGCCGGAAGAGTTCGTGGAGCACTCGAAGGTGGCCGAGGAGATCGGTTTCGCCGGCGTGATGGCGGGGCCGCTGGTGCGCTCGTCGTACCGGGCCGGGCGCCTGTACGCGCAGGCCATGGCGCATCACGGACGCGACATCGCGCCCGCGATGGCCCATCTCGCCGACGAAGGTACGGCCTCGCAGGAAGCCAGCTCCGTACTGGCGCGCTTCGGCAGCTGACCAGCTCCGCGAACTGCGAAAACTCCGTCGAGCGCGGGTGCCCTGTGATGGGATGTCCCCATGAAGACACTCGCAGCGGGTATGGCAATCGTCTCGGCCGCGATGTTCTCCACTCTCGCGGCAGGGAGCGCGCAGGCGGCGCCGATCTGTCCCGGCGCCGGGCAACCGACGTCGGTAGCGGCCTCGGTGCCTGGCGCGCTGGAGGGCTTGACGGTCGACGATCGCGGCCGTGCGTTCACCACAGACCTCAACACCGGGCGCGTCTACCGGATCGACGCTCCGGGCGCCCCGGCCGTCCCGATCGCGACCGTGCCCAGCGGCGGAGCGGGCGCCTTGGCCTGGACCCCGCGCGGCACCCTGCTCGTGGGCTACGGCGCTGACGCTCGAGTCGCGCTCGGCGATACCCTCCGCAACGCAGGCATCGTCGAAATGGACCCGAACACCGGCGCATTCACCCCGTTCGCCGCGGGCCTCAGCGCCGCCAACGGCATGGCCACCGCACGCGACGGCAGCGTCTACGCCACCAACGACTTCGGTTCGCTGATCGGCAAAGTCCATCCGAACCGCGCGGTCCAACCCGACTGGGCCTCCTTCCCGAGCGCGAACGGCGCCGTCCTCGGCCGCAACGACGAATTCCTCTACGTCGGTCGCACTTTCGCCAACCCCGGCGTCAGCCGGATCCCGGTCGCCAACCCCGCGGCCCCGCAATCCCTGCTCGACCTCACCGGCGCGGACGCGCTCTCCGCTCCCGACGGACTGACCCTGGATTCGGCCGACCGTCCGGTCGTCCCGCTGAACACCGCGGGCCAGGTCATCCGCATCGATGCCCCGAACCAGTACTGCATCCTGAGCACCGGCAACCCCCTCACCAGCGTCGTCACCTACGGCCGCGGCAGCCAAGGCTTCTCCACCGGCCGCCTCTTCGCCGCAACCTTCACCGGCGTGATCTACGAAATCCCCGGCGGCTTCGACCCGAATGCCCGCACCGCGGCTCCCTAACGGGCGTGGCCAGACTTCCAGCGCCGGGTACACCAGATCCACCCAGTACTCTCGAATTCGGAGTTCGTAGCGCCACAACCGGACGACGAAGTGGGGATCCCAGATGCTGGAAGTCGCACACCTGGTGCGCAGATTCGGCGACAACACCGCCGTAGACGACGTCTCCTTCGCCGTCGCCCCGGGAACGATGACCGGCTTCGTCGGCGCCAACGGCGCGGGCAAAACGACCACGATGCGGATGATCATGGGCGTCCTCGCGGCGCATGGCGGCGAGATCACCTGGAACGGCCGCCCGGTCACCGCCGATGATCGCCGTACGTTCGGCTACATGCCGGAGGAACGCGGCCTCTACCCGAAACAGCCGGTGCGCGATCAACTCGTCTACCTGGCCCGACTGCGCGGCCTTTCCCCCTCCGAAGCCAGACACCAGGCCGCCGACCTGCTGGAACGGTTCTCCCTCCAGGATCGCGGCACCGACAAACTCGAATCGCTGTCACTCGGCAACCAGCAGCGCGTCCAGATCGCGGCCGCCCTCATCGCCCATCCCACCGCGCTGATCCTCGACGAACCGTTCTCCGGTTTGGATCCGGTCGCCGTCGACGCCATGGCCGACCTGCTGGGACAGTACGCCGCACGCGGCGTGCCGGTGCTGTTCTCCTCACACCAACTCGACCTGGTGGAGCGGCTCTGCGACCACCTGGTCATCCTCGCGAACGGCCGCGTCGTCGCCGACGGTTCGGCCGAGCAGCTGCGCGCCGCCGGTCCGGTCCGGCATCGGCTGCGGATCAGCGGTGACACCGGCTGGCTGCACGAACTCGGCGGCGTCCGAGTGGTGGAGAGCAACGCCTCGACCGCCCTGCTGGAGCTGGACGGCATCAGCACCGACGCGCTGCTCACCGAAGCCCTCACCCGCGGCTCGGTGCACGAACTGGCCGAGGTCCGACCGTCCGTTGCCGAGATCTTCCGCGAGGTGACCGCATGAGCACCGCACCCCGACGCGCCTGGCTGATCGTCGCGCAGCGCGAGATCGCGGTGAAACTGCGCGACCGGAACTTCCTGATCTCCACCGTCATCACCATCGTGGCGATCGTCGCATCGCTGGCCGTCAGCGGTTTCCTGTCCAGCCGCACCGACAAGATCGATGTGGCGATCCTCGATCCCGCTGCCGGCCAGGTGATCAGCACCGCCGATGTCATCGCCGAACACGCCGACGCCGACGTCGATTTCACCGCGCACCGCGTCGCCGACGAGGCCGCGCTCGAACAGCAGGTGCGCGACGGCACTGTCGACGCGGGCCTGGTGGCCGATCCCGGCGGCTGGCGACTGATCGGCGACACCTCCGAAAACGACGACGTCAAGACCTACGTCACGGCCGCCGCCCAGCAGATCGCGTTGGAGCACAACGCCACCGCCGCCGGGGTCACGCTCGAACAACTCGCCCGCGGCAGCGCCGTCAGCTACGACCTACTCGACGAGGCGGCCGTCGATGCCGGGCTCGCCACCATCGTCGCGATCGTGTTCGCGTTCCTGTTCTATCTGTCGTCGATCCTGTTCGGCATGTCCATCGCGCAGAGTGTGGTGGAGGAGAAGCAGAATCGCATCGTCGAGATCCTCGCCAGCGCTATCCCGGTCCGCCAGTTGCTGATCGGCAAGGTCGCGGGCAACACCGTGCTGGCGTTTGCCCAGCTCACCCTGTTCGTCGTCGCCGGCCTGATCGGTTTGGCCGCCACCGGCCGCGCCGGTCAGGTGGGGCAGATCGCCGGTGCCGCGGGCTGGTTCGTCGTCTTCTTCGTCGTCGGATTCCTCGCACTGGCCGGGCTGTGGGCGGTGGCCGGCTCGTTGGCCACCCGCAGTGAGGATCTCCAGTCCACGGCCACGCCGATGACCATGTTCGTCATGATCGTGTTGTTTGCTGGAATTTTCCTGTCTGGTACAGCGCGTGTCGTGGCGTCCTATGTGCCCATCGTGTCGATCGTCGCGATGCCCGCCCGGCTCGCCGAGGGCACCGCCTCGTGGTGGGAACCCATGGTCGCTTTGGCCCTGATGGCAGTCGCCACCTACGGCATCGTGCTCGTCGCCGAGAAGGTCTACCGACGCTCCCTGATGCAGACCCAGCGCCGCCTCACCTTCCGTCAGGCCCTCGCCGTCGAGGACTGATCCCCTTCGCCGCCCCCAATTCCAGGGGCGTGACCTGCGTTTCAGCTGGCTGAGCGGCCTTTACATCCCATGACCCGACAAAGTGTGAAACAACCCCTTGTCAACACAAACGGTCGCTTGCTATGTTGCCCACGTCACAGTAGAGACCCTTACGTGACCTACCTCTCGGTTCCGTTCGTCCTGCCCGAGAGGTTTCGCACCAAGTCTCAAAGAAGGAGATTCGCTATGGGTTCGCTCAGCGACCTGCTCGGCGCATTGATTCCCGCACTCGGCTCGGCCGTGGCCGGCGACGGCCTGCTCGACGTCTTCCTCGGTTCGCTCGAGGGCCTCAAGACCTTCATCGCCTGACAACCGGGCATTTCACCCCCCGGGTCCATTGGACTCGATCTTTACGAACGCTAGGAGAAGACCATGGGATCGCTCATCGACATTCTGGGCATGGGTACCGCGAGCCTCGGCGAGCACGGCACCAATATCGTGAACGCGCTGATCACCCTGAGCGGTGGCACGCCCGCCCCCGGCAAGTAATCCCCAGGCAACGATCCGGGGGCGCCCGCATACGCGGGTGCCCCCGATCTTCATGTGATCGGTAGTTGACGATGAATCTTGGCAGGTTGCGCGGAATCACCTCGGCCGCTTGCGCTTTCGCATTGATGTCGATGACCGTCGGTGCGACGACGGCGTCCGCCGATCCGGGCGCGGTGGTGGTGAGTCAATCCGCCGGCGTCGGTCAGCTGGTCGAGATCAAGGTCTTCGCACCGTCCATGCAGCGCTCGATCGCGTTGAAAGTGCTGCGCCCCCGCGACACTCACACTCCCGCGCCGACCCTCTACCTGCTCAACGGCGCGGGCGGCGGCGAGGACGCGGCGAACTGGTTCGGCCAAACCGACGCCGTCGAATTCTTCGCCGACAAGCACGTCAACGTCGTCATCCCGATGGAAGGCGCGTTCAGCTACTACACCGATTGGCTGAACCCCGACGAGGGCCTCGCCGAAACCCTGGAGAACAACGGCCGCAACATGTGGGCCACCTTCCTCACCGAAGAGCTTCCCCCCGTGATCGATTCGACCTTCGGCACCACCGGCGTCAACGCCCTCGCCGGCATCTCCATGGCAGGCACCTCGGTCCTCGACCTCACCATCCAATCGCCCACCCTCTACCGCAGCGCCGCGGCCTACAGCGGCTGCGCGATGACCAGCGACCCCATCGGCCAGGCCTTCGTCAAAACCGTGATCGACATGGGCGGCGGCGAGGCCGAGAACATGTGGGGCCCCTTCGACAGCGACCAGTGGCGCGAGCACGACCCCTACCTGCAAGCCCACCGCCTGCCGAACATCCCCATGTACATCTCCAGCGGCAGCGGCTTCCCCGGCATCCACGACACCCTCGCCAACGCCCGCCTCGACAACGACACCCGCAAACTCCTCAACCAAACCCTCGTCGGCGGCACCATCGAAGCCGCAACCAACTTCTGCACCACCCGCCTGGCCCAGCGGACTGCCGAACTGGGCCGCACCAACATCACCTACAACATCCGGCCGATGGGCACGCACTCCTGGGGTTACTGGCAGGACGACCTGCACGATTCTTGGCCGATGATCGCGGGGTCGCTCGGAATATGAGGCATCTGGTTCGAAACGCGCTCACCGGCTCGCCGCAGTCGGAGAGCGCCGAATTGCGCTTGGGCCCCGAGCAATTAGCCCCCCGCGATGCCGTTTTCGTCTATGACGAAACCGACCGCCACCTATCCAACATCATCGCCGTCTACGCCTTCACCGCCGCGGCGCCACTGACCTATGACCAGGTCACCGAATGGATGCGTGCCCGGCTCGGCCTGTCGAAGCTCTTCCACCGTCGGCTGCAACGTCTGCCCATGGATCTCGACCTGCCCTACTGGGTGCCCGACCCGATCCTCGACCTGAACGACCACGTCTTCCTCAGCACCCTGGAGACCTGGGCCGATGCCCGTCGCGCCATCGCCGACCTGACCTCCACCCGCATGGATCTCGCTCGCCCTCCGTGGGAGCTCCATGTCCTGGATCAAGTCCGCGACGTTCCCGGCCTATCCGGCGCGACCACCTTCGTCGTCCTGAAGTTCCACCACAGCGTCGGCGATGGCGTCGCCACCCGGGAACTCGAACTGAAACTCTTCGGCACCACACCCCCACCCCAGCCCGTCACTCTCAACCC
>NZ_JAAGVC010000414.1 GCF_010858045.1 Nocardia cyriacigeorgica
ACCACCGACGCAACCCTCGCCACAGTCGCCGAGCTCAGAGACGAATTCCCGTGGCTGGGCACGGTATTGCAGGCCTATCTGCGGCGCACCGAAGCCGACTGCCGTGACTTCGCAGGCCCCGGCTCCCGGATCCGGTTGTGCAAGGGCGCCTACCGGGAACCGGAAGAAGTGGCCTATCAGCACCGCGGCGAGGTCGACGCCTCCTACCGGCGTTGCCTGGAAGTGCTGATGCGTGGTGAGGGCTATCCGATGGTCGCCTCACACGATCCGGAAA
>NZ_JAAGVC010000415.1 GCF_010858045.1 Nocardia cyriacigeorgica
TGACGGCCAACACTCTCGGGTCGCCCACACTGCCGCCCGGCTCGACCACGAGGGCGGTGATCTTTCCCGGTGCGGTGCCCGCGACCAAGATCAGGACCGCATCGGCTCCGCGGAAGGTGATATCGGAGGAGCCGAGGACTGTCCGGTCGTATCCGGCGGCCGCGACGCAGCCTGCCAGCCGGGTCGAATCGGCGAGTGGGCCCGCGACATCGTGGCGGCCGAGCGCGCCGAGGGCGACGGTGGCGTTCAGGTCGTCTCCGGGTGACGTATCGAC
>NZ_JAAGVC010000416.1 GCF_010858045.1 Nocardia cyriacigeorgica
CACCTGGACCCGGTTGTCATCGGCCGATACCGGTGCGGAGATTCACTGGTCCACCCACGGCGTGAAGGCCATCGCCGGCGCGGAGATCAGCGTCAGAGCGGGCTCCGAGACCGAACCCCAGCGTGCCACCGCGGCGATGCGCCGAATCATCCAGGATTTCCCGGAACTGGCATCCAACGACTGGACGGTGTCTCCCACTCATAAGGACGGGATTCTCGTGCACTACTCGAAACTGGCACCCAGTCCGATCCACTCGGACCGCAGCCCGCGGTTC
>NZ_JAAGVC010000417.1 GCF_010858045.1 Nocardia cyriacigeorgica
GGCTGGTGCGGTCGGCCGATTCGGGGCGATCGGCCCCGGACCAGCGGTCTTCACGCGCGGCCGGACGGACGTCGGGGACGACGGCCAGGCTCGGGCGGCGCGCGGGTGGCGGATCCGCAGGGGCGTCACCGGTGCGCCCCGCTGGATCGCGCTCCGAGGGAATGGCCGCGTCGCCGGAAAGGTCGTCGTCCGCCTCGGCCCGAGCGGCGGGCCTGGCGCCGATCCCGCCGGGCTCGTCATGGTCCGGCTCGTCGTAATCGGATTCGTCGTAGTC
>NZ_JAAGVC010000418.1 GCF_010858045.1 Nocardia cyriacigeorgica
CACGAACTCGGACATCGCGTCGAAAGCCTGGAGCGCTGGCTGGCCAAGATCGCGCTGGCGCAGTCCGGGTACGGCCACTTCTTCGTCGAGCACAACCGCGGCCACCACATGCGGGTGGCGACGCCGGAAGATCCCGCAAGCGGCAGGCTCGGCGAATCGCTCTGGGAGTTCCTGCCGCGCAGTGTGTCCGGCGGCTTCGGTTCCGCGATCCGGCTCGAGCGCGCCCGGCTGGCTCGGCGCGAGCTGCGCTGGTGGAGCGTGCACAACCACATCC
>NZ_JAAGVC010000419.1 GCF_010858045.1 Nocardia cyriacigeorgica
GACCAGAAGTTCGGGTTCTCCATCGCGGGCGGCGACGCCATGCAGGCGCTGGCCCGGGTTTTCGAGGCCGACAACCTGCGTCTGGTCGGTCTGCACAGCCATATCGGCTCGCAGATCTTCGAGATCGACGGGTTCGAGATCGCCGCGCGTCGCATGCTCGGCCTGCTGCGCGATGCCGTCGACAAGTTCGGTGCCGAACGCACCGCGCAGATCGCCATCCTGGATCTCGGTGGCGGACTCGGTATCTCCTATCTGGAGGCGGATAACCCGCCCC
>NZ_JAAGVC010000420.1 GCF_010858045.1 Nocardia cyriacigeorgica
CCGGCGCGGTGAGCGAAGGAGGTCCGAGGATGAGCCGGATGGCGGTTGCGGTCGGCCCGGGTGAACAACCGATGCTCGAACAGGCGGTGACGGAGGCGGGCGCGCGTACCGCCGGGCTCGACGAGGCGCGCGCGCTCGTCTGGAATGGTTCACCGGCACAGTTCCCCGACCACCTGCCGGACGGGATCGAATGGGTGCAGCTGAACGCGGCCGGAGTCGAGGACTGGTTCGACGCCGGCGTGTTCGAACGGTTCCCGCGGGTTCGATTCACCTC
>NZ_JAAGVC010000421.1 GCF_010858045.1 Nocardia cyriacigeorgica
GAACTCCATACCGGTCGTGAGGACCTTCTCGAGATCGCCAAGGAACTTGAAGAGAGCGCGCTAAACGATGACTACTTCAAGGAGCGGAAGCTCTACCCGAACGTTGATTTCTATACCGGCCTCATCTACGAGGCCATGGGCTTCCCGATGAATATGTTCACCGTGCTGTTCGCACTGGGACGTCTGCCCGGGTGGATCGCCCAGTACCGAGAGCAAGTTGCCAGCGGAGGCAACAAGATTTGGCGTCCGCGTCAGATCTTCACCGGGTCTGACA
>NZ_JAAGVC010000422.1 GCF_010858045.1 Nocardia cyriacigeorgica
TGTATAAACATCGGCATTTTTTAATTTAGTTTGGAAATTTTTGTGAGATTTCTTGACTAATAATCACAGCAGTAGCTGCTGATAATGTCCATCCTAAATGTCCATGTCCCGTATTGTAGAAAACACGTGATTGTCGACCTTGCTTAACGACAGGCAGCATATTAGGCATCATTGGACGCAACCCAGCCCAAGGTACTGAATGCTCTGTAGAAATATCAAAATTTTGGTTAACCCAATTGATTAATGGTTGAATCCGATCAGCACGTATATCAC
>NZ_JAAGVC010000423.1 GCF_010858045.1 Nocardia cyriacigeorgica
GGACTATTGAGTGCGGTGGCTCCGCGAGCACGGAGTTCCGCCCGACATTCGGCGACAGTCAGGAGATCGCGTGAGCAAGAAGAAGTCCTCATCGGCCACGGGCACGGTCACCACTTTCGGTCATGGCACCGCCCGCGCCACCCCCGACCTGATGCGCGTCACCATCACGGTGGAGAGCCGCCAGCGCCGGATGCTCCTCCACGGTCACCGACTCGCATTGCCGTTCGGCGGGGTCGAGGTGGCGGTCGAGCACGATGTCCTCACACCATTCGG
>NZ_JAAGVC010000046.1 GCF_010858045.1 Nocardia cyriacigeorgica
CCATCTGCCCGTGCGCGCGCTGGATCGCACGCAGTGTCTCGCCGAACTCGTAGGCCGAGGCGGGGCGATCGTCCGGGTTCTGCGCCATCGCGTGTTCGACGGCCGCCGCCACCAAGTTCCGTCCGCCGACCCCGGCTCGGGAACCGATTCCGCGCACCCGGCTGCTCGACATCCTGCGTACGGGCGGTCGACGCAGGCTCGCGGTGATCCACGCGCCCGCCGGCTTCGGCAAGAGCACCCTGGCCGCGCAGTGGCGTGGCGAACTGACCGCTGACGGCGTCGCGGTCGCCTGGATCGGCATCGACAGCGACGACGACAACGAGATCTGGTTCCTGGCCCACCTGATCGAAGCGATCCGGCGGGTGCGCCCCGATATCGGCACCGGCCTGGACCAGGTGCTCGAAGAACAGCCCGCCGACGCCGTCGCCTATGCCATCACCACCCTCATCGACGATGTGCACGCCGGCGGCGCCACGGTCGTGGTGGTGATCGATGACTGGCACCGCATCACCGATCAGGGCACCCGCCGGGTGATGGATTCGCTGCTCGACAACGGCTGCCATCATCTGCGCTTCGTGGTGACCAGCCGGGACCAGTCCGGGCTGCCGATCAGCCGGATGCGGGTGCGCGACGAACTGGTCGAGATCGGGTCGGCGCAGCTGCGGCTGACCCGCGAGGAAACCAGGCAGATCCTGGTGGAGCGCAACCGCTTCAACCTCGACGACGCCCAGATCGACGAACTGCATCGCGCCACCGACGGCTGGCCCGCCGCCGTGCAGCTGATCAGCCTGGCGCTGCGCGGCAACCCGGATCCGGCGCCGCTGATCGCGCATCTGGCCGAGGGCGGGCACGGCATCCGCGAGTATCTGGCCGAGAACGTCATCGACGGGCTGGAACCGCGCATGGTCGACTTCCTCACCGCCATCTCGATCGCGGAGAAGGTGTCCGGTTCGCTGGCGGCGGCGCTGTCGGACGATCCCGAGGCCGAGCACCTGCTGGAACAGGCCGAACAGCGCGAATTGTTCGTCCGGCGAGTGGAATACGATCCGGAGTGGTTCCGGGTGCAGCCGCTGTTCGCCGAACATCTGCGGGCCCGGCTCGAACGCAGCGATCCGGCGCAGGTCAAGGCGCTGCATCGCAAGGCGGCTCGCTGGTACGCCGAACATCAGTTGCTACGCAAGTCCGTCGATCACGCGGTGGCGGCGACCGATCTGAAGATGGCGCTGGATCTGCTGGAGAGCGGCGGCATGGATCTGATCGACGGATCGCGGCTGGCCACCCTGCTCGGCACGGTATCGAAACTGCCGGTGCAGCAGGTGGCCTCACGGTCGAAGCTGCTGATGGCGGTGGCGCGGGCCAATGTGAACTTGCAACAGTCCGGTGCGGCGCGCAGCGCGCTGGGCCGGCTGTCGAATGTGTTGTCGCGCGGCCCGTCCGGTGACGCCGACGTCATCCGGCAGCGCTGTCAGGCCGCGGTGCTCTCCGCCGCCGATCAGGTCGCCCGCGATCACACCGAGGGCGTGATCGAGCAGATCGCCGACTGCCTGGAACATCCCGACGAACTCCCGGCCTGGACGGTGTCGACCGCGGCGAACCTGACCTCGTTCGCGCGGCTGTGCGAGTTCGATTTCGACGGCGCCCGCGCCATCCAGGATTGGGCCGCCGAATACCACGAACGCTCCAAGGACCCGCTGGGCAGCGTGTTCGGGTTGTGCAGTCGCGGCGCGGTCGCCTACGAACAGCTCGATATCGCCACCGCGGCCCGCTGTTTCCAGCAGGCCTTCGATATCGCGCGGGCACGCTCGGGTCCGCGTTCGCATGCGGTGCGGGTGGCGGCGGCATTGCTCGGCGAGTTGCACTACCGGCGCGGTGAGCTCGACGCCGCCGACCGGCTGCTGGACGAGAGCCATCAACTGGTGGCCCGGGTGGGCCCGATCGACTTCCTGATCTCCACCTTCGTCATCGGGGCACGGGTGAAGGCGGTGCGCGGCGATATGAGCACGGCCGCGAATCGGCTCGCCGAAGGTGAACGCATCGCCGTCGACCAGAACCTGCCGCGGCTGGCCGCGCAGATCCGCGCCGAACGGGTGCGGCTCGGCCCGGCCGCCGAGCCCTCCGGCCCGCAGTCGGCGACCGCGCGCTGGAACGGTGACCTGTTCCGCGATACCGGCCGCGCCGGGCACCGCTTCACCGGCACCGCGGCGCTGACGCTGGAGGCGCAGGAAACCGCCGCCATCCGGGAGCTGCTGGCCGGCGGCGGCATCGAAGATCAGGACCGTGCGGTGCGCCGGGCCAGGGCGCTGTACGGGCGCACCCATGAGCAGCACCGCCCGCGCGCCCAGCTCGACACCTCGCTGCTGCTGGCCGAATGCCTGGCCGCGGCCGGCTGGGTCGGCGAGGCCGCGGCGCAGCTGGTGCCGGCGGTGACCACGTGCGCCGAGCTCGACTGGACCCGGCCCCTGCTCGACGCGGGGCCGGGTGTGGTCGCGATCCTGCGGGTACTGCGCAACGACCTGCCCTCGGAGCTGCCCGTCCGGTTCGTCGACGAGCTGCTCGCCTGATCTGTCAGGGATTTACGGCTGCCACCACGGCCGCAGCGGCAGCGTATTGCGGCCGTCCGGGCCGAGCTTCACCCCGAGCACCTGATGCAGCTGAACCACATTGCGCTGGAAGCCCAACCGGCTGCCCGCCATGTACAGGCCCCACACCTTCGCGGTGCCCTCACCGGCCTCGGCGACGCAGGCGTCCCAGTTCTCGACCAGGTTCTTGCACCATTCGGCCAGCGTCAGCGCGTAATGCTCACGCAGGTTCTCCTCGTGCATCACTTCCAGTCCGATGTTCTGGATCTCGGAGATGATCCGGCCCGAACCGATCAGCTCACCATCGGGGAAGACGTAGCGGTCGATGAAATCGCCGGCCTTGGTGGTGCGGGTGTTGTCCGGGCGGGTGATGCAGTGGTTGAGGAACAGTCCGCCGTCGCGCAGCTTGCTCTTGATGAAGCCGAAGTAGTACGGGTAGTTGTGCACGCCGATGTGTTCGGTGAGCCCGATCGAAGACAGCGCGTCGAATCCCGTTTCCGCGATATCGCGATAATCTGAATGGCGCACTTCGGCCAATTCGGACAGTCCTTCTTCGGCGATCTTCTTCTGCGCCCATTCGGCCTGCTCGGCCGACAGTGTCGCGCCGATCACCTTGACCCCGCGCTTGGCGGCATAGCGCACCATTCCGCCCCAGCCGCAGCCGATATCGAGCAGCCGGTCGCCTTCCTTCAGCCGCAGCTTGTCGAACACCAGCCGGTACTTGTTCTCCTGCGCCTGCTCCAGCGTCCAGTTCTCCTCGCCGTAACAGGCGCAGGTGTAGGTCATGGACGGGCCGAGCACATGCTCGTAGAAGGCATTGGAGACGTCGTAGTGGTGGTGGATGGCCTCGGCGTCGCGGGTCTTGGAGTGGCGCAGGCCCTCCATGGCGATGCGCCGCCAGCGCGGCACCGTCTCCTGCGGCGGCGGTGGCACCGGGCGCAGGCGCTCCCATCCGAGCGAACGGGCGATGGTCAGCAGCGCCAGCGCCGACGGACGGCGGAACTTCAGGCTGTCCATCGCCTTCAAGATCTCGTACGGATCGCCGGGATGGACGCCGGTGACGGTCATATCGCCGGAAATGTAGGCGCGCGCCATCCCGAGATCGCCGGGAGCGGTGGCCAGATAGTTGATGCCGCGCGGGGTCTCGATATTGAGCGCGTACGGCGAATCCTCCGGTCCGGTGGCGCTGCCGTCGTAGGCGGTGAACCGGATGGGGACCTCGCCCTCGACCAGGGTCTCGAAGATCTCGGCGATCGTGAGCTTGGTGCCCAGATCCGCGAAAACATCGGATCGATCCTTGAACGTCGTCATTTGCGTTGCACCGCCTTCGAATACAAATCCAGCAGGCGCTGGTCCGGGTCGTAGCGTTTCTTCAGTTCGGTGTAGCCGTCGCCGCCGTAGAGTGCCGCGAACTCATCCTTGTCGTAGTACGAATCCGAGTACAGCGATTTGTGCCCGTCGAACTCGGTGACGGTCTGCTCGATCGCGCGGTTGGCCGCACCTTCGATCTGCCCGGGCACGGTCGGCACCGCCGACCAGAACCCGACGTTGACGTAGGTGCGGTCCGGCTCCAGCGGATACAGCGGCCACGGGCGCGCGGTTGTTCCCGGCACCCTCGGCTCACGCAATCGCAGCGGGCACAGCCAGATCGGCTCGATCGGGATCTCGCGCAGGAACCAGTCGACGAAATCGGCGGTGCGCTCCACCGGCACCTCGATGTCCTGCACCACCCGCTCCTGCGGCGGGTTGCCCTTGCGCGCCTCGAGCTTGTCACCGATGTGATAGCGGCGGTCGAGGGCGACCAGCTTCCAGTAGAAGCTGCTGCGCCGGTACTTCTTCGGCCAGAACCGGCGGATCTTCGGGTTCTGGGTGCCGAAGGCGCGCGAGCACCAGAACCAGTCGGTGTCCCAGCGCCACAGGTAGTCGTGGATGGTGAGCCGGTCGCGTTTGGGTGCGCCGGAATCGTGCTGGATGGACCGGTAGTAGATGTCCATGCCGGTGTAGTCGCTGACCGGGCCGGGTTCGTCGGTCTGCCTGCCGAGGGTCAGGTAGCTCTCCTCGGCGGTGAACACCACGCCGTCGAGGTAGTCGACCCGTTCGCCGTCGTAGCTGCGTTCATCGACGATCGTGGCCAGCGTCGCCTCGAGTTCGCGCACATCGTGGAACCGCAGGTGGCGCAGCGCCACATAGGGCTGCACGGTTTCCAGTTCGATTTTCAGGCGCGTCGAGTAGCCGAGGGTGCCGTAGGAGTTGGGGAAGCCGCGGAACAGATCGGCGTTCGGGCCGTCGGGGGTGGCGGTGATGATCTCGCCCGCTCCGGTCAGCACGTCCATTTCCAGCACCGATTCGTGCGGGAGCCCGTTGCGGAACGAGGTCGACTCGATACCGAGCCCGGTGACGGCGCCGCCGAGGGTGATGGTCTTCAGCTGCGGTACCACCAGGGGCGCAAGTCCGTAGGGCAGCGTCGCCGCGACCAGATCCTCATAGGTGGTCATGCCAGCGACATCGGCGGTCTTCGCGACCGGATCGACCGCGATGACCTTGGTCAACCCGGAGACGTCCAGGCCGGGAGCGGTGTTCTTCGCTCTGGCCCGGAACAGGTTGGAGGTCTTCTTGGCCAGGCGCACGTCGGCATCGCGTGGGATGGCGCGATAGCTCGCGAGGAGGCGTTGCACGCCTTCTCGATGCGCTGCGAACCCGGATTCATATGCGGCCGGAGCGTGGCCGGCCTTCCCCAACAGACTCACTGCCACTCCTCGACGCTAATACTCGCGATCATGGTCGGCCACTGTGAGGTCCCCGACTCGGATGAAATGTCACGCATATGTTGCACCGTGTTCGAACCGGCGGCGAGTGGAATTCGGTAAAGCGGCCGCCGACCGGGCGCCGGGCGCGGCGCGAGTGCGGCAGGGCAGGATGGGGGCGAGATACCGCATCCGGACAAGGAGTTCATCGTGGGACAGGTCAGTGCCAGCAGTTCGATCGTGGTGGGAGCGGATCCGCAGCGCACACTGACGGCGATCGCGGACTACGTCGATGTGCGCCCGCGCATCCTCACCTCGCACTACCGCGACTACCAGGTGATCGAGGGCGGCCAGGGCGCCGGAACGGTGGCCCAGTGGACCCTGCAGGCCACCGAGAGCCGGCAGCGCAATGTGCGTGCCAGCGTGTCGGTCTCGGAGTCCGAGGTGGTCGAGCGCGACGCCAATTCGTCGATGGTCAATACCTGGACGGTGACCCCCGACGCCGCCGGTTCCCAGGTCACCCTGTCCACTACCTGGCAGGGCGCGGGCGGCATCAAGGGCATTTTCGAGGGCATCTTCGCGCCGTTGGGGCTGAAGAAGATCCAGGCCGAGGTGCTGGCCAACCTGAAGAACGAACTGGGCTGAGCCGGGTACCGGCCGGGTCGTCGCCCGGCCGGTACCACCCGGTCAGTCGTGGTCGCCGATATCGAACAGATTGCCCTCCGGGTCGGCGAGGGTGGCCCACTTGATCCCGTACTCGTCGTAATCGGCGATATGCCTGGCGCCGAGGGAGACCGCGCGTTCGATCTCCTCGCGCCACTGCCTGGTCGCCAGATCCAGGTGCACGACATTCTTTCCTGGCGTTTTATCCGGAACCCGGATGAACATCAGCGGCGTCGTCATCCCGGAGCTGCGGCCCACCGTCGAGTAGAACTCGCTCGCGTCCGGATCCACGGGATGGCCGAGCAACTGTGCGTAGAAATCGGCCAGCTTGCCGGGGTCGTGGCAGTCGATGGTGACGTTGGCGATGGACAGGGTCATCGGGGCTCTCCTTCTGGCGTGCGTGGGGCTGTTGGGTGCTGGATATCCGGCGCGGTGCGGCTCACGCGGCGATCGGCCAGCACAATTCGGTGCGGTAACCGGCCGGATCGGGTGAACGGTCCGGCCCGATCAGGTAGAGCTCGCGGATCGGTTCGGGCAGCGCGATGTCGTGTTCGGCGACGTGGGTGCCCAGCGCGCCGTAGACGCGGTCGATCTCGCTGTAGGGACCGTCGTGGACGGCGACGGCGAAATCGCGGGCAGGCAGCGTCGTGAGGGTCAGCCCGTCCGGGAATTCTCCGGTCGTATCCGCTGTGACGGGCACGAATCCGGTCACCTCGCCGTCATCGGCGGTGAAGAACTCCGGCGCGTAGCCGGCTCCGGCCACACCCGCCGGCACGATCCCGGCCGCCGCGAGCGCGGCGTCCAGCATCGGAAACGTCTCGGCGCACCACCGGTCGATCTGCTCGCGCGCGACAACGGCGGTGCGGGTGAGCGCGGTGAATTCCGGAATCCGGCGATACTCCACCCGCAGTGGCGGCGCGGTGGTGAGCAGCCCGCGCAGCGAGGCGACCACCTCCTGGGTGCGCTGCAACTGTCTTTCCATACGCAGCAGATGCGCGCGCAGCGCCGCATCGCGATCGGCCACATCCTGGGCGGCGAGCACCGCACGGATCTCCGGCAGCGGCATGTCCAGCTCGCGCAGCCGCCGGATGAGCTGCGCGTCGGCGACCTGCTCGGTCGAATACCGCCGGTAGCCGGTGCCCGCGTCGATCTGGGCGGGCACCAGCAGCTCGATGTCGTGATAGTGATGCAGGGCTTTCACGCTCAGGTGGCTCAGCCTGGCGAATTCGCCGATCGGGACGATCGCTGTCATGACCCGAGCACACACCCTCCGGCTACCGGAGGGTCAAGCCAGCACGAACGCGAGCAGCAGTGTGGTCTGGAAGGCGCCGCGCCACCAGGAGTAGCCGAACCAGACGCCCGGGCTGACCTCCCGGATCTCGTCGTAGACCTGCGGGGTCGGCGAGGGGGCATAGTTCAGCGCCCAGGTGGGCGCACCGTCGACCAGGGCAGGCGCGGTGTAGACGTCGGCGCGCCAGGCTTCGATGCCGGCCGGGGTGACCCGGTTCATCAGCCAGCCACCGTCCGGGCCCGTGTAGAAGGTCTTGCCGATCCACAGGGCCGGCGCGAGTGCCTGCATCGCCGGCGGTCGCGTCACCCAGCCGTTCTTCACGCCGCTGGGCACCGCGCCGCGCGGCGAGGCCTTGAAGATGGCGTCCTGCTGTTCGGGGCTGCACCGGAAGCGCAGCGCGTCGACGGTGGCCGCGCCGTTGGCGGGGTCGATGACGCAGCCGCCGCCGTAATCGGTGGCCACCGGCGCCGGAGCGGCACTCGCGGGAGCTGCCACCATCAGCACGGCTGCCGCTGCCGCGGACAGCAGTGTTACCAGCCTGCGGGTGCGCAACCGAGCGCGTCGGGCCGGGTTCATCGTGGTCTCGCGAGCCATCCGAGCCTCCTCGGTGTGGGTTGTCCCTGCGGTTCGGCGTCGATGATCGCTGCGTGGTCGCGTGTCCACGCGGTGTCTCGGCGGGTCCGCCGAGGGGCAGACCTGTGGCCGATCCTATGCCCGTGGGTAGGTGTCTCGTGAGGGAATCGGTGGAGGTCAGCGCCGTTGTTTCGGCCTGCGTCGACCGCGCGGGTATTCCGGCTCGGCTCTCGTCCCTCGACCGCCCGGGAGTTCGCTCCGGCAATGCCGGGCGTGCGGCCGACGCGCCGCGCCGAGTCCACTAGGCTGGCGATGACACTTTCCGCAGATCGGCTGGAGAAGAGGTAACAGGCGTGCAGCCCGGTGGTCAGTTCGATATGCAGCAGATACTCGCCCAGGCCCAGCAGATGCAGGAGATGATGGTCGCGGCGCAGGCCGAGATCGCCGCCGCCGAAGTCGAGGGCCAAGCCGGCAATGGCCTGGTCAAGGTCACCATCAAGGCCACCGGTGAGGTGCAGTCGCTGACCATCGATCCCAAGGCCGTCGACCCGGACGACGTCGAAACCCTGCAGGATCTGGTGATCGGCGCGATCAACGACGCCATGGCCAACGCCCAGCAGCTGGCCTCGGAGAAGCTCGGCCCGCTGGCCGGCGGCGCGGGCGGGCTGCCCGGCCTGCCCGGCATGTGACCGACCGGAGTCAGCACAGGTGTACGAGGGCCCGGTCCAGGATCTGATCGACGAGCTGGGCAAACTGCCAGGCGTCGGTCCCAAGAGCGCACAGCGCATCGCCTTCCATCTGTTGCAGGTGGAGCCGCCGGAGATCGATCGGCTGCAAGCCGTGCTGCAGAAGGTGCGTGACGGCGTGCGCTTCTGCGCCATGTGCGGCACCGTCGCCGACGGCGAACTGTGCCGCATCTGCGCCGACCCGCGCCGCGACCGCACCATGATCTGCGTCGTCGAGGAACCCAAGGACGTCCAGGCCATCGAACGCACCCGCGAATTCCGTGGCCGCTACCACGTGCTCGGCGGCGCGCTCGACCCGCTCAGCGGCGTCGGCCCCGACCAGCTGCGGATCCGGGAGCTGCTGGCCCGCATCGGCAATCAGGAGGACGGCGTCGACGTCACCGAGGTGATCATCGCGACCGACCCCAATACCGAGGGCGAAGCCACCGCCACCTACCTGGTGCGGATGCTGCGCGATTTCCCCGGGCTCAGCGTCACCCGGCTGGCCTCCGGGCTGCCGATGGGCGGCGATCTGGAGTTCGCCGACGAGCTGACATTGGGCCGGGCGCTATCGGGGCGGCGCGCGCTGTAAGCCGCGGCGGCGCGGTCGACCTCAGAGCTTCAGCGCGGTCCAGGCGACGTCGTCGAGCGCGGAGCGATCACCGATGGTCCAGGCCCAGATCAGCTCCGACACCGTGGCCGCGTCGTCCAGCGTGGTGGTGAAATGCTTCTTCGGCGACCCGTCGCGGTACTCCAGGATGTATTCCGGCTCCTGGTGATAGGTCTGGATGTATTCCTGCTCGCCCCGCGACACCACCAGATACGGGTTCGGGGCGGCCAGCTCGGCCACCCAGCGCTGTGCCAGCGGCCGCGTCAGATACGGGAACTCGCCCGCCCCACCGTGCGATACCTCCACCGGCACATGCCCGGCAGGATCGATCAGCCAGGTGAGCTGCGGATCGTAGACGGCGTAGTTCTGCGGTGTCGCGAGCTGGAACAGCAGCTCGCGCACGAACCCGATCGCGTCGTACGGGCTGGAGATCTGCAGCACCGTCCCGGTGTCCGCACCGCCGACCGGCGCCGAACTGAGGAAGGTGTCCTCCTCGGGCAGCTCGTCATTGCGCCGGTTCACCTCGGCCGCGATGGCCGCGACGATCTCACCTTCCGGTTGCCCCTGCTGGGTGGTCAGATACGCGTCGACCTCGGCCGGAGTCGTGGCCGCGCCGGAGGGCAACAGAATGTGGTCGTAGCTCACCCGGCCAGCGTACGGGTGCGCACCGACGAAGGAGAACCGCAGCGGCAACCGCCCGCGAGATCGCCGCATTCCACGATGAAGGTGTGCCTGGCATGGTCGAAATCGAAGCAGTCGGCGTCGGTGCATTCCGCGATACGCCCGGCATGCAGCACCAACGTGCCATGGCAGTGATCCAGCGCCGCCGCACAGGACGGACAGTTCGTCGCGCGCATATCGCCTCCAACCGTCTGAGCCCGTACCTCGTGCATAGCACCGGCGTATGCCGGGCAGTGGGAGGTTACTCCGGTGCGTGTCGTGATCGGGCGCACGCCTGGCCGCCGTCCTGGTGCGGCGCCTGCGGTCAGGCGGGGATTTCGGCGGCGGCGGTGATGAACGCGTCCAGGACCGCCGCGATGGCGGGGCGGTCGTCGGCGCGCGGGCGGGTGGCGAGTTCGTAGAGGCGGGCGGCGCGGACGCCGGAGAGGCGCAGGACCGAGAGTTCCGGGTGGGTGACGGCGTAGCGGGGCATGAGGGCCACGCCGTAGCCGGTCGCCACCAGGGTTTCGATCATGCGGAACTCGTTGAGGCGCTGCGTTATTCGTGGCTCGACGCCGGTGACGGTGGCGATGGAGCGCAGCACGTCGTCCACCGGGAAACCGCCGCGCACGCTCAGCCAGCTCTCCTCGGCCAGTTCTGCCGGGGTGACCGACGAGTGGCCGGCCAGCCGGTGGGTCGGGGCGACGACCACGTCGATGGGTTCGCGCATGAGCATCCGAGCGGCGATGCGCGGGCCTGCCACGGATGCGGCGCGTTCGTCGCGGTGGGTGAGAACGATGTCGTAATCGGCCAGCAGGCGGTGCGTTTCCGACGGTGGCACGTCCTCGTCGCGGGCGATGACCTCGACTCCGCTGTCTGCCAGCGCGGGCAGCACCCTGGGCAGGAGCAGGGCGCCGCCGGACGGGAACACCGCCACCCGCACCCGGCCGCGCGGCGAGCCGCGGTAGTGCGCCATCTCCGCGACCGCCCGGTCCATCGCGGCGAGCACCTCGTCGGCGCGCACCACCAGCGCGTGACCGGCGTCGGTGAGCCGGATACGACGCCCGTCCGGCTCGAGCAGCGCCACGCCCGCCTCCCTGGCGAGCACCTTCAACTGCTGCGATACCGCTGACGGCGTCATGGACAGGGCAGTGGCGGTGGCGGCGACGGTGCCGCGGTCGGCGAATTCACGCAGCACTCGCAATCGCTCGAGCGACATCGGGGCACCCGCCGAATTCATTAAGCAATACTACATAAATAGTGCAGATCAATTCGATTGTTCTGAGCATTCGTCCACCCCCATCCTGGAACGCGTGACCACCCGCGACCGCACCCTCGGCCTGACCGTCGTCCTGCTCTGGGGCCTGAACTTCCTGGCCATCCGCATCGGGCTCGACCACCTTCCGCCGTTCTTCTTCGCCGCGCTGCGTTTCGCGGTGATCGCGGTCCCGGTCCTACTGTTCATTCCGCGCCCGAAGGTTCGGTGGCGGTGGATCCTGTTGTACGGGATCGGGTTCGGCATGTTGCAGTTCGCGTTCCTGTTCACCGCCATGCGGGTCGGGATGCCCACCGGGCTGGCCTCGCTGGTGCTGCAATCGTCGGCGCCGTTCACCGTCGCACTCGGTGCGCTCCTGCTGTCCGAGCGCATCCGCCCGGTTCAGGTCGCCGGGCTGCTGACGGCGGTCGCCGGCATGGCGATCATCGGCTGGGGCCGCTTCGCGCACGCGAGCCTGATCCCCGTGCTGCTCACCCTGGCCGGCGGTTTCGGCTGGGCGCTGGGCAATATCGGCGCCCGCCGCGCCGGCCAGGAATCGCCCGGGGTCAACCCGCTGCACCTGACCCTGTGGATCACGGTCGTCCCGGTGCTGCCGCTGTTCGCCCTGTCCGCCGCCCTCGAAGGCCCCACCACCGGCTTCCACGACCTGGCCGCCACCTTCTCCGCCACCGGCTGGCCCGCCCTGGCCGCCCTCGCCTACATCGCGCTGCTCGCCACCGTCGTCGGCTCCGGCCTGTGGACCTACCTCATGAGCCGCTACCCCGCGGGCGCCGTAGCCCCGTTCTCCCTGTTGGTTCCGGTGGTGGGCATCGGGGCGTCCTGGATCTTCCTCGACGAGACCCCCACCCCCGCGAGCCTGATCGGCGGCGTCATCGTCATCGCGGGCGCGTTCGCGGCGACAACGACGCGGGCCCCGGGCCGGACCGCATCCACACAAGGTGTGGTCGGACAGGAATCTGCCGAGGTCGCGGTCCGGGCATGAATCAGCCCGGCGTACTGCCGAAACGCGACTCGGTGGACTAACCTCTTAGCTAAGGAGGCCGGTCATGTCGAGCAGCTCAGCCGAGCAGTTCAATATTCACGAAGCGAAGACGAATCTGTCGCGCATCATCGAACGCGTCGAGCGCGGGGAAGAGATCGTCATCAGCCGGGCCGGGCATCCGGTGGCGAAGGTGGTCCCGCTGAAGCGTCGAGTCGATCGGCGGGGTCATGGCTCGCTGCGGGGCAAACTGAGGCTTTCGGCGGAGTGGGACTCCGATGAAACGAATGCCGAGATCGCCCGCGACTTCGGCATGACGACATGAGCCTGCTGCTGGATACCCACGTGGCGTTGTGGTGGTTGGAGGGGAACCCGGTCCTGTCCGACGAGCTCGTCGATGCGCTCAACCACGAGCCCGATGTCTACCTCAGTGCGGCGACTGTGTGGGAGGTCGCGATAAAGCAAGCGCTCGGAAAGCTCGACGGGCCACCCGATCTGCCCGAGCAGCTTCGGCACAGCGGGTTCGACCACCTACCGATCGATCATCGGCATGGCATCGCCGCCGGCCGATTGCCGTTGATCCACCGGGACCCGTTCGATCGGATACTCGTGGCGCAGGCGCAATGCGAGGGGCTCCGTCTAGTTACCCGTGATCCGTGGTGCCACAAATACGACGTCGATATCCTGCCCGCCTGATTCAGGCGCGCAGGCGTTCGCGGCGCAGCTGTTCCACCTCGGGCAGGTCCAGCGGCTCGAGGGAATCCACGCCGAGGGCTCGGCTGAGGATGAGGTCGGCGAGTTCCGGATTGCGGGCGAGGGCGGGGCCGTGCATGTAGGTGCCGATGACCGAGCCCTGGACGACGCCCTCCAGGCCGTCGCCGACGCCGTTGCCGACGCCGCGGGTCACCCGGGCGAGGCCGGTGGCGCCGGGGCCGAGCGCGGTTCCGCCGCGGTGGTTCTCGAAGCCGGTGAGCGGCGCGGTCAGGCCGGGGATGAGCGGGGTGGTGGTCACCTCGCCGATGGCACGCTTGTCCTGGGGTGAGGTGGTGGCGTCGAGCAGGGCGACGCCCTCGACGCGCTCACCGGATGACGTCTCGTACCACTGGCCGAGCACCTGGATGGCCGCGCAGATCGCCAGCACCGGTGCGCCTTTCGCGGCCGCCTGCTGCAAACCGGGGTAGCGCTGGAGGTGGCGGGTGGCCAGGCGTTGCGCCGAATCCTCGGCGCCGCCGAGGGTGTAGATGTCCAGCGATTCGGGCACCGGCTCGGACAGCGTGATCTCCACGATCTCGGCGTCGTAGCCGCGCATCCGCAACCGCTGACGCAGCACCAGCGCATTGCCACCGTCGCCGTAGGTGCCCATCACATCGGGCAGGACCAGTCCGATCCGCACGGTCGATTCACTCATCGGATTGCCTTTCAGCGAGCGTCGAGATCGCGGTTCAGATCACGGAACGCGGTGTAGTTGGCCAGCACCTCGACCCGTCCGGCGGGGCAGGAAGCGATGGCGCGCAACGGGTCCGCGATGGTGGTGTGCTCGACACCGGCATAGGTGAGCCGGACCGCGAGATCGGTGGCGCGCTCACCGGCGGCCACCACCTGCACGCCCTCGAAATGCTCGAACCGCACATCCCACAGCCAGGACAGATCCTCGCCGTCGGGCACCTGACCGTTCACCGCGATCACCAACCCGGCCGCGTCGTGATCGATCATCGACAGCGCTTCCTGCCAGCCGGCCGGATTCTTCGCCAGCAGCAGCCGCGCCGAATGCTCCCCGACCTGCACGGTCCGGTAACGGCCTGCGATCTCGCGCACCGTGCCCGCCGCGGCGGTCGCCTGCGCGGGGTCGGCGCCGAGCGCGACCGCGGCGGCCACGGCCTGCGCGGCGTTACCGCGATTGGCACGCCCGGGCAGCGCGAGCCGCAGTTCGGCGGTGAATTCGTCCGGGCCGCGCAGCTTTTCGCCGTCCAGCCACCAATCCGGTTGCGGGCGCTGGAAATCGGCGCCGGTGCTGCGCCAGTGCTCGCCCTCCCAGATGATCGGTTCGCCGCTGCGTGGGCAGCTGGTGGCGTCCATCGCCCAGCCGCTGCCCGCGGCCACCCACACCACGTTCGGGTGGTCGTAGGCGATGGAGGTGATGAGCACGTCGTCGCAGTTGGCGATCACGACCGTGTCGGGGTGCCGCGCCAGCCCTGCGCGCAGCTTGCGCTCGATCATATTGATCTCGCCGACCCGGTCGAGCTGGTCCCGGCTGAGATTCAGCAGCACCACCGCGGCCGGATTCAGCGAATCGGTGACGTGCGGCAGATGCAGCTCGTCGACCTCGATGGCGGCCAGCCCGGCGGTCCGGTTGACGCTGAGCGCGGCGACGATGCCCGCATCCATGTTGGCGCCGTCGGCCTGGGTGGCGACGTCACCGAGGGTGCTCAGCGCCGCCGTCGTCATCCTGGTGGTGGTCGACTTGCCGTTGGTGCCGGTGACCAGCACCGTTCGCCGTCCACGGCCCAGTTGATCCATGATCGTCGGATCGATTTTCAGGGCGATCAGCCCGCCGATCATCGACCCCTTGCCGCGACCGGCCTTCTGCGAGGCCCACGACGCCGCAGCCGCCGCCCGCAGCGCGATCCGCCCGCGCACCGATATGTCTGCCACGCCGCGAGTCTATGTTCGCGCCGCGCGGGGGGCCGGGTCAGGTGGGGGAGTCGTTGTAGAGCTTGCGCTCGTAGTTGGCCGCCGAATAGTAGGCCTCCAGGTCGTCGACGCTTTCGGTGACGTTGGTCTGCACCTCTTTGACCAGCCGCGCCGGGCTGGGCAGCGTGTCGACGGGCCAGTTGTCCGGCTCCCACAGGTGGCTGCGCATGAAGGCCTTCGCGCAGTGGAAGAAGATCTGCTCGATGTCGACCTCGACGGCCAGGATCGGACGGTGCCCACGCACCACCATGTCCTCGAAGTACGGTGCGTCGCGAACCAGCCGCGCCCGCCCGTTGATGCGCAGCGTCTCGCGGCGGCCCGGGATCAGGAAGATCAGTCCGACGTGCGGATTGGACAGGATATTGAGGTAGCCGTCGGCGCGCCGGTTGCCTGGACGTTCCGGGATGGCGATGGTGGTGTCGTCGAGCACCTTGACGAACCCGGCCGGATCGCCCTTCGGTGAGGCGTCGCAATTGCCGTCGGCGTCGCTGGTGCACATAACCAGAAACGGGGTGAGCGCGATCCATTCCCGGTCGCGCGGATGCAGGGCGACGCGCTCCTTGCTGACCGCGCGCGGCATGACCGCGCCGAGCAGCTCCCTGAGTTCGGCGGGATCGGTGATCTCAGGGGCGTTGTCGCTCATAGCAATGATTCAAACATCGGCGGTGGTGTGCGGCGAACCTGTTTTGTCCGGGTAGCGGAGTCGGAAATCTCACCCTCAGATGTCGATGTCGAACAGGTTCGGCTCGCCGCGGGCGTAGCGATCGGCGTCCACCTGCCGCAACGGCTCCAGTTCCGGCGAGCGGTACAGCGTGAAGGTGCGGCAACGCGGCGCCACCGAACCGGTCACGTCGAGCAGCGCGTTGACGGCGCTGCGAGCCGATTCGCTGGCACCTTCCATCGTGGCCAAGTCGATGTTGGTGCGTACATAGTCGCCGGCGAGGAAGAGGTTTTCCAACGCGCCGTGTGACTGCGGGCGCGAATTCCAGGACCCGGCGGTATTGATGAGCAGCGGGTCGGCATTGGCGTTGCGGCGCTGTTCGGCCTGCCAGGTGATGCCGGGATCGAGGAACCAGGAGTGCAGATCGGCGTCGCGCAGCACCTCGCCGCGGTCATTGAGGTGGGTGGTGATCTGCGCCCACGTCTCGCGGGCGATCTCCTCATGGGTGCATTCCTTGGCCGGTTTCCCGTAGAGGATGCCGGGGGTGTTCCAGTTGGAGATGTCCACGGACAGACAGTCGGCCACGGCGCCGTCACCGAATTCCGGAAGCTTGCGGGTCCAGAGCTGGTTCTGGCTGATCGAGGTGATCGCCCACGGTGAATCGATATAGGCCGCGTGCCCGGTGACGATGTCGGGTGCGGTGCGCAGATAGAACTGGATGCCGTTCATCCAGTCGGTGTGCAGGCTGTCCATGGCGGCCAGTTCCGGGCGGACGGCGCGGATATCCGGCGACCAGAGGGCACGGGCGCGTTCGGCCGGCAACGCGACCACATAGTGGTCGGCCTCGACGGTGCGCGCGGCCCCGGCGCCGTCGACGATGCGCGCGCCGCTGATCCGCCGGTCCCGCACGTCGAGCCCGCGCACCTCGGCGCCGAGTTCGAAGCGCACGCCCAGCTCGCGCAGCCGCGCCACCCACGGATCGATCCACACGTGGTTGGTCGGTCCGTTCAGCACGCGATCCAGATCGCCGTCGTTGCCGATCTCGAGCGGGTTGCCGAGGAACTGCTCGCCCATATTGCCGATGGTGCGTGCGCTGGCCATATCCTCTTTTGCGGCGACCAGCAGGCTGGTGAGAGTCCGTGACAGCAACGCCCGGAATTCGTGAGATCGCTTGTGCCCGTGGACGAAATCGCGCCACGACATATGTTCCCACTGGCCGAACCGGCGGGCGTCGCAACTGCTGAAGAAGACCAGCAGGCGGTTGGCGAAGAAGGCGCCCTCGGCCGGGGGCATCTTCAGCGTGGTCGCGATGGCGGCGCCCATGGTTTCCCGGAACGCCTGCGGGGTCGCGGTGGCCAGATGCGCGGCGCCGAGCGGGAGCCGGAAGTCGTCGCCGTCGCGTCGCGCGAAACGGGCCTGCGGTGCGGCGACGAGGTTGTTCCACACACCATCGGGGTTGGAGCCGAACGGAATTCGACGCATGGTGTCGGGAATGTGGTGGTAGAAGCCGGGGAAGAAGCGGAAACCGTGCTCGCCGGGCAGGTCGGGGCGGCCATCGGTCCCCGTCCCCGGTACCCCGATGCTGCGCGCCTTGCCGCCCGGCGCCCTGCGCTCGTAGACGGTGACCTCGAAGCCGCGTTCGGCCAGCTCGTGCGCCGCCGTCAGCCCCGCGACCCCGCCGCCGAAGACCGCGACCCGCATACCGGGACCGGCCGCCGCGGATCTCGCCCCGAACGCCCCCGCCGACGCCACACCGACCCCCGCCGCGACCGCTCCGCGAAGCACCGCCCTCCGCGATACGGTCCACTGTTGTTTCGCCATGCGCCGCTCTGCTGCCTAGCCTCGGGACCTCACTGATTTCCGACCACTTTAAGCGCACGCCGCCAGGGCGGATGGGCGGGTTGCCGAAAGTGGCGGTGGGCTGCGTGAACGGTGCCGTGACGTGGCGCGGGCCGCATCATCTCCGGGGTGATCCGCAAGCTCGGCAGGCAGTGGCTCGAATGCAGGGCGAGCGGCTCGCGTCCAGCTCCGAGTGTCGGCTACCGCTGGGAGTCGGGTTGAAGATTCAGGCTCGTCGGCACCTGCGGTGACTGTCCGACCAGCACGTCCGCTGTCACCTGGTCTTGGGCGGCGAGAGTGTCGGCGGCCGTTTTCAGTGACTCCGCCATCTCGCCGAGGTTCCGCTCCAGCAGGGTGCGGCGGTCGTCGAGGTAGCTGGTGAACCGGGCGAAGGCGGCCACGGCGTCCCCCTTCCACGCCCCGTGGCTATCCGCGATCGCCTGATCGGTTTCACGCAATGCCGTGCCGGAGTCGGTGAACAACACGTCGAGCCGACCGGCGGCGGCACGCAAAACCTCGGGATCGACAGAAACCTGATCAGCCATATTTCCCCCTTGGCCTACTGAAATCGCCTGTCCCCGATACGATACCCGCGGACGCAGACGGCACAAGTTACCGTTGGGGGGCGCCGGACCGATGCTGTTACCCGATATCCGCTGGTGGAACGAGCTCGCGCTGGAGATGCTGGAAACATCTCTCTCCCAGCGCATCACCACGATCGAAGACGCCGACAAACAGCTCGCCGATATCGGCAGACTGCCCGGCTGGGAAGGCGACGCCGCCGATGCAGCCCGCCGCCGCTTCGCCGACACCTCTGATCAACTCACCGACGAAGCGGCCGCGCTCGGCGCCGTTCGAGCGTTGACCGCCCAGACCCGCGAGGCCGTCAAACACTTGAAGCAGACCCTCGCCACGATCGACCAGCGCGCCACCGAAGCCGGGCTGGAGGTCTGGGACCACGGCCACGTCACCATCGCCGACAAACCCGGAGCCCCCGACCCGGCATCGGTGGAAGCGCTCCGGCTCGAACTGATCGACGCCGCCCGCGCCGTCATGCGCCAGGCCGATGACATCGTCGCCGACGCCGCCGCTGTGCTCAACAAGGCCGCCAACGGGGAAATCACCGACAACGGCGCCACCGACGTCGTCGCCGCCTCCACCACCGGCGCCACCCAAGGCGGACTCACCGCCCTCGCCCCGCCGGAAAACGGGACAGCGCGCGAGAACAATGCCTACTGGGACGCCCTCGATGACCGCCAACGCCGCGAAATCATCGAACAGCACCCCGAATGGATCGGAAACCGCGACGGAATCCCGTCGATGGCGCGCCATGAGGCCAATGTCAACCGGATCGATGATGAGCGGGCGCGGTTGACGCAGGAGCGGGACCGGTTGAAAGAGGAGCTCAAAGACGATCCGGGACCGCCGAAGAATCCGAACGCGCCGATACCGAACGCGGATAAGAAGGCTGAGCTGGCGCGAGTCGAAGCGAAGCTGACGGATCTCGATTCGCTGGAACGGACGCTGGCCGACCATCCACTGGACCCGAACAACCCGGATACCGGTGCGCGATTGCTGCTGCTGGATATGCAATCCGGGGATAAGGGCATGGCTGCTATTGCCATCGGGGACCCCGACAATGCGGACCACGTCTCGGTAACTGTGCCCGGGGTATCGACAACGATGCCATCGCTGGACGGCATGGCTCTCGAGGCGGTAGCTCTACAGCAGGAAGCCTTGAGCCAGTTAGACGAAGCGAAACGAGGCGGAGAGACGGTATCAACGATCGCCTGGCTCGGTTACGAACCGCCGCCTGAGCTCGGAGTGGATGCGGCGATGACAGGTCGCGCCGAGGCCGGAGCTCCGAAACTGGCGAGCTTCTTCGAAGGTCTAGATGCCGCTTCGAACAAGCCCGATCCGCATATCACCGCACTCGGTCACTCATACGGGTCCTATACGACCGCACTCGCACTTCAATCCCTCGGGCCGGACAGCCCGGTCGACGACGCGGTCTTCTACGGCTCGCCCGGTATCAACGCCGACGATGAGAGCGATCTCAATCTCCGACCGGGTCACGGATTCGTCATGCGCGCACCTGACGACCCGATCAGCTGGGCAGACGACTACGGTGTGTTCGGGCCGGATCCGGTGACGACGAACCTCGAACAACTGTCTACCCGGGAATTCACCACCCGAGATGGTGTCTACCGTGAGGACTCGAACGGTCACAGCGAGTACCCCCAATCGGGAGCGAATGGTCGTCTGCGCACCTCCGGATACAACATGGCCATCGTTCTCGCCGGTCTCACCGGTGAAGACCCTCCATTGGAAGTGCGTTGACATGGCGATGAACAACGTTGCGCGCGTGTTGTTGTCGGTCGTGGTGATGGCAGTGCTCGGCGGGTGCGGTAGTAGCCTGGACGATTCCGAGCGCACACCCTCGCCGGAGCAGATCGCCCACGCCGAAGACATGATGCGAAAACTGCCGTCCGTTCAGGACACCGAAGCTCAGCTCATCGCACTGATCCGGCAGATCGCTGAGGCTGTTCGAAGCGTGGCACCCGGACTTGCCTGGGAAACCGAGGTCAACCGGGGGCAGAACACGTTGGGTTGCCCCGGGCCGTACTTGAAGACTGATGGCGTGTCGATGACCACCGATCGTCTCATCTCCTCGGTGCCGATCAGCGACACCGAATGGCCAAACGTGCTGCGTATGGCCCGGAGTATTGCCGCAGAGCAGGGCATTACATCGGTGACGATCATTGCCGACCAGCCGGGACGACACGATGTCACACTGCACTCGCCCGATCACGGAAACGAAATCAGGCTCGGTACCCGCAAAGCGGCCTTGATCACGGGCGTGACCGGCTGCCGATTCCGCGCCGAAGACCTCCGAAACCCACCAGCGAAGTGACCGGGCTCGCCCGCCAGATCACTGGGCCCGGCGCAGGGTGGAATCAGGCAAGCGGGCTTCGCGCCGACACAGCTCACGCCGACCCCGCAGCAGACGCTCCGCGCGGTCTCAGCGCCCGTAATGCTGCCCCGCGTATCCGAAGTCGTCGCCGCCGATCAAGGCCGGAGCTCGGTGGTGATCAAGCCGGTGCGCCGCGCAGCGCACGGCTCGACCGCACCCGCTCGGCTCACCGCCCGTAAGGCTGCTGCCCCGCCGCGTACCCGAAGTCGTCGGCCACCATGGCCGCCAACTCCAACAGCGCACGCCGGGTCGGCTTGCTCACCAATTCCAAGTCGATTTCCGCCCCCTCGGCGAGGTGGTCGTCGAACGGCACCACCTGCACCGCGCGGGTGCGGTCGAGGAACAGCTTGCGCAGCTGGTCGATATCGACCGAGGAGGCGCCGCGGCGAGAGGCGTTGACCACCACGACGGTTCGTTCCACCAGCTTGCTGTAGCCGTGGTGGTCGAGCCAGTCGAGGGTGGCCGAGGCGCTGCGGGCGCCGTCGATGGCGGGGGAGGTGACCAGGACCAGCGAGCTGGCCATATCGAGCACGCCGGCCATGGCCGAGTGCATCAGGCCGGTACCGCAGTCGGTCAGGATGATGTTGTAGAACGACTGCAGGATGCCGATGGCCTTGCGGTAATCGGCCTCGCTGAACGCTTCCGAGACGGCCGGATCCTGTTCACTGGCCAGCACTTCCAGCCGGCTCGGTGCCTGCGAGGTGTGCGCGCGGACATCGGAGTACCGGGTGATGTGCTGGTCTTCGAGCAGGTTGCGGACCGTGGAGCGGGTCTGCCGCGGCACCCGATGCGCGAGGGTGCCGAGGTCGGGGTTGGCGTCGATGGCGATCACCCGGTCACCGCGCAGCGAGGCGAAGGTGGAGCCGATGCCGACGGTGGTGGTGGTCTTGCCGACACCGCCCTTCAGCGAAAGGATCGCGATCCGGTAGTCGCCGCGCACCGGCTGGTTGACGCGCTCGACCAGGTCGGCGTGCACCACATCGGCAGCGGATTCACCTGGGTTGATGATGCCGCGGGAGGCCTTGTGCACGGCCCGGCGCCACCCGCTGCGCGGCGCCTTGCGGGCCCGCTTCAGCAGGTTCAGGTCGTTGACCGAATGGCCGGGCTGCCCGGGTTGCGGCATGTGCTGCGGCACGAACGGCTGCTGCTGCGGCTGCCCGGGCTGCTGGGTCTGCGGCGGGCCGCCCTGCCAGTCCGGTGTCTGGTACTGGCCGGTGGCGGGGCCGCTCATGCCGGTCGGCGCGGACTGCTGCATGGGCGGCTGGTAGGTCTGCTGCGGCGCGACCGGCGGCGGGGCCCAGCTGTTGATGGCGCCGCCGAGCGGATCGCCGCCCTCGGGCATCGGATGGTGGTTGCTCTGTTCGGGTGCGGGCGGCGGAGCCTGGAACTGCTGCTCACCCTGCGGCGCGAAACCGCCGGGGGCGAACTGGCTCTGGCCCGCGCCGAACTGCTGGCCGGGCGGCTGCGAGAACTGGCCGGGGCCGCCCTGGTGCTCGAATTGCCCAGGGGCGGGCTGCTGCTCGAACTGCCCGCTGTTGTGCGGCGCGAATTGGCCCTGCGCCTGCGGCTCGAACCCGCCCTGGTTCGGTTGCTGATCGAACTGGCCGGGCGCGGGGGGCTCGAACTGGCCCTGGTTCGGCTGCTCGGGGAACGATCCGGGACCTGCCTGCGAGAACTGGCCCTGCCCTGAAGGATCGAACGGACCCGAGGGCGCGAACTGACCCGGCGGCGCGAACGAACCCTGTTCCGGGAACTGACCCGGGGGCGCGAAGGAACCCTGTTCCGGGAATTGCCCGGGAGGTGCGAAAGTGCCCTGCTCGGGGAATTGCCCCGGAGGTGCGAAGGAGCCCTGCTCCGGGAATTGTCCAGGGGGCGCGAAGGAGCCCTGCTCGGGGAATTGACCAGGGGGCGCGAAGGAACCCTGCTCCGGGAATTGCCCGGGAGCTGGTTCGGGGAACTGGCCCGGCTGGGCGAACTGACCGCTGGTATGCGGTGCGGGCTGCCCCTGTTCGGAGAATTGGCTCGGCTGCGCGAACTGACCGCTGCTGTGCGAAGAGAACTGTCCTGGCTGCGCGAACTCGCCACTGCTGTGCGGCTCGAACTGCCCTGGCGCCGAAGCGCCGGGGGCAGCGAACTGGTCGGCGCCGAACGAGGATTCGTCGACCGAATACACCGACGTCGCGTCTGCGGCTCCGGCGCCGTTGCCCGATTCGGACTCCGGTGCCTCGCCCGCGGGGCTCGATTCGGCAGCCGCGGACTGCTCGGCTTCACCGGAGTCGGGCTGCGGCTGCTGCGTCGTGTCGGATTCGGTGGCGATTCCGGCATCCGCCGGATGACTCTGCAGCCAGGGCGGAGAAGTCGGGTTGTCGTTGTCTGTCACAGTTCCCCCATCTGCTCGGGATGTCGAGCAGAGAGCTCGGTGGCGCAGTTGCGGGTCAACGCTAGCAGGTGAGTTCGGCCCCGTGCATGCCGTGGCTTACCAGGTCCGAGACGGCACCGGCGCGGTCCGGACCGGCACAGAGCCGTCCGGACCGCGCCGATTGCCGCTCAGTTCGCCCGGTTGACCGCGGAAACCACGGCACGCAGCGAGGCGGTCGTGATGGAGGTGGCGATGCCGACACCCCAGACCGTCTTGTCACCGATCGCGCATTCGACGTAGGCCGCCGCCTGCGCATCGTCACCGGCGGACATGGCGTGCTCGGAGTAGTCGAGCACCTGCACATCGAACCCGACCGTCGCGATCGCGTCGACGAACGCCGCGAGCGGGCCGTTGCCGGTACCGGTGATCTCCTGCTCGACACCGTCGACCTTCACCGTGGCGGTGATGGTGTCGGTGCCGCCGTCGGTCTCCGAGGCGGTGACCTTCTGCTTGATCCGCTCCAGCGGGCGCACCGGGTTCAGGTACTCGGTGGCGAAGACGTCCCACATCTCCTTGGGCGTCACCTCGCCGCCCTCACCGTCGGTGATCTGCTGGATCGCCTGAGAGAACTCGATCTGCAGCCGTCGCGGCAGCGCCAGCCCGTGATCGGTCTTCATGATGTAGGCGACCCCGCCCTTGCCGGACTGCGAATTGACCCGGATGACGGCCTCGTAGGTGCGGCCCACGTCCTTGGGGTCGATCGGCAGGTACGGCACCTCCCAGGTGATGTCGTCGACGTCGGCGCCCGCCGAATCGGCGGTCACCTTCATCGCGTCCAGTCCCTTGTTGATGGCGTCCTGGTGGGAGCCGGAGAACGCGGTGTAGACCAGGTCGCCGCCGTAGGGGTGGCGCTCGTGCACGGGCAGCTGGTTGCAGTATTCGACCGTGCGACGGATCTCGTCGATATCGGAGAAGTTGATCTGCGGGTCGATGCCACGGGAGAACAGGTTCATACCAAGGGTGACCAGGCAGACGTTGCCGGTGCGCTCACCGTTGCCGAACAGGCAGCCCTCGATGCGGTCGGCGCCGGCCTGGTAGCCCAGTTCGGCGGCCGCCACGGCGGTGCCGCGGTCATTGTGCGGGTGCAGCGACAGCACGATCGCATCGCGGCGGGCCAGGTTGCGGTGCATCCACTCGATGGAATCGGCGTAGACGTTCGGCGTGGCCATCTCGACGGTCGCGGGCAGGTTGATGATCAGCGGCTTCTCGGGGGTCGGCGCGATGATCTCGGAGACCGCGTCGCAGACCTCCTTGGCGTACTCCAGTTCGGTGCCGGTGTAGGACTCCGGGCTGTACTCGTAGCGCCAGTTGGTGTCGGGGTGCTTCCGCTCGGTCTCCAGGCACAGCTTCGCCGCGTCGGTGGCGATCTTCTTGACGGCCTCGCGGTCGGCGCGGAACACCACCCGGCGCTGCAGGATGGAGGTGGAGTTGTAGAAGTGCACGATGACGTTCGGCGCGCCCGAGCAGGCCTCGAAGGTGCGTTCGATCAGTTCCGGGCGGCACTGGGTCAGCACCTGGATGGTGACGTCGTCCGGGATGGCGCCGTCGGTGATGATCTCGCGGACGAAGTCGAAATCGGTCTGGCTGGCCGACGGGAAGCCGACCTCGATCTCCTTGTAGCCCATCCGCACCAGCAGGTCGAACATGCGGCGCTTGCGGGCCGGGCTCATCGGGTCGATCAGGGCCTGGTTGCCGTCGCGCAGGTCCACCGCACACCAGGCGGGAGCGCGATCGATGACCTTGTCCGGCCAGGTGCGGTCGGGCAGTGTGATCGGCTCGACCTCCTCGGCGAAGGGCCGGTAACGGAAGGTCGGCATGGAGGAGTTCTTCTGCTTGTTCCAGGCCGGCTGATCGGCGGGCGCGGGCTTGGTGGGCGCGGTGATGGTGCGCGTGCCGGATACGAAGGCGTCAGCGGGTGACATGCGATTCTCCGTGGGTGTGGGTGGTGTCCCGAAAAGGCGGGTCGACCGGCGCGGCAGAACCCCGCGACGGGAGGCCGGTCCGATCAGACCCCGTCGCGGCGGCCGAGAAGAAGAGCCCGCTGCATGATGCCGGCCAGTTTACCGTGCCCGGATTCGGCGACGGAAGGGCGGTACCGATAGCGTCGGTGACCGGATGCGCTTGTACGGGCCTGCCCGGCCCGACGGGACGTGAGGAACATGGATGACTTGGCTCGAACAGCTGGCCGTCTTCGGGGCCGGTGTGGCCGCGGGCGGAATCAACACCATCGTCGGCTCCGGCACCCTCATCACCTTTCCGGTGCTGCTGGCGATCGGCTACCCGCCGGTGACGGCGAATGTATCGAACACCGTCGGGCTGGTGCCCGGCTCGATCAGCGGGGTGATCGGGTACCGGCGTGAACTGTCCGGTCAGCGCGCCCGGCTGCTGCGGCTTGGTGTCGCCTCGCTGTTGGGGGCGATCACCGGCGCGGTGGCCCTGCTGACCATGCCGGAACAGGCGTTCAAGGCCATTGTCCCGGTGCTGATCATCGCGGCCCTGGTGCTGGTGGTGGTGCAGCCGCGGCTTGCGGCCTGGGTGAAGAGCCGCCGCGACGCCGACAACACCCCCGAGCACGGCGGTCCGGTGCTGTTCGGCTCGATCTACGCCACCGGTATCTACGGCGGCTATTTCGGCGCGGCCCAGGGCGTGCTGCTGATCGGCCTGCTCGGTGTGTTCGTGCACGACGATCTGCAACGGCTGAACGCGGTGAAGAACACGCTCGCGCTGCTGGTGAACGCGGTGTCGGCGGCCATCTTCATCGTGGTGGCCGATATCGCCTGGGAAGCCGTCGCGCTGATCGCGGCCGGTTCCATCATCGGCGGGCAGCTCGGCGCCCGCGTCGGACGCAGGCTCTCACCCACGGTTCTGCGCGCGGTGATCGTCGTCGTCGGCACCGTCGCGGTGGTCCGGCTGCTCACTTCATGACCGATCGGTAATGGCAGAGCCTGTTCTGCAGATCTCTCTATAAGGAAGATCGTTCCATCACGGGTGCGGCCGGGTGAACAGCGGCTGTTCAACATTGGCGATTGCCGGTAATCTTCCCCCGGCCGCGCGCGTGAATTTGGAGGTGGCAGAAGTGGATAGGCGTGCCTTCCTCGAGGCGGTGGGTGCGGCGACAATGCTGGGGGTCCTCGGATCGACGGCCGGTGCGGTCACGGCGAATGCCGATCCGATCTGGGATGCACTGTTCCGTGAATGGGTGCCGGAGATCTTCGCGCCGCTGCCCGATCCGGCCGACCATTCGCCCGCGATCGTCGTCGGCTCCGGTTTCGGCGCTTCGGCTACGGCGCTGCGATTGGCGCAGGCCGGCGTTGCCACCACGGTGCTCGAGCGCGGCTCGCGCTGGCCCAATGATCCGTGGCGGGAGATCTTCACCGGCGACGACCTGCCCGACGGCCGCGGCTTCTGGCACCGCACCTCCTTCACCGGGGTGACCAAGGTGCCGATGCAGTTCGCCAGTTTCGGCGGGGTCCTCGATGTCACCGAATACCCGGGAATCGATGTGTGGCGCGCGGCCGCGGTGGGCGGCGGCTCGATCGTGTTCAGCGGTGTCATGATCGCGCCCGAGCGCAGCCTGTTCGACCATGTCTTCGGCGGCGTCGTCGATTACGGCGAACTCGAGCGCGTCTATTACCCACGCGTGCGGCAGATGCTGCGGCTGGACGCCATGCCCGCCGACATCTACCACTCGGCGCCGTTCACTCATTCGCGTGCCTGGGACGAGCAGGTCCGCAAGGCCGGATATCAGCCGGTGCCCAACGATTCGATTTTCAGCTGGAACATCCTGCGCGACGAACTGGCCGGGCGCAGCAGGCCATCGGCGACGGTGGCGCGCAGCAATCTCGGCAATTCCAACGGTGCGAAATTCGATCTGAACCAGAACTATCTGCGCTACGCCGAGCAGACCGGCCGCTGCGGAGTGTTCCCCGGTCACCGGGTCGACGCCATCGCGCAGGAGAGCGGCGGACGCTATTCGGTCACCGTGACGAAACTGGCCCCGACCGGTGACGTGTTGCGCACCCGCACCCTGACCTGCGATCAGTTGTTCCTCGGCGCCGGTTCCATCGGCAGCACCGAACTGCTGGTCCGCGCCCAGGCCACCGGCGCGCTGCCCAACCTCAACGAGCACATCGGCGACGGCTGGGGCACCAATGGCGATGTGGTGCTGGCGCGTGGCGCCAGCTCGGTGGCCGGCTTCGGCCAGGGTGTGCCGAGCGCCAGCCGGATCTACGACGATTCCGCGGTACCACTCACCCTGGAGAACTGGTACATCCCCGGCATCCCGTTCGAAACCGGAGCCCTGGCCTCCCTGGGCATGGTGCTCGATCCGACCCGCACCCGGATGGGATATGACAGAGGCACGGATTCGGTCGGGCTGAGCTGGTCGACCCGCAACCGCGACGAGACGGTGGCCGCCGCCCGCGCCGTCGACCGCGGGATCGCCGAGCGGGCGGGCGCGCTGGTCGAATACAGCGCCCTCGGCTACGACGCGAATGCGCTGTTCACCGCGCATCCACTGGGCGGTGCTGTGCTCGGCCGGGCCACCGACGGGTACGGCCGGGTACACGGTCATCCCGGGCTCTACGTCATGGACGGCGCGGCGATCCCCGGCAGCACCGCGACGGTCAATCCGTCGCTGACCATTACCGCGCTGGCCGAACGCAATATCGAGGCCATCATCCGCGCCGGACGGTGACGCGCCGCGACGAAGCGCGAAATCAGCGTGGCCGCCGCGGCGCGGTATTACCGTCGGCTGGGTTGTTCGGCAGCGAAGGGATCCTCACGTGGCAGTAACGTCGCCCACCGGCTATGAACTGGACGAGGTGCCCGAACCCGGCGAATACCCGCGCAAACCGCCCACCCTGTGGACCGATTTCCTGATGCTCGGGCTGGCCATCGCCTCGGTGGTGCTGGTCGGCTGGATCACCTTCTTCGAGGTCTCCGAGCAGACCTACCGCACCATCGTGATCGCCGACTACACCATCTGCGCGATCTTCGCCGTCGAGTTCCTCTGGCGGTGGCATCGCGCGGGCTGGCCGTGGACGTTCCCGTTCGTCTACTGGTACGAAGTGCTCGGCATGATCCCGGTGACCAGCCCGTGGCTGCGTGGATTCCGGTTGCTGCGGATCGTGGTGATCCTGGTGCGGCTGGCCAGGGTGGCCGACCGGGTCTTCGGCGACCGGGTGACCGCCGCGGTGGTCAACCGCTCGGTCGGCACGATTGTCGAGACGATCAAGAAGCCGGTCACCATGGCCGTGCTGGACGAGGTCGCCCACGCTCTGCGCGCGGGCCACTACACCCAGAACATCGCCGCGGCGCTGGAGGAGAACCGCAAGGAACTCGACGAGATGATCGTCGAGTTGATCAAGAACGATCCGCAGGCCGGCCGGGTCCGCTACCTGCCGTTCCACGACGACATCATCCGGCTGGTCGCCGATACCGTCTTCCGGATCCTGTTCCAGTTCCTCGACGATCCGCGCACCGACGAACTCGTCTCGGATCTGTTGCGGGAGAACATCGACCAGATCCGCGACGCGCTGAGCAACGGGGTGAAGGTGCCACCGTCCGCCTATGGTCCCACTCCGCTGGAACGCACCGTGCGCCATCACTTTCCGCGCTGAGCGCCGCCCCTTCGGGCGGGCTCATGCGGTGGCGTGGCGGATCCGGTCGCGCGCTCCGGCGTGCCGAATGGTTTCCCAGCCGATCAACGCCCCGAGCGCGACGAACAGCATCGTCAAGGTGACCAGTGCGGGCAGCATGGCGGCCACCGGGATCAGGGCGACCAGCACGATCGCCGTGACGATCCGGGCCACGGAGAGGTTGCCGGTGGCGTAATGCTTGAACCCGACCAGACCCACCAGGTACAGGGCGACGCCGCCGAAGAGCGCGCCGAGCGGGATACCGTACAGGGCGTCGCTGAGGCTGTGGTCCGATTCGTCGCCGACGTAGTACAGGACCTTCTTCAACCCCAGCGACAGCCCGATGACGCCGGCGATCATCGGGAAATGCCAGTACATGTAGCACATTTGGGCGATCTTGATCTGGCGTGCGCCGGTGGCCTCGGTCAGGGCGTGCTCCACGGTCAGCGCGGCGACGTCGAAGTAGGCCCACCACAGCAGGCCCGAGATGGCCAGGCCGAGCATCGATGCGAGCGTGATCGGCCAGGAGATGGGCAGGCCTGCGACGCCGATGCCGATGGAGACGATCGATTCGCCGAGTGCCACGATGATGATCAGGCCGTACCGCTCGGCGTAATGACTGGCGGAGGCGAGCCGCCATTCGGTGCCAGCGAACCGGGTCCACACCCAGTCACCCGCGATCGCGGCGATCCACAGCGCGATCTGCAGTCTGCCGTCGACGAGGGCCGCGACGACGAGGAGCGTGGTGCCGAGGGTGATGGAGCCGAGCGCCCAGCGCAGGATCTGCGCTCGCAGCTTCGGATCGCCTTCGCCGGCCAGCCACATCAGGGCCAGATGCACCAGCCGCACCACCAGGTAGGCGATGGCGAACACCAGCGGCCCGAACCATCCGCCGTCGAGGTCGTCGAAGGCTTCGGGAATGGTGAGTGCGGCGATGAACGCGCCGCCCATGGCCACGAACATGCCCACCCGGGCGATACCCTCGTCGGCGCGGACGAGATTGCCGAGCCAGGAGTAGGAGATCCACAGCCACCACATCAGGGCCAGGCACAACAGCGCACGCAGCAGGTTCTTCGCGGTGGTCTCTTCGGAGGCGAGGTCGGTGACCATCGTGAACGCGAAGACCAGGACCAGGTCGAAGAAGAGTTCGAGCTGGGTCACCGAGGAGCCCTCGGCCATCGGCTGCAGCCGGGCTCGTTTGGATCCGATCATGGATGACATCGTGGCAGGTCGGAGCCTGCGATGCCCGCCCGACGGGCGGGCTCAGTCATCAAGCGGTTTGAAACGTCTCCGTTTCGGGAAATCGTTCGGCGAATTCGATGAACGTCTCCACCATCGCCTCGTTCGCGCGGCGCACGGAGCGCTTGAGCAGGAAGCCGGGAACGGGAATGGGCAGGTACAACTCGTTGTGGTACCAGACGTGGGTGCCCTCATCGGACTCGCTCAGCTCGAAGAAGCCCCCGCCCTTCACGCCACGCGTGCTGTCGACGACCTCCCAGGCCGAGCGGTTGCCCTCCCAGTCGTATTCCAGGACCTGGAGGTCGGAGCTGCCGAGCATTTCCGCTTTGACGAAAACCCGGCGCGGCCTGCCTTCTTCGTCGCGGGTGGCGACGCGGGCATCGGTATAGGCCGACGACCAATCCGGGAGCATTTCCACCGCTGCCAATGCGTCCATGACCTGTGCGGGGTCAGTGTCGACGACGAATCGGATATCGGTCTTCGTACGCATGTCTTACCTCCGCACCCCCGCATTACCAACGCGCCGATTGTGCCCAGCGGCACAGTGATCGTCAACACTGAGCCTACGGTTCCGTAGGTAGCTATACGGTTGGTCGACGGTTGCTGCGGGCGTGCGAAGTGACCGAAATGTGATGTTTCAGTTCGACCCCGACGGCTCCACTGTCGCATCGGGGCCCGGGTAGATCAGCGACTCGTGTCCGTCCTCGAAACGCACGATATACGGGGGCGACCCGTTCGGTCCGCGCACCTCGACGATCTCGCCGAGATGATCATGGTCGCCCACGATGTGACCGTGCACATGGAGCCGATCTCCGACGTTCGCCATCATGGCTCCCATTATCGGGGAGCGTGGTGCACATCACAACCCGACCTGTTCTGCTATGGCCCGAGCGACCGCCGTTTCGATCAGATGCCTGCTCTGTTCTTCGGTGAAGATGCCCGGCAGCGTGAGCCGGTCGACGATCAGCCAATTCAGCGCCAGATACAACAGCAGCACTGTGTCCTCGTCGCCCGGCATGCCGGAGTCGATGTGGTTGCGGACGTTGAATTCGATATCGGCGCGGACTCGTTCGGTGAGTACTTCGCGCAGTTCGGGCCGTCGGGTCGCCTCCAAGCGCAGTTCCAGTAGGGCGAGGTAACCGGTGCGGAAGGTTTCCAGCCGGTCCACCACGTCGGTCATCAGCTCGGTGATCGTCTCTTTCGTCTTCGGTCCGCCGAGCTTGGCCATCATCGCCGCGCTCGGCTCGAGGCGTTCGTAGAAGCGGCTGCCGGTCTGGGTCATCAGGTCGTCGCGGTTGGCGAAATAGTTCGAGGCCGTGCCCGCGGGCACGCCGGCTTCCTTGTCCACCGCGCGAAATGTCAGTCCACGCGCGCCCTCGCGGGCCAGGACCTCGATGGCCGCGTCGAGCAACGCGGCCCTGCGCTCCGGATTCGTTCTCACCTTGACACCACTCCAGTTGTAGTACTACGTTGAAACCACTACAAGCAGAGTACAACATCTCAGGTGGTTCATATGCGAAAGCTCGTCTACTACGTCGCCGTCTCGCTGGACGGGTACATCGCGGGCCCCGACAACCAGTTCGACTTCTATCCGGGCAGCGACGCCTACACCGAATGGATGTGCGCGCAGTTCCCGGACTCGATCCCGACCGCGGCCCGGCCGCATATCGGCATGGCGGTGGATTCGCCGAACCGGGAGTGGGACCCGGTGCTGATGGGCCGCGGTACCTACGCCGTCGGTCCGGCAAACCCCTTCGCGCATCTGAAGCAATACGTCTTCTCGTCGACTCTCGCGCCGGAAGCCGATCCGGCCATCGAGGTGGTGCCCGGCGATCCGCTCGCCCTGGTCCAGCGGTTGAAGCGTGGCGAGGGCCTCGATATCTGGCTCTGCGGCGGCGGCAAGCTCGCGGGCGCGCTGGTCGGCGAGATCGACGAGCTGATCATCAAGAGCTATCCGGTTGTCGCTGGTGCGGGCATTCCCGCCTTCGCCGACGCCTTCGATCCGACACTGTTCACTCCGGTCCGGCGCAAGGAATTCGACAGCGGCAACCAGGTCACCTGGTATGCGCGTGCCTGATCGACTCACTCACCACAGAAAGCAGGACCCCATGCGAAAGCTCGTCTACTACGTCGGCATGTCCATCGACGGCTATATCGCCGGACCCGACGGCGGCATCGATTTCTTCCCGCTCCCCTCCGACTTCACCGAATGGATCGCGGCCGACTATCCCGAAACCCTGCCTGCCCATGTCTGGCCGCATTTCGGTGTCGCCGAGGGCACGCCGAGCAAGAGTTTCGACACCATGGTGATGGGGCGCGGCACCTACGAACCAGGGCTGGCCGTCGGCATCACCAGCCCGTATCCGCAGCTACGTCAATACGTCGTGTCCAGCACGCTCGGCACGATCGATGACCCGGGTGTGCAGCTGGTGGAATCGGATCCGGTCGAGCTGGTGCGGCGGTTGAAGCAGGAGGACGGCCTTGATATCTGGCTGGCCGGCGGCGGCACACTCGCCGGTGCGCTGATCGACGAGATCGATGAACTCGTCATCAAGAGCTATCCGGTATCGGCAGGCGCGGGTGTCCGCGCGTTCGACGGCCCGTTCCGGCCCACTCGGTTCACCCCGACCAGGCGGCGCGAGTTCGGCAACGGCACCCAGGTCACCTGGCTCACCCGCGCCTGACGCTCGCCGTCGACGAGGGCGATCACCGGCGGCAATAGCCCGTCGGCATCGATCTCAAACGAGATCCGGCACGGTTGTGTCCTTTTCCACAGGCTCGGAGGTAGGCCCGAAATCGCTGGATGCGGGCCGGTACGCTGAATCACCGGAATAAGCTTTTCGTCGATCTGGGAGGACCCTGTCGTGGCTCTCGTTGTTCAGAAGTACGGAGGATCCTCGGTCTCGTCGGCCGAGCGTATCCGGCGCGTCGCTGAACGGATCGTCGAAACGAAGAAGCAGGGGCACGAGGTGGTCGTGGTCTGCTCCGCCATGGGCGATACCACCGACGAGCTGCTCGATCTCGCCCAGCAGGTCTCCCCGGAACCCCCGGCGCGGGAAATGGACATGCTGCTCACCTCGGGTGAGCGCATCTCCAACGCCCTGGTCGCGATGGCCATCCACGCCCTCGGCGAGGAGGCGCGCTCGTTCACCGGCTCGCAGGCCGGCGTCATCACCACGGGCGCGCACGGCAAGGCCAAGATCATCGACGTCACCCCGAGCCGGCTCCGCGAAGCCCTCGACGACGGCCTGATCGTGCTGGTCGCCGGTTTCCAGGGGGTGAGCCAGGACAGCAAGGACGTCACCACCCTCGGGCGTGGCGGCTCCGACACCACCGCGGTCGCGCTGGCCGCGGCGCTGAAGGCCGATGTCTGCGAGATCTACACCGACGTCGACGGCATCTTCACCGCCGACCCGCGCATCGTGTCCGACGCGCAGAAGCTCGAGCAGGTCTCCTACGAGGAGATGCTGGAGATGGCCGCGTGTGGCTCGAAAGTCTTGATGCTGCGTTGTGTCGAATACGCGCGGCGCTACAACGTGCCCGTGCATGTGCGCTCGTCGTACACCGACAAGGTGGGCACCACCGTTTACGGATCGATGGAGGACATCCCGATGGAGCAGGCAATCCTGACCGGCGTTGCGCACGATCGCAGCGAGGCCAAGGTGACTGTCGTCGGCCTGCCGGACGAACCGGGCTACGCCGCCAAGGTGTTCCGGGCGGTCGCCGACGCGGAAATCAATATCGACATGGTGTTGCAGAACGTCTCCGAGGTGGAGACCGGCAAGACCGACATCACCTTCACCCTGCCCAAGACCGAACTGGTGCGCGCGGTGCAGATCCTCACCGAGCGCAAGGCCGAGATCGGTTTCTCGGAGGTCCGCTCCGACGAGAACATCGGCAAGGTCTCTCTCGTCGGCGCGGGCATGAAGTCCCATCCCGGCGTCACCGCGACGTTCTGTGAGTCGCTGGCCGAGGCCGGCGTCAACATCGATCTGATCTCGACCTCGGAGATCCGCATCTCGGTGCTGGTCGCCGAATCCCAGCTCGACGAGGCGGTCAAGGTGCTGCACCGGGCTTTCGATCTCGGCGGTGACGAGGTCGCCGTCGTCCACGCCGGAACGGGGCGATAAATCATGGGTGTACGGGTTGGAGTCGTCGGCGCGACCGGTCAGGTCGGCGCCGTTATGCGCAAGCTGCTCGAGGAGCGCAACTTCCCGGCCGACGAGGTGCGTTTCTTCGCCTCGGCCAGGTCCGCGGGTAAGAAGCTGCCGTGGCGCGGCGGTGAGATCGTGGTGGAAGACACCGAGACCGCCGATCCGTCCGGCCTCGATATCGCGCTGTTCTCCGCGGGCGCCACGATGTCACGGGTGCAGGCGCCGCGTTTCGCCGCCGCCGGCGTCACCGTTATCGACAACTCCTCGGCATGGCGCAAGGACCCCGAGGTGCCGCTGGTGGTCAGCGAGGTGAACCCGGAGCAGACCCGCAACCTGGTCAAGGGCATCATCGCCAACCCCAACTGCACCACGATGGCCGCGATGCCGGTGCTCAAGCCGCTGCACGAGATCGCCGGGCTGCGCAGGCTCATCGTCTCCAGCTACCAGGCGGTGTCCGGTAGCGGCCTGGCCGGCGTGGAAGAGCTGGCCTCGCAGGCGCGCGCGGTCATCGACGACGCCGAGAAGCTCACCCACGACGGTGGCGCGGTCGATTTCCCCGCGCCGAACAAGTACGTCGCGCCGATCGCGTTCAATGTGCTGCCGTTGGCCGGTTCGCTGGTCGACGACGGCTCCGGCGAGACCGACGAAGATCAGAAGCTGCGCAACGAGAGCCGCAAGATCCTCGGCCTGCCCGACCTGCTGGTCAGCGGCACCTGCGTGCGTGTTCCGGTGTTCACCGGGCACTCGCTGTCGGTGAACGCCGAGTTCGATCAGCCGCTGTCGGTGGCGCAGGCGAAGGAGATCCTGGCCAAGGCGCCGGGCGTGAAGCTGGTCGACGTGCCGACGCCGTTGCAGGCGGCCGGGCACGACGAGTCGCTGGTCGGCCGGATCCGGCAGGATCCGGGTGTGCCCGACGGCCGCGGTCTCGCGCTGTTCATCTCCGGTGACAATCTGCGTAAGGGCGCCGCGCTCAACACCATTCAGATCGCGGAAGTCCTGCTCGCCGACCGCTGAGCGGTTACCTCTCACGACCGAGCCCGGCCGTCGCTGCACAGCGGCGGCCGGGCTCGTCTGGTCAGCGGATGCCCGGTGTGCGCGGATCGGGGCCGAGGCAGGCCAGGATGGCGCAGCCGGGTGGGGCGTCGCTGAAGGGCGGGCGCAGCGGCTGGTTCAGGCAGGCGAAGACGTTGCAGCCCGGATAGGCCGACGGCCCCACCCCGACGATGGCCAGCAGGATATCGCTGTCGATGAAGGCATTCGGGTCCAAGGTCAGCGGTGGTTCGACGTACGGGCCCGGGTCGGCGACCGGCGGCTCATGGAAGGCGGCGAACAGCCTGCGGAAGAATTCGTGCGGCAGTTCGGCCTGGTTCTGGATGACGCCGGATGGGCCGTGCGCGCTGACATTGCCGAACATCCCGGTCCACACCACGGTCAGATCCTGGCTGGGGAAGACGAAGACGTTCTGCATGCCCATACCCGCCATGGAGTACATGTCCGGTGGCAGGAAGCTCGCGTTCTCCGCGCAGGAGGGTCCGAGCCAGAACAGATACCCGTAGCAGTGATTGGTCGCCGACGGGGAGCGGGCCTTGTCCAGATAAGCGCGTGAGACGAGTTGCGTTGTGCCCCAGCGTCCGTCGTTGGCGACGAGCAGCCCGAGCTTGGCCAGATCGTTCGGCGGGATCATCAGGTGCGCGTAGCCGTAGGTGTGGCCTGCTCGGTCGCGGGCCCAGTAGTAGTCGCCGCGCGCGATGCCGAGCGGGTCGAACAACTCGCGCTGGGCGAACTGCTGCAGCGGTTCGCCGACGGCCAGTTCCATCACATAGGCCAGCAGGTCGACATTGCGCTGGCTGTAACTGAATACGGTGCCCGGTTCGTGATCCAGCGGCACCCCGAGAGCCTGCACCGCGCTGTTCGGATCGAGCGGAATCACTCCGGTGATGCCTTCGGTGACCACGCCGACGCGCATCCCCGACGATTCCGTCAGTAGATCCTCGACCGTGATGGAGCGCCGCTGCTCGTCGCCGAGACCCGCGGGCAGATACCGTCCGATCGGCGAGGAGATATCGAGCTTGCCCTGGTCCGAGGCGATTCCGGCGAGCAGGGACACGATGGACTTGGTCACGCTCCAGACATTCCAGGCCACGTTGCCGGTCTGCGCGTTCGTCGGGCCCTCGCCGATCAGGCAGTTGTGCCGAAAGACCTGGACGTTCAATCGATTCCGGGTGCTCGCGAACTGGAGCGCCTCGGCGAGGCGCTGCGAATCCAGCCCTACCGCTTCGGGTTCGGCTCGCTCGAGTTGGCGCCCCGAGTGCACCGAGCACTCCGCCGGGGCAGGCGGTGGCGCCGCTGCCGCGGACGCGGCGAAGACATGCCCCGCAACCAACGCAACCGCTGTGACCCCTACGAGGAGTCCACCGAAACGCCCCATGCGGATCAGGTTAGCGCCGGAGGCCGGGCGGGGCCGGTATATGCGAAACGCCGCCAGGTCGGGGGACCTGGCGGCGCCGAGTCGCGGGACGCCCACGCCGACGTCACCACTGGTATCGACACCCGGCAAGCGCCTCTCGGCGAGTGGTCGCTCGAAGCGACAGATGGGGTGAGGCCCGGGGCTGCTCGGATGCCGACAGCGGGGTTCAACGAGCCGCACGGGCGGACTATTCCGGGCCGAAGATGTGACGTGCGGCACTACACTTTGGCCACACGCCGCAGTTCGGCAACTCACCAGTTATTTTCTTGACTAATTCCAGAAAAGGTGGAGACTCGAAGTATGCACACCGACAGCACCGATCCCCGCGAGCAGTTGCGCGCGGCCGGTCTGCGGGTCACCGCCCCGCGGGTAGCGGTGCTCGACGCGGTCGCGGCTCGTCCGCATTCCGACGCCGACACCGTCGCTGTCACCGTCCGGCAACAGCTGGGCTCGGTCTCCACCCAGGCCGTCTATGACGTGCTGCATGCCTGCGTCCGCGCCGGCATCCTGCGGCGCATCGAGCCGGCCGGGTCGGCGGCGCTCTACGAGGCCAGAACCGGCGACAACCATCACCACCTGGTGTGCAGAAACTGCGGCACGGTCGTGGACGTGGACTGTGTCGTGGGCAGCGCCCCCTGCCTGCAACCCGATGACGAACACGGTTTCGCCATCGATGAGGCGGAGGTCGTGTTCTGGGGCCTGTGCCCGAACTGCCGTCCGGACCGACGGCCGACACTCTGACAGTCCCGGGTCAGCCCATCCCGGGTCCGTTGACAGCCGAGGAGGCTTTTATGACCAAGCCGACAACCACCAACACCGGCATTCCCGTCGAAAGCGACAACGAATCGCTGACCGCGGGAACCCAAGGCCCCGTTCTGCTGCACGACCACTACCTGATCGAGAAGCTCGCGCAGTTCAACCGGGAGCGGGTGCCGGAACGCATCGTGCACGCCAAGGGCTCCGGCGCGTACGGCGAACTGGTGGTGACCAACCCGGAGATCGCGAAGTACACCAAGGCCAAGCTGTTCCAGCCCGGCGCGCGCACCGAATCGCTGGTGCGTTTCTCCACCGTCGCCGGTGAGCAGGGCAGCCCGGACACCTGGCGTGACCCGCGCGGTTTCGCGATCAAGTTCTACACCGAGGACGGCAACTACGACCTCGTCGGCAACAACACCCCGGTCTTCTTCATCAAGGACTCGATCAAGTTCCCCGACTTCATCCGCTCGCAGAAGCGGCTGCCGGGTTCGGGTCTGCGCGATCACAACATGCAGTGGGATTTCTGGACGCTGCGCCCGGAATCGGCGCATCAGGTCACCTGGCTGATGGGCGATCGCGGCATCCCGAAGAGCTACCGGCACATGAACGGCTACGGCTCGCACACCTATCAGTGGATCAACGCCGAAGGTGAGCGGGTATGGGTGAAGTACCACTTCCGCACCGATCAGGGCCAGGACTTCCTCACCCAGGCCGAGGCCGACCGGCTCGCGGGCACCGACCCCGACCTGCATCGCAAGGATCTGTGGGACGCCATCGAGCGCGGGGATTTCCCGAGCTGGACGGTCTACGTGCAGATCATGCCGGTCGCCGAGGCGGAGACCTACCGGTTCAACCCGTTCGATCTCACCAAGGTTTGGTCCAAGAAGGACTACCCGCTGATCGAGGTCGGCAAGTGGACGCTGAACCGTAACCCGCGCAACTTCTTCGTCGAGATCGAGCAGGCCGCGTTCGAGCCGTCCAACATCGTGCCCGGCATCGGGTTCTCGCCGGACAAGATGCTGCTCGGCCGCGTCTTCGCCTACGCCGACGCGCACCGTTACCGCATCGGCACCAACTACGCGCAGCTGCCGCCGAACGCGCCGCGCGCCGCGGAGGTCAACACCTACTCCAAGGAAGGCGCGATGCGGTACCACTTCAACGAGCCGGAGGTGCCGGTGTACGCGCCGAACTCCTACGGCGGCCCGCACGCCGATCCGGAACTGGCCGGTGACGGCGGTGCCTGGGAGTTCGACGGCAAGGCCGTGCGCGCCGGCTACATCCAGCACGCCGAGGACGGCGATTTCGTCCAGCCCGGCATCCTGGTGCGCGAGGTGCTCAACGATGAACAGCGCGACCGCCTGGTGAGCAATATCGTCGGCCATGTGCTCGGCGGTGTGCAGGAGCCGGTGCTGAGCCGGGTCTTCGAGTACTGGAAGAACGTCGACAGCGAGCTCGGCAAGCGCGTCGAGGAGGGCGTGCGGGCCGGCCTCAACGGCAACGGCTGACCCCTCGGCGTCTCGAAAAAACTTTCCGCCCCTGACCATTCCGGTCAGGGGCGGATTTTTTCTGTCCAGCGGGTACCGCAGGGTCCTACAGCAGACCGAACCAGTAGATCACGCAGGCCAGCATCCAGACGACCACGGTTTCCATCGACGCTCTCCCAATCTTCTTGCCGTACTTCCATCATGGCGCGAATCGAGCAGCCGCGCCGCAAACTGGTCCAGTTTCGCCGATCGGGGCCGCTCGAGCGGGGATTGCCGGGCTGCAAGTTCTTCTTAAGGGCGCGCCAAGCCGGGGGCGGCATTGTTCGTATCAACACCGGAACACACCGGAAAGCACAGACCGAAACCCCGAACAGGACGTAACGACGATGATCGGCAAGCTGACCACCGCCCTCGCTCTCGCCACCACGACCACCGCCCTCGTTCTCGGTGCGGGCACGGCCTCGGCCGCCACCGAAGGCGTCCCGGGTGCCGCCGTCACCGGCCAGGCCACCTGCACCCACAAGAACGACAAGATCCGGATCGAGATCGATTCGCCGGTCGTCTACGCCCAGCCGGGCTACCTGCCCGGTGAAAACCAGCAGATCCGCTACCGCACGGTCATCGTCGACGCCGCCCAGGGCACCCTCGCCGTGGCAGGCGAGTGGGAGACCGGCAAGGCCACCGACACCAAGGCCGCCGATATGGACGACACCAAGGTCGACGTCCTGCGCAACGACCCCAACGCCTACCTGGTCATCCAGGAGGTCGAATGGCTCGCGCCCGACGGTGAGAACCCGGTGGCCAAGACCGACCTGTACGCGACCAGCTACCTGATCAAGGACGGTCGCACCGAGCTCGGCACCTTCGACTACTGCCAGTAGTCGCGAGGTCCGAAACGGGGGAGGTGACGGGCCGGGGAGGGACCGTCACCTGGGGGTCGGGCCGGGGAG
>NZ_JAAGVC010000424.1 GCF_010858045.1 Nocardia cyriacigeorgica
GCCGATCCGGGCGCGGTCCGGCCGGGGAACGGTATGTGGCAGGTACTCGGCGGGCCGGGCGCCGGCAAGACCTCGCTGCTGGTCGATGTGGCGGCCGATCGGATCGCCGCGGGTGCCGATCCGGAGTCGGTGCTGTTGCTCGCGCACTCCAAGAACGCGGCCGCGGTGGTGCGCGACGCGATTACCGCGCGATTGTCGGCGCCGGCCGAGAGCAGCTCGGCGGGGGAGCAGAAGGCTTACGGCGCGGTCGTCACCGATCACGATGATTCACTC
>NZ_JAAGVC010000425.1 GCF_010858045.1 Nocardia cyriacigeorgica
CCGTCCCTGCCGTACGAGCTCGCGGTGCCTCGCGTCACCTACTCACACCCCGAGGTTGCCGGTATCGGGCTGACCGAGGAAGCCGCGCGCCGGATCCATGCGACGATCAGCACCACCGTGCACGACCTGGCGGGCAACGGGCGCAGCCAGATCCTCGGCACCGCTGGGGGAGTGAAGGTCATCCGGTCCGGCACCGATGCGAGTCCCGGGCCCGTCGTCGGTATCCACATGGTGGGCGATCGGGTCGGCGAATTGATCGGCGAAGCGCAGCTC
>NZ_JAAGVC010000426.1 GCF_010858045.1 Nocardia cyriacigeorgica
GCGCGGAACCGGGCGTGTCCGATTACCTCACTTCGCCTGTCCGCGCCCGATCCGGCGATACGCTGTTCGCCAGGTGCATCGGCGCGAGAGGTTCCGGCGTTCGCCCGCATCGATGTGCTCCTCGGTAGTCCGGTTAGGCGTTCGATGCTGCGGGAAAGCCGCATGCGAAGTACCCGCCCATTCGGAGCTCGGCGGAGTCGTGGTCGCGCACAGTCACGGCCGTCCGGGTGGCGGGTGTTCCGCTCGACACAGGAGGACCTGCGATGACCACCC
>NZ_JAAGVC010000427.1 GCF_010858045.1 Nocardia cyriacigeorgica
GTCTCGGCGTCGAACAGGTCGGTGGCGTAGGTGAAGAACCCACCGAGACCCGCCGGCGCACCGGACTCGTCGTAGACATCGGAGACGATCAGATGCAGGTCGAACTGCGACACATCCAGATCGGCATCCACCGGGCTGACGCTCAACCCCGGCAGTTCCAGCGCGGCCCTGGCCACGTTCTGGAACGACAGGCCCACCTGGAACAGCGGATGACGCGCGGTCGAGCGCGGCGGGTTGAGCACCTCGACCAGCCGCTCGAACGGCACGTCGGCA
>NZ_JAAGVC010000428.1 GCF_010858045.1 Nocardia cyriacigeorgica
ACCTGGAAGTCAGTGCGGCCCAAATACTCCAGCTCACCGGCCGCGTTCCACGCCACCAGGTCACCGGTGCGATACATCCGCTCGGACGCCCCGAACGGGTTCGCTACGAAACGATCCGCGGTCAGATCCGGACGCGCCACATAACCACGCGCCAGCTGCACACCGGCCAGATACAGCTCACCCGCCACACCGACCGGCACCGGATTGAGCCGCGCATCCAGCACATACACCTGCGTGTTGAACACCGGCGCACCGATCGGCACCGACACCATG
>NZ_JAAGVC010000429.1 GCF_010858045.1 Nocardia cyriacigeorgica
CTGTTGATGCAACAGATCAGCGACGCCCTCGGCGTCCCGGTGGAACGCCCACTGTTCGCCGAAACGGTGTCCCTCGGCGCCGCCTACGCCGCGGGGCTCGCGGTCGGGTTGTGGCCGGATATGGAAGGGCTGCGCCGCAATCGCCACACCGCCGCCCGGTGGCTCCCCGCGCTGACCGCCGCCGATCGGGACCGAGAATACCGGCATTGGAGCCGGGCGGCGGCTCTCAGCTACCACTGGACCACGGAAACCGGCTCGGCCCCAGGCGATGAG
>NZ_JAAGVC010000430.1 GCF_010858045.1 Nocardia cyriacigeorgica
CGCGTCCGTGATTGGCTGTCGCAGCGACGGCGCTTCGAGTTCTGCCTCACCACCGTCATGGTGATGCTGCTGACCGGCACCTGCGCCGCGCTGCTGCTGCTCCCCGATTCGGTGGTGGCGCCGCTGCGCGCGGCCCGCGCGGGCACGACCACCACGGGCGACCGGGACCAGTCCTGGCCCCACAGGTCGGTGACGGCGGTGCTCGCGGCCGTGAGCTCATCGGCGAGCAGGTCGACTTCGCGCTGGTGCTGCGGATGGCCGACG
>NZ_JAAGVC010000431.1 GCF_010858045.1 Nocardia cyriacigeorgica
TTTCTGTGCGCTACCACCGCTCCGGGCGGGACCGGGATAGCGGCGCGGAGCAGCAGCTCAGCGCTTTTCCTTGATCTTGGCGGCCTTGCCACGCAGGTCGCGCAGGTAGTACAGCTTGGCGTGGCAGACGAGAGTGGGCCGGTGACCGTGCCCGGTGCAGACGACGGGCAACCGCAGGGGCGTCGCGCACGGCGTGACCGACGCGGACGCAAGGACAAGAAACAGCGGCCCTTCTGGC
>NZ_JAAGVC010000432.1 GCF_010858045.1 Nocardia cyriacigeorgica
CACCCAGCAGCAGGACCCCGGCCAGCGCGGCCGCCAGCGCGGCGAGTAATCGCCCGCGCGGCGTTCTGCTGGGGTCGGTGGGCCGCATGGTCATGGCTGTTTGTCTCCGGTGTCGGTGAGCTCGGCGTCGGCGCCAGCTTCCGGCTGACGTTGCCACTGGTGCGCGGCCGCAAGATGGGCAAGAGCCCGCTGCCGTTGGAGCCGGGCGTGCGCAAGGTCCGGGCGGTTGCCGAAC
>NZ_JAAGVC010000433.1 GCF_010858045.1 Nocardia cyriacigeorgica
ATGGTGCTCGGCGCACTGTCGTTCGCTTACGTACTGCGCCTGACCCGCAGCTCGGTGGTGGAGAACCGGGACGCCGACTACGTGCGAACCGCCACCGCGAAGGGATTGCCGCGGCGCCGGGGATATTGAAGATGCCCTCGGTGACGATGGCCCCGCCCATCAGCGCACCCAGATCGGCACCGATGAAGGTGACCACCGGGATCAGCGAATTGCGCAGGATATGCACCACCACGAC
>NZ_JAAGVC010000047.1 GCF_010858045.1 Nocardia cyriacigeorgica
GACTCGGTGCCGCGCGGCAGGGTTGGGCAGTAGTCTGGGCGCGTCCGGGGGCGGGGGAGCGGAGGATGACCGTTACTTCGCGGTCGCCACTGTAAGGGGCGGTGATGCTGCAATATTCGGCGTTCTCGCCCGGGTGGGGGAGGAAGACCTGGAAGGGGCGGCCGAATTGCTGCATGAGGCGGCGGGCGGTGGGATCGTCGGGTTGCGGGAATTCCTCGACGCGCTGACGGACCCAGAACATCACGCCGATGCGCTCCACCTCGCCCGCCATCCAGCTGCAACCGTCGGAGTTGTCCAGGTGCTGGCCGGGGGCGAGGCCGGGCTGGCGGATGGGCTGGATACCGGGGACGCCACTCACCCGATCGGCCACGCCCTGCGGGACCAGCGAGCACGGATCCAGACCTTCGAACGCGGGCGGCGCGGGAACCACCTGGGTGCGCGCCGGGAGGGGGGCGGTAGCCGCCGGACCTGCGGTGCCGCCGAGCGTGATCGCCGCGGCGAGCGCGGCGGCAGCGGCAATGAACGCCTTGCGAAGCAACGGTATCCCTTCATCGGCGGCGGGAGTCGCCGTCGGACGCGCCCAGACTACTGCCCAACCCTGCCGCGCGGCACCGAGTCCGGCGGATCATTTCGGCCGAAATCCCCGTGAATCCGATATCGGCGTGGACCGGGGTTTCGGGGCGGTCGCGCTCGGCGCTGGTCAGGCGAGTGCCGACGGTTCGAGGGGTCGGCGCGACGCGAGCCGGGAGGTGCGATCGCGTCCCGCTACGGGGAAGTCGGGCATCGCTGATCAGCGCCGCCACGGCATGATTAGGTTAGCCAAACCACACGGCTAGGGGACGGCCGAACCCATGCGTTACGATGCCTCGGTAGGTTAGGCAAGGCTTGCCTACGGCTTGGTGAGGCTGATCTTGCTGGTGAGGAGTCCGATGCTCGACAAGGCGGAAGTTCGCGAGATTGTGGCGGCGGCGATCGGCGTCCCGCCGGAATCGGTGGGTTACGACGACGATCTCGTCAGCCTCGGCATGCATTCGATGATGCTCATGCAGCTCTCGGCCAAGTGGCGCAAGCGCGGCTATGAGGTTCGCAGCTCCGAACTCGCGCTGGAGCCGACGATCGAGGCGTGGACCCGCATGCTCGGCGGCGGCGCCGCGCAAGCACCCGAACCGGCCCCGCAGCCCGCCGCCCCGGCCGCCCCCACCGACGCCTCGGCGGAATTCGGGCTGGCCACCATGCAGCACGCCTACTGGATGGGCCGCCGCCAGGATCAGCGGCTCGGCGGTGTGGCCGCGCACCTCTACGTCGAATTCGACGGTGCGGGTGTGCAAGCCGATCGCCTCGAACGCGCCGTCGTCCGGCTGGTGCGCCGCCACGAACAATTGCGCGCGCAGTTCCTCGACAGCGGTACCCAGCGGGTGCTGCCGGAGCCGCCGCAGATCTTCCGCGTCGTCGATCTGAGCGGGCACGCCGAGCCCGACGCCGAACTCGAACGCCTGCGTCAGGACAAGAGCCATCAGCGGATGGACGTCGAACGCGGCCAGGTCATCGACATCACCGTCACCCTGCTCCCGGGCGGCAAACACCGCCTGCATCTGGATGTCGACATGCTGGCCGCCGACGCGCAGAGCTACCGCCGCATCCTCGACGATCTGGCCGCCCTCTATGAATCCGATGCCGACGATCTCGCGCCCATCGGCTTCACCTTCCGCGAATATCTCGCCGAGAAAGAGCGCACCGCGCCGGACAACTCCGAAGACGAGAAGTGGTGGGAGAACCGCATTCTCGACTTCCCCGATATTCCCTCGCTGCCGGTGGTCCCGGAAAGCGAGCGCCCCGATCCCTCGCGCAGCATCCGCCTGCACCACTGGTTCGACGCCGAGGCCAAGGCCCGCCTGCACCGCAACGCGCACGGCAACGGCGTCACCCCGGCGGTCGCCCTGGCCACCGTGTTCGCCGAAGCCATCGCGCGCTGGTCGGCGCAGCAGCGGTTCCTGCTGAACGTGCCGCTGTTCGCGCGCCAGCCGCTGCACGACGACATCGACAACGTGGTCGGCGATTTCACCAACTCCGTGCTGGTCGACGTCGACGCCCGGGAACCGGAATCCATGCTGGCGCGCGCCAAGCGGCTCCAGAAGGAACTGCACACCTGCGCCGCGCACGCCGACTACGAGGGTCTCGATGTGCTGCGTGACCTGGGCCGGATGCGTGGCGGTCCGGTGACGCCCTCGGTGGTGTTCACCTCCGGCCTGGACCTGGGTGAGCTGTTCGCCGACCGGGTCACCCGCGTCTTCGGCCGCCCGGTGTGGATCCTGTCGCAGGGCCCGCAGGTGGACCTGGACGCGCAGGTGGCCGAACTCGACGGCGGTCTGCTGGTGAACTGGGACATCCGCCGCGACGCGCTGCCCGAAGGTGTCGCCGAGGCGATGTTCGAGCGGTTCCGCAACACGCTGGACGCGCTGGTCGAGCCGGACGCCGATTGGCACGCGGAGCTGGCCATCGAGCTTCCGGAAAGCCAGCGGGCAGTACGGGAATCGGTCAACAACACCGCGGCCGACCTGGGCGAACGCAACCTGCACGACGCCTTCTTCGCCCATGCCGAGCGCGTCCCGCGCCGGGAGGCGCTGCGCTGGCGCGACGGCTCGTCCACCTATGGCGAGCTGGCGGGCCAGGCCCTGTCGGTGGCAAGGGCGCTCACCGATGCGGGCGTGCGGCCCGGCGATACGGTGGCCGTCATCGTGCCGAAGGGGCACCGCCAGATTCCGGCCGTGCTCGGCGTGCTCGCCGCGGGCGCCACGTACCTGCCGATCGGCACCGGCCAGCCGAAGGCGCGGCGGGAGCGGATCCTGGAACGCGGTGGCGTGCGGGTCGCGCTCATCGACGACGTCATCGAGCTGCCCGCCGAGGTCACCGGCGTGGACCTGAGTACCGCGCTCACCGCCGACCCGCTGCCCGCCCCGCACAGCTCCGCCCCGGACTCGGTGGCCTACGTGCTGTTCACCTCCGGCTCGACCGGCGAACCGAAGGGCGTCGAGGTCGGCCATCGCGCGGCCACCAACACCATCGACGCCATCGCCGCCCACTTCGATCTGGGCAGCGACGATGCCACCATCGGTCTGTCGTCGCTGGAGTTCGACTTGTCGGTGTTCGACATCTTCAGCCCCCTGTCGCTGGGCGGCGCGCTGGTGTGCGTGGACACCGAGACCGAACGCGATGCCCAGGCCTGGGCCGAGCTGATCGCCGACCGCGGCGTCACCGTGCTGAACTGCGCGCCGGGCCTGATCACCATGCTGCTCGACACCGCGACCGCCGAACAGCTGCGTTCACTGCGCGTGGTGATCACCGGCGGCGATCGGGTGAAGGCCGAACTCGGCCACCGGCTGCGCGCGCAGGTCCCCGGCCTGCGCTTCGCCGGCCTCGGCGGCACCACCGAAACCGCCATCCACTCCACCGTCTGCGAGGTCACCGACGCCTTCCCGGCCGACTGGGCCAACGTCCCGTACGGCACCCCGCTGGCGAATGTGCAGCTGCGCGTGGTCAATCAGCGCGGCGAGGACTGCCCGGACTGGGTGGTGGGCGAGCTGTGGATCGGCGGCGTCAGCGTGGCCGACGGCTACCGCGGCGACCGGGATCGGAGCGCGCAGCGTTTCGTCGAACACGACGGCGTGCGCTGGTACCGCACCGGCGATCTGGCCCGCTACCTGCCCGACGGCACCGTCGATTTCCTCGGCCGCGCCGACCATCAGGTGAAGATCCGCGGCTATCGCGTCGAGCTCGGCGAGGTGGAATCCGCGCTGGCCGCGCTGCCCGGCGTGCGGGAAGCGGTGGCGCTGGCGACGGACTCTGGCCGGTTGGTCGCGGCCGTGCACGCCGAGGCGGTGACGGCCGAGTCGATCGAGCAGCAGCTGCGGGACCTGTTGCCCGCGCACATGATTCCCGAGGTCATCCGGGTGCTCGAGGACATCCCGCTGACCGCGAACGGCAAGCTCGACCGGGCCGCGATCCGGCGCCTGCTCAGCAGCGACGACCCGGGTGCCCGCGACACCTACGTGCCGCCGGCCACCGAACTGGAGGCGGCGGTCGAGTACATCACCGCGCAGGTGCTCGGCATCGAACGCATCGGTGTGGAGACCGACTTCTTCGACGTCGGCGGCAATTCGATCCTGGCCACCACCCTCACCGCAAAGATCCGCGGCCTGCTCGGTGTCGAGAGTTTCGGCGTCACCGGCGTGCTGGAGAGCCGCACGGTGCGCGGCATCACCGAACGCCTCCAGGCCACCGAGACCACCGAGGGCCGGCTGGAACAGGTGGCGCGGATCCTGCTGGAACTGGCGCAGGTGAGCGTTCCGGAACCCGCTCCGGCGCGCTGACCTGTACCGGCCATGACGGTCGGTAACCCAACGTACGAGAAATGGTTTGACGTAGATGCGATCGCTGGACGACCTTCAGGAAGCGATGCGGGCCCGGCTCGCGCAGGAGGGCCTGGCCGCCACCCCGGCGGTGCCCGCGCGCCGGGATCCCGAGCGGGCACCGCTGTCGTTCGGGCAGCGCTATGTGTTCGCCCATCAGCAGATCTCGCCCGACAGCACCGCCTACAACCTGTGTCTGGCGCTCACCTTCCATGGCGAGGTGCACTACGACGCTCTGCGGCGCGCGTTCCTGGCCTTGCCGCAGCGGCACGAGGTGCTTCGCACCACGTACCACACCGATGAGCAGGGCGAACCGTACCAGCGCATCCACGCCGAACTCCCGCCGCGCGTGGCCGAACTGGATCTGACCGAGCTCGACCCGGCCGAGACCACCCGCCGCATCGACGAGCTGGTCGCCGCCGCCGCGCACGAGACCTTCGATCTGGCGGCCGAGTCGTCGCTGCGGTTGACATTCCTGCGCGCCGACGCCGAGACCACGGTCGTCATCCTCGTCATCCAGCACATCGCCTGGGACGGGATGACGTTGCCCGCCCTCTCACGCGACGTCGAACGCTTCTACCAGCAGGCTTTGGCCGGCGAACCGCGACCCGAACCGCTGGAGCGGCAGGTCGCCGATTTCGCCGAATGGGAACAGGACCGCTTCGCCGAGGCCGACCACACCGCCGAATCCGAGTTCTGGGCAGCCCAGTTCGACGGCGAGGTACCCGAACTCCAGCTGCCCTATGACCGCAGGCCCGCCGTCGTCACCGAACGCGGCGACCGCATGGACCGGCTGCTGTCCACAAGCGCCGATGCCAACCTGCGCGCCCTCAGCTCCCAGCTGCGCGCCACCCCGTTCCAGGTGTTCCTGGCCGCCTACTACCTCGCGTTGCGCCAGGTCACCGGCCAGTCCGAGGTGGTCGTCGGCACGACGGTCGCCAACCGCGAGGAGTCGGGCAGCGATCTGCTGATCGGCAACCTCAGCAATATGCTGCCGCTGCGCTTCACCGGCGCCGACGCCCGCACCTTCGCCGATCTGGTCGATCATGTGCGCGGGGTAACGACGGAGGCGTTCCGGCACAAGACCTTCCCGCAGGAAGCCATCGTCCGCGCGGTCAACCGCGCCACCGGCAATGTCGGCTCCAAGCTGTTCGACACCATGGTGCTGTTCTTGCAGCAGAAGATCGACGGCCCGCAGCTGCCCGGTGTCAGCACCAGCTGGCACCTGGCCGATCACGGCGCCTCGCTGCTGCCGGTGGCGGTGGAAGCGTTCATGCACGCCGATCGGGTGGACGTGCAGATCACCTACCGCACCGACCTGTTCGACCCGGCCACCATCGAGCGGCTGCACGAATACATCGACCAGATGCTCGCCCACGCCGGCGCCGAGGTCACGCTGAACCGGCTGCTGGTGCTGTCGGACTCCGACCGCGCGAAGCTGGCGGCGTGGACGCCGGGGCCGCGGGTGCCGATCGTCCCGGAAACCGCCGACGCGATGATCCGCGACTCCGCCCGCAACTATCCCGAGCGGGTGGCGGTGGTGTTCGAGGACACCAGCCTCACCTACGCCGAATTCGATTCGTACGTCAATCGTGTGGCCCGGCTGCTGCGCGGGCGCGGGGTGGGCGCCGGCGACCGAGTCGGTGTGTTCGCCGAACGGTCCGAGCACCTGCCCGTCGCGTTCGCCGCGATCCTGCGGGCCGGAGCGGTGTATGTGCCGTTCGATCCGAGCTATCCCGCCGACCGCATCGAGTACATGCTCGGTGACGCCGATCCGGCGCTGATGATCCGCTCGGTGTCCGGCGATCGCGAGCTGCCGGTGCAGAACTCGGTGCCGGTGGTCGATCTTGCCGATCCGGGGGTCCGTGCCGAGCTGGCGGAACTGGACGACGCGCCGCTCGAGATCACCGAACTGGATCGGCCGATCCACCCGCTCGATGCCGCCTACCTGCTCTACACCTCCGGCACCACTGGCCGCCCCAAGGGCGTGATCATCCATCACCGCGGTGTCGCCAACCATGTGCAGTGGATGCGCGACCATCTCGGCTTCGGCGCAGAACGCATCTTGCAGAAGGCGCCGATCGGCTTCGACGTGTCGGTGTTCGAGCTGGTCAACGCGCTGTGCACCGGTTCGGCGACGGTGCTGCCGCATCCGGAGTGGTGGCAGGCCGATGTGGAGGCGCTGGCGGGAATCATCGACCGGCACAAGATCACCCAGATCTCGCTGGTGCCCAGCGTGGTCCGCGCCTTCCTCGATGCGGGCCCCGATCCCGCGCGCCTGCAGTCGATGCGGTTCGTCTACCTCGGCGGCGAGGCCGTGCCCCCGGCGCTGGTGGAGGAGTCGAGCAAGGTGTTCGGCGGCACGGTGCTCGGCCTGTACGGGCCCACCGAGGCGTCGATGGACATCACCCACGAAGACTTCGACGGTGCCCCCGAGCAGGGCCCCGCGCTCATCGGTGTGCCGGAATCCAATTCGACCGTGTACGTGCTCGACGAGCAGCTGCGGCAGGTGCCGACCGGCGTCATCGGTGAGCTGTACCTGGGTGGCGTACAGCTCGCCCGCGGCTATCACCGCAGGCCCGGCCTGAGCGCGGGCACCTTCGTGGCATGCCCGTTCGCCGACGAACCCGGCGCCCGCATGTACCGCACCGGCGATATCGTGCGCTGGAACGCGCGCGGCCGGCTGGAATACCTCGGCCGGGTCGACGATCAGGTCAAGATCCGCGGCCACCGCATCGAACTCGGCGAAGTCGGGGCCGTGCTGCGGCAGGTGCCCGGCATCGTTTCCGCCGCGGTGATCGCCGTCGCCAAGGGCGCCGACGCCGCGCTGGCCGGCTACTACGTCCCCGAACCCGGTTCGACGTTCGAGACCGATCCCGAGGATGAGAACGCGGGCGCCATCCGCGCCTTCCTCGCCGAACGGCTGCCGGACTACATGATCCCGGCCGCGCTCGTGCGGTTGCCCGCGCTGCCGCTGACCGCCAACGGCAAACTCGACCGCAAGGCACTGCCGGTGCCGGATCTCGGTGGTTCCACCGGCCGCGGCCGCGCCCTGCGCGATGACGCGGAAATCGCTGTCGCCGAGGTGGTTCGGCAGGTGCTCGGTATTCCCGAGAGCACCGAACTGGCCGCCGACGACGATTTCCTCGCCCTCGGCGGGGATTCGATCAGCGCCATCCGGATGGCGTCGGCGTTGAAGAAGCGCGGACTGTCCATCACCACCAGCACCCTGTTCGAGGCCCGCACGATCGCCGCGATCGCCGCGGCCACCGAGCCGATCGCCGAATCCGGCGCACCCGAACTGGTGGACGCGGGCGCCGACACCGGCTGGATTCCGCTCGGCCCGATCGCGGCCCTGCTCACCGAGCGTCCCGCGGACACCTACCGCGCCTACAGCCAGGCCACCGCCGTCGTCACCCCGGCCGACGCGACCGCCGACCGGCTGGCAGCGATGCTGCGCGGCCTGGTCGACCGGCATCCGCTGCTGCGCGCCCGAATCGGCACCGACCCGGCAGGCAACACCGCCTACTACGTGCCCGCACCGGGCGAACCGTTCGACTATCCGGCGCTCACCGAGGTCGAACTCGATGCGTCGGACTGGGACCGGGCGGCCGCCGATACCCTCGCCGAGCAGCTGCGCGGCACCGCCGAGGCCATGGATCCCGCCGCGGGCGCGATGTTCGGCGCCGTCTGGGTCCGCACCGCCGACCGGGCGACGGGACGGCTGCTGCTGGTCATCCATCACCTGGTGGTGGACGGCGTGTCCTGGCGCATCATCCACGACGACCTGCGCCAGCTCTGGGCAGGCGAGGAACTCGACGGCACCGGAACCTCGGTGCGCACCTGGAACACCAACCTGGTGCAACTGGCGGGCAGCGAAACCCTCGCCGGTGAGCTGCCCTACTGGCAGACCGTGGCCGCCACCGCTGACCCGCTGCTCGGCGACAGCGCCTTCGACCCGGCCCGCGACACCGTCGCCACCGTGTGCGAGGTGACCACCGAACTCGACGCCGACGACACCACCTTCCTGATGACGACCGCGGCCCAGGCCTTCGGCTGCGATTTCCTCGACATCCAGGTGGCGGCGCTGGCCGTGGCCACCCACCGCTACCGCCGCGCGCACGACCGCGACGGTGCGACCGTCTCGCTCACCATGGAACGGCACGGCCGCGCCGAAACCCTGTTCGCCGGAGCCGATCTCGGCAATACCGTCGGCTGGTTCACCAGCGCCTACCCGGTCGCGCTCGAGGTGGCCGGCTCGGGTGAGCCGGAGATGGTCGCGGCGGTCAAGGCGGTGAAGGAGCAGCTGCTCGCGGTGCCGGAATCCGGTATCGGGTACGGGCTGTTGCGCTGGCTGAACCCGGCGGCGAAGACCGAGTTGCAGTCTCACCCGGCACCGCAGCTCAGCTTCAACTACATGGGCCGTTTCGCGCTCGCGGAGCAGGCCGCGGAATGGGATGCCGCACCCGAATTCGGTTATCTCGGCGGCCATGCCGGGCCAAACCAGCCCGCCGCCGCGCTGCTCGACATCAACACGGTAGCCCTGGTCGAAGGCGATGCTCCCGCCCTGCACGCCTCCTTCCGCTACCCCTCCGGCCCGTTGGCCGAGGAGCAGGTGCGCGAACTCGCCGAGCTGTGGGCGGGTGCGCTGCGCGAACTGGCCAAAGCGGTGCGCGATGATCCGGCGCGCAGGCTCACCCCGAGCGATGTGCTCGCCCACGATGTCACCCAGCTGGACCTGGACCGCTGGCACAACCTCTACGGCGATTACGCCGACGTCTACCCGCTGGCACCGCTGCAGGCCGGTCTGTACTTCACCGCGATCAGCAGTGCCGGGCGCGACGCCTACACCGTGCAGACCACCATCTCGGTCACCGGCGCGCTCGACGTGCCACGACTGGGGCGGGCGCTGGACACCGTGCTCAACCGGTATCCGAATCTGCGGGTGGCGGTCTCGGTATCGCACGCGGGGCAGCCCTACGCCATCGTCGCCGACCGGATGACGTTCGTGACGAGCGAAGTCGACTACCGCGACCGGCCCGACGCCCAGCAGAAGCTGCAGGAATTCCTCGACACCGATCAGGCCGGCCAGTTCGACCTGTCCCGCGGCCCGCTCATGCGCGCCACCGTCGTGCACCTGCCCGAGGACGAGCACATGCTGGTGCTCACCTCGCACCACATCCTCACCGACGGCTGGTCCGGACAGCTGCTGCCGCGCGAGATCTTCGCCGCCTACGCCACCGAGGGCGCCGCCGCACCGCTGGGCAATCCGGGCACCTTCGCCGAATTCCTGCGGCTCACCCAGGCACGGGAGGCCGAGACCGAGGCCGTCTGGTCGAAGTACCTGGACCAGGTGCAGCCGTGCATCGTGGCACCCGGCAGGGAAACCGGCGGCGACGCGGTGCCCGCCGCGCACAGCTTCATGATCGACACCGAAGTCGGTGACAAGCTCACCGCGCTGGCCTCCGAGACCGGCACCACCTTCAGCGCGATCTGCCAGCTGGCCTGGGCCAATGTGCTGCGCTATGTGACCGGCGAGGACGCGACCGTCTTCGGTGAGGTGGTCTCCGGCCGCCCCGCCGAGATCGACGAGATCGATACCGCCATCGGCTGTTTCGTCAACACCGTGCCCGTCGCGATCGCGCTCGACGCCGGCCGCAGCTGGCGCGAGCACCTCGACGAGATGCAGAGCCGCCGCCGCGAACTCATGGAGTTCCACCAGTACCGGCTCACCTCGGCCAACCGCACCGCGGGTGCGCGCAAGCTCTTCGACAGCATGTTCGTCTACCAGTCCTACCCGTCCGGGCGCGACGAGCTCGAACAGCTACTCGGACAAGAGAACCTGGAGCTGGTGTCGTTCTCCGGACGCGGCGCCACCGACAACGCGCTGCTGGTGATGATCTTCCCGCCGGACCTGCTGTTCCCCGGTGACGCGTTGCGCGTGGTCGTCTTCTACGCCGAGGACTCCTTCGAGGCCAACGACGCTCAGATCATCGAAACCGCGTACAGCAACACCTTGCGCGCCATCGCCGAACACCCCGACGGCCTGGTGGGCGCGACCGAAGCAATCGACGACGCCGACCAGGGCATGTTGGTCATGCGGCGGATGTGGCAGTGAGGCAGGAGAAAGTTATGGCAAACACCCCCGGATGGATCCGCAAATTCCACAAGCCGCGCGTCGCGGACGCCCCACCGCTGCTCATCTGCCCGCACGCGGGCGGCGGCGCCTCCACCTACCGGCCGTTCTCCAAGGCGCTGAGCGCGAACTTCGACGTGGTGCTGTTCCAGTACCCCGGCAGGCAGGACCGCGCCGCCGAAACCCCCAAGGAGACGCTGCCGGAGACGGCCGCCGCCGCCTTCGACGAGTTCTCCCGCTCCACGCTCAACCGCGGTGAACCCATCACCGTGTTCGGCCACAGCATGGGCTCGGTGGTCGCGTTCGAATTCACCCGGCTGGCCGAGGCCGCGGGGATCCCGGTGCGCATGCTCGGGGTGTCGGGTGCGGTGGCGCCGTGGATGTGCGCCGATATGCCGCCGCACCCCACCGAGGATGAGCAGCTGCTCGATCACGTTTCCGGGCTGGAGGGCACCGGCGCCGAGGTGATGGGCAACCGGGAGCTGATGCGGATGGCGCTGCCCGCGCTCAAGGCCGATTACGCCGCCTTCGACCGTTACACCTGCGGCAAGGACGTGGTGCTCGACACCAGGATCCACGCGATGGGCGGCAGCGACGACGACTACGTCGGCATGGGCGATCTGTACGCCTGGCAGGAGCACACCAGGCAGCCGCTCGAGGTCACCATGTTCGACGGCGGGCATTTCTACCTGCACAACCAGGTCGCGGGCATTGCCGAAGTGCTGTCCGCCGAACCGGTTTCGGTGTCGCGGTGAGCGCCGTCGAGGATCACATCGTCATCGCCGGGATGGCGGTGGAGGCACCCGGTGGCGTGGACACCCTGGCGCGCTATTGGTCGGCGCTGGCCGACGCCGAAGACCTGATCGGCCCGTTCCCGCGTGATCGCGGCTGGCCGATCACCGAACTGCTGTCCCTGTCCGCGGCGAACGAGGGCTGGAGCCCGGTGCGCGATGCGGGCGGATTTCTCACCGGTGCCGCCGAATTCGATGCCGCCTTCTTCGGGATCTCGCCCCGCGAGGCCGTCGCGATGGACCCGCAGCAGCGGGTCGGCATGCGCGTGGCGTGGCGAGCGCTGGAGAATGCGGGCATCAACCCGGCGAGCCTGGCAGGTACCGAGGTCGGCGTCTTCATGGGTGCCTCGTTCACCGAGTACGGGCCGCACGCCGCCCAGGTCAACGAGCACACCGGATACCGCGCCACCGGCGCCGCGCTCGGCGCCGTCGCGGGCCGGATCTCGCACGGCCTCGGCCTGGTGGGACCGTCGATGACGGTGGACACCGCCTGCGCGTCGTCGCTGTCGGCGCTGCATCTGGCGGCCGCCGCCATCCGCAACGACGACTGCGAATGGGCGCTCGCCGGCGGGGTCTGCGTGCTCGGCTCGCCTGCGGGTTTCTACGAATTCTCCAAGGCCAACGCGCTGTCGACGGACGGCCAGTGCAAGCCGTACTCGGCCGCAGCCTCCGGCACGCTGTGGGGCGAAGGCGCCGGTGTGGTCGTGGTGGAACGCGAATCGCGAGCCCGCGAACTCGGCCATCGCGTCTACGGCCGGGTCCTCGGCACCGCCGTCAACCACAACGGCAAGGGCGCGCCGATCGCCGTGCCCAGTACCGACGCGCAAGAGCAGTTGATCCGCAAAGCGGTGTCGCGCTCCGGAATTCCCGCCGACGCCGTCGGCTTGGTGGAGGGGCACGGCACCGGCACCGCGGTCGGCGATCCCAAGGAACTCATTGCCCTGCAACGCGTCTACGGCGCCGGCGATCCGGCCGCACCGGGTCCGCTGCTCGGTTCGGTGAAATCGAATCTCGGCCACGCCCAGGCCGCGGCGGGCATGCTCGGCCTGATCAAGGTGCTGCTCGCGGGGCTGCACGGGCAGATCCCGCCGTCGCGGTTCGCCGACAACCCGACCACCGAGGTGGACTGGTCCGCCTCGACCCTGCGCCTTGCCGACAAGTTGCAGGACTGGCAGCCGCGCGACGGCGTGCGGTACGGGGCGGTGTCGTCGTTCGGCGTCGCGGGCACCAATGCGCACGCGGTGCTCGCCATGCCGGTGCCGGAAGAGGAGAACCATGTCTAGCCATCGTCTTCCGGACGGAACCATTCCGGTCCTGCTGTCCTCGGACACCGACGAATCGCTGCGCCGCGAAGCCGCCGCGATCCTCGACTACGTCGACGCCCGGCCCGCGCTCACTCCCGACCAGGTCGCCGCCCAGTTGCTGCGCACCCGTGTCCCGCGCCGGCGCCGGGCACTGGCCATGGTCACCGACCGCGATCAGCTGCTCGCGGCCCTGCGCGCGGTCGCCGCGGGCGAACCGCATCCGGCCGTCGTCACCTCGGGCGCCCCGGCGAGACCGCGCAAGATCGCCTATGTCTTTCCCGGACAGGGCAGTCAACGGCCGGGCATGGGACGGATGTTCTACGAGCATTCGCCGGTGTTCCGCGCCGCGGTGGACGAATGCGAGGCCGTCTTCCAGGAGCTGTTCGGCATCTCGCCGCTGACCTACCTGCTCGACGGCGGCGACGCAGTGGACGAGGTGACCATCGTCCAGCCCGCGCTGTTCATGCAGATGATCGGCCTGGCCGCGATCTGGCGGGCGGTCGGTGTGGAACCGGCGGCGACGGTCGGGCACAGCCAGGGCGAGATCGCCGCAGCGGTGGTGTCGGGGGTCATCTCGCTGGCCGACGGCGTCCGGGTGGTCACGCTGCGCGCGCAGCTGGTCGAGGAACTGTGCCCGGAGGGCGGCACCGATGGGCAGTACTCGATGGCCGTGCTCGGCGTCGACCGCGACGAATGCGAGGCGCTGATCGCGCGCAGTTCCGCGTGGGCCGAGCTGTCGGTGGTGAACTCCGCCCATGTGCTGGCAATCTCCGGTGAGCGCGAGGCCGTGGTGAACATGGTGCAGACGCTCAACGACGAGGGCACCTTCGCCAAAGAGATCCGGGTGGCCTATCCGGCGCACACCTCCTACGTCAGCAAGTTCCGGTCGGAATTCTGCGACGGCATGGCCGACAAGCTGGATCGTCCGACATTCCAGGAAACCTCGATCGACTGCATCGGCGCCACGCTCGGCGCGCCCATCACCCCCGACCTACCGGTCGGTGACTACTGGTTCTGGAACCTGCGCAATCGGGTGCGGTTCGACCTGGCCATCATCGACGCCGCCGAACGCGGAATCGACACCTTCATCGAGATCGCCGACCATCCCGCGCTGATGATCGCCATCATGGAGAACCTGAGCCAGGTGCCCGGCGACCGCGAGTTCCAGCCCATCGGCACCTCCCGCCGTTCGGCCGAGGATCTCGCCGAGTTCACCCGGAACCTGGCCGCCATCGCGGTCGGTGATCTCGACTTCGACTGGGACGGGCTGCGTATCGCGGGCGCGAACGAGCGCCCGCCGTTGCCGCTGCTGGATTTCCCGAACACCGAGATGAACTCCAAGCCCATGTGGGCGCCGTTCGACTACCCCGAACCGGAGACCGAACCCGCGGCGGTCCCCACCCGGCTGGTGGAGCAGTGGGTGCGGCTGGAAAAGCGCACGCTGGTGCCGCCGCGCACACTCACTCTGATCGACCCGACCGGACGCTGCGGCGAGCTGGCCGAGGCGGTACGGGCGGGCGCGGCCCGGCAGGGCGCCAAGATCGTCGACGCGCCGGCGGCCTTCGACACCGCCGTGGTGCTGCTGCCGCCACCGCCCGACGGCACCACCGAGTCCGCTGTCGCCGAGCTGGCCGCCTTCGCCAACCTGGGCTGGTTGCCCGAACTCGACGGGGTGGCCGACATCTGGCTGGTCACCCGCGGCGGTGAAGCCGTGACCGGCGACGAGCAGCCCGATCTGTTCCAGGCCGCCGCGCAGGCCGGATTCCGTTGCCTGGCACCCGAACACCTCGGCGTGCGATTCCGGCACGTCGATCTGGCGCCCGGTGCGGACGCCGCGGCCTCGGCCAAGGCGCTGCTCGGCGCGGTGCACACGGCGGGCGAACCCGAACTCGCCATCCGCGAGGGCGGCGTCTACGGTAAACGGCTCACCGTCGACGAGGGCACCGCACTCGATCCCGGCACGCCGCGCGAGATCGTGATCGCCGGCGGCACCGGCAAACTCGGCCTCGATATCTGCGAACGCTTCGCCCGCGCCGGAGCCGGGCGCATCACGCTGATCAGCCGGTCCGGCGGCAATGCCGAGGCCCGCGCGCGCATCGCCGAACTGCGCGCACTCGGCGGCACCGACATCGTGGTCCGCACCGGTGACGTCACCGACGCCGACTCGGTGCGGGCGCTGGCCGCCGACCACGGTGCCGCACCGGTGGACCTGCTGGTGCACGCCACCGTCGACTACGGCGCCGCCGCAGCCGAACTCACCCCCGAGACCGTGCGCGCGGCCGCCGCCGCCAAGCTCGGCGCCCTCGACAACCTGGTGCGTGCACTGCCACTGGCCGAGGACGGCCGGGTGCTGCTGTGCTCCTCGCTCTCGGCCACCATCGGCGGGCGCGGGCATCTGCTCTACGCCGCCGTCAACCGGATGCTCGACGCCGCCGCGGCCCGGCTGCGCGCCGAGGGCATCGCCTGCTCGTCGGTGCAGTGGGGCCTGTGGCGTGAAGTCGGCGCCGATCAGGCCGATGCGCTGGCACAGATCAGCGGCACCGGGCTGTACCCGATGGACGTCGACGCGTCGATCGCGGCGGGATTCACCGAAGCAGCCGCGAACGCGCTCGTGGTGGCCGCGGATTGGGGCCGGGTCGCGACGCTGTTCGAGGTGTTCGGGTTCGGGCCGCTGTTCGATCAGGTGCGGGAGCTGGCGCCGCCGGTGCTGCCCGAGGCGCGGAAAACCGCCCGCCCTGCGGCAGAACCGGCCGTCGAAACCCGGGTCGCCGTGGCCGAGCCGGCACCCGAAGCAGCGCCGGCGAGTGGTGGCGACACCGCCGAACGCGTGCGGTTCGCGCTGCGGTCGGTGATGGGCATGGACGCCACCGAAACCATCGACGGCTCAACGCCATTGGTCGCGCTCGGGCTCGACTCGCTTCAGGCCCTCGACCTGCGCAAGCGCATCGAATCGGATCTGCAGCGCGACGTACCCGTCACCGCGATTCTCGGCGGCGCATCCTTGGACGAGGTGGTATCGCTGCTCGGCTGAGCGGCGCGGAATGAGTAACAAGCGATGAGGGAATGGGAGTCCGCTGACCGGAGGTCAGAGGCGGCGACCGGACCACCGTTCGGCCCGGCACAGCCGCCGGAAACCGCGCAACGGCGAGTCGTGACGCACGGGCGACGTAGCGGCGGCCGGCCCACCGCGGCCGGCGCACTACGGCAGGTTTGCCGCGGCAGGCGCGCTACGGCAGGTTTGCCGCGGCCGGCGCGCTACGGCTGGTTCGCCGCGGCCGGCGCGCTACGGCTGGTTCGCCGCGGCCGGCGCGCTACGGCTGGTTCGACACGGCCGGCGCACTACGGCTGGTTCGACACGGCCAGCGCACTACGGCTGGTTCGACACGGCCAGCGCACCACGGCCAGCGCACCACGGCCAGCGCACCACGGCCAGCGCACCACGACCGGTTCGCCACGGCCGGTTCGCCGATATGGCCGAACTGAACAAGTGCATGCGCGCGGTTCGGCGGCGGCGATCGGGCTGCGCGGTGGGACGACGAGGAATCTGCCGCGATGGTGCGGCCGGCGCCATGAGTCCAAGAGCTACGTCGACATGGCCCGGATGACCCGCTCGCGCTGCAGGTTCGCAGGGCATGAGCACCAGAGAGCAACGCAGGGGAGTGAACTCCAGAATGGAGCGGCAAGTGTCAGGATCGGATGCGGCGATCGTCGTCGACGGCGTCGAGAAGTCCTTCGGCGAGGTGAAAGCCTTGCGCGGCATCAGCTTCGGTGTGCCGGCGGGCAGTGTGCTCGGCGTGCTCGGGCCCAATGGTGCCGGGAAGACCACGACGGTCTCCGTGCTGTCGACCCTGGTCAAACCCGACGCCGGTCGGGCGAACGTGGCCGGGTTCGATGTGGTCACCCAGGCCGAGCGGGTGCGTGAGTCGATCATGCTCACCGGCCAGTACGCCGCGCTGGACGAGACGCTCACCGGCCGGGAGAACCTGGTGCTGTTCGGCCGGTTGATGGGCCTGCGCCGCAAGGCGGCCCGGCAGCGCGCCGACGAACTGCTGGAACGCTTCACCCTCACCGAGGCGGCCGACCGCCGGGTCGGGCAGTACTCCGGCGGTATGCGCCGCCGCATCGACATCGCCTGCGGCCTGGTGCGATCCCCGCGCGTGGTGTTCCTTGACGAGCCGACCACCGGACTCGACCCGGTCAGCAGGCAGAACCTGTGGACGCTGGTGCGCGAGTTGAAGCAGCAGGGCGTCACCATCCTGCTCACCACCCAGTACCTCGAAGAGGCCGACGCCCTCAGCGACAACATCATCGTCGTCGACAAGGGCACGGTGATCGCCGAAGGCACCGCCGACGAACTCAAGGCGCGTTCGGGCTCGAGCTACTGCGAGGTCGTCCCGGTCGACGCAGGCGATGTGCCCGCCGTAGTCGCCGCTCTCAGCGAGCTGGGCGCCTGCACTGTCGCCGAATCCGCCGACCGGGTGTCGCTGCCCGCCCCGGACGGTGCCGTGACGCTGTCGGAGGCGCTGAACCGGATCACCGCCGCGAATATCGAACTCATCGATATCGCGCTGCGCCGCCCGTCGCTGGACGAGGTGTTCATCCAGTTGACCAAGCCGGCCGATGCCGTCGTCGAGGTCTCGGCATGATCGCGGGACAGATAGCGCCGGAATCGCGGGTGCCTGAGGTGGACCGCGCCGCCGGCTGTGGCGGCCACCGCGTGATCGGGATCAGCGCGGCTTCAGTGACGCCTGGGGTCGCAGCGGTCGTCCACGCCCGTAGCGGTGTGCATCACGCCCGGCCCCGGCCGGCGACGAAGGCCGAGTCCACCAGCCTGGCGCCGAACGCTGGCTCGAATGCATTCCTCCGGGAACTGAAATTGCGTGGCCGCACAGCCGGGGCGAACGAGCAGCGTGTGGAGGTGGCGGCATGAGCCAGGGCATCGCCGAGCACGCGCCGATCGGGGCCGCGGCGCCGAGTGTGCGCGACGAGGTTGCGGCGCTGCGAGTTCCACCGGGCCTGCAATGGAGCGCGTTGAGCGAGCGCGGCATCCGCGCCGCCATCCGTGAGGGCGATCTGATCCTCGGGTTCGCCTCGCCGCTGGTTTTCTTCGTCTGCTTCTATGTGCCGCTGCGCAAGTCGATGGAAGCCGTCGGCATCGATTACGCGCAGTACCTGCTGCCGTTGATCGTGGTGCAGTCGATGTTCTTCACCTCGATGTTCGCCGGCGACCGGGCCGCGCGTGAGGTCGCGGGCGGGATGGGGACTCGATTGCGGGCCATGCCGGTGCGGGCGTGGGTGCCGCCGTCGGCGCGGATGTCGGCGAATCTGGTGCGCGCGCTGTCGGCGCTGATCGGTGCGCTGGTGATCGGCACGATCTTCGGATTCCGGTTCCATGGTGTGGGACCGGCAGTGGTGTTCGTGGCGGTCGCGCTGGCGTTCGGCGCGGCACTGGTGGTGGCCGCCGATGCGCTCGGCACCTTCACCGCCAATCCCGAACTCGGCGCGACGGTGCTGTTCGCGCCGCAACTGCTGCTGGTGATGATGTCCACCGGTTTCGTTCCGGCGGAGGGTTTTCCCGGCTGGATCCAGCCGTTCGTCCGCAATCAGCCGGTCTCCCAGGTGACCGATGCGCTGCGCGGGCTGGCCGACGGCCGGTTCACCTCCGAGTTGACAGTGGCGAGCATCTGGATCGCGGGCATGCTGGTGTTCGCCGCGGTCGTGTCGGTGTGGGTGGAAAGGAAGCGCCGGTGAACGCGCTGATCGATCAGAGCCTGGTGGAGACCGGGCGGCTGCTGCGCCGCTGGAGCCGTCAGCAGGAGGTGCTGACCAGCACGCTGGTGCTGCCGATCCTGTTGCTGCTCATGTACAAACTGGTGCTCGGCAAAACCCTCGGCGCGGTGGGCGGGGTGGAACCGATCTACGGTTTCGTGCCGATGATCGCCGTCGCCGGCGCCATGTACGGCGCGATGGGCACCGGCATGTCGCTGTTCGGGGAGCGCGAAAGCGGGCTGCTGCGCCGCTTCTGGGTGCTGCCGGTGCATCGCGGCGCCGGACTCATCGGCCGCCTGCTCGCCGAATGCGTGCGCGCCCTCGCCGCCACCGTCGTGGTGATCGCGGTCGGCCTGCTGCTCGGCCTGCGCTTCCAGAACGGCTGGACCGGAGTGTTCGGCGTACTCGCGGTGCCGGTGATCGTGATCGCCGGGTTCACCCCGCTGGTCGTCATGGTCGGCGTCAGCCGCATCGGCGGCCAGGTCACCCAGATCTTCGCCATCGTCGTGCTCGTCGGCATGTTCTTCAACTCCGGCTTCGTCGCCGTGCAGAACTACCCCGGCTGGCTCCAGCCCATCGTCGCGGGCCAGCCCATGAGCTGCGCCATCGAAGCCATGCGCGGCTTCCTCCTCGGCGGCCCGATAGCCACCCCGCTACTCCAGACCATCGCCTGGTCGGCCGGCCTGATCGTCGTCTTCGGCGGCCTCGCGGTGCGTGGGTACCGCAAGGCCGCCGAGAGCTGAGCCGATTACCCGGCAACGCGCTCCAGCTTGCTGCCCGCGCGGATGCCGATCGACATGATGTCGCTCGGTTCGTCCAACGTCAGCCGGTGCCATCGACCCCTGGGGACGATGGTGGCGGTGCCCGCGGTGAGGTGGACGGTGGTTTCGGGTTCGCCGTCACGTTCCGGGCGCAGGTACAGGTGCAGCGAGCCGGAGAGGCAGCAGACCGCTTCCTCGGAGTCGGGGTGCATCTCCCAGTGGTCGGCGTGCAGGTCGGCGTCGGTCTCGACGTGGAAGACGCCGAGGTGCCAGCCGTCCGAGCCGCCGGCCATCCGGCGTTCGCCTTCGCTGACCTTGCCGTCGGGCTGGAAATACAGGGCACGGGCGAACAGATCGATGGGGGTCATGGGGATTCCTTTCATCGGGTAGCCGGCGCGAGTTCGTCGCCGGAATCGGTGGCCGAGGCGCTGCTTTCGGCCGGGAGCAGGAGGGCGGCCACCGCGGCGGCCACGAGGAACAGCAGCGCGGCGGCGCCGAGGGCGAAGGCGTAGCCGCTGTTGAGAGCAGCCGGATCGGATACGTCGGAGGTGCGGCTCGCGGCGAGCGTCGCCAGTGCGGCGACGCCCACGCTGCCGCCGAGCTGCCGAGAGCTGTTGAACACCCCCGACGCCATGCCCGCCTCGCGTCCGGTGACGCCGATCGTCGCCGCGGTGGCCACCGGCGCCAGGCACAGGCCCATCCCGAAGCCCGAGACCACCGACGGCCCGAGCACATCGGCGACCACGCTGCCGTCGGGGCTGATCTGCGCGAACCAGAGGAACCCGAGCGCGGTGACCAGCCCGCCGAGAACGAGCCAGAACCGTGGCGACCGCCCGGATCGGGTCACCAGCACCGTGCCCGCGATGACGGTCACCGAGAACGGCACGAACGCGATCCCCGTGACGCCCGCGCTCAGGCCCAGCACCTGCTGCATGTACAGCGACATCAGATAGAACGTCGCGAATTGCCCTGCCGCGGCGAGGAATACGAAGACGTTCGCACCGGCCACCCAGCGGTTGCCGAACAGGTCCAGCCGTACCAGCGGTGCGGCTGCGCGACGCTCGACCAGCAGGAACCCGGCGAACAGCACCGCACCCGCCGCGAGGGTGAGCCCGGTGACGGGGGACAGCCAGCCGTAATGCTCGGTGCGCACCACACCGACGACCAGCACACCGATGCCCGCGGTCGCCGTAACAGCCCCGAGGTAATCCAGCGGTTCGCGATCAGCCCGACGCGCGTCCGGGGTGACCCCCGCCGCCACGGCCACCAGCGCCACCACCACGATCGGCACATTGATCAACATCACCCACCGCCAATCGGCGTACTCGGTGAGCAATCCGCCGAACAGTACGCCGCTCGCCCCGCCCGCCGCATTGACCGCGCTCCACACTCCGAGTGCCCGCAGCCTGGCGCGACCTTCCGGGAACGTGGTGGTGAGGGTGGCGAGCGCGGCAGGCGCCACCGCCGCTGCCGCGATGCCCTGCACTGCCCGCGCGGCCACCAACTGCCACGGCTCCTGCGCGAGTCCGCCTGCCGCCGAGGCCAGACCGAACACGATCAACCCGCCGGAGAAGATCCGCCGCCGCCCGAACAGATCGCAGGACTTGCCGCCGAGCAGCAGGAACCCGCCGAAGGTGAGCGCGTAGATATGCACCACCCACGACAGATCCAGCGGCGCGAACCCGAGATCGGTGCGGATCGAGGGCAGCGCGACATTCATCACCGCCATGTCAAGGGCGACCATGAACTGTGCGACCGCGACCGCGGTCAAGGCGGCGCCGGGCCGCCCACGTCTGTTTTTATACACGTATAAAAACTAACCGCAGCCGACGATGCTGTCCACACCTACGCCTGTGGATAGGCCAGGATGGGGGCATGCCGAAGCCGTCGTCACCCGCCGCTCGCACCGGCCGTCCACCGAGAATCTCCAGGCAGGACATCGTCACGGCCGCCACCGCGATCATCGATACCGACGGCGTCGAGAAGCTCACCATGCGCAGGCTCGCCACCGAACTCGGCTGCACCGCCATGGCGCTCTACCACCACGTGCGCGATAAGGAAGAGCTGCTGCGGCTGCTGCTCAACGACTACGCCGACCGGGTGCAATGGCCGCCACTACCCGACGATCCCCGCGAGCGCATCATCGTGGCCGCGACCGCCATGCGAGATGTGCTCGCCGCGCGGCCGTGGATCGTCGAGATCCTCGCCGCCGACGACCTGCTCGGCGTCTCCGCACTCTGGGTGGCCGAAAGCATCGTCGCCGGCGCCATGGACTGCGGTTTGTCCGCGGATGAGGCGGTGCACGCCTACCGCGCGATCTGGCACTACACCGCAGGCGAGATCATCATCCGCACCCGCTCGGCCGCCCGAGCTGCCGAAGACCGCCCGACCTACCGGGAACAGATCTTCACCGATCTCGACCCGCGGGCGTTACCGCGCTTGGCCGAGCTCGGCCCGCGATTCCTGGTGGCGGCGGCCGAGGACACCTATGCGCAGGGTCTGGATGCCCTGGTCAACGGGCTGCTGCTGGATCGGCGCACGCGCTGAATCCGCCGGGTCCGCGCATCGCGGCGCGGGTGTGGTGGCGGCGATGCCGCACACGGCGCGACTGATGCGACCACTGCCGCAGTCGTGTCGCGCCTGATCGGAGACGTCCGCGCCCCATGCGCGGAGGCGCGGACGTCGAGCCCGAGAACTCACAGGGTGACGCGCTGCTCCTTCGGCAGGAACAGCTTGTCGCCCTCCTTCACCCCGAACGTCGTGTAGAACTCCTCGATATTGCGCACCACCTGATTGGCGCGGAACTCGTTGGGGGAGTGGGTATCGGTGGCCAGCAGCCGCTCGGTGACCTCACGGGTCTGCTTGTCGCGCCAGCCGCGCGCCCAGGACAAGAACATCGTGTGATAGTCGGGAGCGTCCACGCCACGGCGCTTTTCGGCGATCCGGTACGCGGCCAGCGCGATCAGCAGCCCGCGCAGGTCGGCCAGGTTCTCGCCGACGGTGAGTTCGCCGTTGACGTGCTGTTCCGGATCGAGACCCTCGGGGACGAGCACGTTGTACTGCTCGATCAGCTGCTGGGTCTTGGCGTCGAAGGCGGCGCGGTCGGCCTCGGTCCACCAATCGCGGCGGTTGCCGTCACCGTCGAACTTCGAGCCCTGATCGTCGAAGCCGTGGCCGATCTCGTGGCCGATGGTCGCACCGACCGCGCCGTAGTTCACCGCGGCTTCGGCATCCTTGTCGAAGAACGGCGGCTGCAAATACGCGGCCGGGAAAGCGATCTCATTGGTGGCGGCCATGTAGTAGGCGTTCACCGTCTGCGGCGACATCGCCCATTCGGAATCGTCGACCTTGGTGCCCAGCCGGTCGAAGGAACGCTTGACCTCGAAATCGTTGACGGCGCGCAGGGATTCGATGAGCTTGCCGCGGGTGATCGTCAGTCCCGAGTAATCGACCCACTTGTCCGGATAGCCGATCTTGGTGTTGATCTTGTCCAGCTTCTCGATCGAGGCCTTCCTGGTCTCCGGCGACATCCACGAGGAGTTGGTGAAGTTCTCCCGGTAGGCGGCGAACAAATCGTCGACCATCTCCATGGCGCGCTCTTTGGCCTCCGGCGGGAAATGCTTGTCCACATACAGTTTTCCGAGCTGTTCGCCCAGATTCGAATCCACCGTGCCGACCGCGGATTTCCACAGCTCGGGCCGCTGCTGCAACCCGGCCATCAGCCGTCCGTTGAAATCGAAATTGGCGTCGGCGAACGCCTTGGGCAGGAACCGCGCGTACTGCCGCAGCAGGGTGAGCTTCAGATAATCGCGCCACATCGCGATATCGGTCTCGGCCCAGATCTTGCCCGCCTCGGTGACGAACGACGGCTGATTCACCACGATCTCGGCGAACAGGTCCTTGTCGCGCTCGGTGGTCGCGTCAAGCCACGGGTCCCAGTCGAACTGCGGCGCCAGCGCTTTGGTGGCATCCCAGCTCATCCGGTTGTAGGTGGCGTCGGTGTCGCGATTGCGCACATTGTCCCAGTGCGCGGCCGCGATCCGGGTCTCCAGATCGAGGTTGCGCTGCGCCAGCCCCGCCGGATCGGGCAGGCCAGCGGCGGCGGCAAGGCGCTCGTTGAAGGTCCGGTAACCGGCCAGCTGCTCGGCGTACTCGGGCTTGCGGTAGTACTGCTCGCTCAGCCCGATACCGGACTGGCCGATCGACGGGATATAGGCCTCGGAATTCTTCCGGTCGATACTGACGCCCAGCCCGATCAGGCCGCCGATCGGCAGCGCGCCCATCACTCCGGCCAGCTCCGCCTTCGTCTTCGCCCCATCGATCTCGGCGAACATCGGCTCGAGCGGAGTGAGCCCCAGCTGCTCGATCTCGTCGAGGTTCATCCTCGCGTCGTACAGATCCCGGATCTGCTGCGCCTCCGAACCCGGCTCCGGATCGGAAATGGACTCGATGATCTCGCGCAACTGCTGTTCGGTGCGATCATTGGCCTCACTGATCGCGCCGTAGGCGACCTTGTCCGGCGGCAGCTGGTACTCGCGCAGCCACTTACCGTTGACGTGCCGGTACAGATCGTCCTGCGGCCGGATCGCCGGATCGGAACCGGTCATATCGACCTGCTTCAACGGCTGTGCGGTCTCGTCGTCCGAACACGACGCCAGCAGCGCCGCCGCAGGCACCACCCCGAGAGCGACCAAGAACGCGCGGCGGTCCAACAGGAACGGACGACCCGACGATGTCACAAAGCTTCCTCTCCCCGATCACAGACGCTGAGCCGGTACGCATGGTGCACCGACGTACCGGCCCGAACGAGGCTACCGGCGCATCGGCATCGGGTCGATCGCTGGCGTCCGCCGGAAATGCCTGCGGCCCGCGCTCCTACCGAACGCGGGCCGCCGCCGAGGTCACATGAGGCTTGCCGGATCCACCACCTTCGCCCGCTGCGGCAGGAAGGTGAGCGCCACCACCGCGCCGAAGATGCCGATGACGGTGCACAGCCACAGCATCGACGAGATGCTGTCGATGAACGCGCCGGTTACCGAAGCGGCCAGCTCCGCTGAACCGGTCTGGTGCGCCACGGCCATGCCGTTGGCGGCGCTGGCTTGTACGGTTTCCGCGGCTGCCGCGGGCAGATCGCCGGTGTCGACCGAGTTGCGGTACACGGCGTTGACGATGGTGCCGAGCAAGGCGATGCCGACTGTGCCGCCCACCTGACGCATGGCCTGGATCAGCGAGGAACCCGAGCCGGCTCGGTCCGGATCCAGTTCGCCGATTGCGGCGTTCATCGCCGACGGCATGCCGAATCCGGCACCGACGCCGGCGATCGTGATCCAGGTGGCGACGTAGCCGTACCCCGATTCGGCATCGGTCATCGCTCCCATGCCGAGTCCAGCGGCCAGGATCAGGAACCCGATCGTGACCGTGACTCGGGTGCCCGCCGCGGAATCGACCGGGGTGGCGAACTTGGCCCCGATCACCATGCCGCCGATGAACGGCAGCAGCTTCAGGCCGGTTCCGAGCGCATCGGCGCCCTGAATGGCCTGGAAGTACTGCGGCATCGTGAACAACAGGCCGAACATCGCAAACACCGCGATGGTGATGAGCATGGTTCCCCAGAAGAACGAGCGCGAGCGCAGCAGTGCCAGATCCACCAGCGGGGTCGGCCGCCCGAGTTTGCCGAACCGGCCCTCCACCACGCCGAACACACACAGCAGCACCGCGGCCGCGACCATGAACACCACGGCCAAGGCATCGCCCCAGCCACGTTCACCGGCCAGGGTCACGCCGTACACCAAAGCCGCGAGCGCGGCCGAGGAGATGACGATGCCCGCGTAGTCGATCGACGGTCGCACCGAGCTCCGCGACTCCGGAATCAGCACGAGCACGGCCGCTACGGCCACGACGGCGACCGGGACATTGATCCAGAAGATCGACGACCATGAGAAATGGTCCAGCAGAAGGCCTCCGACGATCGGGCCGAGCGGCAACCCGATGCTGTTGGAGACGACGAAGAAGTTGATCGCCTTCTTGCGTTCGGCCTCATCCGGGAACAGCACCGCGATCAGCGACATCACCACGGGCACGAGTAGTGCCGCACCGATGCCGAGGAAAGCGCGCGCCGCGATCAACTGATTCGCGCTGTTCGCCAGCGCGCACACCACAGAGCCGGCACCGAACAGCACCAGCGCGATCGCCAGCACTGCCTTCCGGCCGAAGCGATCGCCGAGCAGTCCAGCGGGCAGCAGGAGCACCGCGAGCACCAGGTTGTAGGAGTTCGCGATCCATTGCAGTTGTTCGGTCGATGCGCCCAGATCGACCGACAACGTCGGCAGCGCGACGTTGAGCACGGTCGTATCCAGGCCGACCACCAGAACAGCAAGACAGAGGGCGGCCAGCACGCCGAAGCGGCGGCCGCCCGACAGATCGGACGCGCCGCTGTGATCGGTTGACGGGAAATCGGGGAGGTGGGGCTGTGCCGGTACCGCGCCGGCTGCCCGGGGTTCGGAGGTCATGAATAAATATTATTATGTACTTCTGATAGTTGCAATAGTGATGATTTTGCTGCGGTATTGTGGTGCCATGGCAGCGCCGACACCGATTTCCGTGGACTCCGAACGCGAGCGGGCCTTCGTCGAGCGGCTCGGTGGAGCGATGGCCGGAGCCGGGGTGCCTCCGATGGCCGCACGCGTGCTCGCGCGCATGCTGATCAGCGAATCCGGGGTGATGACCTCCGCCGAGCTCGCCGACGCGCTCGAGGCCAGTCAGCCCTCGATATCCGGTGCGGTCCGATTCCTCACCCAGATCGGGTTCATCACCCGCGAACGCGTTCCGCGCACCCGCAAAGACCGCTACCGCATCCGCGACGACGTCTGGGAAACCGTGCTGACCTTGCGCAACGATTCGGTCGACGGATGGAAGGCCGCCCTGGAAGAAGGAGTCGAAGTCGCAGGCCCGGATACCGAGGCGGGTCAGCGCATGGCCGAGGCGGTGGAGTTCTTCGAATTCATCCAAGAAGACATGCGGCAGATGTTGCAACGCTGGCGTGAGCACAAGCAGCGGCGCCGTTCGGGCTGACCGCCCCCGATTTGGGGCCGACCTGGGCAAACCCTTACACTAGACCGGTTGCCTGCGGCAGCTGTGCCCGCAATCCGGCCGTGAACCCCCAGTGGTCGGTCCGTCAGGATCGAACAAAACCGCTGGCAGGCGCGCGTTCGGGTGGCAACGCGACCATGCCCGTCGGGTCGGAAATCCGGCGTGCTTTTACGTCCAGGTCAAGGAGGCTGAAGTGATTCAGCAGGAGTCGCGACTGCGCGTCGCCGACAACACGGGAGCGAAGGAAATCCTTTGCATCCGCGTTCTCGGTGGTTCGTCGCGTCGCTATGCCGGTATCGGCGATGTCATCGTCGCCACCGTGAAGGACGCCATCCCCGGCGGCAACGTCAAGCGGGGTGACGTCGTCAAGGCCGTCGTCGTGCGCACCACCAAGGAGCGCCGTCGTCCGGATGGTTCCTACATCCGTTTCGACGAGAACGCCGCCGTGCTCATCAAGCCGGACAACGATCCGCGCGGCACCCGCATCTTCGGCCCGGTCGGCCGCGAGCTGCGTGACAAGAAGTTCATGAAGATCGTCTCGCTGGCCCCGGAGGTGCTCTGACATGAAGGTGCACAAGGGCGACACCGTGCTCGTCATCTCGGGTAAGGACAAGGGCGCCAAGGGCAAGGTCATCCAGGCCTACCCGGCGACCAACAAGGTCCTCGTCGAGGGCGTGAACCGGATCAAGAAGCACGTCGCGAACTCCGCCAACCAGCGCGGCGCCTCCTCGGGCGGCATCGTGACCCAGGAAGCCCCGATCCACGTGTCCAACGTGATGGTCGTCGACTCCGATGGCAAGCCGACCCGCGTCGGCTACCGGACCGACGAAGAGACCGGCAAGCGGGTTCGGATCTCCCGTAACAACGGGAAGGACATCTGACATGACCACGACTGAAAACGTGCAGCCTCGGCTGAAGCAGCGCTACCGCGAGGAAATCAAGGACGCGCTGAACAAGGAATTCAACTACGCCAACGTGATGCAGATCCCCGGCGTGGTGAAGGTCGTCGTGAACATGGGTGTCGGTGACGCCGCGCGCGACGCCAAGCTCATCAACGGCGCCGTCAACGACCTGGCCCTGATCACCGGCCAGAAGCCGGAGATCCGCAAGGCCACCAAGTCCATCGCGCAGTTCAAGCTGCGTGAGGGCATGCCGATCGGCGCCAAGGTCACCCTGCGCGGCGACCGGATGTGGGAGTTCCTGGACCGCCTGGTCTCCATCGCGCTGCCGCGTATCCGCGACTTCCGTGGTCTGTCGCCGAAGCAGTTCGACGGCAACGGCAACTACACCTTCGGTCTGAGCGAGCAGTCGATGTTCCACGAGATCGATGTGGACTCCATCGACCGTCCGCGCGGTATGGACATCACCGTCGTGACCACTGCGACCAACAACGAAGAAGGCCGTGCCCTGCTCAAGCACCTCGGCTTCCCGTTCAAGGAGAACTGAGCACATGGCTAAGAAAGCTCTGGTCAACAAGGCCAACCGCAAGCCGAAGTTCGCCGTCCGGGCCTACACCCGCTGCCAGCGCTGCGGCCGCCCGCACGCGGTCTACCGCAAGTTCGGCCTGTGCCGCGTGTGCCTGCGCGAAATGGCGCACCGCGGCGAGCTGCCCGGCGTGCACAAGAGCTCCTGGTGAGCTCGCGCTGAGCGCAATCGGCTAGGCGAGAACTGAACGAGGGCACGGACTCCGGTGGAGTCCGTGCCCTCGTCGCGTGATCCGGTACCGGTCACCAGGGCAGGCAGCCGGCCATCTTCAGCCGAGTGGCCAGACCCGAGCCGATGGTGGTGCTCGACCCCTGGCCGGTCGTCAGCGCGAGCAGCAGATCGACACCGAGCCCGGCGCCGATGGAGCAGCCGAGCAGATTGATGTCGACGGTGATCCGCTCCTCGGGCGCACCGGGCAGCGGTTCGTCGGCATGTGCCGGGCTCGCCACTGCCACGGTTGCCGCCGCGAGTGCCGCCGCGACGATGCCCGCTTTGATCGATCGCACCTGATCCTCCTCATATGCGCATGCGCGCTGTGATGCCGGTTTCGGAAAAGTAAGTGCGGTGGTCGAACACCCGACCCGCGCACTATCCACTTGTTGACCGGCGGGTGCGGGCGGAAACGTGATCTCTGTGCGGGCACGGACCCGGCCCGGGCCGCGGGTAGACCCCGATTTGGTCCTGACCAGGCCCCCATCTACACTAGAGCGGTTGCCTGGGCACCTCTGTGCCCGCATGCGGTCTGCGTGTGGGTGGCCCGGGCGATGCGAACTCATCCGGTCGGCAAGGGTCGACCGGACCAGCCGAATTGCTGTAGGCCCACGATCTGTGCCCTGAAAAGGGGTGCGGGTGCTGTATGGGAACCGCAGCGAGAAAGGTGTCGAGGTCGAACTATGACCATGACTGATCCGATCGCAGACTTCCTGACACGTCTGCGCAACGCCAACTCGGCGTACCACGATCAGGTGAAGGCTCCGCACTCCAAGCTCAAGGCGAACATCGCCGAGATCCTGAAGCGCGAGGGTTACATCGCCGATTACCGCACCGAAGACGCCGCCGTTGGCAAGAACCTCGTCGTCGATCTGAAGTACGGCCCCAGCCGTGAGCGCAGCCTGCAGGGCCTGCGCCGCGTCTCGAAGCCGGGTCTGCGTGTGTACGCGAAGTCCACCAACCTGCCCAAGGTCCTCGGCGGCCTCGGTGTGGCGATCATCTCCACGTCCACCGGCCTCCTGACCGACCGTCAGGCAGCCAAAGCCGGCGTGGGCGGCGAAGTCCTCGCCTACGTCTGGTAAGGGAGGTAGAGACATGTCGCGTATTGGTAAGCAGCCCATCGCCATCCCCTCCGGCGTCGAAGTCACCATCAACGGCCAGGATGTCGCGGTGAAGGGCCCCAAGGGCCAGCTGTCGCTGACGGTGTCCGAGCCGATCACCGTCACCAAGGGTGACGACGGTCAGCTCCAGGTCGCCCGTCCCGACGACGAGCGCCGCAGCCGTGCCCTGCACGGCCTGACCCGCACCCTGGTCGCCAACATGATCGAAGGCGTCACCAAGGGCTACGAGAAGAAGCTCGAGATCGCAGGCGTCGGTTACCGCGTCGCGCTCAAGGGCCAGAACCTCGAATTCGCCCTCGGCTTCAGCCACCCGGTCGTTGCCGAGCCGCCGCAGGGCATCACCTTCGCGGTGGAATCGCCCACCAAGTTCTCGGTGGCCGGTATCGATAAGCAGCTGGTCGGCGAGGTCGCCGCCAACATCCGCAAGTACCGGAAGCCGGAGCCCTACAAGGGCAAGGGCATCCGCTACGCCGGCGAGAACGTTCGCCGCAAGGTCGGAAAGACGGGTAAGTGATCATGGCGCAAACCGAGAATCAGAAGGCCAAGCGCATTCCGCTGGGCAAGGATGCTTCCACCCGGCGTCGGCTGTCGAAGACCCGTCGCCACTTCCGCCTGCGCAAGAAGGTCGCCGGCACCACCGAGCGTCCGCGTCTGGTCGTGCACCGCTCCTCGCGGCACCTGCACGCCCAGCTGGTCGACGACTCGCTCGGCAAGACCATCGCCGCGGCCTCCAGCATCGAGGCCGATGTGCGCGCGATCGACGGCGACAAGACCGCCAAGGGCAAGAAGGTCGGCGAGCTGATCGCCGAGCGCGCCAAGGCTGCCGGTGTCGAGGCCGTCGTGTTCGACCGTGGTGGTCACGATTACCACGGCCGCATCGCCGCGCTGGCCGATGCCGCTCGCGAAGGTGGGTTGAAGTTCTGATGATGATCAAGATTGCGAACGGAAGGAACGTCTGATGCCGGGACGTCAGAGGCGTGACGGCGGAAACGGACCCGCCGGACAGAACGGAAGCGCCCCCGAGGGCGGCCGCGACAACCGCCGTGGTGGCGACCGTCGCGGTGGCGGTGACCGTCGCGACCAGGCCGCCGAGAAGAACCAGCTCGAGCGCGTCGTCGCGATCAACCGCGTGTCGAAGGTCGTGAAGGGTGGTCGGCGCTTCAGCTTCACCGCCCTGGTCATCGTCGGTGACGGCAACGGCCTGGTCGGTGTCGGTTACGGCAAGGCCAAGGAAGTTCCCGCCGCCATCCAGAAGGGTGTCGAGGAAGCGCGCAAGGGCTTCTTCCGCGTCCCGATGATCGGCTCCACCATCACCCACCCGGTGCAGGGCGAGGCGGCGGCCGGTGTGGTCATGCTGCGTCCGGCTTCCCCGGGTACCGGTGTGATCGCCGGTGGTGCCGCGCGCGCCGTGCTGGAGTGCGCGGGCATCCACGACATCCTGGCCAAGTCGCTCGGTAGCGACAACGCGATCAACGTCGTGCACGCGACCGTTGCCGCGCTCAAGCAGCTGCAGCGTCCCGAAGAGGTCGCGGCCCGTCGTGGTCTGCCGCTCGAGGACGTCGCTCCCGCGGGCATGCTGCGTGCCCGTGCCGGACAAGGAGTCTGACCATGGCAGATCTCAAGGTGACCCAGATCAAGAGTTCGATCGGCGCCAAGCAGAATCAGCGGGACAGCCTGCGCACCCTCGGTCTGCGGGGCATCCGCAAGTCGGTGGTCCGTGAGGACAACGCCCAGAACCGTGGGCTGATCAACGTCGTGCGCCACCTCGTAACAGTTGAGGAGGTCTGACATGACCATCAAGTTGCATCACCTGCGTCCTGCCCCCGGCGCCAAGACCGAGAAGACCCGTGTGGGTCGCGGTGAGGGCTCCAAGGGTAAGACCGCGGGCCGCGGTACCAAGGGCACCAAGGCTCGTAAGAACGTCCCGGCCGCCTTCGAGGGCGGGCAGATGCCGATCCACATGCGGCTGCCCAAGCTCAAGGGCTTCACCAACCCGTTCCGGACCGAGTACCAGGTCGTGAACGTCGGCGCGATCGCCGAGCTGTTCCCGCAGGGTGGCCAGATCGGCAAGGACGAGCTCGTCGCTGCCGGTGCGGTCCGCAAGAACCAGTTGGTCAAGGTCCTCGGCGAGGGAGAGATCTCCGTCGCGGTCCAGATCAGCGCGGACAAGTTCTCCGGCTCCGCCAAGGAGAAGATCACCGCGGCCGGTGGCACCGTCACCGAGCTGGGCTGACGTTAGGAATTCCACAGCGGCACCGGACGAGTGAGAACTCGTCCGGTGCCACTGTTAGAGTTCAAGTGTTGTCTGCCAAGACTCGTCATGGGGTCGGCGTCGAGGGACCGGGGTTTCTGATTCCGGACCACCGCTGAAAGTTCCATGGCATGACCATGTCGTTCGCCAGGAGGATCTGTGCTTTCCGCCTTCGTATCGGCCTTCCGGACTCCGGACTTACGGCGGAAGATTCTCTTCACGCTGGGGTTGGTCGCGCTGTACCGTGCCGGTGCCGCGTTGCCGTCGCCCGGTGTCGATTATCGGGCGGTCCAGGAGTGCGTCGACCTGGTCTCCGGCGGTGAGAACGCCGGTATCTACCAGCTGATCAACCTGTTCTCCGGTGGTGCGCTGCTGCAGTTGTCGGTCTTCGCGATCGGCATCATGCCCTACATCACCGCGAGCATCATCATCCAGCTGCTGACGGTCGTCATCCCGCGGTTCGAGGAACTGCGCAAGGAAGGCCAGGCCGGCCAGACCAAGATGACGCAGTACACGCGTTATCTGTCCATCGCGCTGGCCGTGCTCCAGGCCACCGGTCTGGTGGCGCTCGCGGCCCGCGGTCAGCTGCTGCAGGGCTGCCAGCAGGACATCCTCGCCGACACCAGCATCTTCGGCATGATCATCATCGTGCTGGTCATGACGGCCGGTGCGGCGCTGGTCATGTGGTTCGGCGAGCAGATCACCGAGCGCGGTATCGGCAACGGCATGTCGCTGCTGATCTTCGCCGGTATCGCCGCCCGCATCCCGACCGAGGGCAAGGCCATCCTGGACAGCCGCGGTGGTCTGGTGTTCGGCCTGGTGTGTGTGGCCGCGTTCGCGATCATCGTCGCGGTGATCTTCGTCGAGCAGGGTCAGCGCCGGATTCCGGTGCAGTACGCCAAGCGCGTGGTCGGCCGCAAGATGTACGGCGGCTCGTCGACCTATCTGCCGTTGAAGGTGAACCAGGCCGGCGTGATCCCGGTGATCTTCGCGTCCTCGCTGCTGTATCTGCCGAATCTGATCGCGCAGCTGACGGGCTCGCAGAACAATCCGGATCCCAGCTGGTGGCAGGAGATCATCCAGAAGTATCTGGTGAATCCGAGCAACCCGGTCTACATCGCGATCTACTTCGGCATGATCGTGTTCTTCACCTACTTCTATGTCGCGATCACCTTCAATCCGGAGGAACGCGCCGACGAGATGAAGAAGTTCGGTGGCTTCATTCCGGGCTACCGGCCCGGTAAGCCGACTGCCGATCATCTCAGTTTCGTGCTGAGTCGCATCACCCTCCCCGGCTCGATCTACCTCGGCGCGGTAGCCGTCCTGCCGAACCTGTTCCTCGACATCGGTAATACCGGTGGCGTGCAGAACCTGCCGTTCGGCGGCACGGCCGTGCTGATCATGGTGAGCGTCGGTTTGGACACCGTGAAGCAGATCGAAAGCCAACTGATGAATCGAAATTACGAAGGGTTCCTCAAGTGAGAGTTGTACTGCTCGGACCGCCGGGTGCAGGCAAGGGCACGCAAGCCGTTCTGCTGTCGGAAAAGCTCGGTGTGCCACACATCTCCACGGGGGACCTGTTCCGCGCGAACATCAGCCAGCAGACCCCGCTGGGTCGCGAGGCGCAGAAGTACATCGATGCCGGCGATCTGGTGCCGAGCGATGTGACCAACCGGATGGTCGAGGCCCGCGTGGCCGAGCCCGACGCTGTCAACGGTTTCGTGCTCGACGGTTACCCGCGCACGGTCGACCAGGCCGACGCCCTGGAGAAGATCCTCGGCGATATGGACAAGAAGCTGGACGCGGTGCTCTGCTTCGTCGTGCCGGAGGAAGTGCTCAAGGAGCGCATGCTGGCGCGCGGTCGCGGCGACGACAACGAACAGATCATCGACAACCGGCTGCGGGTGTACCGCTCGGAGACCGAGCCGCTGCTCGAGCACTACGACGGCCTGGTCGTCACCGTCGACGGTGTCGGCGAGGTCGACGAGGTCAACGCCCGGGCGCTGCGCGCGCTGGGACACTGATCATCCACTCGACGATGGAGCACTGAGGCGCCATGGTTTTCGGCCGCAAGCGCAAGAAAGTGGTGCCGTTCCGCACGGCGGGCGAAGTGGACGCGATGGCGGCCGCGGGAGCGATCGTCGGTCGCGCCCTGGTCGCCGTGCGCGCCGCCGCAGTGCCGGGCGCCTCGACGCTCGATCTCGATCAGGTGGCCGAGCAGGTCATCCGTGACGCCGGCGCGGTGCCGTCGTTCAAGGGCTACCAGGGTTTCCCCGCCTCGATCTGCGCTTCGGTCAACGACCGGGTGGTGCACGGCATCCCCTCGGCCGAGGAGATCCTGGTCGAGGGCGATCTGGTGTCCATCGACTGCGGCGCCATCCTCGACGGCTGGCACGGCGATTCGGCCTGGACCTTCGGCGTCGGCGAACTCTCCGAGGACGACCGGCTGCTGAGCGAGGCCACCCGGCTGTCGATGGAGGCCGGTATCGAGGCGATGCTGCCCGACAACCGCCTCTCCGACGTCTCGCACGCCATCGAGCTCGGCACCCGCGCCGCGGAGAAGGCGCACGGGCGCAGCTACGGCATCGTCGACGGCTACGGCGGCCACGCCATCGGCCGCGAGATGCACATGGAGCCGTTCCTGCCCAATGAGGGCGAGCCGGGCAAGGGCCCGCTGCTGGTGGTGGGTTCGGTGCTGGCCATCGAACCGATGCTCACGCTCGGCACCAGCGAAACCGATGTGCTCGACGACGACTGGACCGTTGTCACCTCCGACGGTTCCCGCGCCGCGCACTGGGAACACACCGTCGCCGTCACCGAAGACGGGCCCCGCATTCTCACCCCGCGCCCGGAGTAATCGGGCAGCCTCAACCCTCCAGCAGGATCGTGACCGGCCCGTCGTTGATCAGTTCGATGTGCATGTGCGCGCCGAAACGTCCCGTGGCGACGGTGGCGCCGAGAGCCCGCAGGGCATCGGCGAAATGATCGACCAGCGGTTCGGCGACCGGACCTGGCGCTGCCGCCGACCAGGATGGGCGACGGCCCTTCCTGGTGTCGGCGTAGAGGGTGAACTGGCTGACCACCAGGATCGGCGCGTCCAGGTCGGCGGCGCTGCGTTCGCCGTCGAGCACGCGTAACCGCCACAGCTTGTCCGCCAGCGCGGCAGCGGTGGTCTCGGTGTCGTCATGGGTGACGCCGACCAGCGCCACCAGGCCGTGCGGCGCGCCGTGCCCGGCGGGGTCGATGCTGCCGACCACCTCGCCGTCGACGCTGACCCGCGCAGATGTCACTCGTTGCAGCAGTACTCGCACGCGGGCCATCATGGCAGGTCCGTCCGCGCCGCGCGGTACCCGCGTGCCACTCCGGCGCCACCTGCGATTCAACTCGACGCTACTCGGGATTCGCGATCGGCTGTCACAGTCGCAGACGAGCTGACGGAGTGCGGGCGACCGCGCGGGTGGTGAGGAGCGAGCATGGGCGCCGACAAGGTCAAGGCTGATCCGGACGATTTCCAGAAGGCCGCCGAGAAGACCGGTGCGGTTCGCGACAAGGTGCAGGGTATCCTCAACACACTGGAGGCGTCCATCAGCTCCTACGGAACACCTTGGGGCAACGACAAACTCGGCGCTTCGTTCACCGATGGCGAGCAGGGCTACTTCGCGGCCCGCGAAAGCCTCACCGGCAACCTGGAGAATGTGGCCAACTCGTTCAACAACTTCCGCAGCGGCCAGGCCCAGACCGTGGTCGCGTTGCGCAAGATGGAGCGGGCCAACGAGGGCACTTTCGAGTGATCGAAGGCCTCTGATACCTATGGCGAACGAACGCGCGAAGGCGGAGCTGGCCGGCCTGATCGAAGAAGTCGGGCAACAGTTCCGGGAGATCGCACGCATCCAGGATGAACGCGCGCAGCTCACTGCCAGCGCCACCGTGCGGCGCAAACGAGTCACGGTCACCGTGAATGCCGACGGTGTCGTCATCGAGACGAAGTTCGGTCCCAACATCGAGGACCTGAGCTACTCCGAGATCGCCGCCGCGGTCACCGAAGCCGCGCAGAAGGCGAATGCCGAGGTGCTGCGCAAGGGTCAGCAGCTGATGAGCCCGCTCGACGACCGGCGAGCCCGGCTGCCGAAACTGTCGGACCTGATCGAAGGCATGCCGGACCTCACCGGCAACCTGCCGGCACCGCGGCGGGCGTCGACGGCTGCGCCCGCCGCCCGCAGTCGTAACTCGATCGAGGACGGCAGTGCCGCACCGGAATTCGCCGATGCCGAGGTGCCGAAGCCGGACGGCGACGACGGCGTCACCGATTCCGGCTGGTGAGCTGACCCAGGCTCGCGATGGCGATCGATTTCCCCACCGTCCTCGGCTGGGTGGCCGGCACCGACTGGCCGGACGGCAACGAGGACGATATGCGCTCGCTCGCCGACGACTGGCGTGCGGCGGCCGCTGCCATCCAAGAGGTGATCGCCGACGTCCGTGCGGCCAAGACGGTATCGCTGAACGCCTACCCCGAGGGCGAAGCGCCGAAGGATATCGCCAAGGCCTTCGACTCGATGCTCTACGCGACCGAGGGGCAGGACAAGGGTTCGCTCGAGCAGTTGATCGAGGGACTCAACAGCATGGGCGAGTCCGCCGACAACATGGCGAACGAGATCGAATACGCCAAGCTGATGGTGATCTCGTCGCTGGTGCTGCTGGCGGCCGAACTCGCCGCTGCCTGGATCTTTCCGCCCACCGCACCCGCGGTGCAGGCGGCGGCGATCGCGCTCACCCGGATCGCGATCAGGGTCATCGGACAGACCGCCGCCCGCGCCATCCGCAATATGGTTCTATCGCTGGCGCGCAAGAAGTTCTTCCAGTTCATGGTGCGCCATGTCGCCATCGACACCGTCATCGGCACCGGTCAGGACCTCGGTATCCAGGCGTATCAGGTCTGGCAGGGCAACCGTAAAGGCATCGACTGGGAGCAGGTGGCGGTCACCGCGGTGTCGTCCGCGGTGGGTGGTGCGGTGGCGGGGCCGCTGGCGCACCGGATGGGGAACTGGCTCGGGCCGCAGCGGCTGCCGGACGGCACCGTCATCCGGCCGCAGCGCGTCAACCCGATCGTCAACGGGCTGATCAGCGGTTCAACGGCCGGATTGGCCGGTGCGACAGCGGGTTACGCGGCGAGCCTGGGCACCCAGTTCGGCATCGACTGGGCGCAGGACGGCTGGGACGACGCGACGAAGAATCTCGGCAACGCCATCAACAATTTCGATCCGCGCGCGATCACCGCAGGTGTGTTCAACGGTGCCGCGAGTGGGGCGAACAAGGCATGGGCGAACCAGGTCTGGAGCAACCGGCGGCCGGATCTGTTCAACCAGCCGAGTTTCCAATCGCGGGTCGACGCGGTGATCTTCGGTCCGGGTGGGGCGCCGGGCTCCGGTGCGGGCGGACCTGGGACCCCCGGCACCGGTGACGGGACGCCGGGCGGTCAGCCGGGTACGGGCGGCGGAGGTACGCCGGGGGGCGGTGGTGGCAATACCGGCGGTGGTCAGGGCGGTAATACCGGCGCTGGTCAGGGTGGTAACAACGGTGCGAACCAGGGGGGTAACAACGGTGCCAATCAGGGTGGGAACAACGGTGCCAATCAGGGTGGCAACAACGGCGCGAACCAGGATGGAAACAATGCCGCCGGCGACCAATCCGGAACCCAGGGTGGCGATGGCAGAACTTCTCCGGCACAGGGTGACGGCGGTCGAGTAGACGACGGTTCGGCGCCGCCACCGAGCCAGGGCGACCAGCGCGGCGACAGCGGCGGCGATACCCGGGCCGGCGAAAGCGGCCGCGGCGAAGGCGAAGGCCGTGCGGGCGACAGCCGGGCCGGGGATGCCGGCGATCGCGGTGACGGCGACAGCAGGGCCGCAGACGCGGCGCGCGACGGTGACAGCCGGGCGGGCGATGCCTCGCGAGCAGGCGATGCATCCCGTGGCGATTCCGCTGGTGACACCGGTGACCGCGACGGCAGTCGCGCCGGGGCGGCATCCGGTGCCGACGGTGTGCGCGGTGACGGTGGCCTACAAGCCGAGCCGCGCGGTGACGGCGGAGTCGGCGCACATCACGGAATGCCCGGCGTGCCGACGCCGCTCGGGCCCGACGCCGGGATGGACGGCGCCGGTGAAGCAGGCGGGGCCGGGGCAGCGGTTCCGGTTGCTCCGCCGCCACCGGTTGCCGCAGGTGCGGCTCCCACGGGAGCGTCACCGGCGAACGCGGCACCGAATGCCTCGCCGTCCAGCGGCGAGGCTCGCAGCGGCGCGGGAGCGTCGAGTCCAGCGCGCGGAGGTGACGGGCGCGTTCCCGTCGGCGATACATCGGCCGGAAGAGGGCCGGATCGTACCGGCGCGGACGACACCTCGGGTCCGCTCGCCCCGGCCGACGAATCCGCCGATCGCCGCACCGCCACCCCGGATGACGCTGCCCCCGAGCCTGATTCGCGCGCAGGTACCGCCGACCCGCACCGCGCTGCCCCTGTCCTCAGCGATCCACAGCCGGGCATCCAAGCGGGATCGCGTGCCGGCGACGACCTACCCGGCGCCGGCGACGCCGACCGTGCCCGCCACGACGTCGGAGACCTGACCGCTCCTGTCCTCGGCGATGAGATGCCGGGGGGCCCTGATCGTGGGCGCGGCGATGACGTGCTGGCTGATGGCGATCGTGGGCGCGCCGGTGACGAGTTGGGTACCGGTGATCGTGGGCGTGGCGGTGACCGGCCGGGCAGCATCGACCGCGACGGCGGCGACGACCAGCCGAGCGGAACCGATCACCGGCGTGGCGATGACCTGCCGGTCGGCGGCGATCGTGAGCGCACCGGTGACCAGCCGGGTGGCGTGGATCGTGGGCGTGGTGATGACCAGCCGGCCGCCGGAGATCGTGAGCGCGGTGCGGGCCGGCCGGGTACCGATCGTGACGCCGGGTGGTCCGCTCGGGATGGGGCGACGGATGGGAATCGGGATCGGCAGCCCGGTGCCGATCGGGCGGCATCGCCTGCCAGCGACGACGTCGCGGACAGCTCGCAGCAGGAGGGCGCGGGCCCGCGCC
>NZ_JAAGVC010000434.1 GCF_010858045.1 Nocardia cyriacigeorgica
ACCCGGATGGTGAGACCGGTGCTCGTGGTGCGCACCTCGATCTCGTCGTAGATGCCCAATGCCATACCGAGCGAATCGAATCCGGGACCGAGGTTGGCGCTGGACGCGGGCACCCGCGCGGCCACCGACGAGGAGATCCTCGAGGCTTACCGGCTCGTCGCCGCGACCGAGGGCGTGTTCGTCGAGCCCGCGTCGGCGGCCAGCGTTGCGGGGCTGCTCGCGGCGCGCAAGGAG
>NZ_JAAGVC010000435.1 GCF_010858045.1 Nocardia cyriacigeorgica
GTGCTGCGGCGCGCCATCGGCGACGCGCGCGGCCTGGACGGGCAGTACACCGTCACCGAGGCCGCCCTCGACCACATCGTGCGCATCGCCGGTGGCGATGCCCGCCGGGCGCTCACCGCGCGGATGTCGTCGTCGGTGAGCGAGCGCAGTTGCAGCACCAGCGATCGCGACAGCAGTGGCGAGACCACCGAGAACGAGGGGTTCTCCGTGGTCGCGCCGACCAGCAGCACGATC
>NZ_JAAGVC010000436.1 GCF_010858045.1 Nocardia cyriacigeorgica
GTGGTGCGCGACGGCGAGCACGCGAGCGTCACGCTGCTGACCCATCACAGCATCGCCGACGCCGTGCATTCGCTGGCGATCTTCGCCGAGCTGTGGCGCTGTTACCGGGAGGCGGCCGCCGAGGTCGGGACCGACAGCGCGGGCGGACGCAGCAATGCGTCCGGTACGGCACGTTTGACGATCCCGCGCGCGGTCAGCAGGCCTTCCACCGACGCCGGATACGGCCGTTCCGG
>NZ_JAAGVC010000437.1 GCF_010858045.1 Nocardia cyriacigeorgica
TTCGCGCCTCGCGCGACAAGACCGGATGGCAGGAGACGAACATCAGCGCCAGCAGATCGTCGTCGATCTGGTCCGGGTCCCACAACACGTCATCGGCCGCACGCATCGGGTCGGTGGGCGGTCTGACCAGCGACGAGATCGCCCGCGCCTTCCTGGTGCCGACCGCGACCGTGCAGGCGCGCATCACCCGCGCCAAAAAGACACTCGCCGCGGCGCGGGTGCCTTTCGAAGTG
>NZ_JAAGVC010000438.1 GCF_010858045.1 Nocardia cyriacigeorgica
AGAACAGCATGTGCCAGTCGGCGTTCTGCGCGATGAAGGCGGCGAACGGCATGCCGATCGCACCGCCAACGCCGAGGGTCGCGCTGATCGTCGCCATGGCCGCACCCACCCGCTCGGGCGGGCTCGGCCTGCTCTGCCTGCTGGCCGTGGTCACGTTCGTCCCGGAATCGCCGGTGCGCACGCCCGGCCGCTTCGACTTCGGCGGTGCGGTCGGCCTCTCGATCGCACTGCTC
>NZ_JAAGVC010000439.1 GCF_010858045.1 Nocardia cyriacigeorgica
GGCCACCACGCACTGGGCGCGGGCCGCCCAGCTGGCGCGGGAGTTCCCGGCCGTGCGGGTGCAGCCCGACGTGCTCTATGTCGACCACGGTGACGTCGCCACCAGCGCGGGCGCGGGCGCGTACTGGAGTTGGCCGCCGTCGCGATGCGGCGGCATCACCATGTGGCGGGCCACCAGGGCCGCGTGCGCGGCGCCGTGATCCGTGCGGACCAGGTGCAGGCACAGGTCGATGC
>NZ_JAAGVC010000440.1 GCF_010858045.1 Nocardia cyriacigeorgica
GAACGGGCGCAGCTTCGACGCGCACCCCGACGCGTTCGGCGCCCACGGACCGGCCGGCGAGGCGAACACCCTCACCCTCGGCACCGTGACGACCGGCGCGGTAGGCGCAGACCTCGAGGTCGACGCGAACCGACGTGTCGGTGACGATCGTTCGCACCACCGCGGCGCCGAGCACCAGCGGGCGCCAATCGCAATCCTGCGCGGGCACGTTGACGATGGCGATTGTGTTCGG
>NZ_JAAGVC010000441.1 GCF_010858045.1 Nocardia cyriacigeorgica
CGCAGACCGGTGTCACCGCCACGCTCACCCGCACCGGGGAACCGGATCAGCGGATCGCGTTGGCGCGCAGGGAAGCTCGGGACTGCCTCGCCGAGGAGCTGCGCCGGCTCGACGCCGACGAACCGTTTCGCCGCCGCCGTCACCAGCGCGTCGGCGTCGGGATGCACCTCGACGGTATCGCCGGGGAACTGCGAATCGGTGCTACTGGACATAGGTCACCCTTTCGATGCCG
>NZ_JAAGVC010000442.1 GCF_010858045.1 Nocardia cyriacigeorgica
TCTGGCGCCGTATATGCCCGAACTGCTGGTCGACATCACCGCCTGGACCTCGACTGCCGCCGAAGCGGTACTCGGCGTCGCACTGCTGCTCGGGGTCGCGATGCGGTGGACGGCCGCGGCGGAGATGATCGACGCTGAGTACGTGCGCGCGTTCCGGCGACAGCGCCAGCAGCGCCGCGGCGGCGGCCGCGCTGAACACCGAGGCGTTCAACGGTGATTCGGGGCCCGAGAA
>NZ_JAAGVC010000443.1 GCF_010858045.1 Nocardia cyriacigeorgica
GAACTCAGTCCGCCGCCGATCACGGTGTTGAGCACCGACAGCGGCCAGCGGCGTTCGCCTTCATGCCTGCCGAAGGCACGCACCCCGAACACCAGATGCGACTGTTCGCTGTCGCGGTGGCAGGCAATGTGGAGCACGAGCACACTGTGGAGTTGGTGCATCGCGCCTTCGCCGACCGGCTCGATCCCACCGCCGAGCCGATGCCGCGGCGTGAGGGCCGGTTCCGGATGC
>NZ_JAAGVC010000048.1 GCF_010858045.1 Nocardia cyriacigeorgica
ACCCCGCCTCCACCACCCACTCCCAACTCACCCCCGACCAACAACTCGCCGCCGGCGTCACCCCCGGCCTGGTCCGCCTCGCCGTCGGCATCGAAGGCATCGACGACATCCTCACCGACCTACGCGCCGGATTCGACGCGGCTCGATAGATCGCGCGCGCGGATTCGGTTGCGTCCACACCGAATCCGTTCCCCGCGAACCCGTATCGCGTACCGGTTGGTGAGGGGACCGGTGCGTCACCGGCCGATGCCGGTGTGACGGCCGCGGGAACACGCGGCCAACTGGCCGGGGCATCCATTCCGTCGGCGTACTGCCGGAAACCGGCGGGATGGACCCGGCCGAACCACGCGCGGATGCGCCCGCGAAGGCCCGGCTCCTGTTTGAATCCGAGGAGACGGTCCTGGTCGGGCGCAAGGTGGGAGGTCGTGGTGCGGAAGGTTTCCTCGCTGTTCCTAGCGGCACTGGTCGCGCTGATGTGCGGATGTGGCGATGCCGGGACGACGGCGCCGCCGAGCACCTCACCCGCGGCCGTCGATCCCCTGCGGATCAGCTACGGCGAGACCGACGACAACTTCGGCGATCTCTATCTCCCCGCGGGCAGCTCCGGCGACCTCCCGGTGGTCGTGCTCGTGCACGGCGGCGGCTGGGAACAGGTGCACGATCTGAGCTATACCGCGGTGCTGGCCGAGGATCTGGTCGCCCATGGTGTGGCGGTGTGGAATGTGGAATACCGCAGGGTCGGCGGGGTGGGTGGTTGGCCGACGACACTCGCCGACGTCGACGATGCGACCGAGTCGCTGGCGACGGTGGTGCAGCAGCGCGCCGGTGGCCGGCTCGACCTGAGTCGGGTACATGTTGCCGGGCATTCGGCCGGCGGGCACCTGGCGGCGTGGCTGGCCGGGCGGCACACCATCGACGGCACCGATGCCCCCGGCGCCGACCCGAAGGTGCGTCTGGCCGGCGCGACCATCATGGCCGGGGTGCTGGATCTGCGGCTGGCCGCGATCACCGGCCACGACCGGTTCGTGCGCGATCTGCTCGGTGGCATGCCGGACGAGCAACCCGACCGCTACCGGATCGCCTCGCCCATCGAGCATCTGCCGGTGGGGCTGCCCGTCACCGTCGTCCACGGTGACAACGACGGCACCGTCTCGCCCGATCAGAGCCGCAACTACGCCGCGGCCGCCCGCGCGGCAGGCGATCCGGTCACGCTGCACCTGGTGCCCGGCGGCGGTCACGCCGACTTCGGCGACGTGCATTCCGCGGCCTGGGCTGCCGCGAAAACCGCCCTGCTGGACCGGCTCGGCGCCTGAACCGGCCCGTCCACGGCCTACGGACGGGTTCAGCAGGTCGTGGGCCCCGGATCGGCGCCCGCGGTGACCGCGACCAGCCAGGCGACCGTGGCCAGTTCGGGGACCAGCTCCGCGCTGATGTGCTCGGAGGCCGGAACCTTGTGGTAGCGCAGGTTCACCCCGCGCTCGCAGTAGCGGCGCACCACATCGTCGATGGCCAGTTCGGCGGGCAGCAGCTGATCGGTCCACGAATGCCACATCAGCAGCGGCATGTCCGGGGTGTTCGCCGGATGGCCGAGGCTCGCGTCCCGGAGCACCTGCTGGACCACGGGGTCCGACAGGGCATCCGGGGAGGTGAGGTACTCGCGCACCGGACGCAGCAGGGTGGTGGCGACGGTGGTGTAGAGGCAGCGGTCGGATAGATCCGCGGCGACCTTCTTGCCGTCGGGGGTGAGGTAGCGATCCAGCACGGCGGCCATCTCCGGGTATTCGCGGGCCAGGCCGAGGATCGCGAGCCAGCCGGTGAAGTTCGCCTGCGGTTGCGTGCCCGAGATCGCGAACGGTGCGATCGCGGCCTTGTCGCCCGGGATACCGCCCTGAGCGCTCGCGCGGATATTCAGCTCGGGTGCGTAGCCGCGGTGCTGTTCGGCCGCCGCCGCCGAGGCATTACCGCCACCGGAATAGCCCCACAGGCCGACCGGCGCCGTCTCCAGACCGAGCCCGGCCCGCTGTGCGGCGCGGATGCCGTCGAGCACCATCCGGCCCTCCGCCGGCGACATGATGGCGTTGCTCTTTCCGTCGAAATCGGTGATCACCACCGCCGTACCCGCCGCAAGGAACTGGCCCAGCAGCGTCGTCTCCTTCATCAACCCGGCTCGCAGCGTGTAGGAGGGATTGCACTGCTGGCCGAGGCTGTCGATGGCTTCCTGATACGAGATCAGCGGGCGCGGCCCCGGGCCGAGCCACGGAATGCCCGGCATCAGCACCGTCGACGCCGTCGCCAGCGGTTCGCCCTGCGCGTCGCTGGAACGGACCAGCAGCTGGGTCGCGTGCACGGGAATGGGCACTCCGAGCAGATAGGTCTGCACGACCCGGGTCCGGATGACGTCGCCGTTGCGGTAACCGGCCAGATCGTCCGGGTCGGCGTACCACGGGTCCTGCTGCGGCGTCGGGAGCGGAATCGCCGGGTACACCTCGGCCTCGTTGGGCAACGGCGGCAGCGGGATATCGGCCGTCGCCGGTGCGGCGACGGCGCAGGTCGCCGCCAGCGCGGCCAGTGCGAGGCAGCGCGCGAGGCGACGGCCACGAGAGTGGTTGGGCAGCATGGACAACTCCGTTCGTCGCCTCCAAGCACACCGCGCGGGGGTATCGGCCGGCTATTCGCAAAGTCCAAGTCTTCGCCCCTGGCAGCTTGTGCATCTGCCCAAACGCAGCCCGTTTACCATTCCCGGGTGAGCGGATACGAGCATCTCGACACCTCGACGCTGCCGCCGCGGCAGCGTGACATCCTCGCCACCATCCAGCGGTGGGTGCTCGAGCGTGGCTATCCGCCCAGCACCCGCCAGCTCGGCGATGCGGTGGGGCTGCGGTCGGCGTCGTCGGTGTCGCGGCATCTGAAGGCCCTGGAGGAGAAGGGTTTTCTGCGTCGCGGGGAGGCGATGGCGCGGCCCATCGATGTGCGGCTGTTCCTGCGCGAGACCGAACAGCGGGTCGCGGCCGAAGGCACGGTCGCGGTGCCGGTCGTCGGTGACATCGCGGCGGGCGCGCCGATCCTGGCCGAGGAACACACCGACGACATGCTCACCGTCTCGCGCGAATTGGTCGGTCGCGGCACGGTATTCGGGCTGCGGGTGCGCGGCGATTCGATGATCGAGGCGGCCATCTGCGACGGCGACATCGTGGTGGTGCGCCGGCAGCAGGAAGCCAACTCCGGCGATATCGTCGCCGCCATGATCGACGACGAGGCCACGGTGAAGGTGTACCGGCGCCGCAACGGGCACGTGTATCTGGAACCGCGCAATCCCGCCTACGACGTGATCGACGGCGATCGCGCGGTGGTGCTCGGCAAAGTCGTGTCGGTGATGCGGCGGGTCTGAGCCGGGGCGCCCGCGCTGCCTGGTCGCGACTGCCGGAGATAGCGAACAGGCGGCAAATTTATCTGTTCGTGACCTGCGAGTGGATAATGAGCAAAGGCTAGGCTAACCTTTTGGCTTTGGTCCGCTAGTTGCAAGGTAGAGCGCGATGAGATCGTCCGGCGATGTCGGTGAATCCCTGCCGTTGACGTCGGCGCAGCGGGAAGTCTGGTTTGCCCAGCAGCTGCTGGGCGAGGTTCCGCTGACCACCACGCAGTACATCGACGTCGTCGGACCGCTCGACCGCGACGTCTACCAGGCGGCCGCGCGGCAGGCGGCCCGCGAGCTGGGCGCCTACCTGCGGTTCGACGTCGAGCTCGACGGCCAGGTGCGGCAGTGGATCGACTACGACCAGTACGACGAGATCGGCTACCTCGATCTACGCGACGAACCCGACCCCGAATCCGCCGCGAGCGCCTGGATGCGCGCGGACCAGTGCACCCCGTTCGACCTGCGCAACGACCCGCCGGTGCAGACGACGATCCTGCACATCGGCCCCGACCGGCACTTCATCTACGGCCGCGCCCACCACATCGCCCTCGACGGTTACGGCGCCATGCGGTTGCAGCAGCGCCACGCCGAGCTGTACGCGGCGATGATGCGCGGCCAGCAGCCGCCCGCAGGCACCGAGCACGCGCCCGCCGACCTGGTCGACGCCGATATCGCCTACCTGCACTCGACCCGGTACGAGACCGATCGCCGATACTGGGCCGACAAGGTCGACGGCCTGCCCGAACCGGTGACGCTCGCGACCAGGCCGGGGCCTCCCGCCGCGCAGGCCATTGTCGTGGGTGGCGCGCTCGAACCGCAGCTGCACGCGGCGCTGGAGCGGGCCGCGGGCGCGACCGGAACCGCCGCCGTGCTGGTGGCCGCGCTGGCCGGATACCTCGCCCGGATGACGGGTGCGCCCGAGGTGACGCTGAGCCTGCCGGTGACCGCACGCACCACCGCCGTCCTGCGTCGTGCCGGCGGCATGGTGACCAATGTGGTGCCGCTGCGCGTGGGCACCGGGCCCGCGACGTCCATCGCCGAGCTGTTCGCCGCCGCGCGCCGGGAGTTGAGCGGGGCGCTGCGCCATCAGCGGTTCCGCGGCGAAGAGGTCGCCAGGATCGCGCGGCGCGGCCCGGACGCGGGCGGATTCGGCCCGGCCGTGAACATCATGAACTTCCGTGCCGGCGTCGATCTCGGCGCCGCGACCGGCACCCTGCACCTGCTGTCCACCGGTCCGGTGGCCGACCTCGCCCTCAACATCTACCCGGCCGCCGACACCGGCCTGCGAGTGGAATGGGAGGCCAACCCGAACCGGTACACCCGCGCGGAGCTGACCGCCCAGCACCGGCGTTTCCTGGACTTCCTGAGCGAACTCGTCACCGCACCCGCCGATAGCGCCGTGCATGCCGTCGAGGTGCTGCGGCCGCAGGAACGGCGGCGGTTGGTGCCCTGGCAGGGATCCGACGCGGTGCCCGCGGTGCCGATGGCGGAGCTGATCGCCGCGGCAGTCGCGCGTAATCCGGACGGCACGGCCGTGGTGCACGGCGATCGGCGCTGGACCTACGCGGAATTCGACGCCTGGACCGACCGGCTCGCGCGTGCCCTGATCGCCGCGGGCGCCGGACCGGAGACCCTGGTCGCGATGGTGCTGGAACGTTCGGCGGAATCGGTGGCGGCCGTGTGGGCGATCAGTAAGGCCGGTGCCGCGTTCGTGCCGATCGATCCCGGCTATCCGGCCGAGCGCATCGCGCACATCCTCGGTGACAGTGCGGCCCGGCTCGGCGTGAGCACCGCGGCGTTGCGCGCGGGCCTGCCCGAGTCCACCACCTGGCTGCTGCTGGACGATCCGGCGACCACCGCCGGAATCGACGCGGGACCGGTCACCGATACCGAGCGTCGGACCCCGCTGGACCCGGCCCATCCGGCGTATCTGATCTACACCTCCGGCTCGACCGGCACACCGAAGGGCGTCCTGGTCACCCACGGCGGCCTGGCCAATCTGGCCGCCGAACGCCGCGACCGCTACGACCTGCATCCGGGTGCGCGCACGCTGCATCACGCCTCGCCCGGATTCGATATGGCCGTCGGCGAGCAGTTGTGCGCGCTCGCCGGCGCCGCCACCCTCGTCGTCGCGCCGCGGTATGTGGTGGCCGGCGAGGATCTGGCCGAGCTGATCCGCCGCGAATCGGTGACCAACGCGATCATCACGCCCGCCGTGCTGGCGACGCTGGACCCGGCGGCGCTGCCGTCGCTGCGGGTGCTCGGGGTCGGCGGTGAGGCCATCCGCGCCGATCTGGTCGAGGCCTGGGCGCCGGGACGGCTGATGCGCAACGGGTACGGCCCCACCGAAGCCACCGATATCGCCACCATCGGCGAACTGGTCGCCGGCCGTCCGGTCACCATCGGCGCACCGCTGCGCGGCTTCCGCGCACTGGTGCTCGACGCGTTGCTGCGTCCGGTGCCGCCGGGGACGCCCGGTGAGCTCTACATCGGCGGCCCCGCGCTGGCACGCGGCTATCACGGTAAGCCGGGCCTGACCGCGGCCCGTTTCGTCGCCGACCCGTATCGCCCCGGTGATCGGCTCTACCGCACCGGCGATCTGGTCACCGTCACCGAAGGTCGCGATCCCGCGCTGACCTACCACGGCCGCACCGACTTTCAGATCAAGGTGCGCGGGCATCGCATCGAACCGGGCGAGGTCGAGTCCGTCCTGACCGCGCGCCAGGAGATCGCGCGCGCCGCCGTCACCGTGCACACCGACGAGCGCACCGGACCACATCTGGTGGCCTACCTGGTCCCCGCGCCCGGCGCGAGCGTTGACCTCGACGCACTGCGGGCCGAACTCGCCGACGAGTTGCCCGCCTATCTGCGTCCGGCCGCCTACACCGTGCTCGACGCGCTGCCGCTGACCGCCAATGGCAAGCTCGATACCCGCAGGCTGCCCGCACCGGTCTTCGGCCGCACCGGATTCCGCGCACCGGCCACGCCGTCCGAACGCCGGGTGGCGGCGGTGTTCGCGCAGGTGCTCGGCCTCGAATCGGTCGGCGCGAGTGCGGATTTCTTCGCCCTCGGCGGCACCTCGCTGACGGCGACACAGGTCGCGGCGCGGCTCGGCACCGGTGTGCGGACGATCTTCGACGCCCCCACCGTGGCCGGTCTGGCCGCCCGCCTCGACACCCGCTCCGATGACGCACCCGCGCCGGCGATGCGGCCGCGCCCGGAACGCATCGCGCCCGCGCCGGCCCAACTGCGGCTGTGGCTGCTCAACCAGCTGATGCCGGAATCGTCGGCCTATCACCTGCCGGTCGCGCTCGGCCTGCGCGGGCCGCTGGATCCGGCGGTGCTCGCGGCCGCGGTCACCGCCGTGCTGGACCGGCACGAGGTGCTGCGCACGGTCTATCCGGAGACGTCGGCGGGGCCCTATCAGCGAATCCTGGCGACCACGCGCGCGGCCGAACTGATCGACCTCGCGCCGGTAGAGGTCGAACGCCATGACCTCGATCGGCGGCTGTCCGAACTCGCCGGCGCACCCTTCGACCTCACGCGCGATCTCCCGGTGCGGATGCGGTTGCTCCGGCTGGACGCCGAGGAGCATGTGCTCGCGCTCGTCGCCCACCACATCGCCGCCGACGGCTGGTCGTTCGGCCCCTTGATCGCCGATCTGACCACCGCCTACGCCGCGCACGCCGCCGGACGCACGCCCGGCTGGTCCGCGCTGCCGGTGCAGTACGCCGATTACGCACTGTGGCAGCAGGATCGGCTCGGCGAGCGCACCGACGCCGACTCGATCGCGGCCCGTCAGCTCGCGTACTGGACTCGCACGCTGGCCGGGGCGCCCGCGTATCTGCCGCTTCCCGCGGACCGCGACGGCGCGAGCGAAGGCCCCGGCGGCACCGTCGATATCGAACTGCCTGCGGTGACGGACTCCGCTCTGGCCGAGCTGGCCCGACGCCATGACGCCACCGTCTTCATGGTCACCTACGCCGCCTATATCGCACTGCTGCACGAACTGTGCGGCAGCACCGATATCACGGTCGGCACCCCGGTCGCGGGCCGCGGCCATCCCACGCTGGACCATCTGGTCGGCATGTTCGTCAATACCCTGCCGGTGCGCGTCGCGGTCGAGCCGGGGGAGCCGTTCACGGCGCTGCTGGCCCGGGTGCGCGAGGCCGCGCTCGCGGCGTTCGACCATGCCGACGTCCCGTTCCACCACATCGTCGAGGCGGTGAATCCGCCTCGTGCCGAGGGCCGTTCGCCGTTGTTCCAGACCGTGTTCTCCTTCGAGAACCTGCCGGCGCTGCCGGCTCTCGAACTGGCCGGCCTCCGGGTGGAGGTGCTCGACATCCCGCGGGACACCACCCATTTCGAACTCGCCCTGACGGTCCGGCAGGTACCGGGGCGCGATGGTCTCACCGCCGAATTCCGTTATGCCGCCCAACGTTATGACCGGTCGACGGTGTCCGATATCGCGCTGCGGTTCCAAGAGATGGTGGCGCGCATCGTCGGTGATCCGGCGAGCGCGATCGGTGGGCCGCGACGAGCGAAGGACGAGCTCGCCTCCTCGGCCGATCGGCAGCCCGTCGGCCCAGCCGGTGCCGGGCCTGCGCGTCAGCCCATCGCCGGCGCCGACTCCGCCGCCGTGCGCGAGAACGCCGCCCCCGCAGGCGAACCCGGTAACCTGCCGACCACCGACCGCGAAATCGCCGTGGCCGCGGTGTTCGCCGAGCTGCTCGGCACCGACGAGATCACCCTCGACGACACCTTCTTCGACCTCGGCGGCACCTCACTGCTCGTCTTCACCCTGCGCACGCGGCTGGCCGAACGACTCGGGATCGAGGTCGACCCGCGCACGGTATTCGAGCGGCCCACGGTGCGGGCGCTGGCCGCTGTCGAGCCGGCCGCCGAGCGCGACGACCGCTGGATCGCCGAACTTGTCGCCGACACCCGCCTCGACCCCGTGATCGACATCGCCGGCCTGGTGCCGCCGGTGGACACCGGCGACGTCCTGCTCACCGGCGCCACCGGCTTCCTCGGCGTCCATCTGCTGCGGGAATTGCTCGACCGCACCGATTCCCGCATCTGGTGCCTGGTGCGGGGCCGCGACCACGCCGACGGCTTGCGTCGGATCACCGCCGCGCTGGCCCGCTATCGGCTGCCCCACCACGATCTGGCCGACCGAGTGGTGGCCGTGCCCGGTGATCTGGAGCAGCCGCGACTGGGACTGAGCGAAGCCGATTTCGCCGATCTGGCCGCCCGGATCAGCGTCATCCACCACAACGGCGCCCGGGTCAACCATCTGGAGTCCTACGCGGATCTGCGCGCGGCCAATGTCGGCGGCACCACCGAGGTGCTGCGGCTGGCGACGACCGTCCGGATCAAACCGGTGCACTTCGTCTCCACCCTCAACGCCGTACTCGGCACCGAAACCAGCGGAGTAGTGCTCGAGGACAGCGACATCCCCGCCGCCGAGGTCACCAGGCACGGCTATGTCGCCGCCAAATGGGTGGCCGAGCAGCTGGTGCTGGAGGCGGGTGCACGCGGCGTGCCCGTCGCGGTCTACCGGCCCGGCCTGATCTGCGGCTCGGTCGATACCGGCGTGATGAGCGCCGACGATTCGATGTGGACGATGGTGCGCGCGGCCGCCCTGCTCGGCGTCACGCCGGACCTCGGCGATACTGCCGTTTCGCTCGCCCCGGTCGATTACGTGGCCCGCGCCCTGGTCGCCATCGCCAATACCGGCCTGCCGGACTCGGACCGCTATCACCTGGTCAACACCACTCCGACCCGGGTGGCCGAGATCCTCGACGGGCTGGTGCGGATGGGCTACCGCATCGATACCGTCGACGTGGACGCGGCGAAGCAGCGACTGGCCGAACAGGCCGTCGACCACGACGACCTGATGCGCGCGACCCTGCTCATCGGCAACTACGCCGATCTCGGCGATTCGGGCGTCGCCGATGTCATCCTCGACGACAGCCGTGCGCGCGAGGCCCTCGAGCCGGCCGGGATCAGCTGCCCGCCGATCACCTCCGAGGTCATCGACCGCTACCTCGCCGCCTTCCGCGCCGACGGTGTGCTGCCCGAGCCTCAGGAGGTCGAGCGGGTCTCGACGTAATCCGCCGTGGTCTGCTGCTTGCGTGAGCGTGCGAACGCCACGGTCGCGATGCCCGCCGGGATGTTCATCAAGAATCCGTAGACCGCGGCGGGCAGCGCCATCGCGTCGTTGTTCAGCACCGTCGCCGCGACCGCGATGGCAAGGGCGGCGTTGTGCACACCGATTTCCATGCTCGAGGCGATCGCGTCCTCGTGGCGCACACCGAACAGCCTCGGCACGCCGTAGCCGATGCCGAGCCCGATGGTGCACAGCAGCAGCGCGATCGCGCCGAGTTCGCCGACATGGTCGGTGAAGGCGTCGAATTCGGAGAACAACGCGGCGCAGACCACCAGCACCAGCACCACTCCCGAGCCGATCTTGACCGTGCCCTGCCTGCGCAGCGCCCACGCGGTCCACCGGTTGCGCACCCACATGCCCAGCGCGACGGGCACCAGCACGATGGCGAAGACCTGCAGGAATTTGGCCGGTTGCAGCCCGAGGCCGGCGCCGTCATCGAGGAAGACCGAATACGACAGGCCGACCACGACCGGCAGCGTGAACACCGCGAGCACCGAGTTGATCGCGGTGAGCGTCACATTCAACGCCACATTCCCGCCCGCGAGATGGCTGAACAGATTGGCCGACGAACCACCGGGGGAGGCGGCGAGCAGCATCATGCCGACCGCGAGCGCGCCGTCGAGCCCGAAGATCCGCACCAGCCCGAAACAGATGATCGGCATCACCACCAGCTGGCAGGTCAACGCGACGACCGCTGCCTTCGGATAGGTCACCACCCGAGCGAAATCGGCGACGGTCAGCGTCAGCCCGAGGCCGAACATGACGATGCCGAGAGCGATCGGCAGCGCGACCGCGAAAACAGTTGAGCCCATGCGCGTCCTTCCGAAGCCGGCCCGTCGGCCGCTCGCCGATGGTGTCATATCGCGATGCTCGGTGCCGTCCCCAGGACCGGAGAACTACTGTGACGCGCCCCATTTCAAGCCACTGTGACCGGAGTCACATTTCGTCGCTGAAGCGCAGGTCGGCACGGCGGTTCTCCTACCGGGTCTGGGTAGCGGGGTGTTTACTGCCGACCGGGAACGGGTAACGAAGTTCTTCGTGTCGAGCCCTCGGCCACCACTGCCGCCGATGGGCTGATCGGATCAGTGCCGGTCGAGCCAGCAGGGGTGGTTCGGCGGCCGGAGAGGACGTGCTCGTGACGGACCGGACACCGGAAGCCGGGCGAATCAAGAGATCGGTCGCCGCGTCGGCGATGGGCAATGCCACCGAGTGGTTCGACTACGGCGTCTACGCCGCGACGGCCACCTACCTCACCGATGCGTTCTTCCCGGGCGACCTGGGGACGCTCGGCACCATGCTCGGCTTCGCCATCTCCTTCGTGCTGCGCCCGCTGGGCGGCATGGTGTGGGGCCCGCTCGGCGATCGCATCGGCCGCAAGGCCGTCCTGGCCACCACGATCCTGCTGATGGCCGCGGCCACCGGTCTGATCGGCGTGCTGCCCACGCACGGCCAGGTGGGTGTGATCGCCCCGATCCTGCTGATCCTGCTGCGGGTGATCCAGGGCTTCTCCACCGGCGGTGAATACGGCGGCGCCGCCACCTACCTCGCCGAATGCGCCAACGATCGCAAACGCGGTTTCCTCGGCAGCTTCCTCGAATTCGGCACCCTCGGCGGATTCGTCGGCGGCTCGGCCGTGGTGCTGGCCTGCCAGCTCGCCGTCGGCTCGGAGGCCATGCACGACTGGGGCTGGCGCATTCCGTTCCTGCTGGCCATTCCGCTCGGCCTGATCGGGTGGTATCTGCGCGCCAAGCTCGACGAATCCCCGGTCTTCACCGAGGTCGCCGAGAACCCGCACCCGCCGACCGGGCTGCGCGAGCTGATCAGCCACTACCCGCGTGAGCTGCTCACCCTCGCCGGGTTGGTGGTCGCACTGAACGTGGTGAACTACACCCTGCTCACCTATCAGCCGACCTACCTGCAGAAGACCATCGGCCTCGACGAGTCGACCACCACCACGATGATGCTGATCGGCCAGCTGGTGATGATGGTGTGCATCCCGTTCTTCGGCGGCCTGTCCGACCGGGTCGGGCGCCGCCCGCTGTGGCTGGTCTCGCTGGTCGGGCTCGCGGTGCTGGCGGTGCCGATGTATTGGCTGATGGGGGTCGGCACCGGCTGGGCCGTGCTCGGCTTCGTGGTGCTCGGGCTGTTCTACATCCCGCAGCTGGCCACCATCAGCGCGACCTTCCCCGCCATCTTCCCGACCCACGTGCGCTACGCGGGGTTCGCGCTCGGCTACAACGTGTCGACGGCGGTGTTCGGCGGTACCGCGCCGCTGGTGAACGAGGCCGTCATCGAATCGACCGGCTGGTCGCTGTTCCCGGCGTTCTACATGATCGGCGCCACCCTGATCGGCCTGGTGGCCTGGGCATTCCTGCGGGAGACCGCAGGCACCTCGATCCGTGGCACCGAGGTGCCCGACGCGAACACCGACGAGATCCCGCTGCCGGTGCGGGTGGCCACCGCCTGATCCGCCTGATCCGGGGGCGTCAGTGGGCCAGCTTCAGGCCCACCACACCGCCGACGATCAGCACCAGCAAGCCGATCTTCAGCAGGGAGACGCTCTCGGTGCCGGTGGCCATCGCGTACACGACGGTGAGGGCAGCGCCGATGCCAACCCACACCGCGTACGAGGTGCCCACCGGCAGGGTGCGCATCGCGTAGGCGAGGCCGATCATCGAGAAGATGAGCGCGACGGCGAATACCGCCGAGGGAACGAGCCGGGTGAAGCCTTCGGATTTGCCGAGCGCGGTGGCCCAGACGGCTTCGAGAACGCCGGAAACGATCAGTACTGCCCATGCCATGGCGGTGTCCCTTTCGGAAATACCGTCTTGTCGGTGCCCGGGTACGGTTTCGATCGTCCGGTCGGCCGCTGGGAGGTGGCGGCCTCGTTTCTCATGATAACCACCTACCGCGGGAGGCTCCGCCATGCCAGTATTGGCGCAGTGCCAATATCGGGGTACCGAGGGCACCCATCTGGTCCGGGCACCACGTCCGGGCGTTCGAGTCTGTCGAAAGGACTGTTGCGCATGAGCGAGGTCACCCCTCCCTTCGCCGAGATCGTGAACGCGGCGATGGAGCACACCATCCCGATCGCGCACACCATGGGGGTGCAGGCGGTCGAGGTGCGTCGCGGATACGCGGCCACCACGGTGCCCGTGGCGGGCAACGGCAACCACTTCGGGGTGATGTACGCCGGCGTGCTGTTCACCGTCGCCGAGATCCTCGGTGGTGCGATCGCCGTCGCCACCTTCGACAACTCGGAGTTCTATCCGCTGGTCAAGGATCTGCACATCTACTTCCGTAAGCCGGCCAAGACCGATGTGCGGGCCGAGGCGACACTGTCCGACGCCGAGATCGACCGGATCGTCGCGGAGGCCACCGCGGCGGGCAAGTCCGATTTCACCTTGACGGCGGTGGTCACCGACGCCGACGGCGTGGTGATCGCGGAAACCGAAGGGCTCTACCAGCTCCGGGCGCACGGCAAGTAGCGTGCGGGCGGGCGGCGGGTGATGGCCGCCGCCCGTCGTCGATCGTCAGTTCCCCTGGTTCAACCGGATGCGCAGCACATCGCCGCCCTCGGTGCCGGCGAACACCGTCGAGTCCGGACCGGGGGACACCGCGAGCGCGGTGATCGGCTGGGTGGTGGCCACGGTGCAGGTGGCGCCGGTGGCGACGTCCACGCGGGCCAGCCTGCCGGTCGCGGTGCTCACATAGAGCATGCCGTCCGGGGCGATGGTGAGATCGTCGGGCAGCGCGGGCGGATTCGAATGCGGCGACAGATCGGCCACCACACTCGGATGCGCCGGATCGGCGATCGGCACCCGCAGCACGCGCGCGGTCGGGCTCGACAGCAGCGTCACATACAGCGCGTCGTCGTGCGCCACCAGGCCGTTGAGGCCGAAATCCTGTGGTGCGGCGGCTGTCCACGCACGATCGATGCTGCCGTCGCGGCGCACCCGGATGATGCCGCCGCCGGTGTCGGTGATGTAGAGGTAGCCGTCCTCGTCGAACGCGGCGCCATTGGCCATGCCGATGTTGTCGACGAAGACCTCCGGCACCGGGTTCGCCGCGGTCGGGTCGAACCGGACCACGCCGCCGGTCTTCATGATCGTGCTGGTGGTGATGTTGCCGAAGTTGACGTACATCAGCCCGTCCGGGCCGGGCCGTACGGCGCCGGGGAAGGTGACCGGCACGGTGGCGGTGAGGTTGCCCGCCCTGTCGTAGCGCTCGACGACATTGCGAAAGATGCGCGAAACCCAGAGGTTGCCCTCGGCATCGAAGCCGACGTTCTCCGACCAGTCCAGCAGCGGGATCCGCGCCGCCGTCGCCGTGGACACCGCGGCGGGCGGGCAGGAGGCCGGGTCGGCGAGGGCGGGAGCCGGTGCCAGGAAACCGGCAGCGACCGCGAGCAATGCGGCAGCGGGTGCGCCGAGGAGGCGGCGGCCGGTGAAGCGACGGCGCGGACTGCGGGGTCCCGGATGCGCGTTCGGCAAGACAATCCCGTCTCTGCTGGTGTTCGGTGGGCCGAGCGGGATCGTAGGATGCCGGGCGAGGCCCTCGCAACCCGTCGGGATGGGGGAGCGGGGGCGCGCGGAGTTCGCGGAAAGGTTGCCGCCGTGCGTTTTTGCGCGCCGCCCGGACCTGCTCCCCCCTCTCGGAACAGGTCCGGCCGGCATCGACGACGATGCCGCCGGACTCTCGAGACGGGCTTAAGACCGGCTTAAGGGGCCGCAGGCCCGATCACAGCACGGCTTGGGTCTGGGTCACCTTCGCGACGAGTTTGTCGGCGTCGTCGCGGATTTCGGTTTCCACCACGATGAACTTGCGGCCGGGGTGCAGCACGGTGCTGGAGGCGACCGCGTGGCCGGACCGGATCGCGCGCAGGAAGTTCGACTTGGACTCCACGGTCGTCGTACCGCTCGCGCCCTCGGGCAGGTTGAGGAACGCGCAGACCGCTGCCGTCGCATCCGCCAGCGACATGAGCACGCCGCCGTGCATCGCCCCGCCGAGGGTGCACAACGACTCGTCCCAGGCGAGCCTGCTGCGGACCAGGCCGGGACCGTGTTCGAGTACTTCGACGCCGAGCCGTTCGGTGAACGGCATGGACTGGTGGAACAGCTGTGTACCTTCGGTATCGATCATGATCTCGAGTGTGCCGGACGCCGGTCAGCCGATCTTGGCGATCACCGCACGCGGCAGCCGGGGGAGGACGAGATCGAACAGCCGCCACGGCCATCCGGGTACACACGCACGCACCCGCTCGGCCTCGATCGCGGCGACCATCGCGGCGACGCCCTTGTCCAGCGGGGCGATCAACCGGGTGTCGCCGGCCTGGGTGACCATCTCGGTGGCGATGAAACCGGGCAGCAGGGTGGTCACCGCGATCGGCGAGGTGCGCAGTTCGGTGGCCAGCCCATCGCCGAGCGCGGCCAGCCCGGCCTTGCTCGCCGCGTACGCCGCCCGCTTGCCGGGGAATCCCCGGACGGCGCTCATCGAGGAGACCAGCACCAGGTGGCCGGAGTTCTGCTCACGGAAGATCTCCAGCGCGGCCTCCGCCTGGGCCAGTGCACTGACGAAATCGGTGGTGGCGGTCGCCAGATTGGCATCGGCGCGACCGGTGCCGACCTTGGCGCCCTTGCCGATCCCGGCGTTCACGATCACTCGATCGAGACCATCGAGCTCGTCGCGGAGTTCGCCGAACACCCCGGGGATCGCGGCGTGATCGTCGACGTCGAGCGCGCGCACCGCGACGGTGATACCGGGGTGCGCGGCCGTCAGTTCGTCGCGCAGGGCCTCGAGCGCGTCCACGCGGCGCGCGCACAGCGCGAGATCGCGGCCCTTGGCGGCGAATTGGCGCGCCATGCCCGCGCCGAGACCCGCGCTGGCGCCGGTGATCAGAATCCTGGTCCTCGTCATGGTTCGACCCTAGTGATGCTGAACAGTGCTCGATAGCGACCGGCGAGCCGGTGGCATTCGATCAGCCGCGGGTCGGGAGGGCGCCGGCGGACCCGCTGTTCGGCGGCGTGGGCAATTGTCGCCACGGACCGCAATTCACCGTTCGGAAGGCCACATCGTGCGCTTCGATCAATACCCGGACCGGCCGTTCGCGGGTGTAATTGTTGGCCCGGACATATCGCATATCGGTGTTGTCGCCCTCGACCTTCCACAGCCGCCGCCAATCGCAGCCGTGTGCCGGGTCGGGTGTGCCGGGCGCTTCCCACAATCCGGGGTTGATATCGACGCCGACGATATAGACGCCGTCGTGCGGCATCTCGGGGGCCGGTGCGGCGGCAGCGCTCCCACCGCCGAGCAATGTGGTGACCGAAGCGATGGCTCCGGCGATGACCAGCGTGCCTGCACGCATGACGATGTCTCCTCGAATCCCGCAAGGTCGCCGCCGGGAAGCGGCCGGTCTGAGATCCCCGAATCTCCCCGGCAGATCTACCAGACGGGTGCACCCCCATTGGGCGATTCGGGGAATTTCGTCGATTCGCACAATTTCCTCGATGTGAGTGATGTCACCGAGGCCGCGATGCGCGATATCTCTTACATGACAGGTCGTCGCTCGGCTCGAATGGTTTCCGGATCCGCGTGTGGGACGCGGTGCGCTCGTTTGTGCACCGACGACGGCCTGGCCTCCGTGCTGGCCGAGGACCGCGCATTACTGCACTGGCGCGCCATGCACGCGCTCGGCGATCAAGGGCTGGCCGAGCAGGCCGTCCAGGAGACGCTGCTGCGGGCCTGGCGTTCCTGTGCCCGCTTCGACGAGCGTAAGGGCAGCCTGCGGACCTGGCTGCTGGCCATCGAGCGCAATGTCCTGATCGATATGGCGCGGGCACGCGCGAGCAGGCCCGGCGACACCGGGTGGGAAGAGGTCTCCGAACTCAGCGATGTCCGCTATTCGCATCCGGACTTCGCCGACGGCCTTGTCGACGGTTTGCTGGTCGACGATCTACTCGCCCGATTGACCGATTCGCAGCGCGCCGCGGTGGTCGAAGTGATCCTGCGGGACCGCGCCTATCAGGAGGTCGCGGCCGAATTCGGCGTCCCGGTGGGCACGGTGAAGACCAGGGTGCACTACGCGCTGCGCACCCTGCGGCAGCTGCCGCAAGCCGCCTGACCTGCGCTGACACCCCTTCCTCCGGCCCCGGCGCGAAACGGTCGTGGCTCAGATCACACTTCCGTAACGAGGGTTGCGCTGCGGTTGCCGCTGTGACCAGAGTGAACCACTGGGTTTGGTGTTGCTAGTGGGAAGCTAGTGGGAAGGGAGGGGCGCTCCGTCCCGGAGCGCCGACCGCATATGAAGCCGAACTTCGTCAAGGCTGGTCTCTGCGCCGTCGTCGGTACGGCCATGGCGCTCGCTCCGTCCGCCGTCACCGCGACCGCCGCACCGGTATCGCCCGACATGGCCACCAAACTGGCGGGCAGAACCGTCTTCCTCGATCCGGGCCACCAGGGGCCGAACCACACCGAGAACCTCGCGCGCCAGGTCAGCGACGGCCGCGGCGGCACGAAGGACTGCCAGACCACCGGCATGACCACCGTCAACGGCGTCGCCGAACACACCATCAATTGGAACGTCGCCCAGCTGGTCAAGACCTCACTGGAAAGCCTCGGCGCCCGCGTCGTGCTCAGCCGCCAGGACGACAGCGGTTGGGGCGGGTGCATCGACGAGCGCGCCGCGGCCGCCAACGCCTCCGGGGCCGCCGTCGCGGTCAGCATCCACGCCGACGGAGCGCCCGCGCAGTATCGCGGGTTCCACGTCATCGTGCCGCAGTTGCCGATCCCCGACCCCGCGGCCGACCGGGTGCAGTCGACGGCCGGGTTGGCGGCGTCGAAGGCGATGCGCGATGCCTACCTGTCGTCGGGCTTCCCGTCGGCGAACTACGCGGGCGTGGTGGACGGCTTGCAGACCCGCGCCGACGTCGCCGGGCCCGCGTTGACGACCGTGCCCGATGTGTTCATCGAGATGGGCAACGGCGCCAACCCCGAGGATGCCGCGCTGCTGGAATCCGGCGACGGGCAGTTGAAGCACGCCATCGCCATCACCACCGGACTGGTGAGCTTCCTGCTCGGCGCACCGCCGTCGGCCGATGCCCCGGTCGGGGCGCCCGATACCGGCGTCGACACCCCCGCGGTGGCTCCTGCGCCGCAGGACCCGGCTCCGACGACGACCTCCGCGGCGCCGACCACGACCGCCGCTCCGGAACCGGCCCCGGCCGGGGCGCCGACTCCCGCGCAGACCACCGCGCCGGCGCCGACCACCACCACGCCACCGGCGGCTCCCGCGCAACGGCCTGGCGTGAACAACTCCCGTACGGCACCCGGCTCCGACGCGCCGCAGACTCGGTCCGCGCCGGCGACCACGCCGAAGTCGACGCCGAGCACCACCAAGGCGCCGAGCGGGTCCAGCAGCACCTCCCCGGAGGCGCGGACCGGCGATTCCGACGACGGCGTCGTCGGCACCGTGATGGAACTGCTGATGCCGCTGGCGAAGGCGCTCGGCATGGACGACACCGCGATCACCGCGGAGCTGATCAACCTGGCCTACACGCTGGCCGCCGCCCTGTTCGCGCCGACGGACTGACCCTTGGCCGCATCCGGCCGTGGGGAGAGGGTGTCGGCGGATGCCAGTAGGGTGTCCGGGTGGCCCAGTCGATTCCTGTCGTGATCGTCGCCGGGTTCCTCGGGTCCGGCAAGACGACATTGCTCAACCATCTGCTCCGCGATAATCGCGGCACCCGGATCGGGGTCGTCGTCAACGACTTCGGCGCGATCAATATCGACGCGATGCTGGTGGCGGGCCAGGTCGACGCCATGGTCTCGCTCGGCAACGGCTGCGTGTGCTGTGCGGTCGACGTCAGCGAATTGGATGAGCTCTTCGACCGGCTCGCCCAGCCGAGCGCCCGCATCGACGTCATCGTGGTCGAGGCCAGCGGCCTGGCCGAACCGCGCAACCTGATTCGCATGGTGGCGGCCAGCGAGAATCCGCGCATCCGCTACGGCGGCCTGGTGGAAGTGGTCGACGCCGAACAGTTCCCGGCGCACCGGGAGCGTCATCCGGAACTGGCCGATCATCTGCGGCTGGCCGATCTGGTGGTGGTCAACAAGGCCGATCGGGTCGAACCGGCGCAGCTCGCACCGCTGCGCGCGGAGATCGCCACGCTGATCGAGCCTGCCCCGGTGTACGCGACCAGCCACGGCCGGATCGAACCTGGCCTGCTGTTCGACGAACCGTTGCGCGAAGCTCCGCGGGTGGCCGAGCAATTGAGCTTCGACGAACTGCTCGCCGAGCATCAGCACGATCCCACCGACGGCCACCGCCATCTGCACGACGAGTACGTCACCGTGTCGTTCACCAGCTCCCGCGATCTGGATCCGAGGCAACTGATCGGCTTCTTCGAGGATCCGCCGCCGGGATTGTTCCGCGCCAAGGGATTCGCCGCATTCGCGGTCGCCGGTGAGCATCGCAAGTTCGTTCTGCACATGGTAGGAAGACATCTCGTATGCGAGCCGGCCACATGGCGGCGCGGCGAGGATCGCCGCAGCAGGCTGGTTCTCATCGGTGCCGGTCTGGATACCGAACTGGCGCTGAAACGCCTGAACGAGACGGTGCACGCCGGCGAGCAATTGCTGGACGAGGCCTCGATGCTGCCGGTATGGCGATACGTGCCGCACTGAGTCGGCGGCCGGATAATCCGAAATTGGCGCGTTTATCACCAATGTGGCGCAATAGGCGCTGGCGCGACCGTGCCGGTCGCACAAAACTCGTCATCATGTTCGTCGTGTCGCCGCACTAGGCGTGTCGCCTCGTGGGCCCCCGGTGCACTGCGGACAGTTTCGAAGTTCGCTTGTTGACGAGGGGAGAGTGTCATGTACGCGACCAGGGAGACTGCCACTGCATATGTGATCGCCGCGCTGGAGGCCAAAGGTACGGCCACCCGCTACGATTTCGACGTACCGGCCATTGTCGCCGCGTCCCACGCGGCCGCCAGAAGCTGGGACTTCCGTTCCCTCGAGGGCGGCACCTTCTGGCGCATCGCCGCGCGATTCCTGAAATAACATCCGGACCGGTGCAACGTCGCCGGCCCCGGGTCGGGTCGGCGGCGTTCAGTCCAACTGCTCGCACCGGCGATGCGAGCCGGTGATCGACCAGCGTCGCGCCGCCCGCCGCAGCGAACCCGGATCGGTGTACCCGAGCAGCTGAGCCTGCCGGGCCCGGGTGATCGGACCGGTCGCGGTGGCCTCCGCGAGCCGCGCCGCGCGCGCCCGGTCCACCTCCTGACGCCAGGTCGTTCCGGCCTCCATCAGCCTCCGCTGCAGGGTGCGTGGGCTGGTCGCCATCCTGCGCGCTACCGCTTCCAGCGATACCTCACCGACTTCCAAGGCCTTGGCCAGAGCCGTCGCGACCTGCTCCGCCCAGGTGGTGGCCAGCGGCGGAGGCGGCGGCAGCGCGTCGGCCAACGGCTTGAGCACCGTGGCGAGAGTGGGATCGGTGGAGGTGAGCGGCAGATTCATATCGGCGGCGCGGAAGGTCACCGCGTCGATGGGTGCCCGGAATTCGATATCGGTGGTGCCGAAGAGTTCGACAAAGGCGTTCAGCGACGGCGGTGGCTCGCGCCGCAGCTGCACCCGTATCGGGATCACCGGCGCGGCGATCACCAGGCGGCTGCGCGCCACGACGGCGGCCAGCCCCCACAGATGAATCCGGTCTCGGCTGTAGCCATCGGTGTCGACCATCTCGATCGACAGCGTCACTTCGTCGTCGTCCTGGACCAGACCCCAGCGATGGTTGGTGGTCACGGCGGTGACATACGGTCCGAGAGTGCGCAACCCGGAGCCGAGATCGGGTGCGGTGGAGAACAGGTAGTCGTACAGGCCGAGCGCGCCCATGCTGTAGCGGTTCGCCACGCGCAGCGGGACGGCCGGATCGCCGAGCTCGTGTTCGGCGACCTCCCACAGGCGCGCGAAGATCTCGCTCGGCACATACGCCTCGGGGCTGGCAAGGGCCCATGACGGGAGCCCGATGTCCCGGATCAGTTTGTCTCGGTCCAATCCGGCCGCAGTGAGTTCGCCGATGACGAACCGATGCAACGTGACTTGGTCAGAACGCATGCCCTCTCCTGCGGGAGATCTACAAGCACCTGACGGCCACCGTATACGGACATCCCATGACTCGTCACGAAACGAGGCCAGAGTTTACCCGAAAGAATCCCCGCGTAAACACGGAAAATCTGTCTCGTATGCGACATCTCGCGAGCGCGTCATCCTGTCGCGGTAACGACAAGCCGGCCGTGGCTCGAGTGCTCCGCCGCAGGTCGAACGCTCAGCCGCAGGCGTTGACCCATTCCGATAGCCCGTCGGCGAACAGCTGTCGCTTCCAGATCGGCACCTCGTGTTTGATCCGGTCCACCAGTTCGGCACAGGCGGCGAAGGCTTCGGCCCGATGCGGCGCGGCGACGGCCACCACGATGGCGAGATCGCCGATCGTCAGGCTGCCCACCCGGTGTACCGCGGCCACCGGCAGCCCGGAGGCGTCGGCCTGCTCCGCGCAGCAACGACGCAGAAAGCGTTGCGCGTCCGGATGTGCCGAATACTCCAGCGCCGAGACCGCCTGCCCACCATCGTGGTTGCGTACCACCCCGGTGAACACGACCACCGCGCCGTGCTCGGGGCCCGCGACGGCGGCGTCGACCACCGCCGGATCCAGTGGCCGATCACTGATCTCGGCCAGCCGCACCAGATCACCCGTTGCCATGGTCACCGCCTCCCGCGACCTGAGCCAGCAGATGCCCGAGCAACGGCTCGAGCACCGCGATACCGTCTTTGACCCCGCCGGGGGAGCCGGGCAGGTTCACGATCACCGTCCGGCCGGCCAGTCCCGCCACCCCGCGGCTCAATGCGGCGAGCGGGAACTTCGCGGTGCCGCGCTGCCGGATGGCCTCGGCGACGCCGGGCAGCTCCCGATCCAGCACGGCGAGGGTGGCTTCCGGGGTGGCGTCGGTGGGGGAGGCGCCCGTGCCGCCGGTGGTGACGACCAGCTCGGGCGCGTCACCCAATGCCTCGGCCAGGCCGGCCGCGATATCGGCGTCGGCGTAGATCAGCGGGCCACGTACCGAGAACCCGAGGCCGCGCAGCCATTCGGTGAGGGCGGGACCGGTGGTATCGGTGCGCGTGCCCGCGGCCGCGCCGGTCGAGGCGACCAGCACGACGGCGGACTTGCCGGGCCGCGCGGACTCGGTGGACACCTCGGTGGCACGCGCATCGGAGGGGGTGGCGGGAACCACCCGATCGGCGCCGCCGGACTCGGCCGCGGGCCGTTCCCAATGCCCGTGCTTGCCACCGTCTTTGGTGAGCAGTCGGACTCCGGTCAGCACGGCCGCCGGATCGACGGCCTTGACCATGTCGTGCAGTGTGAGCCCGGCGACGGCCACCGCGGTCAGCGCCTCCATCTCGACACCGGTGGGCCCCTTGGTCTTCGCGGTGGCCTCGATGGTGATCGAATCCTCGGTGAACCCGAAGGCCACCTTTACCGAGGACAACGCCAGCTGATGGCACAGCGGAATCAGCTCGGAGGTCTTCTTCGCGCCCGCTATGCCGGCGATCCGGGCGGTGGAGAGTACATCGGCCTTGGGCATATCGTCGGCGCGCACCAAGGCGACCACCTCGGCGGTGGTGCGCAGCTCACCCGCCGCGACCGCGACCCTGGTCGTCTCGGCCTTGGCGCTCACATCAACCATATGGGCGCGGCCCTCGGCGTCCACATGCGACAACTCGTTCACAGCGACCACACTCGCACAGTCGCGCCGACCGGCAGAGCATCGACCTCGGCGGGCACATCGATGAGCACATCGGCCGCCGCCATGCTCGCGACCAGGTGCGAGCCGGGCCCGGACACCACCTCCACCGCGCGCGGCCCGCCCGCGGTACGGGCCAGCCGGCCCCGAAGGAATTGGCGGCGGCCCCGTGGTGAACGGATGGCGCTCAGCAGGGGCAGTTCGAAGACCTCCACCTCGGGCAGCCCGGCCAGGCGGCGCAGCATCGGGCGGGCGAACACCTCGAACGAGACCATCGCGCTGACCGGATTACCGGGGAAGCTGAGCACCGGAACACCATCGACCACGGTCGAACCCTGCGGGCCACCCGGCTGCACCGCCACCGAGCCGAACTGCCCGCCCATCGGTTCCAGGACGTCCTTGACCACTTCGAAATCGCCCTTGGACACCCCGCCGGTGGTGAACACCACGTCGGCCGAACGCGTTGCGGCCGACAGTATCCGGCGGAACTGCGCGGGCTGGTCGCCGCTGTGTTCGACGCCGGCGACGGTGACGCCGTTCGCGGTGAGCGCGGCGGCCAGCGCGATGCCGTTGGAGTCGTAGATCTGGGCCGGCGCCAGCGCGGTGCCCGCGGGGACCAGTTCGTCACCGCTGGTGATCACCACCGCCCGGATCGGCTCGAACACCCGCACCGACGGCAGGCCGACCGCCGCCAGCGCGGCGATATGCCGTGGCGCGAGCAGCGTCCCGGCGGGGACCAGTTCGTCACCGGCTCGGACGTCGGTGCCCGGTTCCCGCACGAACTCGCCCCGGCTGCGCCCGCGCTCGACGACGACGGCACCCGCCTCGCCGCGCGCGTCTTCCACCGGGACCACGCAGTCGGCGCCCGGCGGCACCGGCGCACCGGTCATCACCTTGCGCGCGGTGCCAGGCGCCAGCGGCTCCAGGCCGGGATCGCCTGCCGCGACCACGCCCGACAGCGGCAGCGTCACCGGTGTGACGGCCACGTCGGCGGCGCGCACCGCGTAGCCGTCCATCGCGGAGTTACGGAAGACCGGCAGGTCGACGGGGGCGCGCACGGTGTCGGCCAGCTGCCTGCCCAGGGCGGCGGACACGGCGACGGTCTCGACCGGTCGCGCCGCGAGCGGACGCAGCAGCGTCTCGATGCTGTCGCGATATTCGTCGACGGACCGGACGGCGACGGTGGCGGGCCGGGTAGTCATGCGCTCAGCCTAATCGCAGGTCGCGGCCATGGTCTCGGCCATCGCCTCACCCCTGGACCGCGGCGATTGTGAGGTGTGGCGACGGCGACGGCGCCGTGGTGCCCAGCGGCCGACGGGTCATAATGGAGAGGTGACGCTGGTCGAGATGGGCATCCCCGCCGTGCGGTCCGGGCGTCCCTCGCTCGACGGCCGCCCCGAAACACCGCTGCTGGTGGACCGATTCGGCCGCGTCGCCCGCGACCTCAGGGTCTCGATCACCGAGAAATGCTCGCTGCGCTGCACCTACTGCATGCCGGAAGAGGGCCTGCCCGCCATTCCGCACGAGGAATTGCTGACCGCCGCCGAGATCGTCCGGTTGGTCGCGCTCGCCGTGCGTGAGCTGGGCATATGGGAGGTCCGCTTCACCGGCGGCGAGCCGCTCATGCGCCGCGATCTGGAAGAGATCATCGCGGGCTGCCATGCGCAGGTACCGCAGACGCCGCTGGCCATGACCACCAACGGGGTCGGTCTGGAACATCGCGCCGAGGGACTGGCGCGCGCCGGGCTCGGCCGGGTCAACGTCTCGCTCGACACCGTCGACCGCTTCGGCTTCGCCACCCTCACCCGCCGCGACCGGCTCGACTCCGTGCTCGCAGGCATCCGCGCCGCCCGCGACGCCGGCCTGGCCCCGATGAAGGTCAACGCGGTGCTGATGCGCCAGACGCTCGCCGGTGCGCCCGACCTGCTGCGCTGGTGCCTGGACGAGGGCTGTGAGCTGCGGTTCATCGAGGAAATGCCGCTGGACGCCGATCACGAGTGGGCGCGCACGAACATGGTGACCGCGGCCGAACTGCTCGAGGTGCTCGGCACCCGATTCGAACTCACCGCCGCCGGGCGATCGGATCCGTCGGCGCCGGCGGAGCGCTGGCTGGTCGACGGCGGGCCCGCGACCGTCGGCATCATCGCGTCGGTGACCAGGAAGTTCTGCGATACCTGCGACCGCACCCGGCTCACCGCCGACGGCATGCTGCGCTCCTGCCTGTTCAGCGATCAGGAGTTCGACCTGCGCGCGGTGCTGCGCTCGGGCGCCGATGATGCCGAGATCGCCCAGCTGTGGCGGGGCGCGATGTGGAACAAGTGGGCGGGCCACGGCATCGACGCGGCCGGTTTCGTCCCACCCGAACGGACGATGGGAGCCATCGGTGGTTGAGGTCCGCTATTTCGCCGCCATCGCCGACGCGGTCGGCAAGGACACCGAAACGCTCGACCTACCCGCCGGGGCCACCGTCGGTGACCTGCGCACCGCCCTGGCCCGCGAGTACGGCCCCGACCTGGACAAGATGCTCGACGTCTGCGCCTATCTCGTCGGTGACGAACTCACCCGCGATGCCGCCGTCGCGTTGCCCCCGCGCGTCGACGTCCTGCCGCCGTTCGCCGGCGGCTGACCGGTTTTCGCACGGGCGTGAGCGGCCGGGCAGGCTGATCCGCATCGATGTCGGCAGCGATGTCGAGAACCGCGATCGTCATCCGTCGTGCTGATGAGAGGGGTATCGGGCTCCTCCGATTCGAGGAAGGATGACGCCATGCAGTACCTGGCATTGCTCGTCGGGCGCGATGACGATCCGGAAGCACTTCCGGGCAGCGCGGAGTTCGACGCGGAGGTCCAACGGTACGCGGAATTCGAGGAGCGCGTCGCCGCCGCCATCGCGGGCGGTGCGGCGCTGTATCCGTCCAGTACCGCGGTGAACGTCACCCGTGACGGTGACACCACACTGCTCACCGACGGCCCGTTCGCCGAGGGTGCCGAGGTGGTCGGCGGGTTCTACGTCTTCGACGTGGCCGACCTCGACGAGGCCATCGGACTCGCCAGGCAGCTTCCCGCGGTCGAGACGGGTGCGGTCGAGTTGCGCCCGCTGGTGCAGTGGACCCCGCACGACACACCAGGGGCCGATTGGTGGATGGCGCTGCTGTGGGATCGCGCCGACGCGGTGATCGTCCCGGACACCCCGGAATGGGCGGCCGCGCTCACCGAGCACCAGCGCTTCGCCGACCGGGTCGGTGCGGCGAAACGCGGGGGCGGTGCGCTGCGGCCACCGTCATCGGCGACGACCTTGCGCATGCGGGAGGGCGAACTGTCCATCACCGACGGCCCCTTCGCCGAAACCGCGGAGGTGGTCGACGGGTTCTATCTGTTCGCGGCCCCTGATCGGCAAGCGGCCTCGGAGATCGCCGCCCAGATCCCGCTGGGCGCCAAGGGGCGCACCGAACTGCGCCAGATCGTCGACCTCGGCCAGTAGTAGCACTGTGTCCGTGACCACCGAGCCGGCCGAATTCGATCGCGTCTACCGCGCCGAGTTCGGCCGGGCTGTCGCCACGCTCGCTCGGCTGACCGGCGATGTCGGTCTGGCCGAGGACGCCGTTCAGGAAGCGTTCGCCGACGCGCTGCGCACCTGGCCCCGCCGCGGCAGTCCCGACAACCCCGGCGCCTGGATCACCACCGCCGCCCGGCACCGGGCCCTCGACCGTCTGCGGCGCGAATCCTCCCGCGAGGCCAAGGAATACGCTGCCGCCCGACTCGCACCCGAGGACGAGGAGCCGGATGTGGGCTCGATCGCCGACGATCAGCTGCGCATGATCTTCACCTGCTGTCATCCCGCGCTGGCGCCGGAATCCCGGGTCGCACTGACCTTGCGGCTGGTGTGCGGGCTGCGCACGGCCGAGATCGCGCGGGCGTTCCTGCAACCGGAATCCACGGTCGCGCAACGCCTCAGCCGGGCCAAGGCCAAGATCCGTGACGCGGGCATTCCGCTGCGGGTGCCGCCCCCGCAGCTGCTGCCCGAGCGCACTCCGGCCGTGCTGGCCTGCATCTACCTGGTGTTCACCGAGGGCTATTTCGCCACGTCGGGCCCTGAGGCGGTGCGAGATGAGCTGTGCGATGAGGCGATTCGGCTCGGCACCCTGGTGTGCGAGCTGATGCCGGACGAGCCGGAGGCCAGGGCCCTGCTGGCGTTGATGCTGCTGACCGACAGCCGCCGCGCCCAACGTCGCGGTGCGGGCGGTGAGCTGATTCCGCTGGAGGAGCAGGATCGCCGCCGCTGGCACCGGACGAAAATCCGGGCGGGCCTCTCGTGTCTGGTCGCGGCCGCCGAGGAGGGCGGCGGCGGAAAGTACCTCGCGCAGGCCAGGATCGCCGCCGCACATGCCGTCGCCCCGAGCTGGGAGCAGACCGATTGGGCCGCCATCGTTTCCGCCTATGACGAGCTGAAGGCCGGTGCCTGGACACCCGCGATCGAGGTGAATCGCGCCGTCGCCATCGGCTTCCTTTACGGCCCGGAGGCCGGGCTCGCGGCCCTGGACGAGATCGCGGACCACCCGCGGCTCGCGGGCAACCATCTCGTCCCGGCCACGCGTGCGGACCTGTTGCGCCGGGCCGGTCGACACCGTGCGGCGGAGCGGCACTACCGCCAGGCCCTGGCGCGGATCGGCACCGATCCGGCGGCGCGGTTTCTGCGACGGCGCCTGGATGAGGTGATCGCCGCGCAGCAGGCGCACCCGGAGCAGCCGGAGCCGTCGAACTAGCGGCCGCTCAGCGCGGTCGCGCCGGCGGAGTTCGGCGAGTCGCGCGGCTCAGCGCCACCAGTCGTCGAGCGGGGTGACCGGCACCGTGCGCTTGTGCCGGGTCTTCAGGAAGATGTCCTCCACCCGCTGCGCCACCTCCGCGCTGACCTCTTTGCCCTCGAGATAGTCGTCGATCTCGCTGTAGCGCAGGCCGAGTGCTTCCTCGTCGGGCAGGGCGGGGCGATCGTCTTCCAGGTCGGCGGTCGGCACCTTGGACCAGACCGAGGCCGGTGCGCCGAGCTCCTGGAGCAGCGCCGCGCCCTGACGCTTGGTGAGGCCGGTGAGCGGAGTCAGGTCGACGCCACCGTCACCGAACTTGGTGAAGAAGCCGGTGACCGCCTCGGCCGCGTGGTCGGTGCCCACCACCAGCAGATTCTCCTGACCGGCGATGGCGTACTGGATCACCATCCGTTCTCTGGCCTTGATATTGCCGCGCACGAAATCGCGCAGCTTCGGCACCTGCAATCCCGAGGCGACCTCGGCGGCAACGGCATTGGCGCCGGGGCGCACATTGACCACCACCGACCGCTGCGGCGCGACGAAGTTCATCGCGATCCGCGCATCCGCCTCATCGGCCTGCACGCCGTAGGGCAGCCGCACCGCGATGAAGGTGGCCTCGACACCCTCGGCCAGCAGCTCCTCGGTGGCGAGTTGGCACAGCCGCCCGGCCAGCGCACTGTCCTGGCCGCCGCTGATGCCGAGGACGTATCCCTTCGCCGGTGTGGCGCGCAGATAGTCCTTGAGGAAATCGATCCGGCGCCGGACCTCGGTTTTCGGCTCGATGGACGGCTGGACGCCGAGCTCGGCGATGATCTGTGCACGCAGGTTCCCCATAGCCGCTCACTCTACTGGCGGATGGGGCCCCGCCACACGCCGAACGAGACCTTCCCAGTGATCGCCGATCTGCTCTCTGGTGTAGCCCTGGGCGCGGATCTGATACAGCACCAGCGCGGCGCTCAGCGCGGCGAGCAGCGCATCGGCCAGCAACGGGATGTCGCCGGGAGTCACCGCCTGCCGCAGCAGCATCGAGACGTGGGTCTTGAGCAGGTTGTAGGGCCGTCCGCCGTACCGTTCGTCGGCCGAGCCCATCTCCGCCGCCCGGTGCAGTTCGCCCTCGACCTCGATGTCGAGCAGTCGCGCCCGCCCGAAGGCCACCAGTCGCTGCACCGGCGGGGCGCCCGGGCCCAGCGGCGGCGGCCCGAACATGAACGCCTCCTGGAACTTGCGTTCGGAATGGTCGAGCAGGGCGAGCATCAGCCCGGTCCGGTTGCCGAAGCGGCGAAAGACCGTGCCTTTGCCGACGCCGGCACGCTTGGCCAGCGCGTCCATGGTGAGTCCGTCGACGCCGTGCTCGCGCACCAGCCGCTGGGCGGCATCGAGCAGGAGCGCACGGTTGCGCGCGGCGTCGGCGCGTTCGGTGGGTTCGCTGATTCCCGGCAGCGGCGCGCCGATGTGGAGCAGCGGTCCGGCATCGCCCGCCCTGGCCGAGGTGTCGGCGGTACCGGGTATGAGGGGTTCGGGCACAGGGGTGTTGTAGCTCACTGGTGGCACGCCTACTTCGGTAGGAATTATTCGGACCACGGTCCGGTTATCAACCCATAGCTTACATCGGCAGTCGCTACCAGTAGACCAGGAGAAGACATGAGCACGACCCGCATCCTCACCCTCGTCGGCAGCCTCCGCGCCGGCTCGATCAATCGCCAGCTCGCCGAGGCCGCGGTGCAGATCGCCCCGGACGACGCCGCGATCTCGATCTACCAGGGCCTGGCCGAGATCCCGTTCTACAACGAGGACCTCGACGTCGAGGGTTCGGTGCCGGCCGCCGCGCAGGCGCTGCGGGCCGCGGCCGCCGAGGCCGACGCCCTGCTGCTGGTCACCCCCGAATACAACGGCACCTTGCCCGCCGTGCTGAAGAACGCCATCGACTGGCTCTCGCGCCCGTACGGCGCCGGTGCCATCAAGGACAAGCCGGTCGCGGTGGTGAGCGCCTCCATCAGCCCCAACGCGGCGCGCTGGGCGCACGGCGACGCGGTCAAGTCCGTCGGCGTCGCGGGCGGGCGGATCGTCGAGACCGCGCATCTGCACTTCGCCACGATCGGTGAGCGGTTCGGCGCCGCGCATCCGCGCGAGGACGCCGAGGCGCTGACCGCCCTTTCGGCCACGATCGCCGAGCTGGTCGGCGCCGCGCGAGAGGAGCTCGTCTCGGCCTGATCCCGCGTACCGCCGACGGTGCCGCCCGCCTCCTTCGCCGGATGCGGGCGGCACCGTCGTTTCCGGGTCGCGACGGCCTCATGCGAGGGTGGTGACGATGGGGCGGGATAGGCGCAGGAGGCGCTCGAGGCGCTTGTGACCGACGTGATGCAAGGGTTTGCTGGGGAAGCGCCGAAGTATCGAATTGTGATCTGTGACACGGTCGTGTCGGCTTGCGAATCGACTGTCCAGGGACTTACGGCGACGAAATTTCATTCTTGTGACTCGCAACATGTCGTGTTGTTCCAAAGTGTCGGCCACTAGGTGTAGTGTCTTCGGTACTGGAGCGGGGCAAGCGAGAGCACCTAGCCCGACCCAGTGAGGACCGGCCCGAGCAGGGGATTTCGGGCCAGATCCAGGAGTTTGCGCAGCAACCAGGATCTTGCTGTCACAGGCACTGCATACGGATCACCGGCTGTGGATCAGGCATAGGAGAGAGGGACATCATCAATGACCATCACCGTGTACACCAAGCCCGCTTGCGTCCAGTGCAATGCCACCTACAAGGCCCTCGACAAGGCCGGGGTGGACTACGAAGTCATCGACATCTCCGAGAACGCCGAGGCGCGTGATTACGTCATGGCGCTGGGTTACCTGCAGGCCCCCGTGGTCGTCGCGGGCGACGTGCACTGGTCCGGTTTCCGGCCCGACCGCATCAAGTCGCTGGCCGTCGCGGCCTGATCCGACGCATCCGTCCTTCCGATGTGAGAGGGAGGTGGCCATGTCCGAGTCCTCCGACGCCTCGGACAACGCGCTGGTCTACTTCTCCAGCGCGTCGGAGAACACACATCGTTTCGTCGAGAAGCTGGGTCTCCCGGCGACTCGCATACCACTGCACACCGCCGATTCGCTGCGCGTCGACGAACCCTACGTGCTGATCGTCCCCACCTACGGGGGCGGTCGGCACGTTCTCGGGGGGAGCCGGTCCGATAAGGACTTCGTACCGCGGCAGGTCGCCAAGTTCCTCAACGATCCGCACAACCGCGCCCTGCTGCGCGGAGTCATCGCGGCCGGCAACACGAACTTCGGCGAGACCTTCTGCTATGCGGGAGAGGTGATCTCGCGCAAATGCGGGGTGCCGTACCTGTATCGCTTCGAACTCATGGGAACCGCGGAGGACGTCGAGCGCGTCCGAGAGGGATTGGGATTGTTTTGGCAGCAACAACGACAGCACCGACCGGTAAGACGGCCCGCCTAGAGCAGGCCCCCATCCGGGGCGCGGAGGGCGGCGAGGTACTCGATTACCACGCCCTCAACGCGATGCTGAACCTGTACGGCCCGAACGGCGAGATCCAGTTCGACAAGGACCGTGAGGCCGCCCACCAGTACTTCTTGCAGCACGTCAATCAGAACACCGTCTTCTTCCACAACCTGGACGAGAAGCTGGACTACCTGATCGACGAGAACTACTACGAGCGCGAGGTACTGGATCAGTACAGCCGCGAGTTCATCAAGAGCCTGTTCCAGCAGGCCTACGCCAAGAAGTTCCGGTTCCCGACCTTCCTCGGCGCGTTCAAGTACTACACCTCCTACACCCTCAAGACCTTCGACGGTAAGCGCTACCTGGAGCGGTTCGAGGACCGTGTGTGCATGGTCGCGCTGACGCTGGCCGCAGGCGATGAGCAGCTGGCCCGCGAGCTGGTCGAGGAGATCATCGACGGCCGCTTCCAGCCGGCCACCCCCACCTTCCTCAATTCGGGCAAGAAGCAGCGCGGCGAACCGGTGTCGTGCTTCCTGCTGCGCATCGAGGACAACATGGAGTCCATCGGACGCTCCATCAACTCCGCGCTGCAGCTGTCCAAGCGCGGCGGTGGTGTGGCGTTGCTGCTCAGCAACATCCGTGAGCACGGCGCGCCGATCAAGAAGATCGAGAACCAGTCCTCCGGCGTCATCCCGATCATGAAGCTGCTGGAAGACTCCTTCTCCTACGCCAACCAGCTCGGCGCGCGGCAGGGCGCGGGCGCGGTGTACCTGCACGCGCACCACCCCGACATCTACCGCTTCCTCGACACCAAGCGGGAGAACGCGGACGAGAAGATCCGCATCAAGACCCTCTCGCTCGGCGTGGTGATCCCCGACATCACCTTCGAACTGGCGAAGAAGAACGAGGACATGTACCTGTTCTCGCCGTACGACGTGGAGCGCATCTACGGCAAGCCGTTCGCCGATATCGACGTCACCGAGAAGTACTACGAGATGGTCGACGACAAGCGCATCCGCAAGTCGAAGATCAAGGCGCGCGAGTTCTTCCAGACCATCGCCGAGCTGCAGTTCGAGTCGGGCTACCCGTACATCATGTTCGAGGACACGGTGAACCGGGCCAACCCGATCGCGGGCAAGATCACCCACTCCAACCTGTGCTCGGAGATCTTGCAGGTCTCCACGCCGTCGGAGTTCAACGACGATCTGTCCTATTCGAAGGTCGGCAAAGATATCTCCTGCAACCTCGGCTCGCTCAACATCGCCAAGACGATGGACTCGCCGGACTTCGCCAAGACCATCGAGACCGCGATCCGGGCGCTCACGGCGGTCTCGGACCAGACCCACATCTACTCGGTGCCCTCCATCGAGCAGGGCAACAACTCCTCGCACGCGATCGGTCTCGGGCAGATGAACCTGCATGGTTTCCTGGCGCGCGAGCGGATCCACTACGGGTCCGAAGAGGGCATCGACTTCACCAACATCTACTTCTACACCGTGGTCTACCACGCGCTGCGGGCGTCGAACCGGATCGCCATCGAGCGCGGTAGCTACTTCGGCGGCTTCCCGGAATCGAAGTACGCCAGCGGCGAGTACTTCGACAAGTACACCGATCAGGTGTGGGAGCCCAAGACCGATCGGGTGCGGCAGCTCTTCGACGAGGCGGGCGTGCGCATCCCCACCCAGGACGATTGGCGTGAGCTGAAGGCCTCGGTCATGGAACACGGCATCTACAACCAGAACCTGCAGGCCGTGCCGCCCACCGGCTCGATCTCCTACATCAACCACTCCACCAGCTCGATCCACCCGGTGGCGTCGAAGATCGAGATCCGCAAGGAAGGCAAGATCGGGCGCGTCTACTACCCGGCGCCCTACATGACCAACGACAACCTCGAGTACTACGAGGACGCCTACGAGATCGGCTACGAGAAGATCATCGACACCTACGCCGCGGCCACCCAGCACGTGGACCAGGGCCTGTCGCTGACGCTGTTCTTCAAGGACACCGCCACCACCCGCGATCTCAACCGGGCCCAGATCTACGCCTGGCGCAAGGGCATCAAGACCCTGTACTACATCCGGCTGCGCCAGATGGCGTTGCAGGGGACTGAAATTGAGAACTGCGTCAGCTGTATGCTATAAGTGCTGCTCGTCGTAGGCGATGGGCGGGGGTTCTCATGGATAGGCCAGCTCATGGTGTTATCTATGGAGTTCGCCTCTGTGCTGAGTACGACTACCGATACGTCGGGCTGACAACCAAGTCGGAGCAGGTTCGGCTGCGCCAGCACTTCAAGGCAGCTGGCGCAGGTCGAAAGACTCCGTTCTACGACTGGCTTCGTAAGCAGGACCGCGACGCGGTAGTGGCGGAGGTGTTGGATAGTGTGTGCGGCCTGGACTGCGGAAATGCGGGAGGCCGCACGGGTTCGCTCGACTGGCCGCCCGGGGTTGAGTCGCTACGGCGAGGAGAATCCATTCCACGGACGCACACATTCGGCGGCGCAGCGAGCAAAATGGTCGACGGAGCGCAAAGGTACGTATCAAGGCGAAGCCAATCCAACTTCGGAAAATTCGGTCACGCGCACCCGCGGTTCGGACACGCGATGCCGGCGGAATCCCGGCAGCGACTATCGGAGATGCGAAAGGGCGCGGGAAATCCGAACTACGGGCGGGCAGCAGGCACTGAGACTCGGGCAAAGATGTCTGCCGTTCGAAAGGGCCGACCGATGCCGTCGCGTAAGCGTAGCGCGCACACGCGGTATCACACGAACATGGGCAGGTTCAAACAGTCTTGTATGTACTGCGTGGAGGATCTGGCGAACCAGAACGCCTCTCGACCGGACGGGTCGGTGAACTCGGCCGTCAGCCCAGGTCCTGAGACGTCGACGTAGGCCCAGCGGCACTGGCATCGGCACCGGCCCGGCTGACCACGGCAGCGGCCGCACCGGCGCGCTCGTCGGTGGCGCGGATCGGTGAACACCGGTCCGCGCCATTTCTTTTGGCGACGTTGTCGGTGGCCGGCGCTATTGTGGTCGCATAGGGAGTGTGTGTGTGACCAGAGGGGTGGCGGCCGTGGGTGATGTTGTATTCGTGATCGATGGCGGGGGTCGCCGTGGCCCGGACTGGCTCGATCAGGTCACCGGCGAGTTGCGCGCCGACCTCGAGGAGATCCGCGGGGTGCGGGTACGCTCGGTGCCCGTCGCCGTGCCCGAGGGCGCGAAATCCGGTGTGGTCGAACAGATCGGCCAGCTCGCCGTGTCCGGCGGTGCGCTCGGCACCGCCGCCTGGGTGGTGCGCGATATCGTGGCCAAATTCATCGACCGGGCGGGAGCGCGCTCGATCACCATCAAGAAGGGTGAGGACGAGCTCACCATCACCGCGGCCTCGGCCGAACAGATCGACCGGCTGCTGGATCTGCTCACCGATGAATAGCCCGGCCGGACAACGCATCGCGCTGTTCATCGCCAACGACACCTACCATTTCGACGGGCTGTCGCGGCTCTACGCGCCGGTCTCCGACGCTGAACAACTGCGAGAGTTGTTGCGCGATCCGGAAATCGGCGGCTTCCGGCCCACCGATCTACTGATCAACGAATCCAAGGCCGAAATCGAGCGCAGCATCGAGCGCCTGTTCCGCGGGGCAGGCCCCGACGACGTGGTGCTGCTCTACTTCTCCGGCCATGGCCTGCGCACCCGGCAGAACCTGTACCTGGCCACCAGCAATACCGATCCGCAACTGTTGTCGAGCACGGGGATCTCGGCCACGTTCATCCGGGAGCTCATCAAGGATTCGGCGGCCGCGGCGAAGGTCATCCTGCTCGACTGCTGCTACAGCGGGGCCTTCCTCGGCGCCGACGTGATGAAGTCGACGCCGACCATCGACGACGTCGGCCAGGAGCTCGCCGCCGGTGAGGGCATCTGCGTGCTCACCGCGACCAGTGCGGTGGAAACCGCCGAAGACGGGCGCGGCGGTGCCGATCAATCGGCGCCGCTATCGATCTTCACCGCTGCCATGGTGAAAGGCATCGGCACCGGCCTGGCCGACAACGGCAGCGGCCGCATCAGCGCCCACGACCTGTGGACCTACACCCTCGCCGAAGTGCGCGCCCGCACCAGCAGGCAGACGCCGAACCACTACGGCCTGCTCAAGGACGAGGTGTACATCGCCAAGGTGCGGCGCAGGCATCCCGGTGCGGTCGAGGTGGGCGACCGCGTACAGCTCGGCGGCCTGCTCGGGCGGCTGGAGCAGGACGCGACCCTCGGGCTGCGGGCCGAAGCCTGGTGGGGCACCGGACGATTGAAGGTGCCGGTCGGGCAGGAACGCCGCACCGACGGCGCCGCCGGCGAAACCGTCTGGCTGGACCTCGCGGGCCCCGACGGCAATCTGCTCGTCGTCGGGCGCGCCGGCGCGGGCAAGAGCACGCTGCTGCGCACCCTCACCGGCTCGCTCGCGCTCACCCACGCTCCGGACGAAGCGCAGATCTATGTCCTGGAGTCCAGCAATCGGCTCGGGTCGATGGGCGCGCTACCACATATCGCCGGGGTGGCCGGCGACGACGAACCCGAGCAGGTGCTCTCACTGCTGCAGACCATCGTCGCCGAGATCCGTTCCCGCAAGAAGATGTACCGCGCCAACAACATCGACTCGCCTGCCAGCCTGCGCGCGGCGCGGTCGGTACTGGTCGGCGGGCCCGCCGCCGATATCTTCCTGCTGCTGGACCGGTGGGGCGATTTCTGCGAGCAGATCCCCGATTTCGCCGCCATCCTGCGCCAAGTGGCCAGCGCCGGCCCCGAATACGGCGTGCACGTGGTGGCGACGGTGCGCGATTGGAGCGAGGCGCCGGATTGGCTCGCGGATCTGCTGCCCTCCCATATCGAGCTGCGCCTGCACCGCCCGCACGAATCGCGGATCCACCCGGAGCGGGCCGCCCGCCTGCCCGACGGTCCCGGTTGGGCCCTGTACCGCGGCCGCCCGTTCCGCATCGCCATGCCCGACCTGCGGGAACTGCCGCCGGACAAGATGGTGCTGCCCGATCTGGCCGACGGCGCCGCCGAACTGGTCAGCCGGGTCGCGGCGGCCTGGCCGGCTCGCCGGGCCGACGGCGAGATCCGCCGCCCCTCCTTCGACGGCAACGTCGATTTCGCCGACCTGTTCGGTATCGGCGCAGACGACCGGCTCGACCTCGAAGTGGCCTGGCAGCACCGTTCCAAACACGAGCGGTTGCGCATCCCGATCGGCGTCACCCATCTGGGTGAGACGGTGGAGCTGGATCTGAAACAGGTCGGCGAATCGGGGATGGGTCAGTACGGGCTGGTGGTCGGCGCCGCCGGATCCGGTAAATCGATGCTGCTCAAGGACATCGTGCTCGGTTTGGCGGTCACCCATCCGCCGGACGCGGTGAACTTCCTGCTCGTCGACTTCCGGGGTAGCGAAACCTTCGACGGACTCCAGCCGCTGCCGCACGTCTCGGCCGTGGTGAACGACCTGGCCGCGGAATTGCCGCTGGTGGATCGGCTGATGGCCACCCTCGCCGGTGAGATCGAACGGCGCAGGCAGGTGCTGCGCAGGCACAATTACGCCGATATCGGCGCCTACGATTCCGCCCGCAGGCGCGGCCGCGATCTCGAGCCCCTGCCCGCCCTGGTCCTGGTGATCGACGAGTTCACCGAATTGCTCGCCCAGAAACCGGATTTCGGCGACACCCTGGTCGCCATCGCCCGCCGCGGCAGGGCGCTCGGTCTGCATCTACTGCTGTCCTCGGCGCGTCTCGAGGGCTATCGGCTCGGTCCGTTCGAGGCCTACCTGTCCTTCCGGATCGGGTTGCGGATGTTCTCGGCGGCCGAATCGCGCATGGTGCTCGGGGTACCTGACGCCTATGAGTTGCCGAGTACGCCCGGCTTCGCGTACCTGAAAGCCGATGCCGCGGCACCTATCCGATTCAAAACCGCCTATCTGGCGCGGCCGGAGCGGCGCCACGACCAGGATGCCGAGGCGCGCGGTGTGCAACGGACCCTGCTCGATTCGCTGGTATCGCAGGTGCGCGCGGCCGGTGTGCCCGCCCGCCGGATCTGGCTGCCGCCGCTGTCGGAGCCTGCCACCATCGACGAACTGATCACCGATCACCGCTGGGCGCCCGGCGGTTTCGGCATGCTGGAACTACCGGTCGGGGTGGTGGACGATCCGTTCGAACAGCTGCAACGTGCCCTGGTGCTGCCGCTGGCCGGCGAAGACGGCAACGTCGCGGTGGTGGGCGGGACGCGCTCGGGCAAATCCACCACCTTGGCCACGATCGTGCTGTCGGCGGCCGCCACCCACACACCCGAGCAGGTGCAGTTCTATGTGCTCGATATCGGTGGCGCACTCGCCGACCTCGAGCAGGTGCCGCATGTGGGTGCGGTGGTCGGGCGCGGCGAGCCGGACCGTATGCGCCGCACCGTCGCCGAAGTCGCCGCGGTGCTGAGCAACCGGCGCCAGCTGTTCCAGGAACTGGGGATCGCCTCGATGGCCGAGTACCGGCGACGGCGCGCGACCATGCCGGATCCGGCGCGGGCGGACGCGTTCGGCGATGTCTTCCTCGTCGTCGACGACTGGGGCTACGCTCGCCGGCACGACGAGGCGCTGGAACAGCATCTGATCGATCTCACCGCCGATGGCCTCGGCTACGGGGTGCACGTCATCGTGTCGGCGGTCCGGTGGGCCCATCTGCGCCCGGTGTTCCGTGAACGTTTCGGCACCAAACTCGAACTGCGCCTCGACGATCCGGGCGAATCGGAGTTCAACAAGAACGACGCGGCGCGCGTGCCAGGAACGCCGGGCCGGGGGCTGGTCCGCGCCGGAACGCGGATCAAGGCGATGATGATCGCGATGCCGCGGCTGGAATCGGGCGCCGAGCTGAGCGCCCCGGCAGGTGATCTGCTGTCCTCCGGCCGGATGCTCGCCCAGCGTTACCCGGGCAGGCGCGCACCCGAGGTGCGGGCGTTGCCGATGCGGGTGGCGCGGGAGAATCTGCTGGCCATCGCCGACGCGGAGGGGATCGAGCAGAGCGCCCGCCATGTGGTGATCGGCCTGCGGGCGACCGATCTCGCCCCCTTGGTGCTGGATTTCGCCAAACAGCCGCATTTCGTGGTCTTCGGCGACGCCGAATCCGGGAAGACGACGCTGCTGGCCAATATCGTCGACGGTCTCGGCCGCGCGGCCACCAAGGACGAGGCGGCGCTGGTCATCATCGATCCTGCGCGCCGGTTGCTGGAGATGTCCTCCGGGCTGCCGCAGGTGGCGCGCTATTCGCCCACACCGCAGACGATCACCGAGGCCGTCGACACCGTCGTGCAGTTCATCGAGAAACGCACCGCAGGCCCGGACGTTTCGCCGCAACAGTTGCGTGACCGCAGCTGGTGGCGGGGGCCGGAACTGTTCGTCATCGTCGACGATTACGAGCGGGTCTGCGCCGCCTCCACCGGCAACCCGCTGGCGCCGCTGGCGGAATTCCTCGCCCAGGGCCACGACATCGGCCTGCACGTGATCATCGCCCGCGCCAGCGCCGGCGCCGCACTCGCCCTGCACGACCCGGTCCTCGGCCGGCTGCGCGACCTCGGCGCCGACGGCCTGGTCCTGAGCGGTTCCCCCGAGGAAGGCGCGCTGCTCGCCGGTACTCGGCCATCGAGGCGATCCCCAGTTCCTGGAACAGCTGGCGCCGGTTGCTCAGCACCGCGGCGACTTCGGCGACGG
>NZ_JAAGVC010000444.1 GCF_010858045.1 Nocardia cyriacigeorgica
CCTGATAGCGGCTGAAAGTGCCGACCAGGACCAGGAATTCGCTGACGAACGGCGCCAGCCCAGGCAGGGACAACGTCGCCAGACCGGCGATGAGGAAGGTGCCTGCCAGCACCGGGGCGACGCTGTACATGGTCAACCACGGCATCTCCACCGCCGCGTTGTTCCTGATCGCCGGGTTCCTGGTGTCGCGGCGCGGGACCAGGCTCATCGCCGATTACGGCGGAGTGCAGA
>NZ_JAAGVC010000445.1 GCF_010858045.1 Nocardia cyriacigeorgica
AGCCCGATCGCGCATCGCCGCTGTGCTCGAACGGTTCGGCGGTATCCCGGCCGTGCTGCTCAGCGGTGGGGTCGACTCGATCTACGTGGCAGCCGTTGCCGTTGCGTTGGGTGCCGAGCCGCCCCATCACATCGCGCGAAAGCTCGATCACATCGGTGCCGCCGAGCCGGATCACGTGATGACGTAGCCCGAGCGCAGCTGCCGCGACCGCCGCGTTCGCCTCATGGTGC
>NZ_JAAGVC010000446.1 GCF_010858045.1 Nocardia cyriacigeorgica
CGAACATGGTGAGCAGCTGCCGCCGCTCCACCGAGGTGTTCTCCGGCATCACACACACCAGCTGATAGCCCTTGAGCTTGGCCGCCATGGCGAGTGAGATCCCGGTATTGCCGCTGGTCGGTTTGCGCAACCTGTCCCCGCAGTGGGAGGGCGAGCATCCGGTGCGGTTGTGGGCCAAGCTGGAGGATCGCAACCCCACCGGGTCGATCAAGGATCGCCCGGCCCTGCGC
>NZ_JAAGVC010000447.1 GCF_010858045.1 Nocardia cyriacigeorgica
GGCGGCGGCGCGCAGGGGCGCGTCGGCGCGGTGCGTAGCCGGGTCACCTTCGCGGGCATCGGCGTCCACCTTTCCGGCTTGCCCCGGATAACGGGGCCGCTTCGCGTATGTGCCGGGGCGGCGATCCTTGCTCCCCATCTGGCGTGAACACGCGGGAATGCCGCTGATCGCGCTATGTGGATAGGCCAGCCACTCGGCGGAACGCGCGATCATGCGCCGTTTATTGCCCG
>NZ_JAAGVC010000448.1 GCF_010858045.1 Nocardia cyriacigeorgica
GCCGTAGGCGCCGGTGTCGAGCAGTTTGTCCAGTCCGAGCACCTCGAACAGGTTGAACTCGATATCGCGCAGGTTCGCCTTGTAATGCCCCACCGCGTCCTCCTCGACTCACCGCCCGCGGCATTGATCTGGTCGACGGCCAGCTTGGTCGAATTGGCAACGGTCACCTCGCTGATGGCCATCGTGCCCGACAGCGAATGCAGCGAACCGATCTTGATCGTGTCCTTGGA
>NZ_JAAGVC010000449.1 GCF_010858045.1 Nocardia cyriacigeorgica
TGAATCGCGGCTTTCACCGGCGGCCACACCTCGATCGGGATGTCCGGGTTCTCGGAACCGGCATAGAACGGCTGGCAGATCTCGACCAGCACGATCCCGCCGGGCCCGACGGCGGTCGCGGGAATCGTGCTCGCACCCGACAATGGCAAGGGATCGGTCGGTGTCGTGCCAATGGCGAGGATGACCGCGATGGCCATACGGGGCGGCGAAGCCGCGGCGATCGTCGAAG
>NZ_JAAGVC010000450.1 GCF_010858045.1 Nocardia cyriacigeorgica
GGCGCCACGACAAACCGGTGGCGGAACAGTAAAACCCGCGTGACCAGTGAGTTTTCAGCCCAGCCAATCGAGAACCGAAGCCGCGGTCCAGGACTGCTGCATGCTGCCGAGCGGTTCGCCGCAGCGCATCCCGACGTGTTCGCGGGGGAGACCTGGGGTATTTCGGGTTCGGCATTCCTGTCGGTGTACCTCCCGGTGGGGATTCTCGCCGTCGCGGCGGGATGGTGGT
>NZ_JAAGVC010000451.1 GCF_010858045.1 Nocardia cyriacigeorgica
AGCTCACGGCCGCGAGCACCGCCGTCACCGACCTGTGGGGCCAGGACTGGTCCCGGTCGCCCGTGGTGGTCGTGTCCGCCACGCCCGCCGAATTCGCCGCCCTGGTCCGCGCCACCACCGAATCGGGGAGCAGCAGCAGCGCGGCGCAGGTGCCGGTCAGCAGCATCACCATGACGGTGGTGAGGCAGAACTCGAAGCGCCGTCGCTGCGACAGCCAATCACGGACGCG
>NZ_JAAGVC010000452.1 GCF_010858045.1 Nocardia cyriacigeorgica
GCGGTCCAACAGAACACCACCAACGTCGACACCTGCCCCGACGCCGACCGCGGCTTCGTCTACTCCGAACGCAAGTTCGTCATCTGCTTCGCGGATCTGTAGCGGCACCGATCACCAGCAGGCCGGCCAGGGCTGGTCGCGTCCGCCGATCGCGGGCTCCGCGAGCCGATGGATGAGCCGGTACCCACCTGACCGGTTTCCCCGATCGGGCGCCGCCGTCCGGCCCGG
>NZ_JAAGVC010000453.1 GCF_010858045.1 Nocardia cyriacigeorgica
AGTTCGTCCGGTACGCCACCTGGCTCGCCATGCTGTCGGGCATCATCAGCATCGTCTACGCGGGCGGCCGGTTCGCCTGGGAGAAGTGGAGCGGCGGTTCGTTGCAGTCGCCGAAGATGGTGGCCGGCGCGATGATCGGTGGTGTGGTCGCCACCAGTGCGGGCACCATCATGAACGCCGTCATCGGCTGATCGCGTTCGCCTGCCCGCCGGCGTAGCCGGGTGAG
>NZ_JAAGVC010000049.1 GCF_010858045.1 Nocardia cyriacigeorgica
GGACGGGTGCGGGCGTGGTGTTCGGAATCGGCGGGTGGTGGGGCCCGGGGCGAGGAATGCCAGCACGATCGCCCCGATCGTGGTGAGGGCGGCCAGAGTGAGCGCGGCCTGGCCGCTGCCGCGCACGAACGCGGCCTTGGCGAACTCGGCCAACGGCGCGGCTACCGGTCCTGCCTGGTCGGCGACCTGTAGAGCCGCGGCCAGGGAATCGGCGACCGGGCCGCGGGCGGGCTCAGGCAGCCGGGACAGCGCGGGCGCGATGTGGTGGGTGTAGCCGGCGGCCAGCACGCTGCCGGCCACGGCGATCCCGATCGCGGCCCCGATCTCGCGGGCGGCGTCGTTGACCGCGGCAGCGACCCCGTGTTTGGCCTCGGGGGTGTCGGCGACGATGGCATAGGTCGCTGGGGCGGTACACAATCCCAGGCCCGCGCTCATGATCAGCAGCGGCCACAGCAGATCGAGGTAGTGCGCGGCCAGGGTCAACCTGCTCACCAGGACCAGCCCGGCGGCGATGGTGAGCAGGCCGACCACAGTCATCACCCGCAACCCGACCAGGCTCGACAGCCACGGCGCGATCACCGAGATCGCGACCAGCGGCACCACCATCGGCGCCAGCGCCAGCGCCGAGGCCAGCGGCCCGTAACCGAAGATCAACTGCAGGTACTGCACCAGCAGCAGGAACACCCCGAAGGTGACCAGGAACTGGATGGTCACCGACAGCGACCCGGCACCGAAGCCCCGGCGGGTGAACAACCGCACATCCAGCAGCGGCGCCGCCGAGCGCAGCTCGACGACCACGAACGCCACCGCCGCGGCCACACCGATCCCGGCGGTGGCGGCGACGAGCGGGTCGGCCCAGCCGCGCGCGGGGACCTCGACCGCGGCGAACACGATCGCCGCGACCGCCACCGCGACCGCGCCCGCGCCCACCCAGTCCACCGGCGGATGCTCGCGCTGGCGGGACTCGGCGATGGTGCACGCCAACCCCGCCAGCACTGCCCCGGCCACGGTCAACCCGACGAACACCGATAGCCACGACCACCGCTCGAGCAGGAGCCCGGCACCGAGGATGCCCAGCACTGCCCCGGACCCGGCGACCCCGGCCCACACTCCCACCGCCCGGCCACGATGAGCAGGAGGGAAGCTCGCGGTCAGGATCGACAGTGTCGAGGGCATCACCAGCGCCGCGCCCGCCCCGGCCAGCGCGCGCGCCGCGATCAACCAGGCCGGGTCGGACAGCAGTAGCGGCAGCGCCGAGGCAGCTGCGAATACCGCCAGTCCCGCGACCAGCACCGCGCGGCGCCCGTAGCGGTCGCCGATGGCTCCGGCGGGCAGCACCAGACAGGCCAGCACCAGGGTGTAGCCGTCGACGATCCAGGTCAGCTGGGCTTGGGTGGCCCCGGTCGCGACCGCGATCTGCGGCAACGCCGAATACAGTGCCGCCATCGCCGCGACGACCAGCGCCACCGCCAGGCACGACACCGTCAGCATCCACCACTGGGCCCTGGTCCAGCGGGCGATCTCGACCGTGTCCGTTCCGGGTCTGGTCACCGGCACCTCCCAACGTTAAAGACTACCAGTCTCGGTGCGAGACCGTCAGTATCATAATGGTCGGGGTGTGGGATGATGTCCACACATTCGCACGATTTGAACGACACGAACCGGAGGAGCGCGCGGCCATGACCGACCGGGATCCCGCAGTGACCGACCCGCTCACCACCGCCGAGGAGCAGGCCGATCCGCGGCTGGCGCGCTCACGCAACCGGTTGCTCGACGCGGCCACCCATCTGCTGTCGACCGGTGGTGTCGAAGCGGTCACCGTCGAGGCGGTCACCCGCGTGTCGAAAGTCGCTCGCGCCACCCTCTACCGGCATTTCGGCAGCACCACCCAGCTGCTCGCGGCGACTTTCGAACGATTGCTTCCCCAGGTCGACGCACCGACCGGCACCGGGCCCGTGCGTGAGCAGCTCCTGGCGCTGCTCACCACCCAGGCCGACCTCATCGAACAAGCCCCGGTACAGATGACCACCCTGGCCTGGCTGGCGATGGGATCTATCGGCGAGGACCACCCCGACCCGGCCGCCGTCACCTCACTACGCGCCCGCGTCATCGAGCAATACCGCCACCCGTTCGACCAGATACTCACCAGCCCCGACGCCCGCGCGATGCTCGGCGAGCTCGACACCACCTTCGCCATCATCGAACTCCTCGGCCCGATCGTGTTCGCCCGCCTCACCGGACTACGCACCATCGACCACGACGACTGCGCCCGACTCGTCGACAACTTCCTCACCGCCCACCGAAAGTGCCCGGCCGAAAACGGGCCGTCCGGCAGTGAGGGTGTTCGAGCGCCTTCCTGACCTGCGCATCACTGAGCAGCCACTGCCACACCAACTTTGCGAATGCCGAGCCCAAAGCAATCGACCGGCCCCGAGCACCGTCGCAGTGCGGACGCTTTCACACAGGCGACCCCGCCGCTGACGTGGCCGGGTTCAAAGGCGGCGGCGTCCATGGGTATCGGCGTCCAAATGCCCGACACGACCAGGCGCGCAAGCGCAGTGGTCGCGACGACCGTGATGGTTTCCAGCCGTGTCTCCCAGCGGACGCGACTGTCCCGGTCGGTGCAGGATTTTGCGCCCTATTATGCCTGTCGCTCTGCTATATCGCGCGGGTCCAGAGCGGATTGGTCGGTGACATCGACCAGGAGCTGGGAGTTCATCGCTTCAATGGTGACGTCGTCGGCCCGGTCCCGGGCCACCGCCTGGGGCTACCCCATCCCCCACAGGCGCACTTCACCACCGGTCTCGAAGCCGTAGCGGATGTACCTGTCTGCAGACAAGCTGGTTCAGAGTGAGTTGGCGGCGGCGGCGAGAAGATCTGCCAAGGTTTCCTCCAACTCTGGCAGCACGGCGGCATGCCGGGCTACCTGAACCGAGCGTCGCGATGGGGTTTCATCGGAGACGGCGATATGGGCGAGCCTCGTCCAAGACTGTGCGGCCAGCCGTGCTGCGCGTGCGGCCGCGTGAACCTTCGGATTGCGCGTGTAATCGGCGAGATCGACGCACCCTTGAGCGATGAGGCGTCGAAACAGACCGCCTCCGGTACCCGCTTTTTCGATGAAGGCAGCGAGTGACCTGAGCACAGCCTCGAGGTCTTCGTCTCCGAAGATGTCGGGCCAACGGGAGACGTCTTCAGCGAAGCGGCGAACGCCGTCGAGCCCGGTGCCGGAGACACCGTTCGAGGCCGGCGCGGCAATCGAACTGGGGCCCCCATGTTTCAGGGTTGCCGCCGATTGTTCGAGCGCTGCGGCAGCCATGGACGGGAGGTCAGGCACGTCGGAGGGCCAATCGACTATGTACGTGGCGTGGCGTGTGGGTGTCGGGAACCCCGTGGAGGCTCGTGCCCGTGCCAATGCGTCATACGACACCGTCTGGATCTCATCGCGGTCGTTGTCGACGATATACGCCTCGCGAGCCTCGTCATCATAGCCGACGATAACGATGTCGTGGCGGCTCATGCGCAGTCGTACCCGCAGGTATGGGAGTTCAGCGATGTCGGCCCAGACCATGACGGGCCGTCCGGAGTCCAGTTCGGTCCTCACCCATTTCCAACCGAGGTCGGGATCCTCGGTCTGACGTAGTTCGGTCTTCGCACCGAGGCGCCTCAACAGGTCGACCTCCAAATCCCCACCACGCCCCACCAGGTATATCGGAGGATTGATCGCATCGGCGCGCAGGTAAGCGAAATCGAGTGCGCCGCCGAGTGTGAACACGAGTCCTTCGCTCAGCTCGCCGTCCCAGCCAAGCCCGGCCCAGGACATAAGATCGCGCAACGCACCCGAACCACAATGGCCGCCCTTCAGGTGCGGGTAAGGCTGGATCAGCATCCGGTGACCACCTTCAGACTCGACAGCCCGCGAAAGGACAACCCCGTACGCCAGCGAGGTTGTTCGACGAGCCTAAGACCGGGAAAACGCGCCGTGAGGAGTGGGAACAGTACGGCTCCTTCGAGCCGCGCCAACGGCGCGCCAAGACAAAAGTGAATGCCGGCACCGAACGATAGCGGCGGGGTCCCGGTTCGGGTGATATCGAGGCTATCGGGGTCGCAGAATCGGTCCGGGTCTCGGTTGGCCGCCCCGAGCAAGGTCAATACAACCTGGCCAGGATCCAGGTCGACTCCTGCCACCCGTGTTGGCTCGAGCACCGTGCGCCCATTGGTCTGGACCGGCGAGTCGTAACGCAACAATTCTTCGACGGCGTTGCTCGCCAGATCGGGCCTGGCCCGCAATAGGTCCATTTGGCTGGGATGGGCGAGCAGTGCAGCAACGCCGTTACCGATGAGGTTTGTGGTGGTTTCGAACCCTGCCGCGAACAACAGTATCGCGGTGCCAACGCATTCGTCGTCGTCCAAGACGTCGTCGCCATGCGCCACGGCGAGACGGCTGAGCAGGTCGTCGTCCGGGTGGGCGCGTTTGGCCGCCAGGAGGTCTGTGAAGTACGTTGCGAGTTGGTCTTCCGCTTCACACGCGGCAGTCAGCGCCGCGGCGTCCGCGCTGGGCTCGAGCGAGGCGACCAGGGCGCGTACCAGAGGAGCGGCCACGGCTCGATCGGTCACTGGCACTCCAAGAAGATCGCCTATTACATTCACGGGCAGCGGGAGGGCGAGATCGCTGATGATATCGGCGGAACCCTGGTCCTCGATGACATCGATCAGATCACGGATCTGCGTGACAACGCGGCCTCGCAACTCGTCGATGTGCCGAGGGGTGAAAACGTCAGCGACCAGCCGACGCAGCCGGTGGTGGTCAGGCGGGTTGCGGAACAGCATGGTGCGCCGGAATCGATGCATAGCCTGACGTTGCAACTCTTCGGGAATCTCCGACAAGCCGAATCCCAGCGACTCGTCGGCCTTGCCGAGGCTACGGTTACGGAGCGCAGCTGCGCAGTCGTCGTAGCGACTCAGTACCAGGACCCCCGATCGCGTGACAAGCACGGGCTGAGTCTCGCGCAAGCGTCGGAACGCCTCGTAGGGGCCGGCTGAGCCGTGATCGGTCAGCAAGACGTCGAGGAGTAGTTCCCTCTCAGTTGGTCCAGCAGTCACGCCTGCCTCCGAGCCTTCGCCCGCGACTGCAGGAAGTGTTCGGCCTCGACCACGATGAACACGGCGGTTGCCGTAGTGACCGAGCGCCCTTCTAGATCCTCCATCCTGGCCGCGAGATTCAACTTACGGCCATGCCGCGACCGTACCTCGGCGTGCAGCGTGTAGGGGGTATCGAGCAGTACCGGGGCGAGATAATCCATGTCGAGATTCCGGGTCACGGCGAGTTCGCCGACCGTGTACAGCAAGAAGCCGAACAGGTCGTCGATGACGGTCGCCACCGCGCCACCGTGCGCGATCCCCGGCGCTCCGACATGACGCTGGTCGAAAAGATGGTGAGCAACGACGCCGCCCTCGCAACGCCGCACCGATAGGGAATGTCCGTGCGGGTTGGCCGGCCCACAACCAAGACAGTCGGGATGGTGCGGCGGCAACTCTGGCGATCCGGATTCCAGGAGCCGGAACGAGCGCACCCAGTCCTCCACGCCTGGGTCAGACAACCTACTGACCGCATCCGAAGCCTTGTCCATGGCCAGACCTCTCTGTCGACTAACGCGCGCCCAACATCAGACTCGAGCAGGACCGCGATACAACTACATTGGAGACAATCAGAACCATTTTGTCAACAATTGATCAGATCTCCGCTGCTTGTCGCGCATAGCTCGCGATCAAGCAACGCGCGGACATGACGAAGTGTCCGGGAGTTTGTCCACTCATGAACAAAACCCACGTTCTGTTACCATCCGAGGGGTGGTGGAAGAATCGGTGAGGCTGTCGTTCAGGCGACACCTCCGCGAGGCAGCAATCCGCGCCGCCCGCGCCCTGACGGTCGAGAAGGGCTGGGAACGTGTACGATTCGGCGAGGTAGCCGGTCTGATCGGAGTATCACGCGCCACGCTGTATCGAGAGTTCGGCGACAAGCAAGGGCTTGGAGATGCACTCGTTCTGCACGAAGCGGAGCAATTCCTGACCGGGATCGAGGATTTGCTTGCTTCCAACCGCAGCGCGTTGCCTGAATCGATCCGAGCGATAGTTCGCTACACGCTCGACGAGGCTGCAACCAGCCCCTTACTCAAAGCCGTCCTGACTACACCCGGTAGCGGCCCGCGCGATGAAACCGGCGTCCTCCCCCTGTTGACAACCTCTGCCTCCATGCTTCAACTCGCGTCCGAGCGACTGGTCACCGCGTTCCTCCACCACTACCCCACCATCGACGCCAATGACGTGGCCGACGCAGTCGATGCGCTCATTCGATTGACGATCAGCCATCTCGTACTACCGGCCAGCGACAGCGCCGAAACGGCACGCCGGATCTCCGAGATTGCCCTACGTTATCTCGGGGTGGGCTCTGCGGGTCTCAGACCAGATGCCTCAGCTGCATGCCACAACGCGGTACCGAGCCATTGAAGCAGCGGTACCCTCGTTTCCCTTGATTCCACAGCAGCTGGTTCAACGACAAGTAGGCGGCGACGTTCTCGAAACGTAGCTCGGACTCGGCCGGAGGAACGTCGAGCGCGAAGTGGTCGCCAGCGGTTGCGGGCGGTCTGAACCAAGTTCGCGTCGGATCCATCGATTCGGGTCCGCAGGTTCGCACGAAAGCAATCCCGAAAAATGACACATGAGCTGTCATGCACAAGCCGGGCAAGCCCAACCAGCTGCTGCGTTGGGTAGAGCAGCACCGACGACGCTGACGCACCGAGCAATCGATGCGGACCAGGCCGATCGGCGGTCGTCCCGCCCACCGGCGATGGCGCGACAACGGCATTGCTCACGGGTCTTTTGCCCCGCGGGGATGCAATCCGGCAGTGTCACCGCGCTATGGCAGATAAGCTCATCCCGCGTCGTCTTCGACCGGCGTTTGGCTCGAATTCGCTCAGCTAAGCCTCGATCAGTCCAATATTCTCAATCCGCAAAGTCGAATCCGGGTCTATCCGGATTCCACGAGCTCGCGCCGAGGAATCGATAATCCCCCAAATGATTGCGCTGAGATGCTCGACGAAAGCCTTTCTCGGCATAGCCGAGGTCGGATCGGATTGCGAGTTTATCCACCAATCCGTCGCGGAGAGGCTCGCCCCTACGATCGACTGCACCACCAAGTCTATGCCCGACGTGTCAGCCCCAGCGGTGTCCAAAACCGTGACGAAATGACCCGCAATGAAACCTGCCAGTTCACGTGCGTTCTCAAGAGCTGGATCCGATCCCGATGAATTGTCGCTAAAATGACTACGAACGAGAAACTGGAAGACGTTCTTGTGCTCGTCGACCAGCTGCGCGTATTGCTCGACGAGCTGATTCATCACACTTCGAATCGGATCGGATCCGAAATCAACGGTAGCAAGCACATTCGACCACATGAGTTCCTTCGCACGTTCGATAACAGCTGCACGAAGGCCCAGTTTGTCCTTGAAGTGGCGATACAGCTTGGGTTTTGTCGCACCCGCCTCCCGAGCGATGTCGTCCATGCTCGCGTCCGGACCGTACTTGCCGAAGGCACGGTACGCTGCGTCGACCAGTTCTGCTCGAACCAGGACCCGGTGCTCTTCCCATCGGCTCGAGCGTGCGTCAATTCGCCGAACCACCGAGCTACCGACCTCCCGAATCCGCTTTTGTGCGCCCGCCATCTGGCCGAGTATACGCTATCGGACAAGTGACCGATATCGCGGGCGGCGATTGCGCGCTGGATCGGGCGAGCATGAACGCCGTTACGGGGCCTGCGCGAACGCATGGTCAGTCGAATGTCACAGTCACCGAATTGGTGGCGGGTACCGACTGGCATGCCAGCCGATCACCTTCCTCGATATCATCATCATCGAGTACCTCGTTTACTCTCATCTCTATATCGCCGTCGATAACCTTGCACACACATGCACCGCATCCGCCTTCCCGGCAGGAATACGGAGGCGAGTACCCCTCGTTCAACAAGACCTCGACGAGGGTCAAATCTTTCGGCCATTCCAGCTCGGCGCGATCACCATCGAGATATACTACTAGACGGGCTTGTTCGTTCGTCATTGATTCCTTGACGTAGTTCTCCACGTCGAAGGGATCGGAGTGCAGAGATTGGAATACTTCTCGGTGTAGGTTCCGGTGCTGCACGCCGGCTTCGCGCGCCGCGTCTACCACCAAATCCATGAACGCCGCCGGCCCACACAAGAAATACATCCGATTTCGGTACTCACGGCAGATTTCAAGGATTGCGCTTCGGTCCGGTAGCCCACGCTCGCTCTCCAGCCACTCGATGAGAGTCAGTCGCTCGGGAAACTGCTTGGCGAGGTAACGGAGGTCTTCACCGAAGATGACGCTCTCGGCATGCTGGTTGGCATAGAAGAGAACGAGATGGCCGCCACCTTCGAGCAGAGCCGACTTGACGATGGATAACACCGGGGTGATTCCGCTACCAGCTGCGAACAGAACCATGTCCGCATCCAGGTCTTTCGGTGTGAAGTGCCCGGTGGGCGGCAGAACGGTTACCTCAGCGCCAACCTTGATGTTGTCGCACAGCCAGTTAGATCCGTACCCGCCCTCCGTGCGTTTCACTGTGACAGCTAGCGAGTCGTCTGCATGCGGGGAACTCGAGAGCGAATAGCATCTGGCCACATATTCCCCGTCGCCGGCTCCGGGAATACGCAACGTAAGAAACTGCCCGGGGTCGTAGGCAAATACGCCCAATTGCTGCTCGGGCACCTCGAACCAAATGGACACCGCATCCGCTGTTTCCTGCACTACACGGGAGACCGTGAGTTCACATGGCATGCTCATCTTCCAGGATATTCCTTCTCTATTATTCCGGCCCGTGGCCCAGATTCAACTGTCGCGCTTGACAAGGCCGTAACGACGGCCGATCGCATAGCCGACACGGGCCAGCGGAGCGTTCAGGTCCTGATACCTCGGCCCCACCGCGCGGGCGACGAAATCGAAACCCAGGGCATCGGGTCCGATAAGGACTCGAGGTTTGTTCCGTCGCACGCCCTTCAGGATCGTTTCGGCGGCGCTTTCCGGAGTGGTGAGCGCTATACGATCGAAACCGGCGACAATCTTCTCCTGATCACCCATCGCGCCGACACCTCGAGCTCCGCGCACAATATTTGTGCGAACACCACCCGGATGCACGCATGTTACGCCCACCGGTAGCCGGTTAATTCGCATCTCCTGGCGCAACGCCTCGGTAAAGCCTCGGACGGCGAATTTGGAAGCATTATATGCGCTCTGACTGGGAATGGCCATCAGTCCGAAGACACTCGACACGTTGACAACATGGCCGTCGCCCGAGTCGATCAGATCCGGAAGAAATAGTTTCGTGCCGTTCACGACTCCCCAGAAATTGATCGACATCAACCATTCGAAGTCGATCCATTGCATATCCAGTATGTCGGCGCCGAGTGCGACCCCGGCATTGTTGATTACCATACTGACCGAACCGAAGTCGCTGAGGACCTGACGACGATATTCCGTGAATGCGCTACGATCGGCCACATCGAGCTGATAGTGCTGGCATTCGACACCCAGCGCGGTACACATGGAGGCGGTTTCGCGGGCCCGTTCGCCGTCGATGTCGGCAATGGCCAGCCGCGCGCCCTCGCCGGCGAGTCGAATTGCAACTGCACGGCCGATTCCTGAACCTGCCCCGGTTACCGAGACGACTCGGTCGCTGAACTCTCTCATCTCGGCAAGCTACCCTTCTTGATCGAATTCGGAAGGAGGTCGCCGCTTTGATCACCTGTCGACTCGCCGACCAACGCGAAATCAGAGTCCGCGACATTGCGGGTACGCCGCCAATACTGCCAGGTGAAACCTGGCCAGACCGTCCGATTGACACCCTGTGCATCGAGGTACCAACTGGTGCACCCCCCGCTGCTCCAGACCCCGTTCACCAATTTCCGCTGGATGTCCGAGTTGAATTCCCGCTGAACGGGTTCACGCACCTCGAGCGCAGCTGCGCCACGTTGCTTCGCGAGCCGAATCGCGCCGATGATGTACCTGATCTGGCATTCGATCATGAATACCACCGAGTTGTGACCGAGCCCGGTGTTGGGGCCGAGCAGGAAGAACAAGTTCGGGAAACCTGCGGTGGTGATGCCGAGATGGGTTTGAATCCCTTCGTCCGACCATACGGAGGAGAGTTCACGACCGGACGCACCCTTGAGCCGGAGGTGGTCGAACCCGTCGGTTACGTGGAAACCGGTGGCATAGATGATCACGTCGACCGGACGCTTGTCACCGGACTGGGATATGATGGCGTCCTCGGTGATCTCGGCGATCCCGTCGGTGATGACGGATGTAGTGGGCCGATTCAGCGCTGGGTAGTAGTCACTGGAACCGAGGATTCTTTTGCACCCGATGCGATACGTGGGGGTGAGCTTCTTGCGCAGCGCGGGATCATCTATTCCCCGCGCTATGTTCCACTTGGCGACACTCTCGAGCGGACGCATGAAATTGATATGTCCGTTCAGTCCTATCGACAGTGACTCCGCTGACCAGTAGATGGCAGTCCGGAGGGCTTTGGCGAGGATCGGCGCCCTCGTGAGCAGGGCTTGGATCACCTTCGGGACCTTGACGTTCCTACGGGGCAGTACCCACGCCGGCGTCCGCTGGTATAGATGCAGTTCATCGGCTACCTTGGCAATTTCCGGAACGAATTGGATTGCGCTCGCACCCGTCCCGATAACAGCGACCTTCTTGCCATCCAATGTGCAGTCATGATCCCACTGCGCCGAGTGAAATGCTGCACCAGCGAACTTCTTCTGCCCCTTGATCTGGGGGATATTCGGTATATGGAGTGCGCCTACGCCTGAAACCAGGAATCGGGCGACGTACTCGTTGCCGTCGGAGGTCGCAACATGCCACGCGGAATCACTAGGATCCCAGTATCCGGATTGCAAGGCCCGCCCGAAATGCGTGCGGCTATAGAGATCGTACTTGCGTGCGAGACTCAGGAGATACTGCTGAATTTCATCCTGTCCTGCCCACAAGTGACTCCAATCCGGCTTGGGCTCGAAAGAGTACGAGTACATGTGAGAAGGGACATCGCAGGCACAGCCCGGATATGTATTGTCGCGCCAGGTTCCGCCGATTTCGGAATCCTTCTCGATTATCAAGAAGTCATTCATTCCCGATTTCAGCAGTTGAATCGCCATTCCCATGCCGGAGAATCCGCTCCCGACGATGAGGACCTCTGTTGTGTGCACCCTCTCGCTCGCTGCACGACCTCCCGAACCATTGGTCTTTCCCGTGTATTTGGCAGAACGGTTATTACTCATCGATTTCCTCTGAACGTTGGCTCACGTGCGGTACAGGTGGCCACAAATTTTCGATAGCTACTCAGCTACTGCGGATATGTCGGACCGGCGGCAGGACCGAGGAGTTCGCGGGATTCGACGAGTGCCCGCCGCAACATATCACGGCGCGACTTGCGCTCAGCAATATGCGTGGTGCTGTTCACGCCGGTCCGAGTCTGTTCACCGCCGGGCGATATCGTCGGGGAGGCTCCTCGTCAGGCGCCAAAGGAACATGGTGAAGCGACCTTCCATCATTCCTGCCTCATCGAAGAATCGGATCATCGGCTCGGACATGAACTGCAGGTTCTCCCGGTAGTGCGGGCCGAATTGGCAAGCGAGGAACCCCCGCAGAGGATGCACGCCGACAGCACGGTACAGCTTGGGATTGATCAAGATCGGGTAGGACAGGTTCGCGACAACTGCGAGGACGCCGCGGTGCCATGCCCGCGAGATCCGGCCTCGCGACCGCATACCCTCGACAAGCTCGGAGCGCGCGAACGTGATGTGGCGGGCCTCCTCGAGCACGTGAATTTTCATCAACTGCCGGACCTGCGGTTGTAGGCGTTCGTCGTTCATCGCTTCACGCTGTGCCCGATCGAGAATCTCCTCGATCAGCAAGGTCGCGCCCTGGATCGAGGGCCCGAGCGGGACGAAATGCAGGATCTTCGCCAGCGACAGAAACCCTGGCGGAAGCTTGTAGGGCGGGATCCCCGTTTTGGCGATCAGACGCGCGAACATTGTGGAATGGCGGCTCTCGTCGCCAACCTCGGCAAGTGCGTATAGGGCCTTGTTATCGACGAGATCACCCGTCGTGTTCAGCCGTAGCAACGCCATACTCAGCAAATTCTCGGCGTAGATCCCGAAGCTGAGGATGCTCACCAACTCATGTTTGCCCAGGTCGATCTTCTGTTCCTCGGAAAGCCGGTTCCACAGACCGGTGCCGTAGAGGGACAGGCGATGCTCGGGGAACCACGCCTTATCCGGCAACCACGGACTATCCCAGTCGATGTCGACTTCGGCGTCGTAGAACTTCTCTACGGAAGTCTTGAGCAGTCGTCCGGCCGATCGTTGCAGGTCAATGGGTCGCCGACCGCTCACGCGCGCCATACCGTCGGTGGTTACGGCAATCTGCCCGTTGGTCTCGGCCCTGACGTCACTGGTCGTCATCTGTCGCTCCTTTGAGACTCGATCGATGACTCTGCATCGATACATCCAGTCCGGATCAACGTCCGGTGGCAGTAACCCGGTATCCGCTCAAGAGTGCAATACGGGCAGTAGCGGATACTTGGGGTATGAGGTAACTTTGACCCCGGCGGCGCGGCTTGTCAAGGGCCGGCCCCGATCCCGACGCCGGGCTACTTGGCCCCAGTGCCGGGCGATCCGATCGCTGGCGTCGACTATCGACCAAACGGAGGAGTTCACAGTGAAGTCTCAGAGTCCGCACGATGCCTCTGACTACATCGGGCCGGCCACAGTGGTGATCGCAACCGACGACGTCGAGGTGCAAGTCGAACTGCGCGGCTATTTCCAACCCATCGACGGCCGCTTCAGCTGGTACGGGCGCATCCGCCAGAACGACGAACTCGACAATCTGTTAGGGGGACGCCGACGTTCCGTGCTGATCCGGACCAGTACGGGCGAGGCGCCGGCGACCATCGGCGATCGTGACTTCTGGGGCCGCTATCGAGTTCAGGGCAGAGGACGACCGCCCTATCACGTGCCGACGACGCTGGAGGAAGTAGAAGCTACGCAAAGCTGAGCCGTAGGACCTACGCGAATGCCGACGACGCCCCGAAGGGACCAGGATACCGACATGATCAGCTTTGGAGACCGGCTTCGCGACCGCAACTCCGCGGCTTGGACGCTGGCCATAACCTGTGCCGCAGTAGCATTGGTTGTTGCGGCCATGGCAGCGCTGTACACCGCTCTGCCTGCCCTTGCGCTCGACATCGGCGCAGATCAAAATGCTCTCACATGGATCGTCGACGGATACACGCTGGTCCTCGCCTGCTTGGTTTTGCCCGCTGGCGCGATCGGCGATCGGTATGGGCGCCGACGCGTTCTAATCGTCGGCCTGGCGGTCTTCGCGGCCGCTTCAGTTGTGCCTGTATTTCTCGATACTCCTGCGGCACTCATTGCCTCCCGGGCCTTGGCGGGCGCAGGAGCAGCTTTCGTCATGCCGGCGACCCTCTCGCTTCTGACAAGCAACCTCCCAGTGGAGAAGCGGTCGTACGCGGTCGGAGTCTGGGCCGGGATCGCCGGCTCGGGTGGCGTGATCGGCATGGTGGGATCCGGTCTGCTTCTTACCCAGTGGTCGTGGCATTCGATCTTCGTCGGTCTGACCGTCGTCGCACTACTACTGCTGGTTCTGGCCTTCACCGTGCCTGATTCACAGGACGCCGAACTCCCGCCGTTCGATCTTTTCGGCATGTTCTGGGTCGTGCTCGCCATCGGCACGTCGGTGTTCGCGGTCATCGAGGGTCCGTCGCGCGGCTGGACGGATGTCCGGGTTCTTGTCGCAGGTGCGGCGGGAGTAATCGGCACCGTGGCATTTATCCTCACCGAGGTGCGTGCCGAGCACCCGCTACTGGACGTGAGCCTGTTCCGCCGCCGGGGCTTCTCGAGCGGCGCGCTATCGATAACCATCCAGTTCCTCGTGACTTTCGGTGTGATGTACCTACTGGTACAGCACTTCCAGCTCATCCTCGGGTTCGATGCCCTCGGCTCGGCGCTGGCGCTGGCGCCGATGGTCGTTCCGCTTATCGTGATGTCACTCGTGTCGCCGGCAATCGCTGCATGGGCGGGATTGCGGGTGACGACAGCGACCGGTCTTCTGACCATCGCCGTCGGCTTACTCGCCATCCTTCGCCTCGACACCGGTTCGTCGTACTTCGACGTTCTCTGGCCCCTGTTGATCATGAGCGCCGGGCTGGGCTTGTCGGCCGCCCCCGCGACCAACGCGATCATGCTCGACACACCGTTGGAGAAGCACGGGGTATCCGCTGCGGTCAACGACGCGACTCGCGAAGTCGGCGCGGCCATCGGCATTGCCGTCTCCGGTAGCATTTTGTCCGCGAGCTATACCTCGAGGATCAACGAAGTGCTGGACCGCCTTCCCGAGCCTGCGCGCGCTCCGGTCCGCAGTTCCCTGGCCGGTGCCCTCGAAGTCGCTGAGCGTGCCGGTAATGTAGGAAGGCCTCTCGCCGACTATGCGAAGGATGCCTTTTGGAGTGGGGTGGAACATTCGGCGCTCGCGCTGGCAGCGATCACCACAGCCGGGGTTCTGATCCTCGTCCCACTTTCCCCTCCACGAAAAGCCGCCGAAAGCGGTATCCGACGGCGCCGCCGACGTCACCTCCCCTGGCCTACACACGCCGCTCGAACCAGTCGATCGGATGCCCACGCCAATGACCGATCGATGGCATCAGTGCGGCGAACACTCGATCCATAGTCAGTTGCGTTGTCCCCCATGCATCGCATAGCGGCCCGTAGGTCGAATGGGCAGTGTCTGATCATCGAGGATAGGTAGGTTCAAGTGGTGCGCGCTTTGCGAATTCGTCTGACCTGACCCGATGACATTTGGTCCGGCGGCTGTGAGAGCATTGCCGCCCACGTAGTGGGCAGGAACGCTCGATGACTATGGCGACACGAAAAGGGCACACACCTCCACAGGCCGTGCGCAAGCTGAGCAAGGCCGTCCACCTGCTGGGCGAGAATAAGGAAGTCGCCGTCACTGCAGATCACCATGGCCACCTACTAACGGTGGCGCAACCAGTTCGGCGGGCTGAAGGCCGGCGACGGCAAACGGTTGAAGGGCCCCGAACGCGAACACTCCACTCTGAAAAGTCTTCTCGGCGAGGCGAAGCTAGAGAAAGCTGCATTGAACGAGATCGCCAAGGGAACCTTCTAGACCCGGAACGCCGGCGGGCGGCCGTGGCGCACCTGGTGCGGGTGCTCGGGGTCCGCGAAAGGTTCGCCTGCCGGTTACCGGCGAACATCGAAGTACACAACGGCGCGTTCGAACCACCGACACCAACGCACATCCCGATGCGGCTTTGCGTGAATGGCTGCGTGCCTGGACGAAACCCATCCACGGCAAGGATTCCGCCGCGCCTACCACGGCGCCCGCAGCGAGTGCTGGACAGTCAATCACAAGAAAATCCAACGCCTCTGGCGCGACGAGGGATTACGAGGGCCGCTGCGGCGCCGAAACGCCTGGAAACCACCACCACCACGACGGAGGCAAAGGCACCCAACCGTGTATGGGCAGTGGACTTCCGATTCGATGCCAGCGACGACGCACGCCCAGTCAAGATCGTCTCCATCGTCGATGAAACACACCCGCGAATGCTTGGGCCGGCTGGTGGAACGATCGATCACCGCCGACGGACTCATCAACGAATCGCTGTCGATCGCAGCTACCCCGCCGCCCTGCGCTGCGGCAACAGACCAATTTCGCGTGCCAGGCGACTGGGCGGCGGAACGGGTCTGCTCAGCGTTCGTCACACTAGCCGACCCTGCCGCAACGGCTACATTGTATGGTTCAGCCGCCGCCGACGCGACGAATGCCCCAACATCAACAGCTTCTGGTCGTTGGCCCAAGCCCGCGTCGTGATCAGCGACTGGAAGGAAGAATACAATCACCGCCGAAGAGATTCCGGCCTGGGCTGCAACGCCCCAGCCGGATACGCTACAACCCTGCATCCCCTACAACTGGTTCTCACACGCGGCGGACCGACTACCGGGTCCCGTCACCGCTTAGGATACTCCGACCCGGTCGGCGCAGAACTGGTTGCAGGGCAACCGAAATCATCTCCCGACCGTTGTCCAACCTAGAACCGGGGCGGCGGACCGATGATGGTGACCAGCATGTTCTGTAGCTCGGTACCTGCCGCCGGGCACAACCTTGAACAACAGCTTCGCCGAGACGTTCGACAACAAGGTTGCGAACCCGCGCGCCGGGCCGCAACCGCTGAAACAGCCAGCTGGAACCCGCATTGAAATCGGTGGCTTCAAAGCCGACCATAACTAGCGGCACCGGCAGCCGGCGCTGGACTATACGACATCGGCCCCAGCGCGCTGCGGCTGCACCCACTACCCTAACAGTCATCATCCGGCTGTTGAGAAAGGGCGTTCCGCGGTTCCCGGACCGATATCAAGCTCTGATAGCGAACTATTCGCCTATCGTTACCCTCAGCGCATGACGAATGTTAATGCCGCTATGCGACGGTTGCTTCGCGAATGCGCGCTTCCCGAGTCAATCCGAGGAGATGGACGGCCACCTCACCGCTGCGTTCGTAGGGCAGGTAGTGCCCAGCCTTTTCGAAGATGACCAAATGACTCCCGGGAATACGATGCCGAAGCGCACGCGAGTGATGAACGGGGGTCAGGCGGTCACGAGACCCGACCAGCACGACGACGCGACAGCTGAATCTGCCCAGCACGCCGTAACGTTTGTGAGAGAGTATCGAACGGGTCAGCTCCGCGACATTGCGAGAATTGCTCTTCGCGAGCTGCAGCACAGCACGGTTCATATCGTGCCGACGAGGACGCGCTCCGAATAGGATGCCTCGTGTCGACTGCCGCATCAGGAAAAGCGGCCGGGAAGGAATCCTGATATAGGGTAGCGCCTCCAGACCCAGCATTATCAGCCTTCGCCAGAATTTGCTGCGCAGCATATTTCCCAGAATATCGCCCGCCCCTGTCGACACCAACGCGACGCCGAGGATTCTCGGTCCGAGCACCTCACTGTGACGTTCAGCCAAGGCCATGAGAGTCATCCCTCCCATCGAATGACCACCCAATACGACCGGACCCGTAGGCACAGTTTCCGAAAGAATAGTCGCAAGATCGTCCGCAAGAATCTCGAGGCTGGCCGGAGCCGACTCCGAATCCCCGTGTCCCCGATGGTCGTAGGTGACGACGCGAATAGTCGGGTCCGCAGCGATCACAAGCTGAGCAACGTCCTCCCAACTCTCGTGCGACAACGCGAGTCCATGGGTCAAGACCATAGTCACTCGCGGGGTCTGCGAGCCCCATTCGGTGATCTGCAATGTCGGACCGTCGTCCCGTGTGAGAGCGAGTCGGCGGCAGGGAACACCCGCGCTGGAAATCGAAGTCATTATTCCAAGCTCCTCAACGTCGAAAAACCCCGGTGACTATTTGGCCGGGAGTGCCGAGTCGACACCACCGACATCTGTTACCTTCCAATCCAGATTCTTGTCAACTGTTACGGTATAGGTAACAGTCGTTTGCGCACCCTCCGGTATCTGCGCACTCTTCGATGTCACATTCAGGAACACATTGACGACATAGACACCCGATCGTTCGGAGCGCACTGTCGCCGCGATGGGAACTCCACTAGAACTCCACTTCAGTGGCAGCACAATTTCTTTCAGCTGCGGAGCAGTGGCATCGAACTTGTTTGCAAGAACGGGCGAGACGTTGGACTTCAAACCACGAACCCACTGGTCGAAATTCTGATAGTCGATATTCGAGGCTCCGACTGCATACTCAGACGCTACTTCTTCGGCGCGCTTCTCCGCGGCTACGACAGCGTCCCGATCTTTCAACTCGCTCCTAGCCGAGAGCCACAACGGAATCGAAACGGCCACCGCGACAACAAGGAGGGCTACTGCGGTTCCCAAGGCCAGAGAACGCAGGCTTATCGAGAACGACCTCTCCGACCCGCGTGCGCTCGAGCCACCCTTGACCGACGTCCGAGGCACACCCGCGTCAACCGGCTTTTCTTCCGCAGCTTCGCGGTCAGTATCATGAGAATCTTCTGTGGGCATAATCAGCTCCGGTGTCTCTCGTTCTTTCACATCTATTTGACGGCGATCCGCATTCGCAAAGCACCATCCCCCGTGACACTGAGTGCACGATCTATCAGGTCGCTTATGTTGATTTGCGCCATGGAGTTCGACGCGCTTTCCGCCAGTGGCTGTACCGCCGGGACCAGATCACGAAGATCGGGGCCGATCTCATTGATGTAAGACGTCACTTTATCAAGGAAGGGAATAAGTCCGTTTCCTTCGATATAGTCCCCGGGCATATTGCCGATTCGAGACAGTCGCGCCAGAGAGTCCGCGATGAGTGCGCCCCACGCTCCGGCTTCCTCCCACAGAGGGCCGGCGGCGGTCATCGACTCCTCGGCCCACTCCATATCAGCACCCATTGTTTGCAAATTCGTCAAGATATTACGGATTTCGGGTGACCTACTCAGAATCGTTTCCGAAAGCAGCGTTGTCGATGCCGCCAGACGCGGCATCACGGCTTCCGTTCCCGACAACGTCTGATCCAAGGTCTTGACGATATTGCTGATCGCCTGTGGGTTCAGTTGCTCGACCAGATGGGTGACAGTATGCGCCACATCAGGTATCGAGCGGGGTAGAACCACTTCAACCGCGTCGATACGCTGACCGTCGGCCAGGTAGGGCCCGGCATCAGTATCCGGTACGAACTCGATATAGGGCTCCCCCAACCCCGAAAGGTCCTCAACAGTAGCGCTGCCGGTCGCAGGAACCCTGTACTTGGGATCGAGACCCAGCACCAATTCGACACCACGCTCGGCCTTGTCGATAGAGTCGATCTCTCCTACCTTCACTCCTCTCAACAGGACCGGGGAACCGGGTAGCAAACTCCCGGTCCTCGGCAGCGCCATGGTCACAACAGTCCTGCCAGAAAACCAATCAACTCGAAGCACACCGAATGCTAGGTATGCGGTGCCCAAAACCAGCACGATTCCGATCGACACCAGGGATAGCACGGAACTCGACTTCATCGAACCACTCCGATCATCCGCAGCGACGCAAGAATACTGTCTATCCGATCGTCGTCCGATATGGGGCCGACGCCTTCAATGCCTACAATATTAACCTTCGGACCGCGCTCAACAAACGGAATAACCTTTTCGCGCAAAATGGCCACGGCTTTGTTCAAATTCGAGGGGGCGTTCAGATCAAGCGGGCGGCGAGTGAACAATAGCGGCACGAAGGCACGTGCGGCCTCATTGCCCGATTGCGCCAGGGGGCCGACCCACCGGAGAGATTCTGTGAGCAATTTGAATCCGTCGTACAACGTGATCAACCCGATCATGGAAGTCATCGAAGCAGCGGCCTGACTCACCCCCGACTCCGTCAGCAAATACTCCAATTCAGGGGTTCGACGCTGCACCACGTCCGTGTTCGCGCGCAGACCGTTCAGCATTGCGTCGACGGCATCCAGGTGGTTGGCCAGGTCAATGATATCCGCACCGACTACCTCGGATATCGAAGCAGTCTGCCGAGTGTCCATCGGCAGCACCCCGTTCACGCGGTTCATTATCTCCTGAGCCTGTTGAATCCCTCCTCCTTGGACGAAGGTCGCGAGTACGTTCATGGTGTCCTCAACCTGCAGCAGCGGCTTCGTCTTGTCCAATCCGATGGTGGCGCCCGGGGGAAGGGCATCCTGCGTGCCGGTCGGCGGAGTCATCAGCGCGATGGAGACATCGCCAAGTATCGTCGGCTGGCGGAGTTCAGCGGTGGTGCCGATCGGCAATCGAACCGACGCCATCAGGTCGACATCGACGGCAACATACCCGTCGTGGTCCTCGCCCGCGTCGACCAGTGACACATCGCGCACGACCCCTGCTCGCAGACCATCGACTGTAACCTTCGCTCGCGCTGGCAGATTCAAGGCGTCAGCGAACAGAATCCGGATACCGTACCGGTCTCCAGAAATTCCGGTCCCCGGAACGGGAACCTCCGCGGGATCGAATCCACATCCGGGAACTATGCACACCATTGCCACCGCGGCCGCAGCGATGAACCGACCACCACGCTCACGAGCAGATCGCGCCCATACGACTCGTCGCAGAACCATCACCGCGCACCTGCCGTCCCGAATATCAACGGAAGAACCGAAACCTTCTCCAACTCGTTCTCAGCGGACTTGCAGCTACCTGGCACGACACGCTCGATGGCCGCGCATACCCGCTCTGCGTCCGCCGGCGGCAGCTGAGCCACCGGCGCCGCGTAAGTCAGGATCGGTGAACCACCCTCCTGCGCCGTCGCCCTCTGAAAAGCCTGCACCAGCGGTGGCGTCAGGTCGATTATTTCTTGTACCGAGCCGATATTCGCACGGGCGAGACGCGCTAATGGGACTGTCGCGTTCAGCGCTTCGAGAATTTGGTCACCAAACATTGAAGTAATCTCGTTCAACCATGGCACAATGATCCGCAACGAATCGATAATCGACACGGTGCGCTCAAAGATGCCATGATCGATCACTTCGAGACCTGGAGCCAGACGAGTGATCATGGCCTTGATATCGCCCCATCCGCCGGCCATGCTGTCCGATAATGATCGCAGTGAGTCGATGAGCGCACCGATATGCCCGATAGCAGCATTGGGGGAATTGAGAGCACGACCCAACTTGAGGATCGTATCATTCATTTCAGGTCCTGTTCCGGATAATGCGGCATCTAAGGCCGCGAGCTCATCCGCAAGCCTTTCACGCTGTGTCGAATCATTTCCATCGGTGATCTCTGCAGCGAGGTTGCCCAGCGCATTCATAGTCTGCGACATGCTCTTTGGCGTCAGTGTACGGGTAATGCACTGTCCAGAATCCCATTCATGCTCGGCTTCGCTGTCATCGAGTAATGCAAGCGATCGGTCCGCGACGATTGTGTCGGATACGGTGGTAGCTGACACCTGACCGCGGGGCGAATGGCTTACCTCTACCTCGAATTCGACACGGACCATGTCACCATGAGGTTCGATACGCGTCACCGAGCCGACTCTGACCCCTCGCATGGTGACATGGTTCCCGGCGTACAAGCCGATTGCATCCGGCATATTCGCGCAATAGCTACGCATCCTCTTGGGAGGCTCGATGATCACGAAGTATCCGACGATCAGAATTGCACATACGACCGCGACACCGAGAACGGACATGAGACCCCGGGACGCCAAGAGCTTATTCATCGTCAGCACTCCTTTCCGGGGACCGGAATACACACCGACGGTACCTGGACAACTGTCGCGGATTGGTCGACCACGAGCCCATCCTTCGACGACGCGATCGGCTGGAGCCGCGCCAGTAGGTCGCGCGTATTCGTGACAACCTGTCCCATTTCTTCACCCAGACGTTCCAGCTCAGGGATGACGTCGGCCAGGGCTCGCGCAACGGATTGCAACCTGGATCGATACGCCGGCTCGAGGCCCGCGATACGCGCGAGAAGCTCGTCCATCAGCCGGACGGCTTCGTAGATCTCGGCCTTTTTGTCGAGGCCCACTGTCTCCATCAGATTGACGCTGTCGATCATTCCGCCGAGTGTCGCCTTCGACTCGTTGATCGCGCCGAGATACTCGTCCGCCATCGCGAGCGTGTCCGAAATGTCACGGTTCTGGCGGTCGAGGATGTCGACCAGAGATCCGAATGCCTCTGTTGCTCGGCGAATGCCGGACGGTCCACTGGCAATCGCAGCGTTCATGTTCGTCAAATTCTGCCGCAACGTATCGCCATCGATATCATCGATCGGCCGAATCGCGTCCTCAAAAGTCCGACCCAAGCTGTACGGAAGATGGACCCTCTCGGCGGGAATGGACGAGTGTAACGCAGAATTCCCCGCCGGCGTCACCGCGAGGTAGCGGCCGCCGATCAGTGTCAGCATACGGATATCGAGACTCGTCTGGTCACCGATGAAGATGTCGCTGTCGACGGTGAAGCTCATTCGAACGTTCCTTCGGCTCAGCTCGATGGACTTCACCGCACCAACCGGCACACCCGCGATTCGGACGTCATCGCCAACCTTGACCGAGCCCACTTCCGGCATTTCCGCCCAGTATGTGGACTCGTCGAAAGGTACTACGTAGACTACTACGCTCGCCGTCAAGACCGCTCCCATCACTGCGGCCCCGACGGCAGCCCAGCGCAATTCTCGGTCCATGCTTCGAAGGGGAGCACTCACCGTCTGCAACGCGGTACCCCCGCGAACACGGAATAGCTTACTGATCACCGCTCGCATATCGAGATCCTTTGCCCACTGATCAACACATGTAACGGCGCCGGAACTTCGGCGTTGCCGTTCGAGCAGTTACGATTGATGACCGGTCCATCGGCGGGAACCCACGCATTCAGTGTCTCGAGAACGGCCGGCAGCTTCCGCAGCACCTCGACCGCCTGTTCCGGGTCCGGAAATACTGCCCCCAACAGGGCATCGGCATCGGCGTTAGGTCCGGCCGTCAAGCCGAAGGCCTCGAGAAGGCCGTTCAATGGCGCGATCACGTCTGGTGCCATGAGGGCGAATTCGACAATTCCATCCACCTTGCTACGCAACGTGGACACAACCGAGGCCAGCTCCGAGACAAGTCGGACGAGATGCGAGGATCGGCCACCGATATGGTCGGATATCTCTTTGAGATTTCCGACCAGAACGGTGACTACCGCTTGCCTGTCCAGCGCATAGTTGGACAAGGCTTCGATAGAGTCGAGGACGGAACCGACGCCCGCTCCGTCTCCCTCGATGACAGCGATCATGTTCTCTGCGAACTTGTTCACCGCTTCGGGCGACAGCTCTGCGAGTACCGGTTGTAAGCCGTTGAATAAATCCGTAATGTCGAACGACGGGATCGTGTTGGCAATATCGATCTTATGTCCGGCCGTCAACTCCGCTGTGGTCGGCGATGATTGTTGAACATCGAGATATCGCTGTCCTACGAGGTTCTGATAGCGAATCGCCAGCACAGTGTTCTCGTAGATCGGGTGATTGCGCTGGACCGCAAATCCAACCACCGCTCGACCACTGGCATCCAAGGTAATCGATCGTACCTCGCCAACTCGAAGACCATCCATACGGACATCGTCGCCGGCCTTGAGGCCGTTCGCGTCGACGAATTCAGCCGAGAATTCTACCACGTCTCCAGATACGGGGCGTTGCACCGTCTGAACGATGATCGCGAGCAGCACAGTGATCACGACGGCAGACACGATAAGTTTTGCGCTGGTCGCCAGAAAACTTCGCTGTCTTGTCATCGGCCACCTCCGATGTTGGATGTCGGCGGAAGACCCGGCAAGAACGCGGTGAACGCTGGAACCATATCGAGAACCAACTCGATGTTCAGAATCGGACCGTCTGGAGTCGACGTGAATGATCGGTCTAGACGTGATAGGAGTTCAGTGAGCTGCATGCTCGAGGCGCCGGGGGTAGGTACCATTTTAGTGGCCGTTGACAGAACCGGAGCGAGCATAGCCGCATAGTCCGACAGATGACCCTGAGCCGCGAATAGAGTTTCCGCCAGCCCAGGAAAGAACTCCCGACCTACAGTATTGACTGTCGAATCGAACAGCTCACGATCTGTATTCAAGATCTCGATCGTGGTGAGCCGATTTATGAGGCCGACCGTACCGTCGATCATCGATGCAGTCCCGACTAGCATGGAACCGTATTGGTCCAGCAGCTGCGATATCGGCATCGTCTGGGTTTCAGCAATGTTCCGGCTGGATACAACGATTGCCTCCATGAGAGGTGTGAATTGCCGGGCTATTGTCGCGCCCCGTGTCAGGATCTCGGTCAATTCCGGGACGAGAATGTCTCCAGTTGCTTGAGCTACGCTGCGGATGAGAACACCCATCGTTGCGTCTCGTTGCCGGTCGGCTCGCGGCCCCGTCAAATCGACGATACTGCCATCCCGTAATGGAGCCCCACCATCACCTGGTTTCAGCGCAATTTCACTGATGCCGAACAAGTTCGATGGCGAGTAGTCGACGAACAGCCCGTCCGTGAGACCTGCCGATTCGGCGCTTTCCAGTCTGAGAATCAATTGTTTCGCCCCATCGTCCGATTCGATCGCCGAAACATCACCTATCTCGATACCGTCGAATCGAACGGGTGTTCCGACGGTGATTCCGTCGCCGATGGACTCGGTACGCAGCAGTACCACTATTCGATTATCATCCTGTAGGGCCATCACAACAGTCCAGGTCAAGGCTACTACGATCACTGTGATCACGGCGAGAACACCCAGCATGACCGATGACCGCTTCGATGTCGACACACCCGGCATTTCATAGCGAGACATCGTTTCTCACCCCGTAAATTCGATGGAGGAGTTGACGCCCCACAGGAGGAGGGTCAACACCATATCCAAACCGATGATTGCCACGAAGCTTGCTCGGACAGCACGTCCAGATGCGATTCCGACGCCTTCTGGCCCACCAACGGCGAAGAACCCATGATAGCTATGGATAAGAATCACAGCCGTCCCGAATACGAGAACCTTTATCACCGAGGCCGTCACATCCCAGCCGCTGATGAATTGATAAAAATAGTGATCGTAGACACCGGCGGCTTGGCCATGAAGTTGCACGATCACCGCGCGACAAGCGGCATAACTCAGGATCAAGGCGATCAAGAATGTCGGAATGATTGCCACGGCCCCGGCGATGACCCGGGTGGTCACAACGAACGGTATCGATCGCAGTCCAAGCGACTCGAGTGCATCGATCTCCTCGGAGATCCGCATAGCGCCGATTTGGGCCGTAATACGGCATCCGGCTTGTGCGGCGAACCCGACGCCCGCAGCAATCGGTGCAAGTTCCCGTGTATTGGCAAAGGCCGAAACGATGCCGGTCACCGGCCCCATGCTGATCAGGTTGAGAGTGGTGAAGGACTCTACACCGACCGAGCCTCCGATCACCAGACCGAGTACCACCAGCATCGGCACAGTTCCACCGCCGACGATAATGGACCCTTGGCCCCATGTCATATCCGTGATCACGCGCATAGTCTCGGCTCGATATCGCCTGATCGTGAACGGGATCGCGGACAGCGCCTCCCAAACGAACGCGAGTACGAAACCGATCGACTCCAGGGGCGCGATGCGCGCTCCGAACGGCGCTATTCTTCTCCTGAGCCTCGCCAGCCGAGGTGGAGTAACCTTTACCTCCGACATCTAGGCCAGCCTCGTCGGAAGGAACATCGACACCAGCTGAGTAATTATGAGGTTCGTGATGGCGATGGAAACTACGGAGAGAACTACAGCCGCGTTCACGCCATCCGCCACTCCGCGCGGACCGCCTTTTGCCTCGAGCCCCCGCTGGCACGCGATCACGACCACGATGAATCCGAACAGCACGGACTTGGCTATCGAGACACCGATGTCCGCGACAACGGTGAAAGAGCCGAACGTTCCCCAGTAGCTGCCGGGGGTCACTCCCTGGGGGCCGATTGCGACCGCATATCCAGCTATCACGCCCGTGAAGATGATCAAGATATTGAGCATCGGCGCGACGAAAACCATCGCCACCATCCGAGGAATAACGAGTCGGTGCAAGGGGCTGATGCCCATCGTTCGCATGGCATCGATTTCTTCGCGAATGTTACGTGCACCCAGATCCGCCGCGATTGCGGCCGCTCCGGCCGCACCCAGCAGCAGCCCTGTTGCCATGGGGGCGCCCTGTTTGATCACACCCAATCCACCAGCGGCACCGAGCAGGGAGTCCGCCCCGATTTGATGAATCAAGTTTCCGACCTGGACGGAAACGATGACACCGAAAGGCACGGCCATCAGGATGGCCGGAATCGCAGTAACGGTGATCAGATACCAAGCTTGATTCAGTGCCTCTCGCCACTGGAATCTCAAACGAACGATATCGCTTACTGCTCCCGCAGCCGACTCAGAAGCCATCTGCGTCGACCGGCCAAAAGTTCTGAGCGCCGACACTACGGTTTCGGAAAAGTTTTCCCTGAGCAACCTCGTCGACGTCGATAGCGCGCTACGTTCAGGCATTACCACAGATTCCCGTCCTAACCAAGAGTATCGCTCCGCAACGCAACTGGCGCGCCCGCTAGGAAAGTGTCGACGATCCGGCATAGCTCGTTCTCCGAATGATCGGAATGGCTTCGCCGGTATGACGTACCTCGTCGGGTCATTATCGAGCGCACCCTGCTCACGGCACCTCCTTGTGCACTACTGCAAGTACCAGATACTCAGGGTATGAGTATGTGGTGCTGCTCACGCAGTGTCAATAGAGGATTTCGATCGATCCCGGGACGCGCGAGCGACCCTCTGGCAACCGAGCGATATCGCCCCGGCGAAAGTCGGCCGATAGCAACCGCGACGTGCGACGACACCATCCACATGAGCAGTCTCGCCCATCTACGGCCGAGGAAAGTGCGGTTGTGGTGCAGGGGCGGGTTGGCAGGCATCGGCCACCGAAGATACTCCCTCGGTCACTACTCCGGCTGCACTTTGCTCCGCTTCCGTCGCTGGGTGGCGCCGTTTCGCACTGCCTGCTTCGGCATTGCCAGTCCACCCATAAGCCCTGATCGACGGGAATGATCGCGACCAGGCAGCTCCGGCAGATGAACCGCCCGGGTGTGGTGCCCACGCATTTCGGCGGAATGAAAGCGGTCTCTGCGAGGCTCGGAGCGACCCGTAAGCCCTGCGCAATTGGGTGCGCCGCGCCGCGGTCGACACCGGCGGCGCCGAAGGCGTGTCGACGGAGGCAGCGAGGGAGATTTGCCAGCTGCACCGCACGAATAGGGAATCCGAGGAACGATCGGAATCCGCGAAGCGGCAACATCTTTCTTCGTGCGACTAGCGGCCGCGATAGCAGTGGCTGATCGTGCGCGGCAAGAAGGTCGGCATGACCAAACCGAACCAGGCCGCGTCGAGAGCGACCGACCTGGCGGACCGGCAGTTTCGGGTTCTGGCGCAGAACACGCGGCTCATGGCCGATTCACCTACATCCGCCTGATCACCGATGTTCGTCTACCGCGTTCGTCGTCGATGCCTACGCCAGCTGCGTCCTCGGCTCGGAATGCTCGACCAGCGAAGACGCCACGTTTGCGGAGAAGGCGATCCGGCCCGCGGTCGCTCTGCGGGCTCGCGAAGGTCTTCCGGTCGGTGGAGCGATACATCATTCCGATGTGAGGTCTCGATACACCGCAGTGAAACTCGTGGAAGCACTGGCGGTCTCGGATCTCCGGCGGTCGGTCGGGTCGGTCGGTGACGCCTACGCCAACGCGTTGGCAGCAACCACGATGCGGCTCCACACAACCGACGCGATCCCCAGCGATTCCTGTTTCGGCGCGATCCGCTGACCCGGCTCGACGACGTCGAGCTCCTCAGCGAGGACTGAGTCGGCTGGTTCAGTCCCGAATCGTGCACTGCTGGGGCTGCAACCATCGGCCGAACACGAGACGGGCTGCTATGCACTGAACGTCGCGCAATCGGCTGGGGGTTGGGTAAAACCGGTGCATCGAAGCGAGAGCGGGTCAGCCACCGCTGAGCTGGCCTACCGCCCCACGCACTGCCGCGTATCCATCACCCAACAGACCGTGGCCTCAGGCCGAGCCGGCGAGCAACAGTTCGTCCCGGTTGATGTGGAGTTGCTGCGTGATTGCCCGCTTACTGAATACGAAGTCGCGGGGGCGGTTGATACAGTCGGCGGCAACGAGCTCGCCGGCGCGGAGGTAGAAGCAGGTGAAGTCGCGGTCCCCGGTTGGGTCCCCGCTGAGGACGACTTCGTCGTATCCGGTGTTGAGGCCGGCGATCTGGAGCTTGAGATCGTATTGATCCGACCAGAACCACGGAAGCGCCGCTATCTTCCTGGACTTCCCGTTGATGGTCGCGGCCGCGACCTTGGCCTGCTCGCTGGCGCTCGGCACCGACTCCAGGCGTATACGGCGGCCGTAACGGGCCATCCGGTGACTGGCGCAGTCCCCAGCCGCGACGATATCGGGGTCACTGGTCTGAGCCTGGTCGTCGATTACGACTCCGTTGTCGACGACCAGATCTGCGGCGGCCGCGAGCTCGGTGTTCGGCTCCACGCCGATGCCGACGATGACGAGGTCGGCGGGAATCGCTTCACCACAAGACAGGACTACCTCTCGGACCCGGCTGTCGCCAGACACAGCCTCGACCAGCGCGTGCGTGCGGATGTTCACGCCCTCGTTCCGATGGATTCGGTCGAAGAACGCCGAGACCTGCGGGGCAGTGACCCGTTCGAGGACGCGCTCGGTCGCCTCGAGCACGGTGACTTCAAGACCCAAAGCTCGCAGGGAGGCGGCCGTCTCCAGTCCGATGTAGCCGCCGCCGACGATCACGGCCCGCCGCCCGGGGCGGGCAGCGGCTCGGATCATCTCGACATCGGCGGCGGTGCGTAGGTAGTAGACCCCTGCCAGATCGGCGCCCGAGGTGGCGAGCCGACGAGGGCGGGCACCAGTGCACAGCGCGAGCTTGTCATAGGGCAATGCGTCGCCAGTGCTCAGTGCGAGGCGACCAGCCGATCGATCGATCGCCTCTACTGTCGCATCCACGAGTTTGATTCCCTGCTTGCGATAGAATTCCGCGCTGCGGATCGCGAGCTCGTCAATTGTGCTCTTCCCGGCCAGATAGGCTTTCGACAGCGGAGGGCGTTGATAGGGTAGAGTCGGCTCCTCGCCGATGAGGACGACCTCGCCCGTCCACCCATCCTGGCGCAGACTGGCCGCGAGTTGGACTCCACCATGGCCGGCCCCGACGATGAGAGCTCGCTGTAGACTCATACGTCTGCCTTCGGAGTGAGGCGGACCATCATCTTGCTGATGCCCCGCACGAAGTTGGACTGCACGTACTCGGGCTCCCCCACGACCTCGATATTCTCGAAGCGAGGAAGCAGCTCCTCCCAGAGGATCCGAAGCTGCAGCTCGGCCAGCCGGTTGCCCATGCAGCGGTGGACGCCGAAGCCGAAAGCGATATGGTTGCGGGCGTTGGACCGGTCGATTATGAACTCGTCCGGTCGTTCGAACACGCGCTCGTCGCGATTGCCCGAGGCATACCACATCACCACTTTGTCGCCCTTGCGGATGTACTGGCCGTTCAGAATTGTGTCTGCCTTGGCGATCCGGCGCATGTAGGCCAGCGGAGTTTGCCACCGGATGATCTCCGAGACCATATTGGGGATCAAGCCCGGGTTCGCCTTCAGCTTATCGAACTGGTCAGGGAAGCGGTTGAGTGCAAGCACACCGCCGCTCATCGAGTTCCGGGTCGTGTCGTTGCCACCGACGATCAGCAACAAGAGGTTGCCCAAGAACTCCATCGGGCGGTCGATCAGATTTTTGGTGTTCTCGTTACCCTGCAACATGGTGATCAGATCGAAGCCGGGTTCCTCCCCGCCGGCTGTCCGGGCCGCCTTGTCGTGCCAGAGAGCGCTGAGACCGCGCGCCATATCGCGCATGCCGGGGAATATCTTGTCAAGGTCCGAGGGACCGCCATTGGCTTGCTCCATCGAGGTCGCGAGATCTGACCAGTAGACGAGCTTGCGACGCTGCTCGTACGGGAAGTCCAGCAGGGTCGCGAGCATTCGAGCGGTCAACTCGATCGAGACGTTCTGTACCCAGTCGAACGGCTGATTCACGGGCAGGTCGTCCAGCACTTCCTGGACACGCGATCGAATCAGACCCTCCATCTCACGCAAGTTCTTCGGTGCGACAACACCCTGGACCGCGGCCCGCTGCGTGTCATGGCGTGGTGGGTCCATCGCGATGAACATCTCGACATCCAGGAAGCGCGGCGGCGCCCCGATGATAATGAACGGCTCGGCGGAGAAGACCTCATGGTTCTTGTCGACGGCCACTATGTCGGCGTGACGCGTGACGGACCAGAATGGACCGAACGGACTGTTGGGCTGATAGTGGACCGGAGCCTCGTTGCGCAACCGCTCGAAGTAGTCCTGCCAGCGCCCCTGACGATAGAGGAAGGGGTTGCTGAGATCGATGTCGGCGAGCTCGACCTCATCGACAGGCGGGATGGGCTTCTCGACGAAGAGCTTCTCCCCATTCGTCCCGGTAACCCAGCGACGCGTCTTGTCGTACAGATGTGCGCCTTGGATCTGCAGATCCATCGGGATGGTCGACTGCACCTTGGCGGTGATTGCTGAAGGAATATTCATCACGATTCAACCGTCTCTCGTTGTCACATCTGGAACTCAGGCAATTGGACGGTCAAACCGTCCCAGTCCGCGGAGGCAATCATCTGGCAGGACAGCCGAGAGGTCTGCTGGCGCTCAGGGTTCATCGCAAGCATCTCCTCCTCTTCAGGGCCGGAGAAGCCGACCCGCTCGATCCAGTGCGGATCGACGATCACATGGCAGGTACCGCACGCGGCTTCGCCTCCGCAGTCACCGTCGATGCCGGGAACCGCATTGTTTGTCGCGACTTGCATCAGTGAGCGCCCCTCTTCGAGAGGCACCTCATGCTTCTCTCCGTCGTGGGAGACAAAGGTGACAACTGCCATGGCAACTCCTGATACGTAGCCTCGATGTGAATACCTGGTAAAAGTCTTGCCGAAGAGGTGATCGACGGCTATGTTCGACAGGGGCAGAAACTTGTGAATTCGGCTCAGCGAGATGACGGTGACATCAAATGATGGGGGCATACCGTGGCGACGCCGGTGTCCCCCCGCTCGTGTTCGTTCAGCTGCTCGAGAGCCAAGCGCTTGACCCAGATACCGTCGCACAACTTCGCAACATCATGGTTCGCGAAGGAATCGACGAGCCGGCCCTGATCAAGAATGACGTCCAGATCCCGCTGCGCTGGTTTCGGGAGGTCTACCCCGAGCTCGATGCCGACCAGGCAACCCTGCTCGGCTTCGCGTTCGCCGAACAGGCCCAGCTGACATCCTTCGGCCCGCTGAGTTTCCCGCTGGTGAGCGCCGGGTCGGTGGCCGAGATCGTAGAGCTGCTCACATACCTGCCGTTGATTTCGACAGCGGTCAGCCCACAGTTCCATCCAAGTGAGCACGGCCTCACTGTCGGGCTTACCGGACACACACGTGATCCGGCTCTGGACTGCCTGGTCGTCACCTACAGTGGGTCGGCGCTAGTGCGGCTGCTCGACATGCTCGCCGACGAAGTACGGACCATATCACTCCATCTGAGCTGGTCGGCGCCAGCCTTCCCGACCGGTCACGAAAATATGCTAGCCGGGCGCGTGTTCTTCGACGCTCCGACATCGTTCCTCCATATCCCTGCCGCCACGCTCAACGAGGTCTGCCGGTTCTCCGATCCCGTAGCGTATCGACTCGCCATCGTCGATCTGCAACGAACTCTCGACCAGCGCAGCGGAGCCATACCGTTGTCGGAGAAGGTACGACGGCTGTTGGAGAAAGACCCGGGACGAAGAAGTAGCCAGTCGGTCGCCCACGAGCTGTCGATGTCCACCAGCACGCTCAAGCGTCGCCTCGCCGAGGAGGGGACCACCTTTCGCGCGTTGTGCCAGTCAGTCCTGCGCGAACGTGCGATGCTGCGGCTACTCGACCGATCCATGTCGGTGAGTGAGATCGCCACGGATCTCGGATACAGCGACCTCGCCAACTTCTCACACGCCTTCAAGCGATGGACCGGCCGCTCTCCCAACGAGTTCCGGCGTACATGACACGCGAGTTGTCCGAGCAGTTCGGAGGATTCGCCTGCGGCTACGTGCGGGCGAGGCCTACTGTTCGGCGGATGTCCGCTGCTGGTAGGGCGAGAGCTTATTCTTCGTTCCGAGTGTCGACATCTCACCAAATAGGCCCGATGACTCTCACCCCTGTGTCGTCGATCGGGCGCGAACCGTTCAGGGTCGAAGACCTCGGAATCGGTCTTGTGTTGGGGCGCGTGGTGATTGACTGCGGGAGCACCGTGAGCAGCGATTCAGAGGGAAACAATGTCCGAGCAGGTCGGAATCCGCGTCTTGTTGCGCTGACCAGAGGTACCGGGGCAGCACGAGGGGCTCCTTGATCATCAGGGCGTGGGAGTTGGGTTTACCGAGGCCGTTGATGACGTTGACACCGTGCCGAGCACTACCGAGTCCGCCCTCGCGGGCTCCTGCCATTCCGGGTGCTTGACAGGGAAGTACGCGGCGGCCGTCGTAGTGCTGGTCGCAGTATCATGAGCAGACGTATCCCGGAGACGCAGTCGGCGCTACGGTCGGCGCGGCCGGGCCAGCGGAACGATGGCGTCCCTCAGGCCAGGGTGGCGTAATCTCTGAATCTCAGGTTTCATGGAGTCGGGAGAATTGGCAGACACAGGATTGAACAGAGCGTCCTATGCTGATTCGACACGATCAATTCACTGCCGTTCTTGGCTCCACGCCGTCTGGGCTGCCCCTCCCGCAACGGGCCTACGCGACAGCCCCACGAACCGCTTCGTCGAGCTTCTCCTTCTTCTCATCGGTTGTAAGTGACCGAGCGCGAGTGTCGGGCCGCTCCGCATTCAATGCGATGGGCTGGGGGACTGGTCATGCCATCACATACGCCGTTAGCCGAGGTGTGATTCTCATTCGGAGTACCGACCGGTCCGACCACCGCTTCACAGTGGGGCCGTTCGGGCAGATTCACCTGCCCGTCGCCATTCACCGCGCCCTCGGTATCCTCCCGGGAGATTGCGTCCTACTCATCCCATTGCCGGAGTGCGCTACTGTCGCGGTCATCCCACCCGGAGTTGTCGAGGACACGCTCTCCGATGGTCTTGGCGATCGGTCGGCAGCGCCATGACCACCAATGATCTAGAGGTCGCACGGGCACTTCTCGCTCGCCTCGGTGTCCAGCCCGAAGCACTGCTGCGAACGCCACACGAGAATGGTCGAACTCCAACCTTTGCCGAGTACACACAGCGGGTCGAGGCAGCGGTGTCGGAAGGCGCGGCGGACCTACCTCCGCTACTGGCGAAAGCTTGCGCAGCGGAGGCCGCACCGCGGCATAGACGAACCAACCTCTCTCGAGCTTCAGGCACTTGTCGAAGAAGCCCGCCAGAACGCAATCGTTCGACGGAACAGCCGTGGCGGACGCTCCGCCGCTGAGCGTCCATGGCTGCCAGCCAGTCGCGAAAGGCTGGATCCTGCTGGGCATACTCGAACCCAGCATCCTGGTCATCGTTGCTCATCGTTGCCTGCCCATTGCGTCGTTCTCACCGTCGCCCGTGCATTCTCCGACTGCTGCCGCTCCGACGCGGTCGACTGTTCACGTTGCGCACCGGCGTCTTCCGTGCGGAGGCAGGCGAGAAGGTCGTGGCCGAATCGCGGTGGGACGAGTCCGAGATCGGAGCTGGCGTTCCACAGACAACCGGCGTCGGAGACGATGCGATCAGCGAACTGGAGGGCCTGGATCAGCGCATGCTCCGAATCGACTCCGCCGATCGTGTACACCGTCGTGTGTTCTGGGATGCCGTCGATTCGGATCGAGCACCCGTAGCCACTGCCGCCGTCGAATTGAGCGGGTAGTGCGAACTTGACCAGAACCCGCTCGCCATTTCTGGTCAGCTCGCGTTCGGCGATCGGCGGGCCGATGAACTCTCGCAGCTGCACGGCCCGATCCTATGATCAGTCGCTACCGCGAACACGAAATTCGGCGAGCTGAATCGAAATGACGGCGCTCTGCGGTGTGGCCGAGATGACTGTCACTGTCACCGCCGTTTCCTGCTCCCGCCCTCTGTGCCAGGTTCCAGGTATTTGGGCAGTGTCAGTGCGGCGTCGATGGTTGCGCGCATGTTGTCGAGGAAGGGGAAGAGTACGCCGTCCCATTCGTCGGGTTTGCTGATTTGTGCGGCGAGGAGGCGGCGGAAGTATTGGCTTTTGGCGCCGGTGGCGATAGCGATGGCACCGCCGTGGGTGTCGGAGTGGGTGAACAGGTAGGGGTGCCCGTCCCCTCTGGCGACGGTATCGCGGGCGGCGTCGAGGTAGGTGCTGGTTTCGGTGGTGGTGAAGTCGCGTTGTAGTGCGGTGAGGTAGATGTCGGTGGTGCCGATCGGGGCGACTTGGGTGTGGGCGTGGTCGGCGCAGGCGCCGCCTTTTTCCCGGAAGTTCTTCGCGCCGTGCTCGAAAACATGGGCTTCTGCCCCGAATTCGGCGGTGAGCCAGGTTTTGACACCGGTGAGGAGGGTGTCGAATTCGGTGTCGAGGTGGTCTGGGAGGTAGCCGAGCGACAGGATGTGCTCGCGCGGGATGATGAGGGTGTAGCCGGGGACGAGGGCGCCCGCGCCGGGGACGACGATGAAGTTCTCGCTTTCGTAAAGTAGATACGATTCGCCGATGTCGCGGCCGAGGAGGTCCCACAGCAGGTGGGAGTCGGGGCGGCGTTCGATTTCGGCGCAGGAGATGCAGATTGCACGGCGGTCATCCATGGTGAGCGTCTTTCGGTTGTGGTTCGTCGGTGAAGACCTGCCCAGTGGCGTCTAGCCGCTGTTGAACGTCGGCCGTGATGCGGCGCGCGGTGTCGATGGTGTGGGCAGGCGGCGGGTCGCCGAGGCAGGTCATGTTGGTGGTGATCTGTTCGGCTCTGGTGACTCCGACCAGGACTGCGGCGTTGTCACTGCGTTGCAGGCACGACCACAGAGCGATGCGGATCAGGTCAGCGGGGTCGGGGCCGGCGAGGCGTCGGAGTTGGTCGAGTCCGTCGGTGATGATCGTGACTGCCGTCGGTGTGAACCAGCGTTTGCGGGATCGGTGGTCGCCGGGTCCGAATTGGCGGGGCCGGGTGGGGTGGTGGCTGCCGGTGAGCAGGCCTTGGGCGAGGGGTTTGGTGATCAGGACGCCGCAGTTGTGGTGGTCGGCGAGTTGGAAGATTCCGGCCCGGGATTGGGGCGTGAGCAGGTTGTCGCGGACGGCCAGCACGTCTGGGTCGATGTTGTTGAACAGTTGCACGAAGCGCTGGTATTTGTTGCCGGTGGTGGCGCCGGTGAGCCGGTCAAGGGCGTGCCGGTGTGGCCCGCGCATGCCGATCGCGCGGATGAGCCCTTGGTCGCGGAATCTGCGCATGGTGTCGATTGCTGCGTCGAGGTAGGTGTCGTTGCCGCCGAAGTCGGGGTGGTGGAAGAAGTAGATGTCGAGGTGGTCGGTGCCGAGGTTGTGCAGGGTTTGTTCGAGCTGGTGGCGCATGTGCAGGGGCTGATAGCCGTGTGCGGCCGTTCCGCGGAAGTATCCGACCTTGGAGGTGATCACGACGGCGTCGCGGGGCAAATTGAGGTCCCCGAATGGTGGACAGGGGGTCAAGCGGCTGTAGCAGCGCACATTGGTGTCGATGAGTTCTGCTTCATCTTGGCATCGGTGTATTGGTCCACGGTGCCATGCCCACGGAAACTGACCAAAGCCGAGGAGAAGCGAGGGATCCGTTCCTATACCCCTCCGACGGTCGCACAATTCTGCGAGGGCGCAGACCTCGCCGACGTTATCGCGATCATGGGCGCAACCGGCCAACGCCCCAGCCAGGTGCTCGGCCTCGCATGGCCGTTCTACGACCGGGAACGCCGGACAATCCGGACTGTCGGCAAGGTCGTGCGCATCCCTGGAAAGGGACTGGTCCGCGTCGTCAACGACGACGACCCGAAGAATCCCCAAGGCACGATTGCGCTCCCCGATTTCGCCGTTGAGGTCCTCGACCGACGGTGGGAGCTGCTACGGAAGAGGAAGCGGGACTGCCCACCCCCTGGCAACTACGACGTTGACCTGATCTTCCCGACATCGAAATGGACACTGCGCGACCCGGTGAACGTCAACCATCAATGGCAACGTGTCCGCGAGGCCCTCGGGCTACCGGACGATGTCGTCCCCTACTCGTTCCGCAAACTCGTCGCAATGATCTTGGATGACGAAGGGTTGTCGGCGAGGGTCACCGCCGACGTCCTGCAGCACGCCGATCCGGCCATGACTCAGCGAAAGTACATGGCCCGAGGGCGGGTGCATCACACCGCGGCTGCGGTCGTCCACAGTGCGGTGATGGCCGGGCTCGGCAAGCCGGCGCAGGATGACGCCGCAATCGGACGTGACGCGACTTTCTTGAGACTTAGTTGCGAGTTCGGCGGCCGTGGTACGAAAATGGCCCCTGACCGTGCAGAGTGAACTGCTGGTCAGAGGCCTTTTCCTGCTCCCCCATCTGGACTCGAACCAGAAACCTGCCGATTAACAGTCGGCTGCTCTGCCAATTGAGCTATAGGGGACTATCCTGTTGGCTCGTTTCGTTCCGGGCGAGCCGAGGTGAAACTTTAGCGTATCGGTGGGCGGGGGCCCAAATCGTGTCGTCAGCGGGGGTTGAGGGGGCGCTGAGC
>NZ_JAAGVC010000454.1 GCF_010858045.1 Nocardia cyriacigeorgica
AACTCGTCCGCTACCTGACCTGGTTCGTGCTGCTGTCCGGGGTCTGCGGCATCATCTACGCGGGCGGCAAGTTCGCCTGGGAGAAGTGGACCGGAGGCGGTCTGGAGTCGCCGAAGATGGTCGCCGGCGCGATGATCGGCGGCACGGTCGCCACCAGTGCGGGCACCATAATGAATGCCGTGCTCGGCACCTGAATCCCCGCGGTCGCGATGCCGGCCTGAGCCGG
>NZ_JAAGVC010000455.1 GCF_010858045.1 Nocardia cyriacigeorgica
CCTGGTTCGTGCTGCTGTCCGGGGTCTGCGGCATCATCTACGCGGGCGGCAAGTTCGCCTGGGAGAAGTGGACCGGAGGCGGTCTGGAGTCGCCGAAGATGGTGGCCGGCGCGATGATCGGCGGCACGGTCGCCACCAGTGCGGGCACCATAATGAATGCCGTGCTCGGCACCTGAATCCCCGCGGTCGCGATGCCGGCCTGAGCCGGCAAATCGGTGGCTATAC
>NZ_JAAGVC010000456.1 GCF_010858045.1 Nocardia cyriacigeorgica
CCTGGCTCGCCATGCTGTCGGGCATCATCAGCATCGTCTACGCGGGCGGCCGGTTCGCCTGGGAGAAGTGGAGCGGCGGTTCGTTGCAGTCGCCGAAGATGGTCGCCGGCGCGATGATCGGTGGTGTGGTCGCCACCAGTGCGGGCACCATCATGAACGCCGTCATCGGCTGATCGCGTTCGCCTGCCCGCCGGCGTAGCCGGGTGAGCTTGACCTTCGAGTTGG
>NZ_JAAGVC010000457.1 GCF_010858045.1 Nocardia cyriacigeorgica
ATCCGGGTCGTACGGGGTGAACTGTTCCAGCGAACCCCAGTCGCGGCCCCAATCGTCGTTCAGGTACGTGGGCACGGTCTCGGCTTGCAGTAGTAGTTCGGTCCAGCCGAGGGGGCCGCCGAATTCCTGGGCCTGCCAGGTGTCGGTGGAGCTCACGGCCAGCGGGCGGTCGGGCAGGATGCGGTAGCGCGGGACCTCGGCGACGCCGTTGTGGTGGGCGAACGG
>NZ_JAAGVC010000458.1 GCF_010858045.1 Nocardia cyriacigeorgica
CCGCCGAGGAGCGGAATCACCAGCAATACCAGCGGAATCCAACCGAGCACCGCGCGGGCACCCTGGTGCTCCCAGGGCCGCACCAATGCCAGATCGGCCGCGACGGCCACCACCGCGCAGCGATCGGCCACACCCAGCTCGGTCAGCCGTTCACGAGCCTCGCCCACCACCTCCGGCAGGTCGAACAGGATGCCGTGCGACCGCGGTGCCCGCTGCAAGATCTC
>NZ_JAAGVC010000459.1 GCF_010858045.1 Nocardia cyriacigeorgica
GGTGCCGAGCACGGCATTCATTATGGTGCCCGCACTGGTGGCGACCGTGCCGCCGATCATCGCGCCGGCGACCATCTTCGGCGACTGCAACGAACCGCCGCTCCACTTCTCCCAGGCGAACTTGCCGCCCGCGTAGATGATGCCGCAGACCCCGGACAGCAGCACGAACCAGGTCAGGTAGCGGACGAGTTGGAGAATCTTCTCCGACATCGGCGGCGCTTC
>NZ_JAAGVC010000460.1 GCF_010858045.1 Nocardia cyriacigeorgica
GAGCCGCCGCCGCTGGCCGACAAGGCGCAGCAGTTCGTCCGGTACGCCACCTGGCTCGCCATGCTGTCGGGCATCATCAGCATCGTCTACGCGGGCGGCCGGTTCGCCTGGGAGAAGTGGACCGGAGGCGGTCTGGAGTCGCCGAAGATGGTGGCCGGCGCGATGATCGGTGGTGTGGTCGCCACCAGTGCGGGCACCATCATGAACGCCGTCATCGGCTGA
>NZ_JAAGVC010000461.1 GCF_010858045.1 Nocardia cyriacigeorgica
ACCCGGCCATCATCGGGCTTCAACCAACTCGAAGGTCAAGCTCACCCGGCTACGCCGGCGGGCAGGCGAACGCGATCAGCCGATGACGGCGTTCATGATGGTGCCCGCACTGGTGGCGACCGTGCCGCCGATCATCGCGCCGGCGACCATCTTCGGCGACTGCAACGAACCGCCGCTCCACTTCTCCCAGGCGAACCGGCCGCCCGCGTAGACGATGC
>NZ_JAAGVC010000005.1:0-79077 GCF_010858045.1 Nocardia cyriacigeorgica
GTCGTGGGTGGTTTGGCGGGTGGGTGGGGTCATCACGCCGGCGTTGTTGACGAGGATGTGGATGGGGCGGGCTTCGTCGATGAGCTGGCCCGTGAGGGTGGCGACGGAGGACAGCGACGAGAGGTCCAGGCCGCGTAGTAAGAGTTCGGCGTGGGGGTGGTGCTCGCGGATCTGCGCGATCGCGGCCTCGCCTTTGGCCGGGTTGCGGACGGGCATGATCACCTCCGCGCCGGCGGCGGCGAGGCGGGTGGTGAGGCCGAGACCGACGCCGTCGCTGGCGCCGGTGACCACCGCGAGCTTGCCGGTGAGGTCGGGGACGGTGATGTCCGGTGTGGGACGGCGGGCGGGCGGTGCCGGCGGAGTCGGAGATTCTGCGTCGTGGGATCGAGGCGTTCGCCGAGCTCGGCTACGACCGCACCTCGGGTGCGGGAGCTGGCCAGGCGGCTCGGTGTCAGCCACAACTTCATCAACGACCGCTATGGCTCCAAGGCCGCGTTCTGGCGCGCGGTGGTGGACTCGGCGTTGCAGGAAGATCAGCACGAACGCCTGCAGCTGCTCGACTCCGGACTGGACGACGCCGACCTGGTCCGCGCAGTGATCACCCACTTCTATCAGGCCGCCGTGGAAACACCGCTGTTCGGACGGCTGCTCGCCGACGAATTCGCTTGTGAATCCGAGCGTTTGGACTACTTGTACGACGACTATGTGGCACCGACGCTCGGTCCGATGATCCCGGCCCTCGAACGGCTGATGGGCGCGGATCGGATGCCGACGGTGTCGATGGACGTGTTGTTCTTCGCGGTGATCAGCCCGGTGGCCGGGCTGGTGCAACTGCCGCTGGCCTATCGGTTGGGGCGGGCTGCCCCGGTTACCCGGGAAAGTCAGGAACGCACCGCGCGCGAACTCGCGGAGCTGATCGTGGGCGGACTGCTCGGGCGCGCCGCGAGGTGAACGCGCGGCATCTCGAACGTGACGCCCCGTTACCTGGGCAATCGTCCACACTCCATAGTGGAATGCGCGGAGGGATAGTTACCTCACAGTCACGTGCCCCAGAGGTGGAGGAATATCGCAAAGCATGGCATCGTTGTAGGCGAGACCGGGCTTGACATTTGCTCGGCTCATCTACAGGAAGTATGAAGTACAGAACATGGCTCAAGGCAGCGTGAAGTGGTTCAACAGCGAAAAGGGCTTCGGCTTTATCGCGCAAGACGGAGGCGGCCCTGACGTCTTCGTGCATTACTCGGCAGTTTCCGGGTCGGGTTTCCGGACCCTCGAAGAGGGTCAGCGTGTGGAGTTCGAGATCGGGCAGGGCCAGAAGGGTCCGCAGGCTCAGGACGTCCGCGCTATCTGAACAGCGTGACTTTCGCAAGCCCCGCGCCGTACGGTGCGGGGCTTGCCCCTTTTCCTGGGAGGGATGTCAGAGCAGTCGCTGCCGGTCGTGGCGGACGAACTCCTGCTCGAACGTCCTCTTATCGGAATCGGACATCAGCTGGTACGCGCCGCGGTCCCAGCGGTAGACGGCATCGGTCGTCCGCCATTTCTGTTGTTGCAGTTCGCGTTTGACGACCTTCCCCGAGCCGGTCACCGGCAGCGCGGACGATACCCGGAGCAGTCGCGGTGTCGCTTTGCGGCCGAGATCGGCTTGCCCGGCGAGGAAGGAAGCGAACTCGACCGGATCGAACACCTCGGGCTCGTGCACTTCGATCGCCGCCATCACCAGATCACCTGAACGCGGATCCGGTACCGCGTAGACACCGGTGGCCAGGACGCCGCGATGCCGGCGGACAACCTGTTCGATCAGCAGTGCCGAGGTGTTCTCGCCGTCGACCCGGATCCAATCACCGCGACGGCCGGCGAAGTAGAGGAACCCGGCTTCATCGATATAGCCGAGATCGCCGGTCCAGTACCAGCCGTTGCGGACGCGTTCGGCGTCCGCGGCCGGATTGTTGTAGTAGCCCTCGAACGCCGCCGCGCCGTCCTTGTTCACCATTTCGCCCACGGCTTCGTCGGGGTTGAGGACGCGGCCGTGCTCGTCCACCCGAGCTGGTGCGCAATCCCGCAGCGTCGAAGGATCGACGACGGCGATACCGGAGTGCGCCGGACGTCCCAGGGCGCCGACCGGGGCGGCCGGGTCCAGCCGCACCGAACCCGCGCCTTCGCTGGACCCGTAGGCCTCGAGCAGCGGTGCCCCGAACCGGCGGGCGAACTCGGCTTTGTCGGCCGGTGCGGCCTCGGTGCCGAAACCGCGTTCGAGCCTGTTGTCGCGGTCATGCGGGGTCTCGGGGGTGGCCATGAGATAGCCGAGGGCCTTGCCGACATAGGTGAAGAAGGTGGCGCCGAAGAACCGGATATCGGGCAGGAAGCCGGACGCGGAGAATTTCGGCGTCAGGCAGATCGTGGCGCCGCAGGCGAGTGCGGGTGCCCATAGGCCCATCAGCGCGTTGCCGTGGAACAGCGGCATGCAGCAGTAGTCGATGTCGTCGCGATGGTGGCCGTATTTGAAGTTCGCGTAGGCCAGCCGCGCCAACCTGCCTTGGCTGCATCGGACGGCCTTGGACCGGCCGGTGGTGCCGGAGGTGAACAGCAACAGGAACAACGAGTCCGCGCCGACACCGTCGGCAATGGTCGGGTCGATGCGGTGCGCGTTCAGCATGTCCGCGTAGCGGGGTTCGTCGATGACGAGAAACCGGTCCTCGGCCAGACCGAGATCCAGCTCCCGCAAGCGCGCCGCACCGGCGCGGTCGGTGACGATCAATTGGCAATCGACGAACCGGATCTCCTCGCGCAGTTCGGCGGCTCCGTGCGTGGGGTTGATTCCGGCGATGGTGGCGCCGGCGAGTGCCGCACCGCCGAGCCAGAACAGGAAGTCGGGCACATTGTCGAGCAGCACACCGATGTGGAACGGACCGTCGACCCGCAACGCCCGTGCGAGGGCCGCCCGCGCGGCCGATTCGCGGACCACGGCGTCCCAGGTCCAGTCGCGCTGCCTGGTGCGCAGTCCGAGATGGTCGTCGCCCACGCGCGCCATGAGCATGCGAGCGATGTCGGGTTTGTGGTCGGCCGAGGTGGTCATCGCCGGCAACCTTTCATCGAAGACCTCCGCTCAGCTCGGCGAGCGCATGAGGTCGACGTACTGCTGCGGCAGTTCGTCCGGCCGTAGCAGGGTGATGTCGGCGGGTCCCGACTGATAGGAATCCTCGCCGACGATGCGTCCGTCCTCGTCGACCGGCCACAGGATCAGCTGGCGGTTGGTGACCAGATAGTGGGCGGATTCGTCACCGACCGGGAGACCGATCCTGGCCGCGTAGGAGCCGGGGTAGATCTGCTTGAGGAAGCCTTCGGTCACCACGCAATAGTCGTCCACGACGATGCGATCGATGTCGAACTCGAGGATATTGGTGCGCGTGGCCAGGAAGTCGGTGTAGTACCGGCGGACGCCGTTGATCCCCTTCGGCCCGCGGTCGATACCCGCGTTCCAGAAGTGATAGTCGGGCGTCTCCGACAGTGTCGCCATCAGGGCGTCGAGGTCGGGCTCGGCCTCGGCCTTCATATGGTCGATCACGGCGCTCAAGACGATGCGGTGCCTGCGATCGGTGGTGTCGGCGAGGCGTTGTTCGAGCGGTTCCCAGGTACGGGTGGGGTCGATGACGGGCATCGTGGAATTCCTTTCCGGAACAAGGGGGCATCACGCTTGTGGCAGGACGAGGATCTTCACGTGGCCGTCGGGGTCGCGCAGCGCCTGGAAGGCGTCGGCGACGCCGTCGAGTCCGACCCGGCCGGTGATGATGGCCTCGGCGTCGATCTCGCCGTCGGCCAGCCGTTGCAGCACGGTGTCGTAGGCGCGCTCGTAGCTGCCGTGGCCGAAGTTGATCGCGATCATCCGGAACTGACCCACCACCGGAACGATGGTCTCCTCGGCGAAACCGGCCGCCAGCACCTGGATACGCGATCCGAACGGCAGGGTGTGCAGCAGCGAGTCGAGAATGCCCGGGCGGCCGCTGCATTCGTAGGCGATGAGGATTCCCGAGCTCGGTGCGGCCTGCTCGTTCCACACGGCGACCGGATCCTGTTCGGCCGGGTCGACGACGATATCGGCCCCGAGTGCTCGGGCCAGGGCGCGGCGGGCCGGCGAAGGTTCGGACGCGATGACGGTCCGCGCGCCGTGCGCCTTCGCCGCAAGGATCGCGCCGAGTCCGATCGGGCCGCAGCCGATGACGAGTGCGGAATCCTCGGCGGTCAAACCCGATTGCTGCACATGCATCTCGCCCACATGCAGCGGTTCGGCCAGGGTGGCGTGCTCGAGCGAGAGACCGTCCGGAACGTGACGTACCCAGAACGCGTCGACGACGATGAATTCGCCGAAGCCGCCGTGGTATTCGTTCGAGTAGCCGATGATCGTCGGAATGCCGGTGCCGGTCGCGGTGCTGACCCCGATCCCCGCGACGCGGTCGCCGACGGCGAAATCGGTAATACCCGAGCCGGTTTCGACAACCGTGCCGGCATACTCGTGCCCAAGGACCACCGGCCGCCGTGGATCGAAGACGGCCAGCGGGTAGCCCGCTTTCTCGGCCACCTCGACGAAACGACACGGATCCTTCGACATGCTCAGATCGCTACCGCAGATCCCGCACGCGGCGACCGCGATACGCAGTTGGCCCGGACCGACGGCGGGCGGATCGGCGACCTCGGTCACGGTGAACTCGCCGTCGGCGAACTGTGCTGCACGCACGACTCACGCCCCCTTCTGCGCGACGCCGTAATAGTCGGTGTGGGCCTTGGTGATCGCGCTGACCAGGCCGCCGATCAGGTACTCGCGGTTGTCCTCGGCGAATTGCAGGCTGGCTTCGCGACCGAGGTTGCGGCGCTTGAAATGCGGGATCACCTCGGCGGCGAACAGCTCGTAGCTGCGTAAAGTGTCCTCCCAGTTCGCCATGTCGACGTGCAGTACGAGCAGGGTGCCGAACCCACCGGTCTTCTCGATCAGCCGCTCGATCTGGGCGATCGCCTCATCGGGCGTGCCGATGATGGCTTGGCCGAACTCGCCGAGGGTGTCGTTGCGCCACTGGTCGATGATTCCGCGCGGGGAGTCCGCCCACACCGGACGGACACCGGTCTGCCGGTTGACGTAGGCGGCCATCGCGCCGATGCGGCGGCTCACCGCACGTTCGGCTTCGGCACGCGACTCCGCCAGGAACATCGGGTTCACCAACCGCCAGGTCGAGCGGTCGGCCACGTGCCCGTGCTCGGCGCACACCTTCTCGTAGACGCCCCAGTTGCGGTCGAGGGCCTCGAAGCCGGTGGGGGAGCCAGCCGCCAGCGACAACAGCGAAAGTCCGTGGGTGCCTGCCAGCACCGAACCATTGGGCGAGATCGTCGACGCGGCCGCCACCTCGATGCCGGCCGGATCGTAGGTGGGCAGCTGCGCGCGGGCGTCTCGCAACGTGAACCAGTCGGTGTTCATGTTCACGACCTCGCCGCGCAGCAGCGCCACTATCGCCTCCAAGGCTTCGCCCTGCCGTCGACGCTGGTCGGAAGGGTCGATGCCCATCATGTGCGCGTCCAGCGGGATCTTGCCCGGTCCGGTGCCGACGATCAGCCTGCCGCGGGTCTGCAGGTCGAGCTGGGTGATCCGGTCGGCGGTGATCAGCGGGTGGTGATACGGCAGCGACATGACGCCGGTGCCATAGCGGATGCGCTGGGTGCGCTCGGCGGCGGCGGCGATGAACATGTCCGGGGCAGGGACGATTTCGGCTCCGGTGGAGTGATGCTCACCCATCCAGGCCTCGTCGAAGCCGAGGTGATCGAGGTGTTCCATGAGGTCGATATCGCGGCGCAGTTGCAGCGCTGGATCGGCGTCGAGCGGGTGATACGGGGCGAGGAAGGCGCCGAATCGCAGTGATCGGGAGGTCCACACGGGCGTCGTCTCCTGACGGGATCGGGACGAGAGAAGTGAGTGGGGTCACATCCGCTCACGGGTTCGTGTGTACCAGAGAGTTGGATCACATGATCCAGAAATATCCCGCTGAGTGGAACGTTTCGGCGACGGGAGAGCGCCCGCCGATCAGGAGGGGAGGAGGCGTTCGACGCCGCCGATCACGAACGTGACGACGTCGTCGTAGAAGGTGGCCAGCTCCGCCGCCGAAAGCCGGGTGCCGTCGCGGCTCCACTCGTCGGCCTGGCTCAACGCCTGCACGAAACCCATCAGCGACACCGCCCAGCGCGCGGCCAGCCGCTGCGGATCGGCATCCGGAAAAGCCCGGCGGACCTGGGCGAAGAGCGCCTCTGGCAGCTGCTGGTCGGTCGCCGCGAGCACCGGATGGCCCTGCGGCGCGATCTGGGCGATGATCTTGATCCAGCGCATGCCGCGGGTCCGATGACGTTGCAGCAGTTCCAGATACGGTGTGGTCACGGCTCGGACCAGCGATTCGGCATCCGGCGGGCGCGGTGCGTCCGCCAGTAGGCCGACGTTGGCGCGAATGCGATCGCGCACCGGTGCGCCGAGGTCGACCAGGACGGCGGCCAGCAGCTCATCCTTGCTGCCGAAGTGGTAGTGGACCGAGGCGGCGCCGAGCCCCGCCGCGGCGTTGATCGCCCGCACCGAGACCGCGTCGACGCCGTGGGTGGCGAAGAGTCGCTCGGCCGTCTTGATCAGACGCAGCCTGGTCGCGTCGCCTTGGCGGTTGCGGGCGGGGGAAGTCATGGGCCCAGCCTTGCACAGCCTCGAGCGGGTGCACGTGCGCCGGGAATGCGAGCAAACGATCGAATCAGGTGTTCCGGTCATCCGCCGGCTGTGTCCCGGTGCTGGTCCGGTTCTTGCCGGGCGATGCGCATGTGGGATACGGCGGGGGAGCCGGCGAGCACCTCGACTCGGTAGCCGGGCAGGGTTCCGAGGTCGTCGAAGAGTCGTTCGCCGGAGCCGAGCAGGATCGGGACCACCGACAGGATCAACTCATCGATCAAGCCGCTCCGCAAGAACTGGCGCAGGGTCGCCGCGCCGCCGGCGATGCGGACATCCTGTCCATCGGCGGCGGAGAAAGCCTGCCGCAGCGCCTCTTCCGGAGCAGCTGCGATGAAATGGAAGGTGGTTCCGCCCGTCATCGGCACCGAGGGGCGCAGGTGGTGGGTGAGCACGAAGACGTCGTGGTGGAACGGCGGATTCTCGCCCCACCAGCCGGTCCAGTCGTGGTCGGGCCACGCGCCGCGCACCGGCCCGAACATATTGCGGCCCATGATCGCCGCGCCGATGCCCTCATTGTGGGTGGCGACGATGTCGTTGTCGATGCCGGTCCCGCCGCCCTCTTCGCCGAGCATCGCCCGCCCCGCGCGGGTGGCGAACATCCAGTCGTGCAGCCGTTCGCCGTTCTCGCCGAGTGGATTCTCGACGCTCTGATTCGGGCCCGCGACGAAGCCGTCGAGCGAGCAGGAGATGGTGGCGCGCACCTTGGGCATGACGTCCTCCTCGGGAAGAGGTGATTGCATTTCGCAATCGCTCGAGTGGAACCGTAACCCTTAGTGGTTGTATATTGCAAGCGGTAGGTCGAATAGGAGGAGGGCGGCATGCGCGAAGACGGTCGTTCGGGTTGCCCGATCAACGCGACCATCGAGGTGATCGGCGACCGGTGGACGCTGCTGGTGTTGCGTGACGTGATGTTCGGCAACCGCAGGCACTTCCGCGAGCTCTTGGCCGGCTCCGAGGAGGGCATCGCCTCCAATATCCTGTCCGACCGGCTCAAGCGGCTGGTGGCGGCCGGGCTGCTGAGCCGCGAAGATGCCGGGCCCGGCCGCAAAGCCGAATACCGGCTGACCGAGCCCGCCATCCAGCTGGTGCCGATCATGGCACAGCTGGGGTCCTGGGGGCTGCGTCACCGCGAGACCACCCATCGCCTGCGGGTCCGGGCACAACTGCTGGAGGAGGGCGGCCCAAAGCTGTGGGAGGAGTTCATGGACGAGCTGCGGGAGCTGCACCTCGGGACGCCTCGCCCCGATCCGTCGGCTCCCCGTGCGAGTGAACGATTGGCGCAGGCCTACGCCGCGGCTGCGGGCGTGGACGGCTGAACTCCGCTCAACCCTGCCCCGCACCGCGGGACTACAGCCGATTCCGGTCCGCGGTTGCTTCTCGGCGGAAGAACGTCGCGGTCAGGTCCCTGATCGCGGCCATATCGCGACCCTGCGTCTTCGGGACCCGGCGTTGTGCGTAGCGGACCTGCTCGACCGGCGGTCACGTGCCGTGGCGTGCCGCCCCCCGCCGGGCGAGGTACACCACTGCACCAACGGCGGCGACGGCCGCGCCGGCGAGAACCGATTCCGCCGGCAAGGTGAACGCGAGGACAAGGCAGCCGCTCAGGCCGATTGCCGGGACGGCGCGGGGTGGGCGGCCTTCGTTTCGGGGCAACGTCCAGGCGGAGGCGTTGGCGATGGCGTAGTAGAGCAGCACGCCGAAGGAGGAGAAGCCGATGGCCGCGCGGAGGTCGGCGGTGGCGGCGGCGAGGGCGACCACAGCGCCGACGGCGATTTCGGCGTGGTGCGGGACGCCGGTGCGCGGATGAACTGCCGCGAGGGCGTGGGGCAGGTGATGATCGCGGGCCATGGCGAGGGTGGTGCGCGAGACACCGAGGATCAAGGCCAGCAACGATCCGAGCGCGGCGACCGCGGCGCCGCCGCGGACGATGGGCGACAGCCAGTCGGCGCCCGCGGCATGGACTGCACTCGACAGCGGCGCGCTGGATTCGGCCAGCCGCTGCGGCCCGAGGGCCAGCAGAGCGGCGACCGCCACGGCCACGTAGACCATGAGAGCGATGCCGAGGGCGATCGGGATGGCGCGCGGGATGGTGCGGGCTGGGTCGCGCACCTCCTCGCCGAGGGTCGCGATGCGGGCGTAGCCGGCGAACGCGAAGAACAGCAGGCCCGCCGCTTGCAATACCCCGAGCGGCGTGATGTCGGATCCGAACGCCAGGTGGTGCGGATCTGCCTCGGACGACGTGCTCGCGGCGACGACCATCGCGGCGAGCACCGCGAGAACGACGGCGACGATCACCCTGGTCAGTAGCGCCGACTTCTGGACGCCGAGATAGTTCACCGTCGTCAAGGCGATCACCGCCGCGACCGCCACCGCGTGCGCATGTCCCGGCCAGACATACACCCCGACCGTCAACGCCATGGCCGCACACGAGGCGGTTTTGCCGATCACGAAACTCCAGCCCGCGAGGTACCCCCAGAACGGGCCGAGCCGTTCCCGGCCGTAGACGTAGGTGCCGCCGGAGTCGGGGTAGCGGGCAGCCAGCCGGGCCGAGGACGTCGCATTGCAATAGGCGACCACCGCAGCGACCGCGAGCCCGAGCAGCAGCCCGCTGCCCGCGGCCTCCGCGGCCGGCGCAAGGGCGGCGAAGATTCCGGCGCCGAGCATCGCGCCGAGGCCGATCATGACCGCATCGGGGACGCCGAGGTGTCTGTGTAATCGCTGCGGGCGCGGCTGGTTCGAGGATGGGCGGGGCACGGCGGCTCCTGGCAGGCGGCGGAATTCGCCGCTCACCTTATCCACGACGGTGCGGCGGCGCCGGATGAGACGTCGGGGCTCGGGACCTGGGTGTGCGCGATCCAACGTCGATCCGGACGTGAACGGCTGCCGCACCGCCCCGCGTCGCAGCCGGGTGGCTATCGATGCCCACCGTTGGAGAGGAATTCCAAGGAATAGGGCGCAGCTAATTGTTCGCCCTTCCGTGCCGCCTGCGCCGGCGCTGCGACGGCCGATGTTCGCGAATTGCCCATGAAATTGTGGGCACCACGTTAAGTAATTTCTCAGATTATTCCTCCGGCGGGCTCTCGCACGTGCTGTGATCGAACCGTAACCAGGGCATTTGTCCGTTTTCGCTGATAGGACGCCTGCATCGCGGCTGTCTGGCTCACAAGAGCCCGTGATTTGTGGCCTGCGTCACTAATGGGTAATTTCCCGTAACCGATTCTGTGCGCGGCTCGATGGACCGTGTGTCAGCCAGTTCGACTGGATTGAATTTCGACGAGAGGTATTTTCATGATCCCCGTTATCATCGACACCGGTAGCGCCGCTGTGAACGGTCTTTTCGACACCCTGGGTGCGGCCCTGCACGGCCTGGTGAACACCCTGTGGACGGGCTCGTTCGGCGGCTGATCAGACGCTGCGGTCGCGGACGCGACCTGACTCCTGCCCCGGCCTTCCTCGTAGCGGCCGGGGCAGGTCCGTGTCCGGAGGAAAACGGCTACCACGAACCCCCGGCCGCCCGACTGAGGACAGCCGCCTACCAGGCGGTAGGTGGCGCGGAAATTGCGCCAACTAAGCTTGGCCCCGGTAACTGCCGACCCCCATTTCTTCCCCAGGAGTAACCCACAGTGAGCCAAGCAGGCCGTCCTGTAGTTCTGATCGCCGACAAGCTCGCCCAGTCGACCGTCGACGCGCTCGGTGACGGTGTCGAGGTCCGCTGGGTCGACGGTCCCGACCGTCCGGCGCTGCTGGCCGCCGTTCCGGAGGCCGACGCGCTGCTGGTGCGCTCGGCCACCACGGTCGACGCCGAAGTGCTGGAAGCCGGTAAGAACCTGAAGATCGTCGCCCGCGCCGGCGTCGGCCTCGACAACGTCGACGTGCCCGCCGCCACCGAACGCGGCGTCATGGTCGTCAACGCGCCGACCTCCAACATCCACACCGCCGCCGAGCACGCCGTCACGCTGCTGCTCGCCGCGGCCCGTCAGGTGCCCGCCGCCGATGCCACCCTGCGTGAGCGCACCTGGCAGCGCAGCAAGTTCAACGGCGTCGAGATCTTCGGCAAGACCGTCGGCGTCGTGGGCCTCGGCCGCATCGGCCAGCTGTTCGCCGCGCGGCTGGCCGCCTTCGAAACCCACGTCATCGCCTACGACCCCTACGTGTCCCCGGCCCGCGCCGCCCAGCTGGGCATCGAGCTGGTGACCCTGGAGGAGCTGCTCGGCCGCGCCGACCTCATCTCGGTGCACCTGCCCAAGACCCCGGAGACCAAGGGTCTGCTGAGCAAGGAGAAGCTGGCGCTGACGAGGCCGGGCGTCATCATCGTCAACGCCGCCCGCGGTGGCCTGATCGATGAGCAGGCCCTGGCCGACGCCATCAAGTCCGGCCATGTGCGTGCCGCGGGCCTGGACGTGTTCGAGACCGAGCCGTGCACCGACAGCCCGCTGTTCGACCTGCCGCAGGTCGTGGTGACCCCGCACCTGGGCGCCTCCACCACCGAGGCCCAGGACCGCGCAGGCACCGATGTCGCCAAGTCGGTGCTGCTGGCCCTGGCCGGTGAATTCGTGCCGGGTGCGGTGAACGTCACCGGTGGCGTCGTCGGCGACGAGGTCGCCCCGTGGCTCGACATCGTGCGCAAGCAGGGTGTGCTGCTCGGCGCGCTGGCCGACGAACTGCCGGTGAGCGTGGAGATCCAGGTGCGTGGCGAGCTGGCCGCCAGCGAGGTCGGCGTGCTGGAGCTGTCGGCGCTGCGCGGCATCTTCTCCGCGCACGTCGAGGACCAGGTCACCTTCGTCAACGCGCCGGCGCTGGCCCAGGAACGCGGGATCAGCACCGAGGTCACCACGGTCTCGGAGAGCCCGAGCCACCGCAGCGTCGTCGATCTGCGCGCGGTGTTCGGCGACGGCCGCACGCTGAACGTGGCGGGCACGCTGACCGAGCCCGCTCAGGTGGAGAAGATCGTCAACATCAACGGCCGCAACTACGACATGCGTGCCGAGGGCCTGAACCTGGCCGTGCTCAACTACGAGGACAAGCCGGGCGCGCTTGGCAAGATCGGCATGAAGCTCGGTGAGGCCGAGATCGACATCCTGGCCGCGCAGCTGACCCAGGACGTCGACAAGGAAGGCGCCACCGTGATGCTGCGGGTCGGCAAGGAGGTGCCCGCCGAGGTGCAGGCCGCGATCGGCGAGTCCGTCGGCGCCACCAAGGTCGTCCAGGTCGACCTGTTCTGATTCACCGGGCACTGCCCGAACTGTGTCGTCGAGCCCCGTTCCGTATGGAGCGGGGCTCGACTACATCGGCCGGTCGCGTAGCGTGGCCGCATCGCCCACACGAGCTCGGCACGATCACCTCAGGCGCCTGCGCACAACACCGGTTTCCCAGTGTCCGGGACGAGTTCGCCCTGGTCGCGGCCCGGTTTCGGGCACCGGCTATCGTTGCGATGTTCACGGGCGCATCATCGGAAACGGAGCACTGCTTTCATGAAACTCGCTGTCATCCCGGGCGACGGTATCGGTCCCGAGGTCATCGCCGAAGCCCTCAAGGTGCTCGACGTGGTCTCACCCGGGGTCGAGAAGACCGAATACGACCTGGGTGCCAAGCGGTACCACCGCACCGGCGAGATCCTGCCCGAATCGGTGCTGCCGGAGCTGAAGCAGCACGACGCGATCCTGCTCGGCGCGATCGGCGACCCGTCGGTCCCCAGCGGTGTGCTCGAGCGCGGGCTGCTGCTGCACACTCGGTTCGCGCTCGACCATCACGTGAACCTGCGCCCGTCGAAGCTGTTCCCCGGCGTCACCAGCCCGCTCGCGGGTAACCCCGACATCGACTTCGTGGTGGTGCGCGAAGGCACCGAGGGCCCCTACACCGGCACCGGCGGCGCGATCCGGGTGAACACGCCGCACGAGGTGGCCACCGAGGTCAGCACCAACACCCGGTTCGGCATCGAGCGGGTCGTGCGCTACGCCTTCGCGACCGCACAGCAGCGGCGCAAGCATCTGACCCTGGTGCACAAGACCAATGTGCTGAGCTTCGCCGGATCGCTGTGGCAGCGCACCGTCGACGAAGTGGGCGCCGAATTCTCCGACGTCGAGGTGGCCTACCAGCACATCGACGCCGCTACCATCCACATGGTCAACGATCCCGGTCGCTTTGATGTGATCGTCACCGACAACCTGTTCGGCGACATCATCACCGACCTGGCGGCCGCCGTCAGCGGCGGCATCGGCCTGGCGGCCAGCGGCAACATCGATGCCTCCGGCACCAACCCGAGCATGTTCGAGCCGGTGCACGGCAGCGCGCCCGATATCGCGGGTCAGTCCAAGGCCGACCCGACCGCCGCGATCCTGTCGCTGTCGCTGCTGCTGAACCACCTCGGCGACACCGAGGCGGCCGCGCGGGTGGAAGCCGCGGTCGCCAAGGATCTGGCCTCGCGCAGCGGGGTGGCCTCGACCGTGGAGATCGGCGACCGGATCGCCGCCTCGGTCTGAGTCGTCTATCGGCAAGGCCCCGCGCTCTTTTCGAGCGCGGGGCCTTTCGACTGCGCGGTGACGCTTACCTGCTTGTCGGCGGGTGCCTATCGAGTGGACGTCGCCCGGGGCATGGCACCTGTGGCACTGCGACGTCTGCCGGTGGAGAGGATCCAGAGCGTCGAGCGGTCGCCCGCGAATCCCGGCGCCTGTCTGTGCGGTCGAGCTCACGGAGTGTTCAGCGCGGCGCAGCATCCTTGGGCACCAACGGAATCGCGCCGACGGCGAGCGCGGCGGCGGCCAGGTACGTGGCGGGGAATCCGGCGTAGGTGATCAGCGCGCCGAAGACCGGCGGGACCACGGCCAGCACCAGATTCTGTCCGGTGTTCTGGATGCCAAGTCCGCGCCCACTCCAGTACGGCCCGGCGATCTCGGCGACCGCAGTGAAGGCCAGACCGTTGTCGGACACGGTGACCACCGACGCGATCACCAGCAGGGGAATGGCCAGCCACCACCACTGTGCCCAGGCCGCCAGCGCCAGTGCGGCCATCGTCAGTACGGCGGCGACCGCGACCGAGCGCAGCGGCCCCAACCGGCTGCCCACCCGATCCGACCAGGCGCCCGCGCCGATCCGGCCCGCCGCACCCAGCAGCTGGGTGGCGGTGACCAGAATCCCGGCGACCGGCAACGACCATCCGATATCGCGATGCAGCCACAGCAACGCGAACGTCCACACGGTGGCCTGCGGGAACACCAGCAGCACCGACACCGCGTGGATGCGCAGCAGGGTCGTCGAGCCGCGATAGGGATTGGCCCGGTCCGCGGCCGAGCCCGCCGGCCGGGGCGGATCCACGATTCCGATCAGGCAGCCCACCGCGGCGACCGCCGCCATCAGCGCGGGCACCAGGATCGCCACCGCCGCACCGTGCGCCCCGGCGACCCACGGAATGGCCACGGCGCCGACTCCGACGCCCAACGGCTGCGCGGTCTGCCGGATGCCCATGGCCAGCCCACGGCGATGGGGCGGGAACCAGCCGACGATCACCCGTCCGCTGGCCCCATTGGTGCTCGCGGCGCCGACGCCGCCGAGGAACAGCAGCACGCCGAGCGCCGGATAGCTCGACGTGGTCGCGGCCGCGGTACCCGCGACGAACATCACCAGCGGACCGCCGACGAGCACCTTGCGCTCACCGATCCGGTCGACGACGTATCCCCACGCGATCAGGGTGCACACCAGCCCGACGGTCGGCATGGCCACCAGCAGGCCTGCCGTCGCCAATGGCATCCCGCGATCGGTCAGCGCGGGGAGCAGGAACGGGACACCGTGCACGAAGACCGCGCTGGAGGCTTGGGCGAAGACACCGAGACCGAGCATCGACCACCGTCGGAACGCGTCGACCTGCGGTGTGGTCGCTGCGGAAGCGTTCACGGCCATCGGTAGCCCACCTCTCTCGCATCTCACTATATGGAACGCCGATCTCACGCAGTGAGCATCGGTGGTAACCGTACACCCGGGGACCGGCCGCCCTGAACCATCGGATGTGTCTGACTTCTCACATCGGATGAAGGCGCGCGGTGCCGCCCGCTCGGTGCATCGCCTGCGGATCGGCGGACCGTGAACGCCTCGCGGGCGAGCTGGGCGGTGGCCGCCGACTCGCTCGCGTTCGGCGTACGGCCGACGGTCACGCGGGGACGCGCGGATCCGCTTGCGGGTACCAGTGAACCGGTAGCCCGGCGCCGGGCGACCGGACCGCCCGGACCGCCGCGTTCGGGCAGGTGGAGCCGGGTCGATAGACTCCGACCCATGCGTCTAGGTCGAGTTGCCAGTCCGGATGGAGTCGCCTTCGTCAGCATCGAGGGCGAGGGTGGCGACAGCGTCGCCAAGGAGATCGCCGAACACCCCTTCGGCACCCCGACGTTCACCGGGCGCAGCTGGCCGCTGGCCGATGTGCGCCTGCTCGCGCCGATCCTGGCCAGCAAGGTGATCTGCATCGGCAAGAACTACGCCGCGCACGCCGCCGAAATGGGCGGCGAGGCACCCGCCGATCCGGTCATCTTCATGAAGCCGAGCACCTCGATCGTCGGGCCGAACGCGCCGATCATCCTGCCGCCCAGCTCCTCTCAGGTCGACTACGAAGGCGAGCTGGCCATCGTCATCGGCCGTCCGTGCAAGGATGTGCCCGCCGCCCGCGCCCTCGACGTGATCCTCGGCTACACCGTTGCCAACGACGTCACCGCCCGCGATCAGCAGCGCCACGACGGGCAATGGACCCGGGCCAAGGGCTACGACACCTTCTGCCCGCTCGGCCCATGGATCGAAACCCAGCTCGATCCCTCGGACCTGGAGATCGTCACCGAACTCGACGGTGAGGTGCGCCAGCGCAGCCGCACTTCGCTTCTGCTGCACGATATTCCGAAGCTCATCGAATGGGTGACCACCGTGATGACGCTGCTGCCCGGCGACGTCATCCTCACCGGGACCCCCGAGGGCGTCGGCCCGATGACCGCGGGGCAGAACGTCTCCGTCACCGTGTCCGGTATCGGCACGCTGACCAATCCTGTTGCCGCCAAACGCTGATCGAAAGAGAGCCATGACTGAAGTACGGGTCCGATTCTGCCCGTCGCCCACCGGGACGCCCCACGTCGGCCTGATTCGGACGGCGTTGTTCAACTGGGCGTACGCCCGCCACCACGGTGGTGCTTTCGTCTTCCGGATCGAAGACACCGATGCGGCACGCGATTCCGAAGAGTCCTACCGCGCGATCATCGACGCGTTGCGCTGGCTCGGACTCACCTGGGACGAGGGGCCCGAAGTCGGTGGACCGTACGGGCCCTACCGGCAATCCGAGCGCCGGGATCTGCATCTGGACGTGGTGCGGCGGCTGCTGGAGGCGGGGGAGGCCTACGAGTCCTTCTCCACCCCCGAGGAAGTCGAGGCACGCCACCTCGCCGCCGGACGCGACCCCAAACTCGGCTACGACAACTACGACCGCGATCTCACCCCCGAGCAGATAGAGGCCTTCCGCGCCGAGGGCCGCGCGCCGGTGGTGCGGTTGCGCATGCCCGACACCGACCTCACCTGGACCGACCTGGTGCGCGGCGAAACCACCTTCAAGGCGGGCACCGTGCCGGACTTCGCGCTGACCCGCGGCAACGGCGCCCCGCTCTACACCCTGGTCAACCCGGTCGACGACGCGATGATGCGCATCACCCATGTGCTGCGCGGTGAGGACCTGCTCTCCTCGACACCGCGCCAGCTCGCGCTCTACGCCGCGTTGCAGCGGATCGGGGTCGCGGAATTCACCCCGGAGTTCGGCCATCTGCCATTCGTGATGGGCCCGGGAAACAAGAAACTGTCCAAGCGCGATCCCGAGTCGGACCTGTTCGCTCACCGCGACCGCGGCTTCATCCCCGAGGGTTTGCTGAATTATCTGGCGTTGCTCGGCTGGAGCATCGCCGAAGACCGCGACGTGTTCTCGATGTCGGAGATGGTCGCCGCCTTCGACATTTCGAAAGTCAATTCGAATCCGGCCCGTTTCGACCAGAAGAAGGCCGATGCGCTCAACGCCGAGCACATCCGTTTGCTGGACGTGGGCGATTTCACTCATCGTTTGCGCGAGTACCTCACCGAACACGGGCATATCGGCGCCGAAATCGACGAAAAGACGTTTGCCGTGGCCGCCGAACTGGTACAGACCAGGATCGTCGTACTGGCCGACGCATGGGATCTGCTGCGATTCCTGTTCGCCCCCGACGAACAGTTCGCTATCGACCCAGCCGCGGCCGCGAAGAATCTCGGCGCCGACGCGGCGCCGGTATTGGACGCAGCCATTGCCGCACTGGACTCGCTGACCGCGTGGACCACCTCCGCTATCGAGGAGGTGCTCAAAACCGCGCTGATCGACGATATGGGCCTCAAACCGCGTAAAGCCTTCGCGCCGGTGCGCGTCGCGGTGACGGGTTCACACATCAGCCCGCCGCTCTACGAATCGCTGGAACTGCTCGGCCGCGACCGCACCATGGCACGGCTGCGGGCCGCGCGGACGCAGACGCCGGCCGGCTGAGCCGACGGTCCCGGCGGTGGGCGGCTGCTGTGCACGCAGCCGCCCACCGCCCGAAAATGGGGCTTTGACCAGGCGATTTGTAGTCACCCTGCACTCGTTTGGTACTCTTCTTCTCGGCCGGAACACGGCCTCGGAGTCACCCAGACACGAGGCCGAAGGTGCTGGTCATTGGGGTATGGTGTAATTGGCAACACAGCTGATTCTGGTTCAGCCATTCTAGGTTCGAGTCCTGGTACCCCAGCGGAGAAAGCTCCAGCTTCGACTCACGCCCATAAGGCCAGAGAAGAATCCTCCTCGCGACGGCGAGCAGGTTCGCCGGACGCTCATCCAGGCGATTTGGTCGCCGAGCCTCGGCCGGTTAAGCTTGCCGAGCCTGATCGAGAGATCAGAACGATCGAAAGATCACCCGGATACACCTCAGCCAGAGGTTGATCCAAGTCCTGGCCCCGTCGTCTAGCGGCCTAGGACGCCGCCCTCTCAAGGCGGTAGCGCGGGTTCGAATCCCGTCGGGGCTACGCAGAATGGAAGGCTCATGCTCACGAAGAGCGTGAGCCTTTTTCTGCTTCGCATTGTTTTCTGGGGGTGCAACCCCCAGACCCCGCCCGGAGGGCTTCGCCCCCGGATGCCCGCTGTCGGGCACCCGTCCCGGGGCGGGTTCTCACCGGCCCCGAACCCCGCCGGAGGGATTCGCGTCCGGATCCCCGCTGTCGGGCACCCGTTTCGGGGCGGATTCTCACCGGCCCCAGACACTGCCGGAGGGCTTTGCCACCGGAGGGCTTCGTCCACGGACCCCTGGGGGTGCTTCGCTTTTTGGGATGTAGTCCGCATACTCCGCCCGGGAGGCTTCGTCCCGGACTCCCTCGGGGCGTGCTCTCTTTGGGGTGCGAACCGTACATCCCGCCCGAAGAGGCATCCCCGGACTTTCTCGCGGGTGCTTCGCGCTCTGGGGTGCTTCGTGCCGGGGGAGTTGGGGGGAACGGCCATGTCCTCTGTGGAGGTCCTGCGTGAGGTGGCCGATCGAGCGACGTTGCCGGTGAGGATGCGTTGGTGGGAGAGTCGCCTGGAAGGTGGCTGCGGTGTGGGGTTGTTGCCGGTCGGCCGCTGGAGACACGCTGAGGGCCTGCGGGGCTGGTGGCTGAAGCAGGTTCTCGGCTGTTCGCGGCGAGCGGGATCTCGAGGCTTCGCCGGCTGGGCTGCTGTTCGTTGTCGCGGCTGACCGCCGCGTTTCGTGCCTTGCGGCCGAGGTGAATCGCCTACCGGCCTGGCCGGGCTTCCCGCGCCAGGCCGGCGGCTCGGTGGCACTTATCCGCTCTTGCGGCGGAACTCGCGTTTGTGGCTGGCGTTGCCGTGCGGGCCGGTTGCCTTGGAGTGGCCGTCCAAATGATCGGCGGAGCGGGCGTGGTGCTCGTTCTTGCGTTCCAGTGCCTCCCGGAATTTGCGCTTCACTTCGTCGGCGCTGCTATGGGAACCACTCGATTCCGACATGGTGTGCTCCTTGTGGTCGGGCCGAGACCGCGCCCGGCGAGCGGGGGCGGTGCCCGGCCGAAACGTCTCGAACACCTCGACGCTAGCCCGCCGCGGCGGTCCTGTCAGGTGGATTAACCGGGGCCCGAACGCGTCAGGCGGAATTCAGTCGTCCAGCGCGTGCGCGGTGGTGCCGCCCAAAGGCATCTCGGGCAGACCGAGCTTGCGGTGATCCCAGCTCCTGACACGGTCGGCGACCACCCGCACCGCCACCCGCTTGTTGAGCATGGTCTCCACGAACGGGCGCATCTCCTCGCTGTAAGGGCCCGTGTAACGCTCCCAGACGCTCACACCGACCGCGAAAAGCTTCTCCGGATCATCGATGATCTCCGCGCGGCCCTCGATCGACACACCGCGCAACGTGTCGTAGGTCTGGCCGGCCTCCACCATGCACGTCACCCGCGGATCGCGGCGCATGTTCACCGCTTTCTGCGACTTGGCCTTGGTTTCGAACCACAACTCCGGCAGGCCGCCGTCCGCAGTATCGATCAGCGCGTACCACATCGCGGTCAGATGCGGTGCGCCGCTCGCACCAAGGGTGGCGAGCGTGGCGACGCGGCTGCGCGTCAAGAAATCGGTGATCTCGCTGTCGGACATGACGATCTGCGACCGTTGATTGACTCCCATGGGTCGACTGTAGTGAGGGCGGGTGCCCTCGGGTAGAGCAGCCGCTCCGGGCGGCCGGCGGCAGCGGTAGCGCAGCGGATTCAGAGCCGCTTGTGCAGGGCGTCGGCGGCGGCCACCAGATCGGCCGCCCACCGGGCGCCGGGCCTGCGTCCCATGCGATCGATCGGGCCGGACACCGACACCGCGGCCACCACCGAACCACCGGGATCGCGCACCGGCGCCGACACGCTGGCCACCCCGCTGGCCCGCTCGGCGGCGCTCTGCGCCCAGCCACGCTTACGGACCTCGGCCAGCGCGCGTTCGCTGTAGACGGCGTCGGCGAGGATGGATCGCTGCAATTCCGGATCCGCCCACGCGACCAGAACCTTCGCCGCCGAACCCGCGGTGAGCGGCAGCCGCGCCCCGATGGGCACGGTGTCGCGCAGACCCGCAGGCGGCTCCAGCGCGGCGACGCACACGCGGGCGTTACCGTCACGGCAGTACAGCTGCACGCTCTCGCCGGTGATCTCGCGCAACCGCGGCAGAATGGCCGAGGCCGCGTCGTGCAGCGGATCGCTGGCGCCCGCCGCCAGCTCGGCCAGCGCCGGACCGGCGCGCCAGGAACCGCTGTTGTCCCTGCTCAGCAGCCGGTGCACCTCGAGGCCGACGGCCAGCCGGTGGGCGGTGGCGCGGGGCAGCCCGGTGCGTTCGCACAGTTCGTTGAGGCCGCACGGTTGCTCGGCCACCGCATACAACACGGCCACCGCTTTGTCCAGGACGCCGATACCGCTATGCTGTCTCATAGAACGATATTAGCGTCTCGCATGCTGAGATTCCTAGCCTCGGGTTCCAGGTACCGGGATTCCGGGCTCTCGGATCACTGAATGCGAATTCCCCTCATGTCGCGCATCCGGCGCCGCCAGCCCAGAGCGGCACACCGGATGCCAGCCCGAAAGGTGATCGATACATGGCACGCACGCTGGCCGAGAAGGTATGGGAACAGCACGTCGTCGCCCGTGGTGAAGGCGAAGGCGCCGCGCGTGAACCCGACCTGATCTACATCGACCTGCACCTGGTGCACGAAGTGACCAGCCCGCAGGCCTTCGACGGCCTGCGCGCCGCAGGCCGCCAGGTGCGCAGGCCCGATCTCACCATCGCGACCGAGGACCACAACGTCCCCACCATCGATATCGATAAACCGATCGCCGATCCGGTCTCGCGCACCCAGGTGGAAACGCTGCGGCGTAATTGCGCGGAATTCGGGGTACGCCTGCATCCGATGGGCGATCTCGATCAGGGCATCGTGCACGTGGTCGGTCCGCAGCTGGGATTGACCCAGCCGGGAATGACGGTGGTGTGCGGCGACAGCCATACCTCCACGCACGGCGCTTTCGGCGCGCTGGCCATGGGAATCGGCACCAGCGAGGTCGAACACGTGCTGGCCACCCAGACATTGTCGCTGCGCCCGTTCAAGACCATGGCGATCACCGTCGACGGCACGCTGGCGCCCGGCGTCACGAGCAAGGACCTGATCCTGGCCGTCATCGCGCAGATCGGCACCGGCGGTGGACAGGGCTATGTGCTGGAATATCGCGGCGAGGCCATCAGGAACATGTCGATGGAAGCGCGGATGACCATCTGCAACATGTCCATCGAGGCGGGCGCACGGGCCGGCATGATCGCTCCGGACGAGACGACCTACGAATTCCTCAAAGGCCGCCCGCACGCGCCGCAGGGGGCCGACTGGGACGCCGCGGTGGCCGCCTGGGAGGCGCTGAAGACCGACGAGGACGCGGTTTTCGACGCCGAGGTGCACATCGATGCCGATCAGCTGACCCCGTTCGTCACCTGGGGCACCAATCCGGGGCAGGGCGCCCCGCTGGGCGACCGGGTCCCCGACCCCGCCCAGATCGCCGATGAATCGGCTCGTGAGTCCGCGGAGAAGGCACTGCGATACATGGATTTGGTGCCGGGTACCCCGCTGCGCGAGGTCGCGGTGGACACCGTATTCGTCGGATCGTGCACCAATGGCCGGATCGAGGATTTGCGGGCCGTCGCCGAGGTTTTGAAGGGCCGCAAGGTGGCCGACGGAGTCCGAATGATGGTCGTACCGGGTTCTATGCGGGTGCGAGCACAGGCGGAAAAAGAAGGACTCGGCGAGATTTTCACCGCCGCCGGCGCGGAATGGCGCCAGGCCGGTTGTTCGATGTGCCTGGGAATGAATCCCGATCAGCTCGCCCCCGGCCAGCGCTGCGCGTCCACCTCGAACCGGAACTTCGAGGGCAGGCAGGGTAAGGGCGGCCGGACCCACCTGGTGTCGCCGCTGGTCGCCGCCGCCACCGCGGTGCGCGGAACGCTGTCCTCGCCTGCGGATCTGGACTGACCCGCCAGTAAGTCGCCCCGTCGAAGCCGAATCAGACTCAGGAGAATCAGATGCAAGCCTTCACCGTGCACAAGGGGATCGGGGTTCCGCTGCGCCGATCCAATGTCGATACCGATCAGATCATCCCCGCGGTCTATCTGAAGCGGGTCAGCCGAACCGGATTCGAAGACGGTCTCTTCGCGGCCTGGCGAACGGATCCGGACTTCATTCTGAACACCGAACCCTTCAATCGGGGCAGTGTGCTGGTGGCCGGCCCGGATTTCGGTACCGGATCCTCCCGTGAGCACGCGGTATGGGCGCTGTCGGACTACGGCTTTCGGGTGGTCATCTCGTCCCGTTTCGCCGACATCTTCCGGGGCAATGCGGGTAAGGGTGGTCTACTGGCCGCGCAGATGTCACAGAACGATGTCGAAATGCTCTGGAAGTTGCTCGAGGAACAGCCCGGACTGGAATTGGTTGTGGACCTCGAGGCGCGCACGGTGACGGCAGGAACCATCGTGTTGCCGTTCGATATTGATGACTACACCAGGTGGCGTCTGCTGGAAGGTTTGGACGACATCGGGCTGACCCTGCGGCGTAGCGAGCAGATCGCCGAGTTCGAAAAGGCAAGGCCAAGTTGGAAACCCACAACCCTTCCGGCGCATATTTCGCAGACGTAATCACCTGCGGCGGTTAGCTGGGCGCCGACCGGGGCGGTAGCTGTACGTGTGCTAAACCACATGAATTTTGGCGTGGCACATAGACTCTTGCCCAAAGTGGGTTTACCGTGGTACCTAGTCGGTCCGACGACGGGCCATTAGTCTGCGGAGGATTCAATGAACAAGGCGGAACTGATCGACGTTCTGACCGAAAAGTTGGGTACTGACAGGCGCACGGCCACCGCGGCAGTCGAGCATGTGGTCGACACCATCGTGCGCGCGGTGCACAAAGGTCAAAGCGTCACCATCACCGGATTCGGAGTATTCGAACAGCGCAAGCGCGCGGCCCGTGTCGCGCGGAACCCGCGCACCGGCGAAACCGTCAAGGTGAAGCCCACTTCGGTGCCCGCGTTCCGTCCCGGTGCCCAGTTCAAGGCCGTCATTGCCGGAAAGCAAAAGCTGGCGGCCACCGGGCCCGCGGTGAAACGCGGTGTGAATGCGCCGGTCGCGGCCAAGAAAACGGCCGCGAAGAAGACCGCTGCCAAGAAGACCGCGGCGAAGAAGGCGGCCACCAAGGCCCCCGCCAAGACCACGGCTCGCAAGGCAGCCACCAAGGCGCCGGCCAAGACCACCGCGCGCAAGACGACGGCCACCAAGACGGCCGCGAAGAAGGCGCCCGCCGCCAAGAAGACCACCACGGCGGCCAAGAAGGCGCCCGCCAAGAAGACGACGGTCGCGAAGAAGACCGCCGCCAAGAAGGCTCCCGCCGCCAAGAAGACGACGACGGCGGCCAAGAAGACCACCGCCAAGAAGACCGCGGCGAAGAAGGCTCCGGCCCGCCGCGCACGCTGATCCGACGTCAGGCGCGTAACTCAGCCCGTCGCGCGCGGACGCCAGTCCACCGGGTGGATACCTCCACCCGCGGTACCGAACGCGAAACGGCCCCGGGAGATCCCCGGGGCCGTTCGTCGTCTTCGAGGCAGCCGCGCGGCTCACTCGGGGGCGTCGGGCCCCACGTCGATCGACAGCGACCGGTCCAGATGATCGGCGGCCACCAGCCGGCGGTCGACGAACGACAGGACCCACACGCTGCCCTTGCGGTTGCGGGCAGGCGGCAGCGTCACACCGTCGCGTTCGGCCCACCAGCTCATCAGATCCGGGATCACCGCGCCCTGGCTGCACAGCACGCGCACAGCGGTATCGGAGACCAGTTCGCGGGCCCGTTCGCGCGCCCGGTCCGGTGCGGCCGCATAACCGGATTCCGACAGCAGCGGTTCGATTCCGATCGCCACGTCCAATTCCCCGGCCAGTGGCTGCACCGTCTGCACACAGCGCAACGGATCGGCGGAATAGATCTCGCTCGCGCCGAAAGCGAGCAAATTCGGCACAAGGGCCAGCGATTGTTTGCGTCCGGCCCGTTCCAGCGGTCGTTGATCATCGGGGCCGTTGAACCGGTCGCGGCGCCCGGCTTTCGCGTGCCGGACCAGCAGCAGCGTGCTCGTCGCCGCGGGTAGCCGGGTGAATGCGCGCACGACCTGCCGATCCATCGGATACGACAGCTCATCCATCACCTGATCCAGCCGCAGCCAGACCAACTCGTCGACCTCGGCATTGGCTTCGAAGGCGCCATCGATCACCTGGGCGGCCCAGTAATAGACGCGTTTGAGCTTGCGATGGCCCGGCACCGGATAGGTGACGTGTCCGAGATAGCGGCCGAGGCGGCAGCGCAGCCCCGTCTCCTCGGCGACCTCGCGCGCCGCGGCGAGCACCGGAGTCTCGCCGGGATCGAGTTTGCCTTTCGGTAGCGACCAATCCTGATATTTCGGGCGATGGATCACCGCGATCTCGACCGCACCTGACCCGTCGGGTGCGTGCCGCCAGACGACGGCACCGGCGGCGTGGATATTGGCCTGCATCCGGGAATCCCGGAACAACCCACCATTGGTGGCGAAACCGGTCGTCGCGCTCACTGCTGATCCGGCCGCCGCAATCGCATCAGATACGCCTGATGATCCCGGACCTGCGCGCCGTCGTCGGCACCGCTGCGTTCGGGCCAGGCCTGCCAGCTGCCATCGGGTTGCAGCACCCAGCACCGGGTCATCGGATCGAGCGCCGAATCGAATACCGAACCGAGCCGGTCGCGCAGTTTCGGATCCTTCACCTGGGCCATGACTTCCACCCGCCGGTCCAGATTGCGGTGCATCATGTCGGCGCTGCCGATCCAGTACTCGTCCTGGGCCTGGAAATGCATGATCCTGGAATGCTCGAGGAACCGGCCGAGAATCGAACGCACCTCGATGTTGTCGCTCATTCCCGGCACACCGGGGCGCAGCCCGCAGATTCCGCGCACCACGACCTGTACCGGTACCCCGGCCTGCGAGGCGCGATACAGCGCGTCGATGACCTGTTCGTCGACGATCGCATTGGCCTTCAGCCGGATTCGGCCCGGCTGCCCGTTCTGAGCCAGTTCGATCTCGCGCTGGATTCGCTCGATGATTCCGGCGCGCACACCGGTCGGGGCGACGAGAATATTGCGGTAATCGGACTTGCGCGAATAGCCGGTCAGCGAGTTGAACAGATCGGTCAGGTCGGCACCGATTTCCGGTGCGGCGGTGAGTAATCCGACGTCCTCGTAGAGCCGCGCGGTCTTCGGGTTGTAGTTGCCGGTGCCGATATGGCAGTAGCGGCGGATGGTGGCGCCCTCGCGGCGCACCACCAGGCAGGTCTTGCAGTGGGTCTTGAGGCCGATGAGCCCGTAGACCACGTGCACGCCGGCCTGCTCCAGCGTCCGTGCCCATTTGATGTTGGCCTGCTCGTCGAAGCGCGCCTTGATCTCCACCAGTGCGACGACCTGCTTGCCCGCCTCGGCGGCGTCGATGAGCGCGTTGACGATCGGCGAATCGCCGGAGGTGCGGTAAAGGGTCTGCTTGATCGCCAGCACCTGCGGGTCGGCGGCGGCCTGTTCGATGAACCGCTGCACGCTGGTGGAGAACGAATCGTAGGGGTGGTGCACCAGCACGTCCCCTTCGCGCAGCGCGGCGAACACATTGCGCGGGGTCTCCCGCTCACCGAACGCGGGTGGGGTCGCGGGCACATAGGGCGCGTCCTTGAGGCCGGGACGGTCCACCCCGTACACCTGCCACAGGCACGACAGATCCAGCAGACCAGGCACCTGGATGACGTCGCCGGGATCGACTTCCAACTCGCGCAGCAGCAGTTCGAGCATGTGCTCGGTCATATCGTCGGAGACCTCGAGCCGCACCGGCGAACCGAACCGGCGCCGGGCCAGTTCCCGCTCCAGGGCTTGCAGCAGATCTTCGTCGCGGTCCTCGTCGACCTCGAAGTCGGCGTTGCGGGTGATGCGGAACGAATGATGTTCCACCACCCGCATGCCGGGGAACAGCTGATCCAGGTGCGCGGCGATGAGTGCCTCCATCGGCAGGAACGCTGCCACCGCACCGGAACCGGAATCGGTGCGGCGCACCCGCACGAACCGGTCCACATTGTCGGGCACCTTGACGCGGGCGAAATGCTCACCGCCGGTAGTAGCGTCCTGCACCGTCACCGCGAGATTGAGGCTCAGGCCGCTGATATAGGGGAACGGGTGCGCCGGATCCACCGCGAGCGGGGTGAGGACGGGAAACACCTGATCCTGGAAATGCGCCGAGAGTCTGCGCCGCTCGGCCTCGTCGAGATCGGCCCAGTCGATGATCGCGATGCCCTCGGCGGTGAGCGCGGGCAGCACGTCATCGAGGAAGACGCGGGCGTGGCGGTCGGCGATCTCCTGTGCCCTTGCCGCGATCAACTCCAGCTGTTCACTGGGGGAGCGGCCGTCGGCCGAACGCACCGAAAGCCCCGTCTCGGCACGGCGTTTGAGGCCGGCGACCCGGACCATATAGAACTCGTCCAGATTGGAGGCGAAGATGGCCAGGAATTTGGCGCGCTCCAGCAACGGCAGCGACGCGTCCTCGGCGAGGGCCAGCACCCTGGCGTTGAAGTCCAGCCAGCTCAATTCCCGATTGAGGTAGCGATCGGCCGGCAACCGCTGGGCCGGGGAACCGGGCTGCAAGGGTGCCGCCGCCGGCGGTGGAGTGGGAAGCACCTGCTGCTGCTTGACGGTTTCGGTATCGCTCACGCCAACGATCATCCCTTACAAACCGGCCGGTGTGCAGCCTGACACCGTGATTGCCACGCGAATCACCCCCCGCCGTGGCGACCGGCTAGCACACGTGCGGGACGGGGGCGTGAACACGGCCGCACCAGCCGATGTCGCGCAGCACCGAGCGGGTCTCGGCGCCGGTGCCGAGGGTGATCGCGCGGTCGAGATCGGCCGCGGTATCGACGTCGAGGCGCAGGCCCGGCCAGTCGCCGTCGAGCCGCACCGCACCCGCGGCGATGTGCCGTTGCGCCGACCCCGGACCGAAAGCCGGATCGAGTGCCACGGCGGCGCGGGCCAGCAGGGCCGCGGTACCGCTGCCCGCGTGATCGACCACGACCGAGCGGGCGGCGCGGGGCGCGCGGGCGAGCATGTCGGCTAGTTCGCCGGCGCGCAGCGCGGGCAGATCCGCCTGCAGGGCCAGCAGATCGACGGGGCCGTGCCTGCGGCGCAGCTCGTCGGCCGCCGCGCGCAGCGCCGAGTTGAGTCCGTCGGGATCGTCGGGACCGCCGGAGCCGGTCATGGGTTCGGGATGCACGCGCGCGCCGAGCCTGCCCGCGCGTTCGGCGACGGCCGGATCCGGGGTGACGACGGTGACCGAGGCGAGCTGCCCGACGGCCGTCGCGGCGCGCACGGTATCGGTGAACATCGCCAGCACCAGGTCCGCGCGCTCGCGCGGCGGCAGTCGATCGGCCAGGCGGGACTTGGCACGATCGAGACTCTTCACCGCGATCACGGCGTGCACGGTGTGCGAACGCATGGCCCCGATCTTTCCATGGCATATTGGGCTGATGACGAGGGCGGCAGTGCTTGGTGCGGGATCGTGGGGTACCGCATTCGCGAAGGTGTTGGCGGAAGCAGGATCGGACGTCACCATCTGGGCGCGCCGAGCGGAGGTGGCGGCGACGCTGAACGCCGAACATCGCAACCCGGACTACCTGCCCGGAATCCAGCTGCCGCCGGTGCGGGCCACCGACGATTACCATCTCGCCCTCGACGGCGCCGAACTGATCGTGCTCGCCGTGCCCTCGCAATCGCTGCGCGCCAATCTCGAGGTGTTCAAGCCCGCTATCGGCCCCGACACCACCCTGCTGAGCCTGGCCAAAGGCATCGAGACCGGAACGCTGCTGCGGATGAGCCAGGTGATCTCCGAAGTCACCGGCGCCGAGCCGAGCCGGGTCGCGGTGCTGTCCGGCCCGAATCTGGCCAGGGAGATCGCGGCCGGGCAGCCCGCGGCCACCGTGGTGGCGTGCAGCGACGCCGACCGTGCGGTCGCCGTCCAGCAGGCTTGCGCCACCGGATACTTCCGGCCCTACACCAACACCGACGTCATCGGCTGCGAAATCGGCGGGGCCTGCAAGAACGTCATCGCTCTCGCCTGCGGCATCGCCGCGGGCATGGGCCTCGGCGACAACTCCATCGCCAGCCTCATCACCAGGGGCCTCGCCGAAATCATCCGATTGGGCGTCGCGCTGGGAGCCGAACCGGTCACACTGGCCGGACTCGCCGGCGTCGGCGATCTGGTGGCAACCTGCACCTCGCCGCTGTCGCGCAATCGCTCCTTCGGTCATGTCCTCGGTGCGGGCGGATCCATGCAGGCCGCCCAGGAAGCCACTCATGGCCAGGTCGCGGAGGGTGTGAAGTCGTGCACATCGGTGCGGGCGCTGGCCGCCGCGCACGATGTGGAGATGCCGCTGACCAACGCCGTGCACCAGGTCTGTCATGAGGGAATGCCGGTGCCGGAGGCGGTCGGCAAATTGCTGGGTCGTCGGATCAAACCCGAGTAGTCCGGCGCGTGTACCCGGCCCCGCAACGGGTACGGTTCCGAGCATGACGAACCGGATCAGGGTGGCTGTGGTGTTCGGCGGGCGCAGTAACGAGCACGCCGTGTCCTGTGTGTCGGCCGGCGCCGTGCTGCGCAACCTGGACCCGGAGCGCTATGAGGCCGTCCCGATCGGTATCACCACCCAGGGCACCTGGATGCTCGGTGGCACAGATGTCGCCGCGCTCGGCTTCGGTGCGCAGAGTCTGCCCGCGGTCGACGACTCCGGCACCGAACTTTTGCTCGCCACCGATCCGAGCCGATCCGGCGATCTGATCCCGGTCGGCGATCCCGGTGCGGCTCTCGGCTCGGTGGATGTGGTCTTCCCCGTGCTGCACGGTCCGTTCGGTGAGGACGGCACGGTCCAGGGCATGCTCGAACTGGCGGGCCTTCCGTATGTCGGTCCCGGTGTGCTGGCCAGTGCGGCCGGTATGGATAAGGAATTCACCAAGAAACTGCTGGCGGCCGAAGGGCTGCCGATCGGCACGCAGGTGGTGCTGCGCTCCCGCGATGTGACGGTGAGCGAGGCCGACCGGGAACGGCTCGGATTGCCGGTGTTCGTCAAGCCCGCGCGCGGTGGATCATCCATCGGTATCACCAAGGTCACCGACTGGGCGGAGCTGGACGCGGCCATCGCGGCCGCGCGCGCCCACGACCCGAAGGTGATCGTGGAGGCGGGCATCGTCGGCCGCGAAGTCGAATGCGGTGTGCTGGAATTCCCGGACGGACGCATCCAGGCCAGCGTGATCGCCGAGATCCGGATGCCCGAGGTGGACGCCGCGGCACCGGAGTTCTACGACTTCGAGACCAAATACCTCGACGACGTCTGCGAATTCGATGTCCCGGCCAAGCTCGACGACGACATCAGCGACGAGATCCGGGCGCTGGCCGTGCGGGCTTTTCGCGCCCTGGACTGCCAGGGACTGGCGCGGGTCGACTTCTTCGTCACCGCCGACGGCCCGATGATCAACGAGATCAACACCATGCCCGGCTTCACCGCGATCTCGATGTACCCGCGGATGTGGGAAGCCACCGGAATCGACTACCGCACCCTGGTATCCACGCTCATCGAGACGGCACTGGCGCGCGGTACCGGACTGCGCTGAGCGCGCGTACCCTCGATCCCATGCTGATGGCCATGACCATCCCTGGGCTCGCCCTGCTCATCATCGTGGTCGTCTTCGGGGACGTGATGTATCGCCGGATCACCGGTCGAACGGCGTTGCCCTGGATGCGCGGTGACGAGGACGGCCGCAGCGCGGGCGCTATCGGACTGGAACAGTTCGACGCGGTATTCGCCGCAGGCAGGCAACACCAATTCGAACAGCAGCAGATGGTGCTGATGTACCGGGAAGACGCGGGTGAGGGCGCACCCGGCGACGTCGGCGTCGATCTGCGTTCCGGAAAGGCGACGCTGCGCAAGGACTGAGCGGGCGGCTCAGTTCGGCAGCGGGCCCGGGTCCAGGGGCTGGGCGGGCAGATTCGCGGTGATGGTGTCGGACACTTCCTGCAACGGCGTCGGCCCGGAACCGCCGGGGATGGTCAGCGCGATATAGGTGGCGCGGTCCACGGCGAACCAGGTGCTGGCATCGGCATCCGGATCGGGGATCTCGAACCACTGCACCTCGTTCACCATCTGGATGGGGGAGGCGCGGTTGAACTCCATCGGCCGATCCAATCCGCACCGCAGCACGATCGGCTCGCCGCCGTCGGGGCGCTGCCAGGCGCGGGTCGCCGGAGGCGCGGGCTCGACCAGCGTCGACTTGGTGAACTCGCCCAAGTCGGCGGGCAACGCGGGCAGCAGCGTCGCACACGCCTCGCTGTCCGCGGCGGGCGCCGGCACCGGACCGAGCACCAGCGGTTCACGTTCGACGGGCATATTGCGGGCCATGATCGCCGCGACCAGCACCGCGATCACCAGGGCGACCGGGAGGGCGACGGCGGTCGCGATCAAGGCCGGCGGATAGCCGGAGCCGCGGGATTCGGTCGCCGGTTCGTCGGTGCCGGGCTCGGTGCCGTCCGAACCGGATTCGGCCGAGGTGGACTCGTCAGCCGGGGCGGGCCCGTCGGCCGAGGTGGACTCGTCAGCCGGGGCAGGCCCGTCGGCCGGGGCGGGCTCGCCGGCCGAGGTGGACTCGTCAGCCGGGGCGGGCTCGCCGGCCGAGTCGGACTCGTCGGCCGGGGCGGACTCCTCGGCCGTCGCGGACTCGGTGGCGGGCGTGCTCGCGTCCCCCGCGGTCGCCTTATCGCCCGTGGCTTCGGCAGGCGTGGTCGATTCGCCGGCCTCTTCGGGTGATTCGGCCGAATCGTGGTCCGGCGTGCTCGCCATGCGCGCACCGATCCTTCCTGGTCTCACTGTCGATTGCGGACTGTGCGGTGGTCGTCCGGTCGTCGCGGCGCCGCCCCGGCGATACGGGCAGGCCGCGATACCGGGCGGTAACCCGATAGCCCGTGCACAGGGTACCGTCGGGGCGAATCCACCTCGGCGGCGCGCCCGCGTCGACCAGCGCGGATCCGCACACGGAAAGGGCCGACCATCAGCAGCAGCACGCAGCCGGGGACAGTGGCCGAACTCGGCGAGTTCGCATTGATCGAGCGCATCAACACCGGACGCACCCAGGCGCCCGCGGTGCTGCTCGGCCCTGGCGACGATGCCGCGCTGCTGGCCGCACCGGGTGGCCGATTCGTGGTCACCACCGACATGCTTGTGCAAGATCGCCATTTCCGGCTGGACTGGTCGAGCCCCTACGACATCGGCCGCAAGGCCATCGCCCAGAACGCCGCCGATGTGGTCGCGATGGGCGCGGTGCCGACCGCGTTCGTCGTCGCGCTCGGCTGTCCGGGCGAGACACCGGTCGCGCTGATCGACGGCCTGGCCGATGGCCTGTGGGCCGAAGCCGCGGTCAGCGGCGGATCGATCGCGGGCGGAGACCTGGTGCGCGACTCGCATCTGGTGATATCGGTGACGGCGTTCGGTGATCCGATCGAGCCGCAACCGGTACTGCGCAGTGGCGCACAGGTCGGCGATGTCATCGCGGTGGCCGGGCGGCTCGGCTGGTCCGCGGCGGGACTCGCGGCCTTGAGTGCGGGCGTGGGGGAGCGCGCGGAGTTCGCCGAAGCCGTTGCAGCACATCGAGTTCCGCGCCCGCCGTATCGGGCGGTGCTGGACGCGATGACGAGCGGGCTGATCCCGCACGCGCTCACCGACGTCTCCGATGGCCTGCTCGCCGACCTCGGCCATATGGCCACCGCGTCGCGGGTCGCGATCGACCTCGACGGCAGTGCGCTCACCGACGTCCACCTCGAAGAATTGGCCGCCGCGCTGGATGCCGATGCGGCCCAATGGATTCTGGCCGGCGGAGAGGATCATGCCTTCGCCGCGGCCTGGCCCGCCGCGACCGAACTGCCCGCGGGCTGGACCAGAATCGGCGTGGTCGGCGCTGGTCAGGGCGTCACCGTCGACGGGGTGCGCCCAACCGGGCGGGGCGGCTGGGAATCGTTCGCCGGGGCGGACTCGGCACAGCGGCCCGGATCACGATAGGTTGTCCGGTCATGGGCGCGAAACCACTCTCGGAAGTCGTGGATCCGGGTTGGGCGAAGGCACTGGAACCGGTGTCGGATCAGATCTCCGCCATGGGCGATTTCCTGCGCGCGGAGAACGCCGCCGGACGCGGCTATCTGCCCGCGGGGGAGAACGTCCTGCGCGCTTTCCAGCGTCCGTTCGAGGCGGTGCGGGTGCTGATCGTCGGCCAGGACCCCTATCCCACCCCGGGGCATCCGATGGGACTGAGTTTCTCCGTCGCGCCGGACGTCTCGCCGATCCCGCGCAGCCTGGCCAACATCTTCGCCGAGTACAGCAAGGATCTGGGCCATCCGACACCCTCGTGCGGCGACCTGAGCCCGTGGTCGGATCAGGGGGTCCTGCTGCTGAACCGGGTGCTGACGGTGTCGCCGGGCCAGCCCGCCTCGCACCGGGGCAAGGGGTGGGAGATCGTCACCGAGCAGGCCATCCGTGCGCTCGTGGCGCGGGACGAGCCGCTGGTGGCGATCCTGTGGGGCCGCGATGCCCAGACCTTGAAGCCCGCACTGGCCGAGGCCGAGGTGCCCTATATCGAATCCGCGCACCCCTCGCCGTTGTCGGCGTCGCGCGGCTTCTTCGGTTCCCGCCCGTTCTCGCGGGTGAACGAGCTGCTCGACGAGTTGGGAGCCGAACCGGTGGATTGGCGTCTGCCCTGAACCGGGCGTCGATAGAAAACAAGTGAGGAGCTAGAGACATGCAGACCAGAACCGTCCGGAGCGTCGTACGCGGCACCACCGCCACCCTGGCCGTCGGTGCCGCGCTCGCCGCCGGTGCGGCCAGCGCGGGTGCGGCGCCGCTGGCGCTGGAACCGGCCACCGAGACCAGCACCGCGCCGGTCTCCGAGCAGTACACCTCGTCCGGATCGTCCACCATTTCGGCGACGGTGCACGCCAAGTTCGCGTGCGTGATCTTCACCGGAACGTTGGGCTGCTGAAACCCGTTCCAATATTCCCGGGGGTTCGTTCCGGCGCCAGGTGGCGGCTGTGCGATCCTCAGATCGTGAGTAGTGCGAACAATCTCGTCGATCCCGTCCGGCTGCGCTTGCGCGGTTCGGGCGGGATCGAACTCGCTGCCGACCAGTACGGGCCCCCCGACGGCCCGCTCGTGGTGTTCCTGCACGGCGGCGGGCAGACCCGGCACTCGTGGAAGCAGACCGGCGCCAAGCTGGCCGCCACCGGGATGCGGGTGGTCACTCTCGACGCGCGCGGACACGGCGACAGTCAATGGTCGGCCGAGCGTGATTACCGGCGCGAGACGATGGTCGAGGATCTGATCGAGGTACTCGGCCAACTCGGCGGCCCGGCGGTGGTGGTCGGCGCCAGCATGGGCGGCATCACCGGCCTGCTGGCCACCGCGGTGCCCGGCGGAGACCAGATCAGCGCCCTCGTGCTGGTCGATATCGTCACCCGTCCCGAGCCGGAAGGTGTGCAGCGGGTGCTGGATTTCCTCGGCAAGCACCGCGACGGCTTCGACAGTCTCGACGAGGTGGCCGACGCCGTCGCCGAGTACATGCCGCACCGTCCACGTCCGGACAACACCGACGGCCTGCGCCGCAATCTGCGTGAGCGCGACGGACGCTGGTACTGGCATTGGGATCCGGACATGCTCGCCGATCGCGCCGAGGACCCGTCCGAGATCACCGGCCGGATGGAGGAAGTCGCGCGCACGCTGACCATTCCGGTGCTGCTGGTGCGCGGATTGCAGTCGGATGTGGTCAGCGCCGAAGGTGCCGCGGCCTTCCAGGAACTGGTGCCGCATGCGCGGATGGTCGAAATCGGCGGGGCTGCCCACACCGCCGCCGGCGACGACAATGACGCCTTCACCGACGCCGTCGCCGAGTTCATTCTGAGGCTGAACGACTGAATCTCAGCCCTGCGTCCCCCGTTCGGCCAATAGCCGGGTCTGTTCCCGATGGACGTCGAGCGCGGTGCGCAGGAAGTCGAGAATGACCGCGAGCGTTTCTTCGTCGTAGCGGCTCAGTGCGCGGGCGCCTGCCATGCCGACGGGCCGGAAGATCTCCGCGTCGACCGCATGGGCGGCGTCGGTCGCGGTGACCAGCACCCGCCTGCGGTTGTCCGGATCCTGTGCGCGGGTGGCGAATCCGGCGCGAACCAGGCGATCGATGACCGTCGTCGTTGCGGCCGGACTCAGTCGAAGCGCAACGCTCAGCTCTCCTGCCGCGATGGGCCCGCGTTCGAGCACCAGGTCCAGGCAACGCATATCGGTGCGATTGAGTCCGAGACGTGCGGCAGCTGCCTCGTCGAAGGTGTCGAAGCTCTGCTGGAGCAACCGCAAATGATGTCCGATCGCGCCGATCTGTTCATCTTTCGACATTCGAAGCTTTCTGTTATCGTACGTTTCGAACATCGAAACGATAGCAGGGATGCACCGCCATGACCGACAGCCTCACCCGCACTGCCGACGACACCGCGATCCTGGCGTTGTTCGGCGACTTCAAGCAGGCCTGGACCGACAACGACGCCGCCGCGTTCGGCGCGCTGTTCACCGAGGACTCCGACTACGTCTCCTACGACGGCACCCGAGCCAGTGGTCGCGCCGAGCATCAGCGCAATCACGACAAGCTCTTCCGAGGTGTGCTGGCCGGATCGGCCCTGGTGGGCGAGGTGGAATCGATCCGCTACGTCACCGAGGACGTAGCGATCCTGCATGGCACCGGCTCGGTGCTGATGCCGTGGCGTTCCCGGTTGCCCAGGCGCAGGCTCTCCCGGCAGACGGTGGTGCTGGTGCGCACGCCTGTGGGCTGGCGGATCACCGCCATCCACAACGGGCGGGTGCGTCCGGTGACCGTGCCGGAACCGGACGCGTTCCCGTCGAGGATGGCCCAGCTGATGGGGCGCTGGGCCCGGCGGCTCGGAATCGGTCGACCTCAGGCGAGTCCGCGGTAGTCGGGTGCGCGTTTGCCGACGAAGGCGTCGACGCCCTCGCGTCCGGCCGGAGTGCCGGCGGCGGCGGCGATGGCGTCGCGCTCGTCGTCGAGCTGCTGGCTCAAGGTGGCCGTGGTGGAGCGGTTCAGCAGGGTCTTGATGCTCGCGTGGGTGCTGCGCGGGCCGTTGGCCAGCGAGACGGCAAGGGCCAGCGCTTCGTCGCGGACGGATTCGTCGGCGACCAAGCGGCTGAGGATGCCGAGCCGCACGGCTTGTTCGGCGTCCAGGATCGCGTCGGTGAGCAGGATCTCGCGAGCCCGGCCGTTGCCGACGATGCGGGGCAGCGTCCAGGACATGCCGCCGTCGGGGCTCAGGCCGACGCCCGGGTAGGCGGGCCGCAGTTTGGTCGACGGTCCGCCGAGGGCGATATCGGTGGCGCACACCAGGCTCATGCCTGCCCCGGCCGCCCAGCCCTGCACGCCCGCCACCACCGGGACGGTGGTCGCGTCCAGCGCGCGCACGAACTCGTGCAGCCGGTCGGCGAGATCGTAGAGGTGGGCCGAACGGTCCTCCGCGGCGGCGAAACCGCGGACGTTGCCGCCGGCGCAGAAGTTGGCGCCGGTGCCCGTCAGCAGGACGGCCCCCACCTCGGGATCGAGCTCGCGCAGGGCCGCGGTGCCCGCGGCGATACCGGTGAAATCCAATGAGGTGCCGTTGGCGGCGGTGGCGATGGTGATCTGCAGGACGCCGTCGACGGTGCTCACGTACTCGGCTTGTTCGGTGGTGGCCATGGCCACGACCCTATCGCGCCCTCCGGACGCACCATCCGCTGCTCGGTGACGGCGGCGAAATACTCGGTGCGGGTGGCGCCGTCGGGGGTGAATCCGTATTTGCGGTAGAAGGCGATGGCGCGCGGATTCTGTTCGAACACCCACAGCGAGCAGGGGATGTCCGGGTTCAGCGTGGACTGCACCAGGTCATCGGCGACGCCGGAGCCATACCACCGTGAGCGCACGTAGAGCGCGTTCAGTTCGAGTGGCGTCACCACCGGGCGGTACACGGACGGGCCGAGGGTGATGAAGCCGATCACGGTGTCGTCGGTGATAGCGATGGTGGTGCGGCCCGGATGCTCGTTCAGTCGGCGGATCCAGGCGTCGGTGCGCTGGCCGAGGTCGAAGGCGTCCAGTACATGGTCGGGGACCAGGCCGCGGTAGGCCTCACGCCAGCACACGATGTGGCATTCTGCCAGACCGCGGGCATGCTCGGCGGCCGCTGGCACGATGCGGTAGGGGCGCGGGGCGGGCATGACCCTATTCTGTCCCGGATCCGGCCGAGTCCGGACATGACCGCGCCCCGGATCACCGAAAGGTGCCGGGGCGCGGGGCTGTACTTATAGGTGGTGCGTCGGGCGGATCAGCCGCGAACGACCTTGCCTGCCTTCAGGCAGGAGGTGCAGACGTTCATCCGGCGGGTGTTGCCCGGCGCGACCTGCGCACGCACGGTCTGGATGTTCGGGTTCCAGCGACGGTTGGTGCGCCGGTGCGAGTGCGAGACCGACTTCCCGAAGCCGGGGCCCTTGGCGCAGACGTCGCAGACGGCAGCCATAGTCGCGAACTCCTTCATGTCATAGGGGGACCGCTGCATCACAACACAGCATGTCCGGAAACAATGTCGTAGTGCCCTGCCGGAGGAACCGGCGAGCGCAAGCCGAAGCGGCCGCGCGAGGCAACCCTGCAAGATTAACCGCCCGCCCCGCGATCCACCAAACCGGCCGCCGTCGCCGCACCGATCGGGTGCTGTGCGCCACACCGGGGCGTGCCCGCCGGCAGCCGCGGCGATGTCGGCCGATCCGGCTAATCTGGCCAGCAGTGGTGTCGGGTCGAGGTGGCGAGAGGAGCAGCGCGGTGCCGGAATCGTGGGAGGCGAGCGGCGGGTACGCGGCCCTGCGGCCGCAGGCGCTCAACGGCACGGCCCTGATGCGCTGGGGCCGGCTGTGCCTGGACGAGCTGACCAACCGGCGCGAGGAGATCAACGCCCTCAATGTCTTCCCGGTCGCCGATTCCGACACCGGAACCAACCTGCTGGCCACCATGCGCGCGGCCGTCTCGTGCGCCGAAGTGGCGGTGTTGTCCGCGCACGGCGGCGCCTTTCCCGGGGGGCGCGGGCACCCGCACGCGTGGAGCCGCGATCAGGAACCGGCGGCCGCCGCGCCCGCTGCCCAGCGTCGGTGGCGCGAGGTGGTCGACGCCGTGCGGACGAGGGCAGGCGTCGGCGGGCCGAACGGCATCGCCGCGGTCGACGCACAGCCACCCGCGCCGGTCGCGGAGAGTGCGCTCGAATCCGACGGCGGCGTGCCGGCCGCTCTGGTCGCGGCCGCGATGGCGCGCGGTGCGACGGCGGGCGCGCGAGGCAACTCCGGGATCATCCTGTCGCAGGTGCTGCGCGGGATAGCGGAGGCGACGCGCGGTGCACCGCTGGACGGCGACACCGCGCGCACCGCGCTGCACCGGGCCGCCGTGCTGGTGCGGGAGGCGCTGAGCGTCCCGGTGGAAGGCACCATTCTGACCGTGCTCGAGCGCGCGGCGGGAGCGGCCGCCGAATGTCGCGGTGACGAGCTGGCCGAGGTGGTGCGCGCGGCCGCCGATGGCGCCGCCGAGGCGCTCGGCGAGACCACCGCGCAGCTGACCGTGCTGCAATCGGCCGGCGTGGTCGACGCGGGTGCGCGTGGGCTGGTGGTGCTACTCGACAGTCTGGTCGAGGTGGTCACGGGCGCGCGCCCCGAGCGGCCGGTGTATCGACCCGCCGCGAGTTCACCCGAGCGGCGGGCGGAAGCGGTGCCGCCGCCGGCTCGCTACGAGGTGATGTACCGGCTGGACGACTCGGACCCGGACCGGATCTCCGCGCTGCGCTACCGGCTGACCGAGCTGGGAGATTCGGTGGTGGTGGTCGGCGACGGTGCGGACAGTTGGTCGGCCCATGTGCATTGCGTCGACGCCGGTGCCGCCATCGAGGCGGGGATCATGGCTGGAACGCTCAGCGGCGTGCGGGTCGAGTCGTTCGCGACCGCCGGCGAGTGTGGTGACCGGTGTGCACCTGGATGCGCGGACCACGGGGAGCCCGCGATCGGTGCTGTCGACGGCCGGGTGGTCGGCGCGGAGATCGACGTCCGGCGCCCCGAATCAGATGACGAGGCATCGAATACTGCTGCCGCACGGGATGATTCGCCGCGCCCGGGCAGCGCGTCCGGGTCCACCGGAGGTGCCGACCGCGCGATCGTGGCGGTGGCGGCGGGCCACGGCGCGATGACGCTGTTCCGTGACGCGGGCGCCGAAGTGGTCCCCGGTGAGCCGGCCGTCACCACCGCCGCGCTGCTCGCCGCGATCCGGCGGCTGTCGCACCGCGAGGTACTGGTGCTCCCCAACGGCGCGCTACCCGCCCAGGAATTGGTCGCGGTCGGTGTGGCCGCCCGCGACGACCACCGTGACGTGCTGCTGTTGCCGAGCGGCTCCATGGTGCAGGGACTGGCGGCGCTGGCTGTGCACGACGCCGGCCGAATCGCGGTCGACGACGCGTTCGCGATGTCCGAGGCCGCGGCCGCGACCCGGTGGGGTTCGCTACGGGCGGCCACGGAGCGCGCGCTCACCATGGTCGGCACCTGCGAACCCGGCGACGGACTCGGCCTGGTCGGCCACGACGTCATCGTCATCGACCGTGACGTGCGCGCCGCGGGGCAGACGCTGCTGGACCGGATGCTCGGGCTGGGCGGGGAACTGGTCACCCTGCTGGTCGGTGCGGCGGCGCCGGAAGGGCTGGCGCAAGAGCTCTCCGATCACATCGCCGAGGGCTTCCCGGGAGTGGAGATCATGGTGTATTCCGGGGGTCAGCATGCCGATCTGATCCAGATCGGAGTCGAATGACGATGCGCGGTGAGAAGCAGGCGACGGCGGCGGGAACGGGGTCATGGCAACACTGAGCGATCGGCTCGACCATCTACTCGGCGTGAAGGCGGCGGCATCGCTGGCCGACGCGTTCGATATGCACACCGTCGAGGATCTGCTGCGGCACTATCCGCTGCGCTACGCCACGCAGGGCCAGCCGCTCACCGAGGAAGAGCCCGAGGACGGCTCGCATATCACCGTCATCGGCCGGGTCACCAAGGCCGAGCTCAAGCCGATGCGTCAGCGCCGCGGGTCCTTGCTCAAGGTGGTGCTCGATACCGGCACCGGCAAGGGCGTCGACGTCACCTTCTTCAATGGTGACAAGGTGAAATACGTGGTCCGCGAAGGCGTGCGGGCGATGATGTCGGGCACGGTGAACTATTGGCGGCCCGGACAGTGGAATCTGAGCCATCCCGGTTATCTGATCCTGCCCGAGAGCGCCGACGACGAGACGCCCACCCTCACCACCGTGCGCGGCGGCGGCGATCTGCGCGGCATCGCCCAGAGCGCCAAAGACGCGGGCGGGGTGGACATGTCGTTCTTCGAGCGCGAATTCATCCCCGTCTACCCGGCGACCGCCAAGGTGCAGAGCTGGGAAATCCTGGCCTGTGTGCGGCAGGTGCTCGATCAGCTCGACCCGATCGACGACCCACTGCCGCAACGCATTCGCGACGAGCACCAGCTGATGGCCGTCTCGGACGCGTTGCGCCTGATCCACCTGCCCGAGCACAAACTCGATATCGAACAGGCGAAGCAGCGGCTGCGTTTCGACGAGGCGCTGGCCTTGCAGTTGGTGCTCGCCGAACGCAGGCACGAGGTGTCCGCGCGGACCGCCACACCGTGCCCGCCGCGCACAGACGGCATCGCGGCCGCGTTCGACGAGCGACTGTCGTTCGAGCTCACCGCGGGGCAGCGCCAGGTGATCGAGGAGATCGCCGCCGACCTCTCCCGCGAACAGCCGATGCATCGGCTGCTACAGGGTGAGGTCGGCTCGGGTAAGACCATCGTCGCCCTGCACGCGATGCTGCAGGTGATCGACGCAGGCCAGCAATGCGCGCTGCTCGCACCCACCGAGGTGCTGGCCGCGCAACACTATCGATCGCTGCGCGGCATGCTCGGCGACCTCGGACAGGCCGGGGAACTCGGCGCCGCCGAGAATGCCACTCAGGTCACGTTGGTGACCGGGTCCATGTCCGCGAGTGCCAAACGCGCGGCACTGCTCGCGGCCGTCACCGGTGAGGCGGGCATCGTGATCGGCACGCACGCCCTGATCCAGGACGCCGTGGAGTTCTTCGATCTCGGCATGGTCGTGGTGGACGAACAGCACCGCTTCGGTGTGGAGCAGCGAGACGCGTTGCGCGCGAAGGCCAAGGCCGGTTCCACACCACATCTGCTGGTGATGACCGCGACGCCGATTCCACGCACCATCGCCATGACCACCCTCGGCGATCTGGAAACCTCCACCCTGACCGAACTGCCGCGCGGCCGCTCACCGATCACGTCGAAAGTGGTGCCGCGCCGGGTGCATCCGAACTGGGTCGACCGGGCCTGGGAGCGGATCACCGAGGAGGTGCGCGAGGGCAGGCAGGCGTATGTGGTGTGCTCGCGCATCGGCGACGACGAGGACGGCGGCGGCACATCGCGTAACGGCAAATCCAAGGCCGAGGGCAAAGAGGGGCCGACCACGCAGGCCGTGCTCGACGTTTTCGATCAGCTGCGCACCGGTCCGCTGTCCGAACTACGGGTCGGACTGCTGCACGGCCGCCTGCCCTCGGACGACAAAGACCAGGTGATGCGGGAGTTCAACGAAGGAAGCATCGACGTGCTGGTCTGCACCACCGTCGTCGAGGTCGGCGTGGACGTGCCCAACGCCACCGTGATGGTGATCGTCGATGCCGACCGGTTCGGCGTCAGCCAGCTACACCAATTGCGCGGGCGGATCGGCCGCGGCAAGCATCCGGGGCTGTGCCTGCTGATCACCGACGCCGCCCCGGGCGGTCCGGCGATGACCCGGCTGGAAGCGGTCGCGGCCACCACCGACGGCTTCGAGCTTGCGGTCCTGGATCTGCGCCAGCGCCGCGAAGGCGATGTGCTCGGCTCGGCGCAATCGGGCACGGCACGGTCACTGCGGTTGCTGTCGCTGCTCGACGACCTCGAAGTGATCACGGCGGCACAGCAACTCGCGCGCGAGCTGGTCGAGCAGGATCCCGGACTGACCCAGCACCCAGGTCTGGCGGCGATGATGCATGCCGCCGTCGATTCCGAACGTCTGGAGTACCTGGCCAAGTCCTGATCGGTTCAGATCCGCACCCGCGGGTACGGCAGATCCGCCGACACCTCCTCGGTGACCGCCAGCGGGCTGCCGATCTGCGGGAACGCCCGCTGCGGGCAGGCGGGCCGGTCGCAGACCTTGCACCCGGCGCCGATCGGCACCGCGTTGGCCGGATCGTCGAGCTGGATGCCCTTGGAATACACCAGCCGGTCGGCGTATTCGATATCGCAGCCGAGGCCGATGGCGAAATTCTTGGCCATCGTGCCGAACCCCTGCGGCGCCATCATCGCGGTGCGCGCGATCCAGAAGTAACGGCGGCCGTCGGGCATCTCCGAGACCTGCGTGAGGATGCGGCCGGGATGGGCGAAGGCCTCGTGCACCACCCACAGCGGGCAGCTACCGCCGACCCGCGAGAAGTGGAAGGCGGTGGCGGACTGGCGTTTCGAGATATTGCCGGCTCGATCGGTGCGCACGAAGAAGAACGGCACTCCACGCTGTCCCTGACGTTGCAGGGTGCTCAGCCGATGGCAGATGGTCTCGAAACCCACCTCGAACCGCAGTCCGAGCAAGTCGATGTCGTAGCGCAGTTCCTCCGCCGACCGCAGGAACCGCCCGTACGGCAGGACCAGCGCGCCGGCGAAGTAGTTGGCCAACCCGATCCTTGCCAGCGTGCGGGATTCACCCACCAGTGCGGGCGCCTCGCTCAGCACCGCGTCGAGTTCGTTGCCGTAGAGCAGGAAGGCCAAAGTGGTGGCGATCTGGAAGGCGCGCTGCCCCGGGCGCAACCGCCGGGCCAGGGTGAGGGTGCGACTGTCGGGATCGTAGCGGCGTTTCGGGACCGAGGAGTCGGCGCCGTCACCGCGCACCAGCACGGTCACTCCTGCCCGCTCTTCGGCCACCCTGGCCAACTGCCGATCCAGCGAGCCGATCGACAGCCCGCATTCGTCGAACAGCCGTTCCGCGGCCAGATCCAGGCGGCCGATGTGGTTGTGATGGTCGTAGAAGAAGTCGCGCACGTCCTCGTAGGGCGCGGGCACACCGGCCGCGCCCGCGGGCGCCGCGACCCGTGCCGAGAACAGGTCGAGTTGATCGGTGGCCGTGCGTAACCGGCGGTGCATGGCCACCACCAGGCGCGCGATCTCGGGCTGGCGGGTGGCGAGTTCCTCGATTTCGGTCAGCGGCGCGCTCTCCCCACCCGCCGCGTCGACCAGGACCTCGTGCAGATCCGATACCAGCCTGGCATCGGAATCGGCGGCGAAGAACTGCACATCCAGGTCGAAGGTGGAGTTCAGCTTGAGCAGGACCGGGATGGTGAGCGGGCGTTGGTCGCGCTCGAGCTGGTTGAGGTAGCTGGGCGAGAGGTCCAGCGCCTTCGCGAGCGCGGCCTGGGTCATCCGCCGCTCCTCGCGCAGCCGTCGCAACCGGGCACCCGCGTACATCTTCCGCACGGCGAGCGATCGTACCCCGCGTTCTTCGCAAACATCGCAAAAATGCCGGTTGTTACCCACAAAAATCCACGCGTGCAAGGTGTTTTGCCACGGGTTCGTGCTGCGTAGCGTGCGAAGTAACGGTAGAGAGAACGCCAACAGTGCGGAGGACGCATGAAGACCCACATCGTACGTGCTCGCGGATCCGCGGAAGATTTCCCGCGGGCCGAGCATCTGGCCACCAAGATCGCCGAAGTCGCCACCGATCCGGTCGAGGTGACCGAGGCGGTGCGGGAGATGATCGTCAACCGGATCATCGACAACGCCGCGGTGGCGGCAGCCGCGCTGGTCCGCAGGCCGGTGGCGGCGGCCCGGGCGCAGGCAGGGGCCGCGGGCTATTCGCCGCGGGCCGGTCGCGCGGGAGCCACGGTGTTCGGGCTGCCGGCCGATCGAGTGGTATCCCCGGAGTGGGCGGCCTGGGCCAACGGGGTCGCGGTGCGCGAACTCGATTTCCACGACACCTTTCTGGCCGCCGAGTACTCCCATCCCGGCGACAACATCCCGCCGATCCTGGCCGTGGCCCAGCACACCGGGCGCAGCGGCGCCGACCTGATCCGCGGACTGGCCACCGGATACGAGATCCAGATGGATCTCGTGCGCGGTATCTGCCTGCACGAGCACAAGATCGACCACGTGGCTCACCTCGGGCCCTCGGTCGCGGCCGGACTCGGCACCCTGCTCGGCCTGGATCCGGAGACGATCTACCAGGCCATCGGCCAGGCACTGCACACCACCACCGCCACCCGGCAGTCCCGCAAGGGCGAGATCTCCAGCTGGAAGGCGTATGCGCCGGCCTTCGCCGGGAAGATGGGCGTCGAGGCGGTCGATCGGGCGATGCGCGGGGAGGGTGCGCCGTCGCCGATCTGGGAGGGCGCCGACGGCGTGATCGCCTGGCTGCTCGGCGGACCGGACGCCGAGTATCGGGTTCCGCTGCCCGGCCCTGGCGAGCCGAAACTCGCCATCCTGGACAGCTACACCAAGGAGCATTCGGCCGAGTACCAGAGTCAGGCACCGATCGACCTCGCCCGCCGGATGCGTTCGCGGATCGGCGATCTCGATCAGATCGCCTCGATCGTGCTGCACACCAGCCACCACACCCACGTCGTGATCGGCACCGGTTCGGGCGATCCGCAGAAGTTCGATCCGCACGCCAGCCGGGAAACCCTCGACCACTCGGTGCCCTATATCTTCGCGGTCGCCCTGCAGGACGGCAGCTGGCATCACGAGCGCTCCTATGCGCCGGAACGCGCGCGGCGGCCCGACACCATCGAGCTGTGGCGCAAGATCTCGACGGTCGAGGATGCCGAATGGACCAGGCGCTATCACTCGACTGATCCCGGTGAGAAGGCCTTCGGCGCGCGGGCGGTGGTCACCCTGAAGAGTGGCGAGACCATCACCGACGAGCTGGCCGTTGCCGACGCGCACCCGCTGGGAGCGCGGCCGTTCGCGCGCGAACAGTACATCGAGAAGTTCACCGCGCTGACCGAAGGCGTGCTCGACGCCGCCGAACAGCGGCGTTTCCTCGACGCCGCGCAGCGGACGCCCGAACTGGCCGCGGGTGAACTCGATCGGCTCACCTTCACCGTCTCCGAACAGGTGCTCGCCGGCGCACCGGCCATCCCCGAGGGCGTGTTCTGATGACCGGGCTCATCGCGGCGGCCAATAGCGCCGCCGACAAGCGGATCGCCCTGCGGGCCGGGCTGGCCGCCGATCGGATCCTGCGGCTGCCGGGCGCGTTCAACCCGCTGGTGGCCAAGCTGATCCAGGAAATGGGATTCGAAGGTGTCTACGTGTCGGGGGCGGTGGTGTCGGCCGAGTTGGGCCTGCCAGATATCGGGCTCACCACGCTGACGGAGGTCGCCGAGCGTGGACAGCAGATCGCGCGGGTCACGGAACTGCCGGTACTGATCGACGCCGACACCGGGTTCGGTGAGCCGATGAACGCCGCGCGCACCGTCACCCTGCTCGAAGACGCCGGCCTGGCCGCCTGCCATATCGAGGATCAGGTCAATCCGAAACGCTGCGGGCATCTCGACGGCAAGGCCGTGGTCGATCGCGACGAGATGGTGCGCAGGCTGCGGGCCGCGGTCACGGCCCGGCGGGACCCGAACTTCGTCATCTGCGCTCGCACCGACGCCAGGGCGATCGAGGGGCTCGACGCGGCCATCGACCGGGCCAAGGCATACGCCGACGCGGGCGCGGACCTGATTTTCACCGAGGCGCTGGCCGACGAGAGCGAGTTCGCGAAGTTCCGTGCGGCGGTGGATGTGCCGCTGCTGGCCAATATGACCGAGTTCGGTAAAACCGAGTTGATCTCGGCGGGCACGCTCGAGGCGATCGGCTTCGACGCCGTGATCTATCCGGTGACCACGCTGCGGCTGGCCATGTTCGCCGTCGAACACGGGCTGCGTGAGATCGCTTCCACCGGAACGCAAGCCGGGCTGTTGGACGCCATGCAGCACCGGTCGCGGCTCTACGAACGGCTGGAGTACCAGCGCTACAACGACTTCGATTCCGGAATCTTCAATTTCACCGTGAGTGAGTGATCGATATGACCGAGATCAAGAAGGGCCTCGCCGGCGTGGTGGTGGATACCACCAGTATTTCGAAGGTGGTGCCCGAAACGAATTCGCTGACCTACCGCGGGTATGCCGTGCAGGATCTGGCGCGGCACTGTTGCTTCGAAGAGGTCGCGTATCTGCTGTGGTACGGCGAGCTGCCGAATGCCGGGCAGCTGGAACTGTTGTGCCAGCGTGAACGGGCGCAGCGGCACGCCGACCGGTCGATTCTGTCGCTGGTGCAGAAGATGCCCGACAGCTGCCACCCGATGGATGTGGTGCGCACCGTCGTCAGCTATCTCGGGTCAGAGGACCCGGCCGAAGATCTGTCCGGAACGCCAGGCGACAAGGCGCAACTGGGGAAGGCACTGCGGCTGATGGCAGTGCTGCCAACCGTCATCGCCGCCGATATGCGCCGCAGGCGCGGCCTGGAACCGATTGCGCCGCAGTCACATCTGGGATTCGCGGAGAACTTCCTGAACATGTGCTTCGGGAAGGTGCCCGATCGGCGGATCGTGCAAGCCTTCGAAACCTCGCTGATCCTCTACGCCGAGCACGGATTCAACGCCTCCACCTTCGCCGCGCGTGTGGTGACCTCCACCCGCTCCGATATCTACAGCGCGGTGACCGCCGCGATCGGCGCCCTGAAAGGCCCGCTGCACGGCGGCGCCAATGAAGCCGTCATGCGCGACATGCTCGCCATCGGTGAACCCGAACGCGCCGCGCACTGGTTGCGCACCAAACTGGCGAACAAAGAGAAGGTGATGGGCTTCGGCCACCGTGTCTACAAGAACGGCGATTCCCGCGTCCCCACCATGAAAGCGGCCCTCGACGACGTCACCGAAGTGACCGGCGGCCAGAAGTGGGTGCGCATGTACTCCGCATTGGAACACACCATGGCCGAGGCCACTGGCATCGAACCCAACCTCGATTTCCCCGCAGGCCCCGCCTATTACCTGATGGGCTTCGACATCGAGATGTTCACTCCCATCTTCGTCATGAGCCGCATCACCGGCTGGACCGCCCACATCATCGAACAGACCCAGTCGAACGCCTTGATCCGCCCGCTGTCGGCGTACGTCGGCGTCGAACAGCGGGAACTGGTCGTCGCCTGAGACGCGCTGCCGCCGGCGAACCGCGAACAGCTCATCGGAGCTGTTCGCGGTTTTCGCGCGTTGCGACCGACCTCGACGTGGGCCGAGTTCTGCCGTCGACGCCACGATTTCGGCGTGTCGTACGGTGCGTCGAAAATTGTTGACGCCGACGGGAACCGAATCCCCATCCGGTCCGTCCAACCTGGCGAAACGATCGAATCGACGGGTGAGGAGGGGCAGGCACATGGAGCGGAATCAGGGGTGCAGGGCGCTGTGGCGTGGGGTGGTGGCGCCGGATGCTCGGGACCGACCGGTGTTGCGGGTCGGGCGTCGGTGTCAGGGATGTGTGATCAAGCGTGCTCGGCGTAAGGAAACGGGGGCTGCGGGGGAGACGGAGGGCTGAAGGGCGTGCGGCAGCAGGTGGCCGATGTGAGGCTGGGCCACGCCTTTCGGGGCGTGGCCCAGCTCGTTCACCCGGTCCGGCGGATCAGCGCACGGCGCGGGCGGCGGCGACCATATTGCGCAGCGACGCCTCGACCTCGGCGGTGCCGCGGGTTTTCAGGCCGCAGTCGGGATTGACCCAGAGGCGTTCGGCGGGCACGGCTTTCAGCGCGGCTCGCAGCGACGCGGTGATCTCCTCGACACTGGGTACGCGCGGGGAGTGGATGTCGTAGACGCCGGGGCCCACGCCGAGATCGAAACCGGCGGCATTCAGATCGTCGAGCACCTCCATGCGTGAACGCGCCGCCTCGATGGACGTCACGTCGGCGTCCAGACCCGCGATCGCATCGATCACCTCGCCGAATTCCGAATAGCACAGATGCGTGTGGATCTGCGTGGAGTCGGCGACGCCGGAAGTCGCCAACCGGAACGCCCGCACCGACCAGTCCAGATAGGCAGGCTGTTCGGCGGCCCGCAGCGGCAGCAACTCCCGCAGCGCCGGCTCGTCCACCTGAATGATCCGGATGCCGGCGTGTTGCAGATCCACGGTCTCGTCCCGGATGGCCAACGCGACCTGCCTGGCCGAATCCGCCAGCGGCTGATCATCACGGACGAACGACCAGGCCAAGATGGTCACCGGCCCGGTCAGCATGCCCTTGACCGGCTTCTCGGTCAGCGATTGCGCGAAGGTGATCCAATCGACCGTCATCGGCGCGGGACGCACCACATCACCGAACAGGATCGGCGGCCGGACGCAGCGGGTGCCGTAGGACTGCACCCAACCCAGCTCTGTCGCCGCGAATCCGTCGAGCTGCTCGGCGAAATACTGCACCATGTCATTGCGTTCCGGCTCGCCGTGCACCAGCACATCGAGCTCCAGCTTCTCCTGCAGGGCGATGACGTCGGCGATCTCGTCGCGCATCCGCTGCTCGTAGGCGGCGCGGTCGATCTCGCCCGAACGCACCGCGGCGCGGGCCGACCGAATCGCCGAAGTCTGCGGATACGAGCCGATGGTGGTGGTGGGCAGCAGCGGCAGCTCGAGCCGTTCGCGTTGCAGCTGCCTGCGCTGTTCGGCCGGCGCCCGCCGCACCGCGTCGGGACCGAGGGCCGCCAGCCTGGCCCGCACCTGGCCGTTGCTGATCCGTGGATCGGCCGCACGGCTCGCCGAAGCCGCACGCGCAGCGGACAATTCATCGGCGATCGTCGCGGTGCCCGCGCTCAGGCCGGTGGCCAGCACCCGCACCTCGCCGACCTTTTCCGCACCGAAGGCCAGCCACGAACGCAACGCGTCGTCGAGCCCGGTCTCGACCGCCAGCGAGTACGGCACATGCAGCAGCGAGCACGAGGTCGATACCGCCACCGACTTCGCGCAGCCGAGCAGTGTGCCGAGGGTGCTCAGTGCGGCATCGAGGTCGGTGCGCCACACATTGCGTCCGTCGACCACACCGGCCACCAGCAGCTTGTTCGCCAGTGCGGGCACCGCCGCCACCTCGCCCACTTCGGTGCCGGAGACCAGATCGACCGCGAGGCCTTCGACGTCGGTGCCCGCCAGTGCCGCGAGCGCGGGGCCCGGGGTGCCGAAGTAGGCGGCCACCAGCACCGCCGGGCGATCACCGGACGCGGTGAGCTCGGTGTAGACCCGCCGAACCACGGCCAGCTCGTCCTCGGTCAGATCGGTGACCAGCACCGGTTCATCGATCTGCACCCAGTGCGCGCCCGCCCCGGCCAGCAGGCTCAGCAGTTCGCGATACAGCGGCACCAGCTCGTCGATGCGCTCCAGCGCGGCCGCCCCGGCCGTCTTGGCCAGCTTCAGGAAGGTGACCGGCCCGATGATGACCGGCCGCGCGGGCACGCCGAGCTCGATCGCCTCGCCCAGCTGGTCGAGCACGGTCTCCGGATGCAGGGTGAACGTGGTCTGCGGTCCGAGCTCCGGAACCAGGTAGTGATAGTTCGTGTCGAACCACTTCGTCATCTCCAGTGGTTCGACGGCGTCGGTACCGCGCGCGGCAGCGAAATAGCGGTCCAGCGGGGCCTCGATACCGGCCACGCGCGGCGGTAGCGCGCCGAGCAGCACGGCGGTGTCGAGCATCTGGTCGTAATAGGAGAAGGTGCCGACCGGGATCGAATCCATTCCGGCATCGAGTAATTCGGTGTACTGGGCACGACGCAGCTCGCGAGCCACCTCGTGCAGTCGAGCAGCGTCGATGCGCCCGGCCCAATAGGACTCGGTGGCGCGCTTGAGTTCCCGGCGTGGCCCCACCCGGGGAAGCCCGAGAACCGTTGCGGTGAACGGGTTGTGCGTAAGAACAGTCACGGTGTTTCTCCAGTGCTGAGTTGCGGCGGGCGATCGCCGATTCGGGTACGCACGGCACCGATGAGCCCCGGACGACCCGGCAGACGGGTCGGGTATTGGCAACACAGGTGGCGAGCGCCCGGTCCACGAGGCGATGGCCGCCGGATACGGCGTATCCGGCACAACGGGCAGGTCTTCGGACTCGCGGGCACCGGCCGATTCGGCCGACCTACTGGCCGTCGCTTCCCAGGCGGTGTGCCCAGTGCTGATGACGGCGGTCGTTCCCACTCACCGCTGCGGGACAGTCCCGGATTTCCACCGGGTTCCCTCTCACCCGCCAGGGGCGGGCTTCGACGCCGGGGCGGACGTTCGGGGCTCCTTGTCGTCCGGCCGGCGAACCAGCTGCGGTGCCCACGATAGTCGGGGCAGCGCTCCGGTGGTGAGCCGCCCATCCCTGACTTAACCTAAACACCTGTCTTTCACAACGGCGAGGAGGAGGAGCCGTGCAGGCACCGAAACCACCGATGACCTCGGTCGTCATTCCCGCGCACATCGCCGGCGATACCGATCGCGGGCATCTCGACGAGCAGCTCACGGCACTCGCCGAACAGGACTACGCCGGCGAGTTCGAGGTCGTCGTCGCGGACAATCGCAGCGCACCCGGCCTCGAAGCTCATCTGGCCGGGCACCCGCTGCGGGAACGGCTGCACCTGCGCTGGGTGGCCGCATCGGAGAGGGCCGGCGCGGCGTACGCCCGCAATGTCGGCGCCGAGCACGCCACCGGTGACGTGCTGCTGTTCTGCGATCACGACGACCGCGTGCATCCGGACTGGATGCGTCGCATGCTCGCGTTCCTCGACGAAGGCTACGACCTGATCAGCTGTGCGGTCGAAGGCCGCTCGCTCAATGCCGACAACCGGCGGGGCATCGCCGAGGTGCCCGAACCGGATCGATTCCAGCCGCCCGGAGTGTTCGCGCCGGTGATCGTCGGCTGCGCGATGGCGTGCCGAGCGAACGTGTATCGCAAACTCGGCGGGATCGACGTCACCTATGCGGCCAACGAGGATCTCGCCTTCGGCTGGCATGCGCACCGGGAAGGTTTCCGTACCGGGTTCCTGCCCCAGGCCTTGGTCGCCTATCGCTACCGCCGTGGGTTCCGGCCGGGCTATCGCCAGGGACGTGCGCGCGGTATCGGCCTGGCCCGGCTGAATGCCGAATTCCCCGGTAACGGCCTGCCGGAGATCCATCTGCCGGAGGTGCTGATCCGCCTGCTCCGGCTCGCGTTCTCGCGTGGGCTGACCGGCGAAGAGCGTGGTCTGCTGATCGGCGTCGGGGTGGGCCAGCTGCGTGGTGGCCTGCGGTACCGCACTCTGCACTGGTGGTGACCGGCCAGTAGGTAACTCACCAGTAGCTATGACCCGGCGTTCATCGCACGTTCCGCCGGGCGGTGCGGTGAGATATGACGGCCGGGTGAACGCAACTTCGCAACCATGCAAGGACCGGTTGTGAAGATTGCTGCGAAGGGGACTTCCCTGTCGGCCCACGGTGCGAGGGCGGGTACCTTAGGTCAATGTTCTCGAAAGTCTTGGTTGCCAACCGCGGCGAAATCGCCATCCGCGCCTTCCGTGCGGCCTATGAACTCGGCATCGGGACCGTGGCCGTCTTCCCGCATGAGGACCGCAACTCGGTGCACCGCCTGAAGGCGGACGAGGCCTATCAGATCGGCGAGGAAGGCCACCCGGTCCGGGCATACCTGTCCATCGACGCCATCATCGAGGCGGCCAAGACAGCCGGGGCCGACGCCATCTACCCCGGGTACGGCTTCCTGTCCGAGAACCCCGACCTCGCGGCCGCCTGCGCGCGGGAGGGCATCACCTTCATCGGCCCCTCCAGCGAGGTGCTCGAGCTCGCCGGTAACAAAGCGCGCGCGATCGCCGCGGCCAAGGCGGCCGGGCTTCCGGTACTGAAATCGAGCGAACCGTCGGCAAATGTCGAAGAGCTGCTCGCCGCGGCGGAATCGATGGAATTCCCGATCTTCGTCAAGGCCGTCGCCGGTGGTGGTGGTCGCGGTATGCGCCGGGTCGCCGCGCCCGCGCAATTGCGCGAATCCATCGAAGCCGCCTCCCGCGAAGCCGAATCGGCCTTCGGTGACCCGACCGTCTTCCTCGAACAGGCGGTGGTGAATCCGCGCCATATCGAGGTGCAGATCCTGGCCGACACGCAGGGCAATGTCATGCACCTGTTCGAACGCGACTGTTCGGTACAGCGGAGGCACCAGAAGGTGATCGAGCTCGCCCCCGCGCCGAACCTCGATCCCGAACTGCGCGAACGCATCTGCGCCGATGCGGTGGCCTTCGCCCGCGAGATCGGCTACAGCTGCGCGGGCACCGTGGAGTTCCTGCTCGACGAGCGTGGCAACCACGTCTTCATCGAGATGAACCCGCGCATCCAGGTCGAGCACACGGTGACCGAGGAGATCACCGATGTGGATCTGGTGCAGTCGCAGCTGCGCATCGCCGCCGGTGAATCGCTCGCCGATCTGGGTCTGAACCAGGACACCGTCGCCATTCGCGGCGCGGCCATGCAGTGCCGGATCACCACCGAGGATCCGGCCAACGGCTTCCGCCCCGACACCGGCCGCATCACCGCCTACCGCACCCCGGGCGGCGCGGGCATCCGGCTGGACGGCGGCGCCAACCTCGGCGCCGAGATCGGCGCCTACTTCGACTCCATGCTGGTCAAGCTGACCTGTCGGGGCCGCGATTTCTCCACCGCGGTCGCGCGGTCCCGGCGTGCGCTGGCCGAGTTCCGCATCCGCGGCGTCACCACCAACATTCCGTTCCTGCTGGCCGTGCTCGACGACCCGGATTTCCGGGCGGGCAAGGTCACCACGTCGTTCATCGACGAACGGCCGCAGCTGCTCGACCTGCGCCGGTCCGCCGACCGCGGCACCAAGATCCTCGAATACCTGGCCGACGTCACCGTCAACAAGCCGCACGGTGAACGCCCGACCGCGGTGTACCCGCACGACAAGCTGCCCGCCATCGACCTGTCGGTGCCGCCGCCGGACGGCTCGCGCCAACGACTGCTGACGCTGGGCCCCGAAGGTTTCGCGCGGGCACTGCGCGAACAGGACGCGGTCGCGGTCACCGACACCACCTTCCGCGATGCGCACCAGTCCCTGCTCGCCACCCGGGTACGCACCGGTGGACTGCTCGCGGTCGCCGGCCACGTCGCCCGGCTGACCCCGGAGCTGCTGTCCATCGAAGCCTGGGGCGGCGCCACCTACGACGTCGCGCTGCGGTTTCTCTACGAGGACCCGTGGGAGCGACTGGCCGCCCTGCGCGAGGCGATTCCCAACATCTGCTTGCAGATGCTGCTGCGCGGCCGCAACACCGTCGGCTACACGCCGTACCCGGAGAAGGTGACCAGGGCCTTCGTCTCCGAGGCGACCGCCACCGGTATCGATATCTTCCGCATCTTCGACGCCCTGAACAACGTCGACCAGATGCGTCCGGCCATCGACGCGGTGCGCGAAACCGGTACGGCGATCGCCGAAGTCGCGATGAGCTACACCGGCGATCTGTCCAACCCGGACGAGAACATCTACACCCTCGACTACTACCTCAAGCTGGCCGAACAGATCGTCGACGCGGGCGCCCACGTCCTCGCGATCAAGGACATGGCAGGCCTGCTGCGCGCCCCCGCGGCCGCGACCCTGGTCTCGGCGCTGCGCAGCAATTTCGATCTGCCGGTGCACGTGCACACCCACGACACTCCCGGCGGTCAGCTGGCCACCTATCTGGCGGCCTGGCAGGCCGGCGCCGACGCCGTCGACGGCGCCAGTGCCGCGATGGCGGGCACCACCAGCCAGCCCGCGCTGTCCGCGATCGTGGCGGCGGCGGCCAACAGCCCGCACGACACCGGCCTGAGCCTGCAGAACGTCTGTGATCTGGAGCCGTACTGGGAGGCGCTGCGCAAGGTGTACGCGCCGTTCGAATCCGGTCTGCCCGCGCCGACCGGCCGCGTCTACACCCACGAGATCCCGGGTGGCCAGCTGTCGAATCTGCGTCAGCAGGCGATCGCGCTCGGCCTCGGTGATCGTTTCGAAGAGGTCGAGGCGAAATACGCTGCCGCCGACCGGCTGCTCGGCCGGCTGGTGAAGGTGACGCCGTCGTCGAAGGTCGTCGGTGATCTGGCGCTGGCGCTGGTCGGTACCGGCGTCGATATCGAGGACTTCGCCGCCGACCCCGGCCGCTACGACATCCCGGATTCGGTGATCGGGTTCCTGCGCGGCGAGCTCGGCACGCCCGCCGGTGGCTGGCCCGAACCGTTCCGCACCAAGGCGCTGGCCGGGCGCGGCACCGCCAAGCCGGAAACACCGCTCACCCCCGAGGACGAGGCCGGGCTGGCGGGCACCTCCGAGCAGCGGCGCGCCACGCTCAACCGGCTGCTGTTCCCAGGGCCCACCGCTGAATTCCTCGCCCACCGCGACAAATACGGCGACACCACCGGCCTGTCCGCCAACCAGTTCTTCTACGGCCTGCGGCGCGGCGAAGAACACCGCGTGCAGCTGGAGAAGGGCGTCACCCTGCTCATCGGCCTGGAGGCGATCTCCGAGCCCGACGAACGCGGCATGCGCACGGTGATGTGCATCCTCAACGGCCAGCTGCGGCCGGTGTCGGTGCGCGACCGCTCGGTGGCCAGCGAGATCCCGGCCGCGGAGAAGGCCGACAAGAACAACGCGGGCCACATCGCCGCACCGTTCGCCGGTGTGGTGACCCTCGCCGTCTCCGAGGGCGACACGGTGGCGGCCGGCGACACCATCGGCACCATCGAAGCCATGAAGATGGAAGCCGCCATCACCGCGCCGCGCGCGGGCCTGGTCGGCCGCGTCGCCATCGGCAAGGTGCAGCAGGTCGAGGGTGGTGACCTGCTGGTCGAGCTGGCCGTGCGCGAATCCGAATGACCCGCATCGTCGCCGGGACCGCGGGCGGGCGCCGTCTGCGCGTCCCGCCCGCGGGCACCCGGCCCACCTCGGATCGGGTGCGCGAGGCGTTGTTCAGCGCGATCGATGCCCGGCTGGATCTGGAGGGTGCCCGGGTGCTGGACCTGTACGCCGGGTCCGGTGCGCTCGGGCTGGAAGCGCTCTCGCGCGGCGCGGCGCGGGCGATGCTGATCGAATCCGATCGCAAGGCCGCCGCTGTGGTGCGCGGCAATATCGCCGATCTCGGACTGCCCGGCGCCGAGCTGCGTGTCGGGTCCGTGGCGAGCGTGCTGGCGCAGCCGGCGCCGGTCGAGTTCGACCTGGTGTTCTCCGATCCGCCCTACGATCTCGACACCGCCACCGTGGTCGCCGATCTCACCGCGCTCGCCGGCAACGGCTGGCTCGCACCCGATGCGCTGGTGGTGGTCGAACGGTCCAGCCGTTCACCCGAGATCGACTGGCCCGCCGGATATTCGGCGCGGAAGCCGCGCCGCTACGGCGAGACCAGGATCGAGCTCGCCGAGTTCGATGGCGCCCCCGCCGAACCCGGCCCGCGGCCTGCTAGCGTCTGACTCATGGCAGGAGCGCTGTGCCCGGGCTCGTTCGACCCGGTGACCAATGGACATATCGACGTGTTCAATCGGGTGGCGGCCCAGTTCGACGAGGTCGTCGTCACCGTGATGATCAACAAGAACAAGAAGGGCATGTTCAGCGTCGACGAGCGCATCGACATGCTGCGGGAGGCGACCGCGCATCTGCCCAACGTGCGGGTGGAATCCTGGGCCGGTCTGCTGGTGGATTTCGCCCGCGAACAGGGCATCACCGCGATCGTCAAGGGGCTGCGCGACGCCGGCGACTTCGGCTACGAACTGCAGATGGCGCAGATGAACAAGAAGCTGTCCGGTGTCGACACCTTCTTCATCGCCACCAACCCGGCGCTCAGCTACCTGTCCAGCTCGCTGGTCAAGGAAGTGGCGACCTACGGCGGCGACGTCAGCGACATGCTGCCGCCCGCGGTGCACAAGCGGCTGCTGGATCGAATCGCCGAGCGCGCGAACTGACCGTACTCACGACGTCGCCCCGGACACCACCTCGGTGGGCCGGGGCGACGTCGTCTGGCAGGTGAACTCAGAAGACCAATCCGCGCAGCGCCAGGAAACGCAACCCGCCGACGGCGGCGGTGATGCCGAGGACGGCGGCGGCCTGGAAGGTGCTGTCGAGGCCGGGCGCCCAGAAATCGAGTGCGGCCAGACCCGCGGTGGAGATGCCGAGGCCGGCCAGCGCGAGCCCGCCGCCTTCCCACTGGGCGGTGAACCAGCCGACACGACCGGCGGCGTGGAAGGTGAGCTGGCGATGCAGTTCGTTGGCGATGATCGTACTGACGACGGAACCGACCACATTGGCCACCAGCGGCCCGATGCCGAGCATGCCGAAGAACAGCAGCACGTAGGCGATATTGCTACAGCCGCCCACCAGGGCGAACCGGATCAGCTGAGGGAATGCCCGATCGCCGCGCAGATACCCGAGCACGCGAGCAAGCCGCCGGCTCGACGCTTCCCGCATATCCGGGTACGGCCCGGCCAGCGGCGTGAGAACGCGCGCGGTGGGCAGTGCCGGTCGCGGTAGTTCCAGGACGGTCATGGTCATTCCGATCGAACGTGAGCCAACAGGTAAGACAACTGCGAGGGTCTTCGCATTCCTTCCCGTCGGCGTGAACGCCAGGCTTCGTGTGTGGTGTGTTCAGTGTGTACTGAACAAACGAAACCTGTCAACGTCGATGTCGAGGTGTCCTGCTCGTCGGCCTGCTTCACTGCACGGTCGCAGGGTGTGCCTGTGGTCCGCTTATGAAGATCTTGTGGCTTCCGAACGAATTTAGCACGAAGCGGAGGCACTTACTCCACTTGATTTCTGTGGTCTGCGAGACACTGGCACGACACACCGGAAAGGGACTCGGCACAGGCCGTGGCGAAGGGCACACTGGGCGGCGACGGAAGTTCGCCGTCGATCCGGAGAGCGGGGTAAGTGAGCATGTATCGCGTATTCGAAGCACTCGACGAGTTGGTCGCCATCGTCGAAGAGGCGCGCGGGATCCCTCCGACGCGCAATTGCATCGTGCCGCGCGGTGATGTGCTTGAGCTGCTCGACGACGTCAGAGACGCCCTGCCGGGCGAGCTCGACGACGCCCAGGACGTCCTCGACCATCGCGACAAGATCGTCACCGATGCCCGCAACGCCGCCGAAACGGCGGTGACCGGCGCCAACGAACAGGCCGCCGAAACCATCGAGAACGCCCGAGCCGAGGCCGACCGCATCCTCGCCGACGCCAAGGCGCACGCCGACCGCATGGTCGCCGAGGCCACCGCGCACGCCGACCATCTGGTGGACACCGCCGAAGCCGAGGCCGCTCGCGTGGTCGCCGACGGCAATGCCGAATACGAGGCCCTCACCGGACGGGCGCGCGCGGAGTCCGAGCGGATGATCGAGGCGGGCAAGGCCGCCTACGAGCGCTCGGTCGCCGACGGTCAGGCCGAGCGGGACCGGCTGGTCGCGCAGACCGAGGTGGTGCGGGCCGCGCACGCGGAATCGGCGCGGCTCATCGACGCCGCGCAGGCCGATTCGGACCGGATGCGCGAGGAGTGCGATCACTACGTCGACTCCAAGCTCGCCGAATTCGAGGAGACGCTCAACGGCACGCTGCGCATCGTGGGCCGCGGCCGTCAGCAGCTGCGTACCGGGATGGGCATGCCCGACTACGCCTCCGACTACCGCCGCTAGGGGCGGAAACCGTCGATCGGGGCGCGGGCCCGGCCGACCGGCTCGACTTGGGTTCGGCGCGCGCTGTCGCGTATTGTGGAGTGGTTGCCCATTCCCCCGTGATGATGAAGGTGAGTTCGTGATGCCCGCCGGTTCCGGTTCCGCCTCGCGTTCGCGTACCGGTTCGCACCCGGTGCCCGACGTGGGTTTCGTGCTGGACGTCCGCAACCTCGGCCGGGGCGCCGGGTCGATGCGTGAGCTGCATCGCACGGTCACCACCACCGATCGCCTCGGACTCGACCTGATCGCCGTCCCCGCCGGCAGCGACGTGGAGCTCGACCTGCGTTTGCAGTCGGTCTCCGAGGGTGTGCTGATCACGGGCACGGTGTCGGCGCCGCTCACCGGCGAATGCTCGCGGTGCCTCGAATCGTTCGACGACGAGATCGAGCTGTCGCTGACCGAGCTGTTCGCCTATCCCGACAGCGCCACCGAGCAGACCACCTCAGAGGACGAGGTGTACCGGATGGCCGACGATCTCATCGACCTCGAACCCGTCATCGTCGACGCCCTGGGCGTCGAGCTTCCGCTGCAACCGTTGTGCACGCCCGACTGCGCCGGACTGTGCCCGGAATGCGGCGTGCGGATGGCGATTGCGGGTTCTGATCATGGGCATGAGATACTTGACCCTCGCTGGGCCGGGCTGGCGAAGTTCGCCGCCGATTCACCCAGCACCGGCAGCCCCGATGAGGGTGCCGCCACCCCAGACCGTTCCGCCGAACAGGCAAACACTGCCGACCGGGCAGAGACACAGACAGAGGAGAAGTAGTCGTGGCCGTTCCCAAGCGCCGGATGTCCCGTTCCAACACCAGGTCGCGGCGCAGCCAGTGGAAGGCTGTCGCGCCCACCCTCGTCACCTGCCCGAACCGGGCCTGCGGTGAGAAGACCCTGCCGCACATCGCCTGCCCGTCCTGCGGCACCTACAAGGGCCGCCAGGTCACCTCTGCGGTCTGAGCACCAGATCAGCCGTGACCGCCGGTAAGGACGAACTCGGCCCCTCCGGTGACCACGCGAGCCTGCTCGCCGCACTCGGTGTCGAGATACGGCCGGAGCTGCTGACGCTCGCGCTCACCCACCGCTCGTACGCGTACGAGAACGGTGGACTCCCGACCAACGAGCGCCTGGAATTCCTGGGTGACTCGGTGCTCGGGCTGAGCATCACCGAACGGCTCTACCACGAGCACCCGGACAAATCCGAGGGCGAGCTCGCCAAGCTGCGCGCCAGCGTGGTGAATATGCACGCGCTTGCCGAGGTCGCCCGCGGTCTCGGCGAGGGCGGGCTCGGCGCGCACCTGCTGCTCGGCAAGGGTGAGGAACTCACCGGTGGCCGGGACAAGCCGAGCATCCTCGCCGACGGCATGGAGTCGCTGCTGGGTGCCGTGCATCTCGAGCACGGCATCGAGGTCGCCCGCGGTGTGGTGCTGCGGCTGTTCGCCGATCTGCTCGAGCGTGGCCCCCGCATGGGTGCCGGACTCGACTGGAAGACCAGCCTGCAGGAGCTCACCGCCGAACGCGGACTCGGCGTGCCCAGCTACGAGATCACCTCGACCGGGCCCGACCACGACAAGGAATTCACCGCGACCACGGTGATCGGCGGCCAGGCCTACGGTCAGGGCGTCGGCCGATCCAAGAAGGAAGCCGAGCAGAAGGCCGCGGGGGCCGCCTACCAGGCGCTCACCGCGGAATCCTGACGTGCCCGAACTTCCCGAAGTCGAGGTCGTGCGGCGTGGGCTGGCCGGTCATGTGGTCGGCCACGTCATCGACGCGGTGGCCGTCAGCCATCCGCGCTCGGTCCGTCGTCACCTCGAAGGCGCCGCCGATCTCGCCGCCCGGCTGTCCGGGCTGCGCGTCACCGCCGCCGAACGCCGCGGCAAGTACCTGTGGCTCATCTTCGACGACCCCGATCTCGCCCTGGTGGTGCATCTGGGGATGAGTGGTCAGATGCTCATCCGCCCGGCCGACGCGCCAGTGGAAAAGCACGCCCATATTCGCGCCACCCTCGACAACGGCTCCGAACTGCGCTTCGTCGACCAGCGCACCTTCGGCGGCTGGGCCTTGGCCGATCTGGTCGAGGTGGACGGCACCCGCGTCCCCGAACCAGTCGCCCATATCGCCCGTGACCCGCTGGACCCGCGATTCGACGCCGAGGCGGTGGTGTCCGCGATCCGGACCAAGCGCACCGAGATCAAGCGGGTCCTGCTCGACCAGACAGTGATCTCCGGCGTCGGCAACATCTACGCCGACGAGGCGCTGTGGCGAGCGAAAATCCACGGTTGCCGCCTTGCCTCCGGGCTCACCAGACCGGTGCTGCGCACCCTGCTCACCGAGGCCGCGGCCGTCATGCGGGATGCTCTCGCGGCCGGCGGTACCTCGTTCGACGCGCTGTATGTCGACGTCAACGGCGATTCCGGCTATTTCGAGCGCTCCCTGGCCGTCTACGGCCGCGCCGACCTGCCGTGCCCGCGCTGCGGGGCGCCGATCGTGCGGGAGAAGTTCATGAACCGCTCCTCGTATTCGTGTCCGCGATGCCAGCGGAAGCCTCGCCCCGGCACCCGTTAGCGAGCTACCGTTTCTGCATACGGCTCTACTGTGACACCGGCCGTGCAGGAAGGACACATGCGCAAGCTCACCTACTACGTCGCATCCACCATCGACGGGTTCATCGCCACCGAGGAAGGGTCGGTCGACTTCTTCCCGGTGGGCGGCGACCACGGCCCGGCGATCACGGCGCAGTACCCGGAAACGCTGCCGACCAAAGTGCGCGAGGCGCTCGGGATCGATAAGCGCAACGCCAACTTCGATACGGTGCTGATGGGCCGTAAGACCCACGATTTCGGGGTCCGTACCGGTACTTCCAGCCCGTACGCGCATCTGCGTCAGTTCGTGGTCTCCACGACCATGACCGAAAGCCCTGACCCGGCGGTCGAGCTGATCTCCGCCGACCCGCTGGCCACGGTGCGCGAGCTCAAACGCGACAAGGGGCTCGGCATCTGGCTGTGCGGCGGCGGCGAACTGGCCCAGGTGCTGCTGCCGGAGATCGACCAGATCTTCCTCAAGCTGTATCCGATCGTGCTCGGCCGGGGCCGTTCGCTGTTCGGCGACGGACCCAAGCTGCCCGAGCCGACCCGGTTCCGGGTCATCACCAGCCAGGTCTTCGAGGACGGCGTGGCCTTCGTGAAATACGCCAGGATCCGATAGGCCGAGGTGGGCGGCGATCCGACCGGAACACCGGACCCGGCCGAGGTGCCGGGGCCGGTGGCCGCGTTGCGCGAGATCGGCTTCTGGCTCGAGCGCGAGCGCGCGAAAACGCATCGGGTGCAGGCCTATCGGCGGGCCGCCGATATCGTCGCCGGGCTCAGCGAGGACGAACGTGCCGCCAGGCAGGCCGCGGGCAGCTGGCAGGAGCTGGCGGGCATCGGACCGAAGACGGCGGCCGTCATCGAGCAGGCGTACTCCGGTGTGGTGCCGCGGTACCTGACCGAGCTGCGGGCCGCCGCCGAGCCGATCGGCATCGAGGGCAGGCCGCTGCGCCGGCTGCTGCGCGGTGACCTGCACACCCACTCCGACTGGTCCGACGGCGGCAGCCCGATCGCGGAGATGATGCGCACCGCCGCCGCGCTCGGCCACGAATACTGTGCGCTGACCGATCATTCGCCGCGACTGACCGTGGCCAACGGACTCTCGGCGCAACGACTGCGGCGTCAGCTCGACGTGATCGCCGAACTCAATGCCGAACTCGCGCCGTTTCGCATCCTCACCGGCATCGAGGTCGACATCCTCGACGACGGCAGCCTCGATCAGGACCCCGCCCTGCTCGATGAGCTGGATATCGTTGTGGCCAGCGTGCATTCGCGGCTGCGCGACGACCGCGAGACCATGACCAAACGCATGGTCTACGCCGTCGCCAATCCACTGGTCGATGTGCTCGGCCACTGCACCGGCCGGCTGGTGCTCGGCGGGCGCGGCACCCGGCCGGAATCGGATTTCGACGCCGAACTGGTCTTCGAGGCGTGCCGGCGCTTCGGCACCGCGGTCGAGATCAACAGCAGGCCGGAACGGCAGGATCCGCCGAGCCGGTTGATGCGGCTCGCGGTCGAGATCGGTTGTGAATTCGCCATCGACACCGATGCGCACGCGCCCGGCCAATTGGATTGGCAAGGCTACGGTTGTGCCCGTGCCGTCGCCAACGAGGTGCCACCCGAACGCGTCATCAATACCCGGCCGGTGGACGAATTGCTGGCCTGGACGCGGCAAACCGGGGCCTGATCGCGCGCGGAGTTTGATTAACTGTTGGCGAACATTTCGGCCGACGCTGGTGAATTGCGCCGGGCGCGGCCGAAAATGATTGCCACGCATTCTCGTTGGGGAGGGACAGTTCAGTGGGCGGTTTTCCGCTAGAGATCGTGCTCGCGCTCATCGGTATCGCGGTGCCGGTCGGGGCCTTCCTCTGGGAGTTCGTCTTCGTCGGGCGCAAACAGCTCGGCTATCGAGTGCAGATGGATACGCCGGTCACCGGTGAGATCGAATCGGTGTTTCCCGGTGTACTGCCCCAGTTGCGCCCGCAGGCCGACGGAGCGAGTCCCGATCTGAAAGACCTGTCGGTGGTCCTGATGCGGATCGAGAACAGCGGTGCCACCTCGCTCGACAGTGCCGACTACGGCGTTCCCGACAACGGTCGCGCCGGGCTGCACCTGCGGTTCCCGCAGCGGCGGGTGATCGGTATGGCCGTCACCGAACTCAGCGATCCCGCGCTCGGCGATCTGCTCGAACCGGATTCGGGTATCGCGGTGCGGGAGACCTCCGACAATGTCGGGATCATCGACCTGCCCCGGGTGCCGCTGAACCGGGCCGATCACTACAAGATCCTGGCCATCCTGCAGCGGTCGGCGGGCACGGGGGAGTATCCGCCGCCGCGGTTGCAGGGCATGATCAAGGGCGGCCGGGTCACCGAAACCCGCAGCCAGACCGGCATTCCGTTGTTCATGATCGCGCTCATCGCGTTTCTGGTGGTGGTGATCGTCGCGCAATTCATCGTCGCGGCGGTCGAACGGGGGAAGGCGCCGCTCGGATGCGCCGACGGAAAGCTGACGGTGGTCGGGTCGACCGCGTTCGAACAGGTGATTCGCCAGGCGGCCGACGTCTATAAACACAGCTGCCGTGGCGCCACCTTCGAATTCGCCTTCGAGGGCAGCGAACCGGGCATGAACCGGCTGGAATCGGAGGGCAACGACAATCCGGGGCTGCTCGCGATCGCGGACGGCCCGATGGGGCTGGATTATCCGGAGCTGGTGGAGCGGCCGCTGGCCCTCTCGCTGTTCAGCGTGATCGTGCACCCCGGAACGAAGGTCCGGCATCTGACCGTCGAGCAGATCCGCGATCTGTATGCCGGGCGGGTGCGGAACTGGAGCGAGCTGGGTGGGGCGGATCTGCCGGTGCGGCTGATCAACCGGCATCCGGGCTCGGGGACGCGGCGAACCTTCGAGACCCGGCTGCTCGACGGCGAGCAGCCGCCCGCCCGCGATGCCACCTGCCGGGAGATTCGCCGCGAGCCCGGCCCCGGCCGCTGCGATGTGGCCGTCACCAAGGACATGCTCGCCGCGGTGGCGGAGACGCCGGGCGCCGTCGGCTACGCCGAGCACGCCGACGCCGCCGAATCCACGCAGGTCGCGACGGTGACCATCAACGGCCAGCAGGCCACCCGGGAGGCGGCCGCCAACCGCGTGTACCCGTTCTGGGGCATCGAGTACGCCTACAGCTACGGCGATTTCGCGCCCGGCTCGCTGGGTGCGAGCTTCCTGCGGTTCCTCACCGAAGCCGGCGGGGAAGACGTGATCCGGGCCGCCGGGAACATGCCGTGCCGAGATCTGGCCTACCCGTCGATGTGCCGTCCGTTCCCGTGAGTTCGATGGCCGGACCTGTCGGTGGGGACGGCCATAATCGTCGATCATGCGGGAGTTGTCGTTACGTGAGTTGAACCGGACGTTGCTGGTGCGGCAGCGGCTGGCCGAACGCGTCGACGACGCGCCGCTCGAGGTGATCCGGCATCTGGTGGCGGTGCAGGGGCAGGAACCGAACTGGCCCTATGTGGGGCTGTGGGCGCGGGTCGACGGATTCCGGCACGCCGATCTCGAAGGGCTGCTGCGGGACCAGGAAGTGGTGCGTTCCACCATGATCCGGCGCACCATGCACCTGGCCACCGCCGAGGACTACCGCTGGCTGCGCCCCACGATGCAGCCGTGGGTCGAGTCGTTGCTGAAAGCGGCCTACTACCGCGACGAGATCGAAGGGATCGACCTCACCGCCCTGGCTGCGCACGGCAGACGCCTGCTCACCGGGCGCATGCTCGCGCGCGGTGAACTCGGCACGCTGCTCGCCGAACACTTCCCCGACCGGCACACCCGCCGCCTCGCCGACACCGTCGAGGTGCTGGTTCCGCTGGCACACAGCGCGGAGACGGGGGCGTGGGGCCGCTGGCGCAATCGCTACGTCACCGTCGGTCTTGCCGACGAATGGATCGGCGCACCGCTCGCCGAGGCCGACCTCGACACCCTCGTGCTGCGCTACCTTGCCGCCTTCGGTCCTGCGACGGTCGCCGATATCCAGGCGTGGTCCGGCACCACCCGGCTCGCCGCGGTGATCGCCCGCCTGCGTCCGCGGTTGCGGGTCTTGCGGGACGAGGAGGGCCGCGAGCTCTTCGACGTCCCGGATGCCCCCATTGCCGCCGGCGACCTCCCCGTCCCGGTCCGCTTCCTGCCCGCGTTCGACAACGCGCTGCTCGGACACAAGGACCGGCGGCGCGTGATCGCCGAAGCGGACCGCCGCCGCACCGCCAAGGAAGCATCCGCCGGGATCCCGGCCTACCTGGTCGACGGTTTCGTGCACGGACGATGGCTGCTGGACGGTGCCACGATCCGGATCGTGCCGTGGCATCCGTTCACCGCCGCCACCGAGCAGTCAGTGCTCGATGAAGCCGCCGCGCTGATCGCGTTCATCCTGCCGGGAGGAACCGGCGAGATCGTCATCGACCGGTCGGAGCTGAACGGCTCGTGAGTGCGGCGAGCGAGCACCGCCCGCCCGGACGACCCGGACGGGCGGGCGGCGGAACCGCTCGGGGGTGGACGGCCCCCGAGCGTCTGCCGGTCAGCTCGGGAACGGGTAGGTGCGGTCCAGGTCGAGATTGAGTTCCACGACGTCGACCCGTGGTTCGCCGAGGAAGCCGAGTGTTCGGCCGTCGGTGTTGGCGTCGACCAGGGCGCGTACCTGGGCCTCGGTGATATGCCTGGCGCCGGCGATCCGGGCGATCTGGATCTCGGCGTAGGCGGGGGAGATGTGCGGGTCGAGGCCGCTGCCGCTCGCGGTGACCGCGTCGGCGGGGACGGCGGGGGTATCGGGTGCGTCACCGCGGATGGGGACGATGCGGCCGATGGCGTAGTCGGCGCCCGGTTCGGCACATTCGACCGGGACACCCAGGTAACTGCTGACGAACGGCTCGGCAGGGCACAGTTCGTTGACGCTGACCACCCGGACCGGCGCGCTCACCTCGCCGGTGCCATCCCGCGGCCCGATCACTGACAGCACCGCGCCCACCCCGTCTTTCGTGCAGAACGGGCGGGAACCGTCGACACCCTCACGGTCGGCGATCTCCTTGCTGCGGGCGCACACGGTGGTGAGCAGGCTGGTGCGGTCGGCGGTGTCCACGACGTCCTCGGGGCCGAGGTTGCTCGCGGAGCTGGACATGGGGTCGTAGCCGTCGCCCGCGGCGGACGGGCGGGACTGGAAGTACTGCGGCAGCGCGTTGCCGTCGGCGTCGGTGAACGATTGGCCGATCAGGCTGGAGCCGACCAGTTTTCCGTCCGCGTACAGCAGCGAACCGTCGGCCTTGCCGTTCAATCCGGGCAGCTGGCCCGCCGCGAACACGGCGAGCGGATAGGCGATCCCGGTGATGGCGGTCAGTACGAGCAGCGCCCGCACCGCGGCCAGATGCTGGCGGATCCAGGTGGCTTTCCGCATCGAGAACACAGACATATCAGGACATCCCGGGGAAGAGGTGGACCACGAGGTCGATGAGTTTGATGCCGGCGAACGGCGCGATGATGCCGCCGAGGCCATAGACCAGCAGGTTGCGGCTCAACAGTGCGGAAGCATTGCTCGGCCGGTACTTCACCCCGCGCAACGCCAGTGGAATCAACGCGACGATCACCAGGGCGTTGAAGATGACCGCCGACAGGATCGCCGACTGCGGACTCGCCAGCCGCATGATGTTGAGCGCGTCCAGGCCGGGGAACAGGGAGACGAACAGCGCCGGAATGATCGCGAAGTACTTGGCGATGTCGTTGGAGATGGAGAAGGTCGTCAGCGCGCCGCGGGTGATGAGCAGCTGCTTGCCGATCTCCACGATCTCGATCAGTTTGGTCGGATCCGAATCCAGATCGACCATATTGCCGGCTTCCTTGGCGGCCGAGGTGCCGGTGTTCATCGCCACTCCCACATCGGCTTGGGCCAGCGCAGGGGCGTCGTTGGTGCCGTCACCGGTCATGGCCACCAGCCTGCCGCCGTCCTGCTCCTTCTTGATCAGCGCGAGTTTGTCCTCCGGGGTGGCCTCGGCGAGGAAATCGTCCACGCCTGCCTCGTCGGCGATGGCCTTGGCGGTGAGCGGATTGTCGCCGGTGATCATCACCGTGCGGATGCCCATCCGGCGCATCTCGTCGAAACGTTCCCGCATGCCGTGCTTGACCACGTCCTTGAGATGGATCACGCCGAGCAGGCGGGCCTGGCCGCCGGCGAGCTCGCCCACCACCAGCGGTGTGCCACCGGAGGCGGAAATACCGTCGACGATCGCGCCGACCTCGTCGGGAACCGAACCACCATGGCCCCGAACCCATTCGGTCACCGCCGACGCCGCACCCTTGCGCAGGCTGCGCCCGTCGGCGAGATCCACGCCCGACATGCGGGTCTGCGCGGTGAACTCCACCCAGCTCGCCCCGGTCAGCTCACCGGGCGTGCGTTCGCGTTTACCGTAGGCCTGCTTGGCGAACACGACGATCGAGCGGCCCTCCGGCGTCTCGTCGGCGAGGCTGGACAGCTGCGCGGCATCGGCGAGCGCGTCGGCGGAGACGCCTGGCATCGCGACGAAATCCGCGGCCTGCCGATTACCGAGGGTGATGGTGCCGGTCTTGTCCAGCAGCAGTGTGTTCACATCGCCTGCCGCCTCGACCGCGCGTCCGGACATGGCCAGCACATTGCGCTGTACCAGCCGGTCCATGCCCGCGATCCCGATGGCCGACAGCAGTGCACCGATGGTGGTGGGAATCAGGCAGACCAGCAGCGACACCAGCACGATCCCGGTGATCCCGTGCGCGTCCAGCGCCGCGCTGTCGGGAACGCCCGGATTGTTCGACTTGGCGAAGATCGCCATCGGCTGCAAGGTCGCCACCGCGAACACGAAGATGATCGTCAACGCGGCGAGCAGGATGTTCAGCGCGATCTCGTTCGGCGTCTTCTGCCTGCTCGCGCCCTCGACCAGCGCGATCATCTTGTCGATGAAGCTCGCGCCCGGTTCCTGGGTGATCTCGACGACAATGCGATCCGACAGCACCGTGGTGCCGCCGGTGACCGCCGAACGGTCGCCGCCGGATTCCCGGATGACGGGCGCGGATTCGCCGGTGATGGCCGATTCGTCCACCGAGGCGATGCCTTCGACCACGTCGCCGTCGCCGGGAATCACCTCACCCGCCTCGACCACCACGTAATCGCCGCGGCGCAGCTGCGGTGCGGCGACCCGCTCCTCGGTGACCCGGGCACCGGGCGTCCAGCCCGGCAACCGGCGGGCGACGGTATCGGTTTTGGCCTTGCGCAGCGTATCGGCCTGCGCCTTGCCGCGCCCTTCGGCGACGGCTTCGGCGAGATTGGCGAACAGCACGGTCAGCCACAACCACGCCACGATGGCCCAGCCGAAGAAACTCGGGTCCGCGAGCGCGAGCACGGTCGACCAGACCGCGCCCACCTCGACGATCAGCATGACCGGATTGCGCCACAGCGTCCGTGGATCGAGTTTGCGCAGTGCTTCGGGCAGCGAGGACAGCAGCAGCCCTGGGTCGAGCACACCGCGCGGCACCGCGCGTTTCGCGGTCGGGGCCGGAGCGGGGCCGGGGGTTTCGGTGACAGAGGTGGTCATCAGTGGATTCCTTCGGCGAGCGGCCCGAGCGCGAGGGCGGGCAGGAAGGTGAGCGCGACCAGGATCAGCGTCACCCCGGCGACCATTCCGACGAATTGCGGACGGTGGGTCGGCAGCGTGCCGATCGAGGCGGGGGTGCTGCCCTGGCGGGCCAGTGCACCGGCGAGCGCGAGCACGAGAATGATCGGCAGGAACCGACCGAACAGCATGGCGAGACCGAGTGCGGTGTTGTACCACTCGGTGTTGCCGGTGAGGCCGGCGAAGGCCGAGCCGTTGTTGTTGGCGGCGGAGGTGAACGCGTAGAGCACTTCCGAGAATCCGTGCGGCCCCGCGTTGAGCATGCTCGCGCGTTGTCCCGGCATTGCCATCGCGAGCGCCGTGCCCACCAGCACGATCAGCGGGCTCACCAGGAAATACGCTGCGGCCAGCTTGATTTCGCGCGGCGTGATCTTCTTGCCGAGGTATTCCGGTGTGCGCCCGACCATCAGCCCGGCCACGAACACCGTGATCACCGCAAGGATGAGCATGCCGTACAGGCCTGCGCCTACTCCGCCCGGCGCGACCTCGCCGAGCTGCATGTTGAACATGGTCATCAGGCCGCCGAGGCTGGTGTAGGAATCGTGGAAGGAGTTCACCGCACCGGTCGAGGTCAACGTGGTCGACGCCGCGAAGGTGGCCGAATTCGCTACGCCGAAGCGCTGTTCCACACCCTCCATCGACGCCCCGATCGCCGTCGGAACGGTGCCGTGGTGCTGGAGCTGGAACAGATTGGTCAGCGTCACGCTCGCGAGCGCGATCGTGCCCATCACCGCCACGATCGCATAACCCTGCTTGCGGCTGCCGACCATGCGCCCGAAGGTGCGCGGCAGCGAGAAGCTGATCACCAGGATGAGGAAGATCTCCAGCCAGTTGGTCCAGGTGGCCGGATTCTCGAACGGATGCGAGGAATTGGCGTTGTAGAATCCGCCGCCGTTGGTGCCGAGTTCCTTGATGACCTCCTGGCCGGCCACCGGACCGCCGGGAATGGTCTGCTCGCCGCCCGCGATCGTCTGCGCGAGCTGATCGTGCACGTGGAAATTCTGGATCGCGCCGCCGGCGATCAGCACGATCGCCGAGACGAACGCGATCGGCAGCAGGATGCGCAGCGTGCCGCGCACCAGATCGACCCAGAAATTGCCCAGATCACCGGTGTGCCTGCGGGCGAATCCGCGCACCAGCGCCACCGCTACCGCCATACCGACGGCCGCGGAGACGAAGTTCTGCACCGCAAGACCCGCCATCTGCACCAGATGACCCTGCGTCGATTCACCGGAGTAGTTCTGCCAGTTGGTATTGGTGACGAAGCTGACCGCGGTGTTCCAGGCCAGCGCCGGGGTCATCTCGGTGCCCGGATCGTTCAGATGCCATGGCAGCACGCCCTGGACCAGCTGGAATCCGAACAGCAGCAGCACACCGACCGCGGAGAACGCGAGCACGCTGCGCGCGTACACCGGCCAGGTCTGCTCGACCTCCGGCTGCACCCCGATCAGGCGATACACCCCGCGCTCGAAGCGCGAATGCCTGGTGCCGTTGTAGACGCGATACATGTAATCGCCGAGCGGCACGTGCACCAGCGCCAGGGCGACGATCAGGGACACGACGAACACGATCCCCGCGGTAGTGGTATTCACTAGAACCTCTCCGGGAACAGCAGCGCGGCCACCATGAACCCGGCCACCGCGACAGCGAGCACCAGGCCGACGAGATTGGCGATCACAGCCGCTCCACCCCTCGCTGGATCAGGCCGAGAATCGCGAAGAGCGCGATCGTCAGCACGGCGTACACCACCACAGACATCAGTTGCAGACCTCCTTCGCGCTTCGTTGGTGAAGCGCGCCGGAGATCGAGTCAAGCGCCCAGCAGGGTCCTCGAGGCCTTTCCTTACGACTTCTTGGCGCCGATAGGCTGGGCTTTTGCGCTCTGTTGACACCACCTCATCCGGTCACCCGGAAGGAAGCTGTCAAAGACGACGGCCAGGCCGTAAGGAGACCGTAAAGACGCGGCTCGCGCCCGAAACGCGCGGTAGAAGTGGGACACCGGCCAGTCGGAATCCCGCACGCGACCGGTGCACAGGTTGTGGAAGGAGTCCTCGTGTCGGCTGTGACCGTTGCGGTCGTTTTCGGCTTCCTCTGTTGTGCGCTGATCCTTCGCATGATCAGCGTGCGACAGGAAGGCCGCCACCTGCGGGTGTTGCGTGTGCGCCCCGCCCGAGCAGCGCGGGCGCCACGCGCGATGATGGACGAGTGAAGCGCGGGCATCTGCGGATCTACCTGGGCGCCGCGCCGGGAGTCGGCAAGACCTACGCCATGCTCGGCGAAGCGCACCGGCGGCTGGAACGCGGCCGCGATGTGGTGGCCGCCGTCGTCGAAACCCATGGCCGCGCCAAGACCGCCGCGTTGCTGGACGGCATCGAGCGGATTCCGCCGAAGATCATCGAATACCGTGGCACCGCATTCCAGGAACTCGACGTCGCTGCGGTGCTGCGCCGCGCGCCCGCGGTGGTGCTGGTCGACGAGCTCGCCCACACCAACGCACCGGGCAGCACGAACGAGAAACGCTGGCAGGACATCGAGGAACTGCTCGATGCCGGCATCGACGTGATCTCCACGGTCAATGTGCAGCATCTGGAAAGCCTCAATGACGTCGTCGAGCAGATCACCGGCATCCAGCAGCGCGAAACCGTGCCGGACGCGGTGGTGCGCGGCGCCGAACAGGTCGAACTGGTCGATATCACCCCGGAGGCGCTGCGCCGCAGGATGTCGCACGGCAACGTCTACGCCGCCGAGAAGGTCGACGCCGCGCTGCGCAACTACTTCCGGCCGGGCAACCTCACCGCGCTGCGGGAACTGGCACTGCTGTGGCTGGCCGATCAGGTCGACGCCGCGCTGGCCAAATACCGGGCCGATCACCGGATCACCGAACTGTGGGAGGCCCGCGAGCGGGTGGTGGTCGCGGTGACCGGCGGTCCGGAATCGGAGACCATCGTGCGGCGGGCCGGCCGGATCGCGACCAAGTCCAGCGCCGATCTGGTCGTGGTGCATGTGGTGCGCGGTGACGGCCTGGCCGGGGTATCGACCGCGCGGCTGGCCAGGTTGCGCGAACTCGCGGCCAGCCTCGACGCGTCGCTGCACACCGTGACCGGCGAGGACGTGCCCGCGGCGCTGCTGGAATTCGCCCGCGAGGTCAATGCCACCCAGCTCGTGCTCGGCACCTCACGTCGTTCCCGCTGGGCGCGCATCTTCGACGAGGGCATCGGCTCCGCGGTGGTGCAGCAGTCCGGCAAGATCGACGTCCACATGGTGACCCATGAGGAAGCCAACCGGGGCTTGCGCAGGTCCAGGGCCATGCTGCGGCGCCCGGTCTGGGCCTGGCTGGCAGCGCTGGTCGTGCCGGTGCTGGTGTGTGCGATCGGTGCCTGGTTCCTCGACGGCGCGCTCGAATTGGGTGGGCTCAGCGCGATGTTCTTCGTCGCGGTGGTGCTGGTGTCGCTGCTGGGCGGCGTGTTGCCCGCCGCGATGTCGGCGTTGCTGTCGGGTGTGCTGCTGAACTGGTTTTTCGCTGAACCGCGCTACAGCCTCACCGTCAACGAACCCGACAGTATTTTCACCATCGCGGTACTGCTCATCGTCGCGGTGGCGATGGCCGCGCTGGTGGACCGGGCGGCCGCACGAAGCAGGCAGGCACGCAAGGCTTCCCGGCAGGCCGAGCTGCTGACCGTCTTCGCTGGTGCGGTGCTGCACGGCGCGGATCTGCCGAAGCTGCTGGAACAGGTCAGGGAGACCTACGGCATGCGGGCGGTGGCGCTGGTGGCGGGGGAGCAGGTGCTGGCCGCCGTAGGCGCCGAGCCACCCGCCCACCCGGATCAGGCCGACACCACCATCGAAGCCGGCGATACGGTGCACCGGTTGTTGCTGGCCGGGCACCCACTGGCCGCCGGGGACCGCCCGGTGCTGACCGCGGTGGCCAATCAGGCCGTCGGACTGGTACGGCAGGCGCGGCTGGCCGAGGAAGCGGGCGCGGCGGCGGCACTGCTGGAAGCCGACCGGCTGCGGCGAGCGCTGTTGTCGGCGGTCAGCCACGACCTGCGCACCCCGCTGGCGGGGGCGAAAGCGGCGGTATCGAGCCTGCGCTCCGATGACGTCGAGTTCTCGCCCGAGGACACCGCGGAACTGCTGGAGACCGTGGAGGAATCGGTGGACCAGCTCACCGCGCTGGTCGGCAACCTGCTGGATTCCTCACGGCTGGCGGTCGGGGTGGTCTCGCCGCAGCTGCGGCAGGTGTATCTGGACGAGGTGGTGCATCGCGCGCTCGTCGGCGTCGGCATGGGTGCGCGCGGGCTGCGACGGGCGGCGATGGACCGGGTCGAGGTCGAGGTGGACGCCCTGTCGGTGCGCGCCGACGGCGGCCTGCTCGAACGGGTCCTGGCCAACCTCATCGACAACGCACTGCGCCACTCCACCCCGGACACGCCGATTCGGATCACCGCCGAACGCGACGGCGGCAAGGTCGCCATCGCCGTGGTCGATATCGGGCCGGGCATACCGGCCGGCGCCGAAGAGCAGCTGTTCGAACCGTTCCAGCGGCTCGGCGACCGGGACAACACCACCGGCGTCGGGCTCGGGCTGTCGGTGGTGCGTGGATTCGTCGAAGCGATGGGTGGCACGGTGCATGCCGAACCGACGCCCGGTGGTGGGCTGACCATGCTCGTCGAACTGCCGGCCGGCGAGGACGCGGCCCCGGCGCAGCACGCGGTGCGCGACAGCGACGCTCCCGGTGCGCGCCCGGCGACAATGGACGCGGCGGGCCGATCGCGCGGCGACGATCCGGCCCAGGGCAGCGACCGCGCCGAGGTGACGTGAGCAGCACCGCCGCCGTCCGCACGCACCGGGGCTCCCGGTGCCTCCGACTCGACCAGGAAGCGCGATGACCGACAAGTTGCCCGACGCGATCGCCACCAAGGTGCTGGTGGTCGACGACGAACCGCAGATCGTGCGTGCCCTGCGCATCAACCTGTCCGTGCGCGGATACGAGGTCTTCACCGCGGGCACCGGGACGGCCGCGCTGCGGGTGGCCGCGGACCGGCATCCGGATGTGGTGATCCTCGACCTCGGGCTGCCGGATATGGACGGCATCGATGTGCTGGCCGGCCTGCGCGGCTGGACCTCGGCGCCGGTGATCGTGCTGTCGGCGCGCACCGACTCCTCCGACAAGGTCGAGGCGCTCGACGCCGGCGCCGACGACTACGTCACCAAGCCGTTCGGCATGGACGAACTGCTGGCACGGCTGCGCGCGGCCGTGCGGCGCGGCGCCACCGACGGCGACTCCGGCGATCCGGTGGTGGTGACCGCCTCCTTCACCGTCGACCTCGCGGCGAAGAAGGTCACCAAGAACGGCGCCGACGTGCATCTGACGCCCACCGAATGGGGCATGCTCGAGATGCTGGTGCGCCATCGCGGCAAGCTGGTGGGGCGGCGTGAACTGCTGCGCGAGGTGTGGGGTCCGTCCTATGCCACCGAGACCCACTATCTACGCGTCTACCTCGCTCAGCTGCGGCGCAAGCTCGAAGACGATCCCTCGCGGCCCAAGCATCTGCTCACCGAAGCGGGCATGGGCTACCGCTTCCAGGAATGAGCGCGCGGGCCCCGATGTTGGCAGGCGTGCATCGCCCCCGAACCGAGATGGCAGGATCGTGCCCATGGCTGAACACACCGCCGCACCCGTGACCGACACCGCCGCACCCGCGGGCACCACCGCGTCCACGAACCACGCCGCACCCGGATCGACCACCCTGTGGGTCGAGCGCACCGGCACCCGGCGCTACACCGGCCGCAGCTCGCGCGGGGCCGAGGTGCTGATCGGATCGGAGAACGTGCCGGGCGTGTTCACCCCGGGTGAGCTGCTGAAGATCGCGCTCGCCGCCTGCTCCGGGCTCAGCTCGGACTTCCCGCTCTCGCGCCGGCTCGGCGACAACTACGACGCCACCATCCGCGTCTCGGGTGCCGCCGATCGCGAGAACGAGGTCTACCCGCAGCTCGACGAGGTCTTCGAACTCGACCTCAGCGAACTCGACCCCGAAGCTCGTGAGCGGCTGCTGGTCACCGTGCAGCGCGCCATCGACAAGGTGTGCACCGTCGGGCGCACCCTGAAGGCGGGCACCAACGTCACCCTGTCGTTCGATATCGACACCGCCGACTGATGCCGGACGATCCGCAGGTTCGCCTCAGCGCGTGGGTGCACGGCCTGGTGCAGGGCGTGGGCTTTCGCTGGTGGACCCGTTCGCGCGCATTGGAACTCGGCCTCACCGGGCACGCAACCAATGCCCGCGACGGGCGGGTGCACGTCGTCGCGGAGGGTCCGAAAGCCGCCTGCGAACGACTGCTGGCGCTGCTTCGCGGCGGCGAAACACCCGGCCGTGTCACCCTGGTGGTGGAGAACTGGGAGCCCGCGCGCGGCGATCTGAACGGATTCGAGGAGCGCTAGATCGACCGGGCGGGGAGGAGAGCATAGATGAGCGACACTCCGAATACTGCGGGCGGACCCGAGGACGGGCGTGCGGGCGGTGACGCCGAGCAGTGCCCGTCCGGGATGCCGGAACCGTCGCAGCCGCCTGCTCAGCCGGAACCCGGCCGCCCGGGGCCGGAGCAGCACTCCGACCACCCGGAGTCCGGGCGGCCTTCGCTGTCGAAGCCGTCGGGACCGCAGCCGTCGCCGGGCCCGGCTCCCCGTCCCGGCAGCATCAGCCGCCAGGAACCCGGCGTGACCCAGCCGCGCCCTCCCACTGTGGCCGAGGCCCGGGCCAGGGACAAAGCCCGCAGGAAGGCCGAGGCCGAGGCGCAGGCCGCGGCCGCCCGCGAGGAAGCGGCTCGGCGCACCCGCAAGCGCGTGATGATCGGCGGCGCCGCTGTGGTCGGCGTGGCGGCCCTGGTCGGCGGCGGTTATCTGGCCTACCGGGCGGTGGCCGCGCCGGACCGGGTCACCGCCTACTGCACCGTCATCGACGACAACGGCAAGGAGACCGTGGTCGAGGACGATCGCTGCGGCCGGGCGAGCTCGGCAGGCCATGCCGGCGTCGGCGGGATCTTCATCTACAACGGCATGCAGTACCGCTATTACTACGGCGGCAACAACACCGTCGGCCAACCGCCCACCGGCGGAACCACGGTCAAACCCAAGGGCGCGGAGATCACCACCAAGAGCGGCACCGTCATCCAGCGCGGTGGCCTCGGCAGCAAATCGGGCGGAGGTTCCTGATGCGGCGGGTCCGCGATACCCCGCGTCCCGGCTGGCAGCAGATCACCGAGGACCAGGGCCTCGTCTATGGTGCGCCGGGCCGCGACGCCAGCGGTAACCCGCGGCCGTACTGGGACGAATCGGTGCACTACGAGTTCGAGATGGACGAGATCCTCGCGCTGGAAGCCGATGTCGAACTGCTGCATTCGATGTGCCTGCACGCCGTGGAACACGTCGTGCTCACCGAGCGCTTCGGCGATTTCGGCCTGCCCGAATGGAGTTGGGGGCCGATCGCCGAATCCTGGCGTCGTGGCGACCCGTATGTCTACGGCCGCTTCGACCTGCGCTACGACGCGCGGCGCCCGGCCAAGCTGCTCGAGTACAACGCCGACACCCCGACCTCACTGCTGGAAGCGGCGATCGTGCAGTGGCATTGGCTCACCGATCGCTATCCCGGTGGGGATCAATGGAATTCGCTGCACGAGAAGCTGGTGCAACGCTGGACGGACCTGCGCGACGCGCTGCCCGGTGCGCATCTGCACTTCACCTGGTCCGGTGCCGACGCCACCGGCGAGGACAACGTCACCACCGCCTACATGCAGGAAACCGCCGCCGAGGCCGGCTTCGACACCATCGCACTGCCCATCGAGGAAGTCGGTTACGACATCGAACTGGACCGGTTCGTGGATCTGGCCGAGGCGCCGATCGAGGCGATCTTCAAGCTGTATCCGTGGGAATGGGTGCTCGACGACGAATTCGGTAAGCGAGTGGTCGACTCGCTGCCCGAGACCGCATGGATCGAACCGCTGTGGAAGACCCTGCTCAGCAACAAGGCGATTTTGGCCGTGCTGTGGGAGATGTATCCCGGCCACCCGAACCTGTTGCCCGCCTATCTCGATCAGCCGAATGAGCTCACCGAATACATCCGCAAACCCAAGCTCGGCCGCGAGGGCGCGAATATGACGATCGTCGGTGCCGGTCTGGAAACCGCCACCGGCGGGGTGTACGGCGAGGAAGGTTACGTCTACCAACTGCTCGATCCGCTGCCCGTCTTCGATGACATGCGTCCGGTGCTGGGTACCTGGGTGGTCGGCGACGAAGCGGCGGGACTGGGTATCCGGGAGACCGCGGGCCTGATCACCGACGACGGCGCTGCCTTCGTACCGCATCGGATCAGCACCGAATAGATTGCGTGGGCGCACCGCGCTCGCATTCGACGTCCCTCGGAAGGATCACGATGACCGCTCTGGCCCTCGATTCGAGCTACTGGAGTTCGCTGGCGGACGGCGTGGGGGCCATCCTGCTCTACGCCGTCGTCGGCTTGGTGCTGATGGTGATCGGCTTCTACGGCATCGATCTCACCACTCCTGGCCGGCTGCGGGCGCTGGTGGCGGAGGGCAGGCCCAATGCCATCGTGGTGACCGCCGCGGGCATGATCAGCATGGCGTTCATCGTGGTCCTCGCGATCTTCTCGGCGGGTGGCAGGCTGCTGGAGGGTTTGATCGCGGCGGCGGTCTTCGGGCTGGTCGGCATCATCGCGCAGATCGTCTCGGTGCGGGTGGTGGAGAAGGCGATCGGCATCGATATCGGTGCGGTCATGCACGCGGACCGGTTCGCCATCGAAGCACTGATCGTGGCGGCCGCGCATTTCGCGCTGGGTCTGGTCGTCGCCTTCGCCATTCTCTGATCGCAGCTGACGGCTCGAGTCGCCACGGCGACCCTTGACATTCCACTGTGGAAGGCGCATTCTAGGTGCGCATTCCACAGTGGAATGTGGCTCGATCGTTCGCATGCGGGCCCTGTCATGAGGAGCAGCTATGGACATCTCGCCGGGTACCCGCGCTTCCGACGCCGAACGCGCCCAGACCGCGGAGTTGCTGAGCAGGCATCTCGCCGACGGCAGGCTCGACCTCGCCGAGTACGACCAGCGCGTGGCGACGGTGTGGGCCACCACCACCCGCGATGATCTCGCCCTGGTGCTCTCGGACCTGCCGAAGCTGCCGAAGGTGCGCGCCGAGCAGCCGCAGCGGCCACGCATTCCGATCTGGCAGCGCATCGAAGCCGCCTCCTGGGTGTCGGTCAGCGTGCTGGTGCTGGTCATCTGGGGCACCATCTCGCTGGCAGCCGGCGAATTCACCTACCCGTGGCCGATCTGGGTGATCGGACCATGGGGTGCGGTGCTCGCCTTCCGCGCGCTCACCGGATTCGAATCCGGGCGGTCCTGCCGCTCGGCCTGACCGGGCAGCGGATGCTGCCGGTGTGCTGTACTGCCGCTTCGGCGGCCCGGCGCCGCCGGTGAAATGCCGGGGATTCGGCGGCCGGTGATTAGCCTGGGGTGGACCGCGCTCCGTCGCGGGCGGCTACCATGACTGGTCGCCGGATACGACGGGGCGGTGCCGGGCCAGTGCTCTCCACGGCAGTACACGGAAAGGTCGCCGGATTTGCATCTGAAGAGCTTGACGTTGAAAGGGTTCAAGTCCTTCGCGTCCGCGACGACGCTGCGGTTCGAGCCGGGGATCACCTGTGTGGTCGGTCCGAACGGGTCCGGGAAATCCAATGTCGTCGACGCGCTCACCTGGGTGATGGGCGAGCAGGGTGCCAAAGCGCTGCGCGGCGGCAAGATGCAGGACGTCATCTTCGCGGGTACCGCGGGCCGGGCCGCGCTCGGCCGCGCCGAGGTCACGCTGACCATCGACAATTCCGACGGCGCGCTGCCCATCGATTACGCCGAGGTCTCCATCACCCGGCGGATGTTCCGCGACGGCGCCGGTGAGTACGAGATCAATGGCAGCTCCTGCCGATTGATGGACGTGCAGGAGCTGCTCAGCGACTCCGGCATCGGCCGGGAAATGCACGTCATCGTGGGTCAGGGCCAGCTCTCGGCGATCCTGGAATCGCGCCCGGAGGACCGGCGCGCGTTCATCGAAGAGGCCGCCGGCGTGCTCAAGCATCGCAAACGCAAAGAAAAAGCGGTACGCAAGCTCGACGCCATGCAGGCCAATCTGGCCCGGCTCACCGACCTGACCACCGAACTGCGCCGTCAGCTCAAACCGCTCGGCAGGCAGGCCGAGGTCGCCCGGCGCGCCCAGACCGTGCAGGCCGACCTGCGCGACGCCCGGCTGCGCCTGGCCGCCGACGACCTGGTGACCAGGCGCCGCGAGCTGGAAAGCCAGCAGAGCAAAGAGGCATACGCGCGCGAACAGCAGATCACCGTGCAGTCCGAACTGGACGCCGCCAACGCCGCACTCGCCCAGCAGGAATTCCAGCTCGGCAAGCTCACCCCGAGCGCCGAGGCCGCCGCTCAGCTGTGGTTCCAGCTGTCGGCGCTGGCCGAACGGGTCAACGCGACCATCCGCATCGCCGGCGACCGGGCCCGTCATCTGGACACCAGCGCCCCCGTGGGCACCGGCCGCGACCCCGATCAGCTCGAGGCCGAAGCCGATCGTGTGGAAGCCGAGGAGGCCGAACTGCGCGAAGCGGTGGAGATGGCCGCCGAAACGCTCGAGGCGGCCCGCGACGCACTGGCCGAACGCGAACACGCCGCCAAGGCCGCCGAGCAGGCCCATCTGGCCGCCGTCCGGGCCATCGCCGACCGGCGCGAGGGGCTGGCGCGGTTGTCCGGGCAGGTCGACACCCTGCGCACCCGGGCGCAATCGGTGGACGCCGAGATCTCCCGGTTGTCGGTGGCCATCGCCGAGGCCAGGCAGCGCGGTGAGGCCGCCCAGGAGGAATTCGATGCGGTGCAAGCCGAACTCGACGATCTCGACGCCGGTGAGGCGGGCCTGGACGCTCAACACGAACATGCCGTGCAGGCATTGAAACTGGCCGATCAGCGCGTCGACGAACTGCGCGAACAGGATCGCGACGCCGGCAAGCGGGTCGCCTCGCTCACGGCGAGGATCGAAGCGCTCGGCATGAACCTGGCGCGTCGTGACGGTGCGGGCTGGCTCACCGAACATCACGGCGCGGATCTGCTGGGCCCGCTGTCGACGTTGATCCGGGTACATCCCGGATTCGAGGCAGCCGTTGCCGCCGTGCTCGGACCGCTCGCCGATGCCGTCGCCGCTGCTTCCGGCAGTACCGCCTATGCCGCGGTGCAGGCGCTCAAGGCCGCCGACGGGGGCCGGGCCGCGCTGGTCTTCGGCACGGGTGCGGCGCGGGCCGGATCCGCCGATGCGAACGCCGAGGCCGCCGGATCGACCGGAGAGGGCGCCGACTCGACCGGTGAGCGCAGGCCCGCTCGCACCGCCGCCGAGGCCGACGGAGGGACGCTCCCCGCGGGCGCGCGGTGGCTCGGTGCTGTGGTCGACTGCGCCGATATCGTGCACGCCGCCGTCGCCGCACTCACCGCCGACGTCGTCGTGGTCGAGGATCTCGCCGCCGCCGCCGAACTGCTCGCGGCGCGCCCGCAGCTGCGGGCGGTGACCACCGACGGCGATCTCGCGGGCACCGGATGGGTGCTCGGCGGATCGGACCGCGCACCGAGCCAGCTCGAGATCCAGGCCGATATCGACGCCGCCGGAGCCGAATTGATCGCGGCCAAGCGCCGGGCCGAGGAGCTAGAGGCCGCCCTGGCCGGCGCGCTCGCCGAACAAGCCGATCGCAAGGACGCCGTCGATCACGCGCTGATGGCCCTGCACGAATCCGATCAAGCCCTGGTCGCGATCTACGAGCGGCTCGGCAGGCTCGGCCACACCGCCCGCGGCGCGCATGCCGATATCGATCGGCTCACCGCCCAGCGCGCCGAAGCCGAAGACGGCAGGGAGAAGGCGCTCGCCTCGCTCGCCGAACTCGAGGACCGGCTGCGTCACGCCGAACTCGAACAATCCGGCATCGACGACGGCGGCCGTGAGTGCGGCGACGGCGGCGTGCACGATATCGGCGCAGTCGACCACAGC
>NZ_JAAGVC010000005.1:79087-293014 GCF_010858045.1 Nocardia cyriacigeorgica
GGCCTCGGTGCCGCGAGCACCGAGGCCCCCGGCCGGGCCCGCGAGGAGGCCGCCGCGGCGCTCGCCGAGGCCCGTTCGATGGAGGTGGAGGCCCGCCTGGCCGTGCGCACCGCCGAGGAGCGCGCCGAATCGGTGCGCGGTAAAGCCGACGGCCTGCGCCGGGCGGCCCGCGCCGAACGGGAGACCCGCGCCCGCGCCGAACGAGCCCAAGCCGCCCGCAAACAGGCCGCCGCGGTGGCCGCCGCGGTCGCCGAATCGGGCGCGAAGGTGGCCGCGGAGCTGGAGGGTGTGGTCGCCCAAGCCGCGGCCCGCCGTGACGAGCTGGTGCGTCGGCGCACCGAATGCGCCGCCCAGGTGGATCAGATCAAAGAGCGGGTGCGTGCCCTGACCGCACAGCTGGCCCAGCTCACCGACGCCGTGCACCGCGACGAAGTGGCCAAGGCACAGGCCGCGCTGCGGATCGAACAGCTCGAGGCCACCATCGCCGAACAGTTCGGCATCGCCCTCGGCGATCTCATCGCCGAGTACGGCCCCGACGTCCCGCTGCCGCCGTCGGCGCTGGAATGGCAGGAGTACGAACAGGCCAAGGAACGCGGCGAGGACGTGACACCGCCCGCACCGATGCCGTTCGATCGCGCGAGCCAGGAGCGCAGGGCCAAACGCGCGGAAAAGGATCTGGCTACCCTCGGCAAGGTGAATCCGCTTGCGCTGGAAGAGTTCGCGGCGCTCGAGGAGCGCTACAACTTCCTGGCCACCCAGCTCGAGGACGTCAAGAGCGCGCGCAAGGACCTGCTGGATGTGGTCGCGGAGGTCGATGCCCGCATCCTGCAGGTCTTCACCGACGCCTACGCCGATGTGGAGCGTGAGTTCGTGCAGGTGTTCGCCAAGCTCTTCCCCGGCGGCGAGGGCAGGCTGCTGCTCACCGACCCCTCGGACATGCTGACCACCGGCATCGAGGTGGAGGCCCGTCCGCCGGGCAAGAAGGTCAAACGGCTGTCGCTGCTCTCCGGTGGAGAGAAGTCACTGACGGCGGTCGCGTTGCTGGTGTCGATTTTCCGGGCGCGTCCCTCGCCGTTCTATGTGATGGACGAGGTGGAGGCCGCCCTCGACGACACCAACCTGCGCCGGCTGATCGGGCTGTTCGAACAACTACGGGAGAAGAGCCAGCTGATCGTCATCACCCACCAGAAGCCCACCATGGAGATCGCCGATGCGCTCTACGGCGTCAGCATGCGCGGTGACGGCATCACCCAGGTGATCTCGCAGCGGATGCGCGGGCAGAACCTGGCCCCGGTGGGTGCGTCGGCGAGCTGAGACGCGGTGCTTCGAGTGCCGGTCGGGAGGCGTGAACACGATCGGCGCGAGTGAGTCCGCGCCACTATCGTCGTCGGCATGGTCACCATCGAAGTGCGCGACATTCCCGACGACGATGCCGAGGTACTCCGACAGCGGGCGGCGGCCGCCGGGCTGTCACTGGAAGAACACATCCGCGAGCAGCTGATCGCCTCGGCACGCAGGCAGTACCGCGTCGAAGCGCTGGAAGACATCCGCAAGGCGCTGGCCGCCAACCCGCTGCCCGGTGAGGACCCGGACCGGGTCGTGGAGGATCTGCGGCGCGAATTCGAGGACTGCTAGCACTTCGGTACGAACCATCGACCACACCGGCGGCCCGCGTGCGGCGGGTCGCCGGATCAGTGTTCACTCGCTCACAGCAGGTCGCTGACGTCGTCGGGGACATCGACGGCGTATTTGCGCAAGATGTCCATCGAGATCACTTCCAGGGCGTTCTCATGGGTGGCCGCGAGCACCACCGGTGCGGCGACACCGTCCTCGTGCGCGTGCAGCCACCGCACCGCCACCACACACCACCGGTCCCCTGGCTGCAGGCCGGGAAAATTGTTCTCCGGGCGCGGGGTGCTCAGGTCGTTGCCGATCGAAGCCTGGTGTTCCAGAAACTCGGTCGTGACGACCGTGCACACAGTATGACTGCCCAGATCCTCCGGGCCGGTGCTGCAGCAGCCGTCACGGTAGAAGCCGGTCAGAGGATCGGTGCCGCACTCTTCGAGCGGACCCCCAAGCACGTTTCGATCGGTCACGTCGCCGATCCTATTGGCACGCCGCGAGAAGTTCCGCAGGACAAGAAATCTCACGGGCTGTGTCTGGACGACTGACCTGCTCCGGGCGGGTCGATGACCGGCGAGAACTCGTTCTGCAAGGATGGTCGGCGTGAGTTCCGAAGCCTGGATTCTGATCGCGGCTATCGCCGCCGTCGTACTCGTCGCGCTCGTTGTCGGATTCGTCCGGTATCGCAGCGGGCGGGTATCGCTGACGGCGCCGACCGAAGACAAGGAGCTGACCGACAAGTCCGGCGGCTATAAGGCCTCAGGGGGCTTCAGTTTCAGCCAGGGCGGCACCGCCACCGCCACCGCCACCCGGCCCGAGCCGCTGCCCGCCGAACGCACCGACACCGAGGGCCAGCCACACATCGGCGACGACGCGGCGATTCCGCGCGACGCGCCGCGGCGCGGGATCACCAATGTGCCGCTGCCCGAACCGACCGACCTGGCCGAAGCGCCCGCGGGCGACGCGACCACCGCCGAGGCGCCCGAGACGGTGGCGCCGGAAGCGGAATCGGCCGAGACGGCCGACACCACCGACGTGACGGCTGCGCCCGCCGAACAGGCCGCGCCGGAGATCGTCGTCCCGGAGACGGCCCCCGACGCCGCGCCGACCGACGCCGCGCCGACCGACACCGCCGCCGCCGACACCGCCCCTCCCGCCGACGCGGCACCGGAGGCCCCGGCCGTCCCCGACACCGTCGCCGAGGCCGAACCAGCGCCCGCCCTCGAGGAGATCGAACCCACCGCGGGCCGCCTGGTCCGGCTGCGTGGCCGCCTGTCGCGGTCGCAGAACGCGGTGGGCAAGAGCCTGCTCGGCCTGCTCGGCGGCGGCGACCTGGACGAGGATTCCTGGGAGGAGGTCGAAGACACCCTGGTGCTGGCCGACCTCGGCACCGCCAGCACGGCCGCCGTGGTGCAGCGGCTGCGCGAGGAGATGGCCGCGCGCAGCGTGCGCACCACCGATCAGGCGCGCGCGGTGTTGCGTGACGTGCTGGTGGAGGCGCTGCGTCCGGAGCTCGACCGTTCGGTGCGGGCGCTGCCGCATCCGGATCATCCGTCGATCCTGCTGGTCGTCGGTGTGAACGGCACCGGAAAGACCACCACCACCGGCAAACTGGCCCGCGTGCTGGTGGCCGACGGGCGCCGGGTGCTGCTCGGCGCCGCCGACACCTTCCGCGCGGCCGCCGCCGACCAGCTGCAGACCTGGGGCGAACGGGTCGGCGCCGACACCGTGCGCGGTAAAGAAGGAGCCGACCCGGCCGCGGTCGCCTTCGACGCCGTCGCCGCAGGCATCGAACGCGGCGTGGACGCGGTGCTCATCGACACCGCCGGGCGCCTGCACACCAAGACCGGCCTGATGGACGAGCTCGGCAAGGTCAAGCGAGTCGTGGAGAAGAAGGCCGCGGTCGACGAGGTGCTGCTGGTCCTCGACGCCACCGTCGGCCAGAACGGACTCATGCAGGCCAGGGTGTTCGCCGAGGTCGTCGACATCACCGGCGTGGTGCTCACCAAGCTCGACGGCACCGCCAAGGGCGGCATCGTCTTCCAGGTGCAGCACGAGCTCGGCGTGCCGGTCAAGCTCGTCGGTCTCGGTGAAGGGGCCGATGATCTGGCGCCGTTCGAGCCCGGAGCATTCGTCGACGCGCTGCTCGGCTGACTCCGCTACCCCGCGGTCCGGATCGAGCGCCGCCCGATCCGGACCGGGGCGGCGCGCCGACAGCCGCGCCGATCCTGCCTTCTCGCTCCGATACCCCCTGTTAGCTGCGGATTCGCTGCTTCGACACGCCGCTCACAGCCTCGGGGAAACCTCCTGTGCACAGTTGGAAACGTGGTAGCAACACGGGGGCGCCATCCGTTCACGTAGGTGAAACACGGGGGCGGCACGGATGAAACACCGAATGAGCAACCTTCTGTGCAGGTCCATTTCGCCGGAATCGGCGGGGCCCGAGATGAGGAGGACATTAAGGTGGCATTTCCCGTAATCGGCGCGCCGGACGCCGGTGACACCGCATGGATGCTGGCAAGTTCAGCACTCGTGCTGCTGATGACACCCGGACTCGCGTTCTTCTACGGCGGCATGGTCCGCTCCAAGAACGTGCTGAACATGATCATGATGAGCATCAGCGCCATGGGCCTGGTCGCCGTCCTATGGGCGCTCTACGGCTTCTCGGTCACCTTCGGTGACGACAAGGCCAACCTCATCGGTGATCCCGGTCAGTACTTCGGGCTGAAGCAGATCTTCGGTGGTGCGTACCTGGCCGACGCCGAGTCCGGCGCCGAGGCCGCGATCCCGCTGGCGGGCACCATCCCGCTGACGGTGTTCGTCGCCTTCCAGGCCATGTTCGCGATCATCACCGTCGCCCTCATCTCGGGTGCGGTCGCCGACCGCATGAAGTTCAGTGCCTGGCTGATCTTCGCCGGCATCTGGGCCACCGTCGTCTACTTCCCGGTCGCGCACTGGGTCTTCGCCTTCGACGGCGTCACCGCCGAGGCCGGTGGCTGGATCGCCAACAACCTGAAGGCGATCGACTTCGCCGGCGGTACCGCCGTGCACATCAACGCCGGCGCGGCGGGCCTGGTGCTCGCGATCGTGCTCGGCAAGCGCAAGGGCTGGCCCAAGACCCCGTTCCGTCCGCACAACCTGCCCTTCGTCATGCTCGGCGCCGGTCTGCTGTGGTTCGGCTGGTTCGGCTTCAACGCCGGTTCCGCGGTGGGCTCCAACGGCATCGCCGGTGCCGCCTTCCTGACCACCGTCGTCGCCACCGGTGCGGCGCTGCTGGCCTGGCTGGTGGTGGAGAAGATCCGTGACGGCAAGCCCACCTCGCTGGGTGCGGCCTCGGGCATCGTGGCCGGTCTGGTCGCCATCACCCCGGCCTGCCATTCGGTCAACGTCGTCGGTGCCCTCGCCATCGGCATCGTTGCCGGCGCGTTGTGCGCCCTGGCCGTCGGGCTGAAGTTCCGCTTCGGCTTCGACGATTCGCTCGACGTGGTGGGCGTGCACCTGGTCGGTGGTCTGCTCGGCACCCTGATGGTCGGCCTGGTCGCGGCGCCGGAAGCGCCCGCGGCGGTGAAGGGTCTGTTCTACGGTGGTGGCATCGAGCAGTTGAAGCTGCAGGCCGTCGGTGCGTTCACGGTGCTGGCCTACTCGCTGGTCGCCACGGCCGTCATCGCCTACCTGATCAAGTTCACGATCGGCCTGCGTGCCGACGACGAGGGCGAGTTCGTCGGCATGGACGAGTCCGAGCACGCGGAAACCGCATACGATTTCGCTGCTGTGGGTGGCACGGCACGTTCGGCCGTCAAGGAGGCATGACGACATGAAACTGATCACCGCAATCGTGAAACCGTTCACGCTGGAGGACGTGAAGACCGGTCTCGAGCAGGCGGGCGTGCTGGGCATGACCGTGAGCGAGGTGCAGGGTTACGGCCGGCAGAAGGGGCACACCGAGGTCTACCGCGGTGCGGAGTACTCGGTGGATTTCGTGCCGAAGGTTCGGGTCGAGGTCGTCGTGGATGACGCCTCGGTGGACAAGGTCGTCGAGGTGATCGTCGAGGCGTCGCGCACCGGCAAGATCGGCGACGGCAAGGTCTGGGTGACCCCGGTCGAGACGATCATCCGGGTCCGTACCGGCGAGCGCGGCACCGACGCGCTGTAGCGGGAAGTCGAATCGAGCGGCGGCCCCGCTCCCGCCGGGTCTCCGGCCGGGGCGGGGCCGCCCGCGTGAATGGGTGGTGTGGGCAGTGGGTAGCAGTCGGCGAGAACACAGCGATGGCGCCGAGTCGGCGGCGGTCGAGAACACGGTGGTGTCCAACGGCGCGGCCGATCTGGTCAAGGCCAGGCGCCGGTTGCTCGAGGGCGGGCAGCCGCGCAATCCGCGCCTGGATGCCGAATCGCTGCGCTCGGCGCTGGTCGACCTGTACGAACTGTGGCTGACCAGCAAGGGTGCCGAACTCGGGATCACCGCCGACAGCGGGCTCGCGGTCGTCGCGGTGGGTGGGCTCGGACGCAAGGAGATGCTGCCCTACTCCGATCTGGACCTGGTGCTGCTGCACGACGACGTCGACCCCGCGCGGGTGGCCGAGGTCGCCGACCAGCTCTGGTATCCGCTCTGGGACGCCCACATCAAGCTCGACCACAGCGTGCGCACGGTGCCACAAGCCCTGCGAGTGGCCAACGACGACATGATCGCCGCGCTCGGGATGCTCGAGGCCAGGCATATCGTCGGCGACGCCGAACTGAGCAACCTGCTCATCGGCGGGGTGCGCCGGGAATGGCGGACCGGGATCCGAGCCCGCTTCGACGATCTGATCGCCCAGGCCAAGGCCCGGTGGGAGCGCAGCGGCGAGATCGCCCACCGCGCCGAACCGGATCTGAAGAACGGGCGCGGCGGACTGCGCGACATCCAGCTGCTGGACGCACTCGCCATCGCCCAGCTGACCGATGCCATGCCGGGGCTCGGTCCGGATGTGCCCGGCGGCGGTGTCCGCCACGCACATCGTCGGCTGCTGGATGTGCGCACCGAACTGCACCGGGTGGCCGGACGCTCGCGCGATCAGCTGATGGCACAGGACGCCGACGAGATCGGTGCGGCGCTGCGCATCGGCGACCGTTTCGACCTGGCCCGTACGCTCAGCGACGCCGCGCGCACGGTCAGTTACTCGGTGGACGTCGGGTTGCGCACCGCCGCCAACGCGCTGCCGCGGCGCGGCCTGGCCCGGCTGCGCCGGATGCCGGTGCGCCGACCACTCGATGAGGGGGTGGTCGAGCACGCCGGCGAGGTGGTGCTGGCACGGGACGCGCGGCCGCAACGCGATCCCGGCCTGATCCTGCGGGTGGCCGCGGCCTCGGCGCAGACCGGGCTGCCGATGTCGGCGAATACGCTCAACCGGCTCTCGGAGGACGCGCCGGAACTGCGCGAACCCTGGCCCAAGGACGCGCTGAACGATCTGCTGGTGCTGCTCGGCGCGGGCCGGGGCACCATCGACGCGATCGAGGCGCTGGACCGCACCGGACTGTGGGGCCGGTTGCTGCCAGAGTGGGGCGCGGTGCGCGATCTGCCGCCGCGCGACGTCCTGCACACCTGGACCGTCGACCGGCACCTGATGGAAACGGTGGCCTACGCGAGCGCGCTGAGCACCCGGGTGGCCCGGCCGGACCTGCTCGCGCTGGGTGCCCTGCTGCACGACATCGGCAAGGGCCGCGCCGGCGATCACAGCGTGGTCGGCGCGGAACTGGCCACCCATATCGGGCGCAGGCTCGGGCTGTGGCCCTCGGATGTGCGCACGCTCAGCGCGATCGTGCGCCACCATCTGCTGCTGCCCGACACCGCCACCCGGCGCGATCTCGACGATCCGGCCACCGTGCAACTGGTGGTCGACGCGCTCGACGGCGACGCCCAGCTGCTGGAACTACTGCACACCCTCGCCGAAGCCGATTCGCTGGCCACCGGGCCCGGAGTCTGGGGCGAGTGGAAGGCGTCGCTGATCGGTGAGCTGGTGCGGCGCTGCCGGATGGTCATGGCCGGTGACGAACTGCCCCGGCCCGAACCCATCGCGCCGGAACTGCTGGAGAAGGCGGCCGCCGGGGGAGTGCATGTGACGCTCGCGCCCGGCGAAGGCAAACACACTCACATCGTCACCGTCATCGCGCCCGACACGCCCGGGCTGCTGTCCGAGGCCGCGGGAGTGCTGGCGCTGCATTCGCTGCGCGTGCTGTCGGCGGCGCTGGGCAGCGCGGGCGAGTCGGCGATCAACACCTTCGTCGTATCGCCGAAATTCGGTGATCCGCCCGACCCGGGCCTGCTGCGGCAAGAGTTGATCCGCGCCATCGCCGGCGAGCTGGACCTGCGCGGTCAACTCGCCACACGCGAACGCGAGGCCGTCGGCGCACAGCTGAGCCCCTACGCCAAGGCACAGCCGCGGCTGCTGTGGACCGACACCGATACCCCCGGTCAGGTGATCGTGCAGTTGCGCGCCGAAGACCGGATCGGGTTGCTGAGCAGGCTCGCCGGTGCGCTGGCCGGTTGTGGGGTGGACGTGCGCTGGGCCAAGGTCGTGACGATGGGCACCGCCGTGGTCGACGCCTTCTGCCTGGATCTGGGCGCCGATTCGGGACCGGCCCGCCGCGCCAGGATCGACGAGGCGATCCTGGCGGTCGTGCCGCGGCCCGCACCGAAGAAGCCCGCCGACGACAACGGTACGCACGAAGGTTCCTGAGCCGCCGAGGTTTTCGTGCCCAGCGCGGCGAACTACCCTGTGACCTCGCCGTTATCCGAAAACCAGTCCTTTGCACATGATTTGCTGGAAATCCCTACGGCATGGTCGGTGGCCCTTAGGATCGGTGAGTCGGGCTCGCATACGAGGGGAGCAGGTCGGTGGCAATCGAAGTCGTCGCCTCGTCGATCATGACCAGTGATGTGACCCCGCACGTGGCCCGCTGCGTCGGCGGGGATCTGTGGGTGGTGTCCTGGTTGCCTGGCCGCACCCTGACCGGTCGCCAAGCCGTCACCGCGATGACCATCGCGGCCACCGTCGCCACCTCCGGTCTGCCGGTGGAGGGCGATTGGACCGCGTTGGACGGTCTCGCGCTCGAACTCGGGTTGACCGGCCGTGAGGCCGCGTTCATGGTGGCCAGGGAAAACCACGACTATCGGCGCATCCGCACCCCGCGCCGCCGCACTCCGGAGTAACCTCGCCCACCCGGCACCCACCGGCTGCGTGCGCAGTCCGGTGATCCCATTACGCTGGGATGCAGTGACGTCACTCGAGATCAGGAGCGCGATCGGTGTTCGAATCCCTGTCCGACCGGCTTACCGGTGCCCTCAAGGACCTACGCGGTAAGGGACGTCTGTCGCCGGCTGACATCGACGCCACCTGCCGTGAGATCCGCCTCGCGCTGCTGGAAGCCGATGTCGCGCTGCCGGTGGTGCGCGCATTCATCGCCAAGATCAAGGAGCGGGCCAAGGGCGCCGAGGTCTCCGCTGCGCTGAATCCGGCCCAGCAGGTCGTCAAGATCGTCAACGAGGAACTCGTCGGCATCCTCGGCGGCGAGACCCGCAGGATCACCCTGGCCAAGACCCCGCCCACGGTGATCATGCTCGCCGGTCTGCAGGGTGCGGGTAAGACCACCCTCGCGGGCAAGCTCGCCAAATGGCTCAAGGGGCAAGGACATCAGCCGTTGCTGGTGGCCTGTGACCTGCAACGCCCCGGCGCCGTCACCCAGCTCCAGGTGGTCGGCGAGCGCGCGGGCGTGCCGGTGTTCGCGCCGCATCCCGGCACGTCCATCGGCGGCGGTGACAACGCTCTCGGTGTCACGGCGGCCGATCCGGTCGCCGTGGCCGAGGCCGGTGTGGCCGAGGCGAAGCAGAAGCAGTACGACGTGGTGATCGTCGACACGGCCGGTCGCCTCGGTATCGACGCGGAGCTGATGGCTCAGGCCGCCGGTATCCGCGACGCGGTGCAGCCGGACGAGACGCTGTTCGTGCTCGACGCCATGATCGGTCAGGACGCCGTCACCACCGCCGAGGCGTTCCGCGACGGCGTCGGCTTCACCGGTGTGGTGCTCACCAAGCTCGACGGTGACGCCCGCGGTGGTGCCGCGCTCAGCGTCCGCAACGTGACCGGCGCGCCGATCATGTTCGCCTCCACCGGTGAGAAGCTCGAGGATTTCGACGTCTTCCACCCCGACCGCATGGCCAGCCGCATCCTCGGCATGGGCGATGTGCTCACTCTGATCGAGCAGGCCGAACAGGTCTACGACCAGCAGCAGGCCGAGGAAGCCGCGCGCAAGATCGGCAGCGGCGAACTCACCCTCGAGGATTTCCTCGACCAGATGCTCGCCATTCGCAAGATGGGCCCGATCGGCAACCTGCTCGGCATGCTGCCCGGCGCCGGTCAGATGAAGGACGTGCTGGCCCAGGTCGATGACAAGCAGCTCGACCGCGTGCAGGCCATCATTCGCGGTATGACCCCCGCCGAACGGGAGAACCCCAAGATCATCAATGCCTCTCGCAGACTGCGCATCGCCAACGGCTCGGGTGTGCAGGTCTCCGAGGTCAACCAGCTGGTCGACCGCTTCTTCGAGGCCAAGAAGATGATGGCCGCGATGGGCCGCCAGATGGGCATGCCAGGGGCGAACCGGCGCAGCAACAAGAAGGGCAAGAAGGGCAAGAAGGGTGGCCGCGGCCCCACCCCGCCGAAGGTGCGCGGCGGATTCCCCGGCGGCATGCCCGGTATGCCCGCCGGCATGCCCGACCTGTCCGGTATGCCCGCCGGCCTCGACCAGCTCCCGCCGGGCCTGGAGGGCTTCGATCTGTCGAAGCTGAAGTTCCCGAACAAGTAGCCCCCGACGCCCGACCGGCTCGGCTCCACCGCTGCGTGGGGCCGAGCCGGTCGTCGTTGCGCACCCGCTACGCGGAGGCCTGCATCTGCGTGACGATGGTCGCCACCCGATCACTGGCCTGCGTCGCCCAGTGTGGATGGGTGGTGACGTAGAGGCGATCGGCTTCGACGGCCGCCAGGATGATCTCGGCGGCCTCGGCAGCCGGCATCATCTCGTCGGCCAGTTGGGTCAGTGCGCCGAGGCCGGGCGCGAGTCGCTCCCACTGCTCGGCGGTCAGCGTGCTCAGCCAGCCCTCGGTGGGCTGGGTGGGGGCGCCGTCGCCCAGCAGCGCGCCGATGCCGTCGGTGACCCCACGCAGCATCTGGGTGTCCACCGGTCCCGGGCAGACCACGGTGGCGCCGACGCCGGGGGCGAGGATGGTCAGTTCGCCATGTAGCGATTCGGTCAGCGAGACGACCGCATGCTTGCTCGCGGTGTAGGGCGCGTTGAACAGCCCGGTGGTCACACCCGCCAGGGACGCGGTGTTGATCACATGGCCGCGACCGGCGGCGATCAGATGCGGTACGAACGCATGCATCCCGTTGACGACACCCTGCACGTTGACGGCCCAGACCCGTTGCCAGTCAGTGGGTTCCACCTCCCAGATCGGCCCGCCGGCACCCATCGCCGCGTTGTTGAACACCAGGTCGACGCGGCCGTACAGCCGCAGGGTGGTCTCGGCCAACCGGTGCAGTTGGTCGGGATCGGCCACATCGGTGGGCACCGCGGGGGTGTCGCGGCCGATCGCCTCGGCGGTCGCCGCGAGCGCGTCGGCGTCGATATCGGCCAACACCACGCGCAACCCACGTTCGTGCAGGGCCTCGGCTACCGCTCGTCCGATGCCGTTGGCGGCGCCGGTCACCACGGCGACCTGTCCGGATTCCAATTTCATTGTGTTCCTCTCGATGTGACGCTCTCGTCGGTGTTCTCGGCTGCGGTCGCGCGATCGAACAACGTGACCAGTTCGGCGGCGATGGCGTCGACATCGCCGGACGGGTCTGTGGCGTAGCCGATCGCGATGGTGTCGATGGCGGCGCGCACCGCCACCGCCATCACGTGGGCGTCGAAGCGGCGGAATTCGCCGGTACGCTGGCCTTCGCGCAAGGCCTGTTCGAGCGCGTCGAGTGGCGAGCCCACGGCGGCGTCGGCGACGAATTGATCTCCGAGCGCGGCTCGGGCAGCGCTGTTGAGTTCGATCAGCGCCCGCAGCACAGCGGTGCGCTCACGCATGAATTCCATGTTCGCGGTGATGTAGGCGGCCAGCCAGGCCCGGTGACCGGATGTGGCCGTGATGCGCGGTCCGATGAATGCCACCGCCGCGTCCTTGGCCGCCACCAGTGCTTCACGCATCAGCTCGTCCTTGCCGCTGAAGTGGTACGAGATCAGCCGGGTGCTGCTGAGGCCCGCGTGCTCGGCGATCTTGGCGAAGGAGGTCTTTGCGTAGCCGGCCTCGGCCAGTACCTGCACTGTCGCGGCCACGATCTGCCTGCGCCGCTCGGCGGCCGTGGGCGAGAGCGGCGGAGGTGTTACTTGCATGAGTAAATTGTTACTCGGGCAAGTAACATCGTCAAGAGGATTCCGGGTGCAGATCTCGGGCTGGCAGGATTCGGCGCACCGGCACGATGTCGGCCCATCCCGGCGGCGAGCGGTGCCGATTTCTGGCGCGGGTGGGCGGTCTGGCAGAATGGTCGATCGTCCGTATGGACAGTGTCAGCCCGTCTCCGGTTACGCACCGCGCGGCGGTCACACACTTCAACCGCAAAACCGGGCTCGCAGACCATGTGAGTCGCCGAATTGCGCCGTGACCAACCCCGAAAGGTAGATCAGCACATGGCTGTTCGCATCAAGCTCACCCGCATGGGCAAGATCCGCAACCCGCAGTACCGCGTCGTCGTCGCGGACGCCCGCACCCGTCGTGACGGCCGGGCCATCGAGTCCATCGGCAAGTACCACCCCAAGGAAGAGCCCTCGCTGATCGAGATCGACTCCGAGCGCGTGCAGTACTGGCTGGGCGTCGGCGCGCAGCCGACCGAGCCGGTGCAGCGACTGCTGGAGATCACCGGTGACTGGCAGAAGTTCAAGGGTCTGCCGGGCGCCGAGGGCACCCTGAAGGTCAAGGAAGCCAAGCCGTCCAAGCTGGACCTGTTCAACGCCGCGCTCGCCGCCGCCGACAACGAGCCCGTCGCCGAGGCCGTCACCCCCAAGAAGAAGGCCGCCAAGAAGGACGAGGCCGCTGAGGGCGCCGAGTCGGCCGAGGCTGCCGAGTAATCGTGAGCGAGCGCAGCGAGCGAACCGAAGTCACAGCGCGCCCTGCGCTCACGACGGAGCCGAGCGCTAGCGAGGTGGAGTCGTGAGTGCTGTCGTCGCCGATGCCGTCGAACATCTTGTTCGCGGCATCGTCGCCAACCCCGATGACGTGCGTGTCGAGCTGATCACCGGCCGCCGCGGACGCACGGTCGAGGTGCACGTCCACCCCGATGACCTGGGCAAGGTGATCGGCCGCGGTGGACGTACCGCGACCGCCCTGCGCACCCTCGTCGCCGGTATCGGCGGCCGGGGCATCCGGGTCGACGTGGTGGACACCGACGCCTGATGGAACTCGTCGTAGGTCGTGTCGCCAAGTCGCACGGCGTGCGCGGTGAGTTGGTCGTGGAGGTCCGCACCGACGAACCCGAGGCGCGATTCGCGCCCGGTTCGACGCTGCGCGGCCGGTTGGCGCGATCGAAAGAAGTTCGTGAATTCACGGTCGAGTCGGCCCGGGAACACTCGGGCCGACTCCTCGTGCAGCTGAGCGGCGTCGACGACCGCACCGCCGCCGACGCCCTGCGCGGCACGTTGTTCTTCGTCGACAGCGCGGATCTCGGGCCCTCCGAGGACCCCGATGAGTACTACGACCACGAGCTCGAAGGGCTGCGCGTCGAGCTCGCCGACGGCACCGCGGTCGGCACCGTCACCGAGGTATTGCATTCGGCGGCAGGGGAATTGCTGTCGGTGCGGGCCGCCGATGACGGTCGCGAGATCCTGATCCCGTTCGTGATGGCCATAGTGCCCACCGTCTCGGTGGCCGACGGACTGGTCGTGATCGATCCGCCCGAGGGCCTGCTGGATCCCGAATGAGGCGGCCGAGGCCATGAAGATCGACGTGGTCACCATCTTTCCGGAGTATCTGGAGCCGCTGCGCACAGCGCTGCTCGGCAAGGCCATCGATAAGGGCCTGATCTCCGTCGACGTGCACGACCTGCGTCGCTGGACCCATGACGTGCACAAATCCGTCGATGATTCGCCCTACGGCGGCGGCCCCGGCATGGTCATGAAGCCCACCGTGTGGGGCGATGCCCTCGACGAGGTCTGCCCCGACGACGCCCTGCTCGTCGTCCCCACCCCGGCGGGCGTCCCCTTCACCCAGGCCACCGCCCACCGCTGGGCGGACGAGAAGCACCTGGTCTTCGCCTGCGGCCGCTACGAAGGCATCGACCAGCGCGTCTTCGACGACGCCGCGCGCCGGGTCCGCGTCGAGGAAGTCAGCATCGGCGATTACGTGCTGATCGGCGGCGAGGCCGCGGTCCTGGTGATGACCGAGGCCGTGGTGCGGCTGATTCCGGGTGTGCTCGGCAATCAGCAATCCCACCAAGAGGATTCGTTTTCGGTCACGCCGGAATCCGAGGGTCTCGGGCTGCTGGAAGGGCCGAGCTACACCCGTCCGGTGAGTTGGCGCGGCCTGGATGTGCCGCCGGTGCTGCTGTCGGGTGACCACGCGAAGGTGGCCGCGTGGCGGCGTGAGCAGTCACTGATCCGGACCCGCGAGCGTCGCCCGGATCTGCTGCCCGACACCGACGAGCCGGGTTCGGAGTAGCCCCGCCGATCCTGGCTCATTCGGCTCGGCGCGGTCGAGCTGCTCATTATGCCCCGACCGCACGTGACGCGAGGTACGTGCACGCCCGCACGGTGCGGTGAAGTGTGTCGACGAGCCGTGCGCGTCTCGGTCGGTGGTTCCTTGCGACCGCTGCTGCAATGATGTGACGTATGAGCGGTCCGGACACGCAGCAGGAGCTGCGTCTGACGAATTCAGTACGCCGCAGCCGGGATTCCCCGTTACCTGATCGTCCGGCTCGACCAGAAGGAAGAGCGGATCGAGGCGGTCGAGGAATACCGGCTCGACTGGTCGGGCCGCCGTTACCGCGCCCATGCGGTCCACCGGCGGGTACTGCTCCTCGATGAACCGGTCGAGGTGACGATCCCGTTCACGACACTGGAGCAGCCCTGACGGCGGCAGATCTCAGCCGGGGAGGCCGAGCAGCGACCGCGCCATTTCCCGCATTTCGGCTTTACGCACCTTCCCGGTGACGGTCATCGGGAACTCGTCCACGACGTGCACATAACGCGGCACCTTGAAATGGGCGAGTTTGCCCGCGCAGAACACCCTGAGCGCGTCGGCGTCGAGCGGGGCCGCGCCCTCGCGCAGCCGGACCCACGCCATCAGTTCCTCACCGTATTTCGGGTCGGGGACACCGATCACCTGGGCGTCGAGGATATCGGGGTGGGTGTAGAGGAACTCCTCGATTTCGCGGGGATAGATGTTCTCCCCACCGCGGATGACCATGTCCTTGATCCGGCCGGTGACGGCGACATACCCGTCCTCGTCCATCACCCCGATATCGCCGGTGTGCATCCAACGGGCGGCGTCGATGGCTTCGGCGGTGCGCTCGGGATCGTTCCAGTACCCGAGCATGACCGAATAGCCGCGGGTGCACAGCTCGCCGGGTGCACCGCGCGGGACGGTGTGGCCGGTCGCCGGATCGACGATCTTGATCTCGAGGTGCGGGCCGACCCTGCCGACGGTCGCGGTGCGGCGGTCGAGGCTGTCGTCACGGCGGGTCTGGGTGGACACCGGTGAGGTCTCGGTCATCCCGTAGCAGATACACACCTCGCGCATGCCCATCCGATCGATGACGCGTTTCATCACCTCGACCGGGCAGGGTGAGCCCGCCATGATGCCGGTGCGCAACGTGGACAGATCGGTGTCCTGCTCGTCGAGCTGCGCCAGCATGTCGATGAACATGGTCGGCACACCGTAGAGCGAGGTGCAGCGTTCGGCGGCGACCGCCGCGAGGGTGGCACCGGGTGCGAACGAGGGCGCCGGAATCACGATCGCCGCACCGTGACTGGTGGCCGCCAGATTGCCCATCACCATGCCGAAGCAGTGATAGAACGGCACCGGAACGCAGATCCGGTCCTGCTCGGTGTAGCCGCACAACTCCCCGACGAAATAGCCGTTGTTGAGGATGTTGTGATGGCTGAGGGTCGCGCCCTTGGGGAAACCGGTTGTGCCGGAGGTGTACTGGATATTGATCGGGTCGTCCATGGACAGCTGCGCCGCCCGCGCCGCCAGCAGGTCCTGGTCCGCGGTGGTGCGCATGAGCGTGTCCCATTCGGGCGTGCCCAGTATCAGCACCTGTTCCAGGCCAGGGCATTTCGGGCGAACCTGCTCGATCATCGCCATGTAGTTCGAGGTCTTGAACTCCGGCGCCGACACCAGCATCCGTACGCCGGCCTGCTCGAGCACGTACTGCAACTCGCTGGTGCGGTAGGCGGGATTGATGTTCACCAGAATGGCGCCGATCTTCGCGGTCGCGTACTGGATGAGAAACCACTCCGGGCAGTTCGGCGCCCAGATGCCCACCCGGTCGCCGGCGGCGATGCCACGCGCGGCCAGCCCGGTGGCCAGCGAGTCGACCGCCGAACGCAACTCACGGTAGGTCCAGCGGCGCCCGGAGGGGCAGTCGACCAAGGCTTCCCGGTCGCCGAACGCGGCCGCGGTGCGGTCGAGGTTCGCGCCGATGGTGTCGCCGAGCAGTGGTGTCTCGGAGATCCCCGAGGTGTAACTGGGCAGCGGAGTCGTCATCACCGCACCTCCTGCTGACGCAGCAGGAACCGCTGCACCTTCCCGCTGGGCGTCTTGGGCAGGCTCGGGACGAAATGCACCCGGCGTGGGTAGGCATGCGCGGCGAACTTCTTCTTCACCAGCGTCTGGAGTTCGGCCTCCAGTTCAGCGCTGCCCTCGACGCCCTCGCGCACCACGACGAACGCCTCGAGCACCTCACCGCGCAGTTCGTCGGGCATGCCGACGACGGCTGCTTCGGCGACGTCCTCGTGCAGCACCAGCACGCTTTCCACCTCGAAAGGGCCGATCCGGTAGCCGGCCATGATGATGACGTCGTCGTCGCGGGCGGAGAAATGGAAGAACCCGTCGGCGTCCTGGGAACCGGCGTCACCGGTGAGATACCAGCGGCCGTCCGGGGTGTAGCGCTGCGCGGTGCGTTCGGGCGCGTCGAGGTAGCCGAGGAACCACAGGAGAGGGCTGCGTTCGGTATCGATGGCGATGCGGCCGAGCTGCCCGGTCGGCGCCTCGGTATCGGCATCGTCGGCGAGCACCGCGCAGGCCCAGCCCGGCAGCGAACGGCCCATCGAGCCCGCGGGGGCCTCGGTGTTCAGCTCGTCGTGCCAGGCATTGCAGATCACCATGCCGTGCTCGGTCTGACCGTAGTGATCGCGCACGGCCACGCCGAGGGTGTCGGCGGACCAGGCCACCACCTCGGGGGTGAGCGGCTCACCAGCCGAGGAGGCCCGGCGCAACCGCACCTTCGGCGCCTCGGCGCTGTCGGCGCGCAGGGCCCGGTAGACCGTCGGCGCGGCCGCGAAGTTGGTGACCCCGAATTTCTCCATCACCTGCCAGGTCAGCGCGGGGGAGAAGCCCGCGTGCAGCAGCAGGCTGCGGGTGCCACTGGCCAGCGGGCCGAGGATCGCGTAGTAGAGGCCGTAGGCCCAGCCCGGGTCCGCGGCATTCCAGAACACGTCGTCCGGGCGGACGTCGAGCGCGAACTCCTGATAGGCGTGGAAGGACGCGAGCGCGCGCACCGGAATCGGCACCCCCTTCGGCGTGCCCGTGGTACCGCTGGTGAACAGCTGGACCAGCAGGCCGTCGCCGCCGACCGCGACCGCGGGCTCGACGTCCGCGTCGTCGGCCATCAGATCGCGCATGCGCAGCCCGGCAGCGGCCGGCTCGTCGCCGGTGACGATGGTGCGCCACGGCGGATCGACCGGGATGTCGTCGCCGGGGGCGAGTTTGCCCGCCTGATCCGGATCGACGATCACGATCGAGGCGCCACTGGCCGACAACCGGAACGCGATCGCCGGCGGCGCGAACGCGGTGAACAACGGCACATGCACCGCTCCGCGCCGCCAGATCCCCAGCAGCGCCACCACCAGGTCTTCGGACTTGGCCATCAACGTGGCGACCCGGTCACCCGGCTCGACCCCGAGCCGCGCCAGCGCCGCCGCGAACCGCTCGGACTTCGCGCGCAACTGGCCGTAGGTCAGGTCCGTCGACGACAGGTCGCTGTCGATGATCGTGAAGGCGACGGCGTCGGCCGGGTGCCGGTCGCACAGCAGCCAGGCCGCGCTCGCATCGGCGCGGTCGTAACACTCCAGCAGCTCGCGCACCCGCGCGTTCGGGTCGATACCCATCTCGCATCTCCTCGGTCGTGATCCAGCTCACCGGGCTGTTGCCATAGGATGTAGGTCACACCTGATCCCGCACTACCCCCGAAAAGGGGTGACCACCATGACCGACCCGTCACCGCTGCTGCGCCCGCGCGACGGCGACGCACTGCGCGCCGAGATCCGGCGGGTCGCGAGCGTGACCGGGGTTCCGGTGCTGTTCGGCGGCGAGGTGCACGCCGACACGCTGCTGCTGAGCGAATTCTTCGGTGTTCGCACCAACGGCCTGCGCGGGCTGTCGGTGCTGCGGACCTCCGGGCTCGGCGGGCAGGTGATGGACTCGGGGCGGCCGGGACTGGTCGCCGACTACCGCAACGCGCCGACCATCACCCATCACTACGACGGGCCGGTGATGAGCGAAGGCATCCGTTCGGTCGTCGCCGTCCCCGTGGTGGTCGACGACAACCCGCGCGCGGTGCTGTACGCGGCCACCCGCGGCAACGGCGCTCTCGGCGACCGCACCGCGGACGTGCTGTTGCAGGCCGGACGCAGGCTCGCCACCGAGATCACCATCCGCGATGAGGTGGACCGGCGGCTGCGACTGCTGGCGGCCGCCTCGGCCCCAGCGCAGGCCGGCACCGGCGTCGTCGTCGAAGAGTTGCGCGATATCCACGCCGAACTGCGTGATATCGCGCATTCGACCGCCGACCAGAAACTGCGCGACCGGCTGCATGCCGTGGGCGCCCGGTTGACAAGGGCGCTGTCCGGCGGGCCCGCTCCGGACGCGCCGAAACTGTCGCGCCGCGAACTCGACGTGCTGATCCAGGTCGCGCTCGGCTGCTCCAACCAGGAGGTGGCCCAGCGCATTTCCGTCGGCCCGGAGACCGTCAAGAGCTATCTGCGCAGCGCCATGAACAAGCTCGACGCCCACTCCAGGCACGAGGCCGTCGTGACCGCCCGCCGCCTCGGTCTGATCCCCTGAGCCGCCGCGGAATTCGCGTTCTCCGCACCGCGCGGCCCACATGCGGGACACTGCCCGCCTCGCCTCTATACTCACCGCCGTGCCGCCGTTGCGAGTAGTCGGACTGTCCCTCGACAGTGCCGACCCCGAAACCCTTGCCCAGTTCTACCTGGATCTGCTCGGCGGAAAGACGCTGTGGCGCAAGGAAAGCAGTGTGGGGGTGCGGATCTCGTCAGGGCTCGCGCTCATCGCGCACCGCGTCCCCGACCATCAGCGCCCGGCCTGGCCCGGCTCCTCGATCGTGCACCTGGACCTGGCCGCCGACGATGAGCGCGATCTCGACGAATGTGTCGATCGCGCTGTGGAATTGGGTGCCAGCGTGGCGCCCATGCAGCCGGGCGACCGGTGGCGGGTGCTGCTCGATCCCTCGGGCCACCCGTTCTGCATCACCACGGTGACGCCGCCCGAATAGGCCGAGTGCGGTACGACGGCCCCGGCGCCGGTCACCTGTCGCCCGGCGACGGTAGTGTGCGGGTCGTGACGACAGCGCCTGAGACCTCGAGTCCCGAGACGACGACCCGCACCGACCAGACCACAGCCACCGGGGCAGGCCCGGTGGTGTCCGCTACCGTCAGCCGTCGGATCGCCGACGAGCTGGCGGTGCGCGAGAATCAGGTCCGTGCCGCCGTCGAACTGCTCGACGCCGGCTCGACCGTCCCGTTCATCGCCCGCTACCGCAAGGAAGTCACCGGCGGGCTGGACGACGCCCAGCTGCGCACGCTCGAGGAGCGGCTGCACTACCTGCGCGAACTCGACGAGCGCCGGGCCGCGATCGTGGAATCGATTCGCGCGCAGGGCAAACTCGACGACGAACTGCACCGCCAGATCATGCTGGCCGAAACCAAGGCCCGCCTCGAGGACATCTACCTGCCCTACAAGCCCAAGCGGCGCACCAAGGCCCAGATCGCCCGCGAAGCCGGTCACGAACCCGTCGCCGACGCGCTGATCGGCGACCCGACCACAGACCCGGCCCAGTACACCGCCGAACAGCTCGACGGTGCGCGCGCCATCCTGGTCGAACGCTTCGCCGAAGATGCCGATCTGGTCGGTGAGCTGCGCGAACTCATGTGGCAGCGCGGCCAGATCCGCTCCACCGTACGAGCCGGCAAAGAGGAAGCTGGCGCCAAATTCGCCGACTACTTCGAGTTCAGCGAGCCGTTCGGCAAGCTGCCCTCACACCGCATCCTCGCGCTGCTGCGCGGTGAGAAGGAAGAGGTGCTCACCCTGCACCTCGAACCCGACACCGAGGAGCCGCAGCCGGGCGAGCGCACCATCTACGAGGGCCGCATCGCGGTGCGCTTCGGCATCGCCGATCAGGGCCGCCCCGCCGACAGCTGGCTGCTGGACACCGTGCGCTGGGCCTGGCGCACCAAGCTCCAGGTCAGCCTCGGCATCGACACCAGGATGCGGCTGCGGCAGTCGGCCGAGAAGGACGCCGTCGAGGTCTTCGCCGCCAACCTGCGCGATCTGCTGCTCGCCGCGCCCGCGGGCACCCGCACCACGATGGGCCTCGACCCCGGCTACCGCACCGGTGTGAAGGTGGCCGTGGTCGACGGCACCGGCAAGGTGGTCGCCACCGAGGTCATCTACCCGCACAAACCGCAAGGCCAGACCGAGAAGTCGCTGGCGGTGCTCGCCGCGCTGGTCGCGCGGTTCGGAGTGGAACTGATCGCCATCGGCAACGGCACCGCCTCCAGAGAAACCGACGCCCTCGCCGCCGAACTCATCTCCCGTATCCCGGAGAACAAGCCGACCAAGATCGTGGTCTCGGAGGCGGGCGCCTCGGTGTACTCGGCCTCGGCCTACGCCTCCCAGGAGCTGCCGGACCTGGATGTGTCGCTGCGCGGTGCGGTGTCGATCGCGCGCAGGCTGCAGGATCCGCTGGCCGAACTGGTGAAGATCGACCCGAAGTCGATCGGCGTCGGCCAGTACCAGCACGACGTCTCCGAGACGTTGCTGGCCCGCTCGCTCGGCGCCGTCGTCGAAGACGCCGTGAACGCCGTCGGCGTCGACGTGAACACCGCCTCGGTGCCGCTGCTGTCACGGGTCTCCGGCATCGCCGGATCACTGGCCGAGAGCATTGTGGCGCACCGCGATCAGCACGGCCCCTTCCGCAGCCGCAGCGCGCTGCTGGACGTGGCGCGCCTGGGGCCGAAGGCGTTCGAGCAGTGCGCGGGCTTCCTGCGCATCCGCGACGGCGACGACCCGCTCGACAACTCCGCCGTACACCCGGAGGCCTATCCGGTGGTGCGGCGGATCCTCACCAGCACCGGCCGCCCCATCACCGAGATCATCGGCAACACCAGCACGCTGCGCGCGCTGCGCCCGGCCGAGTTCACCGATGAGCGCTTCGGTGTTCCCACCGTCACCGACATCATCAGCGAGCTGGAGAAGCCCGGCCGCGACCCGCGCCCGGAGTTCAAGACCGCCGAATTCGCCGCGGGCGTGGAGAAGGTCGCCGATCTGGAGCCGGGCATGGTGCTCGAGGGCGTGGTCACCAATGTCGCGGCCTTCGGCGCGTTCGTCGACGTCGGCGTGCATCAAGATGGTCTGGTGCACGTTTCGGCCATGTCGCACAATTTCGTGAAAGATCCGCGCGAGGTCGTGAAATCGGGGGACGTGGTCAAGGTGAAGGTGCTCGAGGTCGATGTCGCCCGTCAGCGCATCGGGCTCTCGCTGCGGCTGGATGACGAGCCCGGTGCGGGTAAGCCCGAATGCGGTCGCGGTCCGGGCGAACGTGGTCGCGGTGGCGCCGATGGGCAGTCCGCGCAGGGGCGTGGCCAGGGCGGTAACCGCGGCCAAGGCCAGAACCGTCAGGGGCACAACCGAGGTCAAGGCAAGGGGCGTCAAGGGCAGGGGCAGGGCCAGGGGCGTCAGGGGCAGCGCCGCGAGGCCGCACCGGCCAACGGCGCCATGGCCGACGCGCTGCGCCGGGCCGGTTTCGGAAAGTAGCGGCCTAAGACGGGAGCGGGGGCAGGCATGCGGCGATGGCTCGACGACGATGTGATCGCACAGGGCAGGCTCCCGCTGCTGTGCTTCCTGCTCGGTTTCATCCTCGGCTTCCTGGTGATCCGGGTCAGCGTGCGGCTGATCCGGGCCCAGGTGCGCTGGTGGCCGGGCAATCTGCGGGCGGGCGACACCCACATCCATCACATGGTGTTCGGCGTCATCCTGGTGCTGACCTCGGGTATCGGGATGATCAGCACCTTCGACGACGGCAGCAGCGCGACCGGCGCGTTGCTGGCGGCCCTCTTCGGGGTGGGCGCGGCGCTGGTGCTCGACGAATTCGCGTTGATCTACTACTTGCGCGATGTGTACTGGGAAGAGCAGGGCCGCACCTCGGTCGACGCGGTGTTCGTCGCGCTGGCCGTCACCGGACTGCTGCTGCTCGGTTTCCACCCGCTGTGGCTGCTCGACATCAACGATTTCCGCCACGACCCCAGCGTCGCGGCGCGGGCGCTGGTGGTGGTGTTCGCGGTGGTCAACCTGATCCTGGCCGCCATCGTGATCGCCAAGGGCAAGATCTGGACCGGGCTGTTCGGCATGTTCTTCCTGCCGTTGCTGGTCGTGGGTGCGCTGCGGTTGAGCCGGCCGGGCGCGCCCTGGGCACGGTGGCGCTACGGCGACCGGCGCAGGCTCATGTACCGGGCCATCGTGCGGGAACGGCGTTACCGGCGTCCGGTGATCCGGGCCAAGATCTTCGTTCAGGATCTGGTGGCGGGCAAACCCGACGTCGAACATGTGCGCTCGGCCGCCGAGGCGGAACTGCAGCGCACCGTCGTTCCCGCACCACCGGCGCCGCATCGTCATCACGCGCTGTGGTCACATGAGCACGACACGCCGCGCTGAACGGGGCGGGTAGGGTGTGGTGCAGCCGGGGAGCACGGCCGATTTCCGGCCCGCCGCGCTCATCTGGCACAATGCACAGGTTGCCCTGGGCGATATCTGCCCCGGCGCACCCCTTATTCGGAGCATGAACCGGTAGAGCACGTGCCGCCAGGTTCCTCTGTTCGCGCGAACTCCAGAAGGATGAACATGAACACCCTTGACTTCGTCGACGAGAAGTCGCTGCGCACCGATGTCCCCGAGTTCCGGCCCGGTGACACCCTCAATGTGCACGTGAAGGTCATCGAAGGCTCGAAGGAGCGCATCCAGGTCTTCAAGGGCGTCGTCATCCGGCGCCAGGGTGGCGGTATCCGCGAGACCTTCACCGTCCGCAAGGTGTCGTTCGGTGTCGGCGTGGAGCGCACCTTCCCGGTGCACAGCCCCAACATCGACCACATCGACGTGGTGACCCGTGGTGATGTCCGCCGCGCCAAGCTGTACTACCTGCGCGACCTGCGTGGCAAGGCCGCCAAGATCAAGGAAAAGCGCTGAGCTGCTGCTCCGCGCCGCTATCCCGGTCCCGCCCGGAGCGGTGGTAGCGCACAGAAATACCCGGATAGCCCGGCACCGCACGCATTCTCGCGGTGCCGGGCTAATCTGTTCGGCGTGGCAGACGAGAGTGGGCCGGTGACCGTGCCCGGTGCAGACGACGGGCAACCGCAGGGGCGTCGCGCACGGCGTGACCGACGCGGACGCAAGGACAAGAAACAGCGGCCCTTCTGGCAGGAACTGCCGATCCTGCTGGTCATCGCCGCTGTTATCGCCGCACTGATGGTGACGTTCGTCGGACGCCCGTACGTCATCCCGTCGCAGTCGATGGAACCCACCCTGCACGGCTGCACCGGCTGTACCGGTGACCGCATCTACGTGCAGAAACTCAGCTACTACTGGGGCGAGCCCGAGCCCGGCGACGTCGTCGTGTTCGTCGGCCCCGACTCCTGGAACACCCACTACCGCTCCATCCGCTCGGACAATCCGGTGATGCGCGGCGTGCAGAACTTCTTCTCCTTCTTCGGCCTCGTCCCGCCCGATGAGAACGACCTGGTCAAGCGGGTGATCGCGGTCGGCGGCCAGACGGTCGAATGCTGCGATCCGCAAGGCCGGGTGATGGTCGACGGTAAACCGCTCGACGAGCCCTACGTCGAGGACGATTTCCCGTGGGTCCAGGGCGAGAAGAACGCCTCCTACCCGGTGGGGCGGGTGTTCGGCCCGGTCACCGTGCCCGAGGGGCACCTGTGGGTGATGGGCGACAACCGCAACGAATCCGCCGATTCACGCGCGCACGTCGGCGACGAACTCCAGGGCACCGTGCCGGTGGACAACGTCCGCGGCAAGGCAGTGTTCAAGATCTGGCCGCCCGGGCGTATCGGCCCGGTCCGGGCACAGGATCCGCAAACCAACTGATGGCTGTTCGCGCGATAATCGGTCTGTGGGCTGTGTGGACCGGTTCGACCTGCACGACTGGGCGGCGGTGACGCCGATGGCCCGATCCGAGCGTCGCCTGCCGAGTGTGGAGCGTGTGAGCTGGCCGCCGCGGGTGGTCATGCGTAAGGCCGGTGGGCTGCGCACCCTCGAGGCGGCCCTGAACCGCAGCGGTCTCGGGCCGGTCGCCGGCGTCGACGAGGCCGGACGCGGTCCGAGCGCCGGGCCGCTGGTGGTCGCGGCGTGCATGTTGTCCCCCAAGGCCCATGACGCGCTGGCCGGTCTCGATGATTCGAAGAAACTCACCGAGGCGGCCCGCGAGGAGCTGTACCCGGTGATCACCCGGCTGGCGCTGGCCTGGCATGTGGTGGTCATCCCGGCCTGGGAGATCGACGCGATCGGCATCCACGTCGCCAACCTCGAGGGCATGCGCCGCGCGGTCGCCGGACTCGGCCGCACCCCCGGCTATGTGCTCACCGACGGATTCCGGGTGCCCGGCATCCCGGTGCCGTCGCTGCCGGTGGTGGGTGGTGACGCCACCGCGGCCTGCATCGCAGCTGCCAGCGTGCTCGCCAAGGTCACGCGCGACCGGATGATGGTCGAGCTGGATCAGCGGCTGCCTGGCTACGGTTTCGCCGCCCACAAGGGCTACAACACGCCCGAGCACAATGCCGCGTTGCGGCAGCTCGGGCCGTGTGCCGAACACCGGCGATCATGGCGCAATGTGCGCGAGCACGAGCCCGCGGGGGCGGGCGGGAGGCCGGTGCGGCACGAGGTGGTGGTGTCCTCCGGTTCGGTCATCGTGGATCAGGTCACGTCCGACCGACTGGCTACCGAAGCGTTACATACGCGATGATGTCAGGACACGCAGTGCCGCGAGAAGGAGGACGTCCCACCCGATGAGCGCCGAGGACCTCGAGAAGTACGAAACCGAGATGGAGCTGTCCCTGTACCGCGAGTACAAGGACATCGTCGGGCAGTTCTCGTACGTGGTGGAGACGGAGCGTCGCTTCTACCTGGCCAATTCCGTGGAATTGCGACCGCAGAACGCCGATGGCGAGGTGTATTTCGAGGTCAGGATGAGCGATGCCTGGGTCTGGGACATGTACCGGCCCGCCCGCTTCGTCAAGCACGTCCGGGTGATCACCTTCAAGGACGTCAATATCGAGGAGCTGGAGAAGCCGGATCTGCGGTTGCCGGAGTAGCGCTGCCGTAGTTATCCACAAGCCCGGGTTATCCCCAGGGTTTCTGTTTCCCCAGGTGAGCGGTCCGGCGCGGGACGGCCGGCACCGCATGCTGACCGGGTGGCACACAACTTGGCGCTCGGCGCACACGGGGAAGACCTGGCGGCACGATTCCTGGAAGCCGCGGGCATGGACATCATCTGCCGGAACTGGCGTTGCCGCTACGGCGAACTGGACGTGATCGCCCGCGAAGGCGACATCACGGCGTTCATCGAGGTGAAAACCAGAGCCGGGCTCGGCTTCGGCACACCCGCCGAGGCGGTGACCTTCACCAAACGGCAACGCATCCGCAGGCTGGCGCTGCTGTGGCTGTCCGAACAGGACGGTCCCTGGCAACGCATCCGCTTCGACGTGGTCTCGGTCCTGGTCTCCCATGAGCGCGCACCGGTGATCGACCACCTGAAAGCGGTGTTCTGATGGCGCTCGGGCGGGCCTGTTCGGTCGCGGTGAGCGGCGTGGACGGCCAGCTGGTGGAGATCGAGGCCGACATCGGTCAGGGGTTGCCGTCGGTACACCTGGTCGGATTGCCCGACACCTCGCTGCAGGAATCGCGCGACAGGGTGCGAGCGGCGGTCGCCAACTCCGGTGAGAAATGGCCCGACGGGCGGGTGATCCTCGCGCTGTCGCCCGCGACGCTGCCGAAGGTCGGCTCGGTGTACGACCTGGCCTTGGCCGCGGCCGTCATGGACGCCTCCGATGCCATCCCGTCCAAGAAGCTCGACCACACCGTGCTGCTGGGCGAACTGGCCCTGGACGGGCGCATCCGGCGGGTGCGCGGCATCCTGCCCGCGGTGCTCGCCGCCAGGAAAGCGGGATGGGCGACGGTGGTGGTGCCGGAGGCCGCCCTGCCGGAAGCCGGTCTGGTCGACGGCATCGAGGTGCTCGGAGCTGCGACGCTGCGATGCGCACTGGCCTGGCTGCGTGGCGAAGCCGTCCTGACCGAGCCCGACCGCGATCTGCCCGAGCAGCCGCGGGCCATCGGCGATCTCAGCGAGGTCGTCGGCCAGCACGAGGCACGCTGGGCGTTGGAGGTGGCCGCTGCGGGCGGGCATCACATCCTGTTGACCGGGCCGCCGGGCATCGGCAAAACGATGCTCGCGCAGCGGCTGCCCGGATTGCTGCCGCCGCTATCGGAGGCCGAAGCCCTCGAGGTGACCGCGATCCACTCCGTCGCTGGCACACTGTCCGGCGACCATCCGCTGATCACCATGCCGCCGTTCGTCGCTCCGCACCACTCCACCTCCGCGACGGCGATGGTCGGCGGCGGATCGGGTTCGGCCAGGCCCGGTGCGGTGAGCCGAGCCCATCGCGGGGTGCTGTTCCTCGACGAATGCGCCGAGATCGGCACGAAGGTGCTCGAAGCGATGCGGACTCCGCTGGAGGAGGGCGAGGTGCGCATCGCCCGCCGCGACGGTGTCGCACGGTATCCGGCCCGGTTTCAGCTGATGCTGGCGGCGAACCCGTGTCCGTGTGCGCCGGCGCGTGACGTCGACTGCATCTGCGCGCCCCTGGCCCGGCGTCGCTACCTGGGCAAACTGTCCGGGCCGTTGATGGATCGAATCGATATCTGGGTGCAGATGTACGGGATGGCCGGTGGCACCTTCGGCGCGGAGGAATCCGAGAGCAGCGCGACGGTCCGCGAACGGGTGACGGTCGCGCGCCGGGCCGCCGCGCACCGCTGGCGGGAATTCGGGTGGCTCACCAACGCCGAGGTGCCCGGACATGTACTGCGGCAACGGTTTCGGCTACCGTCCGAGGTCACGGCACCGGTGGAGGCGGGGTTGCGGTTGGGGCGACTGTCCGCGCGTGGCGCAGACCGGGCCATCCGGGTGGCGTGGACGATCTGCGATCTACGTGGTGGCGACGTACCGAATGCGCAAGACGTCATGCAGGCCCTGAACTTCCGGCAGCGTGGTGCGCAGTGACCGTGGCACGCTCCGGCCGGCCCGGCGACGAGATCGCGGTGGCAGCCCGGGCTGCCGTGCTCGGGCAGGACGGCCGCGATGAGTCCGAGCAACGGCTGCTGGCATGGATCTACCTGTCGCGGGTGGTCCAGGGACCGTGCGCGCCGTTGACGGCGCTGATCGATTCGGTGGGTGTGGTGGAAGCGGCGCGGGCGGTGCGGGAATGCCGGTTACCGCAGGTGCTGCGTGCGGCGACAGCGGCTCGACGTGGGGTCGATCGGGCCGCCGAAGATCTCGAACGCATCCGGGCGCTCGGCGGTCGCGTGGTCACTCCAGAGGATCCGGAATGGCCCGCGTGGCGGCTGCTGGGGCTACAACAGCTCGAACCGGGAAGGGACGTCGATGGTGCGGTGCCGCTGGCGCTGTGGGTGCGCGGCCCGCTTTCGCTTCTCGGCGCCAGCGAACAGGCGCTCGCGGTGGTCGGAGCCCGATGCAGTACCGGCTACGGTGATCGCGCCACCGCGGAGATCGCAGGCGAGCTCGCCTGCCGAGGGTGGACGATCGTGTCCGGTGCGGCGTTCGGCATCGACGCGATGGCCCATCGGGCCGCGCTGGCGGCCGGCGGATCCACCATCGCGGTATTGGCCTGCGGGATCGACCGCGCGTACCCGGTTCAGCATTCACGCCTCATCACTCAGATCGCCGAAACCGGGTTGGTGATCAGCGAATATCCGCCCGGCACCGTCGCACGCAAGCACCAGTTCCTGGCGCGTAACCGGCTGGTGGCGTCGCTGGCCGACGGTGTGCTGGTGGTCGAAGCCGGGCTGCGCAGCGGCGCCCGCAATACCGTCAAATGGGCTCGGCGCCTGGGGCGTCCAGCGCTGGCGGTTCCCGGGCCGATCACCTCGGCGTCCTCGGTGGGCTGTCACCGGATGATCCGCGAGGGCGAGGCCGTGCTGGTCACGGGGCCCGAAGACGTCATCGATGAGGCAGGGCCCCTGCGCCTGTCGTTACCGATCACGGCCGCCGTCGATGCCGGTGACGAACTAGCCGGCGACCAGCAACTGGTGTACGCCGCGCTACCGGCCGCCGGTTCACGCGTACCGCACGAGCTGGCCACCAGCACCGCGCTGCCGGTGGCCACGGTACGGGCGGTGCTGGCCGAGCTGGAGCTGTCCGGGTTGGTCGGAGTCGGGGGAGAGGGGTGGTACCGGGTCGGCTTCGAGCAGCCGCCGGGAATCAGGTGAGCTCAGGTGCTCGGCCGGATACACCCGGCGCGCCGGATGTGGCGGTGTTCCGGGCCCGGGACGACCGGGAACACCGCCACCATGTGCTCGCCGGTACGACACCGGCGAGCCGGCCTCATTCCATCCGGACCGAGGAGCCGTAGACGCCGGCGTCCGTGGCGGGATCCACCTCAGCGGTGATCTCGCCGTTGCAGCCGGCATCGACATAGACGACCGCCAGGGAGTCGGTGTCGTTGATCATGTGGAACCGGGCGGGCTGCTCGTGTACCTCGACGCAGCCGGTGGGATTTTCATGCTCGGTGCCGTTGATGACGAGGACTCCCTCGGCACCGGAGGCGGTTCCGGCGGCGGTGAGGATCAGTGTTCCTGCGACAGCACACACAGTTGCGATATGACGCACGGGGTGTCCCTTTCTGTGAGCATCGGTGAATCGACTGATCGAACCGGGCAATCTTCGCAGTCCGGACACCCGAAGCGTGGTAGGCCGATACCTCGAACAGGCAAAACGGGTTGTGAGCGGGGCGGCGGCGCGCCGACTTGCCAACACCGGTGTCGCGGGTGACGGTGGAGCGATGGACGCGCTGCCCGAGGACCTGGAGGAATTGCTGGCCGAATACGGGCGCAATCTCCGGCTGGGGAGCAATCGTTCGCCACACACCGTGCGCGCCTATGTCGCCGACGCGCGGTCCTTGCTGACGCATCTGGTGGCGCGCTCGTCGGATTCGTCGGTGCGGGAACTGGATCTGGCGTTGTTGCGCTCGTGGCTGGCAGCACAGTCCGCCGCGGGTGCCGCCAGGACCACGATGGCTCGCCGCTCGTCATCGGCTCGCACCTTCACGGCCTGGCTCACCAGGACCGGACGGTTGGGTGTCGACCCCGGATTGCGGCTCGGTTCCCCAAAGGCACATCGCGTCCTTCCGGCCGTACTGGGCAAACAGCAGGCCGCCGCAGTGATGGACGCAGCGGAATCGGGTGCGGTACAGCGTGATCCGATGGCCCTGCGGGACCGGCTCATCGTCGAGTTGCTGTATTCCACCGGAATACGGGTCAGTGAGCTCTGCGGGCTCGATATCGATGATGTGGATCGGGAACGCCGGCTCGTGCGAGTCCTGGGCAAGGGCAACAAAGAACGCTCGGCCCCCTTCGGCGCCCCGGCCGACGATGCGATCGGCAACTGGCTGCGTTTCGGCCGCCCCGATCTCGCCACCGCCGAATCCGGCCGCGCCCTCTTACTGGGCCGGCGCGGCCGCCGCCTCGACCCCCGCCAGGCCAGAACCGCAGTACACGAGGTGATTTCGGCCATTCCCGGCGCACCGGACATGGCGCCGCACGGCCTGCGGCACACCGCCGCCACCCACCTGCTCGAAGGCGGCGCGGATCTGCGCGTGGTCCAGGAACTACTCGGCCACGCCAGCATGGCCACCACTCAGCTCTACACCCATGTCTCCGTCGAACGGTTGAAAAAGGTGCACGACCAGGCACATCCCCGCGCGTGAGAGGGCCGCCATGACCCTGCCGAACCCGGATGCCGAATCCGACGATGACGAGGAGCAGATCGACTACCGATTCACCCTCGCCAACGAACGAACCTTCCTGGCCTGGATGCGCACCTCGCTCGGCCTGCTCGCGGGCGGCGTCGCCGTGCACACCCTGGTGCAGCCGTTCCATGTGGCGGGATTCCGGCGTGCGATTGTGCTGTGCTGCCTTGCTCTGGCACTCGTGCTCGCGGTCGGCGCCTACGGCCATTGGCGGCGCGTCGGTGAGGCGATGCGCAGGGGTGGCCCACTGCCCGGCACGGTTCTGGTGCCGATTTTGTCCGCCGGCATCACCGCCATCGCGCTGCTCGCCAGTGTCGCGGTGCTACTGCGATGACACCACCCGGCCTGGCCGCGGAGCGAACCGCATTGGCGTGGCGCCGCAGCGCACTGGGCGCCACGGCGGTGACGATGCTGTTGCTGAACGCCGCCATCGCCGACGGCTGGCGCGCCACCTCGATCGCCCCGCTCGCCGGCGCACTCACCATGGCCGTGCTGGCCGTGGTGGGTGCCCTGCGCAGCCACGATCTGCGCCACGGCCGCAACCGGCACGGCACCCTCGCGGTCCGGCTGGCGATGCTCTCGACCGCTGTCACAGCGCTGGTCACGGTGCTGATCGGCGTGACGCACCCGATCCGCTGACGAGTGCCGAGGGCTCGCGCCCGCTGCTGTGGCCCAGCTACCCGGAGCGCGGCAGTGCGTCGATGTACTTACCGGCGATGACGCGTTGGGCGAGGCGGGCCACGGGGCCACCGAGGCGGGTGTACCAGGTGGCGCCGCGAGAGAAGGCCGTGACGACGCCGTAGACGCTGTCGTCCGAGGGATCGTATTCGACGGCGAACAGTTCTTCCCCGGACTCGGGGTGGCCGGGGAGGGTGCCGTAGGCGAAGCCGCGGCGGTCGGGCTCGTCCAGCACGTAGACCACGCGGCAGGGGGCGGTGATGGCCAGCGGGCCGATCCCCAGGCGCACCGTGAGCAGGGTCCCCGGTTCGGCGGTCGGGGTGCTCGCGGCGTGGAAGATGCCGGTTCCGCGCTGCATGCGATAGGCGTTGATCGCCTCGCCTGCGCGTTCGAACAGCTCCCTGCCGTGGCCGATGGGCCTGCGGAGCGAGAACTGGTGATAGCCGGCTGGAAGCGTGCCGTGCGTGGCACCGACCTCGGCGTAGGTGAACGGCGGATCCTCCGGGTTCTGCATGCCTCGATCATGGCCGGTCGACCGTCGGGGAGGAAGCGTCACGCACCGGCTTCAACCGCAGTGGACCCAGGTGCAACAGTCCGAGCGGATCCAGGTATTCGCGCCCTCCCCGGCCGCTCGACTCGCGACGCAACCCCCAGTGCAGACAAGCCGCGGCCGAGCAGCCTTCATGCCCGGCCTGCAGCACCCCGATCCGACTGCCCAGCCCCACCCGGCGGCCGACCGGCACCTCGGCCGTCACCGGTTCGTAGGTGGTGCGCAGCCCGCCCGCATGATCGATCGACACCACCGGTTTCCCCGCCACCGATCCCGCGAAGACGACGATCCCGTCCCCCGCCGCGAGCACCGCCTGCCCAGGCGACCCCGCCAGATCTACTCCGCGATGCCCGGGCAACCAGTTCTGCGGCGGCTTCTCGAATCGCCGTTCCACCGCCGGCCGCGGCCGCAACGGCCAATCGAATCGGGTGGCCGGCGCCGCCCCGGCAACGTGCCCACCCGCACCGAGCAATATCCCGACCAGCACCAAGGCAGCCAGCCTCCCGACGACCGTCGGGGTCCGTCCTCGCTCGACCGACTGCGTGCCCCGGTGCGCGGCCGGAACCAAGGTGCTCGGCCACGGGGCCGGCACCGGGGTGGGGCGCCCGGCTGGATCGGGAGTGCTCGGCTGCCCGGCTGGATCGGAGGTGCTCGGCCACGTGGTCGGATCCGCGGCGCTGGGTCGCGCGGCTGGATAGAGGGTGCTGCGTCGCCGCGCGGCTGGAACCTGGATGCTCGGCCGGGCGATCGGCTGCGCGCCATGGTGCGTGGTCGTAATCGGGGCTCTCAGCCGCGCGGCCGGAACCGGGGGGTTCGGCCGTGTGCCAGGAACCGGGGTCCGCACGGCTGGTACCCGCGAAGGCGGCGGCCGATTCATCACCGACGCGTGTGGTTTCCGGTCCACCTGCCTGTGCGTCATCTGCGCTCATCGCGACCCGGACGGCGTGCGCGGCAGCGGTGCGTTGCGGGCCAAACCGCGCAGCAACGGCCCGAGCGCACAGGCCGATCCGCTGCTGAGCACCGCACACGCTTCGGGTTGGCGCTGCCGTGGCGCGGCGGCCACCTCGCCGTCGGGAGCTGTCGCGACGAACAGCCCGACCAACAGCCCCAACGGCAGCAGGCCCGACAGCAGCCGGCGCACCGTTCGGATGCCACTGGCGCCGCGCGAGCCGGTCGCGGTCACACTGCTGCCGGGCCCTGCGCGGCCCGCGACCACGGCAGCGTTGTCGGCGGCCTGGGCGGAGTCGCCGGCTGGCAGGGTGCCGTTGCGGGGCGGCAGGGCAGCGCGGTCGGCGGGCAGAGTGGTACCGCCGGTCGGCAGAGTGGCGTCGCGGGGCGGTCGGGCGTTGCCGCTGGTTGGCAAAGCGGCCGCGGCACGCGGCCGGGAGTCGCGCATCGATCGGAGGGGCGAGCAATCACGGGGCGGCAGGGTGGCGCGGCCGGTTGGCAGGGTGGCGCCGCTGGTTGGCAGGGTGGCGTCGTGGGGTGGCGCGGGAGCGTGGCCGGTGGGCAGGGCGGTGCCGCTGATAGGCGGGGTGGCGTCCCGGGGCGGTCGGGCAGTGCCGCCGGCTGGCAGGGCCGCCGCGGGGCGCGGCTCGGAGGCCCGCAGCGATCGGGTGGGCGAGGAATCACAGGGCGGTGTCATGGCTCAACAGTGGCGTGCGCAGGGCGCGCCGGACAGCCCAGAGCCGCCCCTTGTGGACAACCCCGGTTGATGTGGATAAACACTCTTCCACCAGGGCGATTTCAATGGTGGTGATCGACGCCGTAGACTGATCGCGCGGTCTGTGTTTCCCATGGACCGACTTCGCGCGCCACCGTGCTCGTTCGTATGGCGCTGATCGATCCGGTGCCACTTCACCAGAAGTGTGCCCGGTCGCGCCAGCGCAGCAATGGACGGGGAATCGTCGGCTGGTCCCGATCACGAGATCGGGTCCGGCGGTTCGGGGCGCCAGGGCAGCAGGCCGCCGGCGTGCTGCGTCAACCGGCAACGAAAGAGAGATACGGGAGCTATGGCTGTCGTAACCATGAAGCAGCTGCTCGACAGCGGCGCACACTTCGGGCACCAGACCCGCCGCTGGAACCCGAAGATGAAGCGGTTCATCTTCACCGACCGCAACGGCATCTACATCATCGACCTGCAGCAGACGCTGACCTACATCGACAAGGCCTACGAGTTCGTCAAGGAGACCGTCGCCCACGGCGGCACCGTGCTCTTCGTCGGCACCAAGAAGCAGGCCCAGGAGTCGATCGCGGCCGAGGCCACTCGCGTCGGGATGCCCTACGTCAACCAGCGCTGGCTGGGCGGCATGCTGACCAACTTCTCCACCGTGCACAAGCGCCTGCAGCGCCTCAAGGAGCTCGAGGCCATGGAGCAGACCGGTGGCTTCGAGGGTCGCACCAAGAAGGAAATCCTCATGCTCACGCGTGAGATGAACAAGCTGGACCGCACCCTCGGCGGTATCCGCGACATGCAGAAGGTGCCCTCGGCCATCTGGGTCGTCGACACCAACAAGGAGCACATCGCCGTCGGCGAGGCCCGCAAGCTGAACATCCCGGTCATCGCGATCCTGGACACCAACTGCGATCCCGACCTGGTCGACTACCCGATCCCGGGTAACGACGACGCGATCCGGTCGGCCGCGCTGCTGACCAAGGTGGTCGCCTCCGCCGTCGCCGAGGGCGTGCAGGCCCGTGCCGGCCGCGCCTCCGGTGACGACAAGCCCGAAGCGGGCGCGGGCGAGCCGCTGGCCGAGTGGGAGCAGGAGCTGCTGGCGCAGGCCGCCCCCGCCGCCGAGGCTCCCGCTGCCGAGGCCGCTCAGACCGAGACCCCGGCCGAGGCCTGAGTTTCGGCGTCATCCGCTGTTCCAGTGGTGGCCACCTGGCACTGCCATCGTGGCCACCACTGCCCGGTACCTAACCTTTTCGAAGGAGGCTCGCCCCCGATGGCGAACTACACCGCCGCTGACGTGAAGCGGCTCCGGGAGCTGACCGGCTCCGGGATGATGGACTGCAAGAACGCCCTGGCCGAGACCGACGGCGATTTCGACAAGGCCGTCGAGCTGCTGCGCATCAAGGGCGCCAAGGACGTCGGCAAGCGCGCCGAGCGCACCACCGCCGAGGGCCTGGTCGTCGCCAAGGACGGCGTCATGGTCGAGATCAACTCCGAGACCGACTTCGTCGCCAAGAACGCCGAGTTCCAGGGCCTGGCCGACCAGATCGTCACCGCCGCCGCGGCCGCCAAGCCGGCCGACCTGGAGGCGCTGAAGGCGCTGGACCTCGGCGGCAAGACCGTCGATGCCGCGGTGCAGGAACTGGCCGCCAAGATCGGCGAGAAGCTGGAGCTGCGCCGCGTGGTCTCCCTCGACGGCCCGGTCGCCACCTACCTGCACAAGCGTGCCTCTGACCTGCCGCCTGCCGTCGGCGTGCTGGTCGAGTACACCGGTTCCGGTGACGCCGCCGCCGAGGCCGCGCGCGCCGCCGCCATGCAGGTCGCCGCCCTCAAGGCCAAGTACGTGACCCGCGACGAGGTTCCGGCCGACATCGTGGAGAACGAGCGCCGCATCGCCGAGCAGACCGCTCGCGAGGAAGGCAAGCCCGAGGCCGCGCTGCCGAAGATCACCGAGGGCCGCGTCAACGGCTTCTTCAAGGATGTCGTCCTGCTCGAGCAGGCGTCGGTCACCGATTCGAAGAAGACCGTCAAGGCCCTGCTGGACGAGGCCGGTGTCACCGTGACCCGCTTCGCCCGGTTCGAGGTCGGCGCGAGCTGAGAGCCCTCGCGCCACACGAGCGAGAAGGCCCCTCGTCGCACCGATCATCCGGTCGACGGGGGGCCTTCTGCTGCCGCTCCAACCGAATAAGGCAGGATAGGGACGCTCTGCGTTGCCGACTGTCTGATGCCGCCGTGCCCGGATCTCGGGCCGGCGCCAGCCGAGAACATGCCGATCGCCGAAGGAGACCCAGACCGATGACCGACCCGGGGACCGACCGCCCAGGATATCGCCGGGTACTGCTGAAACTCGGCGGTGAGATGTTCGGCGGCGGCAAGGTGGGGCTCGATCCTGACGTCGTCCAGACAGTGGCCGAGCAGATCGCCGAGATCGTCGCGACCGGCGTGCAGGTGGCCGTGGTGATCGGTGGTGGCAACTTCTTCCGCGGTGCCGAACTGGAAGAGCGCGGCATGGAGCGGGCGCGCTCGGATTACATGGGCATGCTCGGCACCGTCATGAACAGCCTTGCGCTGCAGGACTTCCTGCAGAAGCAGGGCATCGACACCCGAGTGCAGACCGCGATCACCATGGGCCAGGTCGCCGAGCCCTATCTGCCGTTGCGCGCCAAACGGCACCTGGAGAAGGGCCGCGTGGTGATCTTCGGCGCCGGTATGGGCATGCCGTACTTCTCCACCGACACCACCGCGGCACAGCGCGCACTCGAGATCGGCGCCGACGTGGTGCTCATGGCCAAGGCCGTCGACGGTGTGTTCACCGCCGACCCCCGGGTCGATCCGGCGGCCACGATGTACACCGAGATCACCCATAAAGAGGCGATCGAACGCGACCTGAAGGTCGCCGACGCCACGGCGTTCAGCCTGTGCATGGACAACCAGATGCCGATCCTGGTGTTCAATTTGCTGACCAAGGGCAATATCGCCCGGGCTGTCGCCGGTGAGAAGATCGGCACATTGGTTCGTTCCTGACTCCGCGAGCCCGCGGATCATGACGATGACGACGCTGTGGAGGAAACGGTCGTGATTGAAGAAGCGCTCTTCGACGCCGAGGAGAAGATGGAGAAGGCCGTCTCGGTGGCGAAGGACGATCTCGGCACCATCCGCACCGGTCGGGCGAATCCGGGCATGTTCTCCCGGGTGCTGGTCGACTACTACGGATCGCCTACCCCGGTCACCCAGATGTCGAGTATCACCGTGCCGGAACCCCGGATGGTGGTGATCAAGCCCTACGAGCAGGCGCAGCTGGGTGCGATCGAGACCGCGATCCGCAACTCCGATCTCGGCGTGAACCCGACCAACAACGGTGACATCCTGCGGATCTCGATTCCGCAGCTCACCGAGGAGCGCCGGCGCGAGATGGTCAAGCAGGCCAAGTCCAAGGGGGAGGACGCCAAGGTCGCGATCCGCAACGTGCGCCGCAAGGCGATGGAAGAACTCGGGCGCATCCAGAAGGATGGCGAGGCGGGCGAGGACGAGGTCGGGCGGGCCGAGAAGGAACTCGACAAGACCACCGCCAAATATGTCGGCCAGGTCGATGAGCTGGTCAAGCACAAGGAAGCCGAACTGCTCGAGGTCTGACCCAGATCTGGCGGGCCCGCCCGGGCGGGGGACGAAACGGAAACGACGAGTTGAGCGACGGGACAATCGTGGCCGAGAACACCGCTGCGGCCGGTGCGGCGGGACAACAGGCACCGGACGACGGCCCCATTGACGCCGCTACCGCCGGTGCGGCGGACGCGACGCCGAGCGTGCGCGAATCGCCCGCGCCGGAACCGGCCGCGCCCAAGTCGCGGGCCGGTCGCAATCTACCGGCGGCCTTGATCGTCGGCTTCGGCCTCGGGCTCTCGCTGATCGCGATCCTGCTGTTCGTGCCGAAGGTGTTCATCGGGGTGGCGGGCGCCGCGATCGCGGTGGCTACCTGGGAGGTCGCCAAACGGCTGCGTGAGGCCGACGTGCTCGTTCCCCGGATCCCGTTGATCGCCGGTGGTCAAGCGGTGTTCTGGCTGGGCTGGCCGTTCGGCCCGGAAGGGGTCGCCGGAGCGTTCGCGGCCACGGCGCTGGTGTGCATGGTGTGGCGTTTGTTCGACCACGGCCTGACCACCGCCCCGCGTAACTTCCTGCGCGACACCTCGATCGCGATCTTCACCCTCGCCTGGATTCCGTTGCTCGCCGCGTTCGCGGTTCTGCTGCTGCTCGAGCCGGACGGCAACCTGCGGGTGCTGACGTTCATGATCCTGGTGGTCTGCTCCGACGTCGGCGGCTACGTCGCCGGGGTGCTGTTCGGCAGGCATCCGATGGTGCCCTCGATCAGTCCGAAGAAATCCTGGGAGGGCTTCTGCGGCTCGCTGGTGTTCAGCGTGATCGGCGGTCTCCTGACGGTGACGCTGCTGCTGGACGCCAACTCGATGATCGGTGTGGTGCTCGGCATCGGCCTCGTGCTGGTGGCGACCATCGGTGATCTCATCGAATCGCAGATCAAACGCGAGCTCGGCATCAAGGACATGGGCACGTTGCTGCCGGGCCACGGCGGCATCATGGACCGGCTCGACTCGATGCTGCCGTCGGCGTTCGTGTCGTGGCTGGTGCTCAGCACCCTGCTCTGAGATCTGCGCGGCGCCGCGGCCCATCCGCGGTCAGGGGCGTTTGGCGGCGCGGCGCAACTGCATGATGCGCACGCCGCCGACCAGCGCCATCACCAGCGCACCGGCGATCACCGACAGCAGCACCGATACTCCGAGCGGCAGGCCGAAGGTCCAGAACAGGAGGTCGACCTCCACCCGCTCCAGGTTCTGCAGGATGAAGATCAGCAGCACGACACCCAGCAGCGCGGCCACGACGAGGCCGACCCAGGTGTATCCCGCCTTCGACTTCTCCAGCGTACGGCGGGTGCGCGGAGTGACGGCCGGTTCGGTCTGCGGGATCGGCTCCGGTTCGGGCACCTGGTCAGCGGCATGGGTAGACATATATCGATCATTCCCGACAGCTATCGCTCCCGCACGGATTTCCCGTGCCACGGCGCGCTCCCGCGGCCGCAGCGGAGCCGTCGAGGGGATGTGATGTGGTCGACGCCCCGGGGGATGGGACACTGGAGAAACTATGACCGTCTCCCTGCCCCTGGTTTTCGATGCCCCGCGCCGTGGGATGCCGCCGCGCCACCTGGCCGATCTGGACGCCGACGGCCGCCGCGCCGCGATGGCCGAACTCGGGCTGCCCGCCTTCCGGGCCGACCAGATCGCCCGCCAGTACTACGGGCGGCTGCAGGCCGACCCGGAGCAGATGACCGACCTGCCGGCCCCGGTGCGCGCGAAGGTCGGCGAGGCGCTGTTCCCGCCGTTGCTGACCCCGGTCAAGCATGTCGCGTGCGACGGCGGCGATACCCGCAAGACGCTGTGGCGGGCCGGTGACGGCACCCTGCTGGAGAGCGTGCTCATGCGCTACCCGGACCGGGCCACGCTGTGTATCTCCAGCCAGGCCGGCTGCGGTATGGCCTGCCCGTTCTGCGCGACCGGTCAGGGCGGGCTGAACCGGAACCTGTCGACCGCCGAGATCGTCGACCAGGTGCGGGCCGCGGCCGCCGCACTGCGTGACGGCGAGGTACACGGCGGTCCCGGCCGGCTGTCGAACATCGTCTTCATGGGCATGGGTGAGCCGCTCGCCAATTACAAGCGGGTGCTGAACGCGGTGCGGCGCATCACCGCACCGGCGCCGGACGGTCTCGGCATCTCCCAGCGCAACGTCGTGGTCTCCACCGTCGGCCTCGCCCCCGCGATCCGCAAGCTGGCCGACGAGGGCTTGTCGGTGACGTTGGCGGTCTCGCTACACACCCCCGACGACGAGCTGCGTGACACCCTCGTACCGGTGAACAACCGCTGGCCGGTGGCCGAGGTGCTCGACGCCGCACGCTACTACGCCGACAAGACCGGTCGCCGAGTATCGGTGGAGTACGCGCTGATTCGCGATATCAACGATCAGCCGTGGCGGGCGGACATGCTGGGGGAGAAGCTGCACAAGGCACTCGGCTCGCGCGTGCACGTCAACGTGATCCCGCTGAATCCGACGCCGGGCAGCAAGTGGGATGCCAGCCCGAAGCCGGTGGAACAGGAATTCGTGCGGCGGGTCAACGCCAAGGGCGTGCCCTGCACGGTGCGCGATACCCGTGGTCAGGAGATCGCGGCGGCCTGCGGGCAGCTGGCCGCCGAAGGCTGAGCCGCACCTGCGGGCGAGCAGAACGCCGCCCCGGCCGCTGATCCGCGGATCGAGCCGCCGGGGCGCTGGTGATCGAGTGCGAGCGCGCCGGGACTAGCGCGGTTTGCGGCGCAGGATGCTGTCGCGGATGAGGATGACGGCAAGGCCGATCGCGGAGGCGACGAGGAAGATGTAGCCGACGTTGCCGGTGCCGGAAGAGGCGCCCTGCGGGCCCTCGAACAGCATCGCCAGCAGCGCGAGCACGACGATCCAGCCCGCGATCCGGAAGGCGCGCCTGGACTCGCCGCTCCAGCCCCATGCGGCCGACGGAACCTCAGCAGGATCCACAGTGGTGACGGCGCGGTCACTGGTGGTGGTTTCGAGTTCCGTGGCGGCCACGATCGCTCCTCAGCTCGAGAATCGGATACTGCCCGATATCGTGGCATACGACCGGTCGTCGTAGCCAGCAGGGTGCGGTGTCGGTCAGAATGTGCGGGTGTCCGACGTCGTAAGAGTTCTCCTGCTCGGCAGCACCGGTTCCATCGGAACCCAGGCGCTGGAGGTGATCGCCGCCAACCCGGGCAAGTTCGAGGTGGTCGGCCTGGCCGCGCGCGGCGGTAACGCCGATCTGCTCGCCGCGCAGATGGCGGCCACCGGTACCGCCAATGTGGCGGTGGCCGATCCGGCCGCGGCCCAGCGGCTCGGCGTCGAGCTCGGCGGGGCCGGCGCGGTGACCGAGCTGGTGCGCCGCACCGAAGCCGATGTGGTGTTGAACGCGCTGGTCGGTTCGCTCGGACTGGAACCGACGCTGGCCACCCTGCACTCCGGCGCGCGACTTGCGTTGGCGAACAAGGAATCTCTCGTCGCGGGTGGCTCGCTGGTGACTCGCGCCGCCGCGCCAGGACAGATCGTGCCGGTGGATTCGGAGCATTCCGCGCTGGCGCAATGCCTGCGCGGCGGGCGCGCCGAGGAAGTGGACCGGCTCATTCTCACCGCGTCCGGCGGACCGTTCCGCGGCTGGACCACCGAGATGCTGGAAGCGGTCAACCCCGCCGAGGCGAAAACCCATCCCACCTGGTCGATGGGCCCGATGAACACGCTCAACTCGGCCTCGCTGGTCAATAAGGGCCTCGAGCTGATCGAAACGCATCTGCTGTTCGGCATTCCGTACGACCGCATCGACGTCACCGTGCATCCGCAGTCGATCGTGCACTCGATGGTCACCTTCACCGATGGCTCGACGCTGGCTCAGGCCAGCCCGCCCGATATGAAGCTGCCGATCGCGCTGGCACTCGGCTGGCCCGACCGGGTGCCTGGTGCTGCGGCGGCCTGCGATTTCTCCACCGCGACGACCTGGGAGTTCGAGCCGGTGGACAACGAGGTCTTTCCCGCGGTGGAGCTGGCCAGGCAGGCCGGTACCGCGGGCGGCTGCGTGACCGCGGTGTACAACGCGGCCAACGAGGTCGCGGTGCAGGCCTTCCTGGACGGCGCGATCCGGTTCCCCGAGATCGTGCGCACCGTCGGTCTCGCGGTCGCCGCCGCCGACGATTGGCGCGCCGAACCGACCAGCCTGGAGGAAGTGCTCGCGGCCGATGCCTGGGCGCGGGAGTACGCACGGAAACTGGTGCTCACCTAGTCGGCACGCGCGGTCCGGCGGAGACCATCGCGGCCCACTGCCCGGCTCACAGCGCCGGACCGCGCGCTGCCGGGTAGACGCATCCGGTCACCGCCGAACGCTGCCGGTACTGTGGACGCGTGCTCGCGGCCGACCCAGGACGCGTGCGTGCCGGGAACTGACGAGCTGCGCAACGCAGGAGGGCTGTAGAGCAAATGGTGTTCGCGTTCGGTTTCGCGCTGTTCGCCCTCGGCATCACGATCTCGATCGCACTACACGAGTGCGGGCATATGTGGGCCGCACAGGCGACCGGGATGAAGGTGCGCCGCTACTTCATCGGCTTCGGGCCGCGCATCTTCTCGTTCCGGCGTGGTGAGACCGAGTACGGCCTGAAGGCGCTGCCTCTCGGCGGGTTCTGCGATATCGCGGGCATGACCGCGCTCGACGAGCTCGAGCCCGAGGAACTGGACCGGGCGATGTATCGCCAGGCCACCTGGAAGCGTCTGGTCGTCATGTTCGGCGGCATCGCGATGAACTTCCTGCTCGGCTTCCTGCTGGTGGTGGTGCTCGCCGTCGGCTGGGGGCTGCCGAACTTCAACCAGCCGCCGGCCACCGCCCTCGGTGAGATGAGCTGCGTCGCCACCCAGAACCCGGACGGCACGCTGGCCGAGTGCACCGGCACCGGCCCCGCTCAGCGGGCCGGGCTGCAGCGCGGTGACGTGGTGAAAGCCGTCAACGGGGTCGAGGTCGAGACCTGGCGGGAGTTCCAGACCGAGACCCAGAACCAGACCGGGCCGTTCACCTACACCATCGAGCGTGACGGTGAGATCCTGACGATTCCGGTCACCCCCGAGCGCGTGATCCGCTATCCGTCCGACGGTGGACCCGGTCGCGAGGTGAGCGCGGTCGGCGTCGGTTCCGACTACTACGGGCCGGTCAAGTACAACGTGCTGGCCGCCATCCCCGCGGCCGGGGCGTTCACCGGCGACATGTTCGTGCGCACCTTCGAATCGCTGGCCCAGATGCCGGCCAAGGTGGCCGACCTGTGGACCGCGGTGACCGGCGGCGAGCGCGATCCGGAAACCCCGGTGAGCGTGTACGGCGCCTCGAAGATCGGGGGCGAGACCGCCGAGCGCGGGCTCTGGGGACTGTTCATCCTGGTCCTGGCCAGCCTGAACTTCTTCCTCGGCGCGTTCAACCTGCTGCCGCTGCTGCCGCTGGACGGCGGGCATATCGCGGTGGTGATCTACGAGAAACTGCGCAACACCGTCCGCGGCTGGAAGGGGCTGGCGCCGGGCGCGCCGGTCGACTACCTGAAGTTGCTGCCGGTGACCTATGTGGCGGTGGTGATCGGTGGTGCGTACATGGTGCTGACGTTGGTCGCCGACATCGTCAACCCGATCGAGCTGTTCCCCTGACCAGCGCACCCGATGTTCGAGTGACGGCCCTCGCGCTGTCACGGTGGTCACACGAGAACGTCACGCGCGCGACTAGACTCGCAGGCGAGTAGGCCCGAACCAGACGAAAGCAGGCAGCCGAAGGTGACCAGCACAATCGGATTGGGGATGCCGACCGCGCCCGCGGCCGTGCTGGCTCCCCGCCGCAAGACCCGTCAGCTGATGGTGGGCAACGTCGGTGTGGGTAGCGATCACCCGATCTCGGTGCAGTCGATGACGACCACCAAGACCCATGACGTCAACGCGACGTTGCAGCAGATCGCGGAGCTGACCGCGTCCGGCTGCGACATCGTGCGGGTGGCCTGTCCGCGCCAGGAGGACGCCGACGCGCTCGCCACCATCGCCAAGAAGTCGCAGATCCCGGTGATCGCCGACATCCATTTCCAGCCGCGCTACATCTTCGCCGCGATCGACGCCGGATGCGCCGCGGTGCGAGTGAACCCAGGCAACATCAAGGAGTTCGACGGCCGGGTCAAGGAGGTCGCCAAGGCCGCAGGCGACGCCGGAATCCCGATCCGCATCGGCGTGAACGCCGGTTCGCTGGACAAGCGGATGCTGGAGAAGTACGGCAAGGCCACTCCCGAGGCGCTGGTGGAATCGGCGCTGTGGGAGGCGAGCCTGTTCGAGGAGCACGGCTTCGGCGATATCAAGATCTCGGTCAAGCACAACGACCCGGTGATCATGGTCGAGGCCTACCGCCAGCTGGCCGCGCAGTGCGATTACCCGCTGCACCTCGGCGTCACCGAGGCCGGTCCGGCATTCCAGGGCACGATCAAATCCGCGGTGGCCTTCGGCGCACTGCTCAGCGAGGGCATCGGCGACACCATCCGGGTGTCGCTGTCGGCGCCGCCGGCGGAGGAGATCAAGGTCGGCGGGCAGATCCTGCAATCGCTGAACCTGCGTCCGCGCAAGCTCGAGATCGTCTCGTGCCCGTCCTGTGGGCGCGCCCAGGTCGACGTGTACACCCTGGCCAACGAGGTGACCGCCGGACTGGAGGGCATGGAGGTTCCGCTGCGGGTGGCGGTGATGGGCTGCGTCGTCAACGGACCGGGTGAGGCCCGCGAAGCCGATCTCGGCGTCGCCTCCGGCAACGGCAAGGGGCAGATCTTCGTCAAGGGCGAGGTCATCAAGACCGTGCCGGAAGCGCAGATCGTGGAGACCCTGATCGAAGAGGCCATGCGCATCGCCGAAGAGATGGGCGAGGATGTCGGCGCCGGGGAACCGGTCGTCACCGTCGGCTGAACGCCGCACCGGACCAGGGGTTTCGAGATACCCGGGGCACGCGGCCCCGGTTCATGGCAGGCTGTGAGACGTGCGGAGTCTGCTGGAGCCGACGCGACGCGCGAAGAACCCTCCCGCGCGTCAGCTCGCCAAGCGGGACCTGGCGCAGGTCCTGCGAGTGCTGGATGCCGATCCCGTGGCCTGCTGCATGGTCGCGGCCCGGTTGCAAGAATTCGGTATCGATGGCAGCGGTGGGCAGGGCGAACTGTGGAGCCGCGGCGGTCCGGCCGAGTCGCTGTGCTTCTCCGGGGTCAACCTGGTTCCGTTGCTCGGCGATCAGGACGCGTTGCGCGCCTTCGCCGAACGGGCGGTCCGCTGGCCCCGCATCTGCTCCTCGGTGGTCGGCAGACAAGAGCTGGCGCTGCCGCTGTGGGAGATGCTGGCCGAGCATTGGGGCCCCGCCAGGGAACTGCGGGCCGACCAGCCGCTGCTCGCGTTGGAGGAACCGACGGGGGCCACACCGGATCCGCTGGTGCGCCGGGTGCGGCCGGAGGAACTCGACCGCTATCTGCAGGCCGCCATCGCCATGTTCATCGAGGAGGTCGGCGTCGACCCGCGCGCCGGTGACGGCGGCCGCGGCTACCGTCGCCGAGTCGCCGGTTTGATCGAATCCGGCCGCGCCTGGGCCAGGTTCGAGGACGGGCGCGTGGTGTACAAGGCCGAGGTGGGTTCGCTGTCGCGGCGCACCGGCCAGATCCAGGGCGTGTGGGTGCATCCCGATCGGCGTGGCAACGGCCTCGGCACCGCGGGGACCGCCGCCGTCGCCAATGCGGTGATCGCCTCCGGGCGCACGGCCAGCCTGTATGTCAACGATTACAACGAGATCGCGCGCAAGGCCTACCGCCGGGTGGGTTTCCGGCAGATCGCCACCTTCACCACCGTGCTGCTCGACTGAGGTTGCCCGGGCCGAACTGCGGTGCGCCACAGGTGTTTGCCCGCCAGTGGCCGCTACCATCGGTGCCGATGTCGATTCGCGTGTTCCTCGTGCTTGCCGTCGCCGCGCTCGCGGTCGCCGCAACCGGCTGCGCGGCGGGCCCGCAGGGTCCTGCCGCGGCTGCCGAGGCCTTCGTCAGCGCCTTTGCCGCCCATGATGTCGATGCGGCCGCCGGGCACACCAGCCGGCCGGAATCGGCACGGCAGGCATTGGTTTCGGCGTGGGAGGGTTTGCAGGCCGAGCAGTTGAGCGCACGCACCGGTGCTGCCCGCGTCACCGGTGACACCGCGACCGTCGACTACACCTACGAATGGGTACTGCCGAAGAACCGGGTGTGGACCTACTCCGGGACATTGCAGATGGCCCGCACCGACGGACGCTGGACGGTGCGCTGGACCTCGTCGAGTATCCACCCCGAACTCGGTGACACCCAGAAGATGGAACTGCGCGCCGAGCCGGCGCCGCGGGCCAGGGTCAACGAACAATCCGGCAGCGATGTGCTGGTCCCCGGCAAGGTGTCGCGGGTGGTGTTCCGCACGGCCGACGCGAGTGATCCGGGCTCGGTGGCGGGCGCGCTCTCGGCCGCCCTGATCCGCTTCGACAAAGACCTCACCGCGTCGGCGATCCTCGATGCGGCCCGGCGGGCCCAGGGCGCCTACACCGTCGCCAAGCTGAGCGAATTCGAATTCGACCAGGTCAGCATCGAACTCATCGGCCTGCCGGGGGTGACGCTGACCCAGGAGTGGGATCTGGTGCCCACCCGGCGCGAGTTCGCCCCCGACCTGATGACGCAAGTCCGCCAGACCGTGATCGACGAGGTCGACGGCAAGGCGGGCTGGAGCGTCGTGCTCGAGAACGCCAACGGCGCGCAGATCGGGGTGTTGACCGAAGTCGCCGCCCAACCGGCGCCGTCGTTCTCGCTCAGCGTCGACCGCAATGTGCAGAATGCCGCCCAGCACGCGGTATCGCTGCGCACCGAGCAGACCATGATGGTGGTGATCCAGCCGTCGACCGGTGCGATCCTGGCCGTCGCGCAGAACGAGGCCGCCGACCGGGACGGGCCGATCGCGACCATCGGCCAGTATCCGCCGGGATCGGTGTTCAAGACCGTCACCGCGGCGGCCGCCATCGACGAAGGCCTGGCCACCCCCGACACCGTGCTGCCGTGCCCGAGCCAGACCGTGATCGGTGAACGCACCATCCCCAATTACAACCTCTTCACGGTGGGCAGTGTGCCGATGGCGACCGCCTACGAGCGGTCCTGCAATACGACGTTCGCGAAACTGGCCAGCGGGTTGTCCGCCGAGGCATTGCACGATATGGCGGCGGCGTTCGGGATCGGGCCGACGTACACGGTGGCCGGTTTGCCGACAGCTTCTGGATCGGTGCCACCGGCCGAAGACGAGGTCCAGCGCGCCGAGGACGGCATCGGGCAGGGCCGGGTGGTGGTGAGCCCGTTCGCGATGGCGCTGGTCGCGGCGACCGTGGCCAACGGTTCGGTGCCGGTGCCGTACCTGATCGCCGGACGCGAGACCGTCGTGGACGGCGATCGCCCCTCGATCGACCCGGAGGTGATCGACGGCCTGCGGATGATGATGCGCAAGGTGGTCACCGGCGGCACCGCCGGCCGCATCGCCGATCAGGGCGAGGTGTACGGCAAGACCGGTGAGGCCGAGGTCGACGGCGGCTCACATTCGTGGTTCGTCGGCTACCGCGGTGACCTCGCGTTCGCGACGCTGCTGGTCAAAGGCGGGAGTTCCGATAACGCGGTCGCCGTTACCCGGGATATGTTCGCGGCGCTTCCGCCGGGATACTGAGCATGCCGTCGGCGGGCGACACGTCCGCGGTGCCGGATGGCTGCTGGGCGGCGAGCTGGTGCACCGCGAAGAACAGTTGGGTCGCGGTGACGGGGTCGACGGTCGCGTTCGGATAACTTCGCGGAGATTCGCGGGCGGGTTGAATGTCACGGACGACGGCCGGGTGCACGGCGCCCCCGGAAGCGGCGGTGTCCGTGCCGAGGATTTCGACGACACCGGCGCCGCCCAAAATCATTCCGGCGGTGATGAGGACAAGGGTAGAACGCTTCATGGCCGGCTCCCTCGAATCAGGGTGTGCGGGAAGAGCTCGTGGTGCAGCCTCGTTGCGGCAAGTGAATTCGCCAGATGATGACTGAATGTTTGCTGTTGAGGCCAACCTAAGCGCTCAGCACTGTTCCGGACAAGAAAAATGTGAGCAGGCGGATATCGGACCGAAAATCGTGACCTGAGGCATGGCCGATTCGTGACCGCCTCGTTATCCGGCGATCGAGGTAGCGAAAAGCTTCACGCGCGACGCAACGTGGCTGCCAGATGATGTTGTAACGGTTCACCGACCGCCGCCATGCGCAGCGTGTAGTCGATGACGTCGCCGGATTGCCGAATAGAGCGGCCGAGCGCGGTCACGGATTTCGCGGTGCCGCTGAGCCCGATATTCGTCGACTCGAATTCGACGCGAATCTCGTCGGAGGTGACGGTCAGGGCGCCTTCGCAGATTTCGGTGATACCCGTCGGATGCGCCAGGATCAGCTCGACGCGATCCGGTCGCGGACAGCGCAGGTACCCGGTTTCGGCGTGTAGCGGGCGATTGTCGTCGGCGGCGCGGGTGCGTTGCCGATAGGTGAGGAATGGCCGGCCGATATGACCGAAGTGGATTTCCTCGAGGTAGTCGAACGGCTCGATCGTCGGGTACTCGCCGTGTCCGGTGCCGCGCCAGGTGCCCAGCAGTGGGGCCAGCGGTGCGATATCGGGATGGGGCGCGATGGGCGGCTGGGGTTCGACCACGGCGGTCAGCTTAAACCCATGGCCGAGATGATGTTTCCCGGCTCCCCGGTTTCTTACACGCTAAGGTGAGCGACGCCTGATGGGTGAGGGGCTGTGTTGTCGGAAGGGACAAGAATGCTGTACGGACACCGGGCCGATTCCGGTAACTGGCGCTCGCGCACGACCCTGCTGCGGATGTCGGCGCTCGCCACCGCTGTCGCGCTCGCCGCGGCCTGCTCGGACTCCGCGACCGGGACGGGCGAGGTCGGGTTGGACGGCAACCGTTATGTCGTGACCGCGCTGGCGTCCGGCGACGAGGGCGCACACGCCGCGGTCACCGTGTCCGATCTGGTCAACGCGTGGGGGTTCAGCGATCGGCCCGGCGGCCATTTCCTCGTCGGCGCGGGCGGCAAGGCCTTCGGTTTCCTCGGCGATGTGCGCTCGGCGGCGAAACCGGAGCTGCACACGTTGTCCCAGGACGGATTCACGGCTATGACCGTGCCCGGTGTCGATGCCGACACCTCCGACAAGAGCGCGGGCACCGTGACCGGTGTGGTGGCGAATCCGGCGCCGCCGAACTCGGATGCGTTCGTGGTGCGCGATCAGCCGGTGCCGTTCGAGGGGGTGCCGCCGCTGCTGCTGACCGGCTCGGCGCGCAACATCATCGCGACCGATGCGGGCACGCTGGCCGCCTGGACCGATATCGCGCCCGACGGTGCCGTCATCCGGCACGACGGTCCGGCCAACCTGGTTTTCGACGGATCGGCGCAGAAGATGGCGTTCTACGGCATCGCCCTCGCCCCCTCGGGGGACAAGCTGCTCGCCGCCGATTTCGGCGCCGAACCGCAGGTGCGCACGTTCGACAAGAACTGGCAGCTGGTGCCGACATCCGGGTTCGCCAATCCGTTCGCCACCGGCGAGGCTGTCGACGCCGAGAAACCGGAGCTCGGCCGCAAGGCGGTTCCGGGTGATCCGGCGCCGTTCAATGTCACCACCATCGGTGACCGTGTGTTCGTCTCGTACGCGGTGACCAGGCCCGATTCCGATGACGCCGAGAAGTTCGCGGTGGGCGAGCGCGCGGTGGCCGACGCCGACGGTGAAAGCGCTGCCGCGGGCAAGCCGGGTAAGGGCAAGGTCGCCGAGTTCGCCGCCGACGGTTCGCTGGTGCGCATCCTCGATGACGGCGGCAGGCTCAACGCGCCGTGGGCGGTCACCGTCACCCCGTCCACCTTCGGCCCGCTCAGCGGAAAATTGCTGATCGGCAATACCGCGGGCGCTGGCCACATCCTGGCCTACGACGACACCACCGGTGAGTTCGTCGACTACGTCCGGGATACCGGCGGCGCACCGCTGTCGGTGCCCGGCTTGCGCGGGCTCGAGTTCGGTGACGGCGCGTCGCTCGGAGATTCCGACGCGCTGTACCTGACCGCCGCCCCGACGCCGAAGACCGCGCACTTCTCCAGCATCCGCCTCAAGTGAGCCGTGGACTCGCCGAGTGGAACGGAACTCAGGAACCACTCGGCGAGTCGGGCACCGCGGGCTGCCTGCGTTCGGCCCAGCGCCACAGCGGCTCCAACGCCTCACCGAGTTCGGCCCCAGCCTCGGTCAGCTCATAGGACTTGTCCGCGTTTTTGGTCACCAGCCCCGCGCTCTGCAAACTCTGCAGCCGCGTCGACAGCATGCTCGACGAGCAATTGCCCATCCGCCTGCGCAATTCGAGAAACCCGAGCCTGCCCGGTTCCAGCTCCCAGATCACCCGCAGCACCCAGCGCTGACCGAGTAGGTCCATGGCGGCCAGCATCGGCGCGACGGTGGGATCGTGTCGGCCGCGGGACGGCGTCGGCTCACTTGCGCTTCTCATTCAGAACCACCATAGTGATTCTAAATCAGAAGCACGGGGTCGGGTTGTCGCGTGGACGGAAGGTAGGCGAGTGGGCGAAACCGAGGCGAAGGCCGGACGGCGCACGGTCGTGATCACAGGCGCGTCCCGTGGCATCGGCGCCGAGACGGCCCGGGTGCTGGCGGCCGGCGGCGACCACGTCGTCATCAACTACCGCGAGAAGCGCAAGCGGGCCGACGCGCTGGCGGCCGAGATCATCGCCGCCGGCGGGGCCGCGTCCACCGTCGGCGCCGATATCTGCGACGAATCCTCCGCGCAGGCGATGGTCGATGCGGTCGCCCAGCGGCACGGGCAGGTGGATGTGCTGGTGCTCAACGCCTCCGGCGGGCTGGAACGCGGTGCCGCACCCGAGTATCCGATGGCCATCAATAGAGACGCGCAGGTGCGTCTGGTGCGCTTGGCGTTGCCGCATATGCCTGCCGGTTCCCGGATCGTCTTCGTCACCAGCCATCAGGCGCATTTCCCTGGCCGAAAGCCCGTGCCGGCCGACTACGAGCCCATCGCGGCGAGCAAGCGGGCCGGTGAGGACGCGTTGCGGGCGATGATCCCGGAACTGGCCGAGCGGGGGATTCGGCTGCTCGTCGTGTCCGGGGACATGATCGACGGCACCATCATCGTGCGGTTGTTGCAGCGGCGGGACCCGGCGGCTGTTTCGGCGCGCCGTGAGCAGGCCGAGCTGCCGACGATCGCCGAATTCGCCGAGGCGGTCGCGGCGGCGGCATCGAGTACCGCGGAGTCCGGGACCACCACCTACGTCGGCGGCCCGGACTATCTGACGGGGCGATCCGCGTCCGTGCCGGCCTGAATCACCGCCGAAATCCGGCGAATCGGATAGCTCGCCGGTTCTGTGACACCAAGAGTTGCGGAAAACGATGACGGCCGCCGGGAAGTAGTGGACGCTATCGGGGTGAACGGTGCAGTGAGTCCGGGGCCGCGGCGACAGCCGGAGCCTGGCTCGCTACTGCGCCGCGGGCGGATGCGGGCGCGGTGGTGCCGGTGATCCCGAGCAAGGAACTCGTGCTCGCGGCCTGCCGAGGCCTCCCGCACGCCGATCATCCGATGCTCGACGCCGCCGGCGAGCTCACCCAGCTGCACGAGCAGCGCGAGCGCACCCCGGTGAGCGCGCTGGCGAAGCTGGATCGCCGACGCGGACAGCTGGTGCGGGCGATCGATCGCTGGGTGACGCTGGCGACGCCGATCCCGCACGGTTCGGCCCGGCTGCATTCGGAAACCGTCGGCAGCATCGTCGACCGGATGGCACAGCTGACCGTGCATGCGTTCGTGGCCTCGGCGCACGCTCCCGACACCGTGTACTACGACGCGTGGGTGCGGCTGCACGAGGTGGCCGACAGCTATCAGGACCTCATCGTCGAAGTGCTCGACGGCAATCGCCGACTGCCCGACGCCGCGGGGGAGTGGTGAGCGGGGACAGCCGCTATCGACCGCGGCCGAACAAGCGGAACGACCGTTCCTTGCGCCGCGGCAGCGTCGCGTACACCATGGTCATCTCCGCGAACACCCCCGCATCGCGTTCGCGTTCGGGGCCGAAATCGTCGCGACCGAGCACATGCGCGACGGCACCCGGCGCCATCGACGACACCACCGAGGCCAGCGTCGGGGACAACTCCGCGGCCGGCGCGTCGAGATCGCCGTGCCCGAGCAGCATATGGCCGACGGCGTGCAGCACGATGTGCTCGGCATTGCGGCCCGCTGCCGCGGCGTCGTAGACGATGATGTCGTCGTATTTGCGTGCGATCCACAACCCGTTGCCGCCGCAACCGATATCGGCCAGTGCCGACCGATGGGCGGGCTGCAGCGACAGCGGCCTGCTCCGGTGCGCGGCCACCTGAGCGAGGTAGGCGTTCAGGTCCCACGGGTGCGGTAGCGGTACCGTCCGCGCCGCCTCACCCAACCGGGCTTCCATGCTGTTCATCGTCGAACACGTTACCGATCAGGCCTTGTCTCGTCACCTTCGTGGCAGGCAGTGCAGCGTCGGTCCCTGAGCGCATCTTCGGCCTCGAAATCGCTGGGTAGAAAGTGTTTTCGGGTCACAGGCCTGCTGCGCCGAGGCAGCGTGCCGACGGTGGCGGGCGCGCGGGCAGTGGGAATTCACACCCCGAACGGATCCGTCCACCACGCCGTGACCGCGAAGTGATGGCCGCGAGCGCCCGAACGGAGGACGATGAGCGGGTGTCGAGCTCAGGACCGTGGCGGTGAGCGCACCGGCCGGTATCCGGATGGCGGCGCGCGCCGGCGCCGTCCGGCAGTGGTGGGTGCTCACCCGGCGGCTGATCCGTCCGTCGTGGCGCAACGGCGAACTGCTGACCGCGGTGCTCGCGCCGACGGTGTTCACCCTCGGCTTCTATGTGCCGCTGAACCTGGTGATGAGCTTCTACGGTCACGGCCTCAGCAGCTACGCGCAGTTCCTGATGCCGATGATCGTGATGCAGTCGGTGGCCTTCTGCGCCGGCTCGGCCGCGTTACGCGCGGCGACGGACGCCCGAGACGGTTTGGACGCCAGGTTCGGTTCCATGCCCATCGCCGCGGGGGTGCCGCTGGCCGCGCGGATGGCGGCCGCGCTGTACCGCACCGCGGTGTCGCTGGCCGCGGCGGTGGTGTGCGGCACGGTGATCGGGTTCCGGTTCTACGGCAGCTGGTGGCACACGGCCGGTTTCGTCGTGCTCGCCTTGCTGATCGCGGCGGCGTTCGCGCTCGGCGCGGACTGGCTGGGGCGGCTCACCCGCAATCCGGAGGCGACCACCCAGTTCCTGGTGTTGCCGCAGCTGATCCTCGGCATGGTATCGACCGGGTTCGCTCCGGCCGAGCAATTCCCGTCCTGGATCCAGGGTTTCGCCACCTACCAGCCGATATCCCGGTTCATCGATGCCCTGCGCGCGCTGGCCGGCGACTCGACGGGCAACGCCGGCGCGGTGGACTGGCCGATCATGGGACCCGCCCTGGCCTGGGTGTGCGGGCTGATGCTGGTATTCGGCGGCCTGGCCGTCGCGGAATCGGTGCGCAGGCGATGACCACCCAGACGCCGGACCCCATCGGTGTGCGCGGGCTGCCCGTGGTCACCGGCACCACCGAAACCCTTCGCCTGCTGGTGCCGCACACCCTGATCCAGACCCAGCGGCTGCTGCTGCGCTGGTGGCGCGATCCGCTGACGCTCATGCAGTCGCTGCTGTTCCCGGCCCTGCTGCTGGTGATGTTGCAGACCGTGCTCGGTCGCCAGATCTCGGCGTTCTCCGGCGCCAGCGCGCTCTACGGCTCGGTGCCGATGGTGGCGCTGGTCGGGGTGATGTCGGGGTCGCTGGCCGGTGCGATCACCCTCGGCCGCGAACGCGACGCCGGGCTGCTGGCCCGATTCTGGGTGCTCCCGGTGCACCGGGCCTCCGGGCTCGCGGCCCGGATCGTCGCCGAGGGCGTGCGCATCCTGGCCTGCACGGTGGTGCTGTTCGCGGTCGGGGTGGTACTGGGATTCCGGTTCGAGCAGGGTTTCGCGGCAGCGGTGGCGCTGCTGGGGGTGCCACTGCTGTTCGGGCTCGCCTTCGCCACGGTGGTCACCACCGTGGCGGTGTTCGGGGCGAGAACGGCGGTAGTGGAGGCGATCTCACTGGGCTCGTCGATGATGATGTTCTTCAGCACCGGATTCGTGCCGCTGGCCGCCTATCCCGGATGGGCGCGCCCGATCGTGGAGTACCAGCCGATGAGCCACGCCATCAACGCCATGCGCGGACTGTCGCTGGGCGGGCCGGTGCGCGAGCCGCTGCTGGCGACGCTGGCCTGGTCGGTGGGTGCGATCCTGGTGTTCGCGATACCCGCGGCCATCGGCTACCGCCGGGCCAGCCGGCGTTAGCTCAGGGCGCTCGCGGCCTCGGAGATCAGGGCCGCCGAATCGCGTGGACTCAACGCCATGGCGCGCAGCTGATCGAAGATGACGCCGAAGCGCCGGATCTCGTTGTGCCCCTCGATCAGCGCGTCGCCGGCGATGCCCTCGACATACACCAGTTCCGGATCGGCGGGATCATGGAAATCCAGCAGGGTGAACGCGCCTGCCATGCCCGGATGGGCGCCCGCGTCGAACGGCAGGATCTGCAGGATCACGTTCTTCTTCAACACCTCTTCCAGCAGCCGGTGCAGCTGCCCGCGCATGATCTCCGGCCCGCCGACCACCCGCCGGATGGCGGCCTCGTCCAGCACCACCCACAACTCCAGCGGATCGTCTTTGGTGAGCACCGCGGCCCGGTCCATCCGAGCGCGGGCCCGGCGTTCCATCACCGCGGCGTCGACCTTGGGCATGGTCGTGTCGATCACCGCCAACGCGTACTGCTCGGTCTGCAGCAGGCCTGGCACGTAGGAGGTCTGGTAGTGCCGGGCCGACAGGGCCACGGACTCGAAATTGATATATGCCGCATACACTTCGGTGAGGCTGGCCTCGTACGGGCGCGACATTCCGGGCTTCTGCGCGTCGCTGAGCAATTCCAGCGCGTCCTTGCGGCGGGCCTCGTCGACGCCGTACAGGTCCAGCATCGTCAACAGGGTGCGCCGTTGCGGCCGCGCCTGCGCGCGCTCGATCCGGTACAGCGTGGTCACATTGATCCCGGTCTTCGCGCTGACCTCTTCCTTGGTGAGATTCGCCTGCTCACGCATCTCGGTCAGCAGCACCGACAGCCGCCGCAGGCCCGCGGTGAGGATCGTGCGCTTGCCCGCCATGACAACCCCTTCGCTGCGCACCCGCATCGGGTCGCGTCATCGTTCCCGGCTCGTAGCGCGTCCGGCCACCCACCGGGCCGAGCCGCTCCGCCGCCGGCCCCAGACGCGTGTTGTCTCGAATCTACGACGTCGGAAGCGGTTCTACGAGCGTATGGGCAGATACGGCGGACGGATCCGCGAGTCGGCCCGATGCCGCGGCACCGGCGGGGTCAGCTGTGCGGTACGTGGCCGGGCCGGTCGTGCCGGGTCTTCGGCGACCCGACCTGACCGGTATGGCCGGCCAGCAGCTCGGCGAACGGCGTCGGTGTGGCGAGGGTATTTCCCGAATGGCGTTGCCTGCGCGGTTGCTCTTGCACGAATCCGCCGACGGCGTTCTGTTCGGCGACGACGAGCGTCGCGAATTCCGCCGCCGCGCGGCGCACCCGCTCAGTGAGCCCGGTCGATCCGAAATCCTCGGTGGCCGCGAAGATCCCGGTAGGCGTGACGACGGCGCGCAGGTAGGTGAACAGCGGACGCATGGCATGGTCGAGCACCAGCGAATGCCGCGGTGTGCCCGCGGTGGCCGCGATCAGCACCGGCATGCCGTTGAGCGCCTCCGGATCGAGGACGTCGATGAACATCTTGAACAGGCCGCTGTAGCTCGCGGCGAATACCGGCGTGACGGCGATTATGCCGTCGGCGGCCGACACCTTCGCCCTGACCTCGGCGATCGCTGCCGTCGGCAGACCACCGGTGATGGTGGTGGTCGCCAATTCGGTGGCCAGCTCGCGCAGTTCGACCACCTCGAACTCGACGGCCTCACCGCGCGCGGTCACCGCCGCCGAGACGGCATCGGCCAGCTGATCGGCCAGCAACCTGCTCGACGACGGCTGCGACAGCCCGGCGGTGAGGACCACTACTCGTCGTGTCATCGCTTCACTCCTCGCTCGCTGCGGCGAGCACGCGTTCGCGCGCGGGCTCGACCAGGTGATGCGGTGCCTGCGGACCGGCCGCCACCAGGCTCGCGTGGGTGGGCGGATCGCTGGGCACATGCGCGGGACGACGCGTCTCGAACTCCCGGCGCAGCGTGGGCACTACCTCGCGGCCAAGGATCTCGATCTGCTCGAGCACCACCTCGAGCGGCAGTCCGGCATGGTCGAGCAGGAACAGCTGACGTTGATAGTCGCCGACATTGTCGGCGAAGCCGAGGGTCCGCTCGATCACCTGCTCGGGTGTGCCCACCGTCAACGGCGTGAGCTCGGTGAACTCCTCCAGCGACGGGCCGTGCCCATAGACCGGCGCGTTGTCGAAGTAGGGGCGGAAGAACTTCTTGGCCGCGGCCTCGGTGTCGGCCATGAACACCTGACCGCCCAGACCGACGATGGCCTGATCGGCGCTGCCGTGGCCGTAATGCTCGAAGCGCTGTCGGTACAGCGCCACCATCTGCGCGGTGTGCTCCTTGTTCCAGAAGATGTTGTTGTGGAAGAAGCCGTCACCGTAGTAGGCGGCCTGTTCGGCGATCTCCGGGGAGCGGATCGAGCCGTGCCAGACGAACGGCGGGGTCTGATCCAGCGGCGCCGGCGTCGAAGTGAAGCCCTGCAACGGTGTGCGGAACTTGCCCTGCCAGTCGACCTTCGGTTCCCGCCACAGCGTGCGCAGCAGGTGGTAGTTCTCCACCGCCAGCGGGATGCCGTCGCGGATGTCCTTGCCGAACCACGGATAAACCGGCCCGGTGTTGCCGCGGCCGAGCATCAGATCCACCCGGCCGTCGGCCAGGTGTTGCAGCATGGCGTAATCCTCGGCGATCTTCACCGGATCATTGGTGGTGATCAGAGTGGTCGCGGTGGACAGCCGCAGGTTCTCGGTGCGGGCGGCGATATAGCCGAGCATCGTCGTCGGCGAGGACGGGACGAACGGCGGGTTGTGGTGTTCACCGGTGGCGAAGACGTCGAGCCCGACCTCCTCGGCCTTCAGGGCGATCGCCACCATGGCCTTGATCCGTTCGGCCTCGCTCGGGGCGCGGCCGGTCGTGGGGTCGACGGTGACGTCCCCGACGGTGAAGATTCCGAACTGCACGATGCCCTCCTCCTCTCGTCCACCGAGTTGGTGGACATGGCAACCAAGGGAACGCGGCCGGTCGCCGGGCTATTCCCGGGCGCTGCCCGCCCCGCGATTCCCGGCCGCAACCCGATCCGTCGACCGCCCCGACGACGGCCCCGACCGGCCGAACGCCCGGTGTTAGGGTCGACACATGAGCATGGCTCGCCGCGAACGACAGGCCCTGGCCGAGGCGATGATCGCCGCCGGACCCGAGGCGCCCACCCTGTGCGGGGAATGGACTGTGCGCGATCTGGCCGCCCATCTGGTCGTTCGCGAACGCCGCCCGGACGCGGCGCCCGGCATCCTGATCGACCGGCTGGCCGGCTACACCGACCGCGTCCAGGCGAAAGCCGCCCAGCGCCCGTTCCCGGACCTCATCGAGCAGGTGCGCACCGGCCCGCCGTGGTGGTCGCCGCTGCGCCCCGTCGACGCCCTGGTGAACCTCTCCGAGATGTTCATCCACCACGAGGACGTCCGCCGGGCCGCGGACGAATGGGACCCCCGCGAGCTGCCCGCCGCCGATCAGGACCAGCTCTGGAAGCTGCTCACCCGCACCGCGCGCATGTCCTACCGCAACTGCCCGGTCGCGGTCGTGCTCGAAACCCCCGACGGCCGCCGGATCACCGCCCGCGCCGGTGCCGACGAGGTCGTGCTGTGCGGCGAACCCGCCGAACTGCTGCTGCACGCCTTCGGGCGGGACCGGGTGCGGATCGAGGCCGCCGGCGAAACCGTGGCGGTCGAGGCCGCGCTGACCTGTGACCGGAGTGTGTGAGGCGCCAACGGCGCACTGAGCCGCCGCATCTCGCTCTCCTGAACGAGTGTGGCCCCCAAGCGCAGGGTTGAGAGCCACACCAGCTCGACGAGAATTGCGTGACGCGGGCGCCTGGGAGACTCAGCCGGCGCTGAAGTATCCAGGATCAGCGCCCGCCACAGCGTCCACGAGTGCCTGCTTGTAGTCGCGTCCAGGTGCGAACAGCGGGGCGCCCGGGATGGCCGGAATCTGGAATGCGCTCAAGAGGGTGGGGAACTCGCCCTGGAGTTCCGCCCAACATTCAGCCAACCTGATCTCTATTTCCCGGGCACGCTCCTGCGTGAGGATGCCTCGGGCGGTGTACCACAGGCCGTTGTGCCGTATCCGGTCGAGTGCATAGGCCTCGGCGAGAAGCAGTATGAGCTCTTTTGCGCTGCGATCGTCGGTTTCGTCGGCCGAGGCGACAAGGGCTGTCACCGCGAGGCGCTCGGCCGTGGCGGTCGTCAGTTGGATCGCCGCGGAATTTCGGCCCATGACCGCGCCCGCAGCCGTGGCGTCGCCGGTAGCCAGTCCATCGGCGATTGCTCGTGCTCGCCGGCCGAGCACATCGACATACCAGGGCATTTCACGCGGCGTCCCCGGTAGCTCCAACCCGGCCAGGTCGCTGCCGGCGCTGGCCGCGACCACCTGCAGGATTTGGTTCTCGCCTTCCGCGGTGATGATGGCCTCGAGGTTGCCGATCCAATCGACCATGCGGTTGCTGCGCAAGATGCCCTGGCTGGCCGTGCGCCATCGGCAGACCTTCAAGACGTCGTGGGCGGTATAGGACAGCAATGGTTTGGCAAGCATGGCGAAAACGACGTTCTGCGCCCCGGCGGGGTCGGCGGACACCATATCGCGGATACGTCGACCCAAAGCGCTGGTGGCATACGTTGCCGCCAGCGCTGGCATCAGATCCGCACCGACGTTGTCGCGTGCCATCATGACCGTCCCGGTCCCCGACATACGCTGGGATGCGTAGTGATACGCGCCCACGAGGCCGGCGCGGGCGCTTGTGATCGCGGCGGTGGCGAGGTCGAGTCGGCCTTGGCTGAGGATCGCGATGACCTTGGAGAAGCGTTCGCGCTTCGACACGCGGCACTCGAATCGACCATCGGGCGTCATCTGCGCCATGGATCCCCCCAGCAGCGCATCACGGGGAACCCAGAAGCGGGCAAAGCGGATCAGGGCATGATCCATCGGGCCTGACGACTTGTCGGGCAAGCGGAATATCCGGACGCCATCTGCTGGGCCGTCAGCGGTCCGTAGTCGTGTCAAGAAGGGCAGCACACCCTCGTCGTGTCCGTCGACAAAGAGGCGAGCAGTGATGACAAAGGTTTTCGGGGTCGAAGGGTCTCCGACGTTGGGCATGTATTTGCACGCCCCCGGCGTCGGCGAGTTCAGCCAAAACCCGTCCGTGGCGGGATCCCACGTCGCAGTCGTTTGGTGGTCTGCGCCGTTCGTTCCATCGAGTTCGGTAAGGCCGAGGCCCCCGACCGTGGCTCCGGTGTTCAACTCGGCCATGCATTGCCGCTGATACGCGGAACCGTTGCCGAGCGTGCGGATGGCATTGGTGGACAAGTCGATGTGTCCGGTCAGGATGAGAAACATTCGCGGTGCGAGCACCTGGGCCCAGTCGCAGAATGCACCGCGAGTCTGGGCGTCGGAGGCGAGATCGACGGCCGTTGCGCCGATTGCCGGGAGAGCTTTGCGAAGCAGGCCTGGAGCGAGTTCGGCTTCTTGGGAGTGCCTGAGGTCGGGCCTCGGCCGGTCGTCCAGTTCGATGAGGGCGTCGCGAATACGAAGGTGAAGATCCCGGTGTTCGCCGAATATCACTCGTTGCAGTGCCTCATCTACTGTCGTGTTTTCCTCGGCCGACGGATCGATCGCGAAAACATGAGCATCTGAAATTGTCATACAACTCACCCACTACCTCTGCCCGGCCCACTGTCTGCGCCGAACCTCGTTTCTACTACTTACCCACCGATCTGCTACCCGACATACGGAACGGGTTGCGTCGGTGAGAATTTGGCCGGTAGCCCCTCGAGGGCGCGGTGGAACGGACCGGGCCGCCAGAGCATCTGACCGGACGGGAAATCGGGAGAAAGGTCGGGTATGTGGTCGAACAATTGATCGATCGCCTCATGCGCGGTATATCGGGCCACGCGCTGTGCGGCTTCTGGGCATGTGTGCGGGCCCAAACCGAACGCGAGATTGTGACGTGCCTCGGTGAAGTCGCCCGTGTTCACTTCTGGGCTCGAGGTGCACGCCGCCATGCTGGTGATGACCGGTTGGTTTGCAGGCAGCCAGACACTTGTCGTTTCCCCGTCTTTGGGGAAGTCGATGAGCTGCGGACCGCGGGGGTACACGACGCAGTAGTTGGCGAGCGGCGGTTCGTTGTGCAGCGTCTCTTCGAGCGCGGTCAGCGTACTCAGCTGAGGGCTGTCGATCGTCGTGAGATACCGGGAATCGGTCATCATCAGATACAACGTATTTGCGATCCAGTTCTTCGGAATCTCCGACCCAGCCGAGAAGAACGTCAGCATATGGCTGACGAACTCGATGTCATCGAGTTCGGCCGGGTGCTGGAGAAGCCGCGATGCGATATCGTCGGCGCTTTGAGTGCTTTTCAAGCGAGCAAGCTCGGTAAACGTATCCGCAAAGCTCTGGTTCACTGTTTGGGCAGTGTCGGGATCGACGCCCTCGAAAAGTATCGCCGAGGCGGCGGCCACTCTTTCGCCCAGATGCGCCGGGCAGCCGACGATCGAGGTCAGCACCTCGAATGCGAGTGGTTCCGCGTACTCCTTGAGTAGATCGACTCGCCCCCGGCCGATGAACTGGTTGATCAACCGATTGGAGATGACCTTGACCGTCTGGCGCACCTCCTCGAGGTCGACTCCGGCCAAGGCGTAGTTGGCTGCGCCGCGGTGGCGGCTGTGGTCCATGCCGTCGTTGAAAAGGGCGTTCGGTCGCCATTCCAGCATCCCCATGATCGGTGCGTGGCGCTGCACCTCTGTCAAGGTTGCTTGCCATCGGCGCGGATCGGAGGAGAAGTGTGCTGTGTCGCCCAGGATGCTTCTGGCCGTGTGGTAGCCGATCACCAGGGTCGCTGGGATGTCTGGCCAGATCTCCACCGGGACAACGCTGCCGTAACGCTCACGCATCTGTCGGTAGTGACCGTGTGGGTCGGCCGCGAAGGCTTGGGTGTAGATGGGGATTCGCGGGCCGAGATCGTCGATGTTCGTCACGGCTGCGGACGTTGGGTACTGCACCCCGAGATCTCCTTGGCTGAGCGGGTGATGGATTGAGCTGCGGCGCGCACGTTTCCTGGTGCCGGCCGGGTTCGGATGATCGGATCTGAATCGGTGGTCACCGGTTGTGCGCACGGGTAGGTTTCAGCGCGCAGGTGTCGTAGTGCTGACGTGTGGTACCGGGGTCGCGGGCTCACAGCAGTTCCTCCGGTCAAACGTCAACACAACACCAGCATGAAACGTGCAACCACATGCCGTGGTTGGGTTGCCGCGAGGTCACCGACTCGGCGGGAGTCAGTAAATGTGCATCGCGGGAACCGAATTGGGCACCCCGGGGATACTACTCGTTACCTACTCGAGGCCGCAGGCCTAAGCGTTTACCTACCCGCGGGTAGCGAGGTGGCTGCCAGGGGGCTTGCGTAGGGCGTTGGAGCGATGACGGTCGAGTTGCCATAGCCGTTCCGACCCGGCTGTGGACGGATAGCGCGGACTTAGCTGCTGCTCAGCGGGGGTTCCGGGCATGATGCCGAGCAGTTGGAGGAGGACTGGCAATCCTGTCGTCGCCAGGCCTGGTCGTCGTGTACGAGGCGTCAGACCAACCGCCCGGTACGCACAAAGTAGTTCGCAATATTGCGTTCTGGGGTCTTGTGTTCTTGCATCGGTAAGTGCAAAATCTGCCTATCCTTGTTGTGAACAAGCGATCCGATCCGGATAACCGAACAGAGAGCCAATCATGTTGGTACAAAGTGTGATGGTGTCGGGTGAGTTCGGGGTGTGGGGATGAGCGCGCCGACGGTGGGGGTTCTGCCGACGGCGCCGCAATTGCTGTGTGCCTTCCAGGGGCGGCGGTTCCAGGACCGCGAGATGTTGCGCTCGGCGCATGCGCTGGTCGAACTGCACGAGCGTCGCGCCCAACTGCGTGATACCGCGTTGGTGGCCGAAATCGACTGTCGCAGGGTTGAACTCGTCGACGACATCAACGAGTGGATCACCCAGGAGGTGCCGCAGCATCGCAACGGCGCCACCCTGCACACCGAGAGCCTCGGGGCGGTGATCGACCGGATGGCGCGCAGCTGGGTCAACGCCAATCAGGCCATCGATACCAATGGTGCGCGCAGCGACAACACGCACAAGCACTGGTACCACCTGGCCGAACTGGTCGACGGCTACACCGATTTGATCGCCGAGGTGACCGGCGGCCGTCGGCGGTTGCCGGAGCAGTAACGCCGCGGCCGCGTCCATCCCACTGGACAGCCGCTCGGTCGGCCGGTGGAGGTCCGCCCGGACCACCACCGGCCGATCTCGTTGTTCAGCGCAGTGCGGCGCGGCCCTTGATCCGGCCGAGCAGGATGAGCGCCAGCAGCGTGACCAGCACGAGCACCGTGGTGCCCGCTGCGGCGTCGAACACCTCGCCGCGATCGGTGAGCGCGAAAATGCTGACCGGCAGCGTTTTCCAGGTGGCCGGATACACCATGATGGTGGCGCCGAGCTCGCCCATGGACAGGGCGACGGCCAGGCCCGCGGCGGCGCCGAGAGCGGGCAGCAGCAGCGGCAGCGTCACCTGGCACAGCACCCGGACCGGGCCGGCGCCGAGTGATTCGGCCGCCTGTCGGTACGCCGGGTCGAGCCGGTCGAGGGCCGCCGACACCGCGCTGAACGTATACGCCAGCACCAGTACCGAATGCGCCACGATGACAATCCATTTGGTGCCGCCGAGCACGAGTGGCCGCTCGTTGAACGCGATCAGCACGCCGAGCCCGATCGCCACCGACGGCACCGCCACCGGCAGGTGGAACACCGCATCGGTCAGCCGCCGCCACCACTGCGGTGCCTCGCGCCCCGCCAGTGCGGCCCACGTGCCGAGCACCAGGGACACCGCGCCGGCCAGCAGCGCCGTCTGCATGCTGACCGAGAGGCTGGCCAATTGCTCACCCGAGAGCGCTCGTTCGAGGTTGGCGATACCGAGATCCGACGGCAGCGGCCCGGTCCAGCTGCCGGCCAGCGCGGCCGCGAACACCGTCGCGATCGGGGCCGCGAAGACCACCAGCACCACCACCGCGAACACCGCGAGCACCAGCGCACGTCCGCGCCCGGTCCACACCAGCATTGTTCAGCGCTCCTTCCGGGTCGGACCGGTGACCCTGGCGAAGATCAGCCGGTACCCGAGATACAGGGTCAGCGACAGCGCGACCTGGACGGTGGCCAGCACCGCCGCACCGGGCAGATCGAAGGTGACGATGCCGCGGGTGTAGATCAGCGCGGGCAGGGTGATCACTCCTTTCGCGCCGGTGAACAGCACGATGCCGAATTCGTTGAGCGTCAACAGCAGTACCAGGCTGCCGCCCGCGGCGAGGGCGGGCCACGCCTCGGGCAGCACCACCTGACGCAGCACCCGCCACGGGCTCGCCCCCAGGCTCGCGGCGACGTCGAGTTGCTCACGCGGCAGTTGAGCGAACGCGGCCAGTAGCGGACGCACCACGAACGGGGTGAAGAAGGTGATCTCGGCCAGGATCACCCCGGTCGGGGTGGTGAGAAAGTCGAGGGCCGGTCCTTCTCGTCCGGTGAGGCGGGAGATGAGCGCGTTCACCGCGCCGGCCGTGCCGTAGAGGAAGGTGAAGGCGAGCGTGATCAGGAACGACGGCAGCGTCAGCACCGTGTCGATGAGGCGGCCGACCACGGTGGCGCCGGGAAACGGGACGAACGCCAGCACCACCGCCAGGAACGTGCCGAGCACCAGACAGCCCGCCGTCGAGCAGGCCGCGATGGTGATCGTGCGCCACAGCGCGTCCCGGAAGGCTGCCGATCCGAGGACCTGCGACCAGGTTTCGGTGCCGCGACCGTCCGGGGTGATCGTCGATTCGGTGAGCACCCGCAGGATCGGGTAGACCGCGATGACCAGCACCACGAGCATCGGCGGCAGCGCCCAGGCGATCGGCCGGAGGTTTCGCCGCGATGCCGGGGATGCGCTACCCGGCGCCATCGGGATATGACTCGGAAGCTCGGGTGCTGGTGGTTGTTCGGTCGATGTCGTCATGACGGGCTCCCACTGCTGCCATCCAAAGGCGGCGGAATGAGTACTCCGGCCGGATCGGGGAGCATGACGCCGACCACTGCGCCGGTTTCGGTCTCCACGTGTCCGGCGACATCGGCGGTGAGCTCGCCGGACAGCCCGTCGACGCTCATCCGCACGCGGGTGGAGGCGCCGCGCCAGACCGCGCTCAGCACCGTCGCGCGCAGGGCTCCTCGGTCGCCGGTGGCGCCGATTCGCACGGTATGCGGCCGGATACACAGCAGTGCCTCGGAATCCGGCGCCCAGGCCGGACGGCCGACGCCCGGTTGGGGTGCCTGTGCCCGCAGGGTCGAGGTGCCCGCGGTGACCAGCGCACTGCCGCCGGAGACCCGGTTGACGGTGCACGGCAGCAGATTCGCGCCGCCGAGGAAGGCCGCGGTGAAATCCGACGGCGGACGCTGCCACAGGTTGGCCGCGGTGTCGATATCGACCAGGCGCGCATCGCGCATGACCGCGATGCGATCGGCCAGGGCCAGCGCCTCGGTCTGATCGTGGGTGACATACAACATCGCGGTGTCCGGCAGCGCCTGCCGAAGTTGTTGCAGCTCACCGAGCATGGACTGGCGCAGCTGTGCGTCGAGTGCGGCGAGCGGTTCGTCGAGCAGCAGCACCGGCGGCCGGATGGCCAGCGCCCGGGCGATGGCCACCCGCTGCTGCTGGCCACCGGAGAGTTCGCGCGGCAGTCGCTTCGCGTAGCCGGCCATGCCGACCATCTCGAGGGCTTCGACGACCCTGGCGTCGATCTCCCCGCGCGGAACCCGATGGGCCTTCAATCCGAAGGCCACGTTGCCGTGCACCGTCATATGCGGGAACAGGGCGTAGGACTGGACGACGACACCGATACCGCGTTTGGCCGGCGAGAGGCCGGTGACCTCGCGCCCGGCCAGCCGCACCGCGCCCGAGGTCGGCCGGACGAAACCGGCCAGCGCCTTGAGCGCGGTGGACTTGCCGGAGCCGCTCGGCCCGAGCAGCGCGACGGTCTCACCCGCCGCCACCCGCAGCGAGAAGTCGGTCAGGGCGACGGTCGCGGTGCGGCCGCGGCCGTAACTGACACCCACCCGGTCGAAGACGATCGCGGGTTCGGCCGCGTGTGCGGCGGCCTTCGTGGTGTTTGTGGTCGTGAGCGCGTCACCGGCGGGCATTGTCGGCTCCTGTCGTCGTCGGCGGATGTCAGCTGCCGGTGGCCCGCTGGTAGGCGGCGATATCGCCGTCCAGCTCGGTCAGCACGGTGTTCCAGTCGACCGGGACCACCTCGACACCGGCGAGCAGGCTGCTCGGCGAGGGTTCGGTAGCTGTCGGTGCGTTGCGCAATTCGGCACGCGCGGGTACGGCGAACGCCTCCGGCGCCAGGGTCTGCTGGGCGGGAGCCGACAGCAGGAACTCCATCAGCTGCTCGGCCTCGGCCTGGTGCGGTGCGGTCTTGCTCAGCCCCATGACATACGGAACCGCGACCGTGGAGCGCTTGCCGTCGGCGCCGGCGGGGAAGAAGATCGAGAACTTCGATCCCTTGTCCGCGATGGTCGCCAGGTTCATCTGGATATCGCCGTTGGCGATCAGCAGCTCGGCCTTGTCGACCTTGGCCTGCAGTTTGCCGGTCGACGACGACGGACCCACATTGTTGGCCTGCAACTTCGCCAGATAGTCCAGCGCGCCCTGCTTGCCGAGCAACTGCTGCAACAGGATCAGCACGGCGGTGCCGTCACCGGCCTGGCCGGGGGTCGAATATTGCAGTTTGCCCTTGTATTCCGGCTTCAGGAGGTCGTCCCAGGTCAGTCGCGCGGTGTCGACCGCGGGGTTGGCGATGAAGCACAGGTAGTTCTCGGCGAGGGTGACGTACTGGCCGTCCGGATCCTTGTCGGCGGCAGGCACGGCAGCGGTGTCGATGCCGCTGTCGGCGAGCAGGCCCGAACTCTTCGCCTTCTGGATGAACGGCGGCAGCGTGACCAGCACGTCGGCCTGCGGGTTGTTCTGCTCCATGGTCACCCGGTTGACGACCTCGCCGGAGCCGGCTTCGACCAGATTCACCGCGATACCGGTCTGTTCGGTGAACTCGGCGAAACGCTTGTCGTACCAACCGGCCAGGCCGTCGGCGGAGTAGACGGTGACGGATTTGCCGCCGGTGGCCTCGGCCCCGGTCCCTCCGCAGGCCGCCGTGAACGCCACCGCGGTGGCGGTGGCGACCAGCAGTGCGGTCCGGGAAAGGGTGCCTGCCAGGCGTCGGCCCGGTGTATTCGAAGTACGCACGATGACTGCAACTTTCGTTCTCGAAGCGAGTGAGGAGTCGAAGGGACGGGTCGGATTCAGTGCAGGATCAGGTCGGCGAACTCGCTGACCGACGCCACCACGTGGGTGGCACCGGCCTCGCGCAGCGCGTCCGCGTCATGGGCGCCGGTGAGGGTGCCGGCGACGATCCGGGCGCCCGCGGCCAGGCCGGTGGCGATATCGCTGGTGGTGTCGCCGAGCACCGCCACCCGGTCGACGGCGTCGGCGCCCAGACGCAGCAGCGCGGTGAGCACCAGGTCGGGGTAGGGGCGGCCGCGACCGGCGTCCGAGGGCGCAAGGGTCAGGTCGGCGATGTCGTGCCAGCCGAGCGCGTCGAGCAGCCGGTCTTGGGTGGCACGGCTGAACCCGGTGGTCAGCGCCACCTTCACTCCGGCCGAGCGCAGTGCCCGGATGGCCTCGGCGGCGCCGGGGATCGGTGCGACATCGGAGTCTTCGATCAGTGCGTCGTAGGCGGCTTCGAAGGCGCGGTTGGCCTGGTGCGCCCGGTCGTCGTCGCCGAGCAGGGCGCGAAAGACCGCGATCTTCGACTGCCCCATGGTGTCGAGCACGTAGCCGCGGGCGCGGTCGCGCTCGGGGCCGTCGGTGGGGATCCCGGCGGCGGTGGCGGCCTCCTCGAAGGCGCGCAGCACCAGGCCGCCATCGGCGACGGTGGTGCCCGCCATATCCAGGACCGCGAGCTGAATGGTGTTGTCCGGCATGGTGATCCTCACAGGTTGAGCAGGTCGGCGGTCTCTTCGCCGAGTGCGGGTCCGAGGGTCATGCCGCGCCCGCCGGGCCCGGTCACCACCCAGATGTGCTCGTCGGCCCGGGCGCGGGTGACGATGGCGTCCGGATCGACGCTCTGGCTGTACACCCCGGCCCAGCGGCGCACGATCGGCGGCAGCCTGCGACCGAGCAGTTCCTCGGTGACGGAGGTGAGGTGCTCATAGGGCGCCTCGTCGACGTCGAACGGGAACGGTTCGGCGTACTCATGGGTGTCGCCGATGGTCAGCCCGCCGTGCAGGCGCTGCACGCACAGCAGCTGCATCTTGTGCTCGGCCGCGGTGGCGGTCTGGGACTGCTCGCGTTCGAGCGCCTCGACCTGCGGACCGGCGAACCCGGGGTAGTAGCGGAAACTGTCGCCGTCGGCGATCGCGGTGGTGAGCGCCTCGCCCAGCGGCGCTGTCTGCATCATCTGCAACCGCACCCGGCGCACGGGCAGCTCACCGGCGAGATCACGGGTCAGGCCGGTGTGCGCGGCGCCCGCGCAGACGAGCACCAGATCGGCCTCGAACGTGCGCCCCCGGTCGTCGCGCACGGTCGCGCCGCCTGCGGTGTCCAGGACGGTCCTGGCCTCGGTGTCCGCGTGGAAGGTGTAGCGGCCCGAGGCCTCCATGTACGCGCGCAGCGCGGGCAGCGCCTGCCGGGATTCCACCGCCGCGTCGGCCGAGCAATGCAGTCCGGCAAGGAACTTGCCGCGCAGCGCCGGATTGAGTGCGCGCACCTGCTCGGGCTCGAGCAGTTCGAAACCGCGCTGCTCGGCGGTCGGACCCGCGGCCGCGGCCTCGGCCACCGCCAGTTCGGCGGGGGTGCGCACCAGGGTCAGCGAGCCCGCCGGCCGGAACCCGACGCCCGGGACCCGGCCACCGATCTCCTCCCAGAGCTGCCGCGACCGCAACGTCAGCTCGAGTTCCGTTGCCGAGCGCCCGGAGACCCAGACCAGGCCGAAGTTGCGTACTGTGGCGCCGCGGGCTTCGGGCTCGCGCTCCAGCTGGAGGACCTCGTGGCCGCGCCCGATCGCGGCCAGGGCGTGCGTGGTGCCGAGGATGCCGCCGCCGATGATGACCAATCGCATGCGCCCATCGTGCACATTGGTCTAGACCGATGGGTGTGGGCCGCGCGAACGCTGGGTTAACAATTGGTATAGACCAATTGCGGGTACGCTGAGGGCATGGACACGACGGATGTGGCGGGGGCGGATACCCGGTGGCCCAAGGCTTTTCCGACGACGACGCCCAAGGTCGTCGGCAAGGCCTACCAGGTGCGCACCGAGATCGAGCGGATCCTCGACGAGCTGAACGAAGGCGATCCGGTGCCCTCGGAGCGCGAACTCGCCACCCGGTTCGAGGTCGCGCGCGAAACGGTGCGCCAGGCCCTGCGCGACCTGCTGGTCGAGGGCCGGATTCGCCGGCGGGGCCGGGGCACGGTGGTATCGCGACCGAAGATGGTGCAGCCGTTGGCCTTGCAGTCCTACACCGAGGCAGCGCTCAGCCTGGGGCGGGTACCGGGGCGTTCGGTGGTCGGCTGGCAGGACGTGCCCGCCGACGCCGATACCGCGCGTGACCTCGGCGTCGAGCCCGGCACCGAGGTGATGCATCTGGAAAGGGTGCTGCTGGCCGATGGTGAACGCATCGGCCTGGAGAGCACCTACCTGCCATTGAGCCGTTTCGCCGGGCTGCGCGGCAGTTACGATCCGGCCACCTCGCTGTACGCCGCCATCCGGGCCGCCGGAGTGGAATTCGCCGCGGCGACAGAGCGAATCGAGACCGTGCTCGCCGCACCACGCGAGGCGGCCCTGCTGGAGTGCAGCACCGCGCTGCCGCTGATCCTGCTGACCCGCCGTAGCGTCGATGCGGCGGGTCTGCCCATCGAGCGGGTGCGCTCGCTGTATCGCGGTGATCGCATCGCCTTCGAAGCGCGACTGGGGCGCTGACTTCCGGCCGCCGTGCTGCCCGGGAATCGCGATGTCCGGGGCGCTGATCGAGCGCAGGGTTCGCCCGACGACTCGGTACGGTGCAGTTATGTCAGGAACGACCTCGCCGCGAGTAGGCCGCCCCCGCGACCGCGACTTGGATGCGGCCTTGCTCGAAGCCGCGGCGCGGCTGGTCGTGGAGCGTGGCTACGCCGCGCTGACGCTGCAGGCGGTGGCCGACGAGGCCGAGACGAGCCGACCGGCCCTGTACCGCAGGTATGCCGATCGTGCCGAGCTCGTCATGGCTGTGCTGATCGATCGTTTCGGCTTGCGGCCGGGCGGGCAGGATCTCGGCGGCCTCGAAGCGGAAATGCTGGCGATCCAGCAGCATCAGCGGGACCTGTTCAACGAGCCGGTGATGGGCAAGGCGCTGCCCGGGTTGCTGGCCGATCTGGCGAGCAACCCGGAGGCTGCGCGTCGTTTCCAGGAGGAGTTCCTCACGCCTCGCCGCGTCTCCACCGCCTCGATCCTGGAACGCGCGGCCGCTCGGGGGGAGATCGAGCCGGGTGTGGATCCGGAATGGATCTGCGATCTGATCACCGGTCCGATGCTGATGCGGGCGCTGGTGCCCTCGCTCGGTCCGATCGACGACGAACTGGTGCGGTTGACCGTCCGGTCCGCGTTGGATGCGCTCGGCTACCGGGGGCCACGCAGCTGATCCATGAATGTGGTTGACGCCACATTTCCGCGCCTCTACTCTCAGTTACGTTACGGCACGTAATTTATTTGGAGGCACGATGCGGGTCGATACCGAATTCCTCAGCAATGGCGTCACCCTGCGCGGGTGGCTGTATCGGCCGGAGGCCGGCCCGCCGACCGGCGCACCGCTGGTGGTCATGACCCACGGGTTCGCCGGCGTCAAGGAATGGGTGGCGCCGTTCGCCGAGGTACTGGCCGCCGCGGGCCTGGCGTGCCTGGTGTACGACCATCCCGGCTTCGGGACTTCGGACGGCGCACCCAGGTACGAAGTGGACCCGCAGGCCCAGATCGACGGTTACCGCGATGCGATCACCTATGCGCAGACCCTCGACGGCATCGACCCGGATCGGATCGCGGTGTGGGGCACCAGCTACGCCGGGGCCCATGTGCTGGTCGTCGCCGCCACCGACCGGCGGGTGCGTGCCGTGGTCTCCCAGGTGCCGCTGACCGACGGTTGGGCCACCTTCAGCCGCCTCGTGCCACCGACCATGATCCCGATGCTGCACGAGGCCATCGCCGCGGACCGCCTCGCCGTCGCGGCGGGTAAACCGCATCAGACGATCAACGCGGCCTCCGATGACCCCACCGAGATGGTCGCCATGCCGGGCCTCGAGGTGTACCAGTGGCTGATGGACAACGGCCCGCGAGTCGCCACCTGGCGCAATGAAGTGACGCTGTCCAGCGTCGACAAGTTCCAGTCCTACGCTCCGGAAGCGTTCGTCCGACGAGTGTCGCCCACTCCACTGCTCATGATCGTCGCCGATCAGGACACCCTCACGCCGACCGATATCGCGCTGGCCCGCTATCAGGAGGCGCTCGAACCCAAACAGCTGGAACTCGTTCCGGGCGGTCACTTCTCGGTCTACGGGGAACAGTTCGACCGGGCCGTCGGCGCGGCACGCGCCTTTCTGACCGCTCACCTGCTCGGATGATCACTCCGGTAGCGCCGAAGGCCCGCCGCCCCAGCACCGCGCGCCGCACTGCCATGCAGGTCGAGCCATGACGGTGCTGGCGCTGGCGATCGGCGCGGACGTTCTCGCGGCGGGCCGGGTGCGTGCCGGCGGCGTCCACGCCATCCGGCGCAAGCCCATGCCCGCGACGCCGGCGTGGTGGTCCTGCCGCGAACTGCTGCTCGATGTCGCCGGCGACGACGAGGTCACCGCGGTCGGGATCGCGTGCGCGGGGCGGATCGGCGGACCCGCCGGCACGGTCGGGTGGGCCGGAATCTCCGGCCGTTGCGGCGGATTCGGGATGGTCGCGGCGGTGCGCAAGATGTTTCCCGCGGCCGTGGTGCGCATGGGCACCGAAGGGCTGTGCGCGGCGCTCGCCGCGCAGCAGTCGCAGGCCTCGTACGGGGTGGAGACGGTGCTCGCCGGGGCCGAGCTACTCGCAACGATCGCCGAGGAACGATCGTTGCTCAGCTGGCCACCGGAGCAGGACGACGTCCGCCGCGCGCTGCCGCTCGGTCCGTGCGAGCAGTACCGGTAGCGGTGGCATGACCCATCATGCGAGGAGGTCGAGCGCGGTGGGCGACGGTCTACCCGCAGTGCGGGCCGCTAGGGTGGAGCCATGTCCGTGCGCACCCGTCAGCCGCTAGTTCCCGGTACGCAATCGCCGATCCGGGAGGTTCCGCGCGCCATCGAGCGCCCGGAATACGCCTGGAAGAAGACCGTCAACGAAGGCCACGAGCCGTGGGTGCAGACGCCGGAGACGATCGAGAAGATGCGGGTGGCCGGCCGGATCGCGGCACGGGCGCTGGCGGAAGCCGGTAAGGCCGTCGCGCCCGGCGTGACCACCGACGAACTGGACCGGATCGTGCACGAATACCTGTGCGATCACGGCGCCTACCCGTCGACGCTCGGCTACAAGGGTTTCCCGAAATCCTGCTGCACCTCGCTGAACGAGGTCATCTGCCACGGCATTCCGGATTCCACCGTCATCGAGGACGGCGACATCGTCAATATCGACGTCACCGCCTACATCGACGGCGTCCACGGCGACACCAACAAGACCTACCTGGCCGGCGATGTCGACGAGGAGGTGCGCCTGCTGGTCGAGCGCACCGAAGAGGCCACCATGCGCGCGATCAAGGCGGTGCGCCCCGGGCGCGCGCTCAACGTCATCGGGCGCGTCATCGAGTCCTACGCCAACCGGTTCGGCTACGGCGTGGTCCGCGACTTCACCGGCCACGGCGTCGGCCCCACCTTCCACAGCGGCCTGGTGATCCTGCACTACGATCAGCCCGCGGTGGATTCGGTGATCGAGCCGGGCATGACCTTCACCATCGAGCCGATGATCAACCTCGGCGGCATCGACTACGAGATCTGGGACGACGGCTGGACCGTGGTCACCAAGGACCGCAAGTGGACCGCGCAGTTCGAGCACACCCTCGTCGTCACCGATACCGGCGCGGAAATCCTGACCCTGCCGTGAACACGGTGGTCGGTGGCCACCGGGCGGCGAGCGGATTCGGCTCGGACGTCGGTGCGGTGCCGCCCGTTCACCGGCGGCCGCGAGCCTGCGCGGGCCGGGGATGAAGGGCGCGCTGCTGGTCGCAGGCACCACCTCGGATGCCGGTAAGAGCGTGCTGGTCGCCGGCATCTGCCGGATGCTGGCCCGGCGCGGGGTGCGGGTGGCGCCGTTCAAGGCGCAGAACATGTCGAACAACTCGGTGGTCACCCTCGACGGCGGGGAGATCGGCCGGGCGCAGGCGCTGCAGGCCCGAGCGTGTGGGCTCGAGCCCAGCGTGCGTTTCAATCCGGTGCTGCTCAAACCGGGCAGCGATCGACGCTCGCAGTTGGTGGTCCGGGGGAAGGCCGTCGATACCATCGGCGCCGGCGACTACTTCCGACATCGGCAGTGGCTTCGGGGGGTCGTCGCGGACGAGTTGGCGGCATTGCGCGCCGAGTTCGATGTGGTGATCTGCGAGGGCGCGGGCTCGCCCGCCGAAATCAACCTGCGCGCCACCGATCTGGCGAATATGGGGCTGGCCCGAGCGGCCGATCTCCCGGTGCTGATCGTCGGCGATATCGACCGCGGCGGGGTGCTCGCGCATCTGTTCGGCACCCTGGCGATCCTGGAACCCGAAGATCAGCAACTGATTTCCGGGTTCGTGATCAACAAGTTCCGCGGCGACGTCGAGCTGCTGCGACCCGGCCTCGACCAGCTCACCGCGCGCACCGGCCGCCCGACGCTCGGCGTCATCCCCTACAGCGACGAACTGTGGATCGACGCCGAGGATTCGCTCGGCACCGTAGCCGACGCCCCGGTCGGGCGCCCGCGCCCGCCGATCGGCAGCGAATGGCTGACCGTCGCGGCGGTCCGGCTGCCCCGCATCTCGAACTCCACCGATGTGGAGGCCTTGGCGTGCGAGCCAGGGGTCTCGGTGCGGTGGGTGACCGAACCGTCGCGATTGTCCGGCGCCGACCTGGTGGTGCTGCCGGGGAGCAAGGCCACCGTCGACGATCTGCGCTGGTTGCGCCGCACCGGATTGGCCGATGCGCTGCTCGCCCGAGCTGCTGCGGGCGGGCCGATCTTCGGCATCTGCGGGGGCTATCAGATGCTGGGCTCCCGCATCATCGACGAGGTGGAGTCGGGGGCGGGGACGGTCGACGGTCTCGGGCTGCTCGATCTCGAGGTCGAATTCGGCGCGCCCAAGGTCGTGCGGCGGGTGGTCGGCGTGGGTGCGGCTGCGCCGGGGATCGCCCTGCACGGATATGAAATTCATCACGGCCGGGTCCGGCGCACCGGTGAGCGCCACTGGCTTCGTCTCACGCCGGACGAGCGTCGGGACCCCGCCGGGACGTCGCCCGAATACGACGATCATCCGCTGCCCGGGCACCGGAACGATCCCGTGCCGAGGGAATCGGCAGCACTGGGCGCCGGGACCACCGCCGCAGGTTCGGGCCCCGACGGCGAGCCCGGCCGCAACGATGCGCTCACGCCTGGCGTACCCGAGGGCAGCGTCCGCGGGACTGTCTGGGGCACCCATGTCCATGGGTTGATGGAATCGGATGAGTTCCGCCGTGCCTGGCTCGCCGAGATCGCCGCGCAGGCCGGACGCACGGGATTCCGCGTCGCGTCCGGCACCTCCGTCGCGGCCGTGCGCCTCGCCCAGCTCGATCTGCTCGCCGACCTCGTGGAGCAGCATCTCGACCTGGACGCGTTCGACCGCCTGCTCGTCGGCGGCGCGCCGCGAGATCTGCCTGCCGTCACCGCTACCAGAGACGACGCAGCCCGCCTCACGCCCTGATCGTGCGGGCGGGCGCGGCCCGACACACCGCTTCCCGGACAGATATGCCCCGCCGATCCGGTCAGTGCCCGATCGCGGCCCGCCGCGGTGGACTGCCGCCGGTTGCCCTCGCCACCCCGAAATCCGCACGGACCAGCGGTTTCGGCTGACAACTCCCTACGGTTCACGCCTGCGGTGTAGCGTCCTTCGGCATGAAGCCTCGGCGGATTGCGGTCGGCGACCGGGAATGGACGGTACGGGTCGACGGCCCGGAAACTCAGCACAGCGTATTGCTGTTGCCCGACGCGGGGGACCCGCCCGATGTCTTCGACCGGGTCTGCGCGCGGCTGCACAATTCCGATCTGCGCACCATCGCGGTGGAGACGGTCGATCGGCTCGACACCACCGGCGTCTACGCCATCCTCGACGAACTCGGGGTGCCCTGGGTGAACGTCGCGGGGCGGGGCGAGGGCGCCAGCGTCGCCTGGCAGGTGTGCGCCACCGGTTTCGGCCGGTTCATCAGCCTGGTCGTCGCCGACCGCGGACATCCCGCCGTACCGGACGCCGACGGTGCGGTCCGCGACCCGGACTGCCGGGCGGTGGAACTGCCCACCACCGTGCTGGTCACCAAATCGCTGCCGCGTTCGGTGGCCGACACCTCGGGCCGCTACGTCTACGGGGAGTACCGGGTGGTCGCCCTCGACGTCGACAATGTCGCCCTCGAAGCCGACCACGAACTGGCCACCGAGATCGTGCTACGCACCAGCCTCTGGTGAGGCGGCCAGGCTGCGGCGGTAGCTCGTCAGCCAGTCCAGCCAGGCATCCAATTCCTCGAACGCCTTGGCCAGCGGCTGCGCCGAGGACAAGAACACATCGTGGCGGGCGCCGTCGATCGGCACGATCGAGGTGCGATCACCCAGGCAACCGGCCCAGCGCTGGATCTGCCTGACATCGAGCACCGCGTCGGCCACGTCGACGGCCGGGCCGTACTTGCGGGCGAATTTCGTCAACCGGGACCGCAGCAGCAGTGAGGGCACCCCGATATCGAGACCGGCGTGCAGTTGCGCGTGCCCGCGCCGGATGGCGCGCAACCAGCCGAAGCGCACCGGGAAACCGTGCAGCGGCTTCCAATCGAGGTTGTAATCCCACTCGCCGGAGGCGGTGTGGTGCAGGCTGGCGCCATAGGCATCGGTCTTCGCGAGCGGCAGTTCGTCGCGGGACCGGAAGCGGCCGAGCGCGTGGATGATCGGGGTGCCCACCGTGCGGTAGTAGGACGGGCCCTGCAAATCGAACCAGGGGCTGTTCAGCACCAGCCCGGTGATCCCGGCCGCCGCGGTGCCCTCGGCCCGGTTCAACCGGTCCAGCCACAGCGGCACGACCAGCCCGCCGGTGGAGTGGGCGACCAGCAGCACGTCCTTGCCGGTTTCGGCGCGGATGATGCGCAGCGCCTCGTCGAGTTCGGCGTCGTAGAGAGACAGGTCGCTGACGTAGTGCGGCGTCTGCCCCTCGCGCAGTGACCGGCCGCACTTGCGCAGATCGAGTGCGTAGAACTGGTGCCCGCGGTCGGCGAAATGCACGGCCAGATGCCGCTGGAAGAAATAGTCGGTGAACCCGTGGACGTAGAGCACCGCGCTCTCGGTACTCGCCGCGGCCTCGCCACCGGCGGGGACGTGGCGCACCAGGGTGGCAACCGCCTGCCCCTCACCGTCGGGATCGGCGCCGAAATCCAGGGTGCGCTGCTCGTAATCGGCGCCGAGGATATCGGGCTGCCAGTCGGCGGTGCGGGTGCCGGCGCGGGAATCGACCGAGGTCTCGTTCGTCACCACCTCAATCTAAGCGACACCCCTGCCGCAGGCGAGCGGCCGCCCCGCCGAGCGGGCGCAACGACGCGCCGGGAGGAATCTTTGTCACATTCGCCGGGTTCGTTGCTGGTCTGCGCGGTGGTGAGGTGCACAATTGGCGGTAGGTGAACGGCGGGTAACCTACATCCCGCCGACGCCCGTGTCGGTGACGACACGGGATGTCGTTACAACCGCATAGTGCCCGTGCCCAGGCGGAGCCACCTCAGCCGGTGGGTCCGCGCACAAGGACAAGGAAGTCGATCTACCCGTGCCGAACGCTGACCTGACTGAAAAGACCGATGTCGTACTCATCGGTGCCGGCATCATGAGCGCCACCCTGGGTGCGCTGCTTCGTCAGCTGCAGCCGGACTGGTCGATCTCGGTGTTCGAGCGCCTCGACGCCGCCGCGGCCGAGAGCAGCGACCCGTGGAACAACGCGGGAACCGGACACTCGGCGCTGTGCGAGCTGAACTACAGCCCGCAGAAGCCGGACGGCTCGGTCGATGTGAGCAAGGCCGTCGACATCAACGAGCGGTTCCAGGTCTCGCGCCAGTTCTGGGCCTACGCCGTGGAGAACGGTGTGCTCGGCGATCCGTCGCAGTTCATCAACCCGATCCCGCACGTCAGCTTCACTCACGGTGCCGACGATGTGCAGTACCTGCGCAAGCGGTACGAGGCGCTGGCCCCGCACCCGCTGTTCGCGGGCATGGAGTTCATCGACAGCCCCGACGAGTTCTCCCGCCGCCTGCCGCTGATGGCGCGCGGCCGCGATTTCTCCGAGCCCATCGCGCTGAACTGGACCGACGCCGGCACCGATATCGACTTCGGCTCGTTGACCAAGCAGCTGCTCGCCTACATCGGTTCCACCGGCGCCGATATCGCCTTCGGTCACGAGGTGCGTGATCTGAGCAAGCAGTCCGACGGCACCTGGCGGGTCAAGGTGCGCAACCTGCGTACCGGCAAGTCCCGCACCGTGGTGTCGAAGTTCGTCTTCGTCGGCGCAGGCGGCGGCGCGCTGCCGCTGCTGCAGAAGTCGGGCATCAAGGAGATCAAGGGCTTCGCCGGGTTCCCGGTCAGCGGTCAGTTCCTGCGCTGCACCAACCCCGAGCTGATCGCCCGCCACGACGCGAAGGTCTACGGCAAGGCCGCGGTCGGCGCCCCGCCGATGTCGGTGCCGCATCTGGACACTCGCGTCATCAACGGCAAGCCCGGCCTGCTGTTCGGCCCGTATGCCGGCTGGACCCCGATGTTCCTCAAGGACGGTAAGTACACCGACCTGTTCAAGTCGATCCGTCCGGGCAATATCGCGCCCATGCTCGGCGTCGGCGTCACCGAACTGGGCCTGGTCAAGTACCTCGTGTCCGAACTGCTCAAGTCGCAGGCAGGCAAGGTCTACACCATGGAGGAGTTCATCCCCCGCGCCGAGGCCAAGGACTGGGAGATCATCACCGCCGGCCAGCGTGTGCAGATCATCCGCCGCAAGGGCGTGGGCGGCGTGCTCGAACTGGGCACCGCCGTCATCGCGGCTCAGGACGGCACCATCGCCGGTCTGCTCGGGGCCTCGCCGGGCGCCTCCACCTGTGTCACCGCGATGCTCGATGTGTTGCAGCGCTGCTTCCCGCGCGAGTACGCCGACTGGACGCCGAAGCTGAAGGAAATGGTGCCCTCCCTCGGGGTGAAGCTGTCGGAGAACCAGGCGCTGTTCCAGGAGGTGTGGGACTGGACGTCCAAGGCCCTCCAGCTCGATTCCGCCGCCACGCCGAGGACCGTGGGGGTCGCGCCGACGGCGTAGGTGTGATAGCAAGACGCGATGATGTCAACGGTTGCTCTCAAACGGTCATGGGCACAGGATCTCGATACCGCCACCCTGTACCAGCTGTTGAAACTTCGCGTCGAAGTCTTTGTCGTAGAACAGAAATGCGCGTACCCGGAGCTGGACGGACTCGACCTGCTACCGGAAACGCGCCATTTCTGGCTCGACGACGAAGGTGAGGTCATCGCGACGCTTCGGCTGCTCGAAGAGCACCACGACGGCGTGAAGTCCTTCCGGATCGGGCGGCTGTGCACAGCGGTCCCGGCCCGCGGGCACGGTTACACCACCCGCCTGTTGCAGGCCGCGCTGGCCGAAGTGGGTTCGGATACCGTGCGCATCAACGCCCAGACCTATCTGATCGACCTGTACAGCAAGCACGGGTTCGAGGTGGACGGCGAAGAGTTCGTCGACGACGGTGTCCCGCACGTTCCCATGCGCAAGGGTTAGGTGACGTTCGCCGGGCACGTGCTCGCCTCTGACACGGCCGCATCGTCCGCGTGGTGGACGGCCGCGACCCTACCGGCGCACCGGATGCGAACGCGGGCCGGCCGCCGTGTGTCCCGGTGCCGCCACCGATGGCCCGCGTCGCGATCTCGTCAGTCCGGCTTCGGTGGGCGGCGGGGGCCGGCTGGCAGCGCCCCCGGATCGGCCTACCGCGCCCGTTCGGTTGCCGTAGGTCGACGTCGGACGGGTTGGCCGCGCCGCATAGAGTCGGGGTGTGTCCGTGTCGCATGCCGAAACCGCAATGTCGTCCGCTGCTCACGGTGCGGGGCGCCCGCCGACCGGTGCCCGTGACGAAGCCGGGTTCCCGTTCTCCGCGGTCGTCGGACAGGAACGGCTGCAACTGGCGCTGATCCTGTGCGCGGTGCACCCCGGCATCGGTGGCGTGCTGGTGCGCGGCGAGAAGGGCACCGCCAAATCGACGGTGGTGCGCGCGCTGGCCCAGCTGCTGCCGCCGGTGGTGGACGAGACCGGCGCGCGTCCGGCCCGGCTGGTGGAGCTGCCGGTCGGCGCCACCGAGGACCGCGTGGTCGGCTCACTCGATCTGGAACGGGTGCTGCGCGACGGCGAGCAGGCCTTCCGGCCGGGACTGCTGGCGGCCGCGCATCACGGCGTGCTCTACGTCGACGAGGTGAACCTGCTGCACGACCACCTGGTGGACGTGCTGCTGGACGCCGCCGCGATGGGCCGGGTGCACATCGAACGCGACGGTGTCTCGCATTCGCATCCCGCGCGCTTCGTGCTGGTCGGCACCATGAATCCGGAAGAGGGCGAACTGCGCCCGCAGCTGCTGGACCGCTTCGGGCTGACCGTCGACGTGGCCGCCTCCCGCGACGTCGACGTGCGGATGGCGGTAGTGCGCCGTCGCCTGGACTACGAGGCCGATCCCGACGGATTCGCCGCCCGCTACGCCGCCGCCGACCGCGAGGTCGCCGAGCGCATTCTCACCGCCCGCGACCGACTGTCCGAGGTCGCCCTCGACGATGTGGAGCTGCGCCGGATCGCGGCCCTGTGCGCCGCCTTCGATGTCGACGGGATGCGGGCGGACCTGGTGGTCGCGCGCACCGCGACCGCGCATGCCGCCTGGCGGGGCAGCGATACCGTCACCGAGGACGATGTGCGGGTGGCCGCCGAACTCGCGCTGCCGCATCGGCGTCGGCGCGACCCGTTCGACGAGCCGGGGATCAGCGAGGATCAGCTCGACGAGGCGATGCGCGAGGCGGGCGAGGAAGCCGAGCGGGCGCCCGAACCGGAGCCAGGAGCCCAGCCCGACGCTGAGCCCGAGAGCGGGCAAGCAGTGCCGGTCGAGGACGACCGTGCCGCAGATACCGGGCACGATCCCGAAGAACCAGACGACGATCCCGATGGCCCGCCGGATCCCCCTGGCGGCGGCCAGGATTCGCCGAAGCGCCGCGAGGGCGGACAGTCGAAGGAAGGTCGCACCGCCACCCCCACTACGGCTCCCGCGAAGCCGCCGCGCTGGGAGGTGCCCGGCGTCGGCGAAGGCGCTCCCGGCCGCCGCTCGCGCGCCCAGACCAGGCAGGGCCGCATGGTCCGACCGGACACCGACACCACAGGTGGGTTGCACCTGCTCGGTACCGTTTTCGCCGCCGCACCGCATCAGCACGCGCGCGGCCGGACCGCGGGGCCGCTGAAATTGGCCACCGAGGATCTGCGCGGCGCGTATCGCGAAGGGCGCGAAGGCAATCTGGTGGTCTTCGTGGTGGACGCCTCGGGGTCCATGGCGGCGCGCGATCGGCTCTCGGCCGTGACCGGGGCGGTGGTCGCGCTGCTGCGCGATGCTTATCAGCGGCGGGACAAGGTCGCCGTGATCACCGTGCGCGGCGCCGAGGCGGAACTGGTGCTGCCGCCGACGTCATCGGTCGATATCGCGGTGCGGCGGCTGTCCGGCATGCGTACCGGGGGCAAGACTCCGCTCGCCGCGGGCCTGCTGAAGGCGCGCGAGGTCGTGGCGCGCGAACGAGTCCGTGACCCGCGCCGCCGCCCGATGCTGGTACTGCTCACCGACGGTCGCGCCACCGGCGGCACCGACCCCGTCATCCGTGCCCGCGCCGCGGCTCGGCTGCTCGCCATGGATGCGGTCACGGCCATGGTGGTCGATTGCGAACGAGGGATGATCCGGCTCGGCCTCGCCGCCGAACTGGCTCGCGAATTGCGTGGTGAATGTGTGCGATTGGGTGAGCTCACCGGTGATGCGGTGGCGGGCGCGGTACGGGACTCGGCGCGGGCGATGAGTACAGGGGCCGGCCGGGCAGCGTGAACGTGTGGTGCTGCACCCGGTTCGGCCACCGGTCGGGCGGGAAAGGCGACCGGCCCCTGTGGAGCCCAGGCGCAACGGAGACGTCCCGCGACGGCAGCGGTGGCAGTACCGTTCGGCCCGTTGTCGGCCGAGTCGGCTCATACGCCGTGGGGTCTGCGATCCGACCCGACGAGTCGGAGTGCGGGAAGGTGGGGCCGGCTCCGGCCGGATGCCGTGCGGTCGACCGCGTCCGATAACGAAACACAGTGATCAGCGAGGAGATTCGATGCCCAAGGGTGTGCCGGAAACCGTTCCGGACGACGGCCTGACGACGCGGCAGCGCCGCAACCAGCCGGTGCTCGCCGTGCACACAGGACCCGGTAAGGGCAAGTCCACCGCAGCATTCGGGATGGCCCTGCGGGCCTGGAACCAAGGTTTCGACGTCGCCGTGTTCCAATTCGTGAAGAGCGCCAAATGGAAGGTCGGCGAAGAAGCCGCCTTCCGCACCCTCGGCCGTCTGCACGAGGAAACCGGCGCCGGCGGGGCCGTGGAATGGCACAAGATGGGCGAAGGCTGGTCCTGGACCCGTAAGCACGGCACCGAGGAAGATCATGCCGCCGCCGCGCTGGCCGGATGGCAGGAGATCGCCCGCCGCCTCGCCGCCGAACAGCACCGCTTCTACGTGCTCGACGAATTCACCTATCCGCTGAAGTGGGGCTGGGTCGATGTCGACGAGGTGGTGCGCACGCTGGTCGAGCGTCCCGGAAACCAGCATGTCGTCATCACCGGCCGCGACGCCCCCACCGCCCTCATCGAGGCCGCCGACCTGGTCACCGAGATGACCAAGATCAAGCACCCGATGGACGCCGGGCGCAAGGGCCAACGCGGGATCGAATGGTGAGCGCCGGGCGGAGACCTGCCGCGTCGAGGGCCGCTGTGGCCGAGCCGATGCGGACCGAGCGCCGGTATGGCGCCGCAGCCGCAGCCGGCCGGAGCCCACGATGAGCACACCTGCCGTCGTGATCGCCGCGCCTGCCTCGGGTAGCGGGAAGACGACCGTGGCGACCGGGCTCGTCGGTGCGTTGCGGCGCGCCGGGCACCGGGTGGCGCCGTTCAAGGTGGGTCCCGATTACATCGACCCGGGGTATCACGGGCTGGCGGCCGGGCGTCCGGGACGCAATCTGGATCCGGTGCTGTGCGGCGCCGAACGGGTGGTTCCGCTGTACCGGCACGGGTCGGCCGGCTGTGATCTCGCGGTGGTCGAGGGCGTGATGGGCCTGTTCGACGGCCGCATCGACGCCGGCGACGCCAGGCCGGTCGCCGAGGGTTCGACGGCCCAGGTCGCGGCGATGCTCGGCGCCCCAGTGGTGCTGGTCGTGGACGCCCGTGGCCACAGCCAGAGCCTGGCTGCGCTGCTGCACGGGTTCGCCACCTACGACAGCTCGATCCGGCTCGGCGGCGTGATCCTCAACCGGGTCGGTAGCGAACGGCACGAACAGGTGCTGCGCTCGGCCTGCGACCGCGTCGGCCTGCCCGTGCTCGGTTCGCTGCCACGCATGGCCGAACTCGAAGTGCCCTCCCGTCACCTCGGGTTGATCCCCGCCGTCGAACACGGGGCGGCCGCCACCGCCGCGGTGGCCGCAATGACCGATCTCGTCGCGGCTCACGTCGATCTGGGTGCCATCGCAGCTTTGGCCGCTTCCTCGACGCCCGGCCCGGCCTGGAGCCCGGAAAGCGCGCTCTACGGTCGGGCGACCGAGGTCGGCGCTTGGTCCGTCCAGGGCGCAGCCGATGGGCGGGCCAGGGCTGAGTCCGAGGCCGATGTCGCAGGTCCTGGCTCGGATCCCCGGCTCGGGCATGGAGGCAGCCGCGATACCGCGATGCACGCCGGCCCGCTGCACGATGGCGACGTGACGGACACGATCCATCGACGCGAGGTATCGGCCGAGTCGCCATCAGGGATGTCCGCCGTGCACCCGGGGCAGGTCGGCGGTGCGGACACGACGCCGGGCGATGCCCCGGTGATCGCGATGGCCGGGGGAGCGGCGTTCACCTTCGGATACGCCGAGCATCGCGAGCTGCTCGTCGCGGCAGGAGCGCAGGTCGTGGTGTTCGACCCCCTGCACGACGAACTTCCCTCTGGCACAGCGGGGCTGGTGTTGCCCGGCGGGTTTCCGGAGGAGCACGCCGCCGAGCTCGCGGCCAACACGCGGCTGCTCGCCGCGGTGGGAGCGGGAGCCCGGCGCGGGATGCCGATCCACGCCGAGTGCGCGGGCCTGCTCTACCTCACCCGATCACTGGACGGCCATGCGATGGCCGGAGTCCTCGACGCCACAGCGGAATTCGGCCCCCGCCTGACCCTCGGTTACCGCGACGCCGTCGCCCTGGCCGATTCACCGCTGTGGCGCGCAGGCGAACGCGTACGCGGCCACGAATTCCACCGCACCCGCCTGACCGGCACCGGTACCGACAATCCGGCCTGGGGCTGGCATACCGCCGATGCCCGGCTCCGCGAAGGCGCCGTGGTGCACCAGGTCCACGCCTCCTACTTGCACACCCACCCGGCCGGCAACCCCGAATCGGTGCGCCGATTCGTCGCTGCGGCCGCAGATTTCGCCTGCACCGATGCCGCCGAGTGACTCGTTCGCCGCCCGCGGCGAAACCCTCCCCGCGCTGGCCGTCGGTGTCGGCATCCGTCCCGGCACCTCGGCCGAGCAGATACTCGCCGTGGTACGCGCCACCCTCGGCCCCCACCCCATCGCCTGCCTCGCCACCATCGACCGGCGCGCCGAAGAACCCGGACTCCGCTCCGCCGCCGCCGAACTAGGCGTGCCGGTGCGTTCCTTCACCACCAGTGAACTCGCCGCCGTCCAGGTGCCGAATCCGTCGACCCACACGACGACCGCCCTCGGAATCCCGGGCGTAGCCGAAGCCGCGGCACTACTGGCCGGAACACACCCGCTCCTGTTCCCCAAACAGATCACCGGCCCCGTCGTGATCGCCGCCGCCCCTGCCACCCCATAGGCTGCGACAACCTCGCACAGGTAGTGAGCGAAAAGGCTGCCGACAGCCTATGCGAGGTGTTCAGAACCTGTGCGGGAAGCAGCTTTCCGGCGATCCGGTGCCGGCTGGGTGCCGGGGAGGCGGGGCGTGGATTCGCTGGGTTATTCCTCGATGTCGATGCTGGTGAAGACCAGGTTGTTCAGTTGCTCGCTTCGGCCGTCGTAGTCCGGAGGAATGAGGCTGTCGATCACCTCGAGGCCCTCGTAGGAGATGGTGCCGAAAACCGTGTACTCCGGCACCAGGTGTGTGTCGGCGAAGAGCAGGTCGAAGGTGGCGCCGAAGATCGGAAGCGCCTCCATCATCAGATAGCCGCGTCGGTACTTCAGCTCGGTGAAACTCTCCGATTCGAGACCATAACCGGGGCTGTCCGAGCGACCGCAAGTGATCCAATCGGATCCGTCTCCGGCGCATCGGACCTGCTCGAACGCGCCCTGGTCGACCAGGCTGAGGAAACTGTGCACCGTGCACGGTGCCAGTGATCGGTCGAGCAGTAGCGGGATCGCGCCGGCGCTGGTGTTGATCGTCGCCCGGACGATTCCCGTAGAGGAGACCGGGCCATCATCCGGACGTTTCACCGTTGGTTCTTTGCCGTCCGGTTTGTACCGGCAATAGACCGGATCCGGCAACGGAGTCGGACGCACAGGCGGGGCCACGAACCCAGCTGGGATCTGTATGGGCGGGAGAGTTGTCGGTTGCGGCGATTCTGGCTGTGCGGCGGAATCTCTGGCGGTATCGACAAGGCCGGGCAGGACGAGGACTGCGCTGACCACCATCGTCAGTACGACTGCGAGGGCGAGGGAGGCTGTTGCGGCGACGACCACTCTTCGCCGATTGAATTCCGGAGGTCTGGCCGGTCGTCTTATCGACGGACCCTGCCGTGGCGAGGCGTCTGCCGAAGCGACGCGAAGTGCGGTGTGTTGCGGTCGAACGGGGGAGTGCTGCGCTGATGCCGGGCCGGGCACCGCTCGTCGGCGCGCTAGCGCGAGTTGCCCGATGCTTCGGGTATTCCGCTGCTCCGGACGAGGAAAGCCCTTGGCCGGCAATACTTGCTCCAGCTGTTGGTGCAGCGCGGTGACGGTGAGGAGCTCGGTGCCGGGATCGGTGGGGCCGCGCTGGAGCAGGGCGAGCAATTCGCCGGTGTACGCGGTGTGTCTGGCATTCACCGGGGCGATTGACGGGCGATTCGCCGGTGAGGAGGTCAGGGTGCACGTTCCCGCCACGGTTATCTGGCCCGATACCGCCGCGGTGACCTCGGTCATCAAGTCGACTGCAAGTCCGGAGAAGCAACAATCGAGGATCAATACCCGATTATCGGCTGAGGCCGTGGCAAGTGTGCGACGGACCAGCTCGAAAGGCAAAGCGGTCCACGAGACCATATTCCGGTCGCTGCGTGTATTGGGCAACGACAGATAGAGGCTTCCGTCCGGGCCGATCAATCCGTGCCCGGCGTAATAGACCAACAGAAGATCTTGTGCCTGTGCGGCGACAGTATTGAGAGCGCTGCCGATAACCGCGCGATCGGACTCGTCGGCCAGCGTCACACAGTGCTCGCCGGGCAACGCTGTTGCCCAGGGGCTGGTCAATACTTCGGCCAGATCGGCGAGATTGTTGCGCACCGCGGGTATGTCCGGTAGCGCAGTGTCGTCGAAAGTGCTGGTGCCTAACAGCACCGCCCAGGACCGAGCGGGGTCCGGCAGCCGCATATCAGTCGTCCAGCGCCTGTCGTAACATCTCGGCTAGATCGCCGTCTTTCACGTCGCGGACCACGACTTTCACGCTGCGGCCTGCTGAATTGGTCACTTCGATATCAGCGGACGGCCGGCGGTGTCTGATCCACATCGTCAGTGAGGTCACCAGCGCGGCACCCAAGCCAGGGGCGCCCATCGCTACATTCACAACATCCGCGAGCGCCCCCATCTCTCCTTCCGCGACGACAGGCGTGTCGACCGACACCCGGCCGCGCAGCTCGTCCTCACGCGAGAGCCACGCCGCGAGATCCACCAACTCGGCCCGCGCCTGCTCTCCCACCAGCCGAATCCGCACCACGGACACCCCCATCTCCCATGCATTCCACAATAATTGAATACGAAACCATACGTGACCTTCATACCGCATCAATGCGATCTGCGTCGCGGTTGCCAGCGCGGTGTCAGTTGTACAAGGTTGGAGCGCAGCATCATTCGCGTTCGGAGATAGTGATGGGCCGCTCCGTCATCCCGGGCGGAGCCGAAGCCGCAACGTTACTGGCCGGGACAGGGTCCCTGCTGATCCCAGTCAGGTCGTCGGCACCGTGGTGACCGCCGCATGTCCGGCCCGTCGTCCCGTAGGTTGTGACAGCCTCGCACAGGTTATGGGCGAAACGGCTCGCGATAGCCAATGCGAGGTGTTCAGGCCTGTGCGGGGGTGGTCGCCCTTTGGTCAGCGCAAAGCTGTCCACCGGTCCAGTGACAGCTGGGTACCGAGTTCGCTGCGGAAAGCGGGGTTGTCGGCGTAGAAGGAAAGGAATCGAAGTACGCGGTGTTCGTCGACGGCCAGTCGCGGGCATTCCACGCAGATGCTGCCACTCCGCGCGGGGCGGTCCAGCATCCAGATCGGGCGGCGGGCGCGGCCGAGCGGTACATGCGGTGTCGTGACCTCATGGTTCCACTGCTCGCCATTCGACCCGGTGATGACAATCAGCGGCTGTTGCTCGAATGCGGCCATCACACCCGCAACACCGGCCCATGGCAGGCGGGTTCGGGAACTCCAGCCCTCACGGACGATGTCGTCGGCGGTCAATTCGACTGCGCGCAGCCGTCGTATCAGCCCGACATCCCCGTATGCGCCGAGAGCCACGATCACGATCAGGATGGCGCCGAACAGGGCCACATACTTGGAGACGACGTGCGCGACATGGTCGTCGCTGCGCGCCATCTGAACCGCGATCGCCACGCACAGCGCCGCGAGGCCGGCGAGGAACACCATCGACACAACACGTTTTCGCCGGAACGCCTTCGCTCCGAGGTGAGGGTCCGGCCGGTCGCGGAGAACAGGAAATCGCAATTCCACCCCATCGAGTGAGTTGTGGGCCTCGGAGCGCCTGAGCCCGTGCCGCGAGGTCTGTCTACCACCGCCCTACTCGAGGTGCGGAGACTGCTGGGTCCAATGGAATCCACGCTCGATCAGTGCGAACCGATCGAGCGGGATGGATTCCAGCACCATGTGTACCGGCCGGGTGCCGAGGGTGCCGTCGAGGATCAGGCGGTCGGGGGTGGGCTGGGTGTAGGTGAAGCTGCCGAGCTTCCATTGGGCGGCGGGATCGCGGAACAGGGTGAGGGTGTGGAGGTCGGGGTTTACGGTGGCGGGCATCCAGGTCAGCCGGTCGTCCATGCCTTGCACGTGGATCCCGTCGACGGTGTCGAAGACGAGGCGGCGGGGGCGGGCCGAGGTCGGGTCGGTGAACGGGTTCGGCTCGGTGAGTAGCGGGGGGACCTGGTGGCCGGCGACGGAGTATTCGGCGACATTCCAGATGCCGTACAGCGGGGAACGCGGGCGGGCGGCGCCGTAGGCGTGCCAGGCGTCCCAGCCCTCCAGCGCCGTGGTCGCCAGCAGCCACAGGCCGAGCAGGACCTGGCCGAGCAACGCGAACCGATTCGACCGTGCGGTGGTGAAGAGTTCGGATCCCTCGGCCGCCGGCACCGCCTTACCGGAGAACAGGACCGTTGCCAGGCGGCGGCCGTGCGGGGCGAGCAGTGCGAGGGACAGGGCGAGCATATGGAAGCTGAACAGCTTCACCGGCACGTCGAAGGTCATATTGAGCAGGAAGACCTGCGCCATCGCCACGGTCGACAGCGCTGCTCCCGCGGTGACGGTGGCGGGCAGGATCAGCAGCAATCCGGCGCCGATCTCCGCGCAACCCAGGGCGATCTCATAGGGCTTCGACGCCGCCGTCTGCGACCACAGCACCCCCATCGGCGTCATATCGCCGAACGGTTCGATCAGCCGGTGCAGGGCGAACGTCATCTGCGACGGCATCACCTTGACCATGCCGTAGAGCATCAGCGCACCGGCCAGCGCGAAGCGCAGCAATGCTCGGAACCAGCGGTCCAGGCCGCGGTAGTCGGTGCGGCGCCGGTCCAGAGCGGTCCAGATCGCGGTGGCCACGGCCGCGACCACCAGCCAGCTGAACGCCGCCACCCAGAGGGTGACGGTGTCTCCGCTGCCGGTGGGTGCGTACCCGAGCGGTTCCTCGATGCCGAACAGCTGGGCGGCGAACCAGTCGGTCAGCGGCGGCAGTGCCCACCACCGGCCGAGGGTGAGCACCGCCGGCTCCGGGACGCCGACCGACCGCAGCAGTTGCAGGAGCAGCCATTGCGCCGCGGTACCGATACCGAGGTAGACGAATACGAACCGGAACAGCACACGCGTGGCCGGATGCCACGACGGTGACAGCACGACAGGTACGGGCTCACCCTGCTCCCGATCCGGCGCCTCCGACTCCACCAGGGTTGCCACTGTTCACCTTTCCCGATCCGCCGCACACCTGACCTTGCTCTGGCACGGTATGTCAGATCAGGGGTGCGCCGCGGCTGGGAAAACCTGTGCCCCCAGTGCTGTCTGCACCGGTTCCGGGGGCGTCAGCGGAAGTCCGGGTAATCCTGGACCCAGCGGAAGCCGCCGCTGCGCAAGGGGAATGCGTCGAGGTCCATCTGGTCGAGCACGATGGTTGTGGGTGTTCCGTTCAACTCGCCCGTGAGGCGCAATCGCTCGGGCTCGGGCCGTTCGAAGGTGAAGGAGGCGATCGGAACCGGCGTGGCATCGGGTGATTGCGGTGGGGCGGTCAGGGTGAGGGTGCGGGCATCGGTGTCGATGGCGACCGCGGACGGCGTCAGCGCACCGTCCATCCCCTGGATGAACATCGCGCCCGGATCATCGAAAACAGCGCGCTGCCAGCGGTTCTCATCGGTCAGCACGGGAGGAACCGGCTGCCCGGACGCGGTGAATTCGCTGACTGTCCAGATGCCGTACAGCGGCGATTTCTCGCGGCCGCCACCGAACTCGTCCCACGCGCGCCAGCCGGTGTCCACCACGCCGATCAGCATCCACACCCCGATCAGCACCTGGACCAGGGCGGCGATCCGATTGGCCTTGGCGCTGTCGAACAATCGCGGTTGCGTCGCCGGATCCGACGGGCGTTCCAGTACCAGCACATTCGCCAGCCGTTGCGCCTGCGGCGCCAGCAGCAGTAGCGACAGCAGCAGCAGATGGAACGACAGGATCTTGACCGGCACGTCGAAGGTCATGTTCAGCACGAACACCTGCGCCATGCTCACCACGCTCAGCATCGCGCCGACGGTCGCGGTGCGTGGCCAGAACAGCAGCAGGCCCGCGAGCATCTCGGCGATGCCGAGCAGCACCTGATAGGCGGGCGAGGAACCCACCTGCAACCAGAGCACCGAGGTGATGCTGAACTCGCCGTACGGCTGCAGCAGTGCGTTCAGTGGTGGTGACGGCATCTGCGTCGGGATGGCCTTGGCGATGCCGTAGAACAGCATCTGACCGGCCAGGCACAGTCGGATGACGGTGAAGAACCAGGCGCTCAGCCGCGGGTAGGCGGTGCGGCGCCGGTCGAGCACCGACCAGATCAGCGTTGCCGCCAGGGCGACGACAAGGACGCAGAAGATCATCACCCAGATGACGGTCTGATCGCCGCTGCCCGAATCCTCGTGCAACACGGCATCGACCCCGAAAACCGTCCGCCCGACCCACTCGTAGGCCGGCGAGAGCAGCTCCATCTGCCACATGACCGCCCGCTCGGGCAGCCATTGCCCGGCGATGCCGGTGAACGCGAAGGTGATCTGGGCGAACAGCAGACAGAACAGGCCGAAATAGACGAAACAGAACCGGAACGCGATGCGCGTGAGCGGATGCCACCGGCGTGGCTCGGCCACCTCGACGGGAGCGTCATCGTCTTGCTGTTGGAGAACCTCGACCCCGACCACTATCAGCCCCTCACTGCGCCGATCCGATTGCCTGGGCCGAACGTATCCACCAGCGGCGCCGCCCACCACCGGATAAACCCGGAGTGGAACCCCTATTTTCGAATCATTCGTAGGACGTATCCGGCATCATCCTTGCGGCCGATGCGGCGCTCCCGGAGAGGTGTCACGGATCGATTTCCGGCTTTCCCGAACAGCCAAACTGAAACGCGTTACAGTCACCACGACCCGGCAGTCACCGCGGTCCGAGCCGGGCTCGGCAGCAACGCCCTCGCCCGAGCCGCACCGCTGTACGGCATCAGGAGGACGATGATGGCCGACGATCCCGCACCCACCGAACGACGTCGGCTGACCACCAGTGATCGCGATCTGGATTCGTTCACCGCCGACCTGTCCCGCTGGCTGGGCGAACGCGTCGGCGCCGACGAACCGCCCTCGATCACCGGCCTGTCCCGGCCGGAGGCGGGCGGTATGTCGAGTTCGACGGTGTTGTTCGACGCCGAATGGCTCGCGGGCGGGCAGCGCGGCGGCGGGTCGTTCGTGGCGCGGATGGCGCCGGAGGACGATGCCTTCCCGGTGTTCGAAACCTATGATCTGGCAACGCAATACCAGGTGATGGCCGGTGTCGCCGAGGCGACCGATATCCCGGTGCCGAGGGCGCGCTGGCTGGAAAACGATCCCGGTGTACTCGGTACGCCGTTCTTCGTGATGGACCGGGTGGAGGGCCGGGTGCCCACCGACAACCCGCCCTATGTCTTCGTGGGCTGGCTCTTCGACGCCACCGACGAGGAGCGGGCGCGGTTGACCGACGCCACGGTCGAGATCATCGCGAAGGTGCACGCCATCCCCGACCCGGTGCGGCGGTTCCCGATGCTGGCCGGGCCCGGCGATGCGCTGCGCCGCCACGTCGACGCCCAGCGCGCCTGGTATCGCTGGGCCCTCGCCGACGACGGCTACCGGATCCCGATCATCGAGCGCGGCTTCGATTGGCTGGCGGCCCACTGGCCCGCCGACCCCGGCCCCGACGTGCTGACCTGGGGTGATGCCCGTCCCGGCAATATCATCTACCGCGGTTTCGAACCGGCGGCGGTGCTCGATTGGGAGATGGCGGCCATCGGCCCGCGGGAACTCGACGTGGCCTGGATCATCTTCCTGCACCGGTTCTTCCAGGACCTCGCCGTTCGGTTCGACCAGCCCGGCCTGCCGAACTTCCTGCGCCGCAGCGAGGTGGTAACGAAATACGAAGCGGCCAGCGGCCATACCGTGCGTGATCTCGACTTCTACCTGGTCTACACGGCACTACGGCACGCCATCGTGATGGCAAGGATCAAGCGCCGGATGATCCACTTCGGCGAGGACACCGACACCGATGACCGCGACGACTATGTGATGCACCGGGCGAGCTTGCAGGCCCTGCTCGACGGAACCTACGAATGGGATTGAGCCACACTATGTCTGATTCCTCCCGTCTTCCCGGATCCGCACCGGCACCGTTGGACGAATTCCCGATCCACCAGACGCCGCTGTCGCTGGCACGGGTGGCCAGCAGCGACCGCAACTTCTACGACCGCAGCTATTTCAACGCGCACAATCGTGCGGGCGGCACCATGCTGGTGACCGGGTTCGGCGTCTATCCGAACCTGGGGGTCACCGACGCCTACCTGGCTCTGCGCGAGGGCGATACCGTGCGCACGGTGCGGTTTTCCGACGCGCTCGGCGACCGGAGCCTGGATATGCGGGTCGGTGACTACCGGATCGAGGTGCTCGAACCACTGCAGCGGCTGCGGCTGGTGTGCGAACACGATGAGCTCGCCGCCGACCTGACCTGGACCGGCGCGTTCCCCACGGTGCAGGAGCAGCCGCATCTGATCCTCAACGGCAACCGCCCGATCATCGAGGCCTCGCGGTTCGCCCAGGTCGGAAGCTGGTCGGGCACCCTGCGAGTCGACGGCCGGGAGATCAGCGTCGATCCCGAGGTCTGGGGCGGCACCAGGGACCGGTCCTGGGGCATCCGGCCGGTCGGCGAAACCGAGCCGCCCGGGCGCGCGGCCGCGGAACCCTCGGGCGGGTTCTGGTGGCTGTACATGCCGTTGCGGTTCGACGACTTCGCGATCGTCGTCATCGTGCAGGAGGAACCCGACGGCAGGCGCACCCTCAACGACGCCACCCGGGTCTGGCCGGACGGGCGGGCCGAGCAACTCGGCTGGCCGCGCATCTCGATCGACTACCGCTCCGGCACCAGGTTGCCCACCGCCGCGCGCATCGAACTGACCACACCGGACGGCAAACCGCTCGACGTGGAAATCCGGACGGTGACCGATATCCCGCTGCACGTGGGCTGCGGCTACGGCGGCGATCCCGATTGGCAGCACGGCCAGTGGAAGGGCCGCGACTGGACCTCGAGCGACCGCTACGACCTCACCGATCCGGCCGTCGCCGGGCGCATCCCGTACGGCGTCATCGACCATGTCGCGCATGCCCGCTGCGGCGAGGCCGAAGGCTGGGGGCTGTTCGAGCACGCGAGCATCGGACGGCACGACCCCACCGGGTTCGCCGACTTCCTGTCGGTGGCGCCCTAGCGGCGCTGGGCGGGGCCAGGTCGATTGCCGGTCGATCGCCGGCGCGCATACTCTCGTCGTCGCTCATCGCGTACCACCCGGCCCGTGGTGTGACCGTCCGAACGGGTTGACGTACGCCGAGCGGCCGGGATGCGAGGCGCTTCGGGTGATGACCGCCCGGGTGCCTGCGGCCGGTGCCGGACACGCCCCGTAATCTCGACACTTGTGCCGAACACGTCAGCCGATACCGAGGACCAGCCAGCGGGCGACCCGAACTACCTGGTCGGGCTCGATCTGAACGGGCGAAGGGTGGTCGTCGTCGGCGGCGGTTCCGTCGCCCAGCGCAGGCTCGGGCTGCTCATCGCCTCGGGCGCGGACGTGCACGTCATCAGCCGTGAGGCCACCCCGGCGGTCGAAGGCATGGCCACCTCCGGTCAGCTGACGCTCACGCTGCGCGCCTACACCGATGGCGATCTCGACGGCGCCTGGTACGCGATCGCCTGCACCGACGAACCCGAAACCAATGCCGCCGTGGTCGCGGAGGCCGAACGCCGCCGCATCTTCTGCGTACGCGCCGACAACGCCCGGCTCGGCACCGCCGTCACCCCGGCCACCGCCCGCTTCGACGGCCTCACCCTCGGCGTGCTGGCCGGCGGCAGGCACAAGCGTTCGGCGGCGGTGCGCAACGCGCTGCTGGAAGCGCTGCAATCGGGTGTGGTGACCGATGATTCGACCCCGGTCGCGCCGGGCGTCGCGCTGGTCGGCGGTGGACCCGGCGACCCGGACCTGATCACCGTGCGTGGCCGCAGGCTGCTCGCGCGCGCCGATCTCGTCGTCGCCGACCGGCTCGCACCGCCGGAACTGCTGGCCGAACTCGGCCCGGAGGTCGAGGTCGTCGATGCCGCGAAGATCCCGTACGGACGCGCCATGGCGCAGGAGGCGATCAACACCACGCTGGTGGAAGGCGCCAAGGCGGGCAAGTTCGTGGTGCGGCTCAAGGGCGGCGACCCGTATGTGTTCGGCCGCGGTTTCGAGGAGGTCGAGGCGTGTGTGGCCGCCGGTGTGCCGGTCACCGTGGTCCCCGGCATCACCAGCCCGATCGCGGTGCCCTCGGCCGCGGGCATTCCGGTCACCCATCGCGGGGTGACCCATGAGTTCGTGGTGGTCAGCGGGCATGTGGCGCCGGATCACCCGGACTCGCTGGTGGACTGGCCCGCGCTGGCGCGGCTGCGTGGCACCCTGGTGCTGATGATGGCCGTCGAGCGGATCGAGCAGTTCGCCGATGTGCTGCTCGCCGGCGGGCGGCCCGCCGATACCCCGGCCACCGTCATCCAAGAGGGCACGCTGCGGACCCAGCGGGTGCTGCGCGCCGACCTGGCGACGATCGCCGAACGAGTGCGTGCCGAAGGCATCCGCCCGCCCGCCATCGTCGTGATCGGCCCCACGGCGGGCTTCTCGGCAGACGTCGCGCCGGGCGGCTGAGACGTAGCGGGCGAGCGACAAGTGACAGCCCGCACGCGACAGCAACGTACCGCCGCCCTTCGGTAGCGCGGTGGGGCGCGGCCAGGTCGCCCTCCGGTCGCGCTGCTCGAACGACCCCGGCCCGACGTACCGAACGGTGTGCTTGTGACCGTCGATTACAGTGACTCCCTGTGCTCGACAAAGCCGCTGCTACGACGCAGTACCCCGTGACGCGGCGGGCCTTCGGGCTCGCGATCCTCGTCCTGAGCGGACTCCAGCTCATGGTGGTGCTCGACGGCACCGTGGTGATCCTGGCGCTGCCGCGATTGCAGGAAGAAATGGGGCTGTCCAGCTCCGGCAGCGCCTGGATGGTGACCGCCTACGGCCTGCCCTTCGCCGGCCTGATGCTGCTCGGCGGCCGGATCGGCGATTCCTTCGGGCGGCGGCGGATGTTCCTGCTCGGTGTCTCACTGTTCACGCTGGCATCACTGCTGTGTGGACTGGCCCAGAACGAAGGCATGCTGATCGCGGCCCGCGCTTTCCAGGGCACCGGCGCCGCACTCGCGGCCCCCACCGCGTTCGCCTTGGTGGCCAGCACATTCGCACCGGGACCGGTGCGCAATCAGGCCTTCGCGATCTTCGGGTCGATGGCGGCGCTCGGCTCGGTCGGCGGACTGGTGATCGGCGGCGCGCTCACCGAGGTGAGCTGGCGCTGGATTTTCCTGATCAATGTGCCCATCGGCGCGCTCATCATCCTCGGCGCCGTGATCGCCCTGCGCGACACCACGCATCACCGGCTCACCCTCGACGTGCGCGGCGCGATCCTCGGCACCCTGGCCTGCGCGCTGATCGTGTTCGGCGCGACCGAAGGGCCGGAGTTCGGCTGGGACAGCCCCTACGTCATCGGTTCGCTGATCGGCGGTGTGGTGCTGCTGGTGGTGTTCGTGCTCGCCGAACGCGCGGTGGCCAACCCGCTGCTGCCGTGGTCGCTGTTCGATCACCGCGACCGCAACGCCACCTTCGTCATCATCCTGCTCGCCAGCGGCGTGCTCGGCGCCACCACCTACTTCGCCGGGCTGTTCGTGCAGAACGTGGTCGGCTACAGCCCGCTGGTGGCCGGGTTGTCGTTCATCCCGTTCACCGTCGGCATCGGTATCGGCGGCGCGCTGTCGTCGAAGCTGGCGATGCTGGTCGCGCCGCGGTGGCTGCTCAGCGGTGCGGCCCTGGTCCTGGTGGCCGGGCTGGGTTTCGGATCGACGCTCGACGGTGACGTCAGCTATGTGCCGACCCTGCTCGGGCTGTTCCTGGTGATCGGTTTCGGTATGGGCCTGGCCATCGTCCTCATCCCGCTGTGCGTGCTCGTCGGTGTGCCGCAGGACGAGATCGGCCCGCTGTCGGCGATCGGCCAGATGTTCCTGAGCCTCGGCACCCCGATCGCGATCGGCCTGCTGACACCGCTGGCGGCCTCACGCACGCTGTCCGAAGGCGGCCGTACCGGCAAGCCCGCGGATATGACGGCGGCCGAACTCGTCGCGCTCGGCAGCGGCTACACGTTGGTGCTGTTCGTCGCGGCCATCGGTGCGCTGCTGGTCGGGCTGCTCGCGCTGACCCTGCGCTACACCCCGCAGGAAGTGGCGCAGGCCCAGCACGCTCAGGAAGAGGCCCAGCAGGCCTGAACCCGGCGGACTCGGCAGCGGGTTCAGAGTCGGCCGACGACCTTGTCCGGTGTGACCCGCACGATGATCCGCTCGGCGTCGTGCACCGAGGCCGGATTGAACTCCCGGTAGGTCTTGCCGGTGTACTTCAGCGCCAGCTTGTCCGGCAGCGCTCGCTCCGGGTCGGGCGTCACGGTGGCCGAGCCCTTGATCTCGGCGTAGACGAAGGGCCGGTCGGGCGGGTTGATCATCACCGTGACCCGCGGATCGCGCATGACATTGCGGCCCTGCACCCGGCCGACGGTGGTGGAGAAGATCAGATCCTCGCCGTCGCGCTCGAGCCAGACGACGGTCAGATGCGGATGCCCGTCCTTGCCGACGGTGGCGACTGTGGCGTAGACGCGCTCTTCGTCCAGATACTTCTTCAGGTCATCGGACAGTACGGCTGTAGTAGTGCTCACAACACTCGCCAACACCCGGGTCTCCCGGCGCATTCCAGCCGCGGATCTCAGGTGATGATGAGAAGTTCGGTGGGGGAGGCGATCTCGGTTCGCAGCCCGGCCTTGGTGGCGATCCGGGCGACGGCGCGGATATCGGCCGGCTCGGCGCGGGTGAGCACCAGCGCGCGGGCGAGCAGGCCCTTGTGATGCTTGTTGAAATGCGAGACGACGGTGCGGGAACCATCGGGATGCTCGGTGAGCACGTTCGCGGTGATGGCGCCGGGGACGCGGCCGAGCTGCTGATAGGTGCCCGAACGCAGGTCGATCACCAGATCGTCGCCGGCCTCGGCGCGCAGGGCATCGGGCAGCTGTTCGCGCCACACCGCCGACAAGGTGGGCAGGCCGGGCAGTTTCGACCCGCCGGAGAGCCGATACGCCGGGATCGGATCGCCGGCCCGCACCGCGCCGAACAGCGCCGAACCGATCCCGAGACGGGCGTAGGCCTTGGCCCGCTGCACCTTGGTGAACGAACGGGCATCGAGCGCGTCGTAGAGCACACCGGTGTAGCGCTCGAGCGCGGGCCGGGTGGGGGAGGTGCGCAACGCCGCGTTGCGGGCGATCTCCGTCTCCGCGCCCTTGCCGAGGCCGAGCGCGGCGCGCGAGGCCTCCGGATCGCCGGCCAGCCGTACCACCTCCGCCAGCAATTTCTCCCGCACCGCGGTCAGCTGCGGCATCGCCAGCTCGCCGAGCTCCAGCGGCGCGCCGGTTCCGCCGTCGGACTTGGTTTCGGAAGGAGGTAGCAGCACCAGCACGAGCGACAACGGTAATCGGCGCCCGCCGGCCGGCCGGCAGCACCCCGGGACGCGGCCCCGGGTACTTCGGCGCCGACCGACCGTTGGCCACAGCCCAGCGGTGCCGCGGGGATGGTGTGAGCCGGCGGCGTGATGGGCGGCCGTCGTCAGCGCACCGCGCGTAGGAAGGCCCGGGTCCGCTCGTTGTGCGGGTCCTCGAACAGCTGCCGCGGCGGGCCCTGCTCCACCACGCGGCCGCCGTCGAACATCATCACCCGATCGGACACATCGCGGGCGAAGCGCATCTCATGGGTGACGATGAGCATGGTGATATCGGTGCTCTCGGCGATATCGCGCAGCAGGTCGAGCACATCGCCCACAAGTTCCGGATCCAGCGCCGAGGTCACCTCGTCGAGCAGCATCACCTTCGGGTCCATTGCCAGGCAGCGCGCGATCGCGACGCGCTGCTGCTGACCGCCGGACAGCTGCGCGGGATGGGCGTGCGCCTTCTCGGCGAGCCCGATCATCTCCAGCAGCTCCGTCGCCCGCGCGCGGGCCTGGCCCTTGGACCGCCCGAGCACATGCACCGGCGCCTCGGTGATGTTCTCCAGCACCGTCATATTCGGGAACAGGTTGAACTGCTGGAACACCATACCGATCTTCTTGCGCACCGTACGCAGGTGTTTCTCCTTGGCGGGCACCAGCTTCGCACCGCGCTGCTCGTGCGTGAGTGGTTGTCCGTCCACCCAGATGACGCCGTCGCTGACCTGCTCCAGCGTCATCAGCAGCCGCAGGATCGTGGTCTTACCCGATCCGGAGGGGCCGATCAGGGTGACCTTCTCGCCGCGGCCGACGGTGAAATCGAGGTCGTCGAGCACCACCAGCTTGCCGAACCGCTTGCCCACCTTGTCGAAGCGGATCATCGCGTCCTGGTCGCGGCCGACCGTGTCGTCAGTAGTAGGCAAGACGCTTCTCCAGTCTTCTGATCAGTACAGACGTCGGGTAGCTCGCGATGAGGAAGAACACGCCGGCCAGGGTCAGCGGCTCCAGATATTGGAAGTTGCGGGCCCCGAACTGCTGGGCGGCGGTGACGAGTTCGACCACCGAGATGGCGAACAGGAACGGCGTGTCCTTGAACATCGACACCGCGTTGGTGCCGAGGGCGGGAACGCTGGCGCGGATGGCCTGCGGCAAGACCACCGCCCGCCAGGTGCGGTACGGCGGCAGCGACAACGCACGCGCGGCCTCCCACTGCCCGGTCGGCACCGACTCGATCCCGGCCCGGTACACCTCGGCCAGATAGCTCGAATAGTGGATGCCGAGCACGGTGATGCCGATCTGCAATGCGGAGAACTGCGGCAGCAGGTTGTAGGCGAACAGCAACTGCACCACCAGCGGCGTGAGCCGGACGAACTCGGCCACCGCATGCACCGGGGCCGCGATCCAGCGCGGGAACGACCGGCGCACGATCGCGATGGCCAGCCCGATCACCGCCGCGATCGCGAAACCGACGACGGTGGCCAGCAAGGTGATCTGGAAACCGTCCCACAGCACCGGCAGCGATTCCCTGGCGCGCTCCCAACTCCATTCGACGGTCACCGCGCCACCGCCTCGACCGGCTCGTCCGGGGCGAGCCGAAGCATCTCCCTGAGGGTCGGCCCACGGCCGAGCTTCGCCTTGGCGCGGGTTTCCACCAGGTTCATCAGCACCGTCAGTACATAGGCCAGCGCGAAATAGATCAGCAGACCGACACCGAAGGCGAACAGGGTGTCACCGGTGGATTGGCGCAGCTTCCCGATCTCGAAGGTCAAGTCCTGCAACGTGATGTAGGAGGCCACCGCGGTGCCTTTGAGCAGGTGGATCAGCAGGTTCGTCAGCGGCGGCACCATCAGCGCCCAGGCCTGCGGGAACAACACCTTGCGCAACCGCTGCCACGGGCTGAAATTCAGCGCGACCGCCGCCTCCCACTGCGTGCGCGGTACCGCGTTCAACGCACCGCGCACCACTTCGGCCCCGTAGGCGCCGTAATTGAGGCCGAGCGCCAGGATTCCGCAGAACACCGGCTCGAGCTGATAGCCGAACAGCGGCAGCACGTAGAACAGCCAGAAGATCTGCACCAGCAGTGAGGTGCCGCGGAAGAACTCGATCAACACCCGCGAGGTTCCGCGCAGCGCGAGATTGCGCACCCGCACCACGGTCCCGAGCAGCAAGGCGATCACAAAGGCCAGCGCGGCCCCGCCGAGCGTGAGTTGCAACGTGACGAGAATGCCGTCCCAGATCCCGGGAAGCGCCTCGCGCAACGCGTCCATATCGCTCATGGCGCGAACCGCTCGATCAGACTTCGCCCTTGCACAGCTGTTCAGTGGTCAGACCCGGATCCGGCAGCTCCCGCTCGGTGAAACCGAACGGACCGACGATGGCCAGGTAGCGCTCTTTGTCGGAGGTGATCTTCTTCAACTCGGCGTTATAGGCGTCCAGCAGGTCCTTGTCGCCGGTGCGGAAGACGGTGCCGCCCGCCCCGATCTGCGGTTTGCCGTCGATGACCGCCACGAACGACGGCGTCACCTCGACCTCGGCGCCGGGGGAATGGCTCTTCAACCAGTTCAGCGAGATCGCGGTCAACGCGAACACATCCGCGCGGCCGGAGGTGACCGCGTCCAGGCCGTCTTGCGGGCTGCCGACCAGCATGGCGTCGATGCCGAGGGCCGCGGCGTAGTCGGATTCGATGGCGCCGGTCATGGCCGCCATGCGCGCGCCGCTGTCCTTGACCGAGTGCATATCCGTCAGGTTCAGCGGATTGCCGGACTTCACCATCAGCGCGGTCGTGTACATGAATTCCGGTTCGCTGAACGCGGCCTGCTCACAGCGTTTGGGCAGGATCGACATGCCTGCGCTCACCGCGTCGAAGCGCTGGGCCTGTAAACCGGGGATGAGCGCACCGAACTCGGTCTGCACGCCGTCGACGGTGTCGATGCCCAGATTCTTGAAGATCTCCCGGTGCAGGGCGACGGTCGCGCCGGTCAACTGCCCGTCCTGCTCGAAGGAGTACGGGGCCTCGCCGGCGAACCCGACGGTGATGGTGCCGCTGTCCTGCAACGTTCGCAGCAGTTCGCCCTCGGCGGCGGTATCGGTCTTGGTGCAGCCGGCCAGCATGGCCGCCGATAGCGATGCCGCGGCCAACGCCGCGGCCCAACGAACCATTCTCCGGTGTGTGTCGACCACTGCCTCACCTTTCGACAGGGGTGGCTGGCCATCATTTCGCGGAGATGATCGGGCGACCAGAATTATCGACACCCCCGCAGGTCAGCGGCCCTTTATGTGGTTGTGTGCGCCGGTATTTCGGCACTCCAACAGTATTTGGTTAGCATTCTTTACATGGCGAAAGTGATATTTTTGTGATCCAAAGTTTGGCGGCCTCCATTAATGGGTAATTCACTTTCCTGTTCGTGCGTCATGATCGTTTTCGGACCCTCTGCGCGCGCCCCGCGGTCGCGAACCGCTAATCCGGTGTCATCGGCCGTGGACCGGCGACTACCCTGTGCATCCGTGATCACCCGCCTCTCCCGCCTGTTCCTGCGCACCCTGCGAGACGATCCCGCCGACGCCGAGGTGCCGAGCCACAAGCTATTGGTGCGCGCCGGATACGTGCGCCGCGTCGCCCCCGGCATCTATTCGTGGCTGCCGCTGGGCCTGCGGGTGCTGCGCAAGGTGGAGCAGGTGGTGCGCGAAGAGATGGACGCCATCGGCGCCCAGGAGATCTCGCTGCCCGCCTTGCTGCCGCGCGATGCCTACGAGACCACGAACCGGTGGACCGAATACGGCGACGCGCTGTTCCGGCTGAAAGACCGCAAGGGCGCGGACTATCTGCTCGGGCCCACCCACGAGGAGCTGTTCGCGCTCACCGTCAAGGGGGAATACAACTCCTACAAGGATCTGCCGGTCACGCTCTACCAGATCCAGGACAAGTACCGCGATGAGGAACGTCCGCGCGCGGGCATCCTGCGTGGGCGCGAGTTCGTCATGAAGGACTCCTACTCCTTCGACCTCGACGAAGACGGCCTGAAGGCAAGCTACAACGCCCACCGTGAGGCCTACCAGCGCATCTTCGGCCGGCTCGGCGTCAAGTACGTCATCGTCGCCGCGACATCCGGCGCCATGGGCGGCAGCGCGTCCGAGGAGTTTCTCGCCGACAGCCCCGTCGGTGAGGACACCTACGTGCGCTGTCCCGAGTCCGGATACGCCGCCAATGTGGAGGCCGTGGTCACCCCCGCTCCCGAACCGCTGCCGATCGAGGGACAGCCCGCGGCCGTCGTCCACGACACCCCGGGCACCCCCACCATCGCGACCCTGGTGGACTGGGCCAACGGCGCCGGTCTCGCCGAACGCTATGGACGGGCGGTCACCGCGGCCGACACCCTGAAGAACGTCATGGTCAAGCTGCGGCACCCGGACGGCAAGACCGAGATCGTCGGCGTCGGCATCCCCGGCGATCGTGAGGTCGACGACAAGCGCCTCGGCGCCTCGGTGGAACCGGCCGAGGTCGAGCTGCTCACCGACGCCGACTTCGCCGCCAACCCCTTCCTGGTCAAGGGCTACATCGGCCCGAAGGCGCTGCAGGCCAACGGTATCCGCTATCTCGTCGATCCGCGCGTGGTGACGGGGTCCTCGTGGATCACCGGGGCCGACGAACCGGGCAAGCATGTCGTCGGCCTGGTCGCCGGTCGCGATTTCACCCCCGACGGCACCATCGAAGCCGCCGAGGTACGCGACGGTGACCCCTCGCCCGACGGACGCGGCACCCTGGTCTCGGCGCGCGGCATCGAGATCGGCCACATCTTCCAGCTCGGCTACAAGTACACCGACGCCTTCGAGGTCGATGTGCTCGGCGAGAACGGCAAGCCGGTCCGCCTGGTCATGGGCTCCTACGGCATCGGCGTCTCCCGGATGGTCGCGGTGATCGCCGAACAGCAGCACGACGACAAGGGCCTGCGCTGGCCGGCGTCGGCCGCTCCGTTCGACATCCACGTCGTGATCGCCAACAAGGACGCCGCCGCCCGCGAAGGCGCCGAAGCCGTGGTCGCCGGACTCGACGCTCAGGGCCTTGATGTCCTCTTCGACGATCGCACCGCCTCGCCCGGCGTCAAGTTCAAGGACGCCGAACTGCTCGGCATGCCGTGGGTGCTCGTCATCGGCCGTGGTTGGGCCGACGGCAAGGTCGAACTGCGCAACCGGTTCACCGGCGAATCCGAAGACATCGCCGCCGATTCCGCCGTCGACGCGGTGCTCGCCAAGATCCGCGGCTGACTGTGACGCACGGTCTACGCCCCCGGCTCCGAATCGGACCGGGGGCGTAGGCGTTTCCTGGCGTCGGTCGGCGGGTGGTCCGCGCCCGCCGCCTCGTGGTGCGGTACCCGAAGACTCGGCTCCCGCTGAGAGGGATGCGCCGGGCGCGGACAACCGCGATGCCGAGCACCATGGCCCGTGGACTCCGGGATGAGACCACCGGCTGTGGAAAGGATTTCGCTATGGGTGCCGTGCGGTTCGACGAGGAATTCGACGTGGTGGTCCTCGGGGTCGGGGCGGCCGGCGCCGCCGCGGCGCTGAGCGCGCACGCGGCCGGCGCGCGGGTCGTGGTGCTGGAGAAGGCGGATCCGGCGACGGCGGGCGGTAACACCAGGGTCTCCGGGGCCGGCTGGTTCATCAATCGCGACCCGCGACGCGCGGAGGTCTTCCTCCGTTCGCTGTGCGGGCCCTACCCGGTCGCCGAGGACGTCATCGCCACCTGGGCGCGGGAAACCGCGCTCAATTCCGAGTGGTTGCGCGCGCTCGGCGCCGAGGTCGGCGCGAGCGCGCAGTACCACACCGAGCCCGAATATCTCACCCTCGACGGCAGTGACTGCTACGCGGGCATGGACACCGTCGGCGCGCAGATGGGCAACTTCCTGCTCTACGACTTCCTGCTCGGCGCGCTCACCGAGCGCGATATCGACGTGCGGTTCTCCACTCCCGCCGTGGAACTGCTCACCGAGTCCGGGGCGGTGGCGGGGGTGCGAACGGCCGACGGCCGCCGGGTCCGTGCCCTCGGCGGGGTCGTCCTGGCCACGGGCGGTTTCGCCGCGAACCCTGGCATGGTCCGCGACTATCTGCGCCTGAGCGACGCACCGATCTGGGGGTCGCCGCACTGCACCGGCGACGGCCATCGCATGGTCCAGCGCTTGGGCGCGGACCTGTGGCATATGGGCAACATGATGACGATCACCGGGGTGCGCGTCGATGACGGGCCCGGTGCCTTCCTCGCGCTGTGGGCCGCCCACCACTATCTGTTCGTCGGCCCGGACGGCCTGCGGTTCGTCGACGAAACCGCCGAGAACCGGCACGGCCACATCTACCGCAACGGCGCGCTGGAACTGTTCCCGCTGCGCCCGTTCCACCTGATCTTCGACGAGCGGATGCGGAAGGCGGGACCGCTGAGTCCGAGCCGCGAGGTGCTGCCCGTCGGCTGGAAACTGCTGATGGAGGATTTCAGCTGGAGCGTCGACAACAGTGTCGAGATCGACCGCGGCCTGATCCGGCGCGCGGATTCCATCGCCGAGCTCGCCGGCCTCATCGGCGTCGACCCGGCAACGCTGGAACGCACCGTCGCCCGCTACAACAAGGCCTGCGAATACGGCCGCGACGACAGCTTCGGCCGGGACCCGAAGACCCTCGCACCCGTATCCGAACCGCCCTTCTACGTTCTGGACGTCGCGCCACTGCTCGGCTGGAGCAATGGCGGACCGCGCCGTGACGGCCGCTCCCGGGTGCTCGACGTGTCCGGCGCGGCGATCGACGGTCTGTATGCCGCGGGTGAGGTGAGCTCGACCTACAGCTGGGCCAAGGACGGCGGTTTCCATATCGCGGATGCCCTGGCCTTCGGCCGGGTCGCGGGCCGGGAGGCCGCCGATCGCGCGGTCGCGCCGCGCGCGTCGACGCCGCTCGCACTCAGCGGTGAACCTACGGTTACGTAGGGGAATGGGCTGGTCAGGCCGATGAAACGGGGCTACCCACTGGTAGGTTGACGGCCATGACGAGCTCTGAAGCGGTGCTGTTCAATCCGGCCACCTACGATCCGCAGCATTTCGATGCCGAGACGCGGCGGCTGTTGCGGGCGACCATCGACTGGTTCGAGCAGCGCGGCAAGAAGCAGCTGCTCGCCGATGACGATGACGCGGTGTTCACCGCCGACTTCCTGGAGTTCGTCAAGCAGGAGAAGCTGTTCGCGACCTTCCTGACCCCGTCCGCCTACGCCGACGGCGACCCGAACCGCCGCTGGGACGCGGCGCGCAACGCGGCCCTGTCGGAGATTTTCGGCTTCTATGGGCTGGCCTACTGGTACGCCGAGCAGGTCACCATCCTCGGGCTCGGCCCGATCTGGCAGAGCGACAACGAGGCCGCCAAGCAGCGCGCGGCCCGTGATCTGGACGCCGGTGAGGTGATGGCGTTCGGGCTGTCCGAGCGTGCGCACGGCGCCGACATCTACAACACCGATCTGGTGCTCACCCCGACCGAGCCGGGCAGCGCCGACGCCGAGGCGGGCATTCTGTTCCGCGCCAACGGCGAGAAGTACTACATCGGCAACGGCAATGTCGCGAGCATGGTGTCGGTGTTCTCCCGCCGCGCCGACATCGAGGGTGCCGACGGCTACGTCTGGTTCGCCGCCGACAGCAGGCACGAGAACTACCACCTGCTCGGCAATGTGGTACGCCAGCAGATGTATGTGAGCACCTTCCGCCTGGAGAACTACCCGGTGCGCGCCGAGGACATCCTGCACACCGGTCCCGAGGCCTTCAGCGCCGCGCTCAACACCGTCAACGTCGGCAAGTTCAACCTCTGCCACGGCGGCATCGGCATGGTCGAGCATTCGTTCTACGAGGCCATCACCCACGCCAACAACCGCATCCTCTACGGCAACCCGGTCACCGACTTCCCGCATGTGCGCACCAACTTCGTCGACGCCTACGCCCGGATCGTGGCGATGAAGCTGTTCAGCGACCGCGCCGTCGACTACTTCCGCAGCGCGAGCCTCGACGACCGCCGCTACCTGCTGTTCAACCCGATGACCAAGTCGAAGGTCACCTCCGAGGGCGAGGTCGTGATGACCCTGCTGCTGGATGTGCTCGCGGCCAAGGGTTTCGAGAAGAACACCTACTTCGCGCAGGTCGCCCGGTTGATCAACACCCTGCCCCGGCTCGAGGGCACGGTGCACGTCAACGTCGGCCAGATCCTGAAGTTCATGCCGAACTACCTGTTCAACCCGAAGGAATACCCGGAGATCGGCACCCGCCTCGACGCCGCCGACGACGAATTCTTCTGGCACCAGGGCCCCGCGCGCGGTGCGGGCAAGGTGCAGTTCGCCGACTGGACCCAGGTCTACGACAAGCACACCGACATCCCCAACGTCGCCCGCTTCTACGAGCAGGCCCAAGCGCTGCGCACCCTGCTCGGCACCGCCGCACCGGATGCCGACCAGCAGCGCGACCTGGACTTCATGCTCACCATCGGCCACCTGTTCTCCCTGGTGGTCTACGGTCAGCTGATCCTGGAGCAGGCCGCCATCACCGGCCTGAACCCGGACCTGCTCGCCCAGATCTTCGACTTCCAGATCCGCGACTTCAACACCTACGCCACCACCCTCTACGGCAAGCCCTCGGCTACCGAGGCCCAGCAGCAGTGGGCAAGGGACGCGCTGCGCACCCCCGCCGCCGACCGTGCCCGCTTCGACCGGGTCTGGGCCGAGGTCGCCTCCTACGACGGTGCCTACGAGATGCCCGCCTGATTCGCGCAGCCGGTCGTTCGTTCGAAACTGTCGACGAGGCCGGATCGGATCCGACGGCCGGGGAGCCGTCCTGCTCGACCGATGGTCCCGCCGGGTGCGCTCGGCGGGACCGAGGCCACGGATACGGTCCGTGGCGGAAGGTCCTGGTGCCCGTTCACGGTCCACGGGCTCGGCGTGGCGATGTCGGCTACGGCTGCCCGGGGAAGGGTGTCGTCGGCGGCGCGACGCCGAGGATCGACTGCCAGACCGCAAGGCGCAGCGCGCATTCGGTGAGCGCCTCCACACCCATGCGGCGGGTGGGCTCGGATTCGCCCTGCTCCACCACCGAGCGCCAGGCGACCGCGGTATCGGATTCGACGGTGGCGGCGAGCCTGGCCGCGGCGACCGGGTCGGTCACCGGGAACGGCATGGTGTAGGCCGCGTCCGGCGGCGGCACGGTGATGCCTGCGGCCTCGACCGCGTCGACGGTGGTGTCGCGGCGGGCCCGGTGGGCGGCGGTGTGCTCGGCGACCAGCCGGTCGCGCTCGGGGGAGGCATAGGCGGCGATCAGGCCGTAGGCGTACACGGCCGCGTGCTCGGCGCTCAGTGCGTCGAGCAGGGCGCGGCGCTCGGACTCGGTCATGCGGCGTCCTTGTGGGCAGGTGCGAGGGGTTCCGGCATCCCGGCGGTCACCGGCGAGGCGAAGGGGTGCGGCTCACTCACGCCAGCAGCACCCCGGCGTGCACCGCGCAGGCAGCGCTGATCGAGGCGAGTAGCCCGGCCCGGTAATCGGAGAGGGTCGCGGCCAGCTCGGCGGCCGAACGCTGGGAACCTGTGAGCTGATCGCGCAGTGTAGCGACGTCGACCGGCGCCGCGGGGGCGACGGTCACCTCGGGTTGGCGCCGGCTCGGGGTGGTGCCGTCGCCGTAGACGCCGACGAGACGGTCGATCTCGGTGCGCAGCGCCTCCGCGTGCGCGGTGCGTTCGGCGGCCACCAGTGTCAGCGCGCCGTGACGCTGTGGATCGAGCGCGATGGCCGCGGTGGCGGCCGCGGCGTCGGTGCGCGCCAGAAGTTCTTGGGTGAGAAGCGGATCGGGTTCGAGCTCCGATTCCTGCGTGCACCCGGTGGCCGCGGCGAGCGCGAGGGCACCGGCCGCACCGGCGCCGGCCAGCCGGAGCGCGGTGCGCCGGTTCACCGGGCGGAAGCGGGAATCGTGCCGATCGATCGGTATGCCGGAAATACACCCGGCCTCGGACCGGATGGGAAGGCGGTTGGGCACCGCACTATCGTGCCAGACGCGCGGCCGGCGACCGCGCACGGACGGAGCCCGGTCCGTCGCCGTCATGCCTTCCGCCGCTGCGTGCCCCGGTGGGGACGTCACGTGCTGGGGAAACTTGCTTGTAGCCGATCGTCCTTTACACTCTCCGGGCGCGTTACGCTAGACCTTCGGTACAGAAATTTCCGCTCGCGCCACAACTGAACCAGGAGCCGCCCCACATGCCCATGCCGACCGAGGAAAGGGTGAGCCAGCTCGTTGCTGGCCCCGTCGAACGCCGGGGATTCGATCTCGAGGGCGTCGAGATCTCGACGGCCGGACGGCATGCCGATGCCCAGGCTCGGGTTCGGGTGATCGTGGACAGCGACGACCCGGCCGACCTCGACGCCATCGCCGAACTCAGCAACGAACTCTCGGCCCAGCTCGACGACGCAGGCGACTTCGGCGAATCGCCCTATCTGCTCGAAGTCTCCACTCCGGGCATCGACCGCCCGCTGAGCACCGACCGGCATTGGCGGCGCGCCCAGGGCCGCAAGGTGCGAGTGACGCTGCGCCCCGGCGCCGAACCGCCCGATCCTGGTGGCAAGGCGACCTTCGACGCCCGGGTGGGCAAGCTCGCCGGCGACACCATCGCGCTCGTGCTCGGCGGCAAGGCCAAGCCGCACCGGGTCAACGTCCCGCTGGCCGATATCGCCGGCGCCGTCGTCCAAGTGGAGTTCTCCCCGCCGAGCCCCCGCGAGCTCGAACTCGCCGGCGGCGTCGCGCCGGGCAGGCCGATCCCCGGCAGCGAGCCGGGCACAACTGTTCCCGCGGGAGAGGACGCCGCGGACACCAGAGGAACCAGCGGGGCGTCGCCCCAGTCTGTTGCAGCGTCCGATTCGATCGAAGGGACCGTGGAATGAACATCGAAATCGAAGCCTTGCGCGCGATCGTCGCCGACAAGGGGATCTCGATCGAGACCGTGATCTCCGCGATCGAGTCCGCGCTGCTGACCGCCTACCGGCATACCGAGGGCCACCAGCCCAACGCGCGCATCGACATCAACCAGAAGACCGGCGTGGTCCGGGTGATGGCGCGCGAACTCGACGCCGACGGCAACGTCATCTCCGAATGGGACGACACCCCGGAGGGATTCGGCCGCATCGCCGCAACCACCGCCCGCCAGGTGGTGTTGCAGCGGCTGCGCGACGCCGAGAACGAGAAGTCCTTCGGCGAATTCTCCACCCATGAGGGCGATATCGTCGGCGGTGTCGTGCAGCGCGATGCCCGCGCGAACGCCCGCGGCACGGTCGTGGTGCGCATCGGCAGCGAACTGCACGGCGCCGAGGGCCTGATCCCGCCTGCCGAGCAGGTGCCGGGCGAGAGCTACGAGCACGGCGACCGGATCAAGTGTTACGTCGTCGGCGTCTCGCGCGGGCCGCGTGGTCCGCAGATCACGCTGTCGCGGACGCACCCGAATCTGGTGCGGCGGCTGTTCGCGCTGGAGGTGCCCGAGATCGCCGATGGGTCGGTGGAGATCGTCGCCGTCGCCAGGGAGGCGGGGCACCGATCCAAGATCGCGGTCCGCTCCACCGTCGCCGGGGTCAACGCCAAGGGCGCGTGCATCGGCCCGATGGGTCAGCGCGTGCGCAATGTGATGAGCGAACTGGCCGGGGAGAAGATCGACATCATCGATTACGCCGACGATCCGGCGACCTTCGTCGGTAATGCACTCTCGCCGTCGAAAGTGGTGTCGGTCACAATCGTGGATCCGGATGCGCGGGCCGCGCGCGTCGTCGTCCCGGATTTCCAGCTCTCGCTGGCCATCGGCAAAGAGGGCCAGAACGCTCGCCTGGCCGCCCGGCTGACCGGCTGGCGCATCGATATCCGCAGCGACGCCGCCCCCGACACCGGTGGTGGCGTGCGCACGGAAGCCCAGCACAGTTGACCCACTCGCGACGTGCGCGGCCCGGCGCGGCGCCGCGGGGAACAACCGGCCGGGATGACATGTTGGTAACTTCGGCAGGGGCGGGGTTCGGTGATCGGACCGTGGCAGCGGTAGAGTGGTCCAAGGTTCAGCACGAGCCGCCGGTTTCCCCGCCCGAACGCACCACCGAGCATCCCCAGGCGCCCCAGCGCCCGGCAGCTCCGGTGCGAACGTGTATCGGATGCCGTAGGCGCGAGCTGGCCGCCGATCTGTTGCGGATCGTGGCCCGGAACGGCAGCGGCGACGTTGTCGAGATCGTGCCCGACCCGCGGCGCAGACTTCCCGGACGGGGTGCCTGGTTGCACCCCCTTTCGGCTTGTCTGAGCCTTGCGGTTCGGCGCCGAGCGATCGGCAGAGCACTACGAGTGTCCGGACATCTGGATATCTCAGCCCTGGAGCATTACCTCGAGAACAGGCACGAGCACTCATGAGCACACCGTGAAGTACCAACGATGAACGTCCATCGGAGATAACCCGAGGTCGTGCGGGCCGCCGTCCCCTGAACAACGGTGGCGCTGCTCGACCTCTCAGTGAGGAGAGCAGTGGCAGGCAAGGCCCGCGTGCACGAGTTGGCCAAAGAACTCGGTGTCACGAGCAAGGAACTACTCGCAACGCTCAAGGAGCAAGGCGAGTTCGTGAAGTCGGCGTCGTCGACGGTGGAAGCACCCGTCGCGCGCCGTCTGCGTGAATCGTTCGCATCCAAGTCCGCACCGGCGAACGGTGCCAAGGCCGGGGCGAAGCCCGGTCCGTCGACCGCGGCCCGTCCGGCCGCCAAGCCCGCCGCGGGTGGTCCGCGTCCGGGTCCGCGCACCCCGGCTCCGGCGCAGGCCGCCGCTCCCGAGGCGCCCGCGACCCCGGCTCCGCGTCCCGGCCCGGCGGTGAAGCCCGGCCCCGCGCCCGCTCCCGCCAAGGAAGCGGCAGCGCAGGCGCCCAGCCCGGCCCCGGCCGCCAAGGCCGCCCCGCAGGCCCAGCCCGGTACTCGGCCCACGCCGGGTGCGCCGCGCCCCGGCCAGCAGCAGCAGCGTCCCGGCGCTCCCGCGCAGGCCGCGCCGCGTCCGGCCGGTCCCAAGCCCGGTCCGAAGACCCCGCGTGTGGGCAACAACCCGTATTCGTCCGCGCCCGAGCGTGAGCGTCCGGCTCCCCGTCCCGGCCCCGGCCAGGCCGGTGGACGTCCGGTGCCCGGTCAGGGTGGACCGCGTCCCGGCCCGGCCCAGGGCGGTCCTCGTCCGGGTCCGGCGCAGGGTGGTCCGCGCCCGGCCGCCGCGCAGGGCGGTGGCCCGCGTCCCGGCGGTCCGCGTCCGAGCCCCGGCTCGATGCCCCCGCGTCCCAGCCCCGGTGCCATGCCCGCGCGGTCCGCGCGGCCCGGCCCGGCCGGTGGCGGCCGTCCCGGTCGCCCCGGTGCCGGTGGCGGCGCCGGTCGTCCCGGTGGCGGCGGCGGTGGCGGCTACCGCGGTGGCGGTGGCGGTGCCCCCGGCGCCGGTGCCGGTGCTCCCGCGGCCGGTGGTTTCCGTGGTCGTCCCGGTGGCGGCGGCGGTCGCCCGGGTGGACCCGGCGGTCGCGGTGGTGCGGCCGGTGCGTTCGGTCGTCCCGGTGGCGCTCCGCGTCGTGGCCGCAAGTCGAAGCGGGCGAAGCGCGCCGAATACGAGAACATGCAGGCGCCCGCCGTCGGCGGCGTGCGGCTGCCGCGCGGCAACGGCGAGATCATCCGGCTCGCCCGTGGCGCCTCGCTGTCGGACTTCGCCGAGAAGATCGACGCGAACCCGGCCTCGCTGGTGCAGGCCCTGTTCAACCTCGGTGAGATGGTCACCGCGACCCAGTCGGTGAACGACGAGACCCTCGAGCTGCTCGGCAGCGAGATGAACTACGTCGTGCACGTGGTCAGCCCCGAGGACGAGGACCGCGAGCTGCTGGAATCGTTCGACCTCAGCTACGGCGAGGACGAAGGCGGCGAAGAAGACCTCGAGCAGCGTCCGCCGGTGGTGACCGTCATGGGTCACGTCGACCACGGTAAGACCCGACTGCTGGACACCATCCGTAAGGCCAACGTCCGTGAGGGCGAGGCCGGCGGTATCACCCAGCACATCGGCGCCTACCAGGTGATGACCCACCTCGGTGAGGACGATCGCCTGATCACCTTCATCGACACCCCGGGCCACGAGGCGTTCACCGCCATGCGTGCCCGTGGCGCCAAGGCCACCGACATCGCGATCCTTGTGGTCGCCGCCGACGACGGCGTCATGCCGCAGACGGTGGAGGCGATCAACCACGCCCAGGCGGCCGACGTGCCGATCGTGGTCGCGGTCAACAAGATCGACAAGGAAGGCGCGAACCCGGAGAAGATCCGGCAGCAGCTGACCGAGTACAACCTGGTGGCCGAGGAGTACGGCGGCGACACCATGTTCGTCGACATCTCCGCCAAGCAGGGCACCAATATCGACGCTCTGCTGGAAGCGGTGCTGCTCACCGCGGACGCGGCGCTGGACCTGCGGGCCAACCCGGATATGGACGCCCAGGGTGTCGCCATCGAGGCGCATCTGGACCGCGGCCGCGGCCCGGTCGCCACGGTGCTGATCCAGCGCGGCACGCTGCGCGTCGGCGATTCGATCGTGGCAGGCGACGCCTACGGTCGCGTGCGCCGCATGGTCGACGAGCACGGCGAGGACGTCGAGGCGGCGCTGCCGTCGCGGCCGGTTCAGGTCGTCGGTTTCACCTCGGTGCCCGGCGCCGGTGACAACCTGCTCGTCGTCGACGAGGACCGCATCGCCCGTCAGATCGCCGACCGGCGCAACGCACGCAAGCGCAACGCGCTCGCCGCACGCAGCCGCAAGCGGATCAGCCTGGAAGATCTGGATGCCGCGCTGAAGGAGACTTCGGAGCTGAACCTGATCCTCAAGGGCGACAACTCCGGTACCGTCGAGGCCCTCGAAGAGGCGCTGCTCGGTATCGAGGTCGACGACGAGGTGCGCCTGCGGGTCATCGACCGCGGTGTCGGTGGCGTCACCGAGACCAACGTCAACCTGGCCTCGGCGTCGAACGCGATCATCATCGGGTTCAACGTCCGGGCCGAGGGCAAGGCCACCGAGCTGGCCAACCGCGAGGGTGTCGACATCCGGTACTACTCGGTGATCTACCAGGCCATCGACGAGATCGAGAAGGCCCTCAAGGGCATGCTCAAGCCGATCTACGAAGAGGTCGAGCTGGGCCGCGCGGAGATCCGGGCGATCTTCCGGTCCTCGAAGGTCGGCAACATCGCCGGCTGCATGGTCACCTCGGGTTCGGTCAAGCGCAATGCCAAGGCGCGCCTGCTGCGCGACAACGTGGTCATCGCCGAGACCGTCACCATCTCCTCGCTCAAGCGGGAGAAGGACGACGCCACCGAGGTCCGCGAGGGCTTCGAATGCGGTATGACGCTCACCTACTCCGATATCAAGGAAGGCGACGTCATCGAGGCCTACGAGTTGCGCGAGAAGCCGCGCGACTGATCGTGACGAACATCGGGTGACCGGCGGATTCGATGATCCGCCGGTCACCCGGTCGCGTCGCTCGAAACTGGAGGTTGTGTGTACCTCGGTGCACTCGAGTTCGACATCCTGCTCGGAGACGTGCATTCGCTGAAAGAGAAGCGCTCGGTGATCCGGCCCATTCTGGCCGAGCTGCAGCGCTTCGGGGTGAGTGCCGCCGAGGGCGGGGAACATGATCGCTACCGCCGCTCGTTGCTCGGAGTAGCCATGGTCAGTGCCGGAATGGACCACCTGACCGAGGTGCTCGACAAGTGTGAGCGGCACGTCGCGGCGCGTCCGGAGTTACAGTTGCTGGCGGTACGCCGCCGGGTCTTCGGACCCGAAGATTGATCTCATAATCAGTGAGGAAGGAGCGGCCATGGCGGATCAAGCCAGGGCACGCCGACTCGCCAAGCGGATCTCGGCGATCGTGGCCACCGCGATCGAATACGAGGTGAAGGATCCGCGGCTGCGGTTCGTGACCGTGACCGATGCGAAGGTGACCGGCGATCTACGCGACGCCACCGTGTACTACACGGTGATGGGCGAAACCGTCGACGCCGAACCGGATTACGCCGCCGCGGCGGCCGGCCTGGAGAAGGCCAAGGGCGTGCTGCGCTCGAAGGTGGGTGCGGGCACCGGGGTGAAATTCACTCCGACGCTGGCGTTCGTCCTCGACACCGTGCCGGATGCGGCGCGGCAGATGGAGGACCTGCTGGCCAAGGCCAGGGCCGCCGACGACGAGGTGGCGAAGGTCGCGGCCAACGCCACCCATGCCGGTGAGCCCGACCCGTACAAGGTCGATTCCGATGAGGACTAGGCCGTCGCGGGCGGGCCGTCGTCAGCGCTTCGCGCGCCCGCGGGGATGACCCGGGACTCGCGGTAGGCGATGACGACAACTGGACAGCGAGCGGGAGCGGCAGGCCCGGCTCCCGAACCGGCGGACGGCTCGGATGACGCGCGGCCCGGTACCGCCGATTTCACGACGGCGGCGCGGGCCTTGGCGGCCGCCGCATCGGTCACCATCCTGTGCCATGTGCAGCCCGACGCCGACACCATCGGCAGCGGGCTGGCCCTGGCGCAGGTGCTGCATCGACGCGGGGTTGCCGTTCGGGTGTCGTTCGCCGAACCCGCGCAGCTGCCGGTGTCGATGAGTTCGCTACCCGGCGCGGAGCATCTGGTGCCACCGGCCGAGGTCCCCGAGCAGGTGGACCTGCTCGTCGCCGTCGACTGCGGCAGTGCCGCCCGGCTGGGCGGGCTGGCCGACCGGCTCGCCGGTGCCCGCAGCACGCTGGTCATCGACCATCATCGGTCCAACACCCGATTCGGCACGATCAATCTCGTCGACCCCTCGGCCGAATCCACCACGAGTGTGCTCACCCGGCTGTTCGACGTCTGGGGTGAGCCCATCGACCGGCCCGTCGCGCACTGTCTGTACGCGGGGCTGGTGACCGATACCGGTTCGTTCCGGTGGGTCCGCCCCGGCACCCATGAACTGGCCGAACGGCTGCTCGCCACGGGCATCGATGGCGCCGAGATCGCGCAAACGCTGCTCGACACCCATCCCTTCGGCTGGCTGCCGATGCTGTCCCGGGTGCTCGGCTCGGCCCGCTTGGCGCCGCAGGTGTGCGGTGGCGTCGGTCTGGTGTACGCGTTCGTGCGGCGCGCCGACTTGGACGGTGTGACGCAGGAGGAAGCCGAAAGCGTCGTCGATATCGTGCGCACCACCGCCGAGGCCGGGGTGGCCGCCGTGTTCAAGGAATCGGCGGAGCCCGGGCGCTGGACGGTGTCGCTGCGCTCCAAGGACAGCGGCCCCGACCGCCACGACGGACTCGATGTCTCCGCCGTCGCCACCGCGCTCGGCGGCGGCGGACACCGTTACGCCGCGGGGTATACCGCGCACGGGACACCAGAGGAGATCGTCGCCGAACTGCTGGCGGGTCTGGGATGAGTGCGCCGACGGCCGTGCGTTTACCTGCGTCTGGGTCAACCGATGGGCGTACCGGCTCGGTGCCCCCGGAGACCCACCGACGGATGGCGTGGTGAGCATGGCCGGTGACGCCCGGAACCCGCATGGCCGCACCAGGGGCACCGGCCCGGATGCCTCGCGCGCGAGCGCCGGGGGAGGCGAGCACGCCGATCCGGCCGCTCACCGGGTAGCGGCCGAAGTCGACGACACCCGGCCCGGCTCGCTCGCGGGTACGGCTTCGGATCCAGTGGACGTGGCGCCATCCCCTACCGGCCCGCAGAGAACCACGGCTGATCCTGCCGATGCGGGTCCGCGGCGCATTCTCGCGCTGGCCCTGCCGACGCTCGGTGTCCTGGTCGCCGAGCCCATCTACTTGCTCTTCGATCTCGCCGTGGTCGGCCGGCTCGGGGCGCTGGCCTTGGCGGGCCTCGCCGTCGGCGGATTGATTCTGGCCCAGGTGAGTTCGCAGCTCACCTTCCTCGCCTACGGCACGACAGCGCGGGCGGCTCGACGCCACGGTGCCGGTGACGAACGCGGCGCGGTGGCCGAAGGGGTGCAGGCCAGTTGGCTGGCGGCAGGCATCGGACTGGTGATCGTCGCGGTGGTGCAGCTGTTCGCCGTGCCCATCGTCGGGGCGATCTCCGGGGGCGGCGATATCGCGGACGAGGCACTGGACTGGGTACGCATCGCGCTGTTCGGTGTGCCGTTGATCCTGCTGTCGATGGCCGGCAACGGGTGGATGCGCGGGGTGCAGCAGACGCGGCGCCCGCTCACCTACGTCGTGGCCGGGCTGGCGTTGTCCGCGGTGCTGTGCCCGGTGCTGGTGCACGGGCTGGTGGGTGCGCCACGGATGGAACTGCCCGGTTCGGCGGTGGCCAACGTGGCCGGTCAGGCGGTGACCGCCGGCCTGTTCGTGTGGGCGCTGATACGGGAACGGGTCGAGCTGCGGCCGCATCCGTCGGTGATGCGGGCACAGCTGGTGCTCGGCCGGGATCTGATCGCCCGCAGCCTCGCCTTCCAGGCCTGCTTCGTCTCGGCCGCGGCGGTCGCGGCACGGTTCGGTGCGGCTTCGGTCGCCGCGCATCAGCTGGTGTTGCAGCTGTGGAATTTCCTCGCATTGACCTTGGATTCGCTGGCCATCGCGGCACAAACGCTGGTCGGCGCGGCGCTCGGCGCGGGCAATGCCTCCGGTGCCCGCAGCCTGGCCAGCCGGATCACCGGCTGGTCGGAAATCTTCGCGCTCGGACTCGCCGCGATCTTCGCCGCGGGGGCCGCGGTGATTCCACCGCTGTTCACCGATGATCCCGCTGTGCTCGACCGCACCGGCGTGGTGTGGTGGTTCTTCGTCGCGTTGATCCCGGTGGCGGGCATCGTGTTCGCGCTCGACGGCGTCCTGCTGGGTGCCGGTGACGCCGCCTACCTGCGCACCACCACCCTCGGTGCGGCGCTGCTCGGCTTCCTGCCCGCGATCTGGCTGTCGCTGGCCTTCGACTGGGGGATCGCCGGGATCTGGTCCGGATTGGTGGCGTTCATGGCGTTGCGGCTGGTCGCCGTCGTCTGGCGGGCGATGTCCGGGCGCTGGGCGACGGTCGGGGCCGAGGTTCCGCGTGCCGCGCGGTGAGTGCGGGTACCTCGGAGCGGTCCGGTGTTCTGGTGCCGCGCTGGTCGGTCGCCGGTGCGGTGTGTCCCGTCGCGACGGTGGTCCCCGCAGCCGGAGTCACATCGGTATGCCAAGGTGGGTGTGGTGATACCCAAGTTGATGGCGGTGAGCGACATTCATGTCGGGCACCAGGGCAATCGTCCCGTCGTCGAACAGATCCACCCCGACTCGCCGGAGGACTGGCTGATCGTCGCCGGTGATGTCGCGGAGAAGTCCGACGACATCCGGTGGGCGCTGGAACTGCTGCGCAGCCGCTTCAAGACGGTGATCTGGGTGCCGGGCAACCATGAACTGTGGACCACGGCCAAGGATCCGGTGCAGATGCACGGCGTCGCGCGCTACGAGTACCTGGTGTCGATCTGCCGGGACCTGGACGTGCTGACCCCGGAAGACCCGTTCCCGGTGTGGCGTGGCGCGGGCTCGGAACCCTACGGCGGCGCGGTGACGCTGGCGCCGATGTTCCTGCTCTACGACTATTCGTTCCTGCCCGAGGGCACCAAGACCAAGGCCGAGGGCCTGGCCGTGGCCAGGGAACGCAATGTGGTGGCCACCGACGAGTTCCTGCTCTCGCCCGATCCGTACCTCACCCGCGACGCCTGGTGCCATGCCCGGGTGCAGGTGACCGAACGCAAGCTCAACGCGCTGCCCGAGGGCACGCCGCTGGTGCTGATCAACCACTTCCCGCTGGTGCGCGAACCCACCGATGTGCTGTTCTACCCCGAATTCGCGCTCTGGTGCGGCACCGATCTCACCGCCGACTGGCATATCCGCTACAACGTGGTCTGCTCGGTCTACGGACACCTGCACATCCCGCGCACCACCTACTACGAGGGTGTGCGCTTCGAAGAGGTGTCGCTGGGCTATCCGCGGGAATGGCAGCGCCGTGGCATGCCCGAGCGGCTGCTGCGCCAGATTCTGCCCGAGCCCGAATATCCGCCCGGCACGCTCAACTCGTGGGGCGGGCATTTCAAGGTCACCCCGGAGATGGAGGCGGCCGCCGCCGAGATGCGCAGCAAGGCGCAACGCCGCCGCGGGGTATAGCGCAGCACGCTGCCGGGCTGCGCCGGAGACGGGGTGCCCGGGCTGCGGCGGAAGCGCTCTGCGCACCTACTAGGCTCGATCGCGATGATCGAGAACATTCTGCCCGCCGGGGTCGCGTCGGCCGAGCTGCTGACGTACCCGGAGGGCCTGCGGGCGCATCCGGCCGAAGAGCATCTGATCGCGAAGTCGGTGGACAAGCGCCGCCGCGACTTCATCGGGGCGCGCCACTGTGCTCGGCTGGCGCTGGCGCAGCTGGGGGAGCCGGAGGTCGCGATCGGCAAGGGGGAGCGAGGCGCGCCGGTCTGGCCGCGCGGCATCGTCGGCAGTCTCACCCACTGCGACGGGTACCGCGCCGCCGCGCTGGGGCACAAGCTGCGCTTCCGCTCGATCGGTATCGACGCCGAACCGCACGACACGCTGCCGGAGGGCGTGCTCGATTCGGTGAGCCTGCCCGCGGAACGAGAATGGCTGCGCGCCACCGATTCCGAGCTGCATATGGATCGGCTGCTGTTCTGCGCGAAAGAGGCCACATACAAGGCGTGGTTCCCGTTGACCGGGCGGTGGCTGGGCTTCGAGGACGCCCACATCACCTTCACCGTCGACGATTCCTCCGACAAGGCGTCCGGCAGCTTCCGTAGCGAGCTGCTGGTTCCCGGCCAGGTCACCGACGGCGGCATGCCGCTCACCTCGTTCGACGGCCGCTGGCAGGTCGCCGACGGTCTCATCCTCACCGCGATCGTGCACGCCTGATGGCCGCCGACAAGCCGGTGCTCGGCCCCGATGGGCTCGGTGGGCTGCTGATCGTCGACAAGGACGGTGGCCTGACCAGTCACGACGTGGTCGCCCGATGCCGGAAGTTGTTGCGCACCAAGAAGGTCGGTCACGCGGGCACGCTCGACCCGATGGCGACCGGTGTGCTGGTGCTCGGGGTCGAACGCGCCACCAAACTGCTCGGGCTGCTCACCCTCACCACCAAGGCCTACACCGCCACCATCCGGCTCGGTCAGGCCACCACCACCGACGACGCCGAGGGCGAGATCGTCTCCACCGCACCGGCCGGTGCGGTCACCGACGCCGATATCGCCGCCGGTATCGCCGCGCTCACCGGCGAGATCCAGCAGATCCCCGCCACCGTCAGCGCCATCAAGGTCGGCGGCGAACGTGCCTACGCCCGTCACCGCGCCGGCGAGGAGGTGCGGCTGGCGGCCCGGCCGGTCACCGTGCACCGGTTCGACCTGCTGGCACGCCGTGCTGTCGGGGACTTCGTCGATCTGGATGTGGTCGTGGAATGCTCCTCGGGCACCTACGTGCGGGCGCTGGCCCGTGATCTCGGCGCCGCGCTCGGCGTCGGCGGTCACCTGACCGCCTTGCGCCGCACGCGGGTCGGGCCGTTCACTCTCGACCATGCCCGCAGCCTCGATCAGCTCGCCGACGATCCCGGGCTGAGCCTCGATATCGACGCCGCGGTCCGCACCGCCTTCCCGCATCGCGGCATCGACGCGGCCCAGGCCGAATCGCTGCGCGACGGCCGCTGGCTCGATCCGATCGGCCTGCCCGGGGTGTATGCGGCGCTGACCGAGGACGGCACCGCCATCGCGTTGCTGGAGGAGAAGGGCAAACGCGCCGCACCGGTGATGGTGGTCCGTCCACGCGGTTTGGCCTGAATCGCGCTAGACGGGCCGCAGCGCGTCAGCCGGCCGCGCTCGGCGGGAACCGGCCGGGACCCAGTAGCGCCTCGAGGGCGCCCAGCAGTGCTCCGACGCTGACCTGACGCATCTGCTCGCGAGTCAGGCTGTGGTTCTCCAGCCAATCGATCGTCAGCACGCGTACGTAGGTCAGCCAGGACATCAGCACCGCCGAGGTGGCCTCGCGCAATTGGCCCTCGACGCCGAGCACGTCGAGCAGCCGCAGTCGCAGTTCGCCCAGCTCGCCGGAGATGATGGCCTGGATCGTCGGGTCGGTGGCGAGCACGCGGTTGGCGGCGATCACCGAGTGGGCGTTGGACTCGAAGTAGTCGAAATGGGCGTCGAGTCCGGCGGCCAGTTGCTCGGCGAACGGGCTGTCGGCGTCGAGTTCGGTGGCGACGAGCAGATCCGCGGACGCCTGCTCGTAGACGGCCGCGAACAGCTCCCGCTTGGTCGGGAAATGCCGGTAGAGCAGCGCCCGGGAGACCCCGGCCGCCGCCGCGACGTCCTCCATCAGCACCGCGTCGTAGGGCCGTTCGGCGAACAAGCGCGCACCGGCCTCGACCAGCAGTCGGCGGCGTTGCTCCGGGGCGAGACGGCGGCGGGTGCTCATGCACACAGCTTAGTTGACGCGTGTCTACCAACGCTCGTATGGTCGTAGTAGACGCACGTCTACTACGACGCCGGGTGGATAGCACGCGGCGCGGCAACAGAATTCACGCCGACGACGGCATGCTGATCGGAGGGTCCCATGACTCGTGCACTCACCTGGCTGACCTGGACGATGGGCGTCGCCTGCGTCGCCATCGGCTGCTATCACCTGGGCCTCGGCAAGGACTCGGTGCCCGATATGGAGTGGAACGGCGTGACCGCCGACAGTCAGAGCCGGTTCTTCGGCGCGATCTTCGTCGGCTACGGGCTCGCCTGGATCTGGGCGGTGCGCCAGTCGCCGATCAACCTGTGGGCGGTGCGCTGGCTGGCCGGGATCTTCGCCCTCGGCGCGGTCGGGCGGTTGATCTCGCTGGCGGTGCACGGGTGGCCGCACTGGTTCCAGATCGTGCTCACCGTCATCGAGATCGTGCTACCTCCGGTGTTCTTCGCGTTGGCGGCGGCGATCGAGCGCGGGCGCCAACCGGTGCCTGCTCGGGTGTGATCCGGCGTGGCCGTTCGCTCAGTCCGCGTATCGATCGCGCAGCCTGCGTACCGCGTCGTCCATGTGCTCGGCGAGCATCGCCTGGACGGTGGCGGCGGGCGCGGAGCCGATGGCTTCGCGGAGTTGGATGTGTTCGCGGGCCTGTTCGCGCAGGTCGGGATAGGTGGTCTGGAGGGCGCCGAGGCACATGCGGGTCTCGATCAGCAGGGTGCGGGCGGCGCGCACCAGCCGCGGGCTGCCCGCACTCTCGACGAGCGCTTCGTGGAAGGCCTGGTCGGCATCGGAGACCGCGGTGGCCTCACCCTGTTCGGCGTGCGCGAGCATCGCGGTGACGCTGGGTTCCAGGGCCTGATAGGCGATCTCGCGCCTGCCGTCGAGGATCAGCGTCAGCGCACCACCTTCCAGGGCGGACCTGGCGCGGTAGATGTCGACCAGATCGTCGAGGGTCAGATCGACGACGAAGATCCCGCGATTGCGGATGCTGGTGGCCAACCCCTCCGAGACCAGCCGCTGCATGGCCTCGCGCACCGGCCCGCGGGATACCCCGAACCGGGCGGCCAGCTCGGCCTCGCCCAGCTGATCACCCGGCGCCAGCCCACCACGCATGATCGCCTCGCGCAGCCGATCGGCGATCATCTCGGCGGTCGACTGCCGGTTCACCGGCTCGAAATCAATGACGGGCATAACGAGGCCTTTCGGTATCCGTCCGGGAGGTGCCGGTGAACAGTGCGCCGAGCTCGGCGCTGCCGCGCAGGCCGCCGCTCAATCGCAGACCCTCCCAGACCGTGACCTGGTTCGCGGTGAGCACGGGTTTCCCCAGCGCGGTCTCCAGTCGCGCGACGACGGCCAGGGTGTGCATGGCGGTATCGGGGATCAGCAGTGCCTGTGCGTCGGGGTGGTCATGGCGCACCGCCAGGTCCAGCACCTGCTCGGCGGTCAGCGTGCCGACTTCGGCGGCGGTATCGATCCCCGCGCTCGCCATCGCTACCACGGTGATGCCTGCGTCGGCGAGGAACTCCACGAACAGTCGCGCCACCTCGTCGGGATAGCTGGCGGCCACCGCGACCGTGTGCACTCCCAGCGCCCGCGCCGCCTCGACGAACGCGATGCTGGTGCTGGAGGCAGGCACCCCGGCATACGCCGACAACTGCCGCACCTGTTCGCGCGCGCCCTCCGGGCCGAACACGAAACTGCCCGAGGTGCATGCCCACACCAGCGCGGCCGGCCGGTGCCAGGCGAGCAGGCGCGCGCCGTGGCGCAGCTTGTCCGGACTGCCGAGATCCAGCAGCTCCGGCACCGCGTGCAGATCGGTGCCGTAGATGTGGGCGACCTCGAGCCGCGCGCCAAGCGTTCGGGCGGCCAGCGCGTAGTCGTCCTCGGCCGCGTGGTCGGGGTAGATGAAACCTACGGTCGGAGTGCGCATCTGCCACCTCTTTCGGGCCGGATATCGGTCTCAGAACACATCGAGCAACCACTTTCCCGGACCCATCATCGGCAGCTTCATCCGGCCGAGACAGGCCCACATGGTGAGCTGATTCGCGGTCAATACCGGTTTGCCGAGCGCCATTTCGAGTGGCTCGATGATGTCGTAGGTCGGCAGGTTGGTGCAGCTGACAAAGATCGCCTCGGCCTCGGGATGGTCGGCGCCGAAGATGCGCTCGGCGATGGTGCGGTAGTTGACCTTCCAGATGCCGCCGCCGAGCCCGAGGTGATCCGAACGCACCACCGCGCATCCGGCTTCGCCCAGGAATTCGTGCAGTTTGCCGGTCAGCACCTCGTCATAGGGCGTGATCACCGACATGCGTGAGATGCCGAGATGGCCGATCGCCTCCACCAGCGCGCCCGAGGTGGTGACCGCGTCCTGCGCGCCGGCGCGGCAGATGATCTCGCGCAAGGCCCGCTCGTGCGCGAGGCCCTTGATGAAGCTGCCCGAAGTGCACAGGTAGGCAACGACTTCGGGCTCCACGTGCAGCACGTCGCGGGTGGCGGTGGTCAGATGGGCCGGGTTGGAGACCAATTCGGCCATGGCCAGCGACACCGGCACCGGCTCATAGGGGGTGCGGGCCAGGTGCAGGCTCACCTCGAGCGGCGCCCAGCGCCACAGTTCGCGTTCGAGTGCGAGGTCGAAGGGTGCGATGATGCCGATTCCCCGTTGGGCGACCGGGCCTTCGATATCGGGGAAACCGATGTCCACTGCGGCCCCTCTCGCGCTCAGCTGGGTAGACCTCCGAACCCGATCGGATTGTTGACAATCATACGATGTGATCTTACGGTGTCAATGTGAAAGAGGGCCCTATTGTCGCCGTCTTGCACAGTGACAGTGTGCCCGACTCGGAATTGATGGCCCGGGTGAGCGCCCGGGCCACAGTGCGCTACACGGAGGAATCCGGGCTGGCCGAGGCACTGCGCGGGGCAGAGGCGCTGTTCGTCTACGACTTCCTGACCCGGGCTGTGCCCGGCGCCTGGCATGCGGCCGACCGGCTGCGCTGGCTGCACATGGGCGCCACCGGCGTGGACCCGGTGATGTTCCCCGAGCTGAGAGCGAGCGAGGTCGTGGTCACCAATACCCGTGGCGTCTTCGACGCGGCCATCGCCGAATACGTGCTCGGGCAGATCCTCGCCTTCGCCAAGGACCTGCCCGAATCGGTCCGGCTGCAACAGCGCCACGATTGGCAGCACCGTGAATCGGAGCGAGTCGCGGGCGCGACCGTGCTGATCGTCGGCACCGGCGCCATCGGACGCACCATCGCCCGGATGCTGCGGGCGGTCGGGATGCGGGTGCGTGGGGTCGGCCGGCGAGCGCGCGGCGACGATCCGGATTTCGGCAGCGTCGGGGTGGACCTGCACGCGGAACTGCCGTGGGCCGACTACGTCGTCGCGATTGCGCCGCTGACCGAGCAGACCAGGAAGATGTTCGACGCCAGGGCCTTCGCCGCGATGAAACCGCATGCGAGGTTTGTCAATGTCGGACGCGGGGAACTCGTGGTTACCGACGATCTGGTCGCCGCTCTCGGCGACGGGACGATCGCCGGGGCGGCGCTGGACGTGGTGGATCCGGAGCCGCTGCCGCCGGGACATCCGCTGTGGGACCTGCCGAATGTGCAGATCACCCCGCACAATTCGGGCGACGTCATCGGCTGGCGTACCGAGGTCGTCCGGGCGTTCACCGAGAATTTCGATCGGTGGATGGATGGCCGTCCGCTGCACAACGTGGTCGACAAGACGCTCGGGTACGTGCCCGGCTGAAGGAGGGCCAAGCCATGAGCTACCCCGATATCAACCGTCCCACCGATCCCGCCGCGATGACGGCGGTGGAATTGGTCTCCGCCTACACCGCGGGCGCCCTGTCACCGGTGGAGGCCACCGAGGCGATCCTGGCCGCGATCACCGAGCGCGACGGCGCGCTCAATGCCTACTGCCTGGTCGACCCGGATCGTGCGCTGGTGCAGGCCAAGGAATCGGAGGGCCGCTGGCAGGCCGGGCACGCGCGCGGGCTGCTCGACGGCGTGCCGATCTCCATCAAAGACGTGTTCCTCACCGAGGGCTGGCCCACCCGGCGCGGTTCCACCTGTATCGATGCGGCGGGTCCCTGGCCGGTGGACAGCCCCGTGGCCGCGCGGCTGCGCGAGGACGGGATGGTGCTGCTCGGCAAGACCACCACCCCCGAAATCGCGTGGAAGGCCGTCACCGACAGCCCGCTCACCGGCATCACCCGCAACCCGGTCGACCCCGCGCTCACCGCGGGCGGCTCCTCCGGCGGCAGCGCGGCCGCGGTCGCCGCCGGACTCGGCCCGGTATCGGTGGGCACCGACGGCGGTGGCAGCGTGCGCATCCCGGCCTCGTTCTGCGGGATCGTCGGATTCAAGCCGACGCATGGGCGCATCCCGCTCTACCCGGCCAGCCCGTTCGGGCCGTTGGCCCATGCCGGGCCGATGGCGCGCACCGTGGAGGACGCCGCGCTGCTGATGGACATCCTGTCGCTGCCCGATCCGCGCGATCCCACCGCATTGGCCCCGACCCTGACCACCTTCCGCAGCCAGATGCAGCGCGACGTGCGTGGCATCACGGTGGCGTGGTCGCCGACGCTGGGCTTCGCCGACGTCGACCCGGAGGTAGCCGCGATCGTGGAACGCGCGGTGGTGCGGCTGGGTGAGGCCGAATTGCGGGTCGTGCCCGCCGATCCCGGATTCGGCGATCCGCGTGCGGCGTTCGAGCTGCTGTGGGCGGTGGGCGCGGCGGCCATGCTCGCCTCGTTCCCGCCGGAGGCGCGCGAGCAGGTCGATCCAGGTTTGCGGCAGGTATGGGAGCGCGGCGAAACCGTGAGCGGCGTCGACTATCTCGCCGCCCGCGAGGTCGCCGCGTCCGTCGGTATCGCGATGGGGCTGTTCCACACCGCCTACGACGTGCTGATCACCCCGACCATGCCGATCACCGCCTTCCCCGCGGGCCACGACGTTCCGCCCGGGAGCGGGTTGACCGGCTGGCCGCAGTGGACGCCGTTCACCTACCCGTTCAACCTCAGCCAGCAGCCCGCCATCAGCATCCCGGTGGGAACCACCGCCGGCGGGCTGCCGGTCGGGTTGCAGATCGTGGGACCACGCCATTCCGACGACCTCGTGCTCGCCGTCGCCCGATACGCGGAGCACGTGCTCGGGTCCTGAGGAGCAGCCGTCGGGACCCGAGCAGGGCGCCGCGAACCGTTGGCGTGACTATGCCCTCGCGAAGGCGAGCGTTTCCCCCTCGACGCCGTAGCGCCACAGGTCGTTGCAGGCGGCGGCGATCTCGGTGAGCCCGTCCTCGATGGTGGCGAAGACATTGCCGGGGACCCAGCCGAGGTCGCCGTTGATCAGCAGATTGTTGCGGCCGTAGAAGATCGCCAGATCGGTGGCGCCCTGGTTGTGGTGGGCGGTGGAGCCGGATTCGTACCCGTAGGCGGGATTGCCGATCTCCCAGGGCTCGAAATCGAACAGGCATACGTCACCGGGTATGGGGGTGACGGTCGGGTTCTCGCGATGTGGCGCCGTGGTGATCCGGGGGACCAGCGTGTAGACCTCGTTGCGCGCGTATTTGGCGTGGTACGCATCGCCGGTCTGGGGCAGCGCGTCCCAGACCGCCGCGCAGGTCAGCGGGGCCTCGGCGTCGAGCAGCCTGGCCCGGCAGGTGCGGCCGGCCTTGGTGAGAGTGATCGTGATGTAGCGGTTCATCGAGCCTGCTTCCTGATCGCGCGGCACGGGCTAGGGCCGGGAGGCGTCGGGGAGTTCCGCGAGCACCTGCGCCCAGATCGCGAGCGCGTCATCGATCTGCGTTCGGCTCACCACCAGCGGCGGAATCATGCGCACCACATTCATATGCGCACCGCAGGTGAGCAACAGCAGACCCTTCTGTACCGCGAGCGCCTGCGCTCGGGTGGCGGCCTCGCGATCGGGTTCGCCTGCTGCCGTGACGAACTCGGCGCCGACGAGCAGGCCGAGCCCGCGCACATCGCCGATCGCCTTGCTCTCCAGCGCGCGCATCCCGGCGAGCAATTGGGCGCCGCGTTCGGCGGCGTTGTGCACCAGCCCCTCCGATTCGATGACCTCGAGCGTGGCGATGGCGGCGGCGCAGGCCACGGCGTTGCCGCCATAGGTGCCGCCCTGCGACCCCGGCCAGGCCTTGGCCATCAGCTCGCGCGAGGCGGCGATCCCCGACAGCGGGAACCCGCTGGCCAAACCCTTGGCGATGGTGATCACGTCGGGGGCGACGTCGAAATGCTGGTGGCCGAAGAACTTTCCGGTCCGGCCGAAACCGGTCTGGATCTCGTCGAAGACCAGAATGATGCCGTGCCGGTCGGCGCGCTCGCGCAGGCCGCGGAAGAACGCGCGGTTGCCGGGGACGTAGCCGCCCTCGCCGAGCACCGGTTCGACGATGAGGGCCGCGGTCTCCTCCGGCGCGCTGAGCGTCGCGAACAGGTAGTCGAGTTCCCGCAGCGCGAAGGCCGTGGCCTCCTCCTCGGTCCAGCCGTAGCGGTAGGCGGTGGGGAACGGCGCCACGTGCACGCCCGCCATCAGCGGGCTGAACCCTGCCGAGAACCGGGTGCCCGAGGTGGTCATGGATGCCGCGGCGACCGTGCGGCCGTGGAAACCGCCGTGGAAGACGATGACGTTCGGCCGGCCGGTCGCCTGCCGCGCCAGCCGCAGCGCCGCCTCGATCGCCTCGCTGCCGGAGTTGGCGAAGAACAGCGAATCCAGCCCTTCGGGCAATACCGAGCCGAGCCGTTCGGTGAGTTCGAGCAGCGGAGCGTGCATCACCGTCGTGTACTGGCCGTGGATGAGCCGCGCGACCTGGGCCTGCGCGGCCGCGACGACGTGCGGGTGACAGTGGCCGGTGCTGGTGACGCCGATACCCGCGGTGAAATCCAGATAGCGACGCCCGTCGGTGTCGTAGAGGTAGCAGCCCGTGCCGTGGTCGACGGTCACCGGAGTGGCTTGTTTGAGGATGGGCGATAACGCGGTCATGGTGCTCGGCCTCCCGGGCGTTGCGGGCGAGCGCCCGCGTCCGATGATCGTCGGGTTGTAGGATTGTTGACAATATGCATAACATGGTCGCCGGGGTCGCAGCAATGGATCGGGCGGCCTCGTTCGCGATGAGATCAATTCCGCCCGAACAAGGGAGTTCGCGTCGATGCTCACCGAGACCACTCTCGACCAAACGCAGCGCGCCGCCATCGGGTCGGTGCCCACCGGCCTGTTCATCGACGGCCAGTGGCGCGCGACCGTCGCCGAACTGCCCGTGATCGACCCGGCGACCGGACAGACCCTGTGCACCGTCGCCGATGCCAGCCCCTCGGACGGCCTCGACGCCCTCGCGGCCGCGGCGCACGCGCAACCGGAGTGGGCGCGTACCCCCGCCCGCGACCGCGCCGACCTGCTCATGCGAGCCCATCAGGCCCTGCTCGACGACACCGAGCGCCTCGCTCTCGTGATGACCCTGGAGATGGGCAAACCGCTGGCCGAGGCGCGCGGCGAAATCGCCTACGCCGCAGAGTTCTTCCGCTGGTTCGCCGAAGAGGCCGTCCGCATCGAAGGTGGCTATCGGCCTGCGCCGCGTGGCGGCTCCCGATTCCTGGTGACGCGACAGCCGGTCGGCCCGAGTCTGCTCATCACGCCGTGGAACTTCCCGATGGCCATGGGCACCCGCAAGATCGGCCCGGCGCTGGCCGCCGGCTGCACCTGTGTGATCAAACCGGCCGCGCAGACGCCGTTGTCGACGCTGGCGCTCGCCGAGATCCTGCGCACGGCCGGCCTGCCCGACGGCGTGGTCAACGTGGTCACCACCTCCGATCCCGGCGCGGTGATGGCACCGATGATCCGGGACGGCCGCTCGCGCAAACTCTCGTTCACCGGATCCACCGCCGTGGGCAAGCAACTGCTGCGACAGTGCGCCGATACCGTCATGCGGACCTCGATGGAACTCGGCGGCAATGCCGCGTTCCTGGTCTTCGACGACGCCGATCTCGATGCCGCGGTCGAGGGCGCGGTGGCGGCCAAGATGCGCAATATCGGGCAGGCCTGCACCGCCGCGAATCGTTTTCTGGTGCACCGCGGTATCGCCGTCGAGTTCGCCGATCGGCTCACCGCGCGCATGGCCGGGCTGCCGATGGGGCCGGGAACCGAACCGGGGGTCGTGGTCGGCCCCCTGGTCGACGAAGCCGCGGTCGCGAAGGTGCAATCCCTGGTCGACGATGCGGTCGGACGCGGCGCCACCGTCCGCACCGGCGGCACACCGATCGAGGGTCCCGGCACCTTCTACCCGGCCACCGTCCTGACCGATGTGGGCGACGACGCGCTGCTCACCCGCACCGAAATCTTCGGCCCGGTGGCGGCCATCTCGGTCTTCGACACCGAGGACGAAGCGATCACCCGCGCCAACGACACCCCGTACGGTCTGGTCGGCTACGTGTTCACCGAGAACCTGCGGCGCGGGCTGCGTGTGTGCGAGGCTCTGGAGACCGGCATGGTCGGGCTCAATCGCGGCGTGGTCTCGGATCCGGCCGCCCCCTTCGGCGGGGTCAAGGAATCCGGGCTCGGCCGCGAGGGCGGCACCTGCGGTATCGACGAATTCCTGGAAACCAAGTACATCGGAGTCGACCTGTGACCTATCGGATCGCGACCATTCCCGGCGACGGCATCGGCGTGGACGTCACCGCGGAGGCGATCGCGGTGGTCGACGCCGTACTGCCCGGCGTCGAGTGGACCGAATTCGACTGGTCCTGCGAGCAGTACCTGCGCACCGGCGCCATGATGCCCGCCGACGGCGTGGACCGGCTGGCCGGGTTCGACGCGATCCTGCTCGGCGCCGTCGGCTTTCCCGGTGTGCCCGACCATATTTCGCTGTGGGGGCTGCTCATTCCGCTGCGTCGCGCGTTCGGTCAGTATGTGAACCTGCGGCCGGTGCGGCTGCTGCCCGGCACCACCTCCGCGCTACGCGATCGCGGCGCCGACGATCTGGAGCTGCTCATCGTCCGGGAGAACTCAGAGGGCGAGTACTCCGAGATCGGCGGAATCCACAATCGCGGGCGCCCCGGCGAATTCGTGCTCCAGGACTCGGTGTTCACCCGCGCCGGTTGCGAACGCATCATCCGCTACGCCTTCGATCGGGCCCGCGAGCGGGGCAAAGGGCTGTGCTCGGCCACCAAATCCAACGGCCTCATCCACTCGATGCCGTACTGGGACAGCATCGTCGAGCAGGTCGCGACCGACTACCCCGAGGTGCCGGTGCGGCATATGCACGTCGACGCGCTCGCCGCGGAGATCGTGCTGCACCCGGACCGCCTCGACGTCATCGTCGGGTCGAATCTGTTCGGCGACATCCTCTCCGATCTCGCCGCCGCGGTCACCGGCGGACTCGGGTTGGCGCCCTCGGGCAATATCAACCCCGACGGCACGGCGCCGTCGATGTTCGAAGCCGTGCACGGCAGCGCTCCCGATATCGCCGGTCAGGGCATCGCGAACCCGGTCGCGCAGATCCTGGCCGCAGCGATGATGCTCGACCATCTGGGGGAGCACTCGGCGGCTGCCGCGATGGACCGGGCGGTATGCGAGGTCCTCGGTGCCGGGACGGTACTGACGCCCGATCTGGGCGGCACCGCGACGACGAGCGAACTCGGCGCGGCCATCGCCGCGGCGGCCGCGGCCGCACTGGCGCGCGGATAGCTTCAGAGCGCGGTCAACCAGATCGCATCCGCGGCCGGGGTGCCCAGATCCACCGATTGGTCGCCCGCACCCACCCGGATGGCGATGGTTCCGGCGAAATCGCGGCGCTCCACCACCGTGATCGGGGTGTCGAGGGCGATGCCGACCTCGTCGAAATAGCGCAGCATGGCCGGATCGGAATCGGAGATGCGCGCCACCCGGCCGCCTTCGCCGTCACCGAAATCGCTGAGCTGACGGGCCGGGGGAGTGGGGACAGCGCCGTCGACCGATGGAATCGGATCGCCGTGCGGATCACGGTCCGGATAGCCGAGTTTCGCGTCGATGCGTGCCATCAGCAGATCCGAGACCGCGTGCTCGAGCACCTCGGCCTCGTCGTGTACCTCGTCCCAGCCGTACCCGAGTTCGTTCACCAGGAAGGTCTCGATCAACCGGTGGCGGCGCACCATCGCCACCGCGGCCAGCCTGCCGTGCTCGGTGAGCGTGATCGCCCCGTATCTGGCATGCTCGACCAGCCCCTGATCGGCCAGCTTGCGCACCGCCTCCGACACCGTCGAGGCCGACACCCCGATCCGCTCGGCGAGCAATTTGGTCGACACCTTCTCCTGCGACCACTCCTGCGCGGTCCAGATGACCTTCAGGTAGTCCTGCGCCACCGATGACAGCACCGGTGCGATCGTGGTCGCACCGGCGTGGCTCGCGTCGGGGTTGCCGGTGAGGGCATCGGCCAGTTCCCGCCGGGTGGCGACATCTCGTTTACCGGGCACATCTTCGAGCTTAGGCATAGGAGCGGCGATACACACATCACGCCATGCGCGAGAAACCCGCCATTCGCCGGCACCTCACCGCGGCTACACCGGGGCGGTGCGATGAGCATGCCGGAATACTGTTCGACACCTGATTTGCGTAGGCTGCGCACTGTGCAGAGATGGCGAAGTCTCGACGAAGTTCCCGCGGACTGGGGCCGGTGTGTGCTCACGATCGGCGTATTCGACGGGGTCCACCGTGGGCACGCTCAGCTGATCAGCCGTGCCGTCAAGTCGGCTGCGGCACGCGGAGTTCCGGCGGTGCTGATGACCTTCGACCCGCACCCGATGGAAGTGGTGCGTCCCGGCTCGCATCCCGCCCAGCTGACCACGCTGACCCGCCGCGCCGAATTGGCCGAGGAACTCGGCGTCGACGTCTTCTGCGTCATGCCGTTCACCCAGGAATTCATGAAACTGACCCCCGCCCGCTACGTGCACGACCTGCTGGTCGAGCGGCTGCACGTGGCCGAGGTGGTGGTCGGTGACAACTTCACCTTCGGCAAGAAGGCGGCGGGCACCGTCGAGACCATGCGCGATCTCGGCAAGCGCTTCGGCTTCGAGGTCGACGCGGTGACCCTGCTCGGCGAGCACGCCGTCACCTTCTCCTCCACCTACATCCGGGCCTGCGTGGACGCAGGCGATATGGCCGCGGCCGCGGAGGCGCTCGGGCGCCCGCACCGGGTCGAGGGCGTGGTGGTGCACGGTGACGGCCGCGGCCGCGAACTCGGCTTCCCCACCGCCAACGTCGCACCCCCGATGCACGCCGCCATTCCCGCCGACGGTGTGTACGCCGGCTGGTTCACCGTGCTCGGGCCAGGGCCGACCATCGGCACCGTCACCCCGGGTGAACGCGCCATGGCCGCCATCTCCGTCGGCACCAACCCCACCTTCTCCGGCCGCGCGCGCACTGTCGAGGCCTATGTACTCGACGGCGAAGCCGACCTCTACGGCCAGCACGTGGCCGTCGACTTCGTCGAGCACCTGCGCGGCATGCAGAAATTCGACTCACTCGACGATCTGATCGAGGCCATGCGCCGCGACGTCGCGAACGCGCGCAAGGTGCTCGGCGGCACCGAGGCCTGAACCGCGGCGAGCACCCGATTCGGTCCGGCGCGCCCGGTCGGGTAGGGTGGATCCTCGGGTTTGCTGCGGTCCGCGGCGGCGCCCCACCGGTTCGCCGGATCCTCGAGCGCGGAACTGAGAAACAGGAGTGGATGCCCCATGGCGTTGACCACCGAGCAGAAGAAGGCGATTCTCGCCGAGTACGGCCTGCACGAGACCGACACCGGTTCGCCGGAGGCGCAGATCGCGCTGCTGTCCAAGCGCATCTCCGACATCACCGAGCACCTCAAGAAGCACAAGCACGACCACCACACCCGCCACGGCCTGATGGCGCTGATCGGTCGTCGCAAGCGCCTGTCGAAGTACCTGGCGGACAAGGACATCACCCGCTACCGCTCGCTGATCGAGCGCCTCGGTCTGCGTCGCTGATCATCGCGTCCGCGCCCTGCCGACACGCGGTTACGGCAAGGCAGTAGACGACCCGGCCAACGGGGAGCTTACAATCTCCCCGTTGGCTTTTTCGTGCCCGGGGGAGGAATAACCCCTGCACGACAACACAGCCGTATGCACCCGTCCTCGTGGCGTCGGTCTTCGGTAGTGGCTTTTCGGCCGGTGGCATACCGCCGGAGGGCTTCGATCGATGACCGCCTCCGCGTCGCCGTATCCAAGGGGATACCGGCCGGGTGTGCGCGTCGCAGCCAGGAGGGCTGCCGCGTGCCCCGTCAGGTACGGCTGACACAGCCGGATCGCGCCGACGGCGCCGGGTCCGGCGAGACGAGAGGTTGAGAGAAGAAAAATGTCCGAAACCACCGAACGCGCGAACAGCACGGCCGTCGAGGTCGAGCCCGGAGTCTTCGAATCCGTCGCGCTGATCGACAACGGGAGCTACGGCACCCGTACCATTCGCTTCGAGACCGGCCGTCTGGCCCGTCAGGCCGCCGGCTCGGTCGTGGCCTACCTCGACGACGAGACCATGCTGCTGTCGGCCACCACCGCCGGTAAGCACCCCAAAGACCAGTTCGACTTCTTCCCGCTGACGGTCGACGTCGAAGAGCGGATGTACGCCGCGGGACGCATCCCCGGTTCGTTCTTCCGCCGTGAGGGCCGCCCCTCCACCGACGCGATCCTCACCTGCCGCCTGATCGACCGGCCGCTGCGTCCGTCGTTCGTCGACGGCCTGCGCAACGAGATCCAGGTCGTGGTCACGGTGATGAGCCTGGATCCCAACGACCTCTACGACGTCGTCGCCATCAACGCCGCCTCGGCGTCCACGCAGATCGCCGGACTGCCGTTCTCCGGCCCGGTCGGCGGCGTGCGCGTCGCCCTGATCGAGGGCCATTGGGTCGCGTTCCCGACCGTCGAGCAGCTCGAGGGCGCGGTGTTCGACATGGTCGTCGCCGGTCGCGTGGTCGACTCCGGCGACGTCGCCATCATGATGGTCGAGGCCGAGGCCACCGACAAGGTCATCGAGCTGATCGCGGGCGGCGCGCAGGCGCCCACCGAGGCCGTCGTGGCCGAGGGCCTCGAGGCCGCCAAGCCGTTCATCGCCCGGCTGTGCCGCGCCCAGGCCGATCTGGCCGCGCTGGCCGCCAAGCCGACCGGTGAGTTCCCGCTGTTCCCGCCGTACGAGGCCGATGTCTTCGAGGCCGTGGAGGGCACCGCCAAGCGTGAGCTGAACGAGGCGCTCAGCATCGCCGACAAGCAGGAGCGCGAGGCGAAGATCGACGAGATCAAGCTCGAGGTGCTCTCGCGCCTCGGCGAGGATTTCGTCGGCCGGGAGAAGGAGCTGGGCGCGGCGTTCCGCTCGGTCACCAAGAAGCTGGTGCGCCAGCGCATCCTCACCGACGGTTTCCGTATCGACGGCCGCGGCCTGGCCGATATCCGCGCGCTGTCCGCGGAGGTCGCCGTGGTGCCGCGGGCGCACGGTTCGGCGCTGTTCGAGCGCGGTGAGACCCAGATCCTGGGCATCACCACCCTCGACATGGTCAAGATGGCCCAGCAGGTCGACTCGCTCGGTCCCGAGACCAGCAAGCGCTACATGCACCACTACAACTTCCCGCCGTTCTCCACCGGTGAGACCGGCCGCGTCGGCTCGCCCAAGCGGCGCGAGATCGGTCACGGCGCGCTCGCCGAGCGCGCGCTGATCCCGGTGCTGCCCAGCCAGGAGGAGTTCCCCTACGCCATCCGTCAGGTGTCGGAGGCGCTGGGCTCCAATGGCTCCACCTCGATGGGTTCGGTGTGTGCCTCCACCCTCGCGCTGCTCAACGCCGGCGTGCCGCTCAAGGCGCCGGTCGCCGGTATCGCCATGGGCCTGGTGTCGGACACCGTCACCAACGACAAGGGTGAGGACGAGGTCCGCTACGTCGCGCTGACCGACATCCTCGGCGCCGAAGACGCCTTCGGTGACATGGACTTCAAGGTCGCCGGTACCCGCGACTTCGTCACCGCGCTGCAGCTGGACACCAAGCTCGACGGCATCCCCTCCAAGGTGCTGGCCGGTGCGCTGGGCCAGGCGCACGACGCCCGCAACACCATCCTGGACGTGATGGCCGAGGCCATCGCCACCCCGGACGAGATGAGCCCCTACGCCCCGCGCGTCACCGCGATCAAGATCCCGGTCGACAAGATCGGCGAGGTGATCGGGCCCAAGGGCAAGGTGATCAACCAGATCACCGAGGAGACCGGCGCCAACATCTCCATCGAGGACGACGGCACCGTGTTCGTCGGCGCCACCGACGGCCCCTCGGCGCAGGCCGCGATCGACCAGATCAACGCCATCGCCAACCCGCAGCTGCCCAAGGTGGGCGAACGCTTCCTCGGCACGGTCGTCAAGACCACCGCCTTCGGCGCGTTCGTCTCGCTGCTGCCGGGCCGCGACGGTCTGGTGCACATCTCCAAGCTGGGCAACGGCAAGCGGGTGGCCAAGGTCGAAGACGTGGTCAACGTCGGCGACAAGCTGCGCGTGGAGATCGCCGATATCGACAACCGCGGCAAGATCTCGCTGATCCCGGTCGAGGAGACCACCGATGAGCCCACCGGCGATGCGGACGCGCCCGCGGGCGAGTAGTACTTGACGGTGTGACGAAGCAGAACTCGGCAACCCCCTTGCTCCTGAACGGGCAAGGGGGTTCGTCATCGAATTGGCGGGTGAACAAAACGGAGACGGCGACTGGGACCGGAGTCCGGCGCACGGTGCTGCCCGGCGGGCTGCGGGTGGTGACCGAGCATCTACCCGGGGTGCGTTCGGCCTCGATCGGCGTATGGGTGGGGGTCGGCTCGCGGGACGAGGGCCCGACCGTCGCCGGCGCCGCGCACTTCCTCGAGCACCTGCTGTTCAAGGCCACACCCACCCGCACCGCGCTCGATATCGCCGAGGCGATGGACGCGGTGGGCGGTGAGTTGAACGCGTTCACCGCCAAGGAGCAGACCTGCTACTACGCCCATGTGCTGGACGAGGATCTGCCGCTGGCGGTGGAGTTGGTCTCCGATGTGGTGCTCAACGGGCTGTGCCGGTCCGAAGATGTGGACATCGAGCGGCAGGTGGTGCTCGAAGAGATCGCCATGCGCGATGACGACCCGGAAGATCTCGTCGGCGACGCGTTCCTGACAGCGCTGTTCGGTGATCATCCGATCGGGCGCCCGGTGATCGGCTCGGTGGAGTCGATCGAGGGTATGCGTGCCACTCAGCTGCGCTCGTTCCATCAGCGCCGCTACCGGCCGGACCGGATGGTGGTCGCGGTGGCAGGCAATGTGGAGCACGAGCACACTGTGGAGTTGGTGCATCGCGCCTTCGCCGACCGGCTCGATCCCACCGCCGAGCCGATGCCGCGGCGTGAGGGCCGGTTCCGGATGCGGACGGCGCCGCAACTGCACTGGAGCCACCGCGACAGCGAACAGTCGCATCTGGTGTTCGGGGTGCGTGCCTTCGGCAGGCATGAAGGCGAACGCCGCTGGCCGCTGTCGGTGCTCAACACCGTGATCGGCGGCGGACTGAGTTCGCGGCTGTTCCAGCGTATCCGGGAAGAACGCGGCCTGGCGTATTCGGTGTATTCGAGCGTGGACACCTTCGCCGACACCGGCGCCTTCTCGGTGTACATCGGGTGTCAGCCGGAGAACCTGGCCGAGGTCGCGGCCCTGGCTCGTGGCGTGCTGGAAGAGGTCGCCGCGGACGGCATCACCGACGCCGAATGCGCCCGCGCCAAGGGGTCCCTGCGCGGTGGACTGGTGCTCGGGCTCGAGGATTCCTCGTCGCGGATGAACCGCATCGGCCGCAGCGAACTCAGCTACGGCAACCACCGCAGCGTCTCCGAGACACTGGCCCGCATCGACGCGGTCACCACCGAGGAGGTCAGTGATATCGCGCGCACCCTGCTGGCGCGGCCGTTCGGTGCGTCGGTGGCCGGGCCGTACCGGCGCACGCGCGACCTGCCTGCGGCGGTGCGGCGGCTCGTCGAGGGCTGATCGCGCGGGTGTCGGCCCCGCCGGGCGTCCGACGTCCGGAGGGCGTCGGTGCGGCCGGGTCCCGTGAGTGGATTCTCAGTCGCCCTGAGCCCGGTTGGCGGCCTCGACCACCGAGGCCAGCAACCCGGGCAGCGCCTCGTCGAGGGCGTCGGTGCGCAACCGCTGGCAGGTCTGGCCGTCGATCACCAGCCGTTCGATGACGCCCGCCTCGCGCAGGATCTTGAAATGGTGGGTGGCGGTGGACTTGTTGATCACGTCGTAGAGCGCGCCGCAGCGCACCGCGGTGCCCGCATTGCTGAGCCGGCGCACCATCTCGAGGCGCACCGGATCCTGGAGCGCGCCGAGCACAACGGGAAGCGCGGCCACGGGGTGGACCTCGGTGCCGGTGACCGCTGTGGTGTCCGTCATGATCTACCTCACTGGGGGGTTTGATGATCGTCATACCGTGCGTTATCGTCGATTCGGTTCGATCATTATCAAACTTACCTGATCGGGGTTTCGATGGCAGCGACAACGGCAGTGCCCGTCCAGGAGCGGGCCACGCAGTCGTGGGCATACGCTCTGGTGCTGGCCGCCAGTGGCGTCGCGCTCGGGGTCTCCGGGGTACCGGCCCCCCTGTACGGCATCTACGAGCGGGAATGGCACCTGTCGCCGCTCACCACCACCATCGTGTTCGCCGTCTACGCGGTCGCGGCGCTCGGCGCGGTGCTGGTTTCCGGCCGGATCTCCGATGTGGTGGGGCGCAAACCCGTGCTGCTCGGTGCGTTCGCCACGATGATCGTCGGGCTGATCGTGTTCGTGCTGGCCGATACGGTGCCGATGCTGTTGCTGGCGCGGGCGCTGCACGGTTTCGCCGTCGGTGCGACGGTGGTGGCGGGTGCGGCGGCGCTGCTGGATCTGCGTCCGCATCGCGGCGCGCGGTCGGGTCAGCTCACCGGCGTCGCCTTCAATGTCGGGATGGCGGTGGCGATCCTCGGTTCGGCGTTGCTCGCGCAGTACGCGCCGAATCCGCTGCGCACGCCGTATGTGGTGATCAGCGTGATCTGCTTGATCATCGGCGTCGGCGTGCTGGCATTGCGCGAACCGCATGTCGCGCGGGTCGCCGGCCGGATCCGGATCGCCAAGCCCGCCGTGCCACAGGAGATTCGCGGTGATTTCTGGTTCTCCGCCATCGGGGTGATGGCGGCCTGGTCCGTGCTCGGTGTGCTGCTGTCGCTGTACCCGTCACTGGCCGCGGAGAAGACCGGCATCCACAATCTCGTCTTCGGTGGGCTGGTCGTCGCCTCGACCGCACTGTCGGCGGCGCTGGCGCAGTTGTTCGCCACCGGCGTGCCCGCCCGGGCGGCGGCCATCATCGGCGATATCGGGATGGCGATCGCGCTGCTGCTGACCGTGCCCGCACTCGGCACCCACAACTGGGTGGCCGTGATCGGGATCGGGCTGGCGCTCGGCGCCACCTTCGGGCTCGGTTTCGGTGGCTCGCTGCGCCACCTGTCCAACGTCGTGCCGCAGCACAAGCGCGGCGAGACCATGTCGGCCTATTACCTGCTGGCCTATTCGGCGATGGCATTGCCCACCGTCGTCGCCGGCTGGGCCGCGACGACCTGGGGTTTGAGCACGGTCTTCCCATGGTTCGTCGGTGCGGTGGCGCTGGCCTGCCTGATCGCGGCGGGTCTGGGGCTGCGCCGTGGGCGGGCCGAGGCGGAGGCCGCAGCCTGAATCGCGGGGCGCGCTCGCCGTCGATCAGCGGGCGGCGAACGCGGTTTCGTGGACCGTCAGCCACTGCACGGCCGGCTCGGTGCCCGCTCGTGTCACCACCGCGGTCACTCGACGGCGCGAAATCGCTCCGGCATGGTGGTGTGATTCCAGGAATCGCACCACCACAATGTCGAATTCCTCGGCGAGCTCTTCGAATTCGCTGATATCGATACGTAGGCCCGGACTGGTATTGCGGGCGGCGCGAAGGCCGTTCAGGAGTTCGGTTCGCCGAAGGATATCGCCGGCCGTGGTCACCATCGAAAACGATTCGTGCTGTGCCGCGGCGAATCGATCGAATACCGAGTCGGGCGCTTCCGAACCCAGCCAGGCGGCGAGGTCGTCGTGTAGTTCTCGGACGGCGGCTTCGATATCGGTGCCCATTCGGTATCCATTTCTGCACAGGCGGCGGTGCTCGACGACGGGAGCCGCCGCCGCGAGTCGCTGCGCGGGTGAAAATGCGCAGAGGCCGGGTGTGGTGGCACCCGGCCCCGCTCGCTACTGCGGCCAGCCTCCGTACGGGACGGTGATCAGCTCCATGAAGTGCCCACTCGGGTCGAGGAAGTAGATGCCTCGGCCACCATCGTTGTGGTTGATCTCGCCCGGACGGCGCTGGTGCGGATCGGCCCAGTACTCCAGCCGGTAGCGCTGGATCTTGTCGTAGGCCGCGTCGAATTCGGCTTCCGACACCAGGAACGCGTAATGCTGGGGCTGGATTTCGGTGATGTGCGGTGGGACATTCGCGAAATCGAAGGTGACGCCGTTACCGGTGGTGACCGGAATGAACGGGCCCCATTCGGTGCCGATGTCCACACCCAGAATGTCCGCCCAGAATTCGGCGGACACCCGATTGTCCTTACATCCGACAATGGTGTGATTGAACTGTACTGGCAGGGGAATTTCTCCTCGAGTAGTGACGGTCCCGACCCCGGGCTCGGTACAAGGCGGCCAACGGGAGCACCGTCACGAGAGAACACATTAACGTCTGATCCGCGGCGCTGCCAAGTCCCGATTTCGGTTGCGGCACCGCGCCATCCGGCGACTGTGACCGGGCCCGCAGGTGCGGGCGCCGACCGCACCGCGCCGGAACGTTAGGCTCGGCGGAAACAGCCGGACGAGAAGTAGGGAGACCAATCGTGACCGCACCGATTCGGGTGGGTGTGCTCGGCGCGCAGGGCAAGGTCGGACAGGCGATCTGCGCGGCGGTCGAGGCCGCCGCCGATCTGGAGCTGGTCGCGGGCGTCGACAAGGATGATCCGCTGGAGAAATTCCTGGAGACCGGCACCCAGGTCGTGGTCGACTTCACCCATCCCGATGTGGTCATGGGCAATCTGCAGTTCCTGGTCGAGCACGGCATCCACGCCGTGGTCGGCACCACCGGCTTCGACGCCGCCCGCCTCGACGAGGTGCGCGGCTGGCTGGCGGGCAAGCCGCACGTCGGCGTGCTGATCGCGCCGAATTTCGCCATCGGTGCGGTGCTGTCGATGCGCTTCGCCGAGCAGGCGGCGCGGTTCTTCGAATCCGTCGAGGTCATCGAGCTGCATCACCCGAACAAGGCCGACGCGCCGTCGGGCACCGCCTACCGCACCGCCGGGCTGATCGCCGAGGCACGGGAGAAGGCCGGCGTCGGCCGCAGCCCCGACGCCACCAGCACCGAGCTCGACGGTGCGCGCGGCGCCGACGTCGACGGCGTGCGGGTGCATTCGGTGCGCCTGGCCGGACTCGTCGCGCACCAGGAGGTGCTGTTCGGCACCCAGGGCGAAACGTTGACCATCCGGCACGACTCGATCGACCGGTCCTCCTTCGCGCCCGGTGTGCTGCTCGGGGTGCGCCGCATCGCCGACCGCCCAGGACTCACCGTCGGGCTCGATCCGCTGCTCGACCTGTGAGCGCACCGGAGCCCGCCGAGGCCGGGCCGAGCCGGGACGTGATCAAGATCGTCGCCATGGTGGCGGCGCTCGTCCTGGTGCTGGTCTTCTACTTCCTGTTGCTCGGCAAGATCGCGTTCAGCCTGATCGGTTCCGGTGACGGCGCCGCCATCGCCATCGGCATCGGCGTACTGATCCTGCCGCTGCTCGGCGTCTGGATCGTCTACGCCACCGTGCGTGCCGCGCTCGCGCACCAGCACCTGGCCCGGCGCATCCACGACGAAGGCCTCGAACTGGATGTGTCGCAGCTGCCGCGCCGGCCGTCCGGCCGCATCGAACGCGCCGCAGCGGATGAGCTGTTCCTGAAGGTCAAGCAGGAATGGGAAGCCGACCCCGACAACTGGCGGGTCTCCTACCGGCTGGCCCGCGCCTACGACTACGCCGGCGACCGCGGCCGCGCCAGGGCCACCATGCGGCGTGCGGTGGAGTTGGAACGTCACGAACGCGCGCAGCGCGGATAGACCCCGGGATACCCTCGTCGTCGTGGCGCGACTGTTGATCATCCATCACACCCCGTCGCCGTTCATGCAGGCGATGTTCGAGGCCGTGGTCTCCGGCGCGACGGATCCGGAGATCGAAGGCGTGGAGGTGGTGCGCCGCGCAGCCCTCGCTGTCACACCGTCCGACGTGCTCGACGCCGACGGCTATCTGCTGGGCACGCCCGCCAACCTCGGGTACATGAGCGGCGCCCTCAAACACGCCTTCGATGTCATCTACTACCCGTGCCTCGATTCGACCCGCGGGCGGCCGTTCGGTGCGTATTTCCATGGCAACGAGGGCACCGAGGGCGCGGAAAAGGGCGTCACCTCGATCACCACCGGGCTCGGGTGGGTGAAAGCCGCGGACTACCTGGTGGTCTCGGGCAAGCCGAGTAAGGAGAACCTGGAAGCCTGCTGGGAACTCGGCGCGACGGTCGCGGCGGGCCTGGCCCCCTGACGCGCCCCCGAATATTGGTGGCTGACCACGCACGGCTTCGGCGGGCATACTGCTGAAGAACCAATTGTGCGGTCCGCGGTGGACCGGGTTGCTCGGGATGGGAGTTGTCGAGGTGACGTGGGCCGAAGGGGTCGAAAGCACTCCACGCCGGATAGGGCTGGTCGAAGACCATGAATCGGTCGCGATCGGCTTGGCGGCGATGCTCGCCCCGCATCCCGATCTCGACCTGGTGGCGACGGCTGGGACCGTCGCGGAACTGCTCGCCGATCCTGCCGTAGCCGATCCGGTGGATCTGGTGGTGCTGGATCTGCGGCTGGCCGACGGGTCCACGCCCGAAGACAATGTGCGTGCGCTGCGTGAGCGCGGCATGGAGGTGCTGGTGTTCACCGGCGCCGACAACGCCTTCCTGGTGCGTTCTGCGGCGCGTGCGGGTGTGCTCGGCGTGGTGCGCAAATCCGAGGATGTGCCCACCGTCGTGGCCGCGGTGCGCCGGGCGGCCTCCGGCGAGCAGGTCGTCACCACCGACTGGGCCGCCGCCATCGATGGTGATCCGCAGTTGTCGAGTGTCGGTTTGAGCCCGCGTCAGGAAGAGGTGCTCACCCTCTACGCGTCGGGGGAGAAGGCGTCGCGGGTGGCTCGGCTCACCGGCCTGTCGGAACAGACCGTCAACGACTATCTGGGCCGGATCCGGCAGAAGTACGCCGACGCGGGCCGGCCCGCGCCCACCAAGACCGACCTGTACAAGCGCGCGGTGGAGGACGGATGGCTGCCGGTCCCCGAGCGGCATCCGCGCCCGTGACCGCGTCCAGCTTGCTGGACACCGCCCCGACCGCGCCCACCCCGCTCGACCGAGTTCGCGCGACCCGCTGGTGGCGCGGTCTGGCAGCGGTGTCGCGAGACCGAGCCGCCGACGGCGCCTCCGAACGCATCCTGCGCCGGTTCGGTTTGGTCGTGGGGCTGGCCGGAGTGATCGCCGCCCTGGTCGAACTGCCCGAGATCGCCGACCAGAGCCGCGATATCGCCCCCGGCTGGACGATCACCGCGGTGCTGCTGGCCTTCGGCATGTTTCCGGTGCTCGCCTTCGTGTCCATCGGGGCGCCGCCGCGGACCATCCGGCTCGTCAGCGGTGCGGCGGCGGTCAGTTTCCTGGCCGCGATGGTGGTGATCATGCTCGCCTACTCCCAGCCCACCGAGGCCGTGGGCTCGGTGTGGGTGTATCGCGTGCTCGCGCTCGGCGTGCTCGCGGCGGCCCTGGCATGGCCCACCGGGCCCGCGATCGGTTACCTGTTCGTCGGTTCGGCGCTGTCGGCCGTGGTCAATCTGTTCGTGGTGCCCGATGTCTCGGCGTTGACCACGGCGGGCGATTTCGCGCGGGCGGCCGGATTGTGCGCGCTGTTCCTGTGGTGTGTGGTCTACGCCAGGGAGGCGGGCATCCGGGTCGACCGGGAATCGGAGGTGGCAGGCCGCCGGGCCGCCGCCGTCGCCGGCGCCGCCGCGCGCGACCGGGAACGTGCCCGGTTCGCCGCCCTCATCCACGACGCGGTGCTGTCCACCCTGCTGGACGCCTCCCGCGGCGGCACGGAATCGCCGGTGCTGCGTCGTCAGGCCGAGCGCACCCTGGAACAGCTCGACGAATCGCGCGCGGGCAGCACCGATCCGGACCATCTGGACGCGCAGTCGGCGATCGGTTTCCTGCGTTCGGCAGTGCACGAGGTGAATCCGGGCATCGAATTCACCGCCCGCCGCACCGCCGGATTCGACGATCTACGCCTGCCGGTGACCGCGGCGAGCACGATCGCCGCCGCCCTGGCCGAGGCCGCGCGCAACAGCCTGCGTCATGCCACGGTGCCGGGCCGCGAGGTGCGCCGCAGCGTCACCGTGACGGTCAGCGCCGGCGGTATCCGCACCGAAATGCGCGATGACGGCGCCGGATTCGATCAGAATGTGGTGCCGGTTGACCGGCTCGGCATCTCGGTGAGCATTCTCGGCCGGATGCGTCAGCTGGCCGGTGGCGCCGCGTTCGTGGAATCGCAGCCGGGCGAGGGGACGACGGTGACCTTGGTCTGGGGTGGCGATGGCTGAGACGAGCGCGGATTTCGGACTGCGCGATCTGCTCGGCCTGCGCGGTGCCGCGGGCTGGCTGTTCCTTGCCATCCTGGAGCTGACCATCGTGCTGTACATGGTCCGCAACTTCAGCGAGGCCTCGCCCGTGCCCGCCACGGCAGCGTTGGTGTTGCTGGTGGTGGCGGGCGTCGTGGTGCTGATGGCGCCGCACGAGCCGCTGCCCTGGCCGGCGACCGCCTACATCGTGATCGCCGGACCGCTGGCCACCGCGTTGACCACCTTCGACGTGCAGGAGTACGCGTCGAGTCAGGTGTGGACGGCTTTCGCGTCGTCGTATGTGCTCGCCGTGCTGGTGCTGCGCGGGCGGATGGGCGTGGCCTGGCTCGGCGTCGCCGGAGTGGCCGTCGTGGTGGCGGTGGTGGGTGCGGTGGCAGGGCTCTCGGCCGGGGTGATCGTCGGCTCGATCGTGCCGGTCGCCACCGTAGCGGGCGTGTCGGTGTGTGCGTTGATCATGCGGCCCACCCAGCGGTCGCTGCGGCTGCTGCGCGAGGAGGCCACCATGCGCGCGGCCGCCGAAGCCACGATGGCCGCCGAGAACGGTGAGCGCGATCGTCAGCTGGCCCGGCTGGACAAGGTGGCGCGCCCGATCCTGGAACGCATCGCCGACGGTGTCGAACTCACCCCGTACGAGCGCGAACAATGCCGGCTGCTGGAAGCCGAACTGCGCGACGGGCTGCGGGCGCCCCAGCTGGCCACCGACGAACTCAACAGCGCCGCCCGTGGTGCTCGCGCACGCGGAGTGGAGGTGGTGCTGCTCGATGACGGCGGATTCGACGGAGTGCCGCGCTCGGTGCGTCGTCGCGTGATCGAGGCGGCCATCCGTGAGCTGGACGCGGCCAACGCGGGCTCGGTGACCGTGCGAATCCTGCCGACCGGTCGCCGCATTCTGGCGACGGTGCTGGCGAACGCGCCCGAGCAGGACCGCCGCACCGAGATCGATCTGGCCGGGCAGGTCACGGTCACCACCTGAGCTGCCCCGGCAGGAATGTGTCGTACCCGCATGGCAGGGTGCGGGTATGCGGACGATGAGTGCGGCGGCGGCGCGGCGGACGGCGCTGGCGGCGCAGGGCTTCGGTAGACCAAGGCCGGCCAAGGCGACCCGACGCACCGTTTCCGGTGTGCTCGGCAGAACCCAACTGCTGCAAGTGGATTCGGTCTCGGCAGTGGTCCGGGCGCATTACGCACCGGTGTTCAGCCGAATCGGCGTCTATGACCGCGGGCTGCTGGACGAGGCGGCCTGGCATACCGACACCCGCCGCCCACGCACGCTGGTCGAGTACTGGGCGCACGAGGCGGCGCTGATCCCGGTCGAGGACTGGCCGCTGATGCGCTGGCGCATGCAGCGCTACCGACATGGACGCTGGGGCGGTGCGCGTGCCGTTCTCGAACGCAACCCCACGCTCGGCAAAGACATCCTCGACGTCATCGCCGAGGTCGGCGCCGCCAGTGCCGGCGAGGTGGAACGCCATCTGGAGCTGGACAAACCGCGCCCGCCGGGATCGTGGTGGAACCTCAGCGACACCAAGATGATCTGCGAGCAACTCTTCGCCGCCGGTGAGCTCTCGGTGGGCCGGCGGGTGGGCTTCACCCGCCACTACGACCTCGCCGAGCGGGTGCTGCCCGCCGCGGTGTTCGAGCGAACGGTCGGCGAAGCGGAGGCCATCCGGGAACTGGTGCTGCGCGCGGCCACCGCACTCGGCGTCGCCACCGAGCCCGACCTGCGCGATTACTACCGGCTGGCCGGCGCCCAGACCAAACCGGCCATCGCTGACCTCGTGGACGCCGGCGAGCTGATCCCGATCGAGATCGCCGACTGGGGCGCCCCTGCCTACCTGCGAGCCGGTGCCACCACGCCGCGCCGGATCAGCGGCGCCGCCCTCCTGTGCCCCTTCGATCCGCTCATCTTCTTCCGGGCCCGCACCGAACGCGTCTTCGGCTTCCACTACCGGCTCGAGATATACACCCCGGAACCCAAACGGGTGCACGGGTATTACGTGTTCCCGTTCCTGCTGGACGGTGAGTTGGTCGGCCGCGTCGACCTGCGTGCCGAACGTGCTGCCGGGCGTCTGCTGGTGCCCGGCGCGTTCGCCGAACCCGGCCGGTGCGATGCGCACACGGCGCAGGCGCTGTCGGCGGCGCTGCGGGAGATGGCCGACTGGCTCGAGCTCGACGATGTCGTCATCGGCGAGCGCGGGGATCTGGCGCCGCTGCTACGCGCGGCGAGCTGAACCGAGGGCCTCAGTCCTCGCTGGAACGGGTATCGCCGGTGCCGGGCGAGGCGCCACCGCTGTCGCGGGCCGAGTCGCCGGTGTCGCGCGAACCGCCCGCGTGCGGGGTCGGGCCGCCGGTGCTCCGTTTCGGGCCGCCGTATCCGCCGTAGCCGCGCATCTGATCGCGCAACGCCCCCGACACCACACCGGACATCCACGAGTTCAGCGATTGCCCACTCTGTGCCGCGGCCTCCTCGGCACGCGACTTCAGCTGTTCCACCAGACGCAGGGTGACCCGGCTGATATCGCCGGTCATCTCCTCGAAAGTGGGGTGCTCGGAGTCGGTGGCCGAATTGTTGCGGACATCGGCCGTGACGTTCGTGCCGTCCATCGAGACATGCACGGTGCGGTCACCGAGCGCTGCGCTGACCTCGGCGGCCATATCGGACAGCGCCGACAACAGCACCAGCCGCGTCGAACTCTCCACGGCCGCGGCCAGGGCGGCGGCCGTGGCCTGGGTTTTCTCGTCGCCGAGAGCTGCCGCTGCGATCAGATCGGCGCGGAGTCGGGCGGTGTATGTGTCCAGATCCATGACATCAGTGTGACGCCAAAGGTGATGTCGTTCAAGCAACGATTTGGCGTCACCGCGACGCTATGAGACGGGTATCATGTGCCCGGCGTCTCCGAACGGCGACGAGGGTGTCGAGGGTGCATCCCGGACCGGGTAGCCTTTCTGACCATGACGAACGGTGAATCGACGCCGACACCGCGGTGCGAGGCGCAGGCCCGGAGGCGGCAGCATGCGTAACCACCCAGGGCCCGGCAGCGCCGGCGATTCGAGTCGGCTGCGTGCCTCCGGCACGGTCGGCGTCGCGATGGTGACCCCCTTCAGTGCCGAGGGCAAGCTCGACGTCGATACCGGCGTCGCGCTGGCGGCCCGCCTGGTCGACCGGGGTGTCGACCTGCTCGCGATCTCCGGCACCACCGGTGAATCGCCGACGACCACCGAGTCGGAGAAGGCCGATCTGCTGCGTGCGGTCGTCGACGCCGTCGGCTCGCGCGCCACCGTGATCGCCGGCGCCGGCACCTACGACACCGCGCATTCGGTGGAGCTGGCGCGCAACGCGCAGCGGGCGGGTGCCCACGGTTTGCTGGTCGTGACGCCGTACTACTCGCGGCCCACTCAAGAGGGCCTGATCGCACACTTCACCGCGGTCGCCGATGCCACCGATCTTCCGGTGACCCTCTACGACATTCCGCCGCGCTCGATCGTGCCGATCGCCTCCGACACCATCCGACGCCTGGCCGAGCACCCGCGCATCGTCGCGGTCAAGGACGCCAAGGGCGATCTCAATGCCGGGGCCGAACTCATCGCCACCACCGGCCTGGCCTTCTACTCCGGCGACGACACGCTGAACCTGCCGTGGCTGTCGATCGGCGCGACCGGATTCATCAGCGTCATCGGCCATCTGGTGCCGGAGCGGCTGCGCGAACTGGTCGACGCCTACACCGCCGGTGACGTGGTCCGCGCCCGCGAAATCAACGCAGGCCTGGTCCCGTTGAACGCCGCGATGGCGCGGCTGGGCGGGGTGGCCATGTCGAAGGCGGGCCTGCGTCTGCTCGGCATCGACGTCGGCGAGCCGCGATTGCCGCAGCTCATGCCCGGTCCAGATCAGCTCGACCTGCTCAGCGCCGATCTGCGCGCGGCCGGAGTGCTGGGATGACGGCCCCGCTAGGCCGTCGTCCCCGCCGTTCCGCCAGCCGCGGCGCCGGCCCGGCCGCGCCGCGTCCGCCGCAGCCGCCCGCCGCACCGGAAAAGCCCGCTGACACAACGCCTCCCGCGCCGAGCGAGGCCGAGGCTCCGGCCGCGCCCGTGCAGCAGACCGCGCCCGAGCGGCCCGCACCGGAAAAAGCCGCGCCGGAAAAGGCCGCGGCGCCCGCGAAGACCACCGAATCTCGTACCGGACAGGACCGTCCGCGTAAGCAGGGCCGGTCCCGGCAGGGTGGGCGTGGCCGCGGCGATCAGTCCGCGCCGCAGCCGGATCCACGGGCCGCGGTCGCTCCGCAGGATCGCCTCGGCACGCCGCCGAAGGCGCCGAGTAACGGCCTGCGGGTCTTCGCCCTCGGCGGCATCGGCGAAATCGGCCGCAACATGACCGTTTTCGAGTACGGCGGCAAGCTGCTCATCGTCGACTGCGGCGTGCTGTTCCCGGAAGATCAACAGCCCGGCGTCGACCTGATCCTGCCGGACTTCCGTCCGATCGAGGACCGGATGGACGACGTGGTCGCGGTCGTGCTCACCCACGGCCATGAGGACCACATCGGCGCCGTGCCGTTCCTGCTGCGGTTGCGGCCCGACATCCCGGTCATCGGATCGAAGTTCACCCTGGCGCTGGTCGCCGCGAAATGCCGTGAGCACCGCCAGCATCCGAAGCTGGTGGAGGTCACCGAAGGCCAGCACACCACGCACGGCCCGTTCGGCTGCGAGTACTTCGCGGTCAACCATTCGATTCCGGATGCGCTCGCCGTCGCCATCCGCACCCCGGCCGGCGTCGCCCTGCACACCGGCGACATCAAGCTCGACCAGCTGCCGCTGGACGGCAGGCTCACCGACCTGGCCGGATTCTCCCGCCTCGGCGACGAAGGCGTCGACCTGTTCCTGGTGGATTCCACCAACGCCGAGGTGCCCGGCTTCGTCACCCCCGAACGTGAGATCGGCGGCGTCCTCGACACGGTGATCGGTAAGGCCAAGGGCCGGGTGATCGTCGCCTCCTTCGCCAGTCATGTGCACCGGATCCAGCAGGTGGTCGACGTCGCTCAGAAGTACGGGCGCCGCATCTGTTTCGTCGGCCGGTCCATGGTCCGCAATATGCAGATCGCCCAGGATCTGGGCTATCTGACGGTGCCCGACGGGATCGTCGTCGACTTGGATCAGGCCGCCACCCTGCCCAGCGACAAGCTGGTGCTGATCTCGACCGGTTCGCAGGGCGAACCGTTGTCGGCGCTGTCACGGATGGCGCGCGGTGACCACCGCCAGATCAATATCCGCGCCGACGACCTGGTAGTGCTCGCCTCGTCGCTGATCCCCGGCAACGAGAACTCGGTCTTCACCGTCGTCAACGGCCTGGCCAGGCTCGGCGCCTCGGTGATCACCCAGCAGAGCGCGAAGGTGCACGTCTCCGGGCACGCCTCCGCGGGTGAGCTGCTCTACCTGTACAACGCGGTCCGGCCCACCAATGCGATGCCCGTGCACGGCGAATGGCGGCATCTGCGCGCCAATGCCGCGCTCGCGGTGGCCACAGGGGTACCCGAGGACCGCGTGGTGCTGGCCGAGGACGGTGTGGTGGTCGATCTGGTCGACGGCATCGCCTCGATCGTGGGCCGGGTGCCGGTGGGCCACGTCTACGTCGACGGCCTGTCGGTCGGCGACGTCGGCGAATCCACCCTGTCGGACCGCCTGGTGCTCGGTGAGGGCGGTTTCATCGCCATCACCGTCGCGATCGACGAGACCACCGGCAAGGCGGTGAGCACGCCGGAGGTCAGCGGTCGCGGTTTCTCCGACGATCCGACGGCGCTCTCGGAGGCCGCGCAGCTGGTCGAGAGCGAACTGCTGCGCCTGGCCGGGGAAGGCATCACCGACACCCATCGCATCGCCCAGGGCGTGCGCCGGGTGGTCGGACGCTGGGTGGCCGACACCTACCGGCGCCGTCCGATGATCGTGCCGACGGTCATCGGGGTCTGAATCTCGCGGCGAACCCGTCGGACGAGCACTCGTCCGGCGGGTTTTCTGTTGCCTGCCGCACGCCACGACGGTGTGTCGGCGTGTCCGATGTCGCGGTCCGGTGCATGATGAACCCCATCACCTGGGCATTCGCCCCGCTCATCCGCACAAGTTACAGGCGATACCAGTGTTGCGGATGGTCCAGATGGTGCGTTTACGGCTAGCCTGAGTTCATGGCAGGTAAGTCCCGCAGCACCACTACGACACGTGCGCGGGCGGGATCGGCACGGGGGCGGACAACGGCGGCCTCCAATCGTTCGGCGACGAACCCATCTCGTTCGGCGACTCGCACCGGTTCGGCCGGCCGTGGCCGCACCTCAGCGGCTCGCGGCCGCGCTTCGGCCGGGCGGGTTCGCGCCTCGGGCGCGCGACGTCCCGCGCGCCGCCGGTCCGACACCGCACCACTGGCCGTCATCGGGCGCGGGATCAGCGGCGGCTGGACCATGCTGGCGCGCGGGCTCGGAGCCACCACCCGCACGCTGAGCCGGGCGGGGGAGATCGAGCACGGGCACCGCCGCGACGGGATCGCGCTGGCATTGATCGCTCTCAGCGGCGTCATCGCGGCCGCGGTGTGGCTCTCGGCGGGCGGCCCGATCGGACACTTCGTCGAGGACGTGATCCGTGCGGTATCGGGGTCGGCCTCGGCGGCACTGCCGTTCGTCGCCGCCGGCATCGCCCTGGTGCTGATGCGTACCGAACCGCATCCGGAGATCCGGCCCCGGCTGGTGCTCGGCGGGTTGCTCGTGGGGCTGCCGATGCTCGGGCTCTGGCATATCGCCGCGGGCGCCCCGACCGACGCGCACGGCCGGTCGCGCGCGGCCGGTTTCGTCGGGTTCGTGGTCGGTGGCCCACTCACCGACGGGCTGACGGCGTGGTTGTCGGTGCCGATCCTGTTGCTGGCCATCGTCTTCGGTGTCCTGCTGGTCACCGGCACCACCGTGCGCGAGGTGCCCGCCCTGTTCCGGCACTACTTCGGCACCGCGAGCGGTGGCGACGAATACGACGATTACGACCCCGACTTCGCCTCCGGTGGCTACGACGCGGACGGCTTCCCGCTCACCCGCGGCGGTTCCCGTCGTCGTGGCCGCACACCCGAGGAGAACTACCCGACCGACGAGTTCGCCGGCTCCGACGCCGTTACTGAATCGCTGGGCGAACCGCCGCTGCGCGACGCCAAGCCGATCGCCACCGACGTCCCGGCCGAACCACCCAAGCCCAAGGCCAAGCCGAAGCCGGCCAAGGTCGTCGACCAGACTCCGCCGCCGCCGAAGGAACCGGAGTTCGTCACCGACCGGGTCATCGAAGGCGATTACACGCTGCCGCCGATGAGCCTGCTCACCGACGGGGAACCGCCCAAGAAGCGCAGCGCCGCCAACGAATCGATGATCGAGGCGATCACCGAGGTGCTGGTGCAATTCAAGATCGACGCCGCGGTCACCGGTTTCGTGCGCGGACCGACGGTCACCCGGTACGAGGTCGAACTCGGGCCCGGTGTGAAGGTCGAGAAGATCACCGCCCTCGCCCGCAATATCGCCTACGCGGTCGCCACCGAGAACGTCCGCCTGCTCGCGCCGATCCCCGGCAAGTCGGCCGTCGGCATCGAGGTGCCCAACTCCGATCGCGAACTCGTGCGCCTCGCCGATGTGCTCAAGGCGCCGTCGACCCGCAACGATCACCATCCGCTGGTGATCGGGCTCGGCAAGAACATCGAAGGCGAGTTCCTGGCCGCGAACCTGGCCAAGATGCCGCATCTGCTGGTGGCCGGTTCCACCGGCTCCGGTAAGTCGAGCTTCGTGAACTCGATGCTGGTCTCACTGTTGCAGCGGGCCACCCCGGAGGAGGTCAGGATGATCCTGATCGACCCGAAGATGGTGGAACTGACGCCCTACGAGGGCATTCCGCATCTGATCACGCCCATCATCACCCAGCCGAAGAAGGCGGCGGCCGCGCTGGCCTGGCTGGTGGAGGAGATGGAGCAGCGCTACCAGGACATGCAGGCCAACAAGGTGCGCCATATCGACGACTTCAACAAGAAGGTGAAGTCGGGTGCGATCACCGCGCCGCTGGGCAGCGAACGGGTCTACCGCCCGTACCCGTACATCTTGGCGATCGTGGACGAGCTGGCCGACCTGATGATGACGGCCCCGCGCGACGTCGAGGATGCGATCGTGCGGATCACCCAGAAGGCGCGTGCCGCGGGCATTCACCTGGTGTTGGCGACGCAGCGGCCGTCGGTGGACGTGGTGACGGGTCTGATCAAGACCAATGTGCCCTCGCGGCTGGCGTTCGCGACGTCCTCGCTCACCGATTCGCGCGTGATCCTGGACCAGCCGGGCGCGGAGAAGCTGATCGGTATGGGTGACGGCCTGTTCCTGCCGATGGGCGCGGGTAAGCCGACCCGCTTGCAGGGCGCCTACATCAGCGATGAGGAGATCCACGCCGTCGTCGAATTCACCAAGAACCAGGCCGAACCCGAGTACACCGAGGGCGTCACCGCGGCCAAGGCGGGGGAGAAGAAGGACGTCGACCCCGACATCGGCGACGATCTGGACCTGTTCTTGCAGGCGGTGGAGCTGGTGGTCACCTCACAGTTCGGTTCCACCTCGATGTTGCAGCGCAAGCTGCGGGTCGGATTCGCCAAGGCAGGCCGGCTCATGGACCTGATGGAGACCCGCAACGTCGTCGGGCCGAGCGAGGGTTCCAAGGCGCGTGATGTGCTGGTGAAACCGGATGAGCTCGAAGGGCTGCTGTGGTCGATCCGCGGCGGTGGGGACGAGCCGCCGCCGGAGGCCGAGGACTGATCGGTGCCCCGGTTCGGAAGGTTTGCTCTGGCCGAACCGCCGCGTGCGGTGCACGTGCGGGATCGGACGAGGAGTGACCTCCGTCGGAGCTCACCGTGGAGTCGAACCACGCGACCGGGCCTTATGAGAGCCCGGCGGCAACCTGCGTGAGCCATGGGCCGAAGGCTGGACAGCATTCGGCCCGCGTGCGCTCGGGAGGATTCGAACCTCCAGCCCTCTGAGTCGTAGTCAGATGCTCTGTCCGTTGAGCTACGAGCGCGAAGAATTACGCGGCAATGAATATGTGGCAGCAGGAGGATTCGAACCTCCGATGGCGTAATGCACCTGATTTACAGTCAGGCCCTTTCGTCCGCTCGGGCATACTGCCGCAATTTCTGCGCACCATTGATGTGCACACGAAAAAAGGGCCATTCCTGGCTTTCGCCGTGGAATGACCCCTGCCGGATCCGAAAAGGTCTGGCTAGGGGCTGCTCCGGGCGCGAGCGAGGCCATCCGCGTACGGCATGGCTTCGGGCAGGACGAATGCGCCGCTCCGGCGTGCGACGCCGAGCCGGCACATCTGCCGCTCGTGAATGCGCTGCACGTTCATGGTTCCGGCCTTTCGCCTGTCGTGTTGGTACCGGGGGAGTTTCGATGACGGCTACAACGGTAGCACCCGAATTATGTTCCAGAAAAGAGTTTTTCGGCGGCGAGTATTTCTTTGTCCGCGCGCCGGACTGTCGACCGGCGCTTTCGGCCCGGCGCTGTCGGGCGCGCCATCTCGGCCCGGTTCCGGTGGATGTAGGACAACGAGCGCAGCCACGTGCACCCGACGCCGCACGGCGATCGTGCGGTGGCGAGGCCGGCCGCGGCCGCTGCGGTCTGCGTAGCCGACGTGATGTCCTGACGCGTGTGGGCCGGTGCACCGCCGGCCCCGGTGCACGAGACGGACATCACGGCGCGCGGTGACCTGCGCGGGATGTGAAATCATGGTGAGCAACCAGCCCGCAAGCCGAGCGAAACGGGCAAATCGGGCATGATTGACGCCATGAGTCTTACTGCCGATCGGAGCGCACCATGCAGGTGACCGCGCTGGAATGGGGGATCACCGTCGCGGTGATCCTCGGTTTGTTCGTCTTCGACTTCTTCGCCCACGTACGCACACCGCACGAACCGACCTTCCGTGAGTCCGGCTTCTGGTCGGCGGTCTACATCGGCCTCGCACTGGCCTTCGGTGGTTTCATCGCCTGGAAGTGGGGCGGGACCTACGCCGGGGAGTACTACGCGGGCTTCGTCACCGAGAAGGCGCTCTCGGTGGACAACCTGTTCGTGTTCTTGATCATCATGTCCACCTTCGCGGTGCCACGGATCTACCAGCAGAAGGTGCTGCTCATCGGCATCGTGGTGGCCTTGGTCATGCGCGGTGTGTTCATCGCCGTCGGCGCGGCCGCGATCAGCGCGTTCAGTTGGGTGTTCTACCTGTTCGGCCTGTTCCTGGTCTACACCGCGGTCAAGCTGCTGCGCGAGAGCGGACACGAGGTCGAGGAGGAGCAGAAACGCGACAGTCGCATCGTCGCGCTGACCAAGAAGCTGGTGCCGACCACCGACGAATACGACGGCGACAAGCTGCTCACCAAGATCAACGGCCGGCGCGCGGTCACCCCGATGCTGCTGGCGCTGCTGGCGATCGGCTTCGCCGACCTGCTGTTCGCGCTTGACTCCATCCCCGCCATCTACGGCCTCACCGAACAGCCCTACATCGTGTTCGTGGCGAACGCCTTCGCGCTGATGGGCCTGCGTCAGCTGTACTTCCTGATCGGCGGCCTGCTCGACCGGCTGGTGTACCTGTCCTACGGGCTGTCGGCCATCCTGGCCTTCATCGGTGTGAAGCTGGTGCTGCACGCCCTGCACGAGAACACGCTGCCGTTCATCAACGGCGGTGAGCACGTGTCGGTGCCGGAGATCTCCACCGCGTTCTCGCTGTCGGTCATCATCGGCATCCTGGTGGTGGCGACGGTGGCGAGCCTGCTGCGCACCAAGCAGACCAAACAGGCGGCAAAGTAGTGGCAACCCGGTGGTGCCGGTCGGTTTCCCGGCCGGCACCACCGGTGCTCATACCTGGCTCATGGCTCCGAAGATGGGCAGCCATTCATTGACCCTGACCTCGGTGATCAGGTTCTTGCGAGCGAACGGATCCTCGGCCAGCAGGGTGCGCAGCGCGGTCTCGTCGACGGCCCGGAACACCAGCAGGGCGCCCGAACCGTCCGGATACGGCCCGCTGGTCAGCAGCGTGCCTTCGGCCAGCCGATCGGCCAGCCAGCCGCGATGCTCGGGACGATGCTCGTCGCGCCCGGGCACGGTCTCGGCGGTGTAGGTGTAGTGGACGGCGAACAGCGGCACGTCGGATCGCTTTCTGTCGAAGGTGGGCGGGAGCCGCTCAGAGCGTGAGCAGCATCCGGGTGTTGCCGAGGGTGTTCGGCTTGACGTAGCTCAGGTCGAGGAATTCGGCGACGCCGGTGTCGTAGGACCGGCACATCTCGGCGTACACCTCGGCGGTCACGGGCGTGCCGTCGATCTCGACGAATCCGTGCCGGGAGAAGAACTCCACCTCGAAGGTCAGCACGAACAGCCGGCTCAGTTCCAGCTCCCTGGCCACATCGATCAGCCTGCGCACGATGAGCTTGCCCACACCCTGGCCCTTCACATCCGGGTGCACCGCCACCGTGCGAACCTCACCCAGATCGGCCCACAACACATGCAGCGCGCCGCAACCGACCAACCGGCCGTCCTGCTCGGCAACCCAGAATTCCTGCACGGCCTCGTAGAGGTTGACCAGATTCTTTTCCAGCAGGATCCGGCCCGAATAGACGTCAACCAGGGCTTTGATCGCGGGAACGTCCGAGGTTCGGGCACGTCGCACCGTCGGGGCACGATCATGCGCGCCTGCCGATGCGGTGGCGGGCGCGCCGGACGGCGCCGCGCCTGCGGGATCGGCGGGCACCGCGGCGGGTGCGTCGCTGGTCGAACCACTCAGTGGTCCCCGTGAGGTCATGGGGTGCACAGTAGTCGGCCCCGCTACCGATAGTCTGGAGATGTGCCGCACACCCAGTCGTACCGCTCAACGCATCGCGCCGGGCAGCGCGACTGGATCCAGAGGCGGCCATGAGCGTGCAACCCGAGGAAATGGATCGCGGCTGGTCCGGTCCCGCGCCGCTGCGCCCGGGTCTGGTGCCACCGCCCGCCGAGCCCGCCGTTCCGCTGTTGAACATCGCGAACGTGCTGACCATGGCCAGGATCGCGCTGGTACCGCTGTTCGTGCTCGCGCTGTTCGCCGGCGGCGGTCACGACACCGGGTGGCGGATCACCGCGGCGGCGCTGTTCGGGCTCGCCGCGATCACCGATCGCTTCGACGGGCAACTGGCCCGCAAATACGGCCTGGTCACCGACTTCGGCAAACTCGCCGACCCCATCGCCGACAAGGCGCTGATCGGTTCCGCGCTGATCGGGCTGTCGGTGCTGGGCGATCTGGCGTGGTGGATGACGATCGTCATCTGCGGCCGAGAGCTGGGCATCACGCTACTGCGGCTGGTGGTCGTGCGCCGCGGCGTCATCCCGGCCGGTCGCGGCGGCAAGCTGAAAACTCTGGTGCAGTCGCTGGCCATCGCGGTGCTGGTGCTGCCGCTGGCCGGTGGATTCGCCACCGCCGGGATGGCGCTGATGTGGCTGGCGCTGGTGCTGACGGTGGCCACCGGACTCGATTACGTCGGCCAGGCGGCGCGCGTGTGGTTCGCCGGATCTCCCCGTCACCGCAACGGATGAGCGATCCGCTCACCGCGCAGGTGCCCGCCGCCGAACTCGTGTCCGCCCTGGCCGCGGCCGGCCAGACCGTCGCCACCGCCGAATCGTTGACCGCAGGCCTGCTCAGCGCCACCATCGCGGGGATTCCCGGTGCCAGCGCGGTACTGCGCGGCGGGCTGGTGGTCTATGCCACCGATCTCAAACACAGCCTGGCCGGAGTCGGCGCCGAGGTGCTCGACACCGAAGGCCCGGTGGCCGCGAGCACCGCCGAACAGCTCGCCGTCGGCGCCCGCACCCGCTGCGGCGCCGATTGGGGAGTGGGCCTGACCGGGGTCGCCGGGCCGGACCCGCAGGGCGGATACCCGGTCGGCACGGTCTTCCTCGGACTGGCCGGTCCAGGGCACACCGAAGTGATGCGGTTGAAACTGTCCGGCGACCGGTGGAACATCAGACTGGGTGCGGCACGGACCGCGCTCGCCGAACTCCTGCGATGTGTGCGGGCTCCGGCGGCGGCGGACTGAATTCGCGGCGAGATCTCTCGCTCGGGAACCAACCGGACGCACCTGGACGTTGTGCCAGAAAGCGGCGCATGCGCGCCGACGCCTGGAAACAGGGAGTGAGGAGACCGAGATGACGCTGCTGCGAGAAGCGATCGGTGACAGTCTGCGGCGTGCGCGTCTCGCCCAGCAGCGAACTCTGCGGGAGGTGTCCACATCCGCGCGGGTGAGCCTTGGCTACCTGTCGGAGGTCGAACGAGGCCGCAAAGAGGCCTCGAGCGAGCTGCTGGCCGCGATCTGCGAGGCCCTCGATGTTCCGTTGTCGCGAGTGCTGTGGGACGTGAGCACGATCATGGCCGGGGTGGACGACGTGCGCGAGCCCGCCGTCGCGGTGCCGGCGGGCGCTGACGCGGCCGAGGCCCCGGCCGCCGCGGAGGAAGCCGAGGCCGCACCCGCCGAACCCGCCACCGCCACGATGTCGGTGGCCGGCCCCGAGGTACGCCCGCATATCGACGGCGACACCAGGATCGTCATCCCCGCGCCGCGTTCGGACACCCTGGTTCTGGTGAAGAGCGCGTGAGCCCCGAATCGGCGGTGTGCCGTGGCAACGCTGCGGGCCACCGGCAAAAGCGGATAGATTCGTCATAGGCGGCGGAAGCAGACCGTGTCCGACCCTACTCGCGGGGTTGGCCCGGTCCAGGCGCCACGTAGTGGAGGATAGGCACATATCGGGTGCGTGACGGTCGCGCACTGGAGTCGCGCACAGCGGCGCAGCAGATGGAGGCGGGATCAATCGATGGCTAATCCGTTCGTCAAGGCCTGGAAGTACATGATGGCCCTCTTCGATTCCAAGATCGAAGAGCACGCGGATCCGAAGGTCCAGATTCAGCAGGCTATCGAGGAAGCGCAACGCCAGCATCAGGCCCTCTCGCAGCAGGCCGCGTCGGTCATCGGCAACCAGCGCCAGCTGGAGATGAAGCTGAACCGTCAGCTGGACGAGGTCGAGAAGCTCAACGCGAACGCCCGTCAGGCCGTCACCCTGGCCGATCAGGCGACCGCCGCGGGCGATACCGAGAAGGCGATCCAGTACACCAACGCGGCCGAGGCCTTCGCCGCGCAGCTGGTCACCGCCGAGCAGTCGGTGGAAGACCTGAAGGTGCTCCACGATCAGTCGTTGCAGGCCGCCGCGCAGGCCAAGAAGGCGGTCGAGCAGAACGCCATGCTGCTGCAGCAGAAGGTCGCCGAGCGCACCAAGCTGCTCAGCCAGCTCGAGCAGGCGAAGATGCAGGAGCAGGTCAGCGCCTCGCTGCAGCAGATGGACTCCACCCTCTCGGCCCCCGGCTCCACGCCGAGCCTGGACGCGGTGCGCGAGAAGATCGAACGCCGCTATGCCACCGCGCTCGGCTCGGCCGAACTCGCCCAGAACTCGGTGCAGGGCCGGATGCTCGAAGTGCAGCAGGCCAGCATTCAGATGGCCGGGCACAGCAAGCTCGAGCAGATCCGCGCCTCCATGCGCGGGGATGCGCTGCCCTCCGGCGGTGCCGCACCGGCGATCAACCCGGCGCAGGCGCAGGCCGATCCGGCGCAGCCGCAGCCGCAGATGAACAAGGGCCAGACCGCGCAGCAGTAGCGGCGAGGAAACAACCATGGTGGCGAGCGTGCGGGCGTCCGGTAGACCGATCGGCGCCCGCACCCGCCCCGAACGCCGACCGTCCGGCGGGGCGGTCGTAGTGGTGTCGGCGGAAGGATTGACATGAGCCGCAACGGTTCCCGCGGCCGCGTCGACGGCATGAACATCTTCGGATCACCGGCCTTCGGAACCGGGCAGACCAACCTGCCCGACACCTTGCGCGATGTGGGCGAGCACGCACTCGTGGCCGTGCGCCGCTGGGCGGATCCGCGTGAACGCGAACTACGCAAGCGCCGCCGGGCCCGCAGGCGCAGCATGCAATTGGGCACCGTTTCTGGTCTCACCACGGTGGGAACCGTTGGGCTGGTCATCATTTCGGCCCCCGCCTGGGCCGTGGTGGTCGTCGGCGGCGGCGCGGTGGCCTTGGTGACGGGCACCGCGCTCAGTGCGCGCCGCTATCTGCGGCTGCGCGGAAAACCGCTGCCGCAGGCGGCCTTCATCGCGCGTAAGGCGCCGGGCGTGCGTTCGGCGGCGCGGGCCCCGATCGTCGCTTTGGTCCGAGCCGAGCGGGCCATGCACGATCTCGGTGCCCAGATCGCGCGATCGCGCCGGCTGCCGCCCGACGAACTCGACGACCTGCTCGATACCGCTCGCTCCGGCGCGGCCGCCCTGCACGCGCTGGCCGCCGACATCGTCGCCATGGAACGCGCCGCGGCCACCGTCGGCCGCACCAACCCGCAGGCGGGCGCCTCGCTCACGGCCACTGTCGGCGCGGCGGTGCAGCGGCTGGAATCCGGTGTCGCCGAATACGAACAACTCGTCGCCGCCGCCGGTCGCGTACTCGCGGTGCCCGACAGCACCGTTGTCGCCTACCAGTTCAACGGCATCGTCGCCGAACTCCAGCACGCCGCCGACCGCCTCGACGGCTGGGCTCAGGCCCTCACCGAAATCGCCGACAAGCAGGCGCCCGCACCCCTGCCGCCGCACGGCGGTTAGCCGCCGAGCAACTCCCGCAGCCGCGCCAGTGACTGTGCGGTGGGTTCGGCGCCGTCCACCCGCAACGCCCAGTCGAATTCCGCGGTCGACCATCGGTGCACGCTGCCGGCCCAGCCCAGCTCCCACGGTTCGGCCGAACGCGGACGCCGCGCGAGCATCGACCAGAACGGCGGACGGCCGAGCGAAGCGGTGAACGCACCGGTCGCTTCGTCGAATTCGTGAACGGTCTCGATATCGAGCGGCACATCTACCTGAATCGAGAGTGGCTCCGGGGTGACGGTACGGGCGAACCACTCTCGGTGCTGTCGCTGCCGTTCCAGGGCGCGCTCCCGCATCCGGCGCTGTTCATCGGCCCGCGTGCGTACCGGTCCGGGCCAGCTGAACACGTCATCGTCGATCGGCGCACCAACGCTCAGCTCGATCCATTCGTCACTGACCAGCCCGGCGTCGTCATTGCGCTGTTGCAGCACGAGTCCGGTTTCCTGATCGACCACCAGCTGTATCGGGAACGGTTTGTGCGGTGGCGGGCCGAGTTCCACCGCCCAGGCCGGACGGCCGAGGAAGACGGTCGTGGTGATGGGGCCGGTCGGGCGGGTGAAATCGTCGCCCACGAAATCGTTTGCGCTGCGCCGTACCACCAGCCGCACGGCGCTGCCGATGAACCGGACCGCCGACGCGTCATCCTCGAGCGGCGGTTCGCCCGGAGTGTCGAACCGCCACGAGCGCACCCCATCGCTGAGGACCAGCGGGTGTCCGTCCTGGTTCTCGACGCGAATGCGCGCACCATGGCGCCAGACCCGCCAGAGGGTGCGATCCGGGCCGGTCGCGCCGACGAACGTCGGCCTCTGCTGTCCGGCGAAGCTCACCCATCCGGCGCCGCCGGGTGCGGGGTCCGCGCTGGCGATGACTCCGTGGATCGGTGGCTCGGTGCCGGCTTCGCGCACCATCGCGTCGAGGACGCGGGCCCAGGACGGATGCTGGGGATCGTCGGTCATCGCGGGCTCCTCGCTCGGTTCCGGCCCCATCAGAGCCCGCGCCCGCGGCCGAGAGCAAGACGACGCGCGGAGTACGGCTCGATCGCTTCCGGTGTTCGCGGTGGCGAGCCGAAGGCGGTGGGGCGCCGGCGCGGCCCCACCGATGATCATCGGCGCTCAGAGGGAGCGGGCGATGATTTCCTTCATGATCTCGTTGGTGCCCGCGTAGATCATCTGCACGCGGTTGTCGACCCACATGCGCGAGATCGGGTATTCGGTCATGTAGCCGTAGCCGCCGTGCAGCTGCAGGCATTCGCTGGCCACCGACATCGCGCGCTCGGTGGTCCACCACTTGGCCATCGCGACCGTCGGGATGTCGAGCTCGCCTGCGATGTGCTTGGCGATGCAGTCGTCGGTGAACACCCGGGCGATCTTGGCTTCGGTGGCGACCTCGGCCAGCTTGAACTTGGTGTTCTGGAAACCGAACACCGGGCGGCCGAACGCCTCGCGCGCTTTGGTGTAGCGCAGGGTGTGCTCGAGCGCGACCTCCATGCCCGCCACCGAGCCGACGGCGATGATGAGCCGTTCCTGTGGCAGCTGCTGCATCAGCTGGATGAAGCCCTGGCCTTCCTGTGAGCCGAGCAGATTGCTCACCGGGATGCGCACGTCCTCGAAGAACAGCTCGGAGGTGTCCTGACCCTTCTGGCCGATCTTGTCCAGCACCCGCCCACGCCGGAAACCGGGCCGGTCGGCCTCGACCAGCACCAGGCTGATGCCGGAGGCGCCCTGGCTGGTGTCGGTCTTGACCACCACGATGATCAGGTCGGCCTGCGCGCCGTTGGTGATGAAGGTCTTCGACCCGTTGACGATGTACTCGTCGCCATCGCGGATGGCCTTGGTCTTGACATTCTGCAGGTCCGATCCGGTGCCCGGCTCGGTCATCGCGATTGCGCCGACGACCTCACCGCTGGCCATCTTCGGCAGCCACTGCTGCTTCTGTTCCTCGGTGCCGTAGGCCAGCAGGTAGTGCGCGACGATGCCGTTGTGCAGGCTCTGGCCCCAGGCGGTGTCCACCACGCGGGCCTGTTCCTCGATCAGCACGGCCTCGTGCGCGAAGGTGCCGCCGCCACCGCCGTATTCCTCCGGGATCGACAGGCACAGCAGTCCCAGTTCACCGGCCTTGTTCCACAGGTCGCGGTCGACGTGGTGCTGCTCGATGTACTTGTCGACGTTGGGCGCGACTTCCTTCTCGAAGAAGGCCCGCGCGAGCTCGCGCAGCGCATCGAGGTCCTCGTTCATCCAACACGACCGGTAGGTGGTCATCGGGTGTGTCCTCCCGTTGAGCGGCCCCGGGGACGGTATTCGTTACCGGGAATAACGGGTACAGTGTGTCCCACACTGGCCGGTGTGACAAGCCCCACCTTCGTCGCCACGGACCCGACCTGCGATAGCGTGGCGCGACGTGGAACGACAGCGATGGACCGACACCGCCGAGACCCGCCGTTCGGGTTCGGTTTCCGCAGCGCGCGACGAACGGCGCGCCGCGATCGTCGACGCCGCCATCGCCGCGATCGCCGAACACGGCCCCGACGCGCTGACCGGGCAGATCGCCGACCGCGCCGGCCTCAACCGCACCCACTTCTATCGTCATTTCGCCAGCAAGGCGGAGCTGGATTGGGCGGTGGCCAAGCGCGCACACCTGGAGATCACCGAGCGGATCCGCGGGGCGCTCGTGGTCGACGGCACTCCGCTCGACGCCATCCGCGCCCCGATCGTCGCGCATGTCGGCTGGGCGGGCGAACATCCGAACCTGTATCGGTTCCTGCTGGGGCGCAACTACTACCGGGGCAAGGACATGCCGCGCATCGGCGGCAGTGCGTTCGCCGCCGAGATCTCCGCGGCGGCGGTCCGCTACATCCCCCGGTTCGACGCCGATCCCGTGGCCGCGGACCGCTTGGTCGTCGCGCTGCTCGGCCTCATCGATGCCACGGTGCAGTGGTGGTTGTCCTACCGCGACACCTCGCGCGAGGAGTTGGTGGAGCTGCTCACCGCCCAGGCCTGGCTGCTGATCGACCACCACCTGCGGACCGTCGGCGTGGTGCTCGACCCGAATTCGCCACTGGAACGGCGCTGAACGCTCAGCGAGTGATCTCCAACGTCGCATGCACCGGGGTGACACCGGTGGTCAGATCCAGCACCGGGCAGTGCGCCTCCACCGCCTGCTGGAGTTCGGCGTAACGCTCATCGGTCTCCGGACCGCGCACCCGTACCCGCACCCGGACCTGCTGGAAACCCGGGCGCACCGAATCGTCCAGGCCGAAGAAGCCGCGCACATCCAGATCGCCCTCGGCCGTCAAGGACAGCTCGTCGACGGTGATGCCGAGCCGCTGGGCCCAGAACCGGTAGGTCACCACCTGGCACGACAGCAGTGCGGCCAGATACACCTCCACCGGATTGGCGGCCGTATCGTCTCCGCCGAGAGTCGGTGGCTCATCGACCACCAGGGTGTGCGACCGCGCCGTGATCGAACTCCCTACCCGGCCCTGCGGAACGGCCGAGGCGCGGAACACGACCTGAGCGTTGCGGGAATCCTCGGCCACCGCGGTGGCGGTGGCAGCGGCGATGTCGTTGAGCGGCGTGGTCGTGGGCGCCGGGGTAGTAGTCATGACCGCGACGGTAGGGGCCGACGGCACCGCCGACGAGGGTTGTGTTCGCCATGATTCTGACGGCGGATGCGCCGGCTGCCGCGGCTAGGGGTGAACCCTGAACTTCACCCCGATATCGGCTCTCACCTGGTGATTTATCGCCTACCCGGTGTCATGCTCGGAGGACGACGAATTGCTGGGAGGCACGAAATGCTGTGGAAGATCATCGGCGTGGTCGCCGTTGTCTGGATCGCACTGGCCGTCATCGGTGCGTTGATCAAGGGCCTGTTCCCGATCCTGATGATCAGCGCCGTGGTGTTCGGCCTCTACCTGCTGTACAAGGCGGTGTCGGGTGCGGACAAGAACACCGTGAGCAAACTCTGACCCACCACGCACGGGCCGTGCGGCTTCCCGATACGGAAGACGCACGGCCCGTTGCCGTCTCGGGGGCGTGTTTGAATGGCGGGTATGGAGCAGCTACCGGAAGACTGGCAGCGCGGTCTGGTCATCGTCGCGCATCCCGACGACATCGAATACGGCGCCGCCGCAGCCGTCGCCCGCTGGACCGGCCAGGGCAAGGACATTCGATATGTCCTGGCCACCTCGGGGGAGGCCGGCATCGCCGGGATGCCGCCCGCCGATGCCGGCCCGCTGCGCGAAGGCGAGGAGATCGCCTCGGCCGCCGTGGTCGGCGTCAGCGAGGTCGAGTTCCTCGGCTACCCCGACGGACGGGTCGAGGCGAGCCTGGCCCTGCGGCGCGACCTGGCCGCCGCCATCCGGCGCCACCGCCCGGAGATGGTGGTGCTGTTCAACTTCGGCGATGTGTGGGCGCCCGGCTACGTCAACAGCGCCGATCACCGCGCCGTCGGACGCGCGGCGCTGGATGCGGTGTCGGACGCGGGCAACGAATGGATTTTCCGTGAACTCGCCGAGCTGGAACCGTGGACGCCGCGCTGGGCGGCAGTGGTCGGGCCGAAGGTCACCCACGCCGTCGACGTCACCGACACCATCGACAAGGCCGAGGCCTCGCTGGCCGAGCACCGCCGCTACCTGGAGGCGCTGAGCGAGGAACCGGTGGCCGACCAGGTGCGGGCCGTCCTCGACATGACCACCGGGCGCATCGAGGGTTTCCCGGCCGAGCGTGCGGTGGGCTTCGAGCTGTTCCACTTCCGCGGCTGAGCCCACCGTGCGCCGTCGGCGTCGATGAGCGGTGTGGCAGGCTGGGCGGATGCGAGTAGCCGTCGTCGCAGGCCCGGATCCGGGCCACGCGTTCCCCGCTATCGCGCTGTGCCTGCGCTTCGCCGCCGCCGGTGACGAGCCGGTGCTGTTCACCGGGCCGCGCTGGTTCGACGCCGCCCGAGCGGCAGGCATCGGCGTGCGCAGGCTCAAAGGGCTGGCGCCGCGCGAGATCGATGACGATCGCGACGCCGGTCAGCGCATCCATGAACGCGCCGCCCACATTTCGACCGAGATCCTGCCCGAACTCAGCGCGATGCTGCCGGAACTGGTGGTCTCCGATGTGCTGACCGCGGGCGGCGGGATGGCGGCCGAACGGCTCGGCGTGCCGTGGGTGGAGCTCTCACCGCATCCGCTGTACCTGCCGTCGAAGGCCTTGCCGCCCATTGGTAGTGGGCTCGCTCCCGGTACCGGGCTGCGTGGCCGGATCCGTGACGGGTTCTTGCGGTCGATGACCGCCCGCGCCATCGAACAAGGACGCCGCCAGCGTGCCCGCGCACGGGAAAGCGTCGGGCTGCCGGGCGAGGACCCCGGCCCGATCGCCCGGTTGATCGCGACCCTGCCCGCCCTCGAGGTGCCGCGACCGGACTGGCCGGAGACCGCGCATCTGATCGGGCCGCTGCTGTGGGAGCCGACCGACTCCGTGCTGGAACCGCCGCCGGGTGACGGCCCGCTGGTCATGGTGGCGCCGTCGACCGCGCACACCGGTGTGGCCGGGATGGTGGAGACGGTGCTGGCCGGGCTGGACGGCACCGGCGTCCGAGTGGCGGTGTCGATGCTGGACGAGCCGCCCACCGATCTGCCGCCGTGGGCCACCGCAGGACTGGGCCGCCAGGACGTCCTGCTGCGCCGGGCCTCGGTCGTCGTCGGTGGTGGCGGGCACGGTCTGCTCGCGAAATCGCTCACCGCCGGAGTGCCGGTGGTGACGGTGCCCGGCGGCGGTGATCAATGGGAGCTGGCCAACCGTGCGGCGCGCCAAGGAAGTTCGCTGCTGGTGCGTCCACTGACCGCCGACGCCGTGCGCGATGCGGTGCTGCGGATCCTCGACGAACCAGGCTTCGCCGCAGCCGCCGCCGAGGCCGCCGCGGGCCTGTCGGTGGTGACCGACCCGGTGCAGGTCTGCCACACGGTGCTCGCCACCGCCCGCTGACGCCGCCACTCGACGCGGGTATCTTCGGCACGGTGCGATTGACCGAATTCCAGGAGCTGTTGCACACCGAGTTCGGTGTGTCCCGCGGTGACACCCTCCTCACCGACCACGTCATCCCCTCCCTCGGCGGCCGCACCGGCGCCGCCGCCATCGAAGCCGGCGTCGACCCCCGCGACGTCTGGCGCGCGCTCTGCGCCGAATTCGACGTCCCCCGCTCCCGCTGGTGAGTGCGGCACCGGCCGGCTGGGAGGCGCCGCTGCCGCCGGCCATCGCTGCGCTCCTCGGCGATTCGCCCGACTGGTCGGATGCGCACGAGGGGATGAGCGGCGGTGTCGTCTTCGCCGCCGGGTATTGGGTGAAACGGGGCCAAGAGGCCGTGGCCGAGTACGAACGGCTGCGCTGGCTCGCCGGGCGGGGGATACCTGTGCCCGAGGTGGCGGCGTTCGACGAGGATGTGCTCGTGCTGGCCGACGTCGGGGTGCCGAGTCTGGCGCGGCGGGGTGGGCGAGTCGGTGCTGTGATGGGGGAAGCGCTGCGCGTCTTGCATCAGGTGCCCGTCGCCGATTGCCCGTTCGACGGACGGCTCGAGGTGATGGTGCCGAAAGCTCGCCGGCGGGTATCGGAGGGGCTGGTCGATGCCGAAGACTTCGACGACGACCACCCGTTGACGCCCGAACAGGTGCTGCGGCGGTTGATCGACGAGCAGCCGGAGGACGAGGATCTGGTTGTCGCGCATGGTGATTTCACGCCGGCGAATGTGCTCGAGGGCGGCATCCTGATCGACGTCGGTGCGCTCGGGGTGGCGGATCGCCACCGGGATCTCGCACTTGCCGCGCGGGATCTGCGCGAGGACTTCGGCGATGCCGAGGTGGCCGAGTTCTTCGCCGCGTACGGGCTGGTCGAACCGGATCAGCGCACCCTCGACTACTACCGGCTGCTCGACGAACTGTTCTGAGCCGGGCGGGATCCGGGACGGTCAGGACTTCTTGGCGTAGTGGCGCGCGGCCTTGGTGCGGTTGCCGCAGGTGGCCATGGAGTGCCAGCGGCGCGTGCCGTTCTTCGAGGTGTCGTAGAAGAACAGCACGCAGTCGGGATGGGCGCACTGGCGGATCCGGCCGGGGGCGGTGGCGAGCAGGCTCAGCAGGTTGTCGGCGGCCAGCCAACCCGGCAACCATGCCGGGTCGGTGATTTCGGGGGTGTCCACGGGCCCGGCGTCGGCGAGTGACCGGCGGATCCGGCCGTGGTTCAGCACGTCGTTGAGCGCGTCTCGGCGGCCGTCGCGTACGGCGTCGTAGATGGCGGCGCGGGCGGCGCGCACCGCTTCCAGCGCCGCGGCGTCGGCGTCGCAACGCCCGGCCAAGCCGTTGGCCGCCAACCAGATCTCCAGCCCGGCGATATCGGTGAGCAGGTCCTGCGGTCCGTCGCCGCTCATCCACCGGGTGTTCAACAGATCCAGGGCCAGCGGTTCACCGAGGTGAGGGCGTGGATCGAGCATGCCTGAGGGTAACGGCTCAGTGCGGACGGACGTATCAACCACCTCCTACTAACTGTCTAACTCAAAATAGACGGTTGACAAGCTTGTGGTCTTCTCCTTAGGTTCTAACCAGTCAAACAAATTATGACGGTTTGACCATTCCCCGAGGAGGATCCATGACCACGCCCCAGCTCGCCACCGGCCACATCGGGCTCAACGTCACCGACCTGACCCGATCGGTCGACTTCTACCGCCGCGCGCTCGGCTTCCAACAGCTGGCGGCCAGTACCGACGAGCACCGGAAATGGGCCTTCCTCGGCGCCGACGGCGCCCTGGTACTCACCCTGTGGCAGCAGAGCGACGGCGCATTCGCCGCCTCGAGTCCGGGGTTGCACCACCTGTCGTTCCAGGTCGACACCCTCGAGCAGGTGCGGGCGGTCGAGGCGACCCTGCGCGAGCTGTCGGTGGAATTCGCCTATGACGGCGTGGTGGCCCACGGCGAGGGGGCGTCCTCCGGCGGCATCTTCTTCGCCGACCCGGACGGCATCCGCCTCGAGGTCTTCGCACCCGGCGGCGCCGAGTCCGCGCCCGCTCCCAGTGGCGCCGCACCCACCTGCGGATTCTTCTGATCCATCGCCATCGCCATCGACGGTTCGGGCAGTGAGGTAGGGACACGTGACTACGCCCTTCCATGCGGGAGAGCGCATGGTGCAGCAGCGGATGGGTCAGGCCGATATCGCCGGACGGGTCGGGCGCATGATCCGGCGCGACATCCCGGCGGTCGCCGCGGACTTCCTGGCCGAACAATCGATGGTGGTGCTCGGCGCCGCCGATGGCGAGGGCCGGATGTGGGCGAGCCAGCTGACCGGGCCGGCGGGATTCCTGCGGGCGACCGGAGCGGACATGGTCCTGGTGGATGCCATGCCCGCGCCCGGCGACCCGCTGCACGAGCCGACCACGCAGGCGCTCGGCGTCGGTCTGATCGCCCTGCAACCGCAGCGCCGCAGGCGCATGCGCGTCAACGGCACCGCCACACCGGAGGGCAACGGCCTGCGCATCGTCACCGACCAGGTGTATTCGAACTGCCCGAAATACATCTCGCGCAGAGATATTCGCTCATTCGACCCGCGAGCGCGCACCGCGCCGCGTCGCAGCGCCGCACTGGACGATCGGCAACGCGCCGCCGTCACCGCTGCCGATACGTTCTTCCTCGCCACCGCGGATGCCGACGGCCATGCCGATGCCTCCCATCGCGGCGGCAATCCCGGATTTCTGGAAGTGCTCGCACCCGACCGGCTGCGCTGGCCGGACTATCGCGGCAACTCGATGTTCATGACCCTGGGCAATATCGCGGTGAACCCTCGCTGCGGCATCCTCGTCCCGGACTGGACCACCGGCGGCAGCCTGCAGCTCACCGGTACCGCGGAACTGATCTGGCCGGAGGCCGAGTGTGCCGCCGGCGCCCAGTGCTCGATCGAATTCACCGTCACCGAGGTCGTCGACACCTCGGCGGCCGGCCCGCTGCGCTGGGGTCCGGCCGAACTCTCACCCGTCAATCCCTGATCCGGCTCCATGAAAGGAATGGTCGATGCGACCCCCACTGCCCCCGTTCGATCGCAGCACCGCCGAAGCCAAGGTGCGTGCCGCCGAGGACGCCTGGAATTCCCGCGACCCCGAACGGGTCGCGGCCGCCTACACGCCGGACTCGGTCTGGCGTAACCGGGACGAACACTTCGCCGGGCGCGCGGCCATCGTCGAGTTCCTGAACCGCAAGTGGGCCGAGGAGAACGGGTACGCGCTGCGCAAGGAACTCTGGGCCTTCGACGGCAATCGGATCGCCGTGCGCTTCCAGTACGAATGGCACGACGAGCAGCGCCGGTGGTGGCGCAGTTACGGCAACGAGCAGTGGGAATTCGCGCCGGACGGGCTGATGATGCGCCGGGAGGCGAGCATCAACGACGTTGCGATCGGCGAATCCGAGCGGCGCATCTTCGGGCCGCGCCCGGCGGAGGATCGGACGCCGCTGCCGCAGTGGTAGCCGCCGTCGGGCGCGTCGCTTGACTCGAACACCTGTTCGGCTAATCTTGTCGCCAGAACTTGTCGGTGCCGCCCTCTAATGTGGGCGCCAACCACAGAACGAGACTCACCCGTCGAAAAGGGGATCAGGACATGGCACCACAGGCGTACGACCGCGACAAGGCGCTCGAGCTCGCCCTGGCTCAGGTGGAGAAGAGCTTCGGCAAGGGCGCGGTGATGCGGCTCGGCGAGGAGGCCCGCCAGCCCGTGTCGGTGATCCCGACCGGATCGATCGCGCTGGATGTGGCCCTGGGTATCGGCGGTCTGCCGCGCGGGCGCGTGGTGGAGATCTACGGTCCGGAATCCTCGGGTAAGACCACGGTCGCCCTGCACGCGGTGGCCAACGCTCAGGCCGCCGGTGGCGTCGCGGCGTTCATCGACGCCGAGCACGCGCTCGACCCGGACTACGCCCGCAAGCTCGGAGTCGATACCGACGCGCTGCTGGTCTCCCAGCCCGACACCGGTGAGCAGGCCCTGGAGATCGCCGACATGCTGGTGCGCTCCGGCGCCATCGACATCATCGTCATCGACTCCGTGGCCGCCCTGGTGCCGCGCGCCGAGATCGAGGGCGAAATGGGTGATAGCCACGTCGGCCTGCAGGCCCGCCTGATGAGCCAGGCGCTGCGCAAGATGACCAGCGCGCTCAACAATTCCGGCACCACCGCCATCTTCATCAACCAGCTGCGCGAGAAGATCGGCGTCATGTTCGGCTCGCCGGAAACCACCACCGGCGGTAAGGCGCTGAAGTTCTACGCATCGGTGCGCCTGGACGTGCGGCGCATCGAGACCCTCAAGGACGGCAGCGACGCGGTCGGCAACCGCACCCGGGTCAAGGTCGTCAAGAACAAGGTGTCGCCGCCGTTCAAGCAGGCCGAGTTCGACATCCTCTACGGTCACGGCATCTCCAAGGAGGGCTCGCTCATCGATATGGGTGTCGAGCAGGGCTTCATCCGTAAGTCCGGCTCCTGGTACACCTACGAAGGCGATCAGCTGGGCCAGGGCAAGGAGAACGCCCGCAAGTTCCTGCTGGACAACACCGACGTCCGCGACGAGATCGAGAAGAAGATCAAGGAGAAGCTGGGCATCGGCGCCGACGTGACGGCGAGCGAAGAGGTCCCCGCCGATTTCTGATCCGAGGCCGGCCCGGCGCCCCGCATCCGGTGAGGTTGCGGACGGCGTGCCCGCTGATCCCGTCGCAGCTGTGCGGCAACAGTTGGCACGCCTCGGCGTCGAGGTCCCCGAATCCACCGGCTCACGGCCCGAAGGCCGGCAGCCGGCACCGGTTCGCCCGGCCGATGGTGGTTCGGCCGAGGCGAACGCACGAGGAACTCGGTCGGACGCGTCCGATCCGCAGCGGACACGTTCGACCGAGTTCCCCGGCACTCGTGGTCGCCGTGCGCGCACCAGCGGTGAGCGGGACCGCTACGGCGCACGGGACGACGGCGCGCCTGCCGCGACTCGACGTCGCCGCAGGCGCAGCGCCGAGGGCACCGGGCCCGCGCCCGATGCCGACCACCGGCCGGCGCATCAGGACCGGGGTCCGGGAGGCGAGCCCAGCGGCGCCGTCGCCCTGGAACGGCACACGCGTAGCTACCGCTCCGCATCGGACGACGACTCCGGCACCCCCGGCGACGGCTCTCAGTCGGCTGCTCCGCCGCGCACAAGAGCCGCACGAGGCGAGGCGCTCGCGACCGGCTCCGAATCCGGGGGCACAGTCGAGCAGGCGAAGGACGCGTGTCTGCGATTGCTCGCCGTCCGCGCCCGCAGCCGCGCCGAACTCGCACAGCGACTGGCCGCCAAGGGATACCCGACCGAGGTGAGCGAACAGGCGCTCGATCGCCTCGCCGAGGTCGGGCTCATCGACGATGCCGCGTTCGCTCAGCAGTGGGTCCAGTCGCGGCACACCTACTCCGGCAAGGGCCGCCAAGCCCTCGCCCAGGAGCTGCGCCGCAAAGGCGTCTCCCAAGACGACGCCGCCGACGCCCTCGCCGCCGTCACCGCCGACGACGAACACGACCGCGCCACCGAACTCGTCCGCCGCAAACTCCGCACCATGCCCGCAAACCTCGACCGCGACAAGGCAACCCGCCGCCTCGTCGGCATGCTCGCCCGCCGCGGCTACAACTCGTCCACCGCCTACGCCGTCGTCAAGGCAGAACTCGATACGGCCGATTCCGGCCTCGAATCCGACGAGTTGCCGCGCGAGTAGCTCGCGCAGGCGCCGAGCCGTGGCGATCTCGGCCGCCTGACCGGCCGGACGACCCCCGAAACGCGAACGGCGCGCAGATCGCGAAATGTGCGATCTGCGCGCCGAAAGGCGCTACGACTACGGAGCCTTGGTGATATCCACCCCCGGCGCCCCATCGGTCACGATGGAATCGGCGGCCACCACCGCGCCGCCACCCTTGCGGCGGCCCGCGCGCAGACGCCGCTCCAGCCAGGTCGCGACCTGCGACAGCGTCATGTTCAGCACGATCATGATGATCGCGACCACGATCAACGCCGGAATCGTATTGGAATCGGCGGCACCCAGCTGCAAGCCGTTGCGGACCACCTCTTCGTAGGTGATGACATACCCCAGCGCCGAGTCCTTCAACGCCACAACCATCTGCGAGATCAGTGCGGGCAGCATGGCGGTGATGGCCTGCGGCAACAGGATCAACCGCATCAACTGGCCCTTGCGCATACCCAATGCGGCCGCGGCCTCGGTCTGGCCCTTGGGCAGTGAGCGGATACCGGCGCGCACGATCTCGGCGATGACCGACCCGTTGTAGATGGTCAGTGCCGTGACCACCGCGCCGAGCGCCAGATACTCGGACTCGAAAACGTTGTACTCGGAGTAGAGCGCGAACAGGAAGATCATCAGGATCAGCACCGGAACGGCGCGCGCGATTTCGACGACCGCGCCCGCCACCCACCGCACCGGGCGGTGATCGGAGAGCCGGGCGATGCCGAAGATCATGCCGAGCACCATCGCGAAGATGATCGACAGCACCGCGGCCACGATGGTGCCACGCAGACCCGGCAGCAGATAGGTCGTCCAGACATCCGCTTCCAGGAACGGCTTCCACTTCTCGGCGTCGAACTGCCCCTGACTGTCGAAGCCGCGGTAGACGAACCACGCCGCGAGCAGCACCACGGCCAGCACGATCACCGAGTAGATGATGTTGCGCACCCGCGCGGCGGGGCCTGGTGCGTCGAAGAGAACCGACGGTTCCCGCCTCATCGGGCCACCTCGAATCGTTTGGCGATATAACCGAACAGCAGACCCGTCGGCAATGTCAGGACCACGAAGCCGAGGGCGAAGATCGCACCGATCGACAGCAGCGCCGCCTCGGTGTCGAGCATCTTGGCCATCAGGAACGACGCCTCGGCCACACCGATGGCGGAGGCGACGGTCGAGTTCTTGGTCAAGGCGATCAGCACACTGCCCAGCGGGGCGATCACCGAACGGAACGCCTGCGGCAACACGATCAGCCGCAGGTTCTGCAAGAAGCCGAGGCCAAGCGATCGCCCGGCCTCGGACTGGCCCAGCGGCACGGTGTTGATACCCGCGCGCAGCGACTCGCAGACGAACGCCGCGGTGTAGACGCTCAGGCCGACGACCGCCCACCGGAAGTTGTTCTCGGCCAGCGAGTTCGGCCCGTCGGCGGCCAGTTTGACGCGCAGCGTCGAATACAGGCCGAGCGAGCAGAACACCAGGATCAGCGTCAGCGGGGTGTTGCGGAAGACGGTGACGTAGACGGTGCCGACCCAGCGCGCCACCGGGACCGGCGAGACCCGCATGGCAGCCACGATGGTGCCGAGCACCAGCGCGCCGATCGCGGACAGCACGGTCAGCTTGATGGTGACCCAGAACGCGTCGAGCAGTTGGGAATCGTACTCAGAGATCAAATCGAACACGGTGGGTGCGCGCCTCCGATCATGAGGTGAGGGCAGGGTCGGCGACCGGATGACCGCGCGGTGGGCGCATCATCGGCGCCCACCGCGGTCGATCATCGGATCAGTACCGGTCCACCTGCGGAGCCGGCGGAGTCGGGTAGTTAGCGGCGCGCCCGACCGAATCCTGGAAGGCCTTGTCCCAGGCGCCTTCGGTGATCATCGCCTCGATGGCGTCGTTGATCTTGTCGCGGCTCTCCTGATCGCCCTTCTTCAGCCCGATGCCGTAGTTCTCGGTGGTGAACGGCTTGCCGACCAGCTTGTAGCGGCCGGGGGTCTGCGCGGCGTAACCGGCGAGGATGATGTCGTCGGTGGTCATCGCGTCGACCGCGCCGCTGTTGAGACCCTCGAGGCACAGCGAGTACGTGTCGTAGGTCTGCAGCTGGGTGTCGGGGAAGTTCTTCTCGATGTTCTGCGCCGGGGTGGAACCCTTGACCGAGCAGACCGTCTTGCCCGCGATGGTCTCCGGGCCGGTGATGTCGGTGTTGTCGGCATTCACCAGCAGGCTCTGACCCGCGACGTAGTACGGGCCGGCGAAATCGACCTTCTCCTTGCGCTGGTCGGTGATGGAGTAGGTGGCGACGATGAAGTCCACCTGGCCGTTCTCGATCAGCGTCTCGCGCTGCGCCGACGGAGCTTCCTTGAAGGTGATGCCGTCGGGCTGGACGCCGAGCTTGGCCGCGACGAAGCGGGCCACCTCGACATCGAAGCCGCTGTATGTGCCATCGGTGTTGCGCTGACCCAGACCCGGCTGGTCGAACTTGATGCCGATGGTCAGCTTGCCTTCCTTGGCGTGGTCGAGAGCGGTCTTGTCGTCTCCGCTACCGCAACCCGCGGTGGTGGCGGCGGCCAGGGCCAGGGCGATGGCCCCGACTCCGAGACGGAGCGCACGGTTGATCCTCATCGATTTCCTTCTTCCCTCATTCTGGTTTTCGATGGCCGTGGTCGGTGGGCGGTGCAGCGCTCAGTGGCTGAGAATCTTGCCGAGGAAGTCCTTGGCCCGGTCGGACTTCGGTGTGGTGAAGAACGTTTCCGGCGTGGCGTCTTCGACCACTTGACCGTCGGCCATGAACAGCACCCGGTTGGCCGCTTTGCGGGCGAAGCCCATTTCGTGGGTGACCACCAGCATGGTCATGCCCTCTTTGGCCAGCGACACCATGACGTCGAGGACCTCGTTGACCATCTCGGGGTCGAGCGCGGAGGTCGGCTCGTCGAACAGCATCACCTTGGGGTTCATCGCCAGGGCGCGCGCGATGGCCACGCGCTGCTGCTGGCCGCCGGAGAGCTGGGCCGGGTACTTGTCGGCCTGGTTGGCGATGCCGACGCGTTCGAGCAGTCCCATCGCCCGGGTGCGGGCCTCATCCTTCTTCAGCTTGCGCACCTTGATCGGCGCGAGCATGACGTTCTCCAGGATCGTCTTGTGCGCGAACAGGTTGAACGACTGGAAGACCATGCCGACGTCGGCGCGCAGCGCGGCCAGCCCGCGCCCCTCGGCGGGCAGCGGGATCCCGTCGACGCTGATGTCGCCGGTGTCGATCGGCTCGAGCCGATTGATGGTGCGGCACAGCGTCGACTTGCCGGACCCCGAAGGGCCGAGCACGATCACGACCTGCCCTTTGGGCACCTCGAGGTTGATATCACGCAACACGTGCAGAGCACCGAAGTGCTTGTTGACGTTGCGCATCGAGATCATCGGTGGCGCGGTGGCGTCCCCGCTGTCGGCGGCCCCGGTCGTTCCGGGCGCGTCGGTGGCGTCGGTCATGGTCCATGACCTTAAGCGGAAATCCGGGATTTGCCCGGCTTTCCGTGACACACCGAGTCGCCACGCCGAATCGACATGTCGCCGTAACCTGGCGGTCAGCCGGTGTGGTAGCCGCGCGAACCGCGGGGTGCTGGACTCGGCGAGGTCCGGCGCGAGTCCGGTGACCTGCGCCCGCGGTGGCCGGGCGGGGCCGATGCGCCGCGAGCCCGCTACGAGCCAGCCCGTACCCTGGACGGGTGGATTCGATCGGACAGGCAGTAGCGCATCCCGCCCTGGTCCCGGCGCAGACGGACGCACGCAGTTACGAGGTCCGCACCTTCGGTTGCCAGATGAACGTGCACGATTCCGAGCGCTTGTCCGGCCTGCTCGAGGATGCGGGTTATGTGAAGGCGGCCGCGGGCGAGACGGCCGACCTGGTGGTGTTCAACACCTGCGCGGTGCGGGAGAACGCCGACAACAAGCTCTACGGCACCCTCGGCCATCTCGCGCCGATCAAGGCCGGGCGCCCCGGCATGCAGATCGCCGTCGGCGGCTGCCTGGCGCAGAAGGACCGCGACACCGTGGTGCGCAAAGCGCCGTGGGTGGATGTGGTGTTCGGCACACACAACATCGGGTCGTTGCCGGTGCTGCTGGAACGCGCCCGGCACAACGACGAGGCCCAGGTGGAGATCCTGGAGTCGCTCGAGGCGTTCCCGTCGACGCTGCCGGCCAAGCGGGAATCGGCCTACGCGGGCTGGGTGTCGATCTCGGTCGGCTGCAACAACACCTGCACCTTCTGCATCGTGCCCTCGCTGCGCGGCAAAGAGGTCGACCGGCGTCCCGGTGACGTGCTCGCCGAGGTGCAGGCGCTGGTCGATCAGGGGGTGCTCGAGGTGACGCTGCTCGGCCAGAACGTCAATTCCTACGGCGCCTCCTTCGCCGACCCGGAGCAGCCGCGCGATCGCGGCGCGTTCGCCAAACTGCTGCGCGCCTGCGGCGGCATCGAGGGCCTGGAGCGGGTGCGGTTCACCTCCCCGCATCCGGCCGAGTTCACCGACGACGTCATCGAGGCGATGGCGCAGACGCCGAACGTCTGCCCGCAACTGCACATGCCGCTGCAATCCGGTTCGGACCGCGTGCTCAAGGCGATGCGCCGCTCCTACCGGCAGGCCCGCTTCCTCGGCATCATCGAGAAGGTGCGGGCCGCGATGCCGCATGCCGCCATCACCACCGACATCATCGTCGGCTTCCCCGGCGAGACCGAGGAAGATTTCGAACAAACCCTCGAGGTGGTGCGGCAGGCGCGATTCACCAGCGCGTTCACCTTCCAGTACTCCAAGCGGCCGGGCACCCCGGCCGCCGATATGCCCGATCAGCTGCCCAAACAGGTCGTGCAGGAGCGCTACGACCGGCTGATCGCACTGCAGGAAGAGATCTCGCTCGAGGCCAACCGTGCGCTGATCGGCACCGAAGTGGAGTTGCTGGTCGCCGAAGGCGCGGGCAAGAAGAACGCCGCCACCGCGCGGATGAGCGGACGGGCCCGCGACGGACGGCTGGTGCATTTCCGGCCCGAATCCGCCGAGCCGATCCGGCCCGGCGACATCGTCACCGTCGACATCACCGGCGCGGCACCGCATCACCTGATCGCCGACGCACCGCTGCGCACCCACCGCCGCACCCGGGCGGGCGATGCCCACGAACGCGGCACCACCCCGAAGACCGAACCCATCGGCGTCGGGCTCGGCCTGCCCCGTATCGGCGCCCCCGCACCGGAGCCGGTCGCGGCCGCGGGGTGCGCCACCGGATGCGGGACATGAGCGAGGCCCCTCGCGATCCCGACGAGGCGGACCGCTCCGGCGATACCGGCACCGGTAGCCGCCCGCCCACCGGCGCCGACGCGCCAGGCGCGGACTCGACGACGGACGTGTCCGCGGCCGACACGGCATCCGGCTCGGCCGACGACGGCGCCGCCCCGGCCCGCGGCGACTCCGCGGACGTGCCCGCGGTCGAGGGAACACCGGATTCTTCCCACGATGGTGGCCCGCCCCGCGATGGCGCTGCCGACCTGTCGCCGCCGGCAGGTTCTTCCGGCGAGGACGCCAGTGCCGAACCTCGCGACGACGCGGCCGATCGGACCGCCGCACAGACCCCCGACACCACTGATGCAGCCGAAGGAAACGAGGACCACGTGAGCTCGGTCGAGCAGACTGACGAATTCGAACAGTTCCGCGACGATCTCGACGCCGTCGAGCGCCGGATCGCCGGCGAGATCGATCCGGGTGTGCGCGCCATGGTGGTGGCCGTTGCGGTGTTCGCCCTGCTGGTGTCGCTGGTGCTCTCGCATGCGGGCGCGGCGCGCGGTTTCGATGTGCTGCTCGGCTCCGATGTCGCCGCGACCGAGCACATCGGCCTGCCCTCGCGCATCTTCGTCTGGTTCGTCGTCGTGTTCGGCATCGGGTTCTCGCTGCTGGCGCTGATGACCCGGCGCTGGGTGCTGGCCTGGATCGCGGTGGCCGGTTCGGCCATCGCCAGTGCGTTCGGCGTGTTCTCGATCTGGCATCGGCAGACCCCGGGTCTCAACAACTACATCGGCGCGGGCCCCGGCATCGGCCTGGTCATCGGCACCATCGCCGCGGTCGTGCTGACGTTCCACTGGGTTCGCGTGGTGTGGAGCCGCACGGCCTTGCAACTGGCCGCCGAGGAACAGCGGCGTATCGCGGCCGCCGCCGAGGAAGAGCGGGACCGGCGCAGGTTGCAGGGCGACGACTCCTGAGTGCTGCGGCGTCAGCGCACTGAGTCTTACGGCATCGGCTGCCGCGCCATCGGCACGGTTCGTCTGGTCCGGAGCAGCATCTGACGGGCCACACGACCGATCAGCCTCGCCGTCGCCGGCCAGCTCCCGAGAGGTCGAGCGCAGCCGAGCTCGGTCTGCACACACCGGTTGGTTCACAACACCGGGTGTCGCCTGACCGAGTGCGGTAGGGCTTACACGAGAAGGCGCACCCGGCTCTCTGCTCGGGTGCGCCTTCTCCTGTCCGCGCCGATCAGCGGTTGCTGACCGCGCCTTCGGCCGCTTCGGCCCATTCGCGCCACTGCTTGGCCTGCTCGAGCGCCTTTTCCGCGTCCCGGGTCTTGCCGGCGGCGGTGGCCTTGGCTGCCTGCTCCTCGAACTGCGCGACGCGTTCGCGGAACTGCGCGGCCCGCGCCATGGCCTCGGGGTCGGTGCGCCGCCACTGCGCGTCGGCCGCCTCGCGGACCCGCTTCTCGATGGCGCGCAGCCTGCCTTCCAGCTCCTGCATGCGTTCGCGCGGCACCTTGCCGATGGCGTCCCACTTGTCCTGCAATTCGCGCAGTGCGGCCCGTGCGTTGTCGAGCCCGTGCGCGGGATCGATGTGGGCGTAGGCGGCGAGCAGCTCCTCCTTGGCGGCGGCGTTCTGCTCGAATTCCGCGTCGCGTTCGGAGGCCGCGGCGTTGCGGGCGGCGAAGAACACGTCCTGGGCGCTCTTGAACCGGCGCCACAGCGCTTCGTCGGCCTCGCGCGGCGCGCGACCCGCGGCCTTCCATTCGGCCAGCAGATCCCGGAACACCGCGGCGGTGCCCGCCCAATCGGTGGACCCGGACAGCTCCTCGGCCCGTGCGCAGAGCTCTTCCTTACGGGTCTTGGCGGCGGCGCGTTCGCGGTCGAGTTCGGCGAAGTGGGCGCCACGACGGCGGTTGAACGCCTCCCGCGCCTTGGAGTACCGCTTCCAGAGCGCGTCGTCGACCTTGCGATCAACCCCGCGGATGGACTTCCACTCCTCGAGGATCTCGCGCAGCCGATCACCCGCCGCCTTCCACTGGGTGGATTCGGCGGCGATGCGCTCGGCCTCGGCGGCGAGCGCCTCCTTGCGCTCAGTGTGCTCGTGCCTGGCGCGCTCTTTTTCTTCCTTGGCGTGCGCGGCCGCTTCCTCGGAGTGCTCGGCGATGGCCTGCAATCGGCGCGCGAGCCCGTCGATATCGCCGATCACGGCGGCCGTCGGCAACGATTCGGCGATCGCCAACGCGGCGGCCTTGGTCTTGCGGGCATCGGCGCCCGCCGCCAGCCGGGCTTCCAGCAGCGCGACCTCGGTGGCCAGATCGTCGAAGCGGCGGCCGAAGTGAGCCAGGCCCTCGGCGGCATCGCCTGCCTGCCAGGACCCGACGACGCGTTCGCCGTCGGCGGTCTTCACCCAGGCGGTGCCGTCTTCGTCGACGCGGCCCCATTCGCTGGGATCGGTCACGGTGGGGACGATGACCGGATGCGGGTGCTCGTGCGAGGCGCCGGGCGCCGGTTTGACCGCATGCGGTTTGGGGTGGGCCGAGCCGCCGGGTTTCGGCATTCCGGACGGTCGCGGGGTGGTGCCGGGGCCGGGTTTCGCGGTTCCGTTGCTGTCGGTCATTGCTCCTCGTCCCTGCCGCGCGTCACGGCTGCCTGGTTACGCCCTAGCTCATCCCATTGAACCCGGTCCGAGCCCTGGAAACCACATCGATCGAGCATGCACCGCGGTGTGGCGCCACGGACCCCGACCCGCGATGACCTGGGTTGGAGTACCTCGAACACTAGCAATTGTGGCCGGGTTTCCGGCAGAGACACTCGAACCCACGGTGGCGCACGGGGACTGGCAGGGCGCTGGGCCGCGGTGGCGGGCGACTACCGTTGACGGCGTGTTCTGTCTTGCGGCCCTTGTTCCCTCGCCGCCGATCCTGGTTCCCGAGCTCTGTGGTGGTCTCGGTGCGGGTGCGGCGGTCGACGAGGTGCGCGCGGCGGCCTCGGCCGCGGCGGCCGAGCTGGCGGCGGCGGCTTCGAGCTGGACGGTGGTCGGCGTCGGGGCGGGTGACCGGGTGGCCGGGCCGGAGCGCGCGGGCACGTTCCGTGGTTTCGGCGTCGACCTCGTGGTCGGTCTCAGCGGCAGCGCGCCGACCGGCGATCTCGATGCCGACCCGGATCTGCCGCTGCCCGTGCTCATCGCCGCCTGGTTGCGGCAGCAGGTCGCGCCGCATGCGGTCGCGCAGGCTTGGATCGTCGACGCCGACACTCCCGCGGGCGAGTGCGCGGAACTGGGCGCGAAACTGCGCGCGGAACTGGATGCCGACCCGCAGCCACAGGGCGTGCTCGTGGTCGCCGACGGCGCCACCACGCTGTCCACCGCAGCGCCCGGCTACTTCGATCCGCGCGCCGCGGACCGGCAGGCAGCGCTGGACAACGCGTTGCGCGCGGGTGACCGCGACGGCCTACTCGCCTTGGATCCGCTCGAATGCGCCGAGGTCGGTATCCGCGGCCGCGCCGCGTTCCAGGTGCTGGCCGGCGTATTCGGCGCGGACCCGGCGGCACCGATCGTCGACACGCGATACCAGGACGCCCCGTTCGGCGTCGGCTATCAGGTGAGCACGTGGCGACCGCGGACCGGAGACCGGCGGTGAGCGCACCGGCACGCACCCCGATCGCGGTGGTCGGCCCGACCGCCACCGGCAAATCCGATCTCGCGCTCGATCTGGCCGAACGCCTCGACGGCGAGATCGTCAATATCGACGCGATGCAGCTGTATCGCGGCATGGATATCGGTACGGCCAAATTGCCGCCGGAGCAGCGCCGCGGCATTCCGCACCATCAGCTCGACGTGCTGGAGGTGACCGACACCGCGACGGTGGCCGCCTATCAGGCCGCCGCGTCCGCCGATGTCGAGGCGATCATGGCCCGTGGGCGCACGCCCGTCATCGTCGGCGGTTCGATGATGTATGTGCAGGCGCTGCTGGACCAGTGGGATTTCCCCGCCACCGATCCGGAGGTCCGCGCCCGGTGGGAGGCCTTGCTCGCCGACGGCGGAGTGGCGGCCGTGCACGAGGCATTGCGGGCCGCCGACCCGGCCGCTGCTGCCACCATCCTGCCCACCGACGGCAGGCGGATGGTGCGCGCGCTCGAGGTCGTCGAGCTCACCGGTAAGCCGTTCGCGGCGTCGGCACCGGTGATCGGGCGCCCGCGCTGGGGAACGATCATCATCGGCGTCGACCGCGACACCGCCGAACTCGACGAACGCATCGCCCGCCGCACCGACCTGATGTTCGACACCGGCCTGGTCGAGGAGGTGCGCGGGCTGGTCGAACGTGGCCTGCGCAGCGGCCAGACCGCGCGCCGCGCCATCGGCTACGCCCAGGTGCTGGCCTATCTGGACGGGGAATACGACCTGGCACACGCCAGGGAGCGGACCTTCATCGGCACCCGCCGCTACGTGCGGCGGCAGCGTTCCTGGTTCCGTCGGGATGGGCGGGTGCGCTGGGTGGACGGCGCCGATCCGGATCTGGCCGCTACAGTCGCGTCGCTGCTCGCCACCGCCGAACCCGATGAACCGGGCGCGGCCACGACCCGGCCGAGCACCGGCATCGACTCCGAGGAGCGAACCCCGCAGTGACCCGACGCGTCAGTACCCGCAACGCCTCCGTGCAGGTGTGGCAGGCCTACCTGAACAATCGCACCAAACGTCATCGCGACCGCCGCTTCCTGGTGCAGGGCGTGCGCCCGATCACCCAGGCCGTCGCCAACGACTGGCCGCTGGAGACGCTGCTGTACCGGCTCGGTGGGCCGGAGCTGTCGCGCTGGGCGCGTGAGCTGCTCGCGACCAGCGAGGTGCCGCAGGTGGGCCTGGTGCCGGAACTGATGGCCGAACTGGGGGAGAAGGCCAGCGGGGTGCCCGAGGTCGTCGCGGTCGCCGAACAGCGGATCGTCGAACTGGATACGTTCGAACCGGGCGAACCCGGTGACGCGCCGGTGGTCGTGGTCTTCGACCGGCCCAATTCGCCGGGCAATCTCGGCACGCTGATCCGTTCGGCCGACGCGTTCGGAGCGGACGCGGTGATCGTCACCGGTCACGGCGCCGACCAGTACGACCCGCAGGCTGTGCGGGCCTCGACCGGTTCACTGTTCGCGATGCCGGTGCTGCGCACCGCGGGGCCCGCCCAGATCCTCGCCTTCCGGGACCGGCAGGTGGATCGCGGCATTCCCACGCGCATCGTCGGCACCGACGAAGGCGGTACGCATGCGGTGTTCGACCACGATTTCACCGAGGCCACCATCCTGGTGGTCGGCAACGAGACCAGCGGGATGAGCGCGGCCTGGGCACAGGCCTGCGACGATATCGTCGACATCCCGATGGGCGGGACCGCGAGCTCGCTGGGCGCGCCCTCGGCGGGAGCGGTCGCGCTGTACGAAATTTCCCGGCAACGCCGGACGTTTGCCAGATGACCACGACGAGAGGCGGCCGGCACGTGCCAGACACCGACAGCATCGAGTTCACCAAGGGCCACGGCACCCAGAACGATTTCGTGGTGCTGCCCGACCCGCAGGTGCGGCTCGAGCTCACCGTCGAGCGGATCGCGGCGCTGTGCGATCGGCAACGCGGACTCGGCGCGGACGGCGTGCTGCGGGTCGCGCGAGCCGGTGCGTTGCAGGCCGCGGGCGTGCTGGCCGAGCTGCCCGACGGTGTCGGCGATCAGGACTGGTTCATGGACTATCGCAATGCCGACGGCTCGATCGCCGAGATGTGCGGCAACGGCGTGCGGGTGTTCGCGCACTACCTGGCCGCATCGGGGCTGGAGACGCGCGGCGAATTCGTCGTGGGAAGCCGCGCCGGTGCGCGCCCGGTGACGGTGCACACCGCCGGTCCGGTACACGGTGAGGTCACCGTCGCCATGGGGGAGGTCCGCGAGCTCGGCGAATCGACCGCGACCGTCGCAGGCTGGGGCTACCGCGGGATCGGCATCGACGTCGGCAACCCGCACCTGGCCTGCGTCGATCCGGAGCTCACCGCCGACGCGCTGGCAAAGCTCGATCTGACCGTTGCCCCCGGTTACGACCCCGACCTGTTCCCGCACGGGGTGAACATCGAGCTGGTCACCGGCCTCGACGCGACGGGTGCGGTCGACATGCGCGTCTACGAACGCGGGGTCGGCGAGACCCGCTCCTGCGGCACCGGGACGGTGGCCGCCGCGGCCGCCGCCCTGGCCGCGGGTGGTTTCCGCATCTCCGCCGACACCGGCGAGGTGACCGTGCGGGTGCCCGGCGGCGCGGTGTCGGTCGGGCTCGAGCGTGGCCTGGCCTGGCTGCGCGGCCCATCGGTGCTGGTGGCGACCGGCCGGATCGCCGCCGAGTGGTGGCAAACCTGGTGACCGGACCGCGCCGGCGGATAACCACATGCGCTGTCCTGGGATTTCGTGGCAGCATGGATGGTGTATGAGGAATTCAGAGTCTTTCGATATGACCAACGGTAGCGATCTGTACGACGGCGCCGACGACGTGGACGGCGCCGAGTTCGACGGCACCGACGGCACCGCCGAGGCGCGACCGAGCCGCCGCGGCGGCTGGGCCCCCGAGCCCACCACCGGTGAACTCCAGCTCGAAGACCGCAGCGCACTGCGCCGCGTCGCCGGGCTGTCCACCGAGCTCACCGACATCACCGAAGTCGAATACCGGCAGCTGCGCCTGGAGCGAGTCGTACTGGTCGGGGTGTGGACCGAGGGCAGCGCCGCGCGTGCCGAGGCCAGCATGGCCGAACTCGCCGCGCTCGCCGAAACCGCCGGTTCCGAGGTGCTCGAGGCGCTGATCCAGCGTCGCGACCGGCCCGATCCGGCCACCTACATCGGCTCCGGCAAGGCCGACGAGCTGCGCTCGGTGGTACTCGCCAGCGGTGCGGACACCGTGATCTGCGACGGTGAACTCACCCCCGCCCAGCTCACCGCGCTGGAGAAGGTCGTCAAGGTCAAGGTGATCGACCGGACCGCCCTGATCCTGGACATCTTCGCCCAGCACGCCACCTCGCGCGAGGGCAAGGCGCAGGTCGCGCTGGCCCAGATGGAGTACATGCTGCCGAGGCTGCGCGGCTGGGGTGAGTCGATGTCACGGCAGGCAGGCGGCCGGGCCGGCAGCAACGGCGGTGTGGGTCTGCGTGGTCCCGGTGAGACCAAGATCGAGACCGACCGGCGCCGCATCCGCGAACGGATGGCCAAGCTGCGCCGCGAGATCCGCGAGATGAAGACCGCGCGCGACACCATGCGCTCGCGGCGCACCTCCAGCGGCATCCCGTCGGTCGCGATCGTCGGCTACACCAACGCCGGCAAGTCCAGCCTGATGAACGCGCTCACCGGATCCGGTGTGCTGGTCCAGGACGCGCTGTTCGCCACCCTCGACCCGACCACCCGACGCGCCGAACTCGACGACGGCCGCGAGGTCGTCTTCACCGACACCGTCGGCTTCGTCCGGCATCTGCCGACCCAGCTGGTCGAGGCGTTCCGCTCCACCCTGGAGGAGGTCACCGGCGCCGATCTGCTGCTGCACGTGGTGGACGGCTCGGATGCCCTGCCCTCGGAGCAGATCAAGGCGGTGCGCGAAGTGGTCACCGATGTGATCCGCGAATCGGGCATGCCCGCGCCGCCGGAATTGCTGGTGGTCAACAAGATCGACGCCATCGATCCGGTCGAGCTCACCAGGCTGCGCGCCCTGCTGCCGGGTGCGGTGTTCGTCTCCGCGCACAAGGGCACCGGCATCGACGAGTTGCGTGACCGGCTCGCCGAGGTGCTCGGCGGCCTCGATGTCGAGGTCAGCGTGTTGCTGCCCTACACCCGCGGTGACCTGCTCGCCCGCATCCACGCCGATGGCCGGATCGATAGCTCCAGCCATGAGGAAGCGGGCACCAGGGTGCACGCCCACGTGCCGCAAGCCCTGGCCGCGGCGCTGTCGGAGTACGCGCACGCGGGCACTGCCGTCGGCGACGGGGCGTAACGACCGCCGGGTTTCCGGCACGTGAACAATGTCGCAGGTCAGCCCGTAGTGGCATATCCGATGCGACACAGTCGATTTCGTTGCGTTATCGTCATCGAATCGACATCAGGAGGGTTCATGTCGCACGACCGTTCCGGCTCGGCCGATTCCGGTGATCGGCCGGCCGGTGCTCTGCCGCGGGGGGCCGCTGCTCCGGCCGACGAGGCCGGGGCCCTGCGCGAAACCGCCGTGCTCAGCGACGGTGCGCCGCTGACGGTATCGCTGAGCGATACCGATCTGCGCATCATCGAGACCTTGCTCGCCCCGCTGCGCGCCTGGACCAGCCCGCGCTTCTACGGGCTGGAGAATATTCCGGCCGAGGGGCCGGTGCTGCTGGTGGGCAACCACAATCTGCTCGGCGGGATCGACGCGCCGCTGCTGTTGCCGGAGGTGCTGCGCCGGCGCGGCAGGCTCATCCGCGGCCTCGCGGAGAACGTCCTCATCGCGGTGCCCGGTGTCCGGCACCTGCTGCACCACTACGGTTCGGTGCGCGGCACCCGGCAGAACTGCTTGGCGCTGCTCGAGCGTGGTGAGGCCGTGATGGTCTTCCCCGGTGGCGGGCGCGAAGCGGTGCGCCGCAAGAACGAGAAGTACCACCTCAAATGGGAGGGACGCACCGGGTTCGCCCGGATGGCGATCGAGGCGGGCGCGCCCATCGTTCCGGTCGCGATGATCGGTGTGGACGACGCCTACGACATCATCGTCGACGGTGATCATCCGGTGCTGCGGCCGCTGCGCTGGGTGGTCGAGGCCCTCGGCATCAACCGCGAGCTGACCCCGCCCCTGGTGCGCGGCATCGGCCCGACGCCGCTGCCCCGGCCGGAGCGGTTCTACTTCGCCGCGGGGGCGCCGATCGATCCCGCGCCCTGGCGTGATGCCCCCGATCTGGGTGCCGCGGCGGTGGAATTGCGGGCAGTGGTGCGCAAGAGCCTGGAGGAGGAACTGCGGTTCCTGTTCGCCGAGCGCGACCGTGACGCCGGTCGCACCCTGGTGGGCCGGGTGCGCGGCGATCTGGGTGCGTTCGCCTCCGGTGCCATCGATCGGCTGCGGCGTTTTCGTTTGTCGTGAATCTCCTTTGATCATCTTCGTCCCCGATACTCGAGCAGGTGAGGCGACGAATTCGGGGAGTGAAGTGAACAGCCATTCTCATTCCGGGTACGGTGGGTGACAACGACGGACCGGTGCGGACCGGTTCGTGTGGTCACTAGGAGGTTGGTGTGGAGCGCACACTGTTCGAACCCGAGCACGACCTGTTCCGGGAGTCGTTCCGCAAGTTTCTCGACACCCATGTCGCGCCGAACCACGCGGCATGGGAAGAGCAGGGCATCGTCGACCGGTCGGTGTGGACCGAGGCAGGCAAGCAGGGCTTCCTCGGCATGGCCGTGCCCGAGCAGTACGGCGGCGGCGGGGTGAAGGACTTCCGCTACAACGCGGTGATCACCGAGGAGACGGTGCGCGGGCAGTACTCCGGTCTCGGCTTCTCGCTGCACAACGACGTCATCGCGCCGTACCTGCTGGAGCTGGCCAACGAGGAGCAGAAGCAACGCTGGCTGCCGGGCTTCTGTTCCGGCGAGATCATCACCGCCATCGCGATGACCGAGCCGGGCACGGGTTCGGACCTGCAGGGCATCAAGACCCGCGCCGTCCGCGACGGTGACGACTGGGTCCTCAACGGCGCCAAGACCTTCATCACCAACGGCATCAACGCCGACATCGTCATCGTGGTCGCCCAGACCGACCCCGACAAGGGCGCGATGGGGTTCAGCCTGCTGGTCGTCGAGCGCGATATGCCCGGCTTCGAACGCGGCCGCAACCTGGACAAGATCGGCCTGAAGGCGCAGGACACCGCCGAGCTCAGCTTCAATGACGTCCGGGTGCCCGCCGCCAACCTGCTCGGCACCGAGGGGATGGGCTTCATCCATCTCATGCAGAACCTGCCGCAGGAACGCATGTCGATCGCCGTGATGGCGGCCGCCGCCATGGAGGGCTGCCTGGACATGACCTGCCAGTACGTGCGTGACCGCAAGGCCTTCGGCAAGCCGATCGGCGCCCTGCAGAACACCCGTTTCGTGTTGGCCGAGCTGGCCACCAAGACCACCGCGGTGCGCATCATGGTCGACCGCTTCATCGAAGACCTGAACGCCGGCACACTCTCCCCCGAGGACGCCGCCATGGCGAAGTGGTGGAGCACCGAGGAGCAGCTCGACCTCATCAACCGCTGCCTGCAACTGCACGGCGGCTACGGCTATATGAAGGAATACCCGATCGCCAAGGCGTACATGGACGCCCGCATCCAGACGATCTACGGCGGCACCACCGAGATCATGAAGGAGATCATCGGCCGGTCGCTGAAACTGGCCTGATTCCCGCGAAGGCCGCGCAGCACCGAGCGCCCCGTCCCGCCGATCACGGTGGGGCGGGGCGGTTTCCGTCGCTAGCCCGCGTGCCGGGCGGTGACCAGCCAGGTCGCGGCCGGATGCCGGACCACCCCGTCGACCAGATGGCGGCGCAGCTCGGCACGTACCTCATCCAGCAGCGCCGTCCACCCGGAGGCGCCCAGTTCGGGCTCGAGCACACGGCGAGCCTGCCGTCCGGTGGTGGTACCAAGGATGAGCGCCATCCGCTGCGCCACCCCATCGCCGCCGTCGATGCCGTAGTCGCACAGGAAATCCACGGGGGTCACGGCGATATCGGACCATCCAGCCGTCGTCAGAATCGAGGTCAGGCGCTCGGGATCGGCGAACGCCGTCGGGCCGGGTGCGCCGGGTTGCGGGTCGTCCGGCCGAGGGTCCATGCGATCGGTCAGCACGGTGGTGCCGAGGGTGAACATCGGGTTCTCCGCGTGCCCGCGCCAGCAGGCGAACGTCAACCCGGCCTCCGGTGCGGCCGCCCGGCCGATATTGGCGAAGGCCGCGACCGGATCGTCGAAGAACATCACGCCGAATCGGGACACGATCCGGTCGAACGGCGCGCCGGGAACCGTGGTCAGGTCCATGGTCTGCGCATCGCCGAGGACCACCGCGGCCTCCGGCACGCGCGCCCGCGCCGCCTCCACCATGCCCGCAGACACGTCGACGCCGGTGACCGCCGCGCCGGCCGCGCGACCGGCGGCCAGCAATGTGCCGGTCCCGCAACCGATATCGAGCATCGCACGACCGTCACCGAGCGCCGCCGCACCGGCGATGGCCTCGGTCACCGGCGCGTACAACGCGTCGAAGAGCTGCTCGTTCTCGGTCCATCCGGCCGCGCCCTCGGCCCAGTTCTGCCGCATCTGCTCATTCACCACATCGCCAACGGTAGAGGTTCACGACATGGTCCGGGGCAGGCTCATCCGGAGCAGGCGGGGCGACCGACGACCGGCACGGTCAGGTACGCGACGCCAGGCCGGTGCCGGTGATCAGCGGCAGGTCCAGGGTGGTGCGGATTCCGGCGGGTGCCGCGACCACCGCTGGGATCGCGTTGACCAGGCGCATCGCGGTGCCGACCAGGCTGGCGTGGTTGTGGTCGCCGTTGTCGCTGAACATGGCCAGGTCCAGGGCGTAGTGCGGTTCGCCGGTGACCTCCACGCGGTAGGAGCCGCCCGCACGGGCCGGTTGCGGCCAGTCCGGGGCGAGGTCGGCCCGCAACCGGGTGACGTGTTCGAGCACCGTGACGGCCCGATCGCCGACCATGCCGCGCACCTCGAAGCGCAGCCCGGCCGCGGTGCCCTTCTCGATGGTGCCGGAATCGATCTCGAACGTTTCCGGAGCCGGGATCCGCTCATAGTCCTGGGTGACGGCATCGAGCTGGATATTCAGCCCCGCCGCCAGTTGCCGCACGACGCTGCCCCAGGCCAGCGACAGCACGCCCGGTTGCAACAGCAGCGGCGTCTCGTCCATCGGCTTACCGAAGCCCATGATGTCGAACATGACCGCGCGATTGTCGTAGGTCGAGTAGTCGACGATCTCCAGGCACCGCACCTGATCGACCCGGCGGCAGGTGCCGAGCAGCGCCATGGGCAGCAGATCGTTGGCGAACCCGGGATCGATGCCGTTGACGAACAGCGACGCATTGCCCGCCGCGGCAGCCTTTTCCACCGGCACCAGCAGTTCGTCCGGGATGACATCCCATGGGTATTGCAAGAACACCGGCGCACTGGCCACCACATTGATACCGGCGGCGAGCAAGGTCCGCAGGTCGTCGAGGGCCTCCATCAGCCGGTTGTCGGTCATGGCGGTGTACACCACGCAGTCGGGCTCCAGTGCGAGGATCCGCTGGGTGTCGGTGGTGGCCGTGATGCCGGTCGGGGCCGCCCCGACGAGTTCGCCCGCGTCCCTGCCGTCCTTGTCCGGCCCGGACACCCGCACGCCCACCAATTCGAGTCGTGGATCGTCGAGCACGCCGGCGAGCGCGTGCCGCCCGACATTGCCGGTGCCCCAGTGCACTACGCGATAGACCATGGTCGTCACCTCACAGATCGGGAAGGGGGATGTCGAGATTCGGTGCGATGAGGCCGCCGTCGACCTCGAGCACCTTGCCGGTCAGGAAATCGCCCGCGGGGGAGGCGAGAAACAGTGCCGCCGAGGCGATGTCGACGGGATCTCCGAGGCGGCGCATCGGGGTGGCCTGCTCGAGCTTGCCGCGCATCTCGTCGTTGCCCGCCACGACGGACAGCGCCGAGGTGAGGATCGATCCGGGGGCGATCGCGTTCACCCGGATGCGCGGGCACAGATCCATGGCGGCACTGCGGGTGTAATGCGCCAGCGCGGCCTTCGCGGTGGCGTAGGCGGCGAACGCGCGGCCGGGCAGCCTGCCCATCGTCGAGGTGATGTTGATGATCGAGCCGGTGCCCGCCGTCTCCAGGATCTTCGGTACCGCGGCGTGCACCAGCGAATGCGCGGTACCGACATTGAAGGTGAACGCCTCGGCCAATTCGGCGGCGTCGGTGTCCAGCAGCGGTTTCGGCATCGCTCCGCCGACGTTGTTCACCACGATGTCCAGGCGGCCGAACCGGGTCACCGCCGCGTCGGCGAGCGCGGCGGCGGCCTCGAGATCGGCGAGATCGGCCACCACGACATGCGCCTGCCTACCGGTCGCCGCCACCTGCGCGGCGACCTCGCGCAGATCTGCCTCGGTGCGCGCCGCGATCACCACGTCCGCGCCCGCCTCGGCGAATCCGAGGGCGATCGCGGCACCGAGGCCACGTCCCGCGCCGGTGATGATCGCTACCCGGCCATCGAGCCGGAATCGATCCAGAATCATCGCCGTATCCTTTCTGTGTCGAATATTCGACTACTATTCGGCGAATAGTCGATGCAGTGTAGGGCGCGGCGCGTCCGGCGACAAGGGGATGCGATGTCGATATCAGGGTCACCACCGACCCGCCGGGTGATCGCGGTGGTCGAGCTGCTGATCGAATCCGAGCGGGCGATGAACGCCTCGGAGATCGCGGCGGCACTGTCGTTGGCGCGCGCCACCGTCACGGCCGTCCTGGCAGAGCTCGCCGCTGCGGGGTGGGTTCGCCGTGACGGTGATCTGCGGTACCGGCCGGGGCCCGCGTTGGCGCGGTTGTCACCGGGGCCGCCCGCTGACATCGGCGCCGCCCATACCGAACTGGCGGCATTGGCCGCGGCCGCCGGTTGCGGCGCCACCCTCAGCCGGATCGACAGTGACCGGCTGACGGTGGTGGCCAAGCAGTATTCGGGCGAGCGGGTGGTGCCCGGTTTGACTGTCGGGCAATCGCTTCCACTGTCCTACCCGGCCGGAGCGGCGGTGATGCCGTGGCGCGCGGAAGCCGAACGCCGCGCATGGCTGGCGAGCGTGTCGGGTCCGGCTCGTCGCGCGGCCCCGGCCCTGCTGCGGTTCGTGGCCGACAACGGCTATGCGGTGTTCCGGCCCGATGCCGACGATGCCGGACTGGTCGACGTCCTCGCCGATCTGCTCGGCGCGGTCGGTGCCGAGGTGCTGCAACCCCAGTTGCGATCGCGGGTGCTGCGGCAGCTGTCGCGGCTGACCGCGCGGCCCTACACCGCCGCCGATATCGACTCGGCGGAGGCGCTGCCGGTCAGTTACCTGTCCGCACCGGTGTTCGACGGTGCGGCGGCACCCTATGAGGTGCAGATCGGTCCGCTGTTGCCCGCCGTCGGCCCGGCCGAGCGGGCGAGGTATATCGCCGCGATTCGAGCGGGCGCGCAGGCGATGTCGGCGGCGCTCGGGGAGCAGGCGAGGTAGCGCAGGGACCAACATCGCGGGGCCGGGTGCGCACTCGACGGCGATGACACACCGCGTCCGGGCGGAGAGCTCGTCAGCGGGACGGGTTCTCGCTGCTCCGGCCGGCATCCGGTGGTGGCGAGGTGGCGTCGTCGGTCAGCAATGCGACCACCGATTCGGCGGTCCAGGCCAGGTCGGCGCCGGGTCGGGAGGCGAGGTAGGCGGCGGTGCGCTGGATCGTCCAGCCGTGCGAGGCGATCAGTCCGTGCGCCAGGTGTCGCAGGTAGGCCGGGGCGGGCGGGTTGCCGGGCACGGCGTGGCTGCCCCAGGGCGCGGTGAAGGTGAGGATCGGGTAACCGTCGCGGACGCCGGCGTGCACCAGGGTTTCGTACCGGCCAGGGCCGAAGCTCGCGCGCCCGGTGCCGAGCGCGAGGGAGAAATCCAGGTCGGTGCCGGGTTCGCGGTACATCTCCTGGGCGGCGATATCGCTGAACTGGGCGGCGGTGAGCAGGTAGGCGTGGGCGGCGGTGTGGTCGGCGACATCCGGGTCGTAGAAGGCGCGCCCGCCGGTCCAGATGGCCGATTCGGTGGCGAAGTACAGCAGTCCGGGCAACAGCAGCGGCACCGACCGCAGTGGCGGACTCGGGTCCCGGCAGCCCGGCAGGGTCATCACCCCGCCGTTGGGTGCACCCCCGCGCAGGTAGTAGTCGAGGCGGCGCGGGTTCATATTCGAGCCGTAACTGGCGTACCAGACCAGCTCCGGTCTGCCGGTTTCCGCACTCCCGGCGGTCGCGTCGGCCATCACGCGCCCGCCGGGACCCTGCTCATGGCGTCTCAGATCTTGCGGATGACGGTGACGACCTTGCCGAGGATCTGGGCGTCGTTACCGGGGATGGGCTCGAAATGCGGGTTGTGCGGCATCAGCCAGACGTCCTTGCCCGTGCGCTTGAACGTCTTCACCGTGGCCTCGCCCTCGATCATGGCCGCGACGATATCGCCGTTCTCGGCGACATTCTGCTGCCGGACCACCACCCAGTCGCCGTCGCAGATGGCCGCGTCGACCATGGACTCACCGACCACCTTCAGCAGGAACAGCGAGCCGTCGCCGACCAACTCCTTCGGCAGCGGGAAGACATCTTCCACGGCCTGCTCGGCCAGGATCGGGCCACCGGCGGCGATCCGGCCCAGCACCGGGACGAAGGTGGGCACCGGACGATCGGAGTCGCCGGCCGCGAGGTCTTCGCCGCTGCTCTCCGCGCCCACCGCCGACAGGCTCGTCACGGCGCGCACCGCTTCGTCCAGGCCCCTGACGTCCACCGCGCGCGGACGATTCGGATCGCGACGCAGATAGCCCTTGCGTTCCAGGGTGCGTAACTGATGTGCCACCGAGGAGGTGGAGGTGAGTCCGACCGCATCGCCGATCTCGCGGATGCTGGGCGGGTAGCCGCGCTCGCTCACCGAGCTGCGGATCACCTCCAGCACCTTCCGCTGACGCACGGTGAGATCCGTTCCGGTCCCGGCTGTTTCGGCGCCGAGACCGCTCCCGTCGCCCGTGCCGTCTGTCTGGCTCACCGTTGCCGCCCTTTCGTGTCGGTGCCCGGCTCGACCGCGCCGTACCGGGAGTCGATGTCGTTCTCCGAATCTAGTCCGGTCGGCGCGATGTATCAAACATCTGTTCGAGCATGTCCGGCGTTTCTGCTGACTTTGTCGGTGCGCCGTGGTAGAAATCGAACATCAGTGCTTCGAACATGTGATCGAATGAGGGTCGGGCGAGCGGCGAGTCCGCTGGTAGAGCGACCGGTCGCCGCGAAGGTGCGGCGGATGACAGCAACGACGGGGTATCACCACGGAGGTTTGTCCGATGAGCACAGCGATCAGCGATATGGACAGGGTGGCGTCCGGGCCCGAGGCCCGGGAGGCCGGACTCGACCTCGTTCCCGGCGCGGGCGGCGGGGTGGCAGCGGGCCGGCGGCACTCGCGGCCCGGTGCCACCGAGGGCGGGAGCGGCGAGCGAGGGTCCGTTGCCGTGCGGATCCGCCGGGCGCGCGGCACCCTGCGCACCCGCCAGGCGATCCATCGGCCCGCCGAGCGACGCCCACGTGGAGCGGGCCCCCGGGCAGCGGTGGTGCGCTACGACTCTCGTCCGGCCCGGCTCGCTCGGGCGGGATACCCGGCCGACTCCGCGCAACGGGTCGAGCAGGCTCAGGTCGGGTTCGCTGTCCTGGCGATCGCGGCTGTGCTGAGCGCGCTGGTGGTGACGGCGCTGATCGGCATCGCGCACCTACGGGCGGAGTCCGTTGCCCCGCAGCAGCATCCGCAAGGGCCCGCCGTCGTCGAGCCGGCGCTGTTGCCGGGTGATGTTGCGGCCGATGTGCCGCGCTGAATGCCCGAATGGCATCGAAGAACGGTCACCACGGGTGGCCGAATATATTGATCGACAACTGAAACACGTTGCTACTGTGCTGAACACCTGATCCAGGCACCACCGCCGACAACTGAACCGGGGCCGCATGACGTATCAGCACACTGCCGGAGTCCGTCTCCGGTTCCTCGCCAGGACCGCAGTCGTCCTCCTCTGCACGGTGTTCGCGCTCGCTCCCGTTCCGGTCGCGCAGGCGGCGCCGGCGTACGCGGCCTACCTCGATCTGCCGGCCGTCAACGATGACGGCTCCGGTGCCGGTGGCCTGAATCCCGCTCTGCCGCTGGACGCGACTACCCTGCGCACCGCGCTCGATCAGGCCAGATCCGACGGCATCCCAGCGGGCCGATACGCGACCCTGCTACACCAGTACTGGCTCGTCGTCGCGACCGACAACGCCGGCATCGAGCTCGCGGCCTGGGCCCCGAACCGCGGCCCGGCCGCGGGCGAACGAATCTTCAACCAGGTCTACGTCAACTACCTGCGCCTGGCCTCGCAGCATCCAGAATTCTGGTGGGCCGCGCTGGCCGGAATCGCGGGCGGCTCCTTCGCTTCCGGCTACTTCGACATGAGCGATGTGGGCCGGATGGTGGATCTGCCCGCCATCCATCAACTCGGCAACGCCGTCGCGGACCTGCTGCGCCACACGCCCGGCGAACTGGTGCGCGGACTACCCACCGATATCCGCCTGCTCGCCACCGAAGGCCCGCGCCTGACCACCGACGATCTGATCTGGTACCAGATCCGGTTGATGACCATGCAGAAACACATCTTCGTGGATCTGGTGCCGATGCACGAGGCCTACCTGGCTGACGGCCTGGCGGGCATCGAGGAGATGCACCGGGCCGGAATCCTCGACGACGGCCTGCGCGCCGCCTGGCACTCGGTGGCCTCCGGCACCCGCGCCGGATTCGTCGACGCGCTGATCCGGATGACCGACCGCGAACAGAACCACATCGTCGCCGACCAGTGGGATGCCACCGCCACCGGACGCGGCGCCATGGGGCGCGTACTCACCTACGTCAGCACCCTCGCCGGTAAGGCGGGCGTGCCCGGGGTTCGGGCTCCTGGCGTCTTCGGACCCGCTACCGTCACCGTCGCGGTAGGCGACCGCACGCTGTCGCTGCGCACACCGCTGCCGGACTGGAACTGGGCCGACCGGGACGCCCGCTGGGCCTACATCACCGGCGATCTGGTGCCGCGCCATATCGACATGAAGTCCGATCCGGCCCTGGCGGCCACCGTCCTGGCGGAGCCGTTCTGGGACAAACTGGCGCGCGGTCGCCTGCTCCAGCGCCTGCCCGATGTCCTCGCCGATATGACCACCCAGTGGCAGCTGAGCGGCTGACGCCGATAACCATCCGGTGCGCTCGCGGGGTGAGCAGCACCGGGGCGAACCCCGCGCGGGTATTCTCGAAGTGCTATGCGGGTATACCGGAGTTCGCCACGGGTGTACCCGCCGCCGGGTACCGTCCCGGCCCATGCGCTCGCCGGATGGCAGGCCCCGATCGGCCGGCGGTCCGGACGCGAGCGTACGCATCGACGAAGGATCTCGGATGCACTGCCCGTACTGCCGGCACCCTGACTCCCGGGTGGTCGACTCGCGTGAGGCCGATGAAGGCGCGGCCATCCGTCGCAGACGTTCCTGCCCGGAATGCGGGCGGCGCTTCACCACGGTCGAAACCGCGATCCTGTCCGTGGTCAAACGCAGTGGTGTCACCGAACCGTTCAGCCGGGAAAAGGTCATTCGCGGTGTGCGCCGCGCCTGCCAGGGCCGCGAGGTCGACGACGACGCGCTGAACCTGCTGGCTCAGCAGGTGGAGGACACCGTCCGGGCCAAGGGTTCACCGGAGGTTCCGAGCCATGAGGTCGGACTGGCGATCCTCGGTCCGCTGCGCGATCTCGACGAAGTGGCGTACCTGCGGTTCGCGTCGGTCTACCGCTCCTTCACCTCGGCCGAGGATTTCGAACGCGAGATCCAGGGCATGCGTCAGGCGCGCGCCGCGGCCGTCGGCTCCGGCGACTGAGGGCTTCGGCCGACCGAGCGCTTCGCAGCTCAGATGCAGATGCCCGGCGGGCACGAGCAGCTGAAGCTGCCCATGTGCTGCCCGGGGCAGATCGTGATCGAGCCGGAGCCGACGAGGCCCGCCAGTGGACGCAACCACATCGTGAGGTTCGACGGCGACGCCACCGGCGCGGGCGCCTCCGCGCCCGCAGGTCCGGCGCCCGCAGTGGTCGCGAGCAGCAGACCCGCTCCGATTCCGATGCCGCCGATAACTTTTCGCATGACCAACACATCCTCATGACCGGGCACGGGGCACGGCCCGGGTGGCAGTGGCGCGGCGGCGGTGTCCGTGGACTACCGTTCGCCGAACGCGGTACACCGACGACGGTAGACCGGGGCACCCGCGATCGGCGCGCCCCGTAATCCGCCGCCACCGATTCATGGGGCACGACACGGGCCCGATGGCGGCTGGTGCGCGGCGATCGCTGACGGGATCGGCATCCGGCGATCCGTGGCAGTGACGTCCGGACGCCGATCAGGGGCGCGTGCTCAGCGCCGGATGGCGCCGATGGCCTTCTGGATCCGCTTGGCCGACACCGGGTACGGCGTGCCGAGTTTCTGCGCGAAGAGACTGACCCGCAGCTCCTCGATCATCCACCAGATCTCGACCACGTCCGGCGCGTTCCTGCGCGGTTCGGGCAGCCCGGCCAGCAGCCGGTCGTAGGCCGCCAGTGCGGCGTCTACCTCGGCCATCGCCTGCCGGTCGCGCACCGCCGAACCTGGCAGCGCCTCGAGCCGCACCACCGCCGCCTGAAGATAGCGCGGCAGTTCACGCAGTCGCGCGCTGCCCCATTCGGAAATGAAGCCGTCGAACACCAGGTCCGCGAGCTGTGCCCGGACATCGTCGGCGATGTCGGCTTCGGTGGTGTTCGCCAAGGCCGTCGATACTCGGTGCGCCTGCGTGAGCACCGGCACCACCAGACGCACCATCCGCGCGGCCGCGCCGGCCAGCTCCGGCCGGACCTTCGCCACCAGAGCCTCGAACTGGTCGGGACCGCGCACCGGTCCGCCGGCGGCCGCGATGAGTTCGTCGGCAGCGGCCGCCCGGCAATCGGCGACCAGCGCGTCCAGCGAGCCGTAGGGGTTCTGGCTCAGCACCAGGCGGTCGGCGGGGGACAGGCCTGTGGTGACCGTGCGCGGCGAGGTGGGAACGGCGCGCAAGATCAACTCCCGGGTGCCTGCCCGCATGGCAGCCGCTTGCTCGGCGGGTGAGCTCAGCACTCGCACGGCGACGCCCTCGTCCTCGGGGACCAGCGCCGGATAGCCGGTGATGGTCTGCCCGGCGACCTCCCGCTTCACGGTCGCCGGCACCGTACCGAGCGATTCCGCGGTCCACACGACCGCGGGGGCGCGCTCGGCGCCCGCGGTGGCGCGGGCGACCGATTGCGACACCTGTTCCGAGAGCCGGGTTTTCAGCCGCGCGAGGTTCTTGTCACGGGCCACAACCGTGCCGTCGGTATCGACGGCGGCGAAGGTCATCCGCAGATGATCCGGCAGCGCCGACGGGTCCAGATCGTTCGGCGTGATGGGCACCGAGCCCAGCCGCGACAGCTCCCGCGCCAGCCCGGTGCGCAACGGTTCGGCCCTCGGGGTCAGCGCCGCCAGCGCCGCCGACGCGAAATCGGGGGCGGGTACGACCGCACGGCGCAGGTTCTTGGGCAGCGTCTTGATCAGCGCGGTCGCCAACTCCTCGCGCATGCCGGGCACCAGCCAGTCGAATCCCATGGCCCGCACATGCGCCAGCTGCGCCACCGGGATCCGTGCGGTGACGCCGTCATCGTCATTGCCGGGCTCGAACTGGTAGGTGAGCGGGAAACTCAGCTCGCCCTGGCGCCAGGCATCCGGGAAATCGGTCGGATCCAGTGGTGCCGCACCCTCGTTGACGACGGTGTCGGCGGTGAAGTCCAGCAGCGTGGGATCTGTGCGTTGTGCGGTGCGCCACCAGCTGTCGAAATGCCGGACGGAGACGATGTCGGCGGGCACCCGCCGGTCGTAGAACTCGAACAGCACTTCGTCGTCGACCAGGATGTCGCGGCGGCGCGCACGATGTTCGAGATCGGCGACGTCGTCGAGCAGTTCACGATTGCGGTGGAAGAACCCGTGATGGGTCTGCCATTCCCCCTGCACCAGGGCATGGCGCAGGAACAACTCACGCGAAACGACGGGGTCGATGCGGCTGTAGTCGACCGGGCGCTTCGTCACCAGGGGGACGCCGTAGAGGGTGACGCGTTCATAGGCCCGGGCGACCCCGCGCTTGGACGACCAATGCGGCTCGGAATAGGTGCGTTTCACCAGATCACCGGCCAGGCGTTCGGCCCATTCCGGTTCCACCCGCGCGGCCATGCGGCCCCACAGCCGCGAGGTCTCCACCAGTTCCGCGGCCATCACCCAGCGCGGCGGCTTCTTCGCCAGCGACGAGCCGGGGAAGATCATGAACTTCGCCCCGCGCGCGCCGAGGAATTCGCGCGATTCGGCCTCCCGGACCCCGATATGCGACAGCATGCCCGCCAACAGCGCCTGGTGGATCGCGGTGACGTCCCAGGGCAGCGTGTCGTCGCCCTCGACGGCGGCGGCCTTCGCCGGCTTGCCCGAGGTCTTGCCGCGCGCGCCCGCCTTCGCCGCGTGCTGCGTGCGCGCCGCATGGGTGTCGGTGTGCGCCGACCAGCCGAGACCCTTGGTGATGGTGCGCAGCTGCCCGTGCAGGTCCTGCCATTCGCGAATGCGGAGGTAATGCAGGAACTCCTCGCGGCACATGCGCCGGAACTGATTGGACGACAACGTTTTACGTTGCACCGACAGGTAGTCCCACAGGCGCAGGTACGCCAGGAAATCGGAATTCTCGACGACGAACCTTGCGTGCTTGGTGTCGGCGGCTTGCTGCTGATCGGCCGGCCGCTCGCGCACATCCTGAATCGACAGCGCCGCCACGATGATCAGTACCTCGGCCAGACAGCCATCACGATGGGCCTGCACCAGCATCCGCGCCATCCGCGGATCCACCGGCAGGCGCGCCATCTCGCGCCCGACCGGCGTGAGCGACAGGCCGCCCTCGTCCTCGGATCGACGACGCGAACCGCGAGCGCGCGGCGCGCGTCCCGCGGGCGACGATCCGGTCGGCTCGCCGGAGTCGGCGGGCACGGCTGCGCTGTCCGCGTCCACCGATGCGTCCCGGCCGTGCTCGGTGCCATCGGCGGCGGTGGCGCGGGCGCTACCCTGGGCCGTGCCCGACGACCTGCGCGCAAGGGCACCCAGCTCCTCGAGCAGCGCGATGCCGTCGCGGATCGCGCGCGAATCCGGCGGCTCCACGAAGGGGAACTTCTCGATATCACCGAGGCCGAGCGCGGTCATCTGCAGGATGACCGCCGCCAGATTGGTGCGCAGAATCTCCGGATCGGTGAACAGCGGACGTGATTCGAAATCGTCCTCGGAGTACAGCCGGATGCAGATGCCGTCGGCCACGCGCCCGCAGCGCCCGGAACGCTGACGCGCCGAGGCCTGCGAGATCGGCTCGATCGGCAGCCGCTGCACCTTCGTGCGCATCGAATACCGCGAAATGCGGGCGGTGCCGGGATCGACGACGTAGCGGATGCCCGGCACCGTCAGAGACGTCTCGGCGACATTGGTGGCGAGCACGACGCGGCGGCCGGTGTGCGGAGCGAAGACCCGATGCTGTTCGGCCGCCGACAGCCGCGCGTACAGCGGCAGGATTTCGGTGCGCGGTAATTTCAGCTCACGCAGGGCGTCGGCGGCGTCGCGGATCTCGCGTTCACCGGACAGGAACACCAGCACATCGCCGTCGCCCTCGGCGAACAATTCGGTCACCGCGTCGCCGATGGCGTCGACCGGGTCGCGATCCAGGACGCGGTCCTCATCGTCCTCGTCGGCGGCAGCCACCGGCAGTGCCAGCGGCCGGTACCGGATCTCCACCGGATAGGACCGGCCGGACACCTCGACGATGGGAGCAGGCGTCCCGGAGGCATCGGCGAAATGGCGAGCGAACAGCTCCGGATCGATGGTGGCCGAGGTGATGATCACCTTCAGATCGGGTCGGCGCGGCAGCAACTGTTTGAGGTAGCCGAGCAAGAAATCGATATTGAGGCTGCGTTCGTGCGCCTCGTCGATGATGATCGTGTCGTAGTTGCGTAGCAGCCGGTCGCGCTGGATCTCGGCGAGCAGGATGCCGTCGGTCATCAGCTTGACCAGCGTGTGTTCGGCGGCCTGATCGGTGAAGCGGACGGTGTAGCCGACGGCGTCGCCGAGTTCGGTGCCCAGTTCCTCGGCAATGCGTTCGGCGACAGCGCGCGCGGCGAGCCTGCGCGGCTGGGTGTGGCCGATCATGCCGCGGATACCGCGTCCGAGCTCGAGACAGATCTTCGGGATCTGGGTGGTTTTGCCCGAACCCGTCTCACCCGCCACGATCACGACCTGATGGGCGGCGATGGCCGCGGCGATGTCCTCGCGGCGAGCGGTGACCGGAAGCTGTTCCGGATAGCGGATCTCGGGTACGGCGGACCGCCGGTTCTCGATCCGCTGCTGGGCCACCGCGATCTCGGTCTCGATCCGTCCGAGGTCGCCTCCGCGTGCGCGGTCGAGCTGCCTGCGCAGCCGGTGCTCGTCGCGGAGGGTGAGAGTGGCCAGGCGGGTGCGAAGCTCACGCGGGGTGGTTGCGGTCCTGGTCATTGCGGCATCCAGCCTAATGGACGCGGTCCGCGGTGGTCCGCTGGTTTTCCGCAGGGGAGGTCAGGGGCATGCCGGACGGCCCAGCGTACGGGCTCACCCTGGCCCGGCGGGGTGACCGGACACACACGTGCCGGCGGGTCGGAGGTGGTGGACTCGGACCGGGCAAACGGGCGTCCAACGGGGTGAAGCTGCGTCACCGAGTGGGTTCGGGGACCCGCCCATCGGGTTTGCTGTCCGTGTGCGCGCCTGCGATTCGCCGGGCCGCGCAGCCTGGGTTATGCGACGATCGGGCTCATGATCACCAGCGTGGGTACGCCGATGTGGATCCGGGTGTTGCGACTTGCCTTCGGTGTGCTGGGTGTCATCGCTTTGGCGTGGATCCCGGTCCGCAATATCGGCGAGTCCACCTTCTCGACCGCGAACTACTTCAGTTACTTCACCATCCAGTCCAATGTGATCGGGGTGGGGGTGCTGCTGGTCGGCGCGCTGATCGATCCGGCCGACCGGCGCTGGCAGGTGGTGCGCGCGGCGAGCACGTTGTACCTGCTGATCACCGGTGTGGTCTACGCGGTACTGCTGGCCGATATCGATGTGATGCTCACCGACCAATGGATCAACGTCATCGAGCACCGGCTGATACCGCTGGTGCTGATGGTCGATTGGCTGCTGGTGCCGGTGAGTCTCGGCCTCACCGGGCGGCTGGTGGGTGCGCTGCTGGCGTATCCGGCGGTGTACGGCGCGTACTCACTGATCCGAGGGCCCATCGTCGATTGGTATCCGTATCCGTTCATCGACCCGCGCGAGCAGGGTTATGTGTCCATGGCGCTGGGCCTGGTGGTGCTCGCCGTCGTGTTCGCGATGCTGGCGATGGCCGTCATCGCACTCGGCGGGCTCGCGCGGCGCTGGCAGGATGGACGGCGCACGGCTGTCGAACCGAGGAGCGCCTGATGGGATCACTGTGGCATGGTTTCGCCGATATGGGCGCCGTCGAACGAGACGGCGCCTTTGTCGTCGCGCGGGGTGAGGGCGCCTACATCTGGGACGAGGCGGGCAACCGCTATCTCGATGCCACGGCCGGACTGTGGTTCGCCAATGTCGGCCATGGTCGCGGCGAGATCGCCGACGCGGTGGCCCGGCAGCTGACCCAGCTGGCGCACTACTCCAATTTCGGTGATCTCGCCGCGCCCGTCACCGGCGAGCTGGCCGAACGGCTGGCCGCTCTCGCGCCGGTGCCCGGCAGCAAGATCTTCTTCACCTCCGGCGGATCCGACTCGATCGACACCGCGGCGAAACTAGCCCGCCGCTACTGGCATGAGCTGGGCAAGCCGGACAAGTCGATCATCGTCGGGCGTCGGCTGGCCTATCACGGCATGCATGTGGCCGGCACCGCCCTATCGGGACTCGCGCCGAATCGGGAAGGGTACGGCGAGCTGATGGCCGATGCCCGCACCGTCGAATGGAATGACGCGAAGGCTCTGCTGGCGCTGATCGAGGAGATCGGCGCCGAACGCATCGCGGCGTTCTTCTGCGAGCCGATCATCGGCGCGGGCGGGGTGTACCTGCCACCAGAGGGCTACTTGAACGAGGTGCGCCGCATCTGCCGCGATCACGACATCCTGTTCGTCGCCGACGAGGTGGTCACCGGTTTCGGCCGGATCGGCGGCTCCTGGTTCGCCTCCACCCGGTTCGGCCTCGAGCCGGATCTCATGACCACCGCCAAGGGCCTGACCTCCGGCTACCTCCCGATGGGCGCGGTCTTCATCGCCCCGCGGGTCGCCGAACCGTTCTTCGGTGGTGGCGTGTGGTGGCGGCACGGCTACACCTACGGCGGTCACGCCGGTTCGGCCGCCGCGGCCATGGCAAACCTCGACATCATCGAGCGCGAAGAGCTGCTCACCGCCTCCGCGCACCTGGAATCGGCGCTGCACGCGCACCTCGCGCCGCTGGCCGAGCACCCGCGGGTCGCCGAGGTGCGCAGTGGGCTCGGTGCCGTCGCCGCGGTGCAGCTCACCGATCCCGGCGAAGCCCCCGCCACGGTGAAGGCGTTGCGCGCCCACGGCGTTTCCGCCCGCGCCGCCGGTGCGGGCGCCCTCCAGATCTCCCCGCCGTTCGTCATGACCGACGCGCAACTGGCCGAACTCGCCGAAGCTTTCACCCGAGCCCTCGGGTAACGGCGTCCGGCCAGGCGCAGCGGACGTCGCGCCGGTGGACGGGGAGATCGTGCTGGCCGACACCGCGGTGCCGCTCGCCAGTCACGGCGTCGTTGCGGGGTGCCGGGCGACTGGCCTAGGCCCGCGTCGGCGGTTCAGCTGCGTCGAATGCTTTGGCGCACCGGATGATCGATGGCTGCTTTCGCAGCCGTGGGCCGTCCGGACGAAAAGTGCGCCGCATCGCTCGTCCTGATGCGATCATGGATAACGGTATCCACGGTCGCTGCGGCGAAAGGCGGTGCGGGGTGGCGGAATTCGTGCTCGAATACGCGGCGCTGCGGTGGATCGTGGTCGGCGCGTTCGTGCTCGCGGCAGGTGTGGTGCTCATGCGAGTGCTGGCTCCCATGCCGGTGCAGGCGGCCGGGGCGCCGGCATCGACGAGCCCACCCGACGCGCATCACCGGGAATCGGACGCGGCGCATCTGATCATGTGCGCGGTCATGCTCGCGATGCTGGTGTTCCCGGTGCACGCGCACGGGCCCGCCATGCGTGGCGTGCTGATCTCGATGACGGTGGCGTTCGCGATGTTGCTCACGGTTCGAATGGTGGAGTGGCAGGTCGAGGGCCGGCCGCTGCCGGTGGCACGGGCGGGGGCACTCGGCTCCCACGTCGCCGCCGCGGCGGTGATGCTGTACGCCATGTCCGGCCATACCGCGAGCGGCCACGCCGGCGGGCCCGCGCCCGCGCCGGTGATCGCGTTGGCGCTGCTGTTCGCGGCGGACGCGGCCGTACTGATCGGCTGCGCGGCCACCGGACGGCAACTGCCCTGGCTCGACCATGCCGGCGCGCGGCCCGCCGCACTGGTGCCGCACCTCGTGATGGACCTCGGGACCGCGTACATGTTGATCGCCGCCGTGGCGGCCTGACGCGGACGGCGGCTACAGATCCACGAAAGAATCGGCGACGACGCGCCCGCCCAGGCGCACCCAGCCGTCGGAGTCCCATTCGGTGAAGATCTGCGATCCCTGTCCCTGGGTGATCTTCAGGCCGCGCCGCAGCAACGCCGTCAGCGCGACCGCGGCGGCGCCGGTGGCCTCGTCCTCGGCGATCCCCATGGCCGGCGCGAACATCCGCGAGCGCACCGAACCGCGATGCTCATCGGTCCAGGCCCACAGGTAGTGCGAACCGTCGGAGAAGTCGGCGGGGTCGAGTGCGGCGAGCTCATCCGGCCGATCGAGCTGATGGAAGGTGAACGCGGGCGCCCAGGTGCCGCGCGCCCTGATCCACACCAGGCCGTCGGTCAGTTCCACCGGCACCGGTCCGGCCGGAACATCGAGAGTGTGCACCGGCATGCCGTGCTCGGCCAGCCACCAGCCGGTGCCGACGGAGGGGTGCCCCGCGAAGGGCAGTTCCACGGCGGGGGTGTAGATCCGGACCTTGGCGATCTCGGCGACGGGGTCCTCCACGAACACCGTTTCGCTGTAGCCGAGGCGGGCCGCGACGGCCTGCCGCTGCGGCTCCGCGACCTCGGTGGCCCGGACGACACCCAGCAGGTTGCCGAATCGCCCCGTCGTATCGGTGAATACCCGCAACACTTCAGCCTGTGTGCCCATGTCAGCCGAGCGTACTCGGCGCAGTCGCGGCCGTAAGGGGGTGAATGTCGCACATCACAGCAAATGTCCGGCAAACATGACTCCACGACGATGGCCCCGGCCACACGGGCCGGGGCCATCGAAACGGCGGGGTACGGATCAGACCGCGGCCGTGGCCAGCGCCTCGGTGGTCTGCACGGCCTGGCCGACACCGGCCACGATCGCGGCCGCCCGCAGCGCCTCGAAGATCACCTCGCGGGACACGCCCTCCTCGCGCAGGGTGTGCTCGTGGGCCTCCAGGCAGTGCTGGCAGCCGTTGATCGAGGACACGGCGAACGACCACAGCTCGAAGTCGGCCTTGTCGACGCCGGGGGAGCCGATGATCTGCATGCGCAGGCCGGCCCGCAGGTCGTCGTACTTGCCGCCGAGGAATGCCTTACCGCGGTAGAACACATTGTTCATGCCCATGATGGAGGCGGCGCCGAGCGCGGCGTTGTACGCCTCCGCCGACAGGGTGTCCGCGGCCTCTTCGGCGATCTCGCGCAGCGTGGTGGCCGAGCGGGTGGCGGCGGCGGTGGCCAGCAGGGTGCCCCACAGCTGCTGCTCGTTCAGCACGGTGGTGCGCGCGATCGAGGACAGGTTGAGCTTGAGATCCTTGGCGTACTCGGGTAGCGAGTTCTTCAGATTATCGATGCTCATGGTGCTACCTCAGACGCTCGCGGCCAGCAGCTCGCCGGCGTTGATGGTCGGGTCGCCCTTCTTCCAGTTGCAGGCGCACAGCTCATCGGACTGCAGCGCGTCGAGCACGCGCAGCACCTCGTCGACATTGCGGCCGACGGAACCGGCGGTGACCGAGACGAACTGGATCTCGTTGTTCGGGTCGACGATGAAGGTGGCGCGGTCGGCGACGCCGTCGGCGTTGAGAACGCCGGTGGCGGTGGCCAGCTCACGCTTGAGATCCGACAGCATCGGGAACGGCAGGGTCTTCAGGTCCTCGTGCTGGGCCCGCCACTGGAAGTGCACGAACTCGTTGTCGACGGACACGCCCAGCACCTGCGCGTCGCGGTCGGCGAATTCGTCGTTGAGCTTGCCGAACGCGGCGATCTCGGTGGGGCAGACGAAGGTGAAGTCCTTCGGCCAGAAGAACACGATCCGCCACTTGCCCGCGTGGTCGTCGCTGGTGATCTGAGTGAAGTAGTCGTCTGGCTGCTGAGCGTCGACCTTCGACAGGTCACCGCCGATCACCGCGGTGAGGTTGTACGCCGGGAACTGGTCGCCGATGGTCAGCAGGGCCATGCTCATCTCCTCTTTCATGTCGGTAGCCGGCGGGTCGAGCGACCAGCCGGCGGTGCGAAAAAGCTCATCTGTGATCTTGCCCAACAACCGGTGAAAGGTAAAGGTGATAAGTCGCACTACACTGATAGGCGTGACTGATCAGACTTATCAGCCAACCCTGTCGCAGCTGCGTGCGTTCGTCGCGATCGCCGAGTATCGGCACTTCGGCACGGCTGCGGCCCGGCTCAATGTGAGCCAGCCCACGTTATCGCAGGCGCTGGCCGCGCTCGAACACGGGCTCGGATTGCAGCTGATCGAGCGCAGCACCCGGCGCGTGCTGGTGACCGCCGCCGGAATGCGGTTGCTGCCACAGGCGATGGCGACACTGGAGGCGGCCGACCGGTTCCTCGCCTCGGCGACCGGTGACGGGCTCGGCGGCACGCTGCGCATGGGCATCATCCCGACCGCCGCCCCCTACATTCTGCCGTCGTTGCTGCCCGCGCTGCGGCGCAAGCTGCCCGCGCTGGTGCCGCAGGTGGTCGAGGATCAGACCGCCCGGCTGCTCGAGGGCCTGCGCACCGGTGTCCTCGATGTCGCGGTGCTCGCGTTGCCCGCCGAGGCCTCTGGCCTGATCGAGATCCCGCTGTACACCGAGGAGTTCGTGCTGGTCCTGCCCCGCGAACACGAACTGGCCGGGCGTACCGACATCCAGCCGGCCGCCTTGGACGCGCTGCCGATGCTGCTGCTGGACGAAGGTCACTGCCTGCGCGATCAAACCCTGGAGCTGTGCCGCTCGGCCGACGCCCACCCCGCCACGGTGGGTGACACGCGCGCCGCGTCGCTGACGACGGTGGTGCAGTGTGTGGCCGGTGGGCTCGGCATCACGCTGATTCCGGAGATGGCAGTGGCGGCCGAAACCGCGCGCGGCACGCTGGCGACGGCGCGTTTCGCCGCTCCGGCGCCCGGCCGGACCCTTGGCATGGTCTACCGCGCATCCACCGCGCGCGCCGACGACTACGCCTATATCGCCGAGATCATCCGCACCCAGCGCCCGGCGTGATCGGCGCCGCCCTCCCCCTCGGTGCCGGTTTCGCCTGGGGGAGGGCCGGTCTCGATCTCAGTTCACCGCGCGCAGCGCGTACGGTTCGATCGCCCCGCGCGTCAGGGCGCGCGCGTCGATGGTGGAGGGTCGGTAGGGGAGCGTGCTGAGCCGGTCGAGCATGCCGGGTACCGGATCGGCGATCGGGTCGACCAGGCCGAACAGGAACGACCATTCGTGCTCATCGCTGCCGTAGTGCACGACGGTGCCGAAGTTGTCGTGGAAACGCTGCCAGGAGCGTTTGAGGGTGTCGTTGCGCCACATGGTCGCGCAGCCGGCCTGGGCGCTCAGCACGCCGCCGGGAGCCAGCAGGGCGCGACATCGCTGCAGGAATTCGGTCTCGTAGAGCCGGTTGTGCTGGGCGTCTTCGACGCGCTCGTCGGGCAGGTCGATGACGATGACGTCGTAGCGCACGCCCGCGGCGGTGGCGTCGGCGAGGAAGTCCCAGCCATCGGCGTAATGCACCCGCACCGGGCCCGAACCTTCGACCGCGGCGGCCAATTCGTCGGCGGTGTAGCCGTAGGGCAGATGTTCGGCGCACAACTGCACGGCCTCGCGGTCGATGTCGACGTGGTCGACCCGGGTGGCCCCTGCGGCCACCGACATCTGACTCGCCACGCCCTCGCCGGATCCGATGATGAGCACATTGTCGAGCTTCTCGGCCAGCACGAACGCCGGCACCATCATCGCCTCGTGATAGGTGATCTGGGAGAACTCGGTGGATTGGCGGTCGTTGTCGGAGAACAGGCTGATGCCCTGTTCGGTGCGCGCGATGAGCAGATGCTGGAACTCGGTCCTGGTGTCCACCAGGACATCCGACAGATCCCAGATCCGGGTCAGGCCCGGGCCCATGGGTTCCTCGACCCGCTGCCCGGCGCGTCCCCTGCGCACGGTCGACATGCGAACTTCCTTGGGCGACAAGGCGTCCCGCAGCAATTCCACCGTCTTCTCGGCGCCGTCACCGATGCTGCCGCAGGTGAACACGTCGACGAAGATGTCACCGGATTCGGGGTAGGTGTGGATCGAGGCGTGCGATTCCGACAGCAATGCGAGCACCGTCACGCCCTGCGGGGTGAATTGTTTACGCACCACATCGCAGATGGTGACGCCGGCACCGACCAGCGACCGGCGCAGGGCCTGGTCGAGTCGTTCCAGGTCGTTGCACAGATCCGCATCGACCCCGCCGAACTCGGCCAGCACATGCCAACCGGTGAACTCCGCCGTCATGGACACACACTCACTCTCCCTCAGCGCCCACGACATGCACGGTCAAGGGCGGGAAACCATTGAAGGACACCGACGAATAACTCGCGGTATAGGCGCCGGTATCGAGAATCTGTACCCGATCCCCGGCTCGCAACGTGGTCGGCAGAAGGACCCGCGTGCGTTGATACAGTACATCGTCGCCGTCGCAGGTCGGTCCCGCGACGACGGCCTCGTCCACCGGATCGCCATCGCGTTCGGTGACGAAACGGTAAGCGATGTACTCGTTTTCGGTCTCGGCCAGGCCGTTGTAACGGCCGATGTCGAGATAGACCCAGCGCCGTCCGTCCGGTGCGGTCCGCACCGCGATCACTTCGGCGTGCACCACGCCCGCCGTGGCCACCAGCGCACGGCCCGGCTCCACCACCAGTTCGGCCGTCTCGGGCAGCAGCTCCACCGCCGCGCCGGCCGTCACCGGGGCGATCTGTTCGATACCGGGCGCGGATTCGGCATAGGAGACCGGCAGGCCGCCACCGATGTTCACCGTCGACACCGCAATGTCCTTGTCGGACAACGCGTCGACGATCCGCGCCGCCTGCTCGATGCCGATCCGCCAGGCGTTCGGGTCGAGCTGCTGGGAGCCCACATGGAAGTAGGGGCCCGCGACGGTCAGACCGAGATCACGGGCGCGCACCAGCAGCCGCAGCGCCTCGCCGGGAGCGCAGCCGAACTTGGTGCCGAACGGGGTCTGCGATTGCGGTGCGGCCGCCAGGAACCGGCATTCGACCGCACCGCCGGGCGCGTGCTCGGCGATCCGCAGCAGATCGTCCTCGGTGTCGAAGGCGAAGCCACGCACCCCGAGTGCGTACGCGCGGGCGATGTCGGCGGCCTTCTTGATCGGATTGCCGTAATAGAGCCGTCCCGGGTCGACACCGAGATCCAGGCACATCCGGATCTCGCCGACGCTGGCGACGTCGAACTGGGCGCCCTCGGCGTCGAGGACCCGCACCACCTGCGGCACCGGGCAGGCCTTGACGGCGAAGCGGATCCGGGCCCTGCGACCGGCCCGGAGCAGGGCGGCGTCGAGGGCGCGGTAGTTCTCGCGCACGCGCTCGGGGTCGACGAGCAGGTACGGGGATTCGGGCATCGGTGGATCTTTCGGTCGGGCAGCGGAGCAGAACAGTATCAGCGGCGCCTACCCGGAATCGAATCCGTCAAACCTTCAGTTCCGGTGATCGGTGCCCGGTCATCCCGCGACCACCGTGACCTCGTCGAATACCACTTCACCGGCCGCGTCGGACTCGGCCAGATCGACCACACCCACGATCGCCCAGCCATGATCGCCGGCCGGATCGTCGAGAGTCTGGCGTGCCTGCCAGAAGCCCGGGCGGGTCTCGACCCGGAACATCTGCGGCCCTCGCGCGTCGGGGCCGGTGCCGATGGTGTCGTACTCGGCGAAATAGGGCGCGAGCTCGGTCTCCCAGTCCGGTCCGGTGCCGAGGTCCGCCAGCGCCTGCCAGTTGCGCAGGGCCGCCAACTCCACCCGCCGGAACATGGCATTGCGGACCAGAACGCGGAAGGCGCGTTCATTGGCCGAGATCGGCCGGACGGTCTCCGCGCCGAAGGCCAGCTGCTCGGCGTCGGTCTCCGCGCCGGGGTTGGTGAGCTGTTCCCATTCGTCGAGCAGACTCGAATCCACCTGCCGGATCAGCTCACCCAGCCACTCGGTGATGTCGTCGAGTTCCTCGGTTCGCGCGGCCTCGGGCACGGTGCGGCGCAGCGCGCGATACGCGTCGGCCAGGTAGCGCAGCACCACCCCTTCGGAGCGGGCGAGCTCGTAGTGCGAGATGAGCTCGGCGAAGGTCATCGACCGTTCCACCATCTCGCGCACCACCGACTTCGGTGACGGCGCGAACTCCGAGACCCACGGGTGCCCCGCCCGGTAGGTCTCGAAGGCGGGTTCGATCAGCTCGGCCAGCGGCTTGGGCCAGGTGACCTCTTCGAGCAGCTCCATCCGTTCGTCGTAGTCGATGCCGTCGGCCTTCATCTCCGCGACCGCCTCGCCCCTGGCCTTGTGCTGCTGCGCCATCAGCAGCTGACGCGGATCCTCCAGCGTCGACTCGATGAGTGAGATCACATCGAGGGTGTAGGTGGGAGATTGCTCATCGAGCAGCTCGAACGCGGCCAGCGCGAACGGCGACAGCGGCTGATCGAGCGCGAAATCGCGTTGCAGATCCACCGTCAGCCGCGCCATGCGGCCCTGGCCATCGGGCTCGGAAAGCTGTTGCACCACACCGGCATCACGCAGCGCGCGATACAACCGGATCGCGCGCAGAATATGCCTGCGCTGCGCCGGGCGCGGTTCGTGATTGTCTTCGAGCAGATGCCGCATGGCGTCGAAGCAGTTGCCGGGGCGGGCGATCACGTTGAGCAGCATCGAATTGGTCACCGCGAAGCGCGACACCATCGGTTCCGGCGGGGCGGCTACCAAACGGTCGAAGGTCTCCTCGCTCCAGGACACGAAACCTTCCGGGGGCTTGCGCCGCTGCACCTTGCGCAGCTTCTTCGGATCGTCACCGGCCTTGGCCAGCATCCTGGTGTTCTCGACCTCGTGGTCAGGGGCCTGCACGACCACCGTGCCCATGGTGTCGTAGCCGGCGCGGCCGGCCCGGCCGGCGATTTGGTGGAACTCGCGAGCCTTGAGCCTGCGGGTGCGCACACCGTCGTATTTGGTCAGCCCGGTCAGCAGCACGGTGCGGATCGGAACATTGATGCCGACGCCGAGGGTGTCGGTGCCGCATACCACCTTCAGCAATCCGTCCTGGGCCAGCTTCTCCACCAGCCTGCGGTATTTGGGCAGCATTCCGGCGTGATGCACTCCGATGCCGTGGCGGATCAGCCGTGCGAGGGTCTTGCCGAATCCGGCGGAGAAACGGAAGCTGCCCAGAGCCTCGGCAATGGCGTCCTTCTCGGCCCGGCTGGCGAAGTTCACGCTGGTCAGTGCCTGTGCCCGCTCGAGGGCGGCGGCCTGGGTGAAATGCACGACATAGACCGGCGCCTGATGGGTGGTGACCAGCTCCTCCAATGTCTCGGTGATCGGAGTGCGCGCGTAGGAGAACGTCAACGGGACCGGGCGCTCGGTCCCGGCGACGACGGCGGTGGAGCGGCCGGTGCGCCTGCTCAGATCGGTAGCGAAGAAATCGACCTCGCCCAGCGTCGCCGACATGAGCAGGAACTGCGCTCGCGGCAACTCCAGCAGCGGCACCTGCCAGGCCCAGCCGCGATCGGGGTCGGCGTAGAAATGGAACTCGTCCATCACCACCTGGCCGATATCGGCCTGCGCGCCCTCACGTAGGGCCAGATTGGCCAGGATCTCGGCGGTGGCGCAGATGATGGGCGCCTCCGGATTGACCGCTGCGTCACCGGTGACCATGCCGACGCGTTCGGCGCCGAACACCTCACACAGGGCGAAGAACTTCTCGCTCACCAATGCCTTGATCGGCGCGGTGTAGTAGGTGCGCTGCCCGCGCGTCAGCGCGAACAGATGCGCGCCCACCGCGACCAACGACTTCCCCGAGCCGGTGGGCGTGGCCAGGATGACGTTGGACTCCGAGGCCAGCTCCAGCAGCGCCTCATCCTGCGCGGGATACAACGGCGTGCCCTGCTCGGCCGCCCACGTTCCGAACGACTCGTACAGCGCGTCGGCGTCGGTTCCCGGTATCTCGAGCAGTTCGGTCAGATCCACTCCGACAACCCTACGGGCCGCCGGAGCCGGGACCGATCCAGGTCAGCGCGGGTCGTCCGCGCCGGTGCCGGAGCCGTTGTCGTCGTATCCGCCCTGTTCGGCGAGGAAGCGCTCGAACTCGGCGCCGAGCTCGTCACCGCTGGGCAGTTCACCGTCACCGACCAGCAGACTCGACTGGCGTTCCTGCGCGGACACGAACGTGTCGTACTGACGCTCGAGGGCGTGTACGACCGTCTCGACCTCGGAATTACCCGCGATGTGCTCGTTGACCTGCTCACGCACCCGCGCTGCGGCCTCACCGAGCGCGGCCAGCGGAATATCCAGGCCGGCGTTCTCGCAGACGTGCTCCAGCAGCGTCTGCGCGGCCTCCGGATAGGCCGTCTGCGCCAGGTAATGCGGCACATGCACCGAGAAGCCGAGCGATTCGTGCCCGTGCTGGGCCATCCGGTATTCCAGCAGCGAGGAGGCGCTGCCCGGCACCTGCAGCTCACCCGGCCAGCGCTGGTTCTCCTCGATCAGATCGCGATTGGACGAATGCGCGGTGATGCCGAGTGGGCGGGTGTGCGGAATGGCCATCGGGATCGCGCTCAGGCCGATGCTGCGGCGCACACCGAGCTGTTCGGCCAGCAAGCGCACGGCCGTGGTGAACTTCTCCCAGCGCAGGTCCGGTTCCAGACCCGACAGCAGCAGGAACGGGGTGCCCGCGGTGTCGCGCAGCGCCCACAGGTTCAGTTCGGGCTCGGCGTAATCGGCGAAGTGATCGGACTTGAACGTCATCAGCGGCCGCCGCGACCGGTAGTCGAGTAGCTCGTCCACGTCGAACGAGGCGACCAGTTCGCTTTCCAGGCTCTCGCGCAGGTGCGTGGTGGCCAGCCGCACCGCGTGCCCGGCATCGGTGAAACCCTCGAGTCCGTGCACCAGGACCGGACCCGAACCGTCGTCGGACGACAGCTGCGGAGCGGGGAACTCCAGTTCGTACATTCGCGACTCGTAGTCCATCGCGTACTCCTTCCTGCGCGGCGCACCCGACGTGTCGACGCCGACGGGCCAGTATCTCGCACCGGTCGCCGCGTCGCCTGGTGTACCACAGTCCATTGTCCCCCATGGGCGATGCACTGCTTCGCGCGCGGGCGGACATCGACCCTTCAGTGGAGGCAACAGCGTCGACGGCACAAGCATTCCCGCGTTACGCACGCACAACCGGGGTGGTCGGCGTGGCGTGGGCGGGCCGCCAGTGGAGTTTGGCAGAGTGGGGCGGGTGGGCGTGCCGGATTCGACGCACAGATCGTCGCTGAGCCGCGCGGTGGCCGGCGGCGCGCTGGCGGTGACCGTGCTGCTGAGCGCCGGTTGCGGGGGCGAGATGTCCGGCCGGGCGGTCCCTGCCGAGCCGACCGCAGTCACCCGGCAGCTCGAAGCACCCCTGTCGGCCCTGCTCCCCGAGACCGAGGCCTTCCCGGCCGGATACCCGGCCGTGGTGCTGCCCGCCGAGGCCGCGGGACAGGCCGCCGGTGATCTCGACGGAGTCGGAGCCGGTGCGAGCGTGCAGCCGGCCGAATGCACGCCACCCGAGGCCCGTCCGGGTGCCGACCGTCTCGCCGTCGCCGTCGGCACCGACGATGCGGCCCGCGCCACCCTGACCGTGGAGCTGACCCGCACGGATGCGCCGCTACTGCGGCTGCGCAATCAGCTGCAGCAGTGCGAGCGGATCCGGGTGTCGCGTTCGGGAGCGTCGAGCACGGTGATCACCGAGGTCGGGCAGGCGCCGGAGGTCGACGCCGACGATGCGATGGCGCTGCGGCGCACGGTGCGTCCGGACGTCGGCGCAGCCGGACTCACCCAGTCGATGAACACGCTGATCGGCCAGATCGGGGACGTGCGGATAACGGTGACCTATATGTCGTTCAGCGCCGCCGAGCCGGATACGCAAGCGCTGGAGCAGTTGTTCGATACCGCCGTGAACAAGGTCGCGACCAGCTGAAACGTGGAGTTGTCCACAGGGGGAAGTTATCCACAGGCCGGGTGAAAGCCCAGGTCGTGTCCGCGTCGATGAAGCGGTGCCCGGGCAGGCTGCACCCATGACGACTCCCGCGACGCCCACCGAACCCACGAGGCGTGATCAGGCCCGCACCACGCGAACAGCGCATCCAGCGGCACCGCCGGGCGATTCCGGGCCGCCCTGCGCCCCAGCCGGGGCCGGCGGAATACGCAGGTCGCCGTCCAGTGCGGGTCGTTCGGGAAACTGCGGTGTCTGTCACCGAGCCAGGACGGCCGACGAACCGGCCAACAGCTGTGTCAACGCACAGGGCACCGTGGAACTCGGACCGCTGCGTCCGGCTCCGAGAACCGGTCGCACAACGGGACGGATCGAGACGGCCGGTTCTGTCGCCGAGGGGCTGGACCCGCCACGCACACCGCGGCCTGCCGCGCCGGAGCCGTGGCAGGCAGAGCGACACCGCACCGACGCGGCCGCATGTTCCGGCCCGCCGCGGGCCGTCGATGAATGGCCCGAATCGAGGATCCTGAGCTGCGCGGACGGTGTGGACACCGACGGTGACGACGTCGTCGACGAGGGCGCAGAACCCGGTTCCGGGCCCCCGCGCAACGATGCGGGGCATACCGCCGACGATTTCGCGCATCCCGATGACTGCGTGGTGGATATGCGGCTCGGGGGAGATCAGGCTCGCCGAACCAGGGGAGTTCCTGGCCGGGATTCCGGCGATTCTCGGATTCGTGCCGGTGCGTTCGCTGGTGGTCGCGGTCTTGCGCGCTGCGCCGCGCGATCCGGACAGCGCTGTGATCGATGTGGTGGCGCGATTCGACCTCACCCCGTCGCCGGCCGGCGACGGTTCCAGAACACTGGCCGCGACGGTGGCCGAGGTCTGCGATCAGCAGGGTGTGGTCGGGGTGCTGGCCGGCGTCATCGATGACCGCCGAAGCGAACCCGAGCCGGGGACAGCCGGGCGCGATTCGGTCGTCACGGCGTTGGCGGCGCGGTTGGAGCTGCGTTCGGTACCGCTGTGCGGAGCGTGGGCGGCGCAGGCGATCGCGCCGGGCTACGGGTGGTGGAGCGTGTTGGGCGCGGACCGCCGCGGGGTGGTGCCCGATCCGGCCGCCTCACCGATCACGCTGAGCCATGTGCTCGACGGAAAACAGATCCGCCGGTCGCGCTCGGAACTGATCGCGGCGGTGGCGGTCGATCCGGCGATGCGTGAACAGGTCTGTGCGGAAATGGGTTCGGCGCTTGCGCGAGCTCATGAGCGTTTCGTCGACGCGGCCGGCGGTGGCGATCGGGTCGGCTACAGCAGGCGCGCCGCGCACTACCTGCTGTGGCAGATCGCGAATGTGGCATCAGGGGTGCGGATGTCGGCGGCCGAGATCGCAGAATCAGCTGCGGCACTGCGGGATAAACACGCGCGCGATGCCATGTTCGCCCTGGCGGGCACCGATCACGCCGATGCCGCCGAACAGCTGTGGGCGATGATGACGCGCGGCCTGCCCGACACCGACCGCGCCGAAGCCGCCACCCTGCTCGGTTACTGCGCGTACGCCCGCGGTGACGGGCCCCTCGCCGGTATCGCGTTCGCGGCGGCGCTGGACGCCGACCCCGAGCATTCGCTGGCGGCGTTGCTGGACGCCGCGCTGAGTTCGGGAATGGACCCGCAGCGGTTGCAGCGGCTGATCACCTGCGGCCGCGAGGCAGCCATCGATCTCGGCGTCGACCTCGACCGATCATGGTGATCTGCCGCGGAGTGCGCCCGGGAGCCGGGCTATGGCGCGCTGTGTGCCCGCGGGCCGAGCTCGCGCAGGAAGTTCCAGGCGTCGGTGACGATCTCGTCGAGATCGTTGTGTTCGGGCCGCCAGCCGAGTTCGGCGATCGCCCGATCGCTGGAGGCGATGAGCACGGCCGGATCGCCCGCGCGCCGCGGCGAATCCTTGGCGGCGATGGGCAGCCCGGTGACCCGCTCACAGGCCGAGATCACCTCGCGCACCGAGAAACCGGTGCCGCTACCGAGATTGAACACCCGGTGAGTGCCGGGCTCGGACGACCGGAGAGCGAGCAGATGAGCGTCGGCGAGATCGCGGATGTGAATGTAATCCCTGACGGCGGTGCCGTCGGGGGTCGGCCAGTCGGTGCCGAAGACCGCGATGGATTCGCGGTGACCGGCGGCGACCTGCAGCACCAGCGGAATGAGATGGGTCTCCACCACTCGGTTCTCGCCGAGCCCGCCGTAGGCGCCCGCGACGTTGAAATACCGCAGGCTGGTGGCCGCGAGGCCGTGCGCGACGGAATACGAGGTGATGGCGTGGTCGATCGCCAGTTTCGAAGCGCCGTAGGGATTGGTCGGCCTGGTCGGGGCGTCTTCGGTGATCGGCACCTGCTCGGGCTCGCCGTACACGGCGGCCGTGGAGGAGAACACCAGTCGTTGCGTGCTCGTGCGGCGCATCGCCTCCAGCAGCTCCAGCGTTTTCACCACATTGCCGTGCCAGTATTTCTCCGGCTGCTGCACCGACTCGCCCACCAGCGACTGAGCCGCGAAATGCAGGACGCCATCGAATTCTTCGGACGCGAGCAGATCGGGCCCGGCCTCGGCGATATCGCCCTCGACGAACCGCGCGGCGCCGGGCACGCCGTCGGCGTTGCCGGTGGACAGATCATCGAGGACGACCACCTCGTGACCGTCCTCGATGAGGACCTGCGCGCACACTCCACCGACATAACCGGCACCGCCGGTGACCAGAAGTTTCACCGGTCAGACCAGCTTCACCTGGACGGCGTGGGCCATTTCGTCCGACAGCTCGAACCCCTCGTGGCCGGGCACCGTGATCACCACCGAGCCGGGCTTGGTCTCGACGGTCACCCTGGCGTCGGGCACCACGCCGGCCTCACGCAGCCGGTTGATGACCTCGGGGTCGGTCTGGATGTGCTCGGCGAGCCTGCGGACCACGACCGCGTGCGTCTGACCGTGCGACAGCTCCGAGAGCCGGATCAGGTTCTCGTCGGCCGGCGCGATGGGGGCCACACCCAGCTCGTCCAGACCGGGGATCGGGTTGCCGTAGGGGGAGGTGGTGGGGTGGTTGAGCACCTCGACGAGGCGTCGTTCGACGTCCTCGCTCATCACATGCTCCCAGCGACAGGCCTCGGCGTGCACGTTCTGCCAGTCCAGCCCGATGATGTCGACCAGCAGCCGCTCGGCCAGCCGGTGCTTGCGCATCACCGCGACGGCCATGCTGCGGCCCTTGTCGGTGAGCTCGAGATGCCGGTCACCGGCCACCAGGAGCAGCCCGTCGCGCTCCATGCGGGCGACGGTCTGGCTGACCGTGGGCCCGCTCTGCTCGAGGCGCTCGGCGATCCGGGCACGCAGGGGCACCACGCCCTCCTCCTCGAGGTCGTAGATGGTACGGAGGTACATCTCCGTGGTGTCGACCAGATCCTTCACCTGTTACCCCTTCGTCGGCACGAATTCTACCCACGCGACGTCTCGATTCGCGCACGCCACAGCGGCACGCGTCGCGTATCGGGAACCCTGTCGGCGCACGGCATACCGCCGTGTTCGCTCATGCTTGTATTTCTACTGCATATGAACGCCGAACGGGGCGCTGCGCTTCCCGCTAGCGTTGCGAGCATGGCCACTGCAGTGCCCGGCGCGCATCCAGGACCCGCCGACCCGGCGACGGTCGTGTGGACCGACCGGTTCCTCGACTACACCTGGACGCCGCAACATCCGATGAAACCGGCCCGGCTGGCGTACACGATGGCGCTGGCGCGCAGCCTCGGCGTGCTCGACGGCGTCGATGTACTCGGCGGTGTGGATGCGCAGCAGTTCGGGGGTGCCCGCGGCCGCGGGCTCGAGCAATTC
>NZ_JAAGVC010000050.1 GCF_010858045.1 Nocardia cyriacigeorgica
CATGCGCCCGGCGAAGGCGGCGGCGTCGACCCGGTCGATCGGCGGATCGCACGACAACTCCACCGTCAGATCGCGCGGCGGGGTGCGCGCGGACGGCGGACGTTCGGGCAGGGCGCGAGCGCAGCGGTGCGCCGCGATCGCGTCGGCGCCGAACCGGGAGCCGACCTGGGCCGGAGTGAGCGCGGCGAAATCGCCGACGCGCCGCAACCCGAGCCGATGCAGCAGATCCACCAGCTCGACCCGTTCGGGCGCGGCCAGCGCCGGTTCGACGGCCAGCTCACCGATCGGCAACGGTGCCAGGAAATCCGCCCCCGCTCCTGGCGCCACGATGGTGTCGCGACGCGCCGCGAGCACCGCCGTGGACACTTCATCGGCGATCCCGATCTGGGCCTCGGCTCCTGCCGCGGCCACCACGTCGACGAGCCGTTCGGCCGCGGCTTCCTCGGAGCCGAAGAACCGGGCCGCGCCGCGCACCCCGAGGACCAGCAGCCCCGGCCGCAGCACTTCCACACCGGGGACCGCGGCGTCGACCGCGGCCACCACCGGCTCGAACAACCGTGCGTCCCGATCCGGATCCGCCTTGGCGATATAGAGCTCGGGGCAGCGGGCCTGCGCCTCCCGGCGGCGCAGCCCGCGCCGCACCCCGTCGGCCCGTGCGGTCGCCGAACACGCCACCACCTTGTTGGCCGACAACACCGCGACCGGCCGGCTGGCGGGCACCTTCCCCAGTGCCGCCGCCGCGACCGCGGGCCAATCCGGGCACCACACCGCGAGGACCCGGACCGGTCGGGTCATGGTGGATCACCGTCCCTGGCCGCGTGCTCTTTCATCGACTCCGCTGCCGCGGTCCTGCGCGGCGACCATCCGCGCAGGATCCACCCGGCCCGGTCGGCGGCCTTCATGAGGCGGCGTCCCGCACATCGCTGGGTTCACTTGCGGTCGCGTGGGTTTCGCTGCTCGTCCATTCCATGCGTCCCGCGCGCCGGCGCAGCGTGATTCGGCCGGTGCGCGGCGTCGACGCCCGACCCGCCACCTCGACCTCCAGGGAGATCGAATCGAGCCTGCCGCGGCCGAGGCCGAGCCCGGTATAACCGGCCACCCGGGTGCCGAGCCGCAGCGACGGGGCGGGCCAGCGGCCGCCGGTGACGACCAGGACGGCGCCCTTGTTCCTGGCCCGCGCGGCGATCACCCTGGCCCTTGCCGGGGCGACGGCAGCGCCGCCGAGATCGAGTAGGACCAGATCGAGCCCGTCGAGCAACACCGCGGCCACCTCCAGCGCATCCTGGCCCGGATCGGCGACGACGGCGATCCGGCCCAGCTGCGCCCCCATCTCCGCCGCCGCGAGCAAGCCGAGCTTCGGCATGCCGACCACCGCCGCATGCCCGCCGTCGGCGGTGACCGCGGCCAGCAGGCCCGCCAGCAGCGATCCCGCACCCGCGTACGCCACCACCGACCCCTTGACCAGACCACCGTCGGGCAGGAGCTCGGCCAGCGCCGACGGTACGGGCAGCGTTTGCCTGCGCACCCCCTCCGAAGTGGGCAATCGGGCGGCTGCGGATTCGCCGCGGCCAGGTACCGCCGCGATCTTGCGCCGCAGCTCCGCCAGCTCCTGCGCCGTCGCACGCCCCGGTTCCCGCGAATCCGAACCCATCACTCACCTACCTCTACGGGGACTCCTGCTCCGGCCGACGGCACCGGAACCTGCCCGACGCACCGTCCGAGCTCGGCCGATCCGGCTCCGCCCGGCCCGGCGATGGTCACCACACGCGCACCTCGCGGCGCCTGTCCGTCGAAGAAACCCCGACTCCTCGACGGTTCAGCACCGATCCAGCTATCGATCTGTCTCGAATATACGTTCGAATGACTCCCAGTAGAAACCCGCCCCTGAGATCCGTCAAGCGCGCGCCGCGGCCCCTCGCGCGGCGGCCGCCGTGACCACCGTCACGACGGCGAACTCCCGGTCCGAATCCGGCCAGCTACCACGGAATTCGGCTAGTCTCGCACCATGATCGATCGTCCCCGTCCCATCGTCGGCCCGGACTATCTGGTGGCCGGCCGCTACCGCCTGCAATCGAAACTCGGCGGCGGCGGCATGGGCGCGGTCTGGCTCGCGACCGACCGGCTGCTGAACCGCGACGTCGCCATCAAGCAGGTGCTGTCCACCGCCGGGCTCGACGAGGACGAGGCGAACCGGATCCGCGAGCAGATCATCCACGAGGGCCGGGTCGCGGCCAAGCTCTCCCACGAACATGCCATCGCGGTCTACGACGTGGTGCTCGAGGCCGGTGAGCCCTGGCTGGTGATGGAGCACCTACCCTCGCGCAGCGTGGCCAAGGCGCTCGGGCTGTTCGACGCGCTGCCGGTGATCGAGGTCGCGCAGATCGGCGCGCAGGTCGCCGACGCGCTGGCCGCCGCACATGCCGTCGGCATCGTGCACCGCGACATCAAACCGGGCAATATCCTCGTCGCCGATCGCGGGCCAGGCGTGGGGATGGCCAAGCTCAGCGACTTCGGCATCTCGCGCGGTTCGGGAGAGTCCGCCGACGAACCCGATGGCGTCATCACCGGTACCCCCGCCTACCTGCCGCCGGAAGTGGCCCGCGGTGCCAGGCCGACCGAGGCCAGCGATGTGTTCTCCCTCGGCGCCACCCTCTACACCGCCATCGAGGGCCAGCCGCCGTTCGGCTTCGACGACGACAGCGACGCCATCGTCGAGCGCGCGGCCATGGCGCAGATCATTCCGCCCAGCCGCAGCGGTGTGCTCACCCAGGCGCTGCTGCACATGATGGAACCGGCGCCGCAGCGTCGCCCGACCATGGCCGAGGCCAGGGACGAAATCCTCACCGCCGCTTTCGGTCCCGGCACCGCGCCCTACATCATCGGCGCACCGGTGCGCACCGAGGACGGCACCATCCCCGCCTGGGCGGCCCGCAATTCGGCGTCGGGGCTGCGCAGCCCGCTGTCGACCCCGCTGCCGCGCCGCACCCAGCCCGCACAGGCGCCGGTCGCGCCCGCTCAGCCGCAGCTGGGCGCCAAGAAGTTGCCGCAGCCGAGCAACGCGCCGCTGGCCATCGCGATCGGCATGCTGATCGGATTGGTGATCATCATCGCCGTCATCGTCGCGCTGCTGTAATCGCAGGCCCTAATCGATCCGCCTGCGGTGCGCCCAGCGGGTCAGCGCGTTGCGGTTGGACTGCTGGGTTTTGCGCAGCACGTTGGAGGCATGGGTCTCCACCGTTTTCACCGAGATGAACAGGGTTTCGGCGATTTCGCGGTAGGTGTAGCCGCGCGCGAGCAGGCGCAGCACCTCCAACTCGCGCGGGGTCAGCGAATCCAGTTCCGGATCCAGCGGCGGTTCCGGCGCCGGGGATTTCCCGGTGAACGAGTCGAGGACGAAACCGGCCAGCCTGGGGCTGAACACCGCGTCGCCGCCCGCGACCCGGCGGATGCCGTCGGCCAGTTCGGCGCCGGAGATGGTCTTGGTGACGTAGCCGCGCGCACCCGCCCGGATCACCGCGATGACGTCCTCCGCGGCATCCGACACACTCAGCGCCAGGCACACCGGGCCGTCATCGATTCCGGACAGCACCGCGACACCGCCACCGTCGGGCATGTGCACGTCCAACAGCACCACATCGGGGCGGGTGCTGTTGATCCCGGCCACGGCCTCGGCCACCCCACCGGCCTCACCGACCACCTCCATATCGGTTTCCCGGCTCAACTCCGCCCGCACCCCGGAACGGAACACGGCGTGATCGTCGACGAGAAAGACCTTCACCGCCACCTACTTCTCCTTCACCGGACAGCCCTATCCGCCGTCACCACTGTGTCGCGGTCGCCCGCGACAGTTCCATCGGTACCACACCGGAGACGACGGTCAGCGCTGCTCGGCGCGCACCGCGGACCCGCTCGGCCGGGTCAGCGGCTGCTCGGCAACCACTTCGGTGTCCTCCTCGGAGCGAGTTCCGGCGCCTGCGGTGGCGTCCTCCTCGGTCCCGGTCTCGCTCCCGGAATCGGTGCGCGGCATGATGATCCGCACCTCGGTGCCGCGCCCGGGCGTGGACACGATCTCCACCTGCCCGCCGCGCCGCTCCACCCGGCCACGGATGGACTTGGCCAGCCCCTGACGATCCGCCGGCACCGCGTCGACGTCGAAGCCGACACCGCGATCGCGCACGAACACGCTCACCTGGTGGGGTTCGGTCTCGGCGAACAGATCGATGACGGGCACGTCCGCGTGTTTGGCGGCATTCACCAGCGCCTCGCGGGCGGCGCCGAGCACGGCGGTGAAATGTTCCTTTGGCAGGCCGGATCCGGTGTCGGCGATATCCATCGATACGTCGCCGACGGTCACCGGCGTCACCTTCACCCCGTGCTGGTCTTCCACCTCACCGGCAATGGTGCGCAGCGCCGCGGCCAGGCTGGACTGGGCGGGCGCGGCGTCCTCGAACAGCCAGCGGCGCAGTTCGCGTTCCTGGCTGCGCGCCAGCCGCACCACCTCGTGCGGATCATCGGCCTGACGTTGGATCAGCGCGAGCGTCTGCAACACCGAATCGTGCAGGTGGGAGGCGATCTCCTCGCGTTCCTCATTGCGGATGCGGGCGGCGCGTTCGGCGTTCAACGCCCGCATCATCCGCAGCCACAGCGGCACCGACAGCAACCCGGCCCCGAGCAGCGTCACCGCGACGGCCAGCAGCGCCGAACCGAGCGAACCGATATCGATCCCGGCCAGCACCACCACCGCCAGCCCGGCCACGATCAGGGTGATGCCCGCGACGATGCGTGACCAGGTCACCATCGTCGGTTTGGCAGGCAGCCCGAGCAGCGACCGCGGGCCGTCCGCGTCGTACTCGCGCCATACCAGGGCCGCACCGACCGCCACCGCGATCAGCGGGACGATGATCCGCGCCGCGGTCCCGCTGAACAGCGCCGACATCGCCACCGACAACCCGAACCCGAGCAGCGCGAGCCCGATGGCCTGGCGCCGCTCCTGCCCGGACGGCCGCACATCGTCGGCGCCGCCAGGAGTGAAGATCCACAACATCGCATACGCGACGATCCCCGCCCCCGCCAGCGCGGACAGCAACACGAATGCCATCCGCACCTTGAACACGTCGACCCCGAGATGGTCGGCGATGCCGCCGGCCACTCCGCCGACGATCCGCCCACCCGTGCGCCGCACCAACCGCCCCCGCGCCTGCTCCCCTGGCTCGGCCACCCCGCGAGCAGCATCGAACCCACGCGCGTCGAACGCCGGAACAGACGGATACATACTCCCGATACTGGCACGCATCGCCGACACCCAGCCATCGGGAAACACCCTGAGATCGGCGGTAGCGATTTCCGTCGGTGCGGTTCAGGAGGATTTTCAGGGTGAACCCCGATGCGCAGGACGCAGGCCGGGGCAGACCATGGATCCCATGACGAAGACGAGCTTCGGTGAGCAGCTTCAGCAGATGTGGCGGACGCGGCCGGTGCGGTTGCCGCGGCGCGGGCCGATCGCGGGCGTGGCCGCCGGGTTCGGGCAGCGCTACAACGTCGATCCGGTGCTGGTGCGGGTGGCGTTCGTGGTGTCGACGATCTTCGGCGGGGCAGGCATCGTGCTGTATCTGCTGGCATGGCTGTTGTGCAGCGCGGAAGGCGACGAGACCTCGGCGGCCGAGTCGCTGGTCGGCAAGGGGCACAGCTCCCAGTCGCAGACCAAGACCATCGTGTTGATCGTCGCGCTCGCCATCGCGGTGAGCGCGGTCGGGCCGATCGGGGTCGGACTCGGCGGGTCCGGGGTGATCGGGCTGGCGTTCATGCTGGCGGGTTGGTGGATGCTGTATCTGCGCACTCCACAGCCGCCCGCTCCCGAATTCGACGACCGGCTCGCCGGTACCGGATATCCGGGCACCGCCTTCCCACAGACCGCTCCGCTGTGGACCGGCGCTCCCCCGTTCCCCACACCCACCTACGGCCCGTACACGCCGTATACGAAACTGCCGGATCAGTACGTCCCGGATCAGCCGGTGGTGCTCGACAAGGCCACCGATGCGCCCCGAGCCGCGCGGTCCGAGGAGAACAGGACCGACGTGCTGAACACCGATCGCCCCACCGAGGTCCTCGCGAGCACCCAGACCACCGACGTCCTGCATACCGGCGAGGCCACCGCGGCCTCGTCGCCGAGCCCTGCACCGGACGCCGGCGCGCCGCCGGATGACGAGCCAGGTTCCACCGGCCTCGCCGCTACCGGGCCGGCCGAACCGGCGAAACCCCAGCTCACCAAGGCCACGCAACCGGCGCCGAGTGCCCTGCGCACCGCAGGGGTGACCCCGCCCTCCTGGGATCCGCTCGGTGTGGCACCGCTGGCCTGGGATCTGCCCGAACCGTCGCCCGTGCGCACGGTGGTCGCACCGGAGCCGAAGAAGCCGCGCTCCCGGCTGACACCGGTGGTGCTCGGTCTGGCGATACTCGCCGCGGCGGGCGCGGGTGCGGCGGCCGCGTCCGGAGTGGAGTGGATGACGCCGGGCCGGATCGCCGCGGTCGCACTCGGCGTGATCGGTCTCGGCCTGATCCTCGGTGCGTTCCTGCGCCGCGGCTACGGATTGCTGGTGGTGACCGCGCCGCTGGCCGGGTTCGTTGTACTGGCCTCGATGATCGGGCCGATCGATTTCGACGGCGCCACCATGGGCGAGCAGGTCTGGACTCCGGCGGCGACCACGGACCTGAAGCCGGGCTACGGCGTCACGATGGGGTCGGGCACGCTGGATCTGCGCCGGCTGGTCCTCACCGAGAACCGCACCGTCGACGTGTCGGTGCGGATGGGCGAGGCGATCGTGCTCGTGCCCGAGAATATGAACGTCCGCGCCGACTGCACGGTGCGGATGGGCGAGGCCCAATGCCCCGAAGGTCTGATCGGGCCCGGCGGTGACGCACCGGTGCTCGATCTCACCATTGATGTCCGAGCGGGAAGTGCGGAGGTGCGCCGTGGCTGACAACCACACCGAAACCCGTCACGGGCCGTCGTTCTCGCTGCTGATCGTCGGCCTGCTGGCGCTGGCATTGAGCGTCTGGGCCCTGCTCGGCCCGGTGTCGTGGCCGGCGACAGGGGTCGTCTCGATCGGCTGGATCATCGTGGTGACGGCCATCGTCGTCGGGCTGCTGCTCGTGCTGTCCCCACGTAAACGTCGATAGCACAACCGAATACGAACCGCCCGCCGCCCCCGGCGGGCCGTTCGCGTCGAACACCCGGATCCACCCGCCGCGGTCGGCTCGAGAAGCCCTCCGCGGCAACCCGACTCGACCGACAGGAGATCCGATGTCGCAGCACAGTTCCGACCGTCCCGAACAGCGCGATCATCCGCGGCTGACGTCCGAAGAGCCTGCGGCCGAGCCCGCTCCCGCCGCTCCGGCGGCGGGTGTTCCGCTGGGCCGCATCATCCTCGGCCGCGCCTGGCCCTACCGGGTCGGCTGAATCATTCCCATTCGATGGTGCCCGGCGGCTTGCTCGTGACGTCGAGCACCACGCGATTGACCTCGGCCACCTCGTTGGTGATCCGGGTGGAGATGCGCTCGAGCACGTCGTAGGGCAAGCGGGTCCAGTCCGCGGTCATGGCGTCCTCGCTGGACACCGGGCGCAGCACGATCGGATGACCGTAGGTGCGGCCGTCGCCCTGCACGCCGACGCTGCGGACATCGGCGAGCAGCACCACCGGGCACTGCCAGATCTGCCGGTCCAGCCCGGCCGCGGTGAGCTCTTCCCTGGCGATGGCGTCGGCCTGGCGCAGCGTGTCCAGCCGATCCTCGGTGACCTCGCCGACGATGCGGATGGCCAGGCCCGGGCCGGGGAACGGCTGCCGGGAAATGATCTCCTCGGGCAGGCCGAGCTCGCGCCCGACCGCGCGGACCTCGTCCTTGAACAGCAGCCGCAGCGGCTCGACCAGCTCGAATTCCAGGTCTTCCGGCAGTCCGCCGACATTGTGATGGGACTTGATGTTGGCGGTGCCCGCACCGCCGCCGGACTCCACGACATCCGGGTACAGCGTGCCCTGCACCAGGAACTCGACCTTCGGGGTGGCACCATCGCTGCCGGCCTGCTCGCCGACGACCTCGGAGACCGCGTCCTCGAAGGACCGGATGAACTCCCGGCCGATGATCTTGCGCTTCTCCTCCGGATCGGTGACGCCCTTCAGCTCACCGAGGAACTGATCGACCGCGTCGACGGTCACCAGCCGGGCGCCGGTCGCGGCGACGAAATCCTGCTGCACCTGCTCACGCTCACCCGAGCGCAGCAGGCCGTGGTCGACGAACACACAGGTCAGCTTGTCGCCGATGGCGCGCTGCACCAGCGCACCCGCGACCGCGCTGTCCACGCCGCCGGACAGCGCGCAGATGGCGTGCCCGTCGCCGACCTGCTCACGCACCCGCTCGATCAGCGATTCGGCGATATTGGCCGGGGTCCAGGTGGCCGGGATGCCCGCGATCTCGTGCAGGAAGCGGCTGAGCACCTGCTGGCCGTGCGGGGAATGCAGCACCTCGGGGTGGTACTGCACACCGGCCAGCCGACGGGCCGGATGTTCGAACGCGGCCACCGGCGCACCGGCGGTGGTACCGGTGACCTCGAAACCGGCGGGCGCGTCGGTGACGGCGTCACCGTGGCTCATCCACACCGGCTGGATGGTGGGCAGGCCGCCGTGCAGCACACCACCATCGATATTGAGTTCGGTGCGGCCGTATTCGCGGGTGCCCGTGTGGGCGACGGTGCCGCCGAGGGCCTGCGCCATCGCCTGGAAGCCGTAGCAGATGCCGAATACCGGCACCTCGAGGTCGAACAGCCGCGCGTCCAGCTGCGGCGCGCCCTCGGCGTAGACGCTGGACGGCCCGCCGGACAGGATGACGGCCAGCGGCTGCCGTTCGGCGATCTCCTCGACCGAGGCGGTGTGCGGGACCACCTCGGAGTAGACACTCGCCTCGCGGACTCGACGGGCGATCAGCTGCGCGTACTGCGCACCGAAGTCGACGACGAGGACGGGTCTCTGCGAATCTGCCACCCGAACAGTCTAGAGCTCGGTCTTCTCCGCCCCGACCGCAGCCCGCACGGCGCCGAATCGCCCGACGCACCCCGGTACGGCTGACTATCCTCGACGTCGTGCCATTCGCCCGCGCGATCGATGCCGACATCCACTACGAGGACACCGGCGGCAACGGTCCGCTGGTGCTATTGGCACACGAATTCTTCATGGACCGCACCATGTTCGCCGCGCAGATGGACGCGCTGGCCCCGGAGTTCCGCATCGTCACCTGGGATGCGCGCGGACACGGCCACACCAGAGACCAGGGCCTGCCGTTCACCTACTGGACCGCCGCGCGGGACGCGCTGACCGTGCTCGACCATCTCGGTGCCGAACGCGCCGTGGTCGGCGGCACGGCCCAAGGCGGGTTCACCGCCCTGCGCACCGCGCTCATCGCGCCCGAACGGGTCGCGGGACTGATCCTGATCAGCACCGAAGCACACGGGCCCACGCCCGAGCAGTCGACGGCCACACAGCGTTTCCTGGCCGAGTGGTACGACGACGGCTCCCGTCCGCGCGCCGTGCAACGCCTCGCGCACTGGCTCATCGGCGACCACGACCGGCATCGCTCGGTGTGGACCGAACGCTGGCTCGCCCACGACCGCCACCGCATCGAAGTCGCCGCGGGCTGCCTGCTCGGCCGCGATTCGGTGCTGGACCGGCTGTCCGAGATCAGCTGCCCGGCCCTGGTCGTGCACGCCAGCCACAGCGGCATCGCCCGCGAGCGCGGCAAACTGCTCGCCGAATCGATTCCGGGATCGACGTTCGTGGAAATCGACGGCGCGCGGCTGGCGGTGACGATGACCCATCCGGACCCGGTCAATCACGCGATCCGGCAGTTCCTGCGCGGCCGCGCCGTCAGTTCCGCCGGTCGCGGCCGCTGAACACCATCAGGCGCGGACGCTGAGCCCGACCTTCTGGAACTCCTTCAGATCCGAGTACCCGGCCTTCGCCATCGAACGGCGCAGCCCGCCCACGAGGTTGAGCGAACCGAACGGATCATCCGACGGCCCGAACAGCACCCGCTCCAGGCTCGGCCGCACCGAATCCTCGCCGTCGCCACCCAGCTCCCACGGATCGTCCACATGCAGCAGCGAACCGCGCGGGACCGAGGGATGCGCCGCCGCCGACGGCCAGTACCAGCCGCGCCCCGGCGCCTCGGCGGCCGCGGCCAGCGGCACCCCGATCATCGCCGCGTCCGCGCCGCAGGCGATGGCCTTCGCCAGCTGACCCGAGGCCGCGATATCGCCGTCGGCGATCACATGCACATAGCGGCCGCCGGTCTCGTCCAGGTAGTCGCGGCGCGCCGCGGCGGCATCGGCGATCGCCGTCGCCATCGGCACCCCGATACCCAGCACCTCACCGGTGGTGGTCGCGCCCGGGTAGGAGCCGTAACCGACGATGACGCCTGCCGCGCCGGTGCGCATCAGATGCAGCGCGGTGCGATGATCGCTCACCCCGCCGGCCACCACCGGCACATCCAGCTCGGCGATGAAGGTCTTCAGGTTCAGTGGCTCGCCGTCGCCGACGTGCTCGGCGGAGATGATCGTGCCGTGCACCACCAGCAGGTCGATGCCGGCCTGCACCAGCGCCGGCGTCAGCGACTGCGCGTTCTGCGGACTCACCCGCACCGCCGTCGTCACGCCTGCGGCCCGCACCTGCGCGACCGCCGCCGCCAGTAGATCGGGCTGCATCGGCGCGGCATGCAGCTCCTGCAAGAACGAGATCGCCCGGTCGTAGCCACCCTTGGCGACCAGATCGAGCAACTGCTCGATCTTGGCCGACACATCCGCGTGCCGCGCCCACAGTCCCTCACCATTGATGACGCCGAGGCCACCGAGCCGGCCGAGCTCGATCGCGAACTCCGGCGAGACCAGGGCATCGGTCGGGTGGGTCAGGAACGGGATCTCGAACCGGTAGGCATCCAGCTGCCAGGCCAGCGACACCTGCTTGGCCGAGCGGGTGCGGCGCGAGGGAACGATATCGATATCGTCCAGCTCGTAGGTACGGCGGGCCGTCCGGCCCATCCCGATCTCGACCATGTCGCGCACTGCTCGCTCCTGTATCTAATTGCGGCGCCTCCGGCGCCGCGTGTTCGCGGCCCCCGGTGTCTCGTGTTTGCGCGACCGCTACTTGCCTTCGGCGTGCGCAGCGGCCGCGTAAACACGAGACGGGCCGCGAACGGGGCTCCTCGAGGTCGCCCCTCCGTTGTCTGGACTTGCGGCACTTTGCATCGCAAGCTCGCGTCCGTGGGCAGGCCACGGCCAGGATTCTGTTTGTAGTGGATCTGGACACAGCGTGCCGTCACCGTCTACGAACGATACCCACCGTGGCTGGTTCCACGACTGCTGGCATGCCGGAGCGACCCGGACGAATCGGATGCCAACTCCGGGGCCGCCCAAGCCGCACCGGTCGTGCCGCGGGCACGGCCGGCTCGGGTCAGCCGCGGCCGGTGTAGTTCGGTGCCTCCACCGTCATGGTGATGTCGTGCGGGTGGCTTTCCTTCAGCCCGGCCGCGGTGATCTGCACGAACTGGGCTTCCTGCAACTCCGCGACGGACTGCGAACCGGTGTAGCCCATGGCCGCGCGCAGGCCGCCGACGAGCTGGTGGATGACCTGGTTGACCGGGCCGCGGAAGGGCACCCGGCCCTCGATGCCCTCGGGGACCAGCTTGTCCTCGGCGAGCACGTCGTCCTGGAAGTAGCGGTCCTTGGAGAAGGACTTGGCCTGCCCGCGGCCCTGCATGGCGCCCAGCGAACCCATGCCGCGGTAGCTCTTGAACTGCTTGCCGCCGACCAGGATCAGCTCACCGGGCGATTCGGCGGTACCGGCGAGCAGCGAACCGAGCATCACCGTGGACGCGCCCGCGGCGATGGCCTTGGCGATATCGCCGGAGAACTGGATGCCGCCGTCGGCGATGACCGGAACACCGGCCGGCTTGCACGCCGCGACCGCCTCCAGAATGGCAGTGATCTGCGGGGCACCGACACCGGCGACCACGCGAGTGGTGCAGATCGAGCCCGGCCCGACACCCACCTTCACCGCGTCCGCGCCCGCCTCGACCAGCGCCTGCGCGCCGGCGCGAGTGGCGATATTGCCGCCGACCACCTGGATGCGGTCGCCGACCTCGGCCTTGACCTTGGTGACCATCTGCAGCACCTGCGCCTGATGGCCGTGCGCGGTATCGACCACCAGCACATCGACGCCCGCGTCGGCCAGCGTCATCGCGCGCGACCAGGCGTCGTCACCGACACCGACCGCGGCGCCGACCAGCAGGCGGCCGTCGCGGTCCTTGGTGGCGTTCGGGTACTGATCGGTCTTGACGAAGTCCTTGACGGTGATCAGGCCGCGCAGCCTGCCCTCACCGTCCACGATCGGCAGCTTCTCGATCTTGTGCCTGCGCAGCAGGCCGAGCGCGGCCTCCGCCGTCACCCCCTCTTGGGCGGTGATCAGCGGCGCCTTGGTCATCACATCGGCGACCCGGCGATCCTGGTCGACCTCGAAGCGCATATCGCGGTTGGTGATGATGCCGACCAGCGCGCCGGTCTCGTCCACCACGGGCAGGCCGGAGATGCGGAACCGCGCGCACATCGCGTCGACCTCGGCCAGGGTGTCGGTGGGGCGGCAGGTCACCGGATCGGTCACCATGCCCGCCTCGGAGCGCTTGACCGTCTCCACCTGGCTCGCCTGATCGGCCACCGACAGATTGCGGTGCAGCACGCCCATACCGCCCGCTCGCGCCATGGCGATGGCCATCCTGGCCTCGGTGACGGTATCCATCGCCGAACTACACAGCGGGGTACGCAGCCGGATCTCCCTGGTCAGCTGGCTCGAAGTCTCGACCGAACTGGGAATGAGATCCGAGGCCGCGGGCAGCAGCAGCACATCGTCGAACGTGAGGCCGAGCATGGCGATCTTGTTCGGATCGTCACCACCCGTATGAGGGCGGACAGCGCTTCGTTCGCCCGGTACGGGATTACTCATTCGGATCGACCCCTCCTGGACGTCGACAGTGCCGCGAGGGCCGGACCGGCCTGCGGACTGTTTCATGGGATGGACTGTGCGGATCTGACACCGACGGGTGTCGGGTACACGTCGGCGGGTTTCACCTATGGTATCTGTCCGGTGGAACACGCCTCGAGTGAGGCCGCCGGGGAAACTGGCTGCGCGCATAGCTGGCGCAGACCGCCCTGTTCTGCGTACCGTGGGGATGTGCGTGACCATCTACCACCTGGCTTGCCGCCGGATCCATTCGCCGGAGACCCCTCCGACCCGTCGGCCGCGCTCGATGCCATCGAGCCGGGCGAACCGCTGGATCCTCATGAGCGCCTCGCGGTCGAGGAGGATCTCGCCGACCTCGCGGTGTATGAAGCGCTACTGGGCCATCGCGGCATCCGCGGCCTGGTCGTGAGCTGTGAGGACTGCAGGCAGGATCACTACCACGACTGGGACATGCTGCGCGCCAATCTGCTCCAGCTACTGGTCGACGGCACGGTCCGCCCGCATGAGCCGGCCTACGATCCGACGCCCGAGGCCTACGTCACCTGGGATTACTGCCGGGGCTACGCCGACGCTTCGATGAACGAGGCGTTCCACGGCGACGGCTTCGACGGTTTCGACAGCTGATCGGTTCCCTCGGCCACATCGGTCCGATTTCTCGGTCCGCCACGCGAACACGCCACGCGTGCGCCAGATCATGATGTGCGACATCTCACGCACCTTCCCACCGTCTGGAACAGCCACGGACACAAAAACACCGACCGTCTTCCGACGATCGGTTTCACCCGTCTTTGGATCCCGCTTCAGTTGTGGTGACCGTTGACCCGCGGTCAGCCCGTGGTCGACCCGCCCGTGCCCGGCGTGCCGGTGTCACCACCACCGGCCGACGGCACGGTGGTGATGACCGGGGGCTCGACGATGGTCGACTGCGACACCGTGGTCGGCGTCACCGGCGGTTGCGTGGTCTCCGGCGGCGTGGTCGGCTCGACGGTCGGCGGAACGCCGGTGTCCTGCGGGCCGGTCGTCGGCGGAGTGGTCGGTGCGGTCGTATCCGGAGCGGTGGTCACCGGCGGCTTGGTGCCGGACACCGTCGGATCCACGCCCATGATCGTGGGCGCGGTGCTGCCGCTGTCGCCACCGACACCGCCCGGCCGCGTGGTCTCGGGCCTCCCCGGACGTGCGGTCTCGTTGGGTGTCGTCGTGACTCCGCCCGGACGCGTGGTCTGCTCGAGCTGGGCGGCCGCCTCCGGCGACACCTTGCGTAGCTCGTCGAGCAGCTGCTGCCAGCGTTCCAGCAGAACTTCGCGCTTGGCCGGATCGTCCACCTGGGTCGCATTGGTCGACGCCTGCGCCAACCGAGCCCTGGCACGTTCGGGATTGCCCTGCTCGATCAGCTCCTGCGCCGCGGCCAGATCGTCGTCGGCGCGCTGCACCACGGTCGACTGGGCCTGCTCGCTGAACACCACTTCTTTGACCCGCCACAGCGGATCACCGGGCTCGGCGTTATAAGAGAAGGCCGTCATACCGCCGAACACCAGCGCCAAGGCCGCAGCGGTGCCCGCGATCGGGCGCACCAGCCGCAGCCGTCCACCCGCCTTGGCACCGACCCGCGCCTGGCGCGCGCCGATTTCCTGATTGACCGCCGCGACCACCGTGTCGAGATCCGGAGCATCCGGAATCGGTGGTGCGATGATCTCGGCCCGCCAGTCGGCCAGCAAAGCCGCCAACTGGAACTCTTCGGTGCTGTCGGTCTGGACCGGCCCGTCGCTGGCGATGGCATCGATCAGCGCGTCGTCGCGGCGTACCGCCGCGATGTCCACCGGAGCGTTGTCGCCAGAGGACCCCTCGGCGTAGGGACCGCTGTCCCGCGATCCACGTCGCGCCCTCCAGTCACCCCGACCGCGCCCGCCATCCCTAGCCATACATTTCACCTGCCCTCGCCACTTGTGACTTCAATTTCGCGAGTGCCCGGTGCTGGGCGACTCGTATAGCTCCCGCCGTACTGCCCACGGCGGTCGCGGTTTCTTCTGCCGACAAACCCATGACCAAACGCAGGATCAGGATCTCTCGATGCTTTTCCGGAAGCGTGGCAAGCAAACGGTTCATCTGCCTGCTCGTTTCCGATTCGAGAGCGCGCTGCTCCGGCCCGTGGTCGGTGGATATGACATCTGGTACTTCGGCCATCGCCTCCGCCTTGTTACGTGAGGCGTTGCGATGAGCGTCGGCGACCTTGTGCGAAGCGATTCCGTATACGAAGGCCATGAACGGCCTGCCCTGGTCTTGATACCTGGGCAGGGCTGTCATGACCGCCAGACAGACCTCCTGCGCAACGTCGTCCGCGGACAGCGATCCACGCTCCGCAGCTCCGATCCGTGCGCGGCAATAACGCATCACCAGCGGGCGGATCAACTCCAGTACCTGAGCTAGAGCGGATCTGTCGCCCTGCGCAGCGGCAGCGACGGCGAGGTCCAACTCTTCGCCCGTGTGCGTCATCGTCAGAGATTTTCCTGGCGTTACAAGTGGCACGGCCGGTATCGGCCGATGCTTCCGCGGGTGTAGCGGAACGGATCTAACAATAGCGACACCCGTTGCCGAACCGGGCATCTGCGTCGTCAACCGGCTCCCGACCGGGGCCGATCGGAGCATGCGACGAATGTCAGCCCGCGGCGGCCGGACGGAAGCGCCCACCGAGCCGTTCGATGGCGCCTGCGCATTCGGCTGCCTCGCGCTGTGCCGCAGTGCGATCGATGTCACGTACCGCCACTCCGGTCCGCAACATGGCACAGGCCCAGCGCAACGGCAGCAACCCGTGCGCACGACATTCGGCGGCGACGGTCTCGGCGAGCTCGCAGGCCCGCTCACCGGACCCGGTGGCGGCGGTCGCCGCGGCGAGCAGCAGTCGCGATTTCACCTGATGCCGCACCGAAGGGCCTTGTTCGGCGAGGGCGAGCGCGGCCTCGGCCTGGGGCAGGGCCGCGGCGAAGCGTCCCGACGCGAGCGCGGTCTCGGCGCTCACCCAGTGCAGCCGGATCGCCGACCGCAGCCGCTCCTGGCTCGGCGCTTCGGCGGCCTCGCCGAGCAGGGCGCGCACCCGGGCGAGTAGGGCGGCGGCCAGATCGGTGCGTCCGGTGCCGAGCGCGTCGGCGGCCAGCCCGGTCAGCGCGTCGCAGGCGGCGTCGAGCCGGTACGGCGCGTGCCCCTCCTCCGTGCGGGCCTCGGCCGCGCCGGGCACGGCGAGCGCCGCGGCGGCCCCGTCGTGCCGGGCGGCGACGGCATGCCAGCCCAGTTGACGCAGCAGTGAGCCGCGGGTGGATGCCGCGAGAGCCGCGAGCATCGGGTCGACCCGATGCTTGTTCACCTCGCGCAGTTCGGCACGGGCGGCGGCGTAGCGACCCTGACCGCCGAGCGCCACCGCGCGCAGCCAGGCTTCACGCGCATCGCGGGCGGCCGGCAACTCGGTAGCGGACACGCCTGGTCGGGCGCCGAAGGCGGCGTCGGCGAGTAGCGCGCCGTGCGGGTCGTGGCGGGGAACCGGGACGAACACCGCCGCACTCTATCCCGGCCCGTCCCGCGTCCACCGCCCCCGGCGCGGCCATGCGGACCACGAGCAACCGTTCAGCTTTCTTTTGCGCGCGAAGCATACAGAGAAACGAATGTGTCGGTACACGTCATGTTTCCATCAGGTAAAACTCGCCCCGGCAATCGGCCGGCATGCGCCCCTCGAATTCATATGCGTTTCGCGCAATTAACCCGTGCGCCCCGTTATCGCCATCTCCCCCTGCCCGGATCACACCCACGGCGGAGCGGTTCGGCAACGCCGGGCGGGCGATGCCGGATCGACGATCGAATCAACATCCTGAACACAGCCGCCACCTGCACTGATTCGCGGACGCCGAAGACGTGGCGGCACAGCGCCGTCGAGCCAACCGGCCATTATCGCCGGAAGGAACGTTAAAAGTAAACAGTGCCAAGGTTAAATTTGGCCGCTGAACATTTGAGAAACCGCTGCGCCGAACTATTGACGGAAATTCGCGGCGGGACCTAACGTAACTCATCGCCACGGACGGCGCCGCGCGAAATTGCAGCGACCATCATTGGCGGGCTCTCGGACGACACACGCCGCACCGTGGCCGGAATGTGCCCGGCCGGATGACCATCCGCGCCGGGAGAAGTTGCAGACCACCCGCTCGACAACGTCGACGAGCTCGCACCACGAGGAGTTCACACATGCCCATGCCCACCCACCTTCCCGGACCGAACGCCGATGTCTGGGATTGGCAGATGCGCGGATCCTGCCGCGGTGTGGACTCCGCGGTGTTCTTCCATCCCGACGGCGAGCGCGGTCGCGCCCGTACCGCGCGCGAGATGCGCGCCAAGGAGATCTGCCACAGCTGCCCGGTGCTGATGCAGTGCCGCAGCCACGCCCTCAAAGTCAGCGAGCCCTACGGCATCTGGGGCGGCATGTCCGAGACCGAGCGGGAGATGCATGCCCGGCGCAATCGGCGCCGGATGGCGGTCTGAGTCGCCGCTGGTCACGCTCGTACGCCCGCGTTCGCGACGGATTGCGAATCCCTTCCCATCCACATCGCGCAGGGCGCCGAATCCCTAGCAACAACTGCTGACAGCACTATCGGTCGAGTCGCGCGCCGGCACACGGTCGTTCGGCTCGTACGCACGACAACGCCCGTCAGGCCCTCGGTCACCACCGAGCGCGCCTGTCGGCGTCGAAACGCACGCTGCCGCACAGGGCCCCTGCCGAGCGAATCCGATAGCGGCACGCTACGGTAGTGACCGATGACACAGAATGGAGCGTTGTGACAACGCGGCCGCCGGCCGCAGAGGGCGACTCGTTCCGTGGAGAAGCCTTTCCACTCAGCGTGGAATCTGCGGTCTCGGCACGCGCAGCTGAAAGCATCGAACTCGCCGCGCTTTTGCATCGGTGTGGCCAGTCCGACCAGGAAGCCTTCGCCGAGCTCTACGACCGAACGTGTGCGCGCGTCTACGGTCTGGTGTTGCGCGTCCTCCATGACCCGGGCTATGCGGAGGAGACCGCGCAAGAGGTCTATCTCCAGGTCTGGCGAACGGCGGCGAGTTTCGATCCGGACAAGGGGTCGGCCGCCACCTGGCTGATGACGCTGGCACATCGCCGCGCCGTCGACCGGGTGCGGGCCGAGCAGGCCCATACCCAGCGCGAAGTCGCTTACGGGATACGGGTTCTCGGCAACGACTTCGACGAGGTCACCGAGGAGGTCGAGCGTAAATTCGAACAGCAGGCCGTCCTGGCCAGTCTCGGTGACCTCACCGAAACCCAGCGGGAGGCCATCTCGCTCGCCTACTACGGCGGGCGAACCTACGCCGAGGTGGCCAGCCATCTGGGCGTAGGGTTACCGACCGTTAAGTCCCGAATTCGGGATGGATTGACACGACTGAAGAAAAGTTTGGGGGTGACGTGAGATGAACGAACGGCAGATCGATCTCGCGCACACCGTCGCGCTCGGATCGATCGACGACGAAGACCATCAAGCGGTACAAGAACTGCTCGACAGTGAAGACCCTGCTCGGCGTGCCGAGTTCATCACCGAGGTGCACCTCACCAGGGAGGCCCTCGGAGCGCTCGCCGCCGCGACGGCTGTTCAGCCGCCGGCGGCGCTGCGCGGGCGGCTGCTCACCGCGATCGCCGCGGAGCAGCCGCCGGTCGCTTCCTGACTTCTTTCCCGGGGATCGCCCCGGATTCTCTTGCGGTGTCCCGCGTCCCGCGCTCGAACGGCTGAAAGACGAACGGACCGTTCACGTCCGTGGGGAACATGAACGGTCCGCTCGATCAACCCGAAGGCCGCGGCCTGCCCGTCAGTGGCTGTGGCCGTGCCCGTGATCGTCGCCCTCGTCGGCGGGCTTGTCGACGATCGCGCTCTCGGTGGTGAGCACCATCCGGGCCACCGACGCGGCGTTGATCACCGCCGAACGGGTCACCTTCACCGGATCGACGACGCCGTCGGTGAGCAGATCGCCGTAGCTGAGGGTGGCGGCGTTGAAGCCTTCCTTGCCCTCGGCGACCTTGCTGACCACGACCGAGCCGTCGACGCCCGCGTTGGTGGCGATCCAGTACAGCGGCGCGCGCAGCGCCTGGCGGACCACCTCGACGCCGACCGCCTCGTCGCCGGACAGCGACTCGCGCAGCTCGACCAGCTTGGCGCCGGCCTGCACCAGGGCGGTGCCGCCGCCGGGGACGATGCCCTCCTCGACCGCGGCCTTGGCCGCGCTGACCGCGTCCTCGACCCGGTACTTGCGTTCCTTGAGGGCGGTCTCGGTGGCCGCGCCGACCTTGATCACCGCGACGCCACCGGCCAGCTTGGCCAGCCGCTCCTCGAGCTTCTCCCGATCCCAGTCGGAATCGGTCGCCTCGATCTCACGACGCAGCTGGGCGCCGCGGGCCGCGATGTCCTCGGCGGTGCCCGCACCGTCGATGATGGTGGTGTCGTCCTTGGTGACGACGACGCGGCGGGCCTTGCCGAGCACCTCGAGTCCGGCCTCACGCAGGGTGATGCCGAGGTCGGGGTTGACCACGGTGCCCGCGGTGACGACGGCGAGGTCGTCGAGGAACGCCTTGCGGCGGTCACCGAAGAACGGCGCCTTGACCGCGACGGCCTTGATCGTCTTGCGGATGGCGTTGACCACCAGGGTGGACAGCGCCTCGCCCTCGACGTCCTCGGCGATGATCAGCACCGGCTTGCCGGATTCGGCGATCTTCTCCAGCAGCGGCAGGAAATCGGGCAGCGAGGTGATCTTTTCCCGGTGCAGCAGGACGTAGGCGTCCTCGAACACGGCCTGCTGGGTGTCGGTATCGGTGACGAAGTAGGGCGAGAGGTAGCCCTTGTCGAACTGGACACCCTCGGTGACCACGAGCTCGGTCTGCAGCGTCGAGGACTCCTCGACGGTGACCACGCCGTCCTTGCCGACGGTGGTCAGCGCCTTGCCGACCATCTCGCCGATCTCCTCGTCCCGCGAGGAGACGGTGGCGACCTGCGCGATGGCCTGCTCGCCGGAGACCGGGGTGGCCTGCGCCAGCAGCGCCTCGGAGACGGCGTCGGCGGCCTTGGCGATGCCGGAGCCGATCGCGATGGGGTTGGCGCCCGCGGCGATGTTCTTCAGTCCGGCGCGCACCAGGGCCTGAGCCAGCACGGTGGCGGTGGTGGTGCCGTCACCGGCCACATCGTTGGTCTTGGTGGCGACGCTCTTGACCAGCTGGGCGCCGAGGTTCTCGAACGGGTCCTCGAGATCGATGTCGCGCGCGATGGTGACACCGTCGTTGGTCACGGTCGGGCCACCGAATGCCTTGGCGAGCACGACGTGCCGGCCGCGCGGGCCGAGGGTGACCTTGACCGCATCGGCGAGCTTGTCGACACCGCGCTCGAGAGCCCGGCGAGCCTTCTCGTCGAACTCGATCTGCTTTGCCATATGTGTTCGCTCCTGTGTTTCGGTGCGCTGTCACAGTGCGCGGAACGCACTCCGCCCCGGGGTCAGAAGTCGACACCGGGGCGGAACGCCATGCGCAGCGATGACTTACTTGCTGACGACAGCCAGCACGTCGCGCGCGGACAGGATCAGGTATTCCTCACCCTGGTACTTGATCTCGGTGCCGCCGTACTTGCTGTAGATGACGGTGTCGCCCTCCTGGACATCCAGCGGGATGCGCTTCTCGCCATCCTCGTCCCACCGGCCGGGGCCGACGGCGACAACGGTGCCCTCCTGCGGCTTTTCCTTCGCCGTATCCGGGATGACCAGGCCGGAGGCCGTCGTCGTCTCGGCCTCGTTGGCCTGGACGAGGATCTTGTCCTCGAGCGGCTTGATGTTCACGCTCGCCACGTTGAGCCCTCCACTTTCAGGGGATAACGGTCGTCCGGAACTGTTGTCCCGGACCATCGGTTCGGTCACGATGCCGACGCCTGCGCACAGCCCCGTCGTCGCGGGTGCCGGGACCTGCTCAGTAGTCGAACTGGCACTGGCACACACATCACACAGCGCCACTAGCACTCTATACACGAGAGTGCCAGCGCTCAAGGGCGGGCTGTGCCAATCGGCCGGATCGTCCGCACAGCTGTCGCCGCAGCGCAGGGCCGATCTCTACATTCGGCCCGCCCCCAGCGCCGAGGGCTTCCTATTACTTCACAAAATCTGTAACGTTCGGATAACGGATTGTGACAGTATGGACGACGGTCGCTCAGCGGCCGCCGGGTTCATCACGAACCGGCGTCCCGGCGAGCGACAGGCCGTCACGAACGATCCGGCCAGCTGCACAGTAGAGCCCCAAGCAACACCTGATCCACAACCGTCCCGGCGCCCAAGAGGCAACGAGACGGCCCGGATAGCGAACCCGGTTCGATCGTCATCCACGCGGTGCTCCGGGAGTCCATTCGAGATGGTCGCCCGACACCAGGACCATCCGCTCGAAGGGAGGTGAACATGCGAACATCCCTCGGTATCTCCGCCGGGAACGAGGTGGTGTGCTCGGCGCTCGTCGCCACCGCCGGGAACGGAGCCCAGAGCTTCGATTACCGCGTGGTGTCGGCCGACGCCCATTCCGATCTCGGCGATCTGGTCGCCTCGTCGATCGAGCTGATGACCACCCAGCTGCCGACGACCCATCCGCACGATACGGGCTACGCGGGCACCAAGGCCTTCGAACTCGACGCGGCGCTGAGCAGCCCGCCGACCGCTGTCGCGGTCGCCTACCGCAGCAAGGCCCAGGCCCAAGCGATCCGCTCGGCCACCGGCAAGCAGCACGAGCTCCAGCTGGTGCCCGAGGCCACCGCCGCGCTCGCCTTCCTCCGCCACACCGGCCTCGTCGACCGATACCGCACCGTCGCGCTGGTCGATGTCGGCGCGTCCGGAGTCACCGTCACCGTCGCCACCCAGGCCGACGGCACGGTGCTGCATTCGGCGCGCACCACCACCGTCGGCGGCAACGCCATCGACGAGCTGATCTACCACCATCTGGTCGACGCCCACTACGCCCGCCGCGGTACCCGCCCCAACCGGACCATGCTCACCAACCGGGGCCGTGCCGCCAAGGAGCACCTGTCCATCGCGCCCGCGGTCACCATCGACCACGTGGCCGGACGCCCCCTCAAGCTCACCCGCACCGACTTCGAGGAACTGATCGCCGATCAGCTGCGCGAGCTGGCCGCGTTCACCGCGGTCACCTTCGGGCGCGCACCCGAGCGTCCGGAAGCGGTCTGCGTGATCGGCGGCGGCGCCAATGTTCCCGCCGTGGTCGAGACCCTGCAGCACGAACTCGACATCCCCGTACTCACGGTCCCGGATCCGGACGCCGTCATCGCCAAGGGCGCCGCGCTGCTCGCCGACGAGACCCAGCCCGCCGCGGGCTCGGTCGCCGCGCTCGCCGCGGATGCGCCGGTGGGCACGTTCACCAAGGTCGTCGGCACGCTGGCCGGTGCGATCGTGGTCGTCGGTCTGGTCATCGGCTACGGGGTGAAGGCGCTCGCCCCGACCTCCGGCGAAGAGGTCTCCCCGGCGGGCACCACCAGCAGCACCGAGCTACCGCCCACGATGACGTCCTACCCGCCCGCGGTGCCAGGCAGCGCCACCACCGGCGGCGAGCGCGAGTCTCCGGTCCGTCCCACCGGCACCACGATCGCCCCGAGCCCGAGCCCCGATCAGCTGCCGAGTACCACCGGGGTCGCACCGACCACCCCGCGCAGCTCGTCCACCCAGCCGACGCTGCGCCCCGATCCGAACCTGCCGTCGATCCCGTTCCCGGAGCTGCCGGAGCTGCTCGGCCCGCTGTTCCCGCCGAGCACCACCGCGCCATCGGGTTCGGGGGCCGCGCCCGAGACGGGCCGCGAAGGCGCCGACACCGAGCCGAGCACCAGCGGCACGCCCACACCGGGCGCCGCGCCGACGACCGTTCGGCCGAGCGGGCCGCCGGCTCAGGCGCCCGCGCAGGGCCGCGTGCCGATTCCCCGGGCCGGCACAGGCTCGTCGGATGGACAGCCGACCGCACCCACGCAGTGAGCGGGCCGGTGGTCGGCCGGGCCGCGTGGTCTGCCGGCAGTGAACCGGCTCAGGACACCTGACTGACCGATACCGGCAGCCCCGGATCGGTCGCCACGGTCAGCGGCGAGGGTTTCGCACCACCCGCGATCACGTGGGCGCCGAGCGCCGCGATCATCACTCCGTTGTCGGTGCACAGCCGCGGCTTCGGCACTCGCAGCTCCAAACCGGCCGCCGCGCAACGCTCTTCGGCCAGCGAGCGGATCCGGGAATTGGCCGTCGCGCCGCCGCCGAGCACCAGCGTGCCGACGCCGACGTCCTGCGCGGCGCGCACCGCCTTCATGGTGAGCACGTCGGCGACGGCCTCCTGGAACGAGGCCGCGATATCCGGGATCGGCAGATCCTCCGTGGCCACCCCATCGCGTTGGGCGGCCTCGACATAGCGAGCCACCGCGGTCTTCAACCCCGAGAACGAGAAGTCGTAGCGGGGATCGCGCGGGCCGGTCATGCCGCGCGGGAACGCGATGGCCTTCGGATCGCCGGAGCGCGCGGCCGCGTCCAGCGCGGGGCCGCCTGGGAAGCCGAGGCCGAGCAACCGCGCGACCTTGTCGAACGCCTCGCCCGCCGCGTCGTCGACGGTGCTGCCGAGCTCCACGATCGGCTCGGCCAGATCCGTGACGTGCAGCAGGTGGGTATGCCCGCCCGAGACCAGCAGCGCCACACACGGCGGCATCGGACCGTGCTCGAGCGTATCGACCGCGACATGGCCGCCGAGATGGTTGAGCGCGTAGAACGGCACATCCCATGCCGCCGCATACGCCTTGGCGGCGGCGACTCCCACCAGCAACGCACCGGCCAGGCCCGGCCCGATGGTGACCGCGAGAGCGTCGGGGGCGACGATGCCCGCGCTCGACAACGCGCGCCGCATCGCGGGCACGATCGCCTCCAGATGCGCACGCGAGGCGATCTCGGGCACGACGCCGCCGAAGCGGGCGTGCTGGTCGACACTCGAGGCGACCTCGTCGGCCAGCAGCTCACAACTGCCGTCCGGATGGCGCCGCACGATGCCGACACCGGTTTCGTCGCAGGAGCTCTCGATACCCATGACGATCACGACAGCACCTCGTCCGGTCGATTCGCCTCGCCCCACTGCGCGCCCGCCGACGACAGCGCGGGCCTGCGCATGGTGTAGGCGTCGGCGCCGCTGGGATGGTAGTAGTTCTTGCGCAGGCCGATGATGTGGAAGCCGTGCTTGGCGTAGAGCGCGATGGCCGCGGCATTGTCGGTGCGGACCTCGAGGAACACCGGCCCGCCGCGCACGGCGGCCTCGGCGAGCAGCGCTTCGAGCAGCTTGGTGCCGATACCGGCGCGATGGCATTGCGGGTCGACGCCGATGGTGTGCACCTCGGCCTCCGGATGTTCGTCGTCACCGAGCAGCGCGATGCCCGCGTAGCCGACCATGCGGCCGTCCTCGTCCCGCGCGGTGATGTAGCGGTTGTGCCCGGCCGCGAGCTCGGACCGGAACGACACCGCATGCCACGGATCGTCCTCCGGGAACAGCAGTTGCTCGAGTTCCACGCAGCGGTCGATATCGGCGACCGTCATCGGTTCGATGCGGATGCCCACGGCTACGCCCCTGTCCGATCGAGGGTGCGGTAGCTCTGCTCGACCGCGTCCGGCCTGCGCAGATACAGCGGGACCAGCGGTTCGGGCACCGCGCGAGCCAGCACCTGGGGTGCCGCGACCCGGACCAGCCCGGCCGGTGACGGGGTCTCCACCGGAAGCACCGGCAGGTCGAACAGGTCCACGTGCGAGGCCGACCCCGCGATGACGGTGGCCTTCTCGGTGTCCAGCTCGGCCGGTTTACCGACCTCGGGGCCGGCGACGCGACGGCCGATGCCGCCGAGCGCCCACGGCTCGTCCTCGCGGTAGCGCGCCGAGTACACCTCGCGACGTCGCGCGTCGGTGACCACCAGCAGCTCCGCGCCGGGGGCCAGGTCGCGGGCGCCGTCGGCGGCGATGGCGTCCAGGCTGCACACGCCGTACACCGGGATGCCGAGGGCGTCGCCGAAGGCCGCAGCGGTGGCCATGCCGACCCGTAATCCGGTGAACGGTCCGGGGCCGACGCCGACCACGACGGCCGCGATATCGGTCCTGGATCGCCCTGCCTCGGTGAGGCATTCGAGGATCTGCGGGGTGAGCACCTCGGCGTGGGCGCGGGCGTCGACCCGCACCCGGACGGCGATGGTGCGCACGTCGGCCGGTGCCTCGGCACCGGCCGCGGACTGCTCCAATTCCACCAATCCCGCTGTAACGGCGGGCGTCGCGGTGTCGACAGCAAGTACAAGCATGATTGGCCCAACGATACCGGTTGGTCCTCACGCGCCGCGCAGCCATGAGGGTCGCGGCGCGCAGCCGCGTGCGCGTGCCTCGTGCGAGGTTGCCCACGTCACAGCCTTGCCGAGCCCGCGCCGGTGGGCGTGATCACCGCTGCCGGTGGCTCGAGTAGGCCGCTAGCCCTGCGCGGGATCGGCCGCGCGCTCGATCCATTCCCAGCGCGCGACGCGCACATCCGATTCCGGTTCGCGGGCCAGACGCACCCGCAGATGACGGTCGGTGAGGTGCTCGACGACGCCGCCACCCCATTCGACGACGACCACCGCGTCATGCAGATCGGTGTCGAGGTCGAGGGCGTCGAGCTCGTCGAGCCCGCCACCGAGGCGGTAGGCGTCCACGTGCACCAGCGCCACCGGAGCCGCGTCGCGGCGCTCTCCGGCGCGGTGCCTGCGCGCGATGATGAACGTCGGCGAGCTGACCCGCCCCTGTACCCCGAGTCCGGCGGCGATGCCTCGGGTCAGAGCGGTCTTGCCCGCGCCGAGCGGACCGTCGAGCACCACCAGATCGCCCGCGACCAGTCCCGCGGCCAGTTCACGGCCGAGTGCTTCGGTGTCGGCCACGGTGGGCAGTGTGCGTCGGTGTTCAGTCACCGGCCACCTCCGGTGTGTCGGTCGTGGTGACGACACCGGCGCGCAGCAGCAGCCGGTCCAGCGCGGCGTCGACCAGGTCGGCGAACTGCAGCTGCGGCATATGCGCCGCCTCCGGCAGTTCCACGAGTTCGGCGTCCGGCAGTTCACGGGCCAGCGCGCGGGAGTTGCGGAACGGGATCACCAGGTCGTGTCTGCCGCCCATGATCAGCACCGGGATATCGGCGAGCACCGGCAGCGCGGCCGATTCGTCGTGCAGCTCGATCGCCTTCAGGAATTTGACGATCGTCTCCACGGGGGTGCGGTCGATCATCAGGGTGGCGAACCGCGACAACGTCGGGCTCACCGAGCCGTGGAACGAGCTGACGTGCAGGATAGGCGCGATCACATGCTTGGCCGTCATCCGCCCGGTCTGCACCAGCGCCGGCGCGGTGTGCACCGCCATCCGGAACCCGTCGAGGGTGGGATTGCGCAAGAGCTGGCCCAGACCGGCGCTGGCCACCTCGGCCGCCGCCGTCGACAGCAATGCGATACCCGCCACCCGCTGGTCGAACAGCTCCGGGTACTGGGCCGCCGCGGCCAGGATCGCCATCCCGCCGAGCGAATGCCCGACCAGCACCAGTGGCCCGTCCGGCGCCTTCGCCTCGATGACGCGCACGAGGTCGCGGCCGAGCTGACGGACCGTGCAACTGTCGGTCTCCGGCGCTCCGGAACGCCCGTGCCCACGCAGATCGAACAGCACCATCCGCACCTGCGGACCCCACCGTTGCTCGAGATGGCGGCGCTGGAAGTGGAACGATTCCATGGTGTTGCAGAAGCCGTGCACGAAGACGACGGTGACGGGGGCGTCGGCGGGGCCGCAGGTGCGGATGGCCAGCGGCACACCGTCGTCGGCGAGGACCTTGTCGGCCGGGTCGGAGTCGATCAGCGAGAAATCTTCGCCGCGATAGGGATCGCGGCTCACCGGTACCAGCACCCGCGCCCCCGCCCGGCGCAGCGCGTGCACCCCGGCCAACGCCGCGACGAGGCCCGCGGTCGCCATACCGCCGCGCAGGACGGTCACTCTGCGTTTGGTCATCGCGGGCCGCCTCGGAACCGCCGGACCACCCGGCCCCTGGGCGAACACACCACTTCGTAGTGGATGGTCTCGAGCAGGTCGGCCCATTCCTGGGCGTGTGGCAGGCCGTCTTCGCCGGTGCCGAACAGGACCGCGGTATCGCCTTCGGTGACGCCGTCGAGGTTCTCGCCGAGGTCGATGACCAGCTGATCCATGCACACCCGTCCGATGCTCGGCCGCCGCGCGCCGCGCACCCAGACCTCGAAGCGTCCGCCGAGCCTGCGCGAGACGCCGTCGGCGTATCCGGCCGGGATGAGCGCGACGGTGGTGTCGTGCGGAGCGATCCATTCATGGCCGTAGGAGACGCCCTCGCCGGCCGCGACCCGTTTGATCAGCGAGACCTCGGCTTGGAAGGTCATGGCCGGGCGCAGACCGAAATCGCCGAGTTCGGGGACCGGTGACAGCCCGTAGACCGCGATGCCGGGGCGCACCATGTCGAAGGCGAGATCGGGGCGGGTCAGGGTGGCCGCCGAGTTGGCCAGGTGGGTGATCTCCGGTGTCAGCCCGTATTCCTTGGCGGTGGCGATGGCCTCGACGAAGCGGTCGCGCTGCACGTCGATGATGGGATGGTGCGGCTCGTCGGCGTGCGCCAGATGGGAGAAGATCGCGCGGAAACGCACCACCTGCTCGTCGACGAGAGCACGCAACGCGGTGAGGACCGCGGGGTATTCGGTGACCGAGACACCGTTGCGGTTGAGGCCGGTATCCACCTTGAGGGTGAGCGTCGCCGTGCGCCCGAGCCGCCGAGCCGCCGCCTCCACACCCCGCAGCTGCGACAGCGCGGACACGCCGATTTCGATATCGGCGGCGATCGCGGCACCGTAATCGGCGTCGGAATTGTTGAGCCAGCTCAGGATCGGCGCGGTGATCCCGGCCTCGCGCAGCTGCACCGCTTCGCTGATGGTGGTGACGCCGAGTTCGGCCGCGCCCGCCGCCAGTGCGGCGCGCCCGACCTCGACCGCGCCATGGTTGTAACCGTCGGCCTTCACCACGATCATCACCGCGGCGCCGCCGGCGTGTTCACGCAGGATCCGCACGTTATGAGCGATGGCATCCAGATCGACGACCGTCTCCACTTGCGCATTCACGGTTCCCGATCCTGCCACCAACGCGGTGGCGAGGGGCGGGCGACCACCGTCGCGCCGACCAGCAGGCGCCGTGGCGTCACGCAGCGAGGGCGCGCAGCGTGCTGATCGCAGGCCGCAGGTGGTGCAGTAGCGGCGTCGCCGAGATCGGTGCGGCGGCCGAGCCGTCGGCTGCGGCGAGGTTGGCTGCGAGGGCGTGCACACGCGCCGCCGCGGCGGCCGACCAACCCGGTTCCTGCCCCGCTGCGAGCAGCGCGCCGATCACGCCGGACAACACGTCACCGGCACCCGCCGTCGCGGCCCAGGAACCGCCGGCCTCGTTCACCAGCACGGCCTTGCCTGGTTCGGCGACCAGCGTGGCGCGCCCCTTGAGCAGCACCGTCACCCCCCACGATTCGGCCAGTTCGCGAACCGCCGCGACCCGATCGGTGCCGAGCGGGTGCCCGGTGAGGCGGGCGAATTCGCCGGCGTGCGGGGTCAGCACGGTCGGCGCGGCACGGTCGCGCACCATGGCGGGATGGTCGGCGAGCAGGGTCAGGCCGTCGGCGTCGACGACGACGGGCAGGTCGGTGGACAGGATCTGCGCCATCCGGGCCCACGCGCCGTCATCGGTGCCGGAGCCGGGGCCGAACACCCAGGACTGCACGCGGCCGGTCGAGGCGATATTGCGGGCGGCGACCACCTCCGGGTACTGCGCGAGCACCTGGTCCGCGCCACTGCCCGCATAACGCACCATCCCGGAGGTCGCCGCCACGGCCGCCCCGGTGCACAGCACCGCCGCACCCGGATAGGCCGCGCTGCCCGCGCAGACACCGGTGACGCCCTGGCTGTACTTGTCGTCGCCGGCGCCCGGCACCGGCCACCGCGCCCCGATATCGCGCGGTTCGAGAGCCGCGAGTTCGGGCGGGGGTAGCCGTAATCCGATGGGTACCAATTCGATTCGTCCACATCGGTCCGCATTGAGCGCATGCACCGGCTTATAGGCGCCGAAGCTGACCGTCACCTGCGCCCGCACCGCCGGACCGTCGACCGCACCGGTATCGGGGTCGACCCCGCTCGGCAGATCCGCCGCGACGATCGGCGCCTCGATCCGCGCCACGAGCTCCGCCGCCTGCGGACGCAACGACCCGCGCCCGGAGATGCCGACGATGCCATCGATCACCAGATCCGGCCGGCCCAGGTCGGTGCGCACCCGGCCACCGGCTTTCCGCAGCGCCGCAAGACCTTCCGCATGCGCACGCTCCGGATTCAGCAACACCGCATCGACCGAAACACCGCGGCGCCGCAGGAAATATCCCGCCCACAGTGCGTCCCCACCGTTGTCGCCGGAGCCGACCAGCAGCGTCACCGACCGCCCCGCGACACCCCCGGTGCGCGCCCGCAGCTCCCCCGCGACGACGGTCGCCAGCCCGTAAGCCGCCCGCCGCATCGGCACCCCGGCCGCGACCCTGGTGAACAGTTCCGCCTCGGCCGCCCGGACCGCGTCGACCGGGTAATAGCCCCGCTGCGAACACATCGGACACGCACCTCCAGTGGTTGCTCGGGCCGCGACTTCCGCAGACTACGCTTGATCATCATGCCTACGCCGCGTCGTCACGCCACCGTCATCGCCACCGGATTCGTCCTCGCGGCGGCGCTACTGTCCGGCTGCGGCTCCGACGACGAGCCCGCCTCCGCGCCGACGACCACCGCGACTTCGGCCGCCACCTCCGCCCCCGCCGCGGACAACGGCCAGGCCCAGACCTTCGTCGTCGAAGTCGACGATATGACGTTCTCCCCCGCCGACCTCACCATCTCCGTCGGCGACACCGTCACCTGGAAGTTCTCCGATGACGTCGTGCACGGCGTGCAGGGCATCGGCGACAAGGCGATGGGCATCAACAGCCCGCTGTTCACCGAGGGCGAGTGGAGCCACACCTTCACCACCGCGGGGTCGTTCCGGTACCTGTGCCCCATCCATCCCGAGATGCGCGGCACCATCACGGTGCAGTAGGCCTCACACCGGACGATATTCGCGGGTACGCGGGCTCCCCGCGTTCAGCGCTTCGACGGCCGAAACCAGCGGCGCCAGCTCGGGATTCGCGGCCGCCTGGCGCAGCGCGCTCGTCAGAGCCGCGTCATGGGTGGGGCGGGCGCGCGCCAGCAACTCGAGACCCGCCGGCGTGACGTCGGTGTAGATGCCGCGCCGATCGTCCGGGCACAGGTACCGCTGCAACAGGCCGCGATCCTCCAACCGGGAGACCAGCCGCGTCGTCGCACTCTGACTCAGCACGACCGCCTCGGCGACCTGATTCATCCGCAGATGCCCGCCGGGCCCATCGTGCTGCCGGGACAACACCACCAGCAGCGAATACTCGCGCACGCTGAGGTCGTGCCCGGTCTGCAAGGCGCGCTCGATATGCGCCTCGATGCGGTCGTGCAGCAGCGACAGCGCGTACCAGCCATCGGCGAGGCCGGTGAGAGCGGCGTCGGCGGTCATGGATGGTCCCTTCCTTCGGAATCTGCCCACCAGGATAGATGACTCCCGAAATAGCCCGCGCTTGCAATTAAATGCATACGCAATTATTGTCAACGCCGGTAAAGATCGCAGACAACAGTGGAGGCACTTCCATGCCGCTCGCCCTGCTCGCCCTGACCCTCGGGGCGTTCGCCATCGGCACAACCGAATTCATCGTGGTGGGGCTGCTGCCCGACATCGCGGCCGAGTACACGGTGTCCATCCCGACCGCGGGCCTGCTGGTCACCGGTTACGCGCTCGGCGTCGTCGCGGGCGCGCCGGTGATGACGGGGCTCGGTACCCGCGTCTCCCGCAAACGCATGCTGCTCGCATCACTGCTGCTACTGATCGCCGGAAACCTGCTGTCGGCCGTGGCACCGAGCTTCGCGCTCATGCTGACCGGGCGGATCGTCGCCTCGCTCGCGCACGGCGCGTTCTTCGGTATCGGCGCGGTGGTCGCGGGCAGTCTGGTCGCCGCCGACCGCAAGGCCGGCGCCATCGCCATCATGTTCACCGGCCTCACCGCCGCGACCGTGGTCGGCGTACCGCTGGGCACTCTGCTCGGCCAGCAGTTCGGCTGGCGGCTCACCTTCGCACTGGTGGCCGTGATCGGTGTGATCGGGCTGATCGGCGTCGCCACGCTGGTGCCAGATCAGGCAGCACCGAGCGATGCCCGGTTGCGCTCGGAATTCTCCGCGCTCGCCAATCCACAGGTGCTGCTCGCCATGGCCATGACGGTGCTCGGGTTCGGCGGCGTGTTCGCGGCGATCACCTATCTCGCGCCGATGATGACCGAGGTGAGCGGCTATGCCGAAGGCTCGGTGACCTGGCTGCTCGTCCTGTTCGGCCTCGGCATGTTCGCAGGCAATCTGATCGGTGGCCGCTACGCCGACCGGCACCTCATGCCCATGCTGTACGTCTCGCTCGGCCTGCTCGCCGCCGTGCTCGGGCTGTTCACGCTCACCGCGCACAGCAAGCCGCTGGCCGCCGTCACCGTGGTGCTGATCGGCGCGCTCGGATTCGCCACCGTGCCGCCTCTGCAGAAGCGCGTCCTGGATCAGGCGGCGGGTGCTCCCACGCTGGCCTCGGCGATCAATATCGGCGCGTTCAACCTGGGCAACGCACTGGCCGCATGGCTCGGCGGGATCGTGATCTCCGCGGGTCTCGGGTACACCGCGCCGAACTGGGTGGGCGCACTGCTCGCTGTGAGTGCCCTGGGGTTGGCCGTCGCGTCCGCGACTCTGGAACGCCGGAACGGGTCGGCGACGCCGCTACCCAGCACGGGCGACGCGCTCGATTCAGCGTCCGCCGACCTGGTGGCCCCTGTGCGATAGCACCCGCGAGTGCGCTGTACCGCTGCCGGACAGACCTCGACCCGGACCACTCACGGCCCGGGTCGATGTCTTACGTTCGGCGGGTTATTCGACCGTGACCGATTTCGCCAGGTTGCGCGGCTTGTCGACGTCGTACCCACGCGCCTGCGCCACCTCGGCGGCGAAGATCTGCAAGGGGACCGTCGACAGCAGCGGCTGGAACAACGTCGGCGCGGACGGGATCTCGATGAGATCGTCGGCGAACGGGCGCACCGTATCGTCGCCCTCCTCCGCGATGACGATGGTGCGTGCCCCACGCGCTTGGATCTCGCGGATATTGCTCAGCAGCTTCGAGTGCAGCACCGCGCGCCCCTTCGGCGACGGCATCACCACGATCACCGGCAGGCCGTCTTCGATCAGCGCGATCGGACCGTGCTTGAGCTCACCCGCCGCGAAACCCTCCGCGTGCATGTAGGCCAGCTCCTTGAGCTTGAGCGCACCCTCGAGCGCCACCGGATACCCGACGTGGCGGCCGAGGAACAGCACCGTCGGCACCTTCGCCAGCTCACGCGCGATCGCGCGCACCTGCGGCGCCGTCTCCAGCACCCGCGCGACCAGCTTCGGCATGGCTTCCAACTCGGCGAACTCGCGCGCCACCTCGTCGGGATACTTGGTGCCGCGCGCCTGCGCCAACGCCAGCCCGACCAGATAGTTGGCCGTCACCTGCGCCAGGAACGCCTTGGTCGAGGCGACGCCGATCTCCGGCCCGGCCCTGGTGTAGAGCACCGCGTCGGATTCGCGGGGGATCTGCGCGCCGTTGGTATTGCAGATGGCCAGCACGCGCGCCTTCTGCTCCTTGGCGTGGCGCACCGCTTCCAGCGTGTCGGCGGTCTCGCCGGACTGCGAGATCGCCACCACCAGTGTGGAGCGGTCCAGCACCGGGTCGCGGTAGCGGAATTCGCTGGCCAGCTCCACCTCGACGGGCAGCCGGGTCCAGTGCTCGATCGCGTATTTGGCCAGCAGACCGGAGTGGTAGGCGCTGCCGCAGGCGACGACGAACACCTTGTCGACGTCACGTAGTTCCTGATCGGCGAGCCGCTGCTCATCGAGCACGATGCGCCCCGAGCCGCCCTGGCCGGTGTCGAAATGCCCCATCAGGGTGTCGGCGACCGCGGCGGGCTGCTCCTCGATCTCCTTGAGCATGAAGTAATCGTGTCCGCCCTTTTCGGCGGCGGCCAGATCCCAGTCGATGGTGAACGGCCTGGTGCGCGAGCCCGCGTCGTTACCGGCGAAGTCGGTGACCCGGTAGCTGTCGCGGGTGATCACCACCGCCTGATCCTGGCCCAGTTCGACAGCCTCGCGGGTGTGCTCGATGAAGGCCGTCACGTCCGAGGCGATGAACATCTCGCCCTTGCCCACACCCACGACCAGCGGGGTGGACCGGCGCGCGGCAATGATCTTGTCCGGATGTTCGGCGTGCGTGAAGACCAGCGTGAACGCGCCCTCGAGGCGGCGCAGCACCGCCAGCGCGCTCGCCTCGAAATCACCCGCTGTCGGGCCCTCGGCGTAGGCGCGCGCCACCAGATGCACCGCGACCTCGGTGTCGGTGTCGCTACGCAGCTCCACCCCGGCGTCCTCGAGTTCGCGACGCAGCGGCGCGAAATTCTCGATGATGCCGTTGTGCACCACCGCGACGGCGCCGGCCTCGTCCCGATGCGGGTGCGCGTTGCGATCGGTCGGCGCGCCGTGCGTCGCCCAGCGGGTGTGCCCCATGCCGGTGCTTCCCGCGAACGCGTCCGGGCCGGCCTCGCCCAGCTCAGCCTCCAGATTCGCGAGGCGACCGGCCTTGCGTTCCACCGCGATGGCGCCCGCTCCGTCGAGGATCGCGACGCCCGCCGAGTCGTACCCGCGATACTCCATGCGGCGCAACGCGTCGACGACGACGCCGAGAGCATCCCGGTACCCGACGTACCCCACGATTCCGCACATGGCTCACCAGAGTACTTATCGGATAACGTTCACGTCGTGTCGGCGTCTGTGAAATCCCTCCTGAGCACCCTGACCAGCCGCGGCCCGCACCGGGTGCTGCGCGGCAACCTGGCCATCGCGGGCCAGCCCGGCGTCGTGTACACCCCCGAATCGGGCCGCAACCTACCCGCCGTGGCGTTCGGCCACGGCTGGATGAGCGGCTCCGACCACTACCGGTCGCTGCTGGAACACCTGGCGTCCTGGGGTTTCGTCACCGCCGCCCCCGATACCGAACGCGGCCCCATTCCCTCGCACGTCGGCCTGGCCACCGACCTGCTCACCACCCTCGACATCTGCGCGGGCGTGCGCCTCGGCGACGGCGCGATCAGCGTCCACCCCGACAAACTGGTCCTGGCCGGCCACGCCATGGGCGCGGGCGCGGCCGTCATCGCCGCCGCCCAGCGCCGGGTAGCCGCCGTAGCCGCCCTCTTCCCGGCCCCCACCGCCCCGTCCGCGGCCAGCGGGGTGGCGTTGGAGTTGGTGGAGCGGAGGTCGGTGGC
>NZ_JAAGVC010000051.1:0-29980 GCF_010858045.1 Nocardia cyriacigeorgica
GATCCGCCCGTAATTGCCGCAGCCCCGGCTCCAGCTCGGTCGCAGGTGTGAGCGCCAGCATCGACATGCCGGCCTGAACCTCCGGCCACAACAACGCCGCGGCGGTCACCACCAGCAGCACGGCGACAAGCGCGAACAACACGCCATCCCAGACCGTCACAGACCCTCCCCCGCCTCGGCTACCGGCCACCGATACCCGCGCGGATAGACCCGCACCGGGGTGATCAGCGCCGCGACACCGGTGATCATGTGCCGCACAGCGTCTGCGTGCCCGAAGGACAGAACGACCACCGCAGCGGCGCTGTGCTCGGTAATGTGTTGCGCCAAAGCCAGATTCGCTATGCACGGCCCCGCGTGCAGTTCGACGGTGAACACGAGCCGAAAGCCGTGCCGTTCGGCGAGCTCCTTCAACAGTTCGCGCCACCGATCCGGGCAGCCGGCGATGTCGCGGCGGATGAGTCCCAGTGCATGCGACGGTTCGTACATCGAGCCCCCTGCGTTCAGCCCTGTCCGGGCCGTGTCGGATGAATTTCGCTCGCCGCCGTACCTCGGGCCGTTCACGTCGGTCGCATCGTGGTTTCGGTTCGAGATAGCAGAACCGCCTGGCAGCTTGCGTGAAACTCACATTAGGCGCATCGTTTCGGGCCGGGAACGCTTACGGTGGTTGCAGGATGTCAGCAGCATGTTTGCAGGGTGAACAGTGGCCGACGTGACCGGAGAGGGGCGCGTGGTGGGCGAGGATTTCAGCACTGGGACTGCGCTCCGTGCCGTGCGGGAAGCAGCACAGATCGGCCTGCGTGAATTCGCCCGCCGGACACATTGGAGCGCTGCCTACCTCTCGCAGATCGAACGCGGGCAGCGTCCGGTCAGCGATGAGATCCGCCGGGCGTATCGGCAGTTGCGGCCCGCGAATTCGGATGCGACTGCGCGACAAGATAATCCACTACGCGTCGCACACGAATGGTTGGTGGCAGATGCTCGGTTCGACGAGCATCTGACTGCCGGACGGCAGGTGGGGGCCGGTCTGGCTGCCGAGATGGAGCGCCGCGTGATGGAACTGCGCCGCTTGGATGACGTCGTGGGTGGCGCAGCTCTGCATCCGGTGGTGCGGTGCGACCTGGACGCCGCCCGCTGCGTCGTACGCGAAGGCCGATACTCCCCGGAAACCAGGCGGCGCCTGCTGCGTGTCGTCGGCGAGCTGTCACAGCTGGCCGGATGGGTGTACTCCGACGCCGGACGATACGCCGACGCGCAGCACGCCTATCTCGATGGCGTGACAGCGGCCACCGAAGCAGGTGACCGACCGCTCGCCGGCCAACTGCTATCGACTCTGGCCTATCAGATGACGAACACCGGCGACGCCCACGACGCACTGCTCTTGGCGCGCACAGCGCTGCACGGAGCATCGACGGACGCGCCACCGGTGGTCCGTGCCTTGCTCGGTGAACGCGTCGCCTGGGCTGCGGCGAAGGCAGGCGATTCCGACTGCACGCGCCGCGCCCTCGACACCGTCGACGAGGAATACGATCGGCGTTCCTCCGGCGATGACGAACCCGATTGGGTGTACTGGCTCAATCGCGACGAGATCGACGTCATGCGCGCCCGCTGCTCCGTCCAATTGGGCAACGCAGCCGAGGCCGAGACCCTCCTGGCGCCCGCTATCGAACGCTACCCAGTGGGCCGGAAGCGCGAAGCGACCCTCTATCGGTCCTGGCTCGCGGAAGCCTATGCGCGGGGCGGGCACACCGCAGCCGCCCACGAAACCCTCGAAACAGTCCGATCCGATGCCGCCGAACTGAACTCGGCTCGACTGCAACGCCGGGTGGACGAGGTCGAAGCCATCCTCCAAGGATGATGCCTGAGCTGTTCGCGACAGCCGCAAGCACTGCACTGCCGAGCGCTCGGCGGCAGTCCCCCCCGCCTCGCACTCCGCGAAAATCATTCGCACGAACCGCGCGATTTCCGTACCGTTTCCCTCACGAGAGAGCAAGGGGCGCACCGGAATCTCCGGATCGCGTTCCCCGTGTCGGCTCTGTCGTGCCTCCGGTGGCACAGACCTCTTAAGTCTGATGGGTTCGATTCCCTCCTACGGTGTCCCCCATCCGGTCCGCTGCGGTGGCGTGGTTCTGCGGGCTCTCCGGCTACGGCCGGGGGACGCCCCCACCGCGTCGTCGGGGCCGGATGGGGTGGCATCCGCCTGCCCGGGGGCTTCGCGGCACAGACTCCGGGAGGGAGTGAGAGATGTATACGACGGTCATGGCATGGCAGCGCACGCTGCGCTATCGCGACGGCACCCTGGAGCGGGTGCTCGAACCCGGCCGCCACCGGTACGACGCCAAGCGCTGCACGCTGGTCGAGGTCGATGTGCGGCCGCGGCTGATGCACGTCACCGGTCAGGAACTTCTCACTTCCGACGGACTTTCGTTGCGGGCGAGTTTCGCGCTGACCTGGCAGGTCCTCGACCCGGTCGCGTTCACCACCGGTGCGCAGAACTCCGACACCGTGCTGTACGCGGCGGTGCAGGACACTGTGCGCGACGCCGTCGCCGCGCACACCCTCGACGAAGTGATCGCCGATCGCAGCCTGCTCACCGCCGACTACAGCCGGGTGGCCGATGCGGTCGCCGAACTCGGCATCGAGGTCAAGAGCCTGCGCGCACGCGATCTGATGCTGCCCGGTGAACTGCGCAAGGCGGCACTGGAAACCGTGCTGGCCAAGGAACGCGGACGCGCCGAGCTCGAGCGGGCCCGCGCCGAAGCGGCCGCCCTGCGGTCGCTGGCCAACACCGCACGCCTGCTGGAGGAGCACCCGGCACTGCTGCGGCTGCGCACCCTCCAGGTCGCGACAGGGCCGGGCACCCAGGTCGTGCTCGACCCGCGCGACAACCGTTGACGGTTCCGGCGGTTCTCCTGGTCCATCGCGGCCGGAGAACCGCCGGCAGCCGGCGATGTGGTCAATTCACCACGCGTTGCGTGCACGCCGGTGGCCGACAGCTCGGGTCGAATCCGAGAACCACGCCGATATCGCGAGGCCGGCACTGACGGACCGGGTGGGGAGGCCGCCGGTCAGCACGTAACAGGGCGAGCATCGCCGCAGCGACCGTGTCGGCCGCGGCCTGGCGCAGAGCAGTGCCCATGTCGTCGAGGACGAGCAGTCGCGCGCCGGGAATTTCGGCGGCGAGGGCCTCACCGTTGCCGACCGGGAAGAACGGGTCGGCGCGGCCGTGCACGACGAGGGCCGGTACGTCGAGCTCACCGAGCCGTTCCCGCCAGCGCGGCGTGCAGTCGATCCGGGAGAACACCATCCCGAGCTGGTTCGCCTGGTGCACCGCGGGATCGCTCGACGGCGTCCTGTCCCAGATTCGGGCCGCCGTCGCCCGTGCCTGTTCTGGATCGTCGCCCAGCGGCTCGGCTCCCGCGGCGGCGAAGGCCGCGACAGCGTCCCGGTCGGTCCAGTCCGGCCACGGATGGGAGAACAGTGCGCCCATGACCGCGTGGTCGTGGTCCGGCAGGTCCTCGTCGACCGGGCCCGGCGCCACCGGCCGAGTACCGACGAGGGTCAGTGCGGTGAACACGTCCGGGTGGTCCAGCGCGGCGACCTGAGCGACCATCCCGCCGACGCCGACCCCACCGAGATGGGCGGTCCCGGCGCCGAGCGCCCCGACCAGCGCGGCCGCGTCTGCGGCGAGATCTCGCAGGTTGTAGGCCGGATTCTCCGGGTCGAGGGTCGTCGACGTGCCGGAGTCGCGCAGGTCGTATCGGACCACGCGCCGCCCGCCCGAGGCGAGGCGCTCACACAGCGCGTCGGGCCAGGACAGCATCGTCGTGCCGCCGGCCAGCAGGATCAGCGGATCGTTCTCGCGGCCGAAGCTCTCGATGCCGAGATCCACCCCGTTCGCCCGCACCGAGGTCGTACCCACTCGAAACGGTCTCGTCATACCTGGGCTCCTATCTGTCGGTGTACCCAGAGATATCGACGACCGATTCACCCGGAAGTCATCGGTGTACCGGCGACCGTGGCCAGATCAGTCGACGGTCCTGGCCTCGAGAAAGTAGGGCACCGACATCGCGACCAGCGCCTGCCGGATGACGGGCGGCGCCCAGCTCGCGGCGGCATCGTGGCGGATCAGCGGATCGGTCAGGGACACCGTCTGCCCGTGCGTTTCCACCGCGAAATCGCCTGCGGCGACGACATTCTTCACCCAGTCGACGTCACGACCGTAGGTGAGGGCGATGCGGTATTCGTGGCCGTCGGCGAAGAGCAGGACCGGGGTCCGGTACGTGCGGCCGGATTTGCGGCCTTTGTGCACGACGATGCCCATGCCGGGGGCGCGCCCGGCGATGACCGATGTCACCGGATTGGTGACCTGCCGATTGAATTTCCCCAGCGCGCGTGGCAGCGCCATCGAGCCGATCCCTTCGTCGAGCGATCTACGCGGCACACGTTACTCTCGCCCGGTGGGTTCGGAGATGATCGCCGTCTACGACAGCACCGGGCGAGAAATCGGTGCCGAGGACCGCGCCGTCGTCTACCGTGACGGACTCTGGCATGCCAGCGCCGGAGTGCTGCTCCGCTCCGGCGACGGCCGCGCGATCTACGTCCATCGCCGCACCGAGACGAAAATGGTCTTCGCGGGGATGCACGACTGCCTGGCCGGCGGCGTGGTGGACCCGGGCGAATCCCCGCGGCAGACCGCGATCCGGGAGCTGGCCGAAGAACTCGGCGTCACGGCCGACACCGAACCCACTCCCCTGGCCCGCGCCCGCTGGGACGGCGAATGGGCGGGCAGCCCGATGCGCTGCCACCTGTTCGCCTACGAACTGCGCTACGACGGCCCGATCCGGCACCAGCCGGAGGAAATCGCCGACGGCTGGTGGTGGACGGAGCAGACCCTCCGCGACCACCTCACCGATCCGGCCTGGCCGTTCGTCCCCGACACCCGCTATCTACTGCGCGAAATCCTCATCTGAACGGCCGCCCTGCCGATCAATGCACCGGCCCGAGCGTGCGCGTCACCGTGGCAGTCGCCATGCCGCCGCCGAGCTCGGACACCACGCCCGGCGACGGGCAGGGCACCTACCCCGATGACGTCGACGCCGTCCACGAGGCGAACGCGCTCGGGTTGCGCGTCTGGAGCAGCACTCGTCCGGGGCCGGTGAAGTCGAAGACCAGTCCCTCACCGGATTTCAGCGATTGGATCGACCGTCCGGAGACCGCGCGGCGGATGGTGAAGTTCATGGCGAGGTCGTAGGCGACGACATGGCCGGTGTCGATGGTGATCGGTTCGCCCGGTTGCAGGTCGATGACGTCGATCGCGCCGAACACACCGACGACGACCTCACCCGCACCGGTCGCCCGCAGACCGAAACCGCCCTCACCGCCGAACAGGTTCGCGAACCCACCCCATTTGCTTTCCACCTGCACGCCATGCGAATTGGCGATCCAGCCGCCACGGCTGATGAAGAAGGGCCGGTCGGGCTGGATGGTCAACGGCAGCATGTCACCGGGCAGCGAAGGGGCGACGTCGACCCAGCCGCCCTCCGGTGGCGCGGTGAACGTGGACACGAAGAACGATTCACCGGCCAGCATCGACCGCTTGAGCCCGGCGAAGATGCCGCCTTCGGCCTTGGCCTGCAGCGTGACGCCCGCCGAATGCGCCACCATGGCACCGCTTTCGACGCGCATGGGCTCGCCGCCCGCGAGGAAGCACCTGGCGACGGCGGAGGCGGGACTGTGGCGCAGCTGTACCTTCATGGCTGCCGACACTACCGGCGCGGGCCGGCGCCGGGCGTCAGTCCGCAGGCCGATTCGCCATCCTCATTGCGGCGTACCCGAGTCCGTAGGAATAGTTTTCGCGCCAGGTGCCGCATCCCGTCGACACAGGCACCTGGCGACGTTGCCGTCAGCGCACTACCACCTGCCAGGTCTGCATGGAGAACGGCAGATCGCAGCTGGTCCAGGACTGCTGCCCGTCCCATGCCGGGTTACCCCAGCGTTCGTAGCTGCTGAACCAGGACCACCAGGCCCAGCAGGTGACGCGCACCTGATGCCAGACCGGTCCGCCGCATTGGGAGTAGGCGGCGGTCGCCGCTACCGGATTGACCGAACAGAACCCTGGCGGCTGCGCCTGTGCGGGTGCCGCGCCGAGGATTCCGGCCGCGCCGATGAGTGTCGCGGCGGATGCGCCGACGGCGAATTTCTTGACGATCGAGTTCATGACAACCTCCAACCGGCGTGGAGCTCGACGCCCCGACCCGTTGCTGACCCACGCTCGATCCAACTGCGGATCAGGACCTTCCCGAGCCGCGATGACATGATCTACATCACACCGCGCCGCGCGGTCGTTACAGCACCCACTCCCCCGGACATCACTCGGCTACCACGTCCATCCGGGCGCCGAACATGGCACACGCTGCACAGATGGAGGTGGCCGACGCGCCATGGCGTGGGCTCACCCCCGGTCGGCATCAGTCCAGCGATCGCAACGTTTCGTCATCGCGGGCCACCACCGCCGAGCCGTTTCCGATGAACACGATCGGCCGCTGGATCAGCTTCGGATGGGTCGCCAACGCCTCGATCCAGCGGTCGCGATCGGCTTCGGTGCGACCCCAGCTCGCCACGCCGAGCTCCTTGGCTTCCGGTTCGCCGGTACGGGTGATGTCCCAGGGCTCGGCGCCGAGCTTGGCCAGCGCCGCACGCAGTTCGTCGGCGGTCGGCGGATCGTCCAGATACCGGCGCACGGTGTACTCGGCACCGGTCTCGTCCAGGTGCGCGAGCGCGGCGCGACTCTTGGTGCACCGCGGGTTGTGCCAGATCTCGGTCGGCTCAGAAGTCATGCCGTCAGACTAATCCGCGGCACCGACGGAATGACCGCGCAGACGACAACAGGGTCGCACCCCTTGGGGCGCGACCCTGTTGGCCCGTCCTTCGACGCGGCCTATCCCGCGCTGCCGCTGCTCAGCAGTTCCAGAATCGTCTTGAACAGCACTTCGGCCAGGAAATCCGATGCGGAACCGGACATGGTGACTCCTCCATCTCGAATCCGGCGCAACCCCGCTGCGCCAGCCATCTGAAGCATGGATGATTCAGATAATCGCCGCGGCCGTTTCGTCGATCAGGGCTCGGCATACGACAGGCCGATCAGCGCAATTGTGGCGCCGTTCAGCTGTTATAGCCGAACGCATGATCAGTGACTTACATCACCACACCGTTGGCGCTGCCCTAGCGAGCCACGGCGACGACGGGCCCGCCACGACAAAGGGCCGCGCTTCGCACGGAAACGCGGCCCTCGGCACGACGCGATTACAGGTACTGACCCGTATTCGACTCGGTGTCGATCGCCCGGCTGGCACTGGCGTTCTTGCCGGTGACCAAGGTCCGGATGTAGACGATGCGCTCGCCCTTCTTGCCCGAGATGCGTGCCCAGTCATCGGGATTCGTGGTGTTGGGCAGGTCCTCGTTCTCGGAGAACTCGTCCACGATCGAATCGTAGAGATGCTGGATGCGCAGGCCCGGGTTGCCGGTGTCGAGCACCGCCTTGATGGCGTACTTCTTGGCCCGGTCCACGATGTTCTGGATCATGGCGCCGGAGTTGAAGTCCTTGAAGTACAGGACCTCCTTGTCACCGTTGGCGTAGGTGACCTCCAGGAAGCGGTTGTCCTCGCTCTCGGCGTACATCCGCTCCACCACCCGCTCGATCATCGCGCGGATGCAGGCTCCCTTGTCGCCGTGGAACTCGGCCAGATCATCGGCGTGCAGCGGCAGTTCCTCGGTGAGGTACTTGGAGAAGATGTCCTGCGCCGATTCCGCATCCGGCCGCTCGATCTTGATCTTGACGTCCAGGCGGCCCGGACGCAGGATCGCGGGGTCGATCATGTCCTCGCGGTTGGAGGCGCCGATGACGATGACGTTCTCCAAGCCCTCGACGCCGTCGATCTCGCTCAGCAGCTGCGGAACGACCGTGGTCTCCACGTCCGAGGACACGCCCGAACCGCGGGTGCGGAAGATCGAGTCCATCTCGTCGAAGAACACGATCACCGGGGTGCCTTCCGAGGCCTTCTCACGGGCCCGCTGGAAGATGATCCGGATGTGGCGCTCGGTCTCGCCGACGAACTTGTTCAGCAGCTCCGGGCCCTTGATGTTGAGGAAGTAGGACTTGGCTTCCTTGGCATCCTCACCGCGGGCCTCGGCGATCTTCTTGGCCAGCGAATTGGCCACCGCCTTGGCGATGAGCGTCTTACCGCAGCCCGGCGGACCGTAGAGCAGCACACCCTTGGGCGGGCGCAGCGCGTACTCGCGGAACAGGTCCTTGTGCAGGAACGGCAGCTCCACCGCGTCGCGGATCTGCTCGATCTGGCGGCCGAGACCACCGATGTCGTTGTAGTCGACATCGGGCACTTCCTCCAGCACCAGGTCTTCGACCTCGGCCTTGGGGATGCGCTCGAACGCGAAACCGGCCTTGGTGTCCACCAGTAGCGAATCACCCGGGCGCAGCCGGCGCACCGGGGCGTCGGGATCGTCGAGGTCGTCGATCTCGGCGACCTTGGACAGCGGGCCGGACAGCCAGACCACGCGCTCCTCGTCGGCGTGCCCGACCACGAGTGCGCGACGGCCGTCGTCGAGGACCTCGCGCAACGTGCCGATTTCACCGACCGCGTCGAAGTGCCCGGCCTCGACCACCGTCAGCGCCTCGTTCAACCGCACGGTCTGGCCGTACTCGAGGGTGCTGGTGTCGATGTTCGGCGAACACGTCAACCGCATCTTGCGGCCGGAGGTGAACACGTCGACGGTCTGATCGTCGTAGGCGCCGATCAGGACGCCGTAACCACTCGGCGGCTGACCGAGCCGATCGACCTCTTCACGCAACGCGACCAGTTGCTGGCGCGCCTCTTTCAGAGTGTCCATCAGCTTCGTGTTGCGAATAGTCAGCGAATCGATGCGGGCTTCCAATTCCCGCGCACGATCCGGTGAATCCGCGAGTTGCCTCCGGAGTGCAGCCGCTTCGGCGCGCACCGCCTCGAGCTCTCTCCAGGCCGCCGAATCCGAATTCTCGATGGGGCTCATGTGCTGCTCCTCCCAGTCCCGGTCTATCAACGCTACCGGGCGCGAACCGTTCTCGCTGTCCGACATGGTTTCGTCGTGATCACATCTAGGCAGCGCCCGTCGACCGGAACGACCATGTTAGCCTGCCCTAACACATTACCGGTGAGGCTGCTCACCGACTAGCCGAAAGGTTGCCAGTCATGCTCCTTCCCGTGAGGGCACTGCGCTTGTCTGTCGCTGCCGCCGCCACCGTCGCCCTGTCGCTCGGCATCGCCGCCTGCGGTTCCGACGACGACAGCAGCGACAGCGCCGCCACCAGCACCAGCGCTACCACCAGCGCCGCTGCCGCCACCACCACCGGCGCCGAGCACGGAGACCACGGCACCGGCGAGGCTCCGACCCCGGAAACCCTGCAGGGTGTGCTCGACAAGCTGGCCAGCCCCGATGTGCCGACGGCGGAGAAGACGAAGCTGATCGTCAACGGCGAACAGCGCACCGCCAACATCGACCAGATGAACGCCGCGCTGGCCGGCTACGGCACCCTCACCTTCGGCGTCACCGACGTCACCACCGAGGGCAACACCGCCACCGCGCAGGTCGTCATCACCTCCCCGCACGGCGCCGCCCCGGCGATGCCGCTGACCTGGGAGAACGTCGACGGCACCTGGAAGCTCTCGGATGCCAGCGGCTGCCTGCTGCTCGGCTTCGCCCAGGCGCCCTGCGTCCCCGCGTGATCGTCTGATCGTCGTCACACCACCGAAGCCCCGGCGTCAGCCCTTCGAGGGCCGGCGCTGGGGCTTCGGCGTCACGGTGCCCTCGGCCAGCCTGCGGGCGCTCACCAGGAACGCGGTGTGGCCCTGCATCCGGTGCTCGGGGCGCACCGCCAGACCCACCACATGCCAGCCGCGCACCATCGACTCCCAGGAGCGCGGCTCGGTCCAGCATTGTTGCTCGCGCAGCGTCTCCACGATCTTCGACAGCTGCGTCACCGTCGCCACGTAGACGATGAGCACGCCACCGGGGACCAGGGCTTTGGACACCGCGGGCAGCGCGTCCCAGGGTGCGAGCATGTCGAGCACCACCCGATCGACCTGCGGGCCGTCGTAGTTCGCGACGTCACCGACGGTCAGCGACCAGTTCGCCGGACGTTCGCCGAAGAAGGTCTCCACGTTGCGCACGGCGTGCTCGGCGTGGTCGTCGCGGATCTCGTAGGACACCACCTCGCCCTCGGGGCCGACGGCACGCAGCAGCGAACAGGTGAGCGCGCCGGAGCCCGCGCCGGCCTCGAGCACGCGCGCGCCGGGGAACATATCGCCCTCGTGCACGATCTGGGCGGCGTCCTTCGGGTAGATCACCGCGGCCCCGCGCGGCATGGAGAGCACGTAGTCGATCAGCAGCGGCCGCAGCGCGAGGTAGGGGGTGCCGTTGGTGGAGTTCACCACGCTGCCCTCGTCGGCGCCGATCAGATCGTCGTGCTTGATCCCGCCGCGATGGGTGTGGAACTCCTTGCCCGGCTCCAGGAGCACGGTGTACAACCTGCCCTTGGCATCGGTCAGCTGCACCCGGTCACCGATGGTGAATGGCCCGGTCCGTCTGGCCGTCATGTATCTCCGTTCCGCGAAAATCTGTTCGTCGCTGCCGTCTCACGGCACCGTGTCGGTGCCGCCGGATAGCCTGCCAGGTATGCCAGCACCAGCGACCACGCCCCCTGCCGACGCCGAACCGGCGCCCCGCCCCGAAGCGGCGCCGGTTCGTTCTCGTCCGGCGCTGTCGCCTTCCCGGGCAATGGATTTCAAGCAGTGCCCGCTCAAGTATCGGTTACGCGCGATCGACCGGATTCCGGAACCGCCGGCTCGGCACGCGGTGCGCGGCACGGTGGTGCACGCGGTGCTGGAAGATCTCTACGGGTTGCCCGCGGCCGAGCGGAGGCCGGACCGGGCCGAAGCGCTCGCGGCCGGCGCGTGGGCCAGGGTGCTGGCCGAGCGGCCGGAGGTGGCCGAGCTGATCGCCGAGGCCGAGCTCGAGGTGTTCCTCGACGAGGTCCGTGCACTCGTACGGGCCTATTACCGGCTGGAGGATCCGACCCGGTTCGATCCGGAATCGTGTGAGTCCCGGGTCGAGGTCGAACTGGCCGACGGCGTGCTGCTGCGCGGTTTCGTCGACCGGATCGACGTGGCGCCCACCGGTGAGCTGCGGGTGGTGGATTACAAGACCGGCCGCGTCCCCGGGGTCACCCAGGAGACCAAGGCGCTGTTCCAGCTGAAGTTCTACGCCCTGGTCATGCTGCGTACCCGCGGCGTCGTCCCGGCCCAGCTGCGGCTGATCTATCTGGCCGACGAGCAGATCCTCACCTACACCCCGGACGAGGAAGAGCTCAACCGCTTCGAGCGCACCCTTGCCGCACTGTGGCAGGCCATCCGCGAAGCCGGCCGCACCGGCGACTTCCCGCCGAGCAAGAGCTGGCTGTGCGGATTCTGCGACTACAAGCACCTGTGCCCGGAGTACGGCGGCACTCCCCCGCAGTATCCGGGGTGGCCGGACGAACCCGAGTCTCCGGAGCAGATCTTCGCCGAGTCGGTCGCTGATTAGATCTGCTCCGGAACACGCCCGGGCGGGTGGATACCTACGGCGTGAAGGTGCGAAACAGCAGCACCGACAGCCCCAGTCCGACGACCATGTTCACCGCGGCCGCCGCACCGAAGACGAGCACCGGACGCGCGCCCGCCGCGCGCAGACCGCGCAGGGAGAACTCCAGCCCGATCGAGACGAAGGCCAGGATCAGAAACCAGGTCCGCAGATCGTTGACGATCGCGATGTGGCCGGCGCCGGTGCCGGAGTCCACCGCTTGCAGGTAGAGCGTCCCGATGATCGACGCCGCGAGGAAGCCGAGCACGAATTTCGGGAAGCGGTCCCAGAATTCGCGTGCCGACGGCCGTGCCGCTCCGGCCGCACGCTCCACCCGCAGGGTGAAGTAGGCGGTCAAGGCGATGGCGACGATTCCGATGAGCGCGTTCTGGGTCGTCTTCACGATCGCGGCGATCTGCAGGGCCTGTTCACCGGCGATCGCGCCCGAAGCGGCCACCGCCGCGGTGGTGTCGATATTGCCGCCGATCCACGCGCCGGCCACCGCGTCCGACAGCCCGAACAGTCCGGCCAGCCAGGGCAGCACGAAGATCGACGGAAGCGCGAAGATGATCACCAGCGAGGCCGCGTAGGCGATCTGCTCCCGCTTGGCCTGCACTGCTCCGGCTGCCGCGATGGCGGCGCTGACCCCGCAGATCGAAACCGCCGAGGCCAGTAGCGCCCGCAGTTTGTCGTCCAGACCCATGCGCCCGCCGAGCCACCAGGCGAACCCGAAGACCGCGGTGATCAGCAGCAACGCCTGCAGAATCGCTGGTCCGGCCGCTGTCATGAGCACCTTCAGATTGATCGAGGCGCCGAGCAGCACAACACCGGTCTTGATGAAGAATTCGGTGCGGAACCCGGCCGAAAGGCGCTCGCGCAGGCCCAGTTTCGCCAGCACCACGTTGCCGATGAGGCCGAAGGCGATCGCGTACACGGGGTATTCGACCGTCTTCGCGACACGACGCAGCGGGGTGTCGGCGGTCCAGTTCGGCACCTGCGTCTCGACGTACCGCGTCAACGCCCCGAGCAGCACTACGACGAGCACACCGCCCACCACGGCGGCGGGTGCGGCGACCGCGGCCGGGCGCAGCGCCTCGGTCTCCGACCGCACCGGCTGCGCGGTTGTCCCGGTGTCGGCGGTGGTGAGGTTCTCGGTGTGCTCCGGCCCCGGCATCACGGCACCAGCCAATCCGGGATCAGCCCACTCAGGACCAGGGCGAGCAATGCCAGCCCGACCACGGTGGCCGACCAGTCCTCATTCCAGTGGATACGGCGGCTCGGGCCGCTGTCGGGGGGTGTGTGCGACACGGTCGTCACTCCTTGCGTTCCTCATCGAGGGCCGCACGGTAGCAACGCCGGGATGCCCGGCACACGGGTTGAATTCAGGGTGAGGCCAACCCCGGCGCGAACGCCGGGGTTGCCCGAGTCCTCAGAAGGCCCGGCAGGACCGGATGTCGGTGGCCAGGATCGCCTTGGCGCCCAGGTCGGCGAGCTGATCCATCACCGAGTTGCCCAGTTTGCGCGGTACCAGCGCGCGCACGGCGACCCAGTCGGGATCGGTGAGCGGCGACACGGTCGGCGATTCCAGGCCGGGGGTGATCTGGGCGGCCTGGTCGAGCAGGCTCTTGGGGCAGTCGTAGTCCAGCATGAGGTACTGCTGGGCGAACACGACACCCTTGACCCGGTCGATGAGCTGGTTGCGGGCCTTGTCGTCGCGGTCGGAGCCCTCGCGCTCGATCAGCACGCCCTCCGAATCGCACAGCGAGGCGCCGAAGGCGACCAGATTGTGCTGGCGCAGGGTGCGCCCGGAGCCGACCACGTCGGCGATGGCGTCGGCGACGCCGAGCTGGATGGAGATCTCCACCGCGCCGTCGAGCCGGATGACCTCGGCCTCGATGCCGCGCCCGGCCAGATCCGACAGCACCAGGTTCGGGTAGGAGGTGGCGATGCGCTTGCCCGCGAGGTCCTCGACGGTCCAGTCGCGGCCGGCCGGGGCGGCGTAGCGGAAGGTGGAACCGCCGAAACCGAGAGCGAGCCGCTCGGTCACCGGTGCCGCCGAGTCGAGGGCGAGGTCGCGGCCGGTGATGCCCAGATCGAGTTCACCGGAACCGACGTAGATGGCGATGTCTTTGGGCCGCAGGAAGAAGAACTCCACCTGATTGGCCAGGTCCAGGACGGTCAGGTCACGGGAATCGGTGCGTTTGCGGTAGCCGGCCTCGGACAGGATCGACACGGCCGATTCGGAGAGTGCGCCTTTGTTGGGGACTGCGACGCGCAGCATGAGAGGGGTCCTTTCGGGAGGGATGACGGCGGATTCGCGGCGGACGTCACAGATGTCGGTAGACGTCCTCTAGCCGCAGTCCGCGACCCACCATCAGCACCTGCACCCAGTACAGCAGCTGCGAGATCTCCTCGGCGAGCGATTCGTCGCTCTCGTGTTCGGCGGCCAGCCACACCTCACCGGCCTCTTCGAGCACCTTCTTGCCCTGGGTATGCACGCCCGCGTCCAGCGCGGCCACCGTCCCCGACCCCTCGGGTCGGGTGACGGCACGATCCTGGAGCTCGGCGAACAGGGCCTCGAAAGTCTTCACGGGTTGTCATTGTTTCAGACCCCCGCAAACCGTTTCCGGTCGAGTGGCGTCCGCCCGGCCGCAGCCGCCGGACGCCACCCGACCCGAACGTCACCGGGCGGCGAGCAGGGCTTCCAGATCGGCGACCGCCGTGCGCAGGTGGTCGGCGAAGGCGTGCATCTGGTCGGCGACCGGCGCGGGGGTGGCCAGGTAGAGGTTCCAGCGATCGGGCAGCAGCACGTAGGCCACGCCGATGCAGCGAGAACTGGTGGAACCGAACCCGAAGTACCGGATATTGACCGACGGCGCGGAGCTGGTGCTCAGGTAGTCGTCGCGCATGATCGTCCAGCCGGGGCTGCTGTAGAGCGGGATGGGCTCGGTGACGCCCAGCTCGGTGCCGCGACGACGCTGGATCCATTCCAGCTCCCACAGGTGCTGCTCCGGCGCCTGCCCGGACTGGCACTGTTTGGCCCGGGCCACGTGCGCGGCCGCGGCGGCCTCGGCGGCGGCCAGTGTGGCGGCGGTGTCGGCGGAGGCGTCTTCCATCGCGTCGACGAACGCCACCATCTCCGGGGTGATCACCCGCATGGCCTCGGTGCGGCCGTTGCGGTACTGGCGGGTGGCGATGGATTCGTAGGTGGCGCCGGTGAGGCCCTTGCTGCGGCGGTGGGCCAGCTGATAGCTCAGCTGCGCGAAGGCATCCGGGGAGATGCCGAGCTGCTTGGCCTTGGCGGTGCCGAAATCGTCGAACGACACCGTGGTCGTGGCGTTCTCGGCCGCATAGCGGGCAAACGCCGCCCCCGCCGCGGCTATCTCGGCGCGCTGGGCGGCGCTGAGCCGGAACTCGATCGGCTCTACCACCGGCAGCCCCTGCGGCCTGGCACCGGAGCGCTCGGCGTGTTCGGCGACCGTCGATTCCAGCAGGGTGTCCACGAACGACAGGATCGTGGTGCCGTCGAGACCGCAATGCTCGACGTTGATGCCCGCCTGCCCGTCGGCGAAGACGATGAACGACACCGACTTGTCGAACCAGCGGTTGGCGCTGTCGCCGTGCAGCAGGATGTCGCAGGCGTGGGTTTCGTCGCGCGGAGCGAAATCCTCCAGGCAGACGCAGAACAGTGCCGTCTCGATGGTGTCGAGTGCCGCGGCGTTGACCGGTTCGGCCAGCAGACCCGCGCGGCTGCGGGCCCAGTCCGCGCGGGGCAGCGTGGTCAGATGCCCGACCGCGGTGTCGGTGGCGGCGTACTTCGCTCCGGCCTTGAGCACCGCGCGCAGCCCGTCGGACAGATCCTCGAAGCTGTGCGGTGCGCCGTCGGTTCCGATCACCTCCATCCGGAACATGCTGCCGCGGTGGAAGACCAGGATGTGGCGCGCGTCCGAGGGCCCCGGCCATTCGGGGCTGTAGGGCACACGCACGGTGTCCTGTTCTTCGCCCGGAATGCGAGTCTCGGAGAACAGGTACTTGTTCTGCCACATCGACAGCCGCTGCCCGCGCTGGGTGACCGGCGGGATCTCCTCCCGATCCAGCGCCAGCTTGTAGTCGACGGCAGCGCTGACGATGCCCGCGGCTCGCTCCACCTGCCCGGGCCCGGTGGATGTCGCCAGGGTGGTGTCGTCGCGGAACAGGAAGAAGAAGTTGGCGTTGAGCGCGATCCGGTCGCGCCGGCCCAGATACCGCGACGGCCAGAACTCGTCGAGCCAGCTGCCGACGCCGGGGGTGGCGTCGTAGTCGCGCAGCGCGGCATCCAGGGTCCGGCCCGGGCCGCCGGGGCGCAGCAGATCGGCGACGGCGGCCTCGGTGGCGGCGAGTTCGTCGGCGGTCAGCAGCGGAGTGCACCACTCGATGAACCGGGTACAGCTGTCGTCCAGCGTCGGTAGCGGTACCCGGGGCAGCTGGTCCTCGGCGGCAAACGTGCGTTCGGTCAAGTCTGATTCCTCGGTGTGAGTCGATGTCAGGCGGCGGGGCGGGAAATGTAGAGATTGGCGTAGAGCCAACCGCTGTCTTCCCGGTCGGTCGGATCGATTCCGTTGGCGGACAGAGTATTCAACACCTGCGCCTGTTCGGCATCGGAGGCGAAGCGGCGCTGCGCGAAATCGCCCGGCATCCGTTCGGTGCGGTAGCCGAGGGCCGCAAGCTCGCCCTCGATCGCGTCGAAGCCGTACATGCGCAAGACGAAGTGTGCCATCCAGGGCCTGTGTTCCGGGTCGGCGGTGGCCACCCGGAGCAGGGTCTTCTCGGTGACATAGCCGATACAGCCGGTGGAGATCACCAGGTCGGCGGCCGCCAGGATCCGGCGCTGCTCGTCGGTGGGGTCGGTGGCCTCGAGATCGGCGTGCACGATGTCGTGCAGCAGGCCGGCGGCGTGCGCGTAGTCCAGAGCCGGACGCGAGGCGTCCATGCCGACGAAGCGGACCTCCGGCCGCGTGTCGTCGGCGGCGAGGCGGGCCCGGTCGAGGGCGATCAGCGCGGCCGGATCGTCGGCGGCGGCCGCGCCGTAGTACTCCCCCAGTTCGTCGATGGTCGTGTCCAGCCGCAGCAGGGCCGCGTTGACGCCGTAGGAGCAGCCGATATCGAGCACGGTCGGTGCGCTCACCCCGGTGGCGTCGCGGTATTCGGCGAGCTGCTGCTCGAAATGCGGCTTCGCCAACTGCGGTATGCAGTAATCCAATTCGGCCATGCGCGCGTAGTAGGCGCGCGGATCGGGGCGGTCGTAGATGTCGTCGAAGGAGGCTTTCCCGGTGGTGTGCATAGGCACGGACACGATGGTTCCTCTCGGGTCGAACTGCGCTGCTCAGTCGAGTAGCCGGTCGCCACGGACGGCGTCGGCCGCGGCGTGATGGTCCGACAGCACCCGTCCGAAGAGCTGACGGGTGCGTTCCACGGTGCCGATGACACCTGGTCGGTCGCTGTAGGCGAAGATCGCCGTATGCCGTTGGGTGCGGCCGCTCACCGGGGAGACCCGGTGCAGGGAGAAACGGCCCTGGAACAGTTGCAGATCGCCCGGGCGCAGCTCGAGCCGCTGGATCAGGTGCTGGCCGGTGCCGGTGAGCACCGCGCGCACATCGTCGAGGTTCTCCGCGTGCGGTGAGCGGATGCCCGGGCAGTATTCGAAGACTCCGCCCGCTTCGGGCGCCTGGGTGAGCATGCTGACGGTGTATTCGTTGGTGTCGAAATGCCAGGGGTGTGACATGCCGGGCGCGACGACGTTGAGCACGAGTCCGGCCAGCGGGTCGGCGAATTCGTGCAGACCGGGCAAGCCGAAGCAATCGGCCACGAATCGCTGGAACAGCTGACTGGTGTAGAGCTGGTGGATCAGCGCGTCGGTGGCGATCCGGTCGCGCGGGACGAAGGCGTTGCCGCGTTCGAGCACGATGCGCCCCGGATGATCCTCGGGCAGTGCGGTATCGAGCGGAATGTTGTAGGCGTTGACCCGCTCCACCTGATAGTGCGCGTGCGGGGCCATCTGCTCACCCTGCTCCCGCAGCCGCTCGTGCAGCTCCGGCCGGATGAATTCGCGCAGCACGGTACATCCGTCCTGCGCCAGGTCGGCTCGCGCCGCCGCCACCGCCGCGCGCCAACCGGCGCTGTCGGGTTCGGTGATCGGAAAGCGAGTGGTGTCGACGATCTCGTCCAGGGCTACCGTCGCTGCCATAGCGACATTGTTATCGGACTATTCCCGACACGCCCGGGTTTTCCTGAGATAGGCGGTGACAATCGTCACGGACCGTTCGGTCTTGTTGTCCGGCAACACATTCGACCTGCGCGGACACGGGAACCGGTGACGTGGCCTCAGCCCCGGCCCACCGGATACCGAGTATCCAGCACCGCACCGAGGTCGGCCATGGTGAGTGCGACCAGCGAATCGCGCTGGGTACGAATCGGCGCCTCGGGCACCGCGATCTCACACGGCACCACGAGCACCGCGCAGCCCGCGGCCTCCGCGGCCGCCACACCGGTGGGCGAATCCTCCACCGCCACACAGGTTTTCGGGTCGAGCCCCAGGAGCTCGGCCGCCCGCAGGTAGACATCGGGCTCGGGTTTGCCGTGCGGCACCTCGTCGCCGCAGACCGACGCGTCGAAGTACTCCCGGCCGAGGGTGTCCAGGCCGAATTCGGCAAGCGAACGCTTGGTGTTGGTCACCAGCGCGCTCGGCAGTCCGGCCGCGCGCACCATCGCGAGCGCGTCCTTCGCTCCGGGGCGCCACGGGATGGGTTCTGCCATCAGCTCGGTGACCCGACGCTCCAGGAACTCGCCCGCGGCGCGCATCGCCGCAGGCTGTGGATCGAGGCCGAGTCCGGTGAACACGATGCGCAGTGCGTTGGGGCCGGAGGCGCCGATCAGTGACCGGCGCAGCTCATCGGTCATCTGCGAGCCGAGCTCGACGGCGAGGTCGCGCACCGCGATATCCCACAGTTTCTCCGAATCGAGCAGTGTGCCGTCCATATCCCACAGCACACCCGCCGGCCGCGTGCTCACCTGATCCTCTCCTCTGCGTGTTCCCCCTACAGTCCCGAATTGGCGATCAGCAACCGCCCGTTGTCCGAGGCGACCTGGATCCACCGGCTCTCGGTGGAGGTCGAGCCGTCCTTCAGGGTATAGGTCAGCGAGACCGTCGCTCCGGTGTCCCCGTTGGGTGTGACGCTGTGCACGGTGACGGCGCTGATGCCGGACCAGAAGTTCAGGTAGTCGCTGTAACCGGTCTGGGCCTGGTAGGCGGGTGCGAGCTGGGACCAGGCGGCTGCGGCATTGCCGGGGAGCATGCCGTAGTAGCCGCTGACGAACTGCACCACCCGTTCAGGGGTCGGTGGACCGGACGGGGTCGTCGTGGCGGACGAGGTGGTCGTGCTGGGGGTGGCCGTGGTCGTGGTGGTCGTCGGTGCGGTGGTGGTGGCGTCGTCGGAGGAGGATTCGCCGGTGCCGGAACCATCCGGGGCGACGGCGTCGACCGAGGGCTGCGTCGCCGTAACCGCGGGCGATCCGGATCCGCCCGCCGATGGTTCGCCGCCGCCGTTGACCGCGGCGGCGATCAGCGCGACGAGCACGAGTACGCCCGCGGAGGCCGCCGCGACCAGCGCGATCACGCGGCCACGACCCGAACCCGACCGGGACGGCACCGGCCCGCCGGGGACGGTGCCGGGCGCGGCGGGGACGGTGCCCGGCGCGGCGGGCAGGACCGGACGGCTCGGCGCAGGGCTCGGGGCCGGGCCGGAGGATGGACGCGGCACCGCCTGGGTGGCCGCGGCGGCGTTGTCGGTGTCCCGCGCCGGCGACGGATGCGGCAGCACCTTGGTCGCCGCGAGGACGCCCACCCGTGGACTGCGCCCCGCCGCAACATCTTCCAGTGCGCGCCTGGCTTCCTTCATGGTCGGGCGTTCGTCGACGGTGGCGGCGAGCAGCCGCATCAGCACGGGTCCGAGATCACCGGCCTGCTCCGGTGCGCGCACCTCGGCGCGGGCCACCGCGTGCAGTACCGCGAGGGGGTTGTCGCCCTCACCGAAGGGTGGCGCGCCCTCGACCGCCGCGTACAGAGTGGAGCCGAGTGCGAAGACATCGGAGGCGGGTTCGGGGTTCTCGCCGCGCGCGACCTCTGGCGCGAGGTAGGCGGGGGTGCCGGCCAGGAAACCGGTCGCGGTCACGGTGACGTCGCCGACCGCGCGGGAGATGCCGAAGTCGGTGATCTTGACGGTGCCGTCGTCGGCCACCAGCAGGTTGGCCGGCTTGACGTCGCGGTGCACGATGCCCGCATCGTGTGCCGCGGCCAGGGCGGCAGCGGCCTGAGCGCCGATCCTGGCGACCTGCATGGCGGGCAGGGTGCGCCCACCGGCGAGTTTGGCCGCCAGGCTGGGCGCGTCCATGTACTCCATGACCAACCAGGGCTGTTCGTCTTCCTCGACGACGTCGAAGACGGTGATCGCATTGGGATGGTGCAGGCGTGCCGCGATCCGGCCCTCACGCTTGGCGCGCAGTTTCGCTTCCAGCGCGGCTTCGCGGGTGAGTCCGGGGCCGAGCAACACCTGCTTGACGGCCACGGTGCGCCGCAACCGGACGTCGGTGGCGCGCCACACCACGCCCATCGCGCCCGTCCCGATCGGATCCGTGAGCCGATACCGTCCAGCGATCAACCGATCCGCCGTCATGAGGTTGTGCCCCTCCTGCTTTCCCGCCGAGTCCTCCAGCACTTCGCGCCCGAGCCAGGACCAGCCTGGAATCCCTACGCGCCGAAGTCGTTTGCACCGGTGAGCTGCAGGATGAACTCGCATCCGCCGACTGCCCCGGATGCAGTTGCCACCCTCCGACAATGGCATAAGCGTCCGACAGGTTCCAGCAGCGTTGCTGGTTTCGCCCGCGTGGATGGTGCGGTGGCGGGGTGTCGTGGCGTTCTCACGCCGAACCGGGTGCCGCGTGAGCCGGAATCCGGCCGGGCTACACCGGAAACACCCAGGTCACCGGGGCGCAGCAGCCCCGGAGGTCGCCCATACCCCACCGGCGGACGATTATCCGTGAGAACCGTCACAGCCTGTCGCAATCGTGCCGCCGAGGGCACCCGGGCCCGGCCCGGGTGCCCGCACTCAGGCGTTGAAGTACTTCGCCTCCGGGTGCAGCAGCACGAACGCGTCGGTGGATTGTTCGGGGTGCAGCTGCAGTTCTTCCGACAGCGTGACCCCGATGCGCTCGGCGTCGAGCAGATCGACGAGCTTGGCACGGTCTTCCAGATCGGGGCAGGCACCGTAGCCGAAGGAGTAGCGGGCGCCGCGGTAGCCGAGCTTGAAGTACTCCTGGACGTCGTCGGGATCGGATTCGGCGACCGAATGCCCTTCCAACACCAGTTCTTCGCGGACGCGACGGTGCCAGTATTCGGCGAGCGCCTCGGTGAGCTGGACGCCGATACCGTGCACCTCGAGGTAATCGCGGTAGTTGTCGGCGGCGAACAGTTCATTGGCGAAGTCGGCGATGGGCTGGCCCATGGTGACCAGCTGGAAGGGCAGCACGTCCACCTGGCCGGTCTCGACGGCGCGTTCGCGGGAACGGATGAAATCGGCGATGCACAGGAACCGGTCGCGCTGCTGACGCGGGAAGGTGAACCGATACCGCTGCGGGGCGGCGGGATCGGGTTCGGTCAGCACGATGACGTCATCGCCTTCGGACACCGCCGGGAAGTACCCGTAGACGACCGCCGCGTGCTGGAGCACGCCCTCGGTGGACAGCCGGTCCAGCCAGGCCCGCAGCCGGGGGCGGCCCTCGGACTCGACCAGCTCCTCGTAGCTGGGGCCCTCGCCGCCGCGCTGCCCGCGCAACCCCCACTGGCCGAGGAACAGCGCGCGTTCGTCGAGCAGCCCCGAATACTCGTGCAGGGCCAGGCCTTTGATCACGCGGGTGCCCCAGAACGGCGGCACCGGCACCGGCAGGTCGGCGGCCACATCGGAACGTTCGGGGACCACGACCGGCGCCTCGGCGGCCTTGCGTTCGGCGGCGATGCGCTTGGAGCGTTCATGGCGGGCCTTGCGTTCGGCGGCCTTCTCCCGTTCCGCGATCGCTTCGGGGCTGTCGGGGTCGGGGCCGCCGCCGCGTTTGCGGGACATGATGTCGTCCATCAGCCGCAACCCTTCGAAGGCGTCGCGGGCGTAGTGCACATCGCCTTCGTAGACCTCGGTGAGGTCGTTCTCCACATACGAGCGGGTCAGCGCGGCGCCGCCCAGCAGCACCGGGAACTGGTCGGCCATGCCCTTGGCGTTGAGTTCCTCGAGGTTTTCCTTCATCACCACGGTGGACTTCACCAGCAGTCCCGACATGCCGATGACGTCGGCCTTCTTGTCGACGGCGGCGTCGAGAATGGTCGAAATCGGTTGCTTGATGCCGAGATTGACCACTTCGTAGCCGTTGTTGGACAAGATGATGTCCACCAGGTTCTTGCCGATGTCGTGCACGTCGCCCTTGACGGTGGCCAGCACGATCCGGCCCTTGCCGGAATCGTCGGTGGCCTCCATATGCGGTTCCAGGTAGGCGACCGCGGCCTTCATCACCTCGGCCGATTGCAGCACGAACGGCAGCTGCATCTGCCCGGAACCGAACAGCTCGCCGACGGTCTTCATGCCCGCGAGCAGGGTTTCGTTGATGATCTGCAGCGGCGGCACCTGGGCCATCGCCTCGTCCAGGTCGGCTTCCATGCCGGCCTTCTCACCGTCGACGATGCGCCGCTCCAGCCGTTCGAACAGCGGCAACGCCGCCAGCTCCTCGGCGCGCGAGGCCTTCGACGACGACGCCGACACACCCTCGAACAGCTGCATCAGCTTCTGCAGCGGGTCATAGTCCTCGCGGCGGCGGTCGTAGACCAGATCCAGCGCCGTCTCGCGCTGCTCTTCGGGGATGCGGGCGATCGGCAGGATCTTCGAGGCGTGCACGATCGCGCTGTCGAGCCCGGCCTGCACGCATTCGTGCATGAACACCGAGTTCAGCACCTGCCGCGCGGCCGGGTTGAGGCCGAAGGAGATATTGGACAGGCCGAGGGTGGTCTGCACCCGCGGATGACGGCGCTTGAGCTCGCGGATCGCCTCGATGGTCTCCAGGCCGTCGCGCCGGGACTCTTCCTGGCCGGTGCCGAGGGTGAAGGTCAGGGTGTCGATGATGATGTCGGACTCGTCCAAACCCCAGGTGCCGGTGATATCGGCGATCAGGCGTTCGGCGATCTCCACCTTCTTCTCCGCCGTACGGGCCTGACCCTCCTCATCGATGGTCAGCGCAACCACCGCCGCGCCGTGCTCGGCGACCAGCCGCATGATCTGCTGATACCGCGAATCCGGGCCGTCGCCGTCCTCGTAGTTGACCGAGTTCACCGCGCAGCGCCCGCCCAGGTGCTCGAGCCCGGCCTGCAGCACCGGCGGCTCGGTGGAGTCGAGCATGATCGGCAGGGTCGACGAGGTCGCCAGCCGGCTGGCCAGCTCACTCATATCGGCGGTGCCGTCGCGGCCGACGTAGTCGATGCACAGATCGAGCATGTGCGCGCCGTCGCGGGTCTGGTCCTTGGCGATGTCGAGGCACTTCTGCCAGTCGCCGGCCAGCATCGCCTCACGGAATGCTTTGGAGCCGTTGGCATTGGTGCGCTCACCGATCATCATGACGCTGGCGTCCTGCGCGAACGGCACCGCCGTGTACATGCTCGACACAGCCGGTTCGTGCACCGGATCGCGCCGCTGCTCGATCGGCGGCAGGGTCGGCTCGACTTCCCGCACCGCCTCGGTGACCTGACGGATGTGCTCGGGCGTCGTGCCGCAGCAGCCACCCACCAGTGCCAGGCCGAACTCGGAGACGAAGCCCGACAGCGCCACCGCCAGCTCTTCCGGGGTCAACGGGTACTCCGCACCGTTGGCGCCGAGCACCGGCAGGCCGGCGTTCGGCATCACCGACACGGGGATGCGGGCATGGCGCGACAGATGCCGCAGATGCTCGCTCATCTCGTCCGGGCCGGTCGCGCAGTTCAAGCCGATCATGTCGATGCCCAGCGGCTCGAGCGCCGTCAACGCGGCCCCGATCTCACTGCCGACCAGCATCGTGCCGGTGGTCTCCACGGTGACGTGGGTGATGATGGGAATCCGGCGGCCTGCGTGCTCCATCGCCCGCCTGCTGCCGGTGACCGCGGCCTTGACCTGCAGCAAGTCCTGGCAGGTCTCGATCAGGATGGCGTCGGCACCGCCGTCGAGCATGCCGAGGGCAGCCTCGGAATAGGCATCGCGCAACGCCGCGTACGGCGCGTGACCCAGCGTCGGCAGCTTGGTGCCGGGACCCATCGACCCGAGCACGAACCGCGCCGAGCCATCCGCGCCCGGACCCATCTCGTCGGCCACCTCGCGCGCGAGGCGGGTGCCCTTCTCCGATAGCTCACGGATCCGGTCGGCGATGTCGTAATCGGCGAGGTTCGGCAGGTTGCAGCCGAAGGTATTGGTCTCCACCGCATCGGCGCCGGCCTCGAAGTACGCGCGATGAATACCGCGCAGCACATCCGGGCGGGTGTCGTTGAGGATCTCGTTGCACCCTTCGAGGCCACGGAAATCGTCCAGGGACAGATCCGCGGCCTGCAACATCGTGCCCATCGCGCCGTCGCCGATGACGACACGGCGAGCGAGCGTGTCGAGAAGCGTGGTATCGAACGCGGTGGAGCTGGACGCAGACATGCCCTCAAGGGTAGAGCCTGCGTACAACGTTCCGCGCAGTATGTCCGTCCACCGTGCCCCCGCCCACACCGGCGCCGACACGCGGCGGCGAATACCGCGTCGCGGTCACGGCACATCCGCTCTGGTCGTAGGCTGGCTCGGGTGAACTCGAGTGAATCTCCGGCCTCGCCCGGCCCGGAACTGCCGCCGTTGCGGAATCCGGTACTCGTCGCCGCCTTCGAGGGCTGGAACGACGCCGGCGATGCCGCCAGCGGTGCGGTGGAACACCTCGAACTGATCTGGGATGCCAGACCGCTGGCCGAACTCGATTCCGAGGACTATTACGACTACCAGGTCAACCGGCCCATGGTGCGTCAGGTCGACGGCGTGACCAGGGAGATCGTGTGGCCGGCCACGGTGCTGACGGTGTGCTCGCCGCCGGGCAGCGACCGCGATGTGGTGTTGCTGCGCGGGATCGAACCCAATATGCGCTGGCGCCGGTTCTGCGCCGACCTGCTCGAACTCATCGATCAGCTCGAGGTGCAGACCGTGGTGATCCTCGGGGCGCTGCTCGCCGATACCCCGCACACCCGGCCGGTGCCGGTGACCGGTTCCGCCTACAGCAAGGAGGCGGCCGAGCGCTTCAACCTGGAGCAGACCCGATACGAAGGACCCACCGGTATCACCGGGGTGCTCCAGGATCAGTGCGTGAAGGCGGGGGTGCCCGCGGTGTCGTTCTGGGCCGCGGTGCCGCACTACGTCTCGCAGCCACCCAATCCCAAGGCCACCATCGCGTTGCTGCACCGGGTCGAGGACGTCCTCGATATCGAGGTGCCGCTGCGGGAATTGCCCGCGCAGGCCGAGGAGTGGGAGTCGACGGTCAATGAGATGACGGTCAACGACGAGGAGATCAGCGAGTACGTGCGTTCGCTCGAGGAGCGCGGCGACGCGGCGAGTGATCTCAACGAGACCATGGCCAAGATCGACGGCGACGCCATCGCCGCGGAGTTCGAGAAGTATCTGCGTCGGCGCGGGCCCGGCGGCTTCGGTCGCTGATCGACACTGCGGAGTGCGCCTCGGCGCACCGGGCACAGCACAGCGATGAACGCGCGCGCAGGGGCGACACGGGCTCAGCACCGCGGCAACCGATTTCGGGCGGCGGTGCGCCCGGGCGGACTCAGGTCTGCAAGGTCCAGACTGTGGCCTCCGCATCGCTGGCCAGCTTCGCGAGCAGCATGTCCCGCGGAATCGTCTGGCCGGCAAGGTGATCGAGTGACGGCACCACCACGTGATGGGCATCGGCTCGCTTCAGTTCCTGGGTGAGCTCGGCGAACGCGGTGCCGTCACCCGGTGTCGATTCATGGAAAGTCGCGGCGAAGCAGAGGCCTTCGGCCCGAGCCCGCGCACGTAGCGCGGCTTCCAGCTCGTCGCCATGGCCTTCGGCCAAGTCGTCACGCAAATATCCATAGATCAACGCTTCCACCCGTACCTCCTGGGTCTTTCCCCGCCGTGGCGGGGAGCAGTGCGCCTCCGGGATCTCCCCGCGGATGCGGGGGTGTTGCGCTGGGCCGTACCAACATCGGCCCATCTCGATCATGTCCGATCAACTGCGGCGAAAGCAGATGTCAACCCACTGACATCTAGGTGCCCTATCCGGTGCACCGAAAGTTAACTGGTGCGATACTACAGACGTGGCCGCTACTGACGATCGACCCGTCTGGGCTGTTCGGATGCGTTCGGAGCGCGACGCGAGGGGGTGGTCACAAGCAGACGCCGTCCGCGCGATGCGCGCCAAGTCATCCCACAACCTGCCGACCGACAGTACCCTGCTGCGTAACTGGCGCCGGTGGGAATCGGGTGAGTCGCGGCCGGACGAGTTCTACGCGCCCATCATCGCGGCCGCCTTCGATACCGTCACCGCGGCGTTCTTTCCGAAGTCGCGACCCAACCGCGATGACGAGCTGCTGGCCGCAACCGGTATGGACACACTGGAATTCATCGGCCGGCTGCGTATGTCGGACGTCTCCCCCGCCACCCTCGAGGCCATCCGTATCACCGCCGAACGGCTGTGTTGTGAATACCCCTATACGGATCCGCACGAATTGCATATCGAGGGCACCAATTGGTTGCGCCGGATCACCTCGCTGCTCGATGGCAGGCTCACTCTGTCCCAGCACCGCGAGGTGCTGGAATTGGCTGGCTGGGTGGCGTTGCTGGTGGGATGTGTCGATTACGATCTCGGCCGCCGTACCACCGCCGAGGCCACTCGCCGGGCCGCGCGCTCGCTGGGCCATGAGGCCGAGCATCCCGAAATCGTCGGCTGGAGTGCGGAAATGGCAGCCTGGTTCGCGCTCACGCAGGGCAATTACCGCGGTGCGATCGATGCCGCGGATCCCGCTGCGGCCGACTGCGATTCGCTGGGCGTCGGCGTGCAGCTGGCCGCGCAGCGGGCCAAGGCGTGGGCACGCATCGGTGATCGCCGCGAGGTGGACAGGGCGTTGTCGGCCGGACGCGCCATTCTGGACCGGCTCGACCACCCCACCGATATCGACAATCATTTCGTCGTCGATCCGCAGAAGTTCGATTTCTACGCGATGGATTGCTGCCGGGTCGCCGGCGACGACACACTCGCCGAGACCTACGCCAGGCAGGTGATCGCCGACGCCACCCGTGCCGACGGTTCGCTGCGCAACCCGATGCGGGTCTCGGAGGCCCATCTGACCCTCGCGGTGGTGGCGGTCCGCCGACGCGATCTGGAACTCGCGCTGGACGAGGGCATGCGGGCGTTCTCCGGCAAGCGGCGGTCACTGCCGTCGCTGATGTGGATCGCCGGCGAGGTGGCCCGCGAGATCATCGAACGGTTCCCCGGCGATCCACGTACCCGCGCCTACCTCGATCAGCTGCGCGCACTGGCACCGGACTGAGCATCGGTCCGCACGACAGCGCCGCGCCCGGACCCGGCAGCGCCGCGCCCGCACGCGACAGCGCCTAGCTCGCGCGCGACAGCGCCGCGCCGCACCCCGACAGACCGGGCCCGCAACCGGTAGCACCTGGAGCGAACACCGGCATACCGGACGCGGCCACGCCGAACAGGGGTTCATCGTGCCGGTAGCGATCGCCCCGCTATTACCCTGTTCCCGGTGACCGCTTCCGTCGACGGCTCCCCGAGCACCGAACCCGCCTACCGGGACGAGCGTCTTCGGCTGTTCTCCTTCGCGACCGCCGAGAAGCGCGGCGACTATCTGCGGGTGCTGGACGCCTTCGATCGGGCGCGGGCGGCGTATGTGGTGCTGCTGCACGCCGACGACGTCGCCGCCTGGATCGATGCCGCCGAGGGGACGGCCGCGAACTCCGGGGCCTCCAGCGAGCTGACCAGGCTGACGGCGGCCGAGATCGGCCCGCTGCTCGACCAACTGCACCGCTGGGGTGTGCTCGAACGCAGCTATGACGGCTCACGGGCGGCGACCCTGGCCGAATACCGCAACCGGCACTTCGTCTACCAGTTCGCCCAGGCCGGGTTCCAGGCCTACCGGGCGGTCGCGGGCGTGCTGGAGGCCCGTCTCGACGATGTGGCGCTGCCGCGACTGGTGCTGCCGGAACTGCTTGCCGATCTGGAGGCCCTGGCCGAGGCCAATCGCGGTGCCGACGCCGAGCGGGTCTATCGCACGCTGCGCAGGCTCGATATCGCGCTGACCGATATGGCCGGGCACGCGGCGCAGTTCTATCTCTCGCTCGGTGATCTGGTCCGCACCACCGAGATCACCCCCGAGGCGTTCCTCGCCCACAAGGACGCCCTGCTCGCGCATATGCGCGAATTCGGGCTCGACCTGGCCCGCTTCGCACCGCGCCTGGCCGCGGCGATCCTCGCGGTCGAAGCCACCGGCCTCGACGAGCTGATCGAACGCGCCGCCCGCTGCGATGAACGGGTGCTGCTGAGTCCGGCACGGCGGCAGGCGGATTGGCGTTCCCGCTGGGACGGGTTGCGCACCTGGTTCGTTCCCGCGGCCGAGGTCGCGGGCGCGAGTACCGAGGCCGAGCGGCTGCGGGAGGCCACCATGAGCGCCATCGCCGCGGTGCTGTCGCTGCTGCGGCGGGTCACCGAAACCCGCAAGGGCGGGGTGAGCCGGGAATCCGCGCTGCGGCATCTCGCGGCCTGGTTCACCGCCGCGCCCACCGCCGACAGCGCGCACGCCCTCTTCGACGCGGTGTTCGGGCTGGGCCGCCCGCGGCATCTGGCCACCGAGCATCCGGATGCCGATATCGTGCCCGCGATCCGATCCTGGTGGGAGGCACCGCCCTTGGAGATCTCGCGGACGCTGGCCGAGACCGGGCGTCCGCCCTCGGCCGGTGCGCCGGCCCGGATCCACCGCAACGACGCGGGGATTCGCCGACTGCGCGAGACACAGCTGGCAGCGCAGCGCGAGCGCGCGGCGGCGGCGCGGTCGCTGGCCGGCGCCGATGTGCACGAGCGGGTGCTCGACGAGCGCGAGACCGAGGTGCTGCTGCGGCTGCTCGACGCCGCCTCGACAGCCTGGGTGCCGGTGAGCGGGCGGGTCGGCGGGACCACCGGGTCCGACAGCGGTGTCACGCTCACCGTCTCCGCGTACAGCGGATCCACGGTGGTGCGCACGGCCGCCGGGATGCTTCATCTGAACAATCGCAAGCTCGAGGTACGCCAGACGACGCGCGCCGCTGCGCGCAAGGTCGCGACCGGCAGCGAGGGGGATCGAGCATGACCACACACCGGCGCATCGACGCTCTCGCGCTGGACAACTATCAACGCGCCGCCCGCGTCGTGCTGGCCAATCACCTGGTGACCCGCACCTATCCGGATCGCATCGCGCTCCCGCTGGTGCGGCGCTGGGCCACCGAGCTGCGCGAGGATCTGGCGGAATTGTTCGGGTACCGGCTCGAAGTCACCGAGACGACCGCGCGGGTGTTCCCGGTGCTGGATCGGCTCGATGCGAGCAGGCCCGCGCGCACTCCCGCCGACCGGGTGTTCGATCGGCGCCGCTACGCGTATCTGGCGCTGGCGCTGGCCGCGCTGGGTCGCGCGGGCGATCAGATCACGCTGTCCGAGCTCGCGGACCAGGTGGCGGTGTATACCGCCCAGATCGACGGGCTCGACCTGGCGACCGAGCGCGCCGCCGACCGCGATGCCTTCGTCGATGCGGTGGGCTGGCTGGCCACCCGTGGTGCCCTGACGCTGGCCGACGGTGACGCGAGCGGCTGGGCGTCGGACCCGGCCGCCGGCGAGGCGCTCTACGACATCGATCGCGCGGTGGTGTTCGCGCTGTTCCGGCCGCCGCGGGCGTTGCAGCATCTACACAGCGTCCATGGGCTGCTCGGTGAACCCGCCGGGGCCGGTCCGGCCTCGACCCGCCATGCCGAGTCGGCGCGGCGGGTGCGGCGGGCACTTGTCGAGCGGCCGGTGGTGTATGCCGCGGACCTCGGGCCCAGCGAGGTACCGCTGCTGAGCCAGGATCGGCTCATCGCCGAGGTCGAGTTGTTCACCGGCCTGGCCCAGCACGGGTTCTGGGTGAGGTCGGTCCTCGGCGTCGGACGGGAACGTCTCGGCGGCAGTGACGAACAGCTCG
>NZ_JAAGVC010000051.1:29989-32383 GCF_010858045.1 Nocardia cyriacigeorgica
GCCTGCGCGCCGAACGGCGCGCCGAGGGTGTGGCATTGATCGATACGTCCGGGCGGTTGTCCGATGTCCGGTTCCCCGGGACCGGGACCCTCGCGCAGGTCGGCTTGCTGCTGGCGGGCGAGATCGCCGACCGGGTCCTCGATATCGATGATCCGATCGCGCGGCACACCGGGGACACCGAGCCCGAGTCCTCGCTCGCGGCCGATCTCGACGCGGCGATCCCCCGGGAATCGGTCTTCGAACCGCTGAGCGAATTCGACACCACGCCAGCCGAATCCGACGAGCCACCCACCGAACCCGCGCCGGAACCGGAGTACCCCTTCGTCGAGACCGCGTGGATCGATGAGACCGTCCGGGCGCTCACCGACCGGTACGGGGCCACGTTCGCCGCGCAATGGCAGGCCGACGTGCCGGGCCTCACCGCCGAGGTGATCGCGCTGCTGGAACGGTTGCGACTGATCGTCCGGGCGCCCGGCGGAGTGCTGGCGTTGCCCGCGCTGGCGCGCTACCGAGGTGCGGTGGTGACGGTGCGCGCGAAGAAATCGGCCGAGCTGTTCGTCACTGCCGCCGAGACGTTCCCGTCCGACGCCGAGGACCGACCTCACCCAGAACCCGTGCTGGGCAAGGCCGGTACGGAAGGAGCCGAGTAGATGCCGCTCATTCACGGCGGGGTGCGATTCGTGCCGACCCGCGCGGGAATCGTGAACCTGTGGGATTACCGCGACCAGGAGTTCTGCTTCGCCGACGGCCGGCTGGTGCTGCGTGGGCCCAATGGGTCCGGCAAGACCAAGGCGCTCGAGGTGCTGTTCCCGTTCGTGCTCGACGGGCGGATCGAGCCACGCAGGCTCAACCCGTTCGCCGGTGAAGAACGCACCATGAAGTCGAATCTGCTCTACCGCAAGCAGGAGTCGGCCTACTCGTATGTGTGGATGGAGTTCGCGCGCGGCGACTGGGACGACCCCGAGGTGGTCACCGTCGGTATCGGGATGCGCGCCACGCGGTCATCGGACAAGGTGACGCGCTGGTATTTCGTCGCCGACGGCCGGGTCGGGGTCGATTTCTCGCTGCTGGGTCCCGACGATCGGCCGTTCACCCGTAAACAGCTGGCCGAGCAGATCGGTTCGGATGCCATCGTCGACCGGCCGGTGGAGTACCGGGCCGCGATCGACGCGCGCATGTTCGGGCTCGGGCAGCAGCGCTACGACCAGCTCATCAACCTGATCCTCACGCTGCGCCGCCCGCAGCTGGCCAAGAACCTCGACCCGCGCGGCTTGTCACAGGCGCTGACCGACGGTCTGCGGCCGCTGGACGAGCAGCTGATCATGGACGCCGCGCGCTCGTTCAGCGATATGGAGGAGGTCGGGCGCACCCTGGCGGGGCTGGTCCACGCCGACACCGCGACCAGGGATTTCGTGGGGGTCTACCGGAAATATCTTGCGGTGCAGGCCAAGACCGACGTCGACCAGGTCGCCGCCCGCCTGGACGCGGTCACGCACGCCTCGACCGCGCTGTTCGCGGCGACGGCGTTGCGGGAGCGTCGCGAGAGCGAACGCACCGCCGCCGAAGCCCGCGCCGAGGATGCCGACCGCGCCTACGAGCAGGCGATCGCCGATCGCGAAACCCTGCAGCGCTCCAGCGCCTACGAGGGCAAACAGCAGCTCGACGACCTCGCCGACGCGGTGCGCAGGCTGGAGACCTCCGCGAGTGCGCACCGCGACAAGGCGGTCAAGGCCGCGCAAACGCTCGATCAGCGCGCGCAGGAGGCCGAGCGCGCCACGGCCGCCGTCGCCACCACGGCCGCCGCACTCGCCCGCGGTGAGGACGAATTGCGCGCCGCCGCCGAGGAAGCCGGGATCTCCTGGACGCCACTGCCGGACGGCTCGCGCGCCGAGCAGCTCACCGCCGCCGTGCGCGGTCACGCCGAGGAACGCGACGCGGACGTGCGCGCCGTTCGTCAAGCGCTCGGGCTGCTCGATACCGCGAGCGCCGAGCGGGCCCGCGCCGAACGGCTCGCCGACCGGGCCCGCACGGCCCGCGATGAGGCGGCGGCCGAGATCGCCCGCGCCGAAGCCGCAGTGGCGCTCGCCCGGACCGAGGCGAGTGCGGCGCTGCGGGATTGGTGGTCGGCACATCGCGAGGTGTACTGCGACAACGACATCGTCGACGCACTCGAGACGGCCCTTGCGCAGACCGGTGCCGACGAGGTGGCAGGCCTGTCGGAAATCCTGGCCGAACAGGCCGAACCTCGGCTCGACGAGCTACGCACCCGCCGCCAGGAAGCAAAGGCGCGCGCGGCGGCCGCCGCCGGGCAGGTGCTCGAGCTGACCGCCGAACGCGACCGGGTGGCCGCGCAGCGCGATGACGCCCCACCGCCCTCACCCACCCGCACCGACC
>NZ_JAAGVC010000052.1:0-14914 GCF_010858045.1 Nocardia cyriacigeorgica
CGTCGACGATCACTCCGGCCACCGCGGCGCCGTGGCCGCCGAGGTATTTGGTGGCCGAGTGCACCACGATGTCGGCGCCGTGGGCCAGCGGCTGGATCAGATACGGGGTGGCGACGGTGTTATCGACGATCAACGGCACCCCGGCCGCGTGCGCGACCTCGGCGATACCGGGAATGTCGAAGACCACGCTGCTGGGGTTGGCGACGGTCTCACCGAAGAACGCCTTGGTGTTCGGGCGCACCGCGGCCTTCCACTGCTCGAGATCGTCGGGATCGTCGACGAAGGAGACCTCGATCCCGAGCTTGGGCAGGCTGTAGCGGAACAGGTTGTAGGTCCCGCCGTACAGGTGCGGGCTGGACACGATGTGATCACCCGCGCCCGCGAGGTTCAAGATCGCATAGGTTTCCGCGGCCTGCCCCGACGCCACCAACAACGCCGCCACCCCACCCTCGAGCGCGGCGATCCGCTGCTCCACCACATCCTGGGTGGGATTCATGATCCGGGTATAGATATTGCCCGGCTCGGCCAACCCGAACAACGCCGCCGCATGATCGGTATCACGAAAGGCATACGACGTCGTCTGATAAATCGGCAACGCGCGGGCGCCGGTGCTGTCGTCGGGCGCTTGTCCGGCGTGGATCTGCTTGGTCTCGAAAGACCAGGTCGCGGTCGGATCGGGCGCTGTGGCGTCGGTCAAGGAAGGCTCCAAAGGTTGTTCGCCGGGATTACGGGGTTATCTGTGCGCGAGCGACAAACAACAACAACACATCTCGGTGACCTCCTACGCGCGCGCTTGCTTCCGACTCTCGGAAGCCCGGTCCTCACCCGGAGCACCCCACCGCTGCAGGAGGGTTGCCGTCCAGCTAGCCGGGGCTTTGCACTGGCTCTCATGACCTGACCGACATCGTAACCGGCGCCATGTCGCGGACCGAACCCCGGCTTCCCATGTCCGGGATCGGAGGCGAGTGACCTGCGGCGGAATCGACGGCGGAGCGTAATCCGCCTCACACCCTGCCCTACCCGCGCGGTGAGATAGCCACCAGCAGTACGCTTGTCTTGTTTGCACCAGACGTCTCGCGGACAACACGAGGCGTATACGTTGTCTGTTGAACAGCTGGGGTCCGCTCACAAGCGTGTTCGCCTGGCCGTGCAATGAGGGCACCATCCTAGGAGGACACGAAGATCCATGTCCAAGATCAAGGTTGAAGGCACCGTCGTAGAACTCGACGGCGACGAGATGACCCGGATCATCTGGCAGTTCATCAAGGACAAGCTGATCCACCCCTATCTCGATGTGAACCTCGAGTACTACGACCTCGGCATCGAGTACCGCGACAAGACCGACGACCAGGTCACGGTCGACGCGGCGAACGCCATCAAGAAGCACGGCGTCGGCGTGAAGTGTGCCACCATCACCCCCGACGAGGCCCGGGTCGAAGAGTTCGGTCTCAAGAAGATGTGGCGCTCGCCCAACGGCACCATCCGCAACATTCTCGGCGGCACGATCTTCCGCGCGCCGATCATCATCTCCAACGTTCCGCGCCTGGTGCCCGGCTGGACCAAGCCGATCATCATCGGCCGTCACGCCTTCGGCGACCAGTACCGCGCCACCGACTTCAAGGTCTTCCAGGGCGGCACCGTCACCCTGACCTTCACCCCCGACGACGGCAGTGAGCCGATCGTGCACGAGGTCGTGAAGATGCCCGAGGACGGCGGCGTCGTCATGGGTATGTACAACTTCAAGAAGTCGATCGAGGACTTCGCGCGGGCGTCGTTCAACTACGGCCTGCAGCAGAACTACCCGGTGTACATGTCGACGAAGAACACCATCCTGAAGGCCTACGACGGCATGTTCAAGGACACCTTCCAGGAGATCTTCGACGCCGAGTTCAAGAGCCAGTTCGACGCCGCGGGCCTGACCTACGAGCACCGCCTGATCGACGACATGGTCGCCTCCTCCATGAAGTGGGAGGGCGGCTACGTCTGGGCCTGCAAGAACTACGACGGCGACGTGCAGTCCGACACGGTGGCGCAGGGCTTCGGCTCGCTGGGCCTGATGACCTCGGTGCTGCTGACCCCGGACGGCCAGACCTGCGAGGCCGAGGCCGCGCACGGCACCGTCACCCGGCACTACCGCCAGCACCAGCAGGGCAAGCCGACCTCGACCAACCCGATCGCGTCGATCTTCGCCTGGACTCGTGGTCTCGAGCACCGCGGCAAGCTGGACAACACCCCCGAGGTGATCGGCTTCGCGCAGACCCTCGAGGACGTCGTCATCAAGACCGTCGAGGGTGGTCAGATGACCAAGGACCTCGCGCTGCTCGTCGGCGGTGACCAGGGCTACCTGACCACCGAGGAGTTCCTGGCCGCGCTGGACGCCAACCTGGCGCGCGCCCTCCGCTGAGCCGGTTTCGGCAGACCGAACCGCTCGACAGGACCGCTGCCGGCCGTGCGGCGCCCCTACCGAGGCGCTGCGGCCGGCGACATGGTCCGGCTGAAAACGGGCACCCCGCACATCATGCGGGGTGCCCGAAGTGTTTTCCGGGGTCAGTGCACGGCGGCCGGACGCCCGGCGAGCAATCCGGTGACGGCGGCGGTGAAGCTGTCCGCGCCGCGACCGGCCTCGGTCTGGGTGTCGAACAGCCGTTGCAGCGGGTCGAGCAGTTCGGTCGACACACCCTGGTTGCGCGCGGCCGCCCGAATGTTGTCCAGCCCGATCCGATTGGCGGTGAGGTCGGAGAAGTTCACCGGGAACTCCCGCGAATCGATCTCGGCGGCCAGCGTCGGCAGCAGCTCGAGCAGTGACCGCAGCCACGGGATGAGGTAGCCGTCGGTGAAGGCGGTCGCGCCGACGCCCTCGCTGCCCACCATCGCCACCGCTTGGAAGAAACCGCCGAAGAGACCGTACATGCCGGCCAGCACCGCCATATCGTGCAGTCCGGCCAGTCCGGCGTCGGCGCCGAGGTAGTTCACGGTGCCGAGTTCGCCGAGGGTGCCCGCGTGCTGCCGCTGTGGCTCGGGCGAGCCGCTGTAGAGGAACAGCGTGTCCGGCGTGCCGAGGGTTTGCGGGACGCCGAGGATCGCGCCGTCCAAGAACCGTCCACCGAGCTCGCCGACTCGGACGCCCAGTTCGCGGGCCTGGTCGGGACGGCCGGTGGCGACGTTGAGGATGTCGCGGCCGGCCACCAGGTCGCGCGCTTGCTCGACCAGTTCGGCGGCGGTGCCGGTGTCGGCTCCGGCGATCACGATCAGTTCACCGGCCGCGATGGCGGCCTCGGCCGAATCGGCTCGGTTGACCCCGAGCGCGTCGAGCTGTTCGGCTTTGCCCGGCGTCCGGTTCCACACCGTCGTCGGGTGGCCGTTGCGCAGGAACACCTCGGCCAGGGCGGCGCCGATACGGCCGAGCCCAAGCACGGTCACCGCGGTGCGATTGTCGGTCATGATGTGACTCCTGTTGCTGGTGATGTCGCTGGTGTGGGCCCGAGAAGAAGCTTGCGTCATGCCGGTGCCGGGGTGTGAGTGGCAGGACTGACAGCAGGCGAACGATTACTGCCATAGGCTGGATGTCATGTCCGGACATGTCGTGGCGCTGGCCGTCTCACCCGGTGAACTGCACCCGTGGGATCTGTACGAACTCGGCGTGGTGGCGTCGATCTTCGGCACGCCCCAGCCGGACCTCGCGGACCCCTGGTACGAGCTGCGCGTGTGCACGGTGGAAACGCGGACACGGACCCAGCCGCTCGGTTTCGGTACCTTTCTGCGCGCCGAACACGGGCGGGCGGATCTGCTCGCCGCCGACACCGTCATCGTGCCGTCCGTCGCGCACGACTACCTGCGCGACGGCGGCGCGGTTCCGGCCGAGCTGGTCGAGGTGATCGCCGCCGCCCATGCCGGCGGAGCGCGCATCGTCGCCCTCTGCGACGGGATCTTCGCGCTGGCCGAGGCGGGCATCCTCACCGGCCGCCGAGTGACCGCGCACTGGGAGCACGCGGCGGCGCTGGCCGCGCGGTATCCGCGGATCGCGGTCGACGATTCGGTGCTCTATGTCGACGACGGCGACGTGCTCACCAGCGCGGGCATGACAGCGGCCCTCGACCTGTGCCTGCATCTGGTGCGCCGTGATTTCGGCGCGCTGGTGGCCAACCGGCTGGCCCGGCGCATGGTGATCCCGCCGCATCGATCCGGCGGGCAGGCGCAGTTCGTCGAACTGTCGGTGCCGACGTCGGAGTCCGACGATCTCGGCCCCGTACTGCAATGGGCGGCGGCGAATCTGGATCGGCCACTGACCGTCGACACGCTGGCCGCCCGCGCGAATATGAGCCCGCGGACCTTTCACCGGCGGGTGCACCGGTCCACCGGCGTGACCCCGATGCGCTGGCTGCTCAACCAGCGGCTCGGTCACGCGCAATCATTGCTGGAATCAACCGATTTCGGGATGGCACGGATCGCGCGGATGACCGGGCTCGGCACCGCGACGAATCTGCGCCGCCATTTCGGCGCTGTGGTCGGGGTGACCCCGGCCGAGTACCGCAGGACCTTCCGGCGCCGCGAACCGCATATCGTCGCCGCCTCGTGAACATACCGACCTGCATGTAAAGGTAGAATCCTCCGAATGGCCAGAACCGCACTCACCAAGCCCGCGCGCCGTACCCAGGAGCAGCGCAGTAGCGAGATGCGGGTGCGACTGCTCGACGCCACCATCGACTGCCTGGTCGAATACGGCTACGCGGGCACTACGACGCCCCGGGTCGCCGAACGAGCCGGGGTCACCCGCGGCGCCCAGGTGCACCACTTCGGCTCCAAGAACGACCTGGTGGTCGCGGCCATCAGTCACCTGGCGCAACGCCGGGCCGAAACCGCGATGCGCGATATGGGCCGGGTGGAGAGCGTCGACGATCCGGTCGACGCGGCGCTGGATTTCCTCTGGGAGCTACACCAGGGGCCGCTGTTCATCGCCACCGTCGAACTCTGGGTGGCCGGGCGCACCGATCCGGTGCTCGCTGCGGCCATGGAGAAAGTCGAGCCGTTCGTCAACAACGCGGTATTGCTGGCCGTGGCCCGTTTCGTGCCGGATGAGGTGCGCCGCAAGGATGCCCGCGATTTCGTCTACACCGCCATGGATGCCCTGCGCGGCATCCTGATCTCGAACTTCATCGATCCTGATCCCGAGCGTGCGCGCCGGCGCTGGGGGCGCGCGTGCGCGCACCTGCGCACCATCGCGGCGGCCGCGCTCACATCGAACGGTCCTCGGCCGGTGTGACGGCCGAACGCATGTGCGGTTGGCTTCGGTCTGTGCGAGCGCTCGGCCGATGATCCGGCGCCTGCCCTGAGCCGGTGCGGCGTCCGGCCTGACCCTCGTACCTTGCCGCCGCGCGCGCACGTTGCCGGCCCGGTGAGCTCCAGACGTTGTCGCGTACCAATTCGACGGGAATGTCGGCGCCCTGCGCTCTACCGGCCCTGACCGACGTTCTCCGGCCGATAGAGGCCCGCCCTCTTGCGGCCTTACATACACACTTGTATGTTTGTTTGTGGTCGAACCGCGCGACTGGCGCGGTTACCTGCGAGCGGCTCCGAAGTCTTCGGGCGGCACAAGGTGAGGAGTTCGATGGCGAACAAGGTCTATGTCGTCGGTGTCGGGATGACGAAGTTCGAAAAGCCCGGCCGGCGCAAGAACGAAGACGGCAGCGACTGGGATTACCCGGACATGGCACGCGAATCGGGGACCAAGGCCCTCGCCGACGCCGGAATCGATTACCGCGAAGTGGAGCAGGCCTACGTCGGCTACGTCTACGGCGAGTCGACCTCGGGTCAGCGCGCGGTCTACGAACTGGGCATGACCGGTATCCCGGTGGTCAATGTCAACAACAACTGCTCCACCGGCTCCACCGCGCTCTACCTTGCGGCACAGGCGATTCGGGGCGGTCTGGCCGACTGCACGCTGGCGCTCGGATTCGAGCGGATGAAGCCCGGTTCACTGGAATCCACCTGGGACGACCGTGAACAACCCATGGGCAAACATATTTTGGCGCTCGCCGAGATCTCCGAGGTGCTGTTCCCGGTGGCTCCGTGGATGTTCGGCGCGGCCGGCCGCGAGCACATGCAGCAGTACGGCACCACGCCGGAGCATTTCGCGAAGATCGGCTACAAGAACCACAAGCACTCGGTGAACAACCCGTACTCGCAGTTCCAGGACGAGTACACGATGGACGACATCCTGGGTGCGCGGATGATCTACGACCCGCTCACCAAGCTCCAGTGCTCGCCCACCTCCGACGGCTCCGGTGCGGTGATCCTGGCCAGCGAGGCCTTCGTGGACTCGCACGATCTGGCCGGGCAGGCGGTGGAGATCGTCGGGCAGGCGATGACCACCGACTACGCCTCCACCTTCGACGGCACCGCGAAGAACATCATCGGCTACGACATGAATGTGCAGGCCGCGCGCAAGGTCTACGACCAGGCCGGCCTCGGCCCGGACGACTTCCAGGTGATCGAGCTGCACGACTGCTTCTCCGCCAATGAGCTGCTGCTCTACGAGGCGCTCGGCCTGTGCGGTGAGGGTGAGGCGGCCAAGCTGCTCGACGCCGATCAGACCACCTACGGCGGCAAGTGGGTCGTCAATCCCTCCGGCGGCCTGATCTCCAAGGGGCATCCGCTGGGTGCGACCGGTCTGGCGCAGTGCTCCGAGCTCACCTGGCAGCTGCGTGGCACCGCGGACAAGCGTCAGGTCGAGGGCGTCACCGCGGCCCTGCAGCACAACATCGGTCTCGGCGGCGCCGCCGTCGTCACCGCCTACCAGCGCGCCGTGCGCTGACCTCCATCATCCGAATTTCGCCGCGACACTGCGAAACCCGTACTCGACGAGGAGCACGACCATGGGTCATATCGACGCAACCAAGAACCTGAACGCCGCCCCGGACGCCGTCTGGGCCGTCGTCTCCGATACCTCCACCTGGGACAAGTGGTTCACCATCCACGAGCGCTGGATGGAGGAGCCGCCCGCCACCCTCACCGCCGGATCGAAGCTGGTCGCCAAGATCTTCATGCTCGGCATGGCGAACAAGATCGAATGGGTTGTCGAGAGCGTCGACGCTCCCAACAAGCTGGTGCTCAGCGGCACCGGCATGGCCGGGGTCAAGGTGAAGTTCTCCTTCGAGATCCAGCCCGAGGGTGCGGGCAGCAAGTTCTCCGTCGACGGTGACTTCGAGGGCGCCCTGATCAAGGGTGCGCTGGGCAAGGCCGTGGAGAAGGACGGCGCCAAGCAGCTGGACAAGACCCTCGAGCAGCTCGACGCGCTGGCGTCGGCCTGAGTGCGGGCGCGCACATGACGACCGAAACAGCGGGCACGAGCGTCGAGTTCGACGATTCGGGGCTGAACGTCTGGTCCGATGAGGAGCGTTTCGAGGTCACCGCGGAGCGGATCGCCGAGTACGCGGCCGCCACCAACGATCCGATTCCCGCACATCTGTCAGGTGAGGTCGCCGCACCGGTCTTCGGCATCGTCCCGGTGTTCGAGGCCATGATGATGCCGGTGATCGACGTGGTGCCGATGGACATCTTCGGCCGGGTGGTGCACGGGGAGCAGGACTTCCACTTCCATCGCCCCATCCGCCCCGGCGACACGCTGGTCTCGCGGGCCAAGGCTATCGGCTACGAGGGCCGCGAAAACGGCACGACGATCACCATCCTGATCGAATGCCGCACCGAGGACGGGGAATTGGTCAACGAGCAGTACCTGACCGCGTTCTTCCGCAATATCGATGTGGGTACCAAGGTCGGCGAATCGGCTCCGGCGCACAAGTTCGATCCGGCGTTGGCCGAGCAGCCGCCGCTGGCGACGGTCGCCCACCACGTGGACGACGATCAGACCTACCGGTACGCGCCCGCGTCCGGCGATCCGGTTCCGCTGCACCTCGACGAGCAGGTCGCCAAGGATGCCGGTCTGCCGGGCATCATCGCGCACGGGCTGTGCACCATGGCGATGTCGTCGTGGGGTGTGCTCACCGCCGTCGCCGGCTCCGACGTGCATCGGCTGAAGCGGTTCGCGGTGCGGTTTTCCAAGATGGTGTTCCCCGGCGACGATCTGGAGACCCAGATCTGGCGGGTCGGTGCCGAAGACGGCGCCACCACCTACGCGTTCCGAACCGCGCGCGGCGCGGATCTGGTGCTCACCGACGGGCTCGCCGTCGTCACCGACTGATCTCACGCTGTGGCGGCTGCCCGGTTCGGCTGCCGCCACAGCGTTTCCCTGAGCTGTGAAGGAGTTTCGACATATGGGTGCACTCGAAGGACGGGTCGCCGTCATCACCGGCGCGGGCCGGGGGATCGGGCGGGAACACGCGCTGCTGTTCGCCGCCGAAGGCGCGGCGGTGGTCGTCAACGATCTCGGCGGCAGTAATGCCGGTGAGGGTTCCGACGCCGGCCCCGCCCAGCAGGTGGTCGACGAGATCGTCGCCGCCGGCGGGCGCGCGGTGGCCAACACCGAGAACATCGCCACCTGGGACGGCGCGAAGAAGCTGGTCGAGCAGGCCATCGACGAGTTCGGCAAGCTCGACATCGTCGTCAACAATGCGGGCATCCTGCGTGACGGCTTCATCGCAGGCCTCGAGGAGTCCCAGTGGGATGCGGTGATCGCGGTCCACCTGAAGGGACATGCGGCCGTTCTGCATCATGCGGCGGCGTACTGGAAGGAGCAGAGCAAAGCGGGCAATCAGCCCAACGCCGCGGTGATCAATACCGCCTCGGCATCCGGCGTCACCATTCCGAATCCCGGCCAGGCCAACTACGGCGCGGCCAAGGCCGGTATCGCCGCGCTCACCCTGGTCGCCGCCGACGAACTCGAGCGCTACGGCGTACGCGTCAACGCCATCGCGCCCATGGCCCGCACCCGGCTCACTCTCGCCACCCCTGGCATGGGCGCGATCTTCGCCGCCGAGGTCGAAGAAGGCGAGTTCGACGCGTTCAGCCCCGCCAACATCTCCCCGCTGGTGGCCTACCTGGCGTCGGAGAAGTGCCCGCTCACCGGCAAGGTTTTCGCGGTCCAGGGCGGCGCCATCTCCGAGCTGGCAGGCTGGCATGACGTGAAGACCATCGAGGCCGACGGGCCCTGGCTGATCGACGATATCGCCGCCCGCCTGCCCTGAGCAGCACCGAGCACAGGAGAACAACGATGTTCGAATGGTCCGAGACCGACGAGATGATCCGCGAGGCGGTGCGGACCTTCATCGATAAAGAGGTCCGCCCGAACCTCGACGCCCTCGACAGCGGTGAGATGCCGCCGTACCCGATCCTGCGGAAGTTGTTCGCCGACTTCGGGATCGAGGCGATGGGCGCCGAGGCGGTGGCCAAGATGCTGGCCGCCCAGCGCAAACGTGAGGAAGCGCTCGCGGCGGGGGAGCCGCTGCCGGAGAAGAAGAAATCCGCGGCCGGGTCGAGCCCGTTCGCCGGCCAGGAATCGCTGATGGCGGTGCTGATCGGGGAGCTGTCCGGGGTGTGCATGGGCTTGGTGACGGCGCTGGGTGTCAGCATCGGGCTCGGCGCCACCACGATCATGTCGCGCGGCACGCTGGCGCAGAAGGAGCGCTGGCTGGCCGACATCGTCACCTTGAAGAAGGTGGCGTCTTGGGCGATCACCGAGCCGGATTCCGGTTCCGACGCCTTCGGCGGCATGAAGACCTACGTCAAGCGCGACGGCGAGGACTACATCCTCAACGGCCAGAAGACCTTCATCACCAACGGCCCCTTCGCTGACGTGATGATCGTCTACGCCAAGCTCGACGAGGGGGACGCCGGCGTAGACAAGCGCGACCGCAAGGTGCTCACCTTCGTGCTCGACAAGGGCATGGAGGGCCTCACCCAGGGCAAACCCTTTAAGAAGATGGGCCTGCACTCTTCGCCCACCGGTGAACTGTTCTTCGACAACGTGCGGGTGGGCCGGGACCGGCTGCTCGGCGAGACCGAGGAGCACAAGGGTGGCGACGGCCGGGACAGCGCGCGGTCGAGCTTCACCGCCGAACGCGTCGGCGTGGCGTTCATGGCGCTCGGCATCATCAACGAATGCCATCGGCTCTGTATCGACTACGCCAAGAACCGCAAGCTGTGGGGTCAGGAGATCGGCCGGTTCCAGCTGGTGCAGCTCAAGCTGGCCAAGATGGAAGTCGCGCGGATCAACGTGCAGAACATGGTGTTCAACGTCCTCGAGCGGGGTCGGGCGGGCAAGCCGCCGACGCTGGCCGAGGCGTCGGCGATGAAGCTCTACGCCTCCGAGGCCGCCACCGAGGTGGCGATGGAGGCGGTGCAGCTGTTCGGCGGGAACGGGTACATGACCGAATACCGGGTCGAGCAGTTGGCGCGCGATGCGAAGTCGCTGATGATCTATGCGGGCAGCAATGAGATCCAGGTGACGCATGTGGCGAAGGGGCTGCTGGCGTAGCGTCGCTGTTCGCGTGAACGCCGCCCACCGCAACCGGTGGGCGGCGTTCTGCTGTCGCAGACCTACCTGGTCCTGAGGCGCTCGTTGCGCGGCGGCGAGGGTGCGGACGGTCGACGGGCCGAGCGCGATCGCCGGCTACAGCTCGACCGCCGGCGCCAACCGCAGCACCCCACCGTGGGAGAGCACTTGCCGCCGCGGCCGCCGCGCTCCGGGAACCGGGGATCAGCTCAGGGCGCCGTCGTAGTCGGGGAGTTTGAACGTCAGCTCCGCATGCCCGCCCGCGAGATCGGACGGGCTGTTGCCGATATTGGCGATGATCGTGTAGCCCGCCGATTCGATATCGATCCGCGCGCCGGTCTTGTACTGCTCGAGCCCGGCCGAACCGGCCGACAGCGTGGTGAGCGGGCTGCCGTAGAGACCGTCGACCGGGTAGCCGACGCTGCTGAGATTGTGCTGGGTGTAGCCGTTCACCAACTCCGGGCGGCCGGTCACGAAGATGATCGCCGCACCCTGCCCCTTCGCCCAGCTCGCCAGCCGCAGCACCGGGTCGATGGCCGGGATGATGATGCCCGGGTGGTACTGCGTCTCCAGCGAGGTGTTGTCGATATCGAGCACGATGGCGGGACGGGTGGTGCCGGGCAGGCGCTGCGCGAGCGCGTCGCGGGCCTGATCGACCACGGTCTGCACTTCGCCGATCCATTGCTCATACGCCGGGAGCGCGCCGCCGGAGCCGGAGGGTGCGGCGGAATCCGCGGAGTCCGTGGGGGTTTCGCTACCGCCGGAACGTGAGCGGGGGTTGGGCGTGCGCGCGGGCGATTCACGGTCGTCATCCGAACGGGATGACGAGCCGGTGTCGTTGTCGGAGCGTGACGACGAGCCCGTGTCGTCATCGGACGCCGAACCGGAATCGCTCGATCCCGACGCCGACCCGGATTTCCCCGAGCCCGAGGACGACCCGGATTTTCCTGAGCCCGAGGATGATCCGGACTTCGCCGATCCGGAAGCCGAACCCGACTTCGCCGACCCGGACGCGGAACCGGATTTCGCGGACCCCGACGACGAACCGGTACCACCGGGCAGAATGGACGAACCGGTATCGGCCAGTGCAGGCAGCGGAACGATGAGGGTGACGGCGACGCCGAGAGCAACGCCTGCGATGGAGCGCTTCATGATCGGACGGTAACGCCGGACAACTATGAATCGCTGGCGTTTCACAATCCCGAGACGAGCCCGTGATCTGCCGACGCACTCCCGAATCGCCCCTGCCACGGGACCTGGCTACGCTGATACACCGAGTTCGAGTTCGAGGGGGGCGCTGTGCGGGTGCGATCACCGCGTAAGTTCATGTCCGCTGCCGTTATCGGGGCAGCGACACTTGTCATCGCGGCATGTGAAGGCGACGAGGGCATTCCGCCGACACCACCGGTGAGCTCGACGACGACGGCCACCACCACGGCCATCGAACCCGCACGCCCCGATCTCGCCGGGCTGCCCACATGCGACGCCATCGCCGATCGGCTCGGACGTCCGGAGCTGACCGGCGGCACCCAGACCGACCACGACCCGGGTGGTTACAACAACCGTGGCGTCTACCGGGTCTGCGCCTGGAAGTCGGGGACCGTGGACGTGGAGGCCGGTGTCCTGCGCTATCCGACGGAGCCGCTGGTCGACGCGGGCTTCACCAACATGATGATGCTGTGCCCGGGCGAACCCGCACCGGCGATCGGGAACGCCCAGCGTGCGGCCTTCTGCCAATCCACCCGTAAGCCGGAATGCGGTGTCTTCCTGGACCAGGGCACGGCGTACATCGACCTGTCCTGGGGCCGCGATCCCGCCGCCGATCCAGCCGTCTGCCAGGCCGATGTGATCGCGCTGGCCACCGCTGCCTCCGAGCTCGTCGGCTGAGCCCGGCGCCCATTCTTCGCTCGCTCTCAGCGCAGCTCAGCCGCCTATCAGGGTGGGTGGTTAGGCTCGGGCGAATGACGGCACTACCTGGCGCTCTGATCACCGTCGGCGACGATCTGGAGGCCGTGACCACGCGCGGTTACGAAGACGATCCGGCGGCCGCGAAGCTCGCGCGCGCGGACGTCGAGGCGATATGGGCCTCGGTGCAGGACTGGTACCGGATGGGCACCACCCCGGCGATTCAGGTGTGTGTGCGGCACAACGGCGCGATCGTGCTGAACCGGACCATCGGGCACGGCTGGGGCAACGCGCCGGACGACGGACCGGACGCCGAGAAGATTCTCGCCACCCCGGACACCCCGTTCTGCGGATTCTCCACCGCCAAGGGCGTATCCGCGACGCTGATGTTCATGCTCATCGAGCAGGGCGCGTTCGGCGTGAACGACCGGGTGTGCGAATACATTCCGGAATTCGCGGCCAACGGCAAGGAATCCATCACCATCGGCGACGTGCTCTCCCATTCGGCGGGCGTGCCGTTCATGACACCGCCCTACCGTGCCCTCGACGTGGTGATCGACGAGGACCTGGCCGTGCGGGCGCTCGCCGATCTGGTGCCGAGCTGGCGTCCCGGCCGCTTCCGCGTCTACCACGCGCTGACCAGTGGATTGATCCAGCGCCTGCTGGTGCGCCGGGCCACCGGAAAATCGATGCGCGAACATCTCGCCGAGCAGGTCTTGGACCCACTGGGTTTCCGGTGGAACAACTTCGGCGTACGCCCCGAGGATGTCGGCAAGGTCGTGCCCAGTGTGAAGACCGGGCCGGGGCCGTCGCGGATCTCGAAGTTTCTGGCGCGCAAGGCGCTCGGCGGCGGCATGGGCAGCGCATCGAGGTCCGAGGAGGCCAATGCGGCCTTCCTCACCGCCGAACTGCCCTCCGGCAACCTGGTCACCACGGCCTACGAGCTTTCCCGCTTCTACGAAATCCTCGCCCGCGGCGGCGAACTCGACGGCGTCCGCATCATCGAACCCACCACACTGCGCGATGCCGTACAGCCCGCGCACCGCATGCCGGGAGCGGCAGGGCGGGTCTCACGGGCCGGATTCGAGCTCGGCGCCCGGCGCTCGAAATTCGGCCGCGACACGCAATCCCATTTCGGCCGCAGCGGTCTGACCACCCAATACGGCTGGGCCGACTCCGCCCGCGCCCTCTCCGGCGCCATCCTCACCAGCGGCAAGGCCACCACCGACACCACCCGCCCCTGGCACCTGGTCGCCCAGATCTCCGACCTCACCAGATAGCCGGTTACCGGGGTGCTACCGGCCTACTCGCGAAACGCCTCGCTGAGGTGACGCTCGCCGGCTTCACACCGCCCGCAGGTGGCTGCGGCTGGCGTAGATGTGCTCGGCGATGAGGGTGGCGATGCGGTCGGGGGCTTCGAGCATGGGTACGTGGCCGACACCGTTGACGATGATGCGGTCGGCGGAGGCGGGGAGCTGGCGGAGGTAGCGGCGGGCGTAGACGCGGTTGGGGATGATGCGGTCGGTTTCGGCCAGCAGCAGCCGCACCGGGGTCGTCATCGTCGAGACGTCGTCCATCGCCGAGGCGCGCAGACTGCCGAGGATCATCGGCACCATCGCCGGACAGTGCAGGGCGGCGGTGATCATGGCGGCGAGATCGGTGCGCGGCACGGCGGTGACGTTCTTGCTCAGCAGCAGGGCCACGGCCAGCTGGATGAGCCGATTGTGTGCCGGGAAATCGCCCAGCCGCTTACCGAGCTGCACCAGCGGAATCAGCGAGGCGAACTTCAACCCGACCCGAATCTGGGTGAACGAGGGGGAATCCCAGCCACCGGCAGGCGCGATCGCGGTGAGCGTACGGGCCCGGCCGCGGCGCGCCAGCTCGAAACCCACCCAGGCTCCCAGTGAGTTTCCGGCGATATGGCAGGTGCGCCAACCGAGTTCGTCCAGCTGGGCCTCGATCTGATCGGCGAAATCGCGGAATCCCAGCCTGCCGCCGGGGTATTCGGGCCCGCCCCAGTGCCCGAGGAACGCGGGCGCGAATACCTCGCAGTTCGAGGACAATCGGGCCGCGACCTGCTCCCAGCAATGCGGGGAGAGCATGAATCCGTGCAGCAGCAGCACCGGGTCGCCGGACCCGACATGCAGCGCCTTGACGGGCACGAGTGCGGAAGTGGACGTGGAGGTGCCTGACGTCATCGTCATCACCCCTTCCTGGCGCAATGGGCCTTGGGCAGGGTCGATGATGTGCATTGTACGGTCGTCGGGTGCCCCACATCATCTCGACAGTGAACGTCAACGGCGTGCGCGCCGCCGCGGGCAAAGGTCTGCTCGCCTGGCTCGCGGTCACCGAGGCCGACATCGTCTGTTTGCAGGAGACCCGCGCCACCGATGAGCAGGTCGCGGCCGCGCTGGCACCGGCCATCGAGCAGGGCTGGCAGCTCTCGCACGCCGAACCCGGAGCCAAGGGCAGGGCCGGGGTGGGCGTGCTGTCGCGGCGGGCGCACGCCGTTGACGTTCACTGTCGAGATGATGTGGGGCACCCGACGACCGTACAATGCAC
>NZ_JAAGVC010000052.1:14924-31503 GCF_010858045.1 Nocardia cyriacigeorgica
TCTTCAGGTTGCCCTTCCAGTTCTTGATGTCGCGTTCGGTGTGCGCGATATTCCAGTCCACCGCGATCACGCCGGCGAGCGAGTTCGCGGCGACCGGACGATTCATCGAGGTCGAATTCGACGAGGTCACCGTGGCCAGCGTGTATGTCCACACCGGTGAGGCGGGCACCGAGCGACAGGACGAGAAGTACCGGTTCCTGGCCGAGATCGCGGCCCATCTGCGCACCAAGACCGGCAACTACGTGATCGCGGGGGACTGGAATATCGCGCACACCGAACGCGACATCAAGAACTGGAAGGGCAACCTGAAGAACGCTGGCTTCCTGCCCGAGGAACGCGCGTGGCTCGACGCGCAATTGGCGGCGGGCTACGTCGACGTGGTGCGCGCCCTGCATCCGGAAGGCGACGGCCCCTACAGCTGGTGGTCCTACCGCGGTCGCGCCTTCGACAACGACGCAGGCTGGCGCATCGATTATCAGCTCGCCACCGCGGATCTGGCCGAACGCGCCAAACAGGCGATCGTCGAACGCGCCGACGCCTACGACCAGCGCTGGTCCGATCACGCACCGGTCACCGTCCAGTACCGCTGACGACATCACCACCTGGTATCACCGCGCACACACGATCGGTACCGACGAAAGCAGGAGTTGTGAAAGCGAAGGTCCTCCGGATCCTGTCCGTGCTGGGAACGGTGGCGGTCGCTGTCGTCGTCGCACTGCTGGCCACCCAGGGCGGCGACGACAAGAGCGCGGGCAGCTCGGTCACCTCGACCAAGGCCGCCACCACCAGCGCGCCGACCACCGACGGCACGCCGCGCGGCACCGGATCCACCGCACCGGTCGTCTCCAAGGCGCCCGGGGTCCCCGACCGCGCCTACGCCACGTTGCGGGAGATCGACGCGGGACGCTGGCCCGGCTCGGCCAACTCGCCGGGCACCAAAGGCGGGGACAGGTTCTACAACCGTGGCGGCGACCTGCCCGCGAAGGACGCCGACGGTAAGGCGATCACCTATCAGGAATGGGACGTCAACCCCAAGCAACCCGGCCGCTCCCGCGACGCCGAACGCATCGTCACCGGAAGTGACGGCTCGGCCTGGTATACCGGTGACCACTACGAGACGTTCACGAGGATGCGCTGATGACCATCGCGTTATCGCAGTTCCTGACTCCGCAGCTGTCGCCCGCGCCGGCAGCGCGTGAGCCCGCGCCGGTGTTCGGCGCCCTCGATGTGGGGGCGCCGGAGTTCAGCGGGGTCCGTCATCAGGCGCCGTCCGGGTACCGGGTACGGGAGCTGCGCGGCAAGAAGATGCGGACGGTGGCCGGGGTGCTCGACGAGTTCGCGGCGGCGCTGCAATTCCCGTACTACTTCGGCGGCAACAAGGACGCCTTCGACGACTGCCTGCGCGATCTCGACGACTGTCTCGGCTCGGCCGAAGGCTACGTGGTGGTGATCCGCGACGCCGATCAGCTGCTCGCCGATACTCCGCAGGAGCGGGCGTGGCTCGCCGAGGCGCTGAGCGAGACAGCCGATTACTGGTGGCGGCGCGAGATCGTTTTCCGGGTGGTCCTCCAGGGTGAATCGGAGGGTGTGCCGACGATCGGGCTGCACATGTGACGAGCTCGCCGGTCAGCCCAGCCGGTGCGCCAGATCCTCGCCCAGCAGCACGAACACGTCGGTGGTGTGCTCGATCAGCTCGTCGCGGCTGATCGGCAGATCGCCGCGCAGCCAGCCGGTGAGGGTCTGGACCAGGCCGCCGACCAGGTAGGTGGCGCGGAAATCGATCACCGGATCCGGCTCCGGATCGGTGATGCCGTAGAACTCGACGCCCTCGGTGGCGACCAGCCGCGCGAACACCCGCACCGTCTCGGTGGTGCGGGCCCGCAGCTCCGGCGTCGCCATACCCGCCACCAGCGCCACCTCCGCCTTGCGCGGGTCGTCGGTGAGTAGATGGATCCCGGCGGTGATCGCCGCATGCGCCTTGGACCGGGTGTCGGCGGGCGCGGCGTGCAGAGCCGCGACGATCACCGTCGCCAGTTCCTCGGCGATGCCATCGATCAGCGCGGTCAGCACCGCGTCGCGGCTGTCGAAGCTCTCGTAGTAGTAGCGCTCGTTGAGGCCGGCGCGGTTGCACAGACCGGAGACGGTGAGCTTGCCGAGGCCCTGGGTGCCGATGATCTCCAGCGCGGCCTCCAGCAGCGCCGCACGTCGCTGCGCGCGGCGCTCGTCCGCGGAGATCCCGCCGTAGGTCCGCTGCGCAGTCACGAATTCGATCATAGGGTGAGGCGGCCACGGCGGGGTCGGGGCCGCGGTCCCCGGCCGCCGGGAAACGGGTTCGATCCGGCGCAGGGCGGCATGCGAAGATCGGGGCATGTCCAGTCCTGCTTCCAGCCCCGTCGCCGCCGGTGAACGCAAACAGCGGGTCCTGTCCGGGATCCAGCCCACCAGCTCCTCGTTCCATCTCGGGAACTACCTCGGTGCGCTGCAGTACTGGGTGACGATGCAGGACGAGTACGACGCGCTGTACTTCATTCCGAACATGCACGCCATCACGGTCCCGCAGGATCCGAAGGAGCTGCGCTCGCGTACCCGCCGGGCCGTCGCCCAGCTGCTGGCCATCGGCATCGACCCGGCCCGCTCGACGCTGTTCGTGCAGAGCCAGGTGCCCGAGCACGCGGAGCTGACCTGGGTGCTGAGCTGCCTCACCGGTTTCGGTGAGGCGAGCCGGATGACCCAGTTCAAGGACAAGTCGGTCAAACAGGGCGCGGAGAACGCGACCGTCGGGCTGTTCACCTACCCGGTGCTGATGGCCGCCGACATCCTGCTCTACCGCCCGCACCAGGTGCCGGTGGGGGAGGATCAGCGCCAGCATCTGGAGCTGACCCGGAACCTGGCCCAGCGGTTCAACACTCGGTTCAAGAAGACCTTCGTGGTCCCCGAGGCGCATATCGTCAAGGGCACGGCCAAGATCTACGACCTGCAGGATCCGACCGCGAAGATGAGTAAGTCCGCCGCCTCCGACGCCGGCCTGATCAACCTGCTCGACGATCCGAAGGTGACGGCCAAGAAGATCCGCTCCGCGGTCACCGACACCGAACGCGAGATCCGCTACGACCCCGAAGCCAAGCCCGGTGTCAGCAACCTGTTGGTGATCCTGAGCTCGCTCACCGAGACCCCGATCGTCACCTTGGAAAAGGATTACGCGGGCAAGGGCTACGGCGATCTGAAGTCCGACGTCGCCGACGCGCTGGTCGAATTTGTCACGCCGTTGCAGGCGAAGGTGGAAGAGTATCTCGCGGATCAGGGCGAACTCGACCGCATCCTCGCCAAGGGTGCCGAACGGGCGCGGGAGATCGCCGGCAACACCCTCGCACAGGTTTACGAGCGAGTGGGTTTCTGACCCGCTCGACTCGTGCTCGCCGACTGCGGGGTCCGTCTGAGGGGCTGACAGGTGCAGTTGATCGACAACGTGAAAGCGGCGGTTTCCCGGCAGGTCGCGGCGCGGCCATGGCTGGACCATCTGGTTCGCGCCGGTGGGCGGTATCAGAGTCAGCGCGGTGACTACTTCGCCGCCGGCATCACCTATTTCACGGTGCTGTCGCTGTTTCCGCTGCTCATGGTGGCTTTCGCCGCGGCCGGTTTCGTGCTGGCGGGCAACCCGGAACTGCTCGACGAGATCGAGCAGCGGGTGGTCGAGAACATTCCCGGTGAGCTGGGCACACAGCTCAACGACCTGATCGACCAGGCCATCAGATCGCGCACCGCGGTCGGCGTCCTCGGCCTGCTGACCGGTCTGTACACCGGTCTGGGCTGGATGGCGAACCTGCGCGCCGCGTTGACCGAGCAGTGGGAGCAGAAGACCGAGGACGGCAACTGGATCGTCACCAAGATCAACGACCTCGGTGCGCTGATCGGTCTGGCGCTGGCGTTCGTGGTGTCGCTCGGTCTGTCGGGCCTGGCCTCCAGTGGGCTGGGTGCGCAACTGCTCGAGCTGGTCGGGCTCCGGGACGTGCCCGGTGCGCGGTTCGTGCTGTGGCTGTTGTCGACGCTGCTCGCGCTGCTGGCGTCCTGGGCGGTGTTCGCGTGGATGATCGCGCGATTGCCGAGGGAGAAGGTCACGCTGGCCAGCGCGGCCAAGGCGGCGGCGCTGGCCGCGGTGGCGTTCGAGGTGTTCAAGATGATCGCCTCGATCTATCTGCAATCGGTGATGAGCAGCCCGGCCGGCGCGGCGTTCGGTTCGGTGATCGGTCTGATGGTGTTCAGCTACATCACCTATCGGATCGTGCTGTTCGCGACCGCGTGGGCCGCCACCGCCGCGGAGAACGAACCCGAAGCCGAGGTGCCGGTGCCGGGGCCGGCGGTGATCCGGCCGCGGATGCAGGATGCCGGGCGGTTCGGTAGCGGGGCGACGTATTTCGGGGCCGGTGCGGTTGCCGCGCTGGGGCTTTCGCTGTTGCGGCGGCGCCGGCGGTAGGGTCCGGCGCGGGCGGTCGGCGGAGGCCTCGGCGGAACGCAGTGGCGCGGGGTGGGCGAAAGGTTCAGCGCCGCCGGGTGATTCGGCGGGCGCCGACGAGCAGCACCAGCACCATGATCGAGCCGCCGACAACCAGCACCCACCGTAGATCGTCGCGGTCCGGGCCGCCCGGTGGTTGCGCCAGGTGCCCGACCTCCGAACCCTGCGGCGGCGCGGCGAGCGCGACACCCGTCGGGGCGCTTTCGGTGTCCGCACCGGGCAGACTGCCCACCGACTCGCCGGATTCGAGCGCGAACCCGTAATCCAGCAGTCGCGCGGCCTGCTCCCACGGCCGGATCGGCAGCACGTCGGCCTTGAGCAAGGTAACGATCAGCCTGCGGCCGTCGCGCTCGGCCGCCGCGACGAAGGTCTGCCTGGCGTCATCGGTGAAGCCGGTCTTACCGCCGAGCGCGCCCTCGTAGTTGTAGAGCAGATGGTTGTCATTGCCGACCGGGAATCCGGGATGGTCCTTGTCGCCGGGGATGCGCGGGTCGGCCGGGTAACCGGGGAAATCGATCTGCTCGGTGTGGATCAGCTCGGCGAACAGCGGAATCGTCATCGCTTCGCGGAACAGCAGCGACAGATCGTAGGCCGAGGTGCTCATGCCGGGGCCGTCGAGCCCCGACGGCGTCGCGGCGCGGGTGTCGAGGGCGCGCAGTGATTTCGCCAGCTCGTTCATCTTCGCCACAGCGGCGTCGTCACCGCCGAGCTGGGCGGCGATCGCGTGCGCGGCGTCATTGCCGGAAGCCATGATCAGCGCCTGCATCAGCTGCCGGTTGGTGTAGCGGCCGCCGGGACCGATGCCGACCCGGGTGCCGTCGACGTCGGCATCGGCCTGTGTACCGGTGACGACGGCATCCAGATCCAGTGTGCGCAAGGCCACCGTCGCCAGCAGCACCTTGATCGTGCTGGCCGGGCGGTACCGTCCGTGCGGATCCTTGGCGGCCAGCACCTCGCCGGTGTCCATATCCGACACCATCCACGCCGTCGCCGAGATCTCGGCGGGCACCGGGGGTGCACCATCGGGCACCACCACTCCGCACTCGCCCATCCGCTTCCCGCCGATCGGCGGATCCGGCACCGGCAGCGGCTTCGGCGTCGGCTGCCCGGGCTCCGGTACCTCCGACAGATCGATCGGCGGCGGCGGCAGGGTGCGCTGGGCGCAATTGTCGGTGTTCGGCGTGGTGAACGGCGTCGTCGTCGGGCCCGTCGTCCCGGCGGGCTCCGCTGCCGCAGGGCCGCCCGCCGCCACCGCACCGACCATCAGCATTGCCGCTACCGCCACCGCGGCCCGGCGGCGAAGTTCCCGCATGTTCATCGCGGGTGAGCCTAGCGGGCGCGAGGGAATTCACCGTGCCTGGCGGGTGGACCATCGGGTAGCTACCTTTTCCCGAACTTGAAGTTTCGGGTACCCGAACATTACTATTTGGTAGTGGAGAGAGTTCGTTCCTTGCGTGGTGTTCGTGGTCTGGCGGGGATCGGTGCGTTGGTCACCGCATGTGCCGTGGCGATCGGGTCCGCCGGCTGCGGTGCGATCGAGGCCGACGACGGGAAGCCGACGGTGCTGACCACCTTCACCGTGCTCGCCGACATCGCGGCGAATGTGGCGGGCGAACATCTGACGGTCGCATCGATCACCAAGCCGGGTGCCGAGATCCACGGCTACGAACCGACGCCGGGTGACATCAAGAAGGCGGCGAAGGCCGACCTGATCCTGGACAACGGGATGAACCTGGAAGCGTGGTTCGGCCAGTTCGTCGAGGATTCCGAGGCGGCGCATGTGACCGTCAGCGAGGGTGTCGCGCCGATGAGCATCACCGAGGACGCCTACCAGGGCAAACCCAATCCACACGCCTGGATGTCGCCGCTGAACGTGCGCACCTACGTCGACAACATGGTCACCGCCTTCAGCGAACTCGATCCGGACCACGCCGCCGATTTCCGAGCCAACGGCGATACGTACAAGGCCGAGTTGCAGCGGGTCAACGATGAGCTCGTCGCCGAGCTGAGTGTGCTGCCGCAGCATCAGCGGGCGCTGGTCACCTGCGAGGGCGCGTTCTCCTACCTCGCCCGCGACGCGGGCCTGACCGAGAAATACATCTGGCCGGTCAACGCCGAACAGCAGGCCACCCCGCAGCAGATCACCTCGGCGATCGAGTTCGTCCGCGCCAATCAGGTGCCCGCCGTGTTCTGCGAATCCACCGTCTCCGACGCGCCGATGCGCCGCGTCGTCGAGGCCACCGGCGCCACCTTCGGCGGGGTGCTGTACGTGGATTCGCTGTCCGCACCCGACGGCCCGGTACCGACCTACCTCGAACTCATCCGCCACGACGCCGACCTGATCGGCGCGGCACTCACCGGGAGCAAGCCATGAGCGACCGACCCGCCATCGACGTCCGGGACGTCACCGTCCATTACGGCTCGGTGCTCGCGCTCGACGCGGTCGACCTGACCGTCGAACCCGGGCGGGTGTGCGGGCTCATCGGCATGAACGGTTCCGGCAAATCGACGCTGTTCAAGACGATCATGGGCCTGATCGCCCCCGATCGCGGTACCGTCCGGATCGACGGCGGCACACCCGCGGCGGCCCGCAAAGCCGGCGTGGTCGGCTATGTCCCGCAGAGTGAGGACGTCGACTGGTCGTTCCCGCTGTCGGTGCGTGATGTGGTGACCACCGGACGCTACGGGCGAATGGGATTCACCCGGCGGGCTCGTCGCAGTGATCGCGAGGCCGTCGACCACGCGCTCGAACGGGTCGAACTCACCGAACTCGCCGACCGGCAGATCGGCCAGCTCTCCGGCGGCCAGCGCAAACGCGCGTTCGTCGCCCGTGGCATCGCCCAGGGCGCCACCGTGCTGCTGCTGGACGAACCGTTCGCCGGCGTCGACAAGCGCTCGGAGGCCACCATCACCGGACTGCTGCGGGAACTGGCAGCCGACGGTGCGACCGTTCTGGTGTCGACCCATGACCTGCACGCGCTGCCCGGGCTCGCCGACGAAGCGGTGCTGCTCATGCGGAAGGTGCTCATGCACGGCGATCCGGATGAGGCACTGCGCCCGGAAAGCCTCGCTCTCGCTTTCGGTCTCGACGTCATGGGACAGCGGTGAGCACCATGGAACTGGTCGATTTCTTCGTGGACCCGCTGCGCTACGAATTCATGGTGCGCGCGCTCGCCACCAGCGTGATCGCGGCGGTGGTCTGTGCGGTGCTGTCGTGCTGGCTGGTGCTGATCGGCTGGTCGCTGATGGGCGACGCGGTCTCGCACGCGGTGCTGCCGGGCGTGGTGCTGGCCTATATCGTCGGCGCGCCGTTCGCCGTGGGCGCGGTGATCTTCGGTTTCCTCGCGGTGGCGTTGATCGGCGTGGTGCGCGATACCAGCCGGGTGAAGGAAGACGCCGCCATCGGCATCGTGTTCACCACGCTCTTCGCGTTCGGTCTGGTGCTGGTATCGGTGACGCCGAGCCAAACCGACCTCAATCACATCATTTTCGGCAACCTGCTCGGCGTGAGCCGTTCGGATCTGCTGCAGATCGCGATCCTGGCCGCGATCGTTTTCGCCGCGCTGGTGCTCAAACGACGCGACTTCACGCTCTACGCCTTCGATCCCACCCACGCCCACGCCATCGGGATGAGTCCACGACTGCTCGGTGCCGGGTTGCTCGGGCTGCTGGCGTTGACGTCGGTGGTGGCGTTGCAGGCGGTCGGCGTGATCCTGGTGGTGGCGATGTTGATCATTCCCGGGGCCACCGCGTACCTGCTGACCGACCGGTTCGGGCGCATGCTCGTCATCGCTCCGACCGTCTCGGCGGTGTGCGCGGTGATCGGGCTGTATCTGAGCTACCACCTCGATACCGCCTCGGGCGGGATGATCGTGGTCACCCAGGGCGTCGCGTTCGCGGCGGTGTACCTGTTCGCGCCGCGCCACGGGGTGATCGGTGCACGAATCGCCGCGGCACGACGGAAAGCGGCAGGGGTCGCCGTCGCTCCGTGACGGGGGCGTCTCCGACGCATGTCAGGGCTCCGGAAGCGCTGGGGCACTACGCCATTGCTCGCCCGCGACGACCACGTGGTCGAGAAAGCGCAGGCCGACCGTGCGCGCCGCCTCGATCAGCAGGGTGCTCGCGCGCCGATCATCGATGCTCGGCGACGGATCGCCGGAAGGATGGTTGTGGGCGAGAGCGAACGCGCGGCCGTCGTGACGCAACACGGTATTCAGGATTTCCCGCACCGGGACCGCCACCTGGTCGATCGCGCCTTCGGCCACGAAGACCGGCTGGCGCAAGCGGTTACGCGCATCGCACACCAGCACCAGTAGCCGCTCCACCCTCGCGCCGACGAACATCGGCTGCGCGATCCGAGCGACATCGGCAGCGCCACGCAGGCAGGATGCGGTGGTGGTGCCGTGCCTGGCCCGGTTGGCCAGATGGAAGGCGGCGATGATCGAGGCGGCCTTCGCCGCACCGACCCCGCAGCGCATGGCGAGCTCCTCGGGGCGCGCCACGGCCAGCCCGGCGATCCCGCCGTGTTCGGCGAGCAGCTCGGCCGCCATCTCCAGCGCACTTTCGCCGCGCCTGCCGTTGCGCAGCAGCAGGGCGAGTAGTTCGCAGTCGGAGAGTGCGGCCGGGCCGAGCGCGGCCAGCCGCTCACGCGGACGCTGACCTGTGGGCAGGTGGGCGATCGGGACCGACATCTTTCCCCCTCGGTGCGGCACCGGATGTTCGACGTCCCCGGATGATGCCAGCACCCACCGACAGATTTCGGCCCTGCGCCGCGGGTCTATCTGTCGACGACGACCAGATCCGCGCTGGACCTCCCGGCACCGGAGGCGAGCTTCTCCAGGTGCCGCAGCTGCCGCTCGTGCACCACTATGCGGCGCAGCGCTTCGTTGATGGTCGCCGCACTGGTCGAGGTGCCCATGATGGCACCCGCCGCGGCGAGCAGTTTCTGGTCGAGATCGATCCGCACGGTCGGCATGCGTCCTCCTTCGTACATTCGCCATCTTGCGCCATGAACCGAGCGAATGTGCGGTGAATGGCGCCGCAGAGACGGCTCGCACGCGGTCCCCGGTGTCTGCATCTGCTGTCCGAGGACGGTAAATGTAGACAGTTTGCGCAGTTGAGCGTGTGTTCGTTGTCAGTGTGCCCTGGTGGTGCTTGCATCGAAGTATGTTCACCGAAGCACAGCTCTATTCGCCGGTCACTCGCACCGGTGACGGTGACGTGACGGTGCACCTGAGCGATGAGCACCCTGGCGTCCACGACCCCGAGTACCGGGCCCGGCGCAACGCGATCGCCGCGCTCGCGCTCGACTACCGGCCGGGCGGCGCCGTGCCGCGGGTCGAATACACCGACGACGAGCAGCAGGTCTGGCGGATCGTGTCCGCCGAACTCGCCCGCAAGCACCGCGAATACGCCTGCGCCGAGGTCCTCGAGGCGGCGTCGCGGCTGGCCCTGCCCACCGACCGTATCCCGCAGCTGGACGAGGTTTCGGCCGCACTGCGACCTTTGACCGGTTTCCGCTACGTCCCCGCGGCCGGCCTGGTGCCGCTGCGTGAGTTCTTCGGCTCCTTCGCCGACCGGATCTTCCATGCCACCCAATACATCCGCCATCATTCGGCGCCGCTCTACACCCCCGAACCCGACGCCATCCACGAGGTGATCGGCCACGCCAACCAGATCGCGAGCCCCCGCTTCGCCGCCATCTACGAAACCGTCGGCACCGCGGTCGCCCGCCTGGAAACCCAGCAGGCCCTGAAGTTCCTCGCCGACGTCTTCTGGTTCTCCATGGAGTTCGGCGTAGTTCGCGAACACGGCGAAATCCGATGCTACGGCGCGGGCCTGCTCTCCTCCTACGGCGAGATCGAAGAGTTCCGCCACGCCGACCTCCGCCCCCTCGACATAGCCGCCATGGGCACCGCCACCTACGACATCACCCGCTACCAACCCACCCTCTACTGCGCCGAGTCGATCAGCGAGATCGAAGACGTCATCGGCGGTTTCTTCGCCGACATGGACGACGAGACCCCGCCGCGCCTGGCCACCGCCCGCTAGCCGCGATCGGGCTCCAGCGGTTCCAGAGCCTCCGGCCCGGACTGGTGGATGCGAGGGTTCGCCGCAGGGTGTATCCGAGCCGAAACCGCTGTGCCCGTGCGTGATCGACTTCCGGACGATCGGCCGGAACGTGGCGACGCGATCAGTACGATTCGCTGTATGGGCGAGGTCATGAATCACCTCAGACGCCTGCTGGGGGTTGTTGCCAACTTTTTCGACAAGGTCAGTCCGTGGGGCATGCCGTGGCCGCTGGCCTTTGCTCTGGTGTTCCCATTCGTGATGGGGGTGCTGGCGGTCGTCGTGTGGTGGTCACGTGGCACGGCCAAGCCGGTGCGCTGCGATTATCCGCTCACGACGACTGGGCATCCGTGCCGGAATCGAGTACTCGGGGAGTGGAAGCGATGCCATCACCACAGGCCCGGCCGTGAGCGCAGCAGGGGACGTGTGGTGCAGAAATTGCATCGGTGGCAGACCATGCGTCGTGGTCAGCGCATCGAGCGGGACGACATCCGTGGTCGTGGATTTCTCCGGGACCGTTCACAGGTGCGGGGACTGCTCTACTACCGCGGTTTCGCCCGCCCACCGAGGAATGCGATCGGATCCGCGCGGACATGGTGGAACGAGCGCCGCGACGATCTCCGCAAGCTGCGTGATCAACTACGCGACACCGGATCGGTCGATATCCGTACGGTCTTCGCCGGTGCCGCCGGCCGGTCGGCCCGAATCGGTGTGTCGGACCAGGTATTGCAGGTCATCTGGGCTACCCGAACGGTCGCGGTGCTCGTGGCGACGGGGCTCACGTTGGTCGGTATTGCGGTGTGGCGCAACCATGATCCCGCGTCATGGCACAGCTACGCAGCGACTTTCACATTCGTGCTCGCTTGGTCGGTGGTGCGCTGGGGGATCTGGGAAACGGCAACCGGACAGGCGCCGGTGCACCGGACCTGGGACTGGGTGTATACCTCGATCCGGCAGGCCGCCAAATTGTTCTTCTGGTTCATCGTTCTTTCGGTGGCGGCAGCCGAGCAGATCGGGAAGTTGGAGAAGGTGATGCAGGGTCCGGACGCGATCCAGCTCGGCTTCTGATCATCGCCGGGTGGGCAAGCGAACGACGAAGGCCGCCTTCCCGTTTGGGGAAGGCGGCCTTCGATCAGCCGGTGGATCCGGTGGGATCCGGGGAGCTCAGCGGGCGAACAGCAGGGCCCGCTTGACTTCTTGGATGGCCTTGGTGACCTCGATGCCGCGGGGGCAGGCGTCGGTGCAGTTGAAGGTGGTGCGGCAGCGCCAGACGCCTTCGACGTCGTTGAGGATGTCGAGGCGTTCGCGGGCGCCTTCGTCGCGGCTGTCGAAGATGAAGCGGTGGGCGTTCACGATCGCGGCCGGGCCGAAGTAGCTGCCGTCATGCCAGTACACCGGGCAGGACGTGGTGCAGCAGGCGCACAGGATGCACTTGGTGGTGTCGTCGAACCGGGCGCGGTCGGCCTGGCTCTGGATGCGCTCGTGGGTGGGCTCGTTACCTGTGGTGATCAGGTACGGCTTCACCGCGCGGAACGCGTCGAAGAACGGCTCCATGTCGACGATGAGGTCCTTCTCCACGGGCAGGCCGCGGATCGGCTCGACGGAGACGGTGATGGACTTGCCGTTCTTGGGCAGCATGTCCTTCATCAGCACCTTGCAGGCCAGCCGGTTCACACCGTTGATCCGCATGGCGTCGGAACCGCACACACCGTGGGCGCAGGAACGCCGGAAGGTGAGGGTGCCGTCCAGGTAGGACTTGATGTAGATGAGCACGTTCAGGAAGCGGTCGGTCGGCAGGACCGGCACCTGGAACGACTCCCAGTGCGCGCCCTTGTCGTCCTCCGGGTTGAACCTGGCCACCTTCACGGTGATCATGGTCGAACCCTCGGGCACCGGAGCCGGCTTCTGCGAAGAGGGTGCTTCGGCAACAGCAGTCATCAGTACTTACGCTCCATCGGCTCGTAGCGGGTCTGCACCACCGGCTTGAAATCGAGGCGGATGTCGGACAGCAGGTCCGTGCCCTCCTTGTAGGCCATGGTGTGGCGCATGAAGTTCACGTCGTCGCGATCCGGGTAGTCCTCGCGGGCGTGGCCGCCGCGCGATTCCTTGCGGTTGAGCGCGCCGACGACGGTGACCTCTGCCAGCTCCAGCAGGAAGCCGAGTTCGACGGCCTCGAGCAGATCGCTGTTGTAGCGCTTGCCCTTGTCCTGCACCGTGATCCGCGAGTACCGCTCCTTGAGCGCGTGGATATCGGTGAGGGCCTGCTTGAGCGTGTCCTCGGTGCGGAACACCGACGCGTTGTTGTCCATCGACCGCTGCAGTTCGGTGCGGATGTCGGCCACCCGCTCGTTGCCGTGGTCGGACAGGATCAGCGCGAGCCAGTCCTGCACCATCTTGGCCGGGTTCTCCGGCATGTCGACGAACTCGGTGCGCTCGGCGTATTCGGCGGCGGCGATACCCGCGCGACGGCCGAAGACGTTGATGTCGAGCAGCGAGTTGGTGCCGAGGCGGTTGGCGCCGTGCACCGAGACGCAGGCGCATTCGCCGGCGGCGTACAGGCCGGGCACGATGTCGGTGTTGTTGCGCAGCACTTCGCCGCGGATCCGGGTCGGGATGCCGCCCATCACGTAGTGGCAGGTCGGGAACACCGGCACCAGTTCCTTCACCGGGTCAACACCGAGGTAGGTGCGGGAGAACTCGGTGATGTCGGGCAGCTTCTCCTCGAGCACGTCCTCGCCGAGGTGGGTCACGTCGATGTAGACGTAATCCTTGTTCGGCCCGGCGCCGCGGCCTTCGAGCACCTCGAGCACCATCGAGCGGGCGACGATGTCGCGCGGCGCGAGGTCCTTGATGGTGGGGGCATAGCGTTCCATGAAGCGCTCGCCGTCGGCGTTGCGCAGGATGCCGCCTTCGCCGCGGACCGCCTCGGAGATGAGGATGCCGAGGCCGGCCAGGCCTGTCGGGTGGAACTGGTGGAACTCCATGTCCTCGAGCGGCAGGCCCTTGCGGAAGACGATGGCCATGCCGTCGCCGGTCAGGGTGTGCGCGTTCGAGGTGGTCTTGTACATCCGGCCGGAGCCGCCGGTGGCGAACACGATCGACTTGGCGTGGAAGACGTGCAGGTCACCGGTGGCGAGTTCGTAGGCGACGATGCCGGTGGCCACCGGACCGCGCTCGGTCTCGGTGAGCACCAGGTCGAGGGCGTAGAACTCGTTGAAGAACTCGACGTCGTGCTTGACGCAGTTCTGGTACAGCGTCTGCAGGATCATGTGGCCGGTGCGGTCGGCGGCGTAGCAGGCCCGGCGGACCGGGGCCTTACCGTGATCGCGGGTGTGGCCACCGAAACGGCGCTGGTCGATCTTGCCCTCGGGGGTGCGGTTGAACGGCAGACCCATCTTCTCCAGGTCGAGCACCGCGTCGATGGCCTCCTTGGCCATGATCTCGGCGGCGTCCTGGTCGACGATGTAGTCGCCGCCCTTGACCGTGTCGAAGGTGTGCCACTCCCAGTTGTCCTCTTCGACGTTGGCCAGCGCCGCGCACATGCCGCCCTGCGCCGCGCCGGTGTGGCTGCGGGTGGGGTACAGCTTGGTCAGCACCGCGGTGCGCGCCCGGGGCCCGGCCTCGATCGCCGCACGCATACCCGCGCCACCGGCGCCGACGATGACGACGTCGTAGCGGTGCTCCTGAATCCGGGATTCACTCATCGGAGGTGGCCTGTTCCTAACTGATGTTGGGGTCGAAGGTGAAGATGACGTAGGTGCCGACGCCCATGACCAGGATCATCGACAGCACCAGCAGCGTGTTCAGCCAGAAGCGGGTCGAGTCCTTGCGGGAGTAGTCCGCGATCACGGTGCGCAGCCCGTTGCCGCCGTGCAGCTGGGCCAGCCACAGCATGGCCAGGTCCCAGATCTGCCAGAACGGGCTGGACCAGCGGCCGGCCACGAAGGCGAAGTTGAGCCGCTTCACGCCGCCGTCGAGCAGCAGCATGATCGACATGTGGCCGAGGACGAGCACGATCAGTGCCAGGCCGGAGAAGCGCATGAACAGCCACGCGTACTTCTCGAAGTTGCTGTTGGCGCGAGCGCGCGGGGAGCGGGGCAGATCCAGGCTCGCCGGGCGGTCATACGACTTGCCGAGTACAGGTGCGCTCATGCCAGCACCTCGCTGACGCTCGGCGCTGACATGACCGCACAGGCGGCTGTGTTCATGATTCGCTCGCTTCGCTCACTCATGGATTATCAGTGCTCCGTGAACAGTAGGTAGAACATCCGACCGACAGCGGGCACGAGTAGCACGACCAGCAGGCCGAGGATGCCCCAGAGCATCTGGCGCTGGTAGCGGGGACCCTTGGACCAGAAGTCCACCAGGATCACTCGCACACCGTTGAGCGCGTGGAACAGTACGCAGAAGACCAGGCCCATCTCCATGAGGGCGACGATCGGGGTCTTGTAGGTCGCGATCGCGTCGTCGTAGGTGGCGGGGCTGACGCGCACCAGGGCGGTGTCCAGGACGTGCACGAAGAGGAAGAAAAAGACGGTCACACCGGTGATCCGGTGCAGCGCCCAGGACCACATTCCGGGGTCGCCTCGGTACAGCGTCTTCCGCTTCGGCTGAGCCGGAGCTTCTATCGTGGTCATAGAGTGCGGTGCCTCCAACGTCGTTGATGGACCCGGTCGCAGATCCGACGCCGGCGCTTCGAGCCGGAAATCCGGTGCAAACCAGCTCGCGGCCACCAGGAGTTTTTCGCTTGTGGCTGCGCTCCGGCCCGCCGCCGGGAACCTGAACCGATCTGTTGTTGGACTCTAATCCTCTCCGAATCGCGGAACTAATTCGGAGTGCCGCGCGTTGCGTGCATTTCCGGTAGGTTAGGGTTACCTTTCCCGGTGGGTGAGGGGTTGTGCGGTGGTTCGTCCATGCCCTGGTGCGGCCCGTTCGAGGGGAGTTCGGGATGACCGAAATCGACTGGAAACTCCTGCGTGACAATGCAATTGGAGTAATGTGCAAAGCGTATGCGCCGTACTCGCGGTTTCCGGTCGGTGCGGCGGCTCTCTGTGCCGACGGCCGAATTGTGAGCGGTTGCAATGTGGAAAATGTCTCATACGGCCTGGGCCTCTGTGCCGAATGTGTACTCGTCGGTAACTTTCAAAGCACCGGTGGGGGCCGCTTACTGGCGGTATCGGTGACCGATTCCCGGGGCGAAATCCTGATGCCGTGCGGACGCTGCCGTCAGGTGCTCTACGAGTTCGGCGGTGCGGAGTTGCTGGTGGATCATCGGCGGGGCCCGGTCCGGCTCGGCGCGCTGCTGCCGGACGCCTTCGGCCCGGACGATCTGGACGCCGGGCAGCGCTGATTCGGTTCGGCGGCCGAATGGGCCCTGGCCGATCAGGTGCGCTTCGTCTCGCGGCTGCCGTGCCTGCCGGAGGCCGTCGAGCGGGCCGTCTCGCGTGGTGGTTTCCAGGGGGCTTGCGGCGTCCGGTGCCGGATGGCAGCGGGTGCCCGGCGGACCGATGTGAGCGGATGGCGGCCCGCGGGCGGGCAGACGCGAGTCGGGCTGTGGTCCGGCGCTGTGGCTGCGAGACTGACGAGCATGACGGCACTGGACGCGGTTTCGATCATCACCACCAAACGCGACGGAGGGCAGCTGTCGGATGAGCAGATCGACTGGGTGATCGATGCCTTCACCCGGGGCGAGGTGGCCGATGAGCAGATGGCGGCGCTGGCGATGGCGGTGCTGTTGCGCGGGATGACGCGGCGGGAGACGGCGCGCTGGACCGCGGCGATGATCGCCTCCGGCCGGCGTATGGACTTCACCGATCTGCCCCGGCCCACCGTGGACAAGCACTCCACCGGGGGCATCGGCGACAAGATCACCTTGCCGCTGGCACCGCTGGTCGCGGCCTGTGGTGCCGCGGTGCCGCAGCTGTCCGGGCGCGGCCTCGGCCATACCGGAGGCACGCTGAGATCGGCCCGCCAGCCGGGGATGGATTCGAGTTTGTCCAG
>NZ_JAAGVC010000053.1 GCF_010858045.1 Nocardia cyriacigeorgica
CCGCCGTCCGCCCGCCGCCCCAGCCTGGCCGTCGTCCCCGACGCCCGCCCGGCCGCGCGGGAGGAGCGGGTCGCCGAACGCATCGAATCCGTCGACCGCAGCAGCCGCCCCGGCGACTTCCGCGCCCCCGCCTCCGACGACGACGCGCCGCAGCTACCCGGCGGCCCGTTCCACCCCGGATTCCGCCCATATCAGGGTCCGGTGCCGAAGTAACCCGCTCTGCTCAGCGCCGACAGCGCACGCCGTACCCTTGACGCGCAGGTGCTGGCGGGCGGACTTCGCCGAAACCGCTGTGACGCGACTCGTTGAACACACGCGGAAGGACTCAGATGATCGATCAGGCAACAACCGACCGGGACAGTTTGGCGGCGCTGGTGCGCGAACTCGCCGTCGTGCACGGCAAGGTGACGCTGTCCTCGGGTAAAGAGGCCGACTACTACGTCGACCTGCGTCGCGCGACGCTGCACCACCAGGCCGGCCCGCTGATCGGCAAACTGTTGCGCGAGCTGGTTGCCGACTGGGATTTCGACGCCGTCGGCGGGCTCACCATGGGCGCCGACCCGGTGGCGCTGGCCGTGATGCACGCCCCCGGCCGTCCGATCGACGCGTTCGTGGTCCGCAAGGCCGCCAAGACCCACGGCATGCAGCGCCAGATCGAAGGCCCCGACATCGTCGGCAAGCGGGTGCTGGTCGTCGAGGACACCACCACCACCGGTAACTCGCCCCTCACCGCCGTGCGCGCGCTGCGTGAGGCCGGCGCGACCGTCGTCGGCGTGGCGACCGTGGTGGACCGGGAGACCGGCGCCGATCAGGTCATTGCCGCCGAGGGGCTGGAGTACCGCTCGATTCTCGGGCTGAAGGATCTGGCTCTGGGCTGAGTAGTTGCCCTCCGCTAGCCTGGTGCTGATTTATTCGGTAGTTGAAGGGTCGTGTGAGTCGCCGTGGTGAGCATTGCAGTCAAGAAGGGCCGCGACAATGTCGCGATGCTCGGTATCGGTGCTTACCGGCCGCAGCGCGTGGTCAGCAATGACGAGGTGTGCGAGGTCCTCGACTCCACCGATCAGTGGATCTACGAGCGCACCGGCATCCGCAACCGTCGCTGGATCAGCGGCGACGAAACGCTGCGTTCGATCGCCGCCGCCGCCGGTGATCGCGCGCTGAACAACACCGGCATCGACCGCTCCAAGATCGGCGCGCTGATCCTGTGCACCTCCAGCTGGCTCAAGCTCACCCCGCACGGCGCGCCCACCATTGCCGCCGACCTCGGCATCAACGGCATCCCCGCCTTCGACCTCACCTCCGGCTGCGGCGGTTTCGGCTACGGCCTCGGTGTCGCCGCCGACCTGATCCGCGCCGGTTCGGCCGAATACGTGCTGGTCATCGGTGCCGAGACGATGACCGTCGGCCTCGACCCGACCGATCGCGGCACCGCGATGATCTTCGGTGACGGCGCGGGCGCGGTCGTCGTCGGGCCGAGCGAGGAGAACGGTATCTCCCCGACGGTGTGGGGCAGCGACGGCGAGAACGCCGAGGCCATCGCCCAGGACGTCGACTTCCTGGAATTCATGAACAAGGCTCAGGCTTTGCAGGGCACCGATCCCGCGGTCGAGCCGATCGGGCGGATGTCGCTGCGCATGGAGGGCCCGAAGGTCTTCCGCTGGGCCGCGGTGACGTTGCCCCGTGCGCTGTCGGCCGCGCTGGAGGAATCCGGGGTGTCCAAGGAGGACATCGAGGTGTTCGTCCCGCACCAGGCCAATGCCCGCATCAACGAGCTGATGAAGAAGAACCTCGGCCTGGCCGAGGACATCCCGATGGCCAACGACATCGAGAACACCGGCAACACCTCGGCCGCGTCGATTCCGCTGGCCATGGAGGAAATGCTGGTCACCGGCAAGGCCAAGGGCGGTCAGCTGGCGCTGCTGCTCGGCTTCGGTGCCGGGCTCAGCTATGCCGGGCAGGTCGTCACCCTGCCGCCGAAGCCCGCCGAGCCGAGCTTCTGACGGTATGCGCCCGTTCCGCGCCGGGTATCTGGCCGCCACCGCCGTCACGGTGTTCGGCGCGCTCACCGGTCGTGACAAGCTCCAGTGGGTGGCCAAGCCGCTGATGATGCCGCTGCTGGCGGCCGACGTCGCGCGCAGTTCCGCTGAACTCGATCCCACCGACCGGACCGTGCTGCTGAGTTCGCTCGGCGCCGCCACCGTCGGCGACGTGCTGCTCATCGACCCGGATGACGACCGCAGGCTGATCGCGGGTGCGTCGTCGTTCGCGGTCATGCAGGCCGGATACGCGTCGCTGTGGTGGCGATATGGTGCGCGGCCGGTTCCGGCCGTCGCGGTGCCGAGGGTGCTGGCGTGGATCGGTGCCGCTGCGTTGTTGCGTGCCAAGGCGCCCGCGATCGCGGCCCCGCTCACCGCCTACGGGGCGACGCTCGGCACCGCCGCGGTGCTCGCCTCCGATCCGGGGCTGGCGCCGGGTGCGGAAAACGTTGCCGGGCTGAATATCCCGAACGCGGACCCGCGCAGCCGCCTCGGTCTGGGGGCGTTGCTGTTCACCGTGTCCGACGGGCTGATCGTGCTGCGGCGTGTGTTCGCGCGGAGTGCGCGTGCGCGGCGAGTGACCGAGGGCGTCATCCTCGCGACGTATGGTGCGGCGCAGTATCTGCTCGCGGATCCGAAGGCGCACGAGCGGCGGAACTGAACTCGCGCAACCGATTCGGTCGGCGGCATTGATTCCGGCCGGCCTCGCTCACAGGCAGAACAGCACCCGATCCCGGTTCTCCGGATCCACCCGGATCGAGATCACCTCCCCGATCGCCAGCCGTTCCTTGTCGGCCGGTGTCACGTCGTACACAACTGTGCCCCGGTAACTTTCGGCTCCCGGCACGGTGAACTCCAGATCCAACTCGGTCAGCTCACTGTGATGATCGGTCCACGCCAACGGCCGCACATGCTCCACCCGAGCCCACCCCTCGATACCGTGCCGGGCCAGCCGGCGATCCGCCTTCGACGGCCGCTCCACCCACATCAGCCCGATCCCGATGCCCGACCCGAAGATCCCGACCAGCGCCATGATCTGGAACGGGACGGTCCCGTCCGGCGTATGCTGCACCACCCACCCCAGCCACACCGCGAGCAGGATCAAGTACCCGGCCGTCACCCCGAGCACCACTCGCAGCACGCGTACGTGGTCCATCACCATCACCCCACGCATCCAGGATAGGCCCGTGAGCTGCGCCGTAACCGGAAGCCGCTGGTTTGCCGGCGGCACCTCCTGAAGCGGCCGGCCGCGGCATCGGCCGAACCTCGCCGACCGGATGCGACGTCCGTTTGCCGCCAGCGTCGGCGGTCATCCGGCGACATGCTCGGATGCATGTCCGACCCGACCACGCTCGACGTCCTCACCGGCATGTACGCCGCCGAAGCCCGCTATCTCGCGGCAGGCGGCCCGGGCCGAGCCTCCTTCGCCACCCTTGCGCCGTACTTCTCCCCGGACGTCGTCCTCTACCAGGCCGACGCCCTCCCGTACGGCGGAATCTGGCGCGGCCACGCCGGCCTCGAACGCTTCTTCACCGCCATGAGCGCCGTCTGGGAGGTTTTCGACCTCCTCGACCAGCAGTTCCTCGCCATCGGCAGCACCGCCGTGGTCCACACCAGAATCCACGCCCGAGCCCGCGCCACCGGCCGTGAACTCGACTTCCCGATCCTGCAAACCCTGCGCATGGAGAATTCGCGCATCGCCGAGATCCGTCCGTTCTACTGGGACACCCAGGCGATCGCCGACGCGACGACACCCGCCCCGGTTCCCGCTGCACGGAATTTATAGGTCGATTTTCCGTAATTTGCCTGCCGTTGCCCACGGGTCATTGCTACCGTGGGCTCACGGTCGTCTCCTGTCGGGGGGAGCCTCCGTCCCGGGTCGCTCCGGAACCAAGAAATGGCTTGTGGCCAGGGGGTTCTTCTCCTGCCCGACATCAGGAAGTCCACATGAAACTCTCGATTCATCGTCCGGCACATGCTCTGGGTGCAGCTGCCGCAGGGGTGCTCGCCGCCTCCGCCTTGCTCGTTGCGGCACCCGCAGCATCCGCCGATCCACTCACCGACCTGCTCTGCAACTCCGGCTCGGCCCAGTTCTGCCCGCCCGCCCGGCCTGCGCCCGGGGCACCCGCGCCTGGTGTCTACTACAAGAACTGTGACGCCGCCCGCGACGCCGGCGCGGCACCCCTGCACCGCGGTGATCCCGGCTACGCACCGCACCTCGATCGCGACAACGACGGAATCGCCTGCGAATAGCCGCCGTCGGGAGGCAGGTCGGGCATAACTTGACAGAAGATGGCAGGGTTCGGTGCCAGGATCGGACACCATGACGACCCGCTATTACACCGCCACCAGCCTCGACGGCTACATCGCCGACCAGAACAACTCCCTGGATTGGCTGCTGGCCATAGCCGACGCCGATACTGCGACCAGCGACATCGACGAGTTCCTGCGCGGCGTCGGCGCCATGTGCATGGGCGCGACAACCTACGAATGGATGGCAGCCAACAACCCACCCGAATACTGGCCGGATAACTACGGTGACCGCCCGTGCTGGGTATTCACCCACCGCGATCTGCCCCCGATCCCCGGAGCGAACCTCCGATTCGTTTCGGGCGACGTCCGCCCTGTCCACGCCCAGATGACCACAGCCGCAGCCGACCGCGATATCTGGATAGTCGGCGGCGGCGAACTCGCCGGTCAGTTCGCCGACGCCGGCCTACTCGACGAGGTGATCGTCGGCATCACCCCGGTCACCCTCGGGTCCGGCGCCCCACTCCTGCCGCGCCGAATCCTCTCGGACCGAATGCGGTTGGTCGAGGTCGAGCAGATGGGGCAGTTCGCCAAGCTCGCCTACCGGTTGAGCTGAGTTCGCCGATTGTGGCGACGTACTGCGGGCACTCGACGGAGCGTGCCGTAGCTACCTCCGCAACCGCAGCACCGCCATCACCCTGCGGTGATGCGTGTCCGAGGGCGGCAGATCGAGCTTGGTGAAGATATTGCCGATGTGCTTCTCGACCGCCCGTTCGGTGACGGTCAGGGAGCGGGCGATGGCGGCGTTGGTGAGGCCCTGGGCCATCAGCTCGAGCACTTCGCGCTCGCGCGGGGTGAGCCGGTCGAGGGCCTGTTGCTGGCGGGATGCGCCCATCAGTTGGCTCACCACCTCGGGGTCGAGTGCGGTGCCGCCGGTGGCGACGCGGTCGAGGGCTTCCATGAATTCGCGGACGTCGGCGACCCGGTCTTTGAGCAGGTAGCCGACGCCGTTCGCACCGGCGGCGAGCAATTCGGTGGCGTAGCGGGTCTCCACCCATTGGGAGAACACGAGCACGCCGGTGAGCGGGAATTTGCGGCGTAGTTCGATGGCGGCGAGCAAGCCCTCGTCGGTGTAGGTCGGTGGCATCCGGACGTCGACCACGGCGACGTCGGGTGCGTGTTCGGCCACCACCTCGGACAGGTTCGTCGCGTCGCCGACCATCGCCACCACCTGATGCCCGCGTTCGGCGAGCAGCCCGGCCAGTCCGTCGCGGAGGATGGCGCTGTCCTCGGCGATCACCACGCGCAGCGAATCCGGTTGGGCGGCCCCGGTACTCATCGCGGGCCCGCTGTCGGCAGGGTGATGGTGACGACGGTCGGCCCGCCGACGGGACTGTCGACGGTGAGGCCGCCGTCCACGCTCGCGGCCCGCGCCGCCAGCCCGGCCAGCCCGCTGCCTGCCACCGGCTCGCCCGGAATCGGTTGCAGCACACCGCCGCTGCCGTTGTCCCGGACCGAAACCACCAGCGCATCATCACCCGAGGGCAGCACCGACACCCACGCATGGGTCGCACCGGCGTGTTTCACCACATTGGTCAGCAGTTCGGCGACGGAGAAGTAGGCGATGGCCTCGATCGCCGGGTGCGGCCGCACCGGCAGATGCACCCGCAGCTCCACCGGCACCGAGCAGCGCGCCGCCAGCGTCTCCAGCGCCGGCTCGAGGCCCAATTCCAAAGCGGGCGGATGGATTCCGCGCACCAGTTCGCGCAGCTCGGCCAGCGCTTCCTTGGTGCCAGCGTGCGCGTCGGCGATCAGGTCGCTGGCGTCGGCGCCGTGGCTGAGCCGCTCCTCGGCCCGGCCGAGCGCCATCGCGATGGTGACCAGCCGTGCCTGGGTGCCGTCGTGCAGATCGCGTTCGAGCCTGCGCAGTGTGGCCGCGGAATCCTCGACCGCCACCCGCCTGCTTTCTTGCAGATCGGCCAGCCGTCGGTCCCGCGCGGTCGGCGCGAGCAGCCAGATCGCCAGCTGCCGATGCACCAGGCAGACCACCCGGAACAGCCACGGCAGCGCGAAGCAGCCGAGCACGCCGAGCGCCGCGAACCCGAGCACCCGAGGCCAGGTGTCGATGTAGAAGTCGCCGAACTGGGCCAGCGAATGCCGCTCTACGCCGTTCTCGTCGATATTGGTCGGGGTGAACAGGTACCACGGCAGCGGTGAGATCGCGGTGAACCCGATCATCGCGGTCGCGATCAGCAGGAAATACCCGCCGACCATCCCGACGATCGACTGCACCACCACGAATGCCAGCGCCCGCCAGCTCGGCATATCGGTGAACGCCGCCTTCAAGAATCCGAACAGACCGGAGGCCGGGGCGAACGGCGGCGGCGGGTCCAGCGGTGTGCCGAGCAGGTCACGCACCAGCGCACGGTAGACGTGGCCCCAGAGCCTGCCGCCGAGAATCACCAGCGCGAGCACCGGGATCCCGATGATGGTCAGTGCCACGAAGACGCCGAGGCCGCCGGCCAGGTACACATAGCCCGTCCCGAGCATGCCGAGCAGCAACGCCAGGATCAGATAGGCGAGTTCTTTCCAGGTCCGTGCGGTGAAGGGCGCACGGAGCACAGCGCGCAGCACGCGCATCCCGGTCGGCTCCTCGGTGGCCGGTGTGTCGAGCACCAGCGTCTGAGTGACGGAAGAATCGGTCATGAGCTCCATGGTTGTCGAGGCGGATGGCCCGATCGAGGGCGCTGACCACCGGGTCGATGGTGTAGCTCGCACTACCATCCTCGCCCATCACCCGGTGTGCATGCGCCCATTCGTCGCCGCCACCACCACTTCGGTGCTCGCTGCCAGGCGACGGGAAGCCGCGGCACCGATAACATCACCGGCATGACTTACCCGCCGCCGGACCTCGGCAAAGACCCGTATGGCTCGCAGCCGCACGCTTCTCAGCCCTACCCGTCACAGCCTTACTCGTCACAGCCCTACCCGTCACAGCCCTATGGCGCGCCGCAGCCCTACGGCTACGCACAGCCCTACGGTTACGGGCCGCAGCAGGATCATCCGCAGGCCACGACCATTCTCGTGCTCGGCATCCTCAGCCTGGTGATGTGCGGCATCCTCGGCCCGTTCGCGTGGTCGATGGGCAAGAAGGCGCTGGCCGAGATCGATGCTTCCGGGGGAATGATCGGGGGTCGGGGGAACGTCAAGGCGGGCTACATCTGCGGGATGATCTCGTCGATCCTGCTGATCATCTCGATCGTCTTTTTCATTCTGTACATCATCATCGTCGTCATCGCGATCGGCGTCTCGGCCTAGTTCGCCCTGCCGGGCTCGGGGGCTCCCACCTCGGGAATTAGCATCGACGGCGTGACCGATCTCGTGCCGGACGTGCCGGAACAGCTCCCCGGCCCCACCGAATGGGGCGAGCATCCGCATGGCGTCGGCCCGTGGGCGGAGGAGTTCGGCGGGCAGCCACCGCAGGATCCACGACTGGACCCGGTGCTGCTCGCCGAAGGCGATCGCCGCAATGTGGTGGACGCCTACCGGTATTGGACGCGCGAGGCGATCGTCGCCGACATCGATGCGCGCAGGCATCCCTTCCACGTCGCGATCGAGAACTTCGGGCACGACGCGAACATCGGCACCGTCGTCCGCACCGCCAACGCGTTCGCCGCCGCGGCGGTGCACATCGTCGGCAGGCGGCGCTGGAATCGGCGCGGCGCCATGGTCACCGACCGCTATCAGCACATCGAGCATCACACCGATATCGCGGCGCTGCTGGAATTCGCACGGCGCGAGGATCTCACCGTCGTCGCGGTCGATAATGTGCCCGGATCGGTTCCGCTGGAAACGGTTCGGCTGCCGCGACGGTGCCTGCTGCTGTTCGGGCAGGAGGGACCCGGGGTCACCGATCATGCCCGCGACGCCGCGACGCTGACGGTGTCGATCGCGCAGTTCGGATCCACCCGCAGCATCAATGCCGGCGTGGCCGCGGGCATCGCCATGCACGCGTGGATCCGGCAACATGCCGATCTGACCACAGCCTGGTAACAATTGGGCGGCGAAACCCGGTGCCGACCTGGCACCATTGAGCTATGACCACGCGGAGGGACGCACGGCGTCAGGGGGAATTCAGCGAGCCGACGCCCGCGTTGTGGTCCGAACGCGCCGATATGGCCGAATCGGCGATCATCTCCCGGCATCTACGCCCGCTGTGGGGATTGCCCGGTACCACCCTCGGCGTGGTCGGCTGGCCCGCCACCAAACGTGAGCGGCTGTTCCTGTCCTGGCATTACTGGTGGCAAGCGCATCTGATCGACTGCGCCGTCGATGCCGCCACCCGCGTGCCGACCCCCGCGCGCCGCAAGCGCATCAGCGCGCTCGCCCGCTCGCACCGGCTGCGCAACATCACCGGCTGGACCAACCGCTACTACGACGACATGGCGTGGCTGGCCATCGCTTTGGAACGCGCGCAGCGCACCCACGACGCCGACGCGGCGGGCGCGCTGCTCGCATTGGAGAAGGAACTCTACGAATCCTGGGATCCCGACACCGGCGGCGGCATCCCGTGGCGGGTGGGCGCCGACTACTTCAACGCGCCCGCCAACGGCCCGGCCGCCATCGCCTTGCTGCGGCTCGGCCGCCACGAACGCGCCGCCGAGATGGCCGACTGGCTCGACGCCACCCTGCGCGACCCCGAAACCGGCCTGATCCTCGACGGCATCCACCTGCCCTCCGGCGAGATCGAGCGCCCGGTGTTCACCTACTGTCAGGGCGTCGTGCTCGGTGTGGAGACCGAACTCGCCGTGCACACCGGCGAGGCGAAACATCTCGCGAGAGTCCATCGCCTGCTCACCGCTGTCGAGGATCGGATGACCACGCGCGGCGTCGTCCAGGGCGGTGGCGGCGGTGACGGCGGCCTGTTCAACGGCATCCTGATCCGCTATCTCGCCCTGGTGGCCCTGATGCTGCCCGGCGACGACGCCGAACAGGAAGCCGACCGCCGCTGCGCGGCCTCGATCGTGCTGTCCTCGGCGAAGGCCGCGTGGGCGAACCGGCTCGAAGTCGAAGGCGAACCGCTGTTCGGCCACGACTGGAGCAAACCGGCACAGTTGCCCGGCGGCAGTTCCGGCGCGGGCTACTTCACCTCGGGTGGTTCGGTGACGTCATCGAAGGTGCCCGAACGCGATCTGTCGGTGCAGTTGTCGGGCTGGATGCTGATGGAAGCAGCGCACATGGTGAGCGCGGCGGGGTTGTGAACCCCACGTACTGGTGGCGGACAGCTCGACCACGACGACCCTCGACCTCGCGGGAACTCGGGTCGAAATCGGCCTCGACGCCCTGACCAGCACTCGAGCGTAGTGCTGTTCCGGTCCGTCGGGTACCTACGAGCGGACCGGGCACGCGCGGCCGCTCAGTGCTCCGGCATTCCCGCCGCATCCAGGTCGAAGTCCTCGACCGGCTGCGCCATCTCCTGGCGGTACTGGCGGATGCCGAGGATCGTGCCGATGATCAGGCCGACGACGAGCACGATCACCACGGCGGGCATCAGCCAGGGGACGCGCTGGATGAAGCCGCCGGCGTAGTAGCCGATGAGCAGCAGGACCGGGGCCCAGAGCACGGCGCCGATGGTGCTGGCGATGGTGTATTTGCGGTGATCCATGCCCGCCGCGCCGGCCACCATCGGGCACAGGGTGCGCACCCAGGGGATCCAGCGGGCGACGAGCACCGCGACGAAGCCGTGCCGGTGCAGCATCTCGGAGACCCGGGCGAGGTTGCGGGTGTTGATGTAGCGGCCGTTCTTGCGGGCCACCAGATGGTGGCCGGTGCGGCTGCCGACGACGTAACCGACCTGATTGCCCGCGATGGCCGCGACCATGGTGCCCAGCGACAGGCCCCAGACCTGCGCCTCACCGGAGGCATGCGAGGCCATCACCACGCCCGCGGTGATCAGCATCGAATCGCCGGGCAGGAAAAGGCCGATGATGAAGGCGCACTCCAGGAAGACGAACGTCAGCACGATCGTCCAGACGAGTGCGGGGCCCGCCGAGATCAGCGGTTCGAAGCTGCCCAGTGCGAGGGTGGAGGACGCCGGCGTCACTGCGATCAGCGCGTGGTCTCGTTCGTCGACGCCGTCAGCTCGACATCACGGGCGGGATCCACCTGCTCGGCCGAACCGCGGCCGAGCAGCTTCTTCGCGACGGCCATGATGCCGGGCAGGATCGACACGAACACGATGAGCAGGAAGATCGCCTCGACGTGGTCGCGGATGAACGCGACATTGCCGAGGAAGTAGCCGAGGACGGTCACGCCGCCGCCCCACAGGATCGCGCCGACGATGTCGAAGGCGACGAACTTGCGGTAGTTCATCGTGGACACGCCGGCCAGCACCGGCATGAAGGTACGCACGATCGGCACGAACCTGGCCAGGATGATGGTCTTCGGGCCGTGTTTTTCGAAGAACGCGTGCGTCTCGGTGACGTAGTGCTTCTTGAAGAAGCGGCTGTCTTCCTTCTGGAACAGCGCTGGCCCGATGGCCCGGCCTATCCAATAGCCGGACTGGTCACCGGCGAAGGCGATGAAGGTGACGGCGGGCACCAGCACCCAGATCGACACCGGCGGATCCGGTTGCGCGGCCAGCAGGCCACCGGTGAACAGCAGCGAGTCGCCGGGCAGCAGCGGGAACAGCAGACCGGTCTCGATGAAGACGATGACCAGGATGGCCGGGAGGACGGCGTGCCGCAGCCAGGACTCGGTGAGCAGATACATCGGATCGAGCAACTGAGTCAAGGCAAGGTTGCTTGTCACCGCGTCGGAGGCTGCGAGCGCAATCACCCGGCCCACAGTACCGGGTCATCCCCCGCCTGCCCCGGTCAAGGCGCGGAGGAGGCAGCGAAGCGTAACCACGGAGCGACTCCGGGGCAGGCGCGATCCGGCTCGAGCCTGCCCCGGTCAAGGCGCGGAGGAGGCAGCGAAATGGCGCAATGATCCCCTGATATCGGCGGAAAGCCTGCTGGCTTAGGGTGGGGCTGACAAAATCGTCTTTTTGCCGCACAAAACGGAGGTCTTCACAGTGCCCATCGCGACTCCGGAGGTCTACGCCGAGATGCTCGGTCGGGCCAAAGCGAACTCCTTTGCCTTCCCCGCGATCAACTGCACGTCGTCGGAGACGATCAACGCGGCGATCAAGGGCTTCGCCGACGCGGGTAGCGACGGCATCATCCAGTTCTCCACCGGTGGCTCGGAGTTCGGTTCCGGCCAGGGTGTGAAGGACATGGTGACCGGTGCTGTCGCGCTGGCCGAGTTCGCGCACGTGGTGGCGGCCAAGTACGACGTCACCATCGCGCTGCACACCGACCACTGCCCCAAGGACAAGCTGGACGGATTCGTCCGGCCGCTGATCGCGATCTCGCAGGAGCGGGTGAACGCCGGGCGCAACCCGCTGTTCCAGTCGCACATGTGGGACGGTTCGGCCATCCCGATCGATGAGAACCTCGAGATCGCCAAGGACCTGTTGAAGGCCACCAAGGCCGCCAACATCATCCTCGAGGTGGAGATCGGCGTCGTCGGCGGTGAAGAAGACGGTGTCGAGGCCGCCATCGACGAGAAGCTCTACACCTCCCCTGCCGACTTCGAGAAGACCATCGAGGCGCTGGGAGCCGGCGAGAACGGCAAGTACCTGCTCGCGGCCACCTTCGGCAATGTGCACGGTGTGTACAAGCCGGGCAACGTGGTGCTGCGTCCCGAGGTGCTGGCCGAGGGGCAGCGGGTGGCCGCGGCCAAGCTCGGCCTCGGCGCCGACGCACAGCCGTTCGACTTCGTCTTCCACGGCGGTTCGGGCTCGCTGAAGTCCGAGATCGACGATTCGCTGCGCTACGGCGTGGTGAAGATGAACGTCGACACCGACACCCAGTACGCCTTCACCCGGCCGGTCGCGGGCCACATGTTCAGCAACTACGACGGTGTGCTCAAGATCGACGGCGAGGTCGGCAACAAGAAGACCTACGACCCGCGTAGCTACTTGAAGAAGGCCGAAGCGTCCATGGCGGCGCGTGTGGTCGAGGCGTGCAATGATCTGAAGTCCGCGGGACGGTCGATCAGCGCCTGACCCACAACCCTGGCGGGGGCAACAGCACATGAGTCTCGAGGTGCGCCTGCTCGGGCCCGTGCGGCTGCTCGTCGGCGGTGAGCCGGTGGCGGTCGGCGGGCCCAAGCCGCGGGCGTTGCTTGCGGCGTTGGCGGTGAATCGGCGTCGCGCGGTGTCGTCGATGGCGCTGGCCGACATGGTGTGGAACGAGGATCCGCCCGACTCCTACGCCGCGAGCCTGCAGGTATTCGTCTCGAATATCCGTAAGGCACTGCGTAATTCGGGTATCGACCCGGCCGCCGTGTTGCGCACCGAGTCCTCCGGCTATCGGCTGGAGATCGCCGAGGAGGCCTGCGATCTCGGCCGGTTCGAGGCCGCCCGCGATGCCGCCGCCAGGGCCGCCGAGGTGGGCGACCATGCCACGGCCGCCCACCTGTTCGGAACCGCGCTGCGCGAATGGGACGGCCGGGCACTGGCCGATCTGGCGGGCCTGCAATTCGCCGACGGTTTCGCCACCGCGATGGACGAGGAGCGGTTGCTCGCCGCCTCCGCCCGCATCGACGCCGAAATCGCCTGCGGGCGGGCGTCTTCGGTGGTCGGGGAGTTGGTGGCGATGACCACCGAACATCCACTGCGCGAACCGCTGTGGGGGCAGTTGATCACCGCGCTGTATCTGTCCGGTCGCCAGGCCGACGCCCTTGATGCCTGTCGCCGGGTGCGCACCGTGCTCGCCGACGAACTCGGCATCGATCCGGGCCCGGCGTTGATCGAGCTCGAGCAGCGGGTGCTGCGCCAGGAACCGTTGAACACCGTGGAGTTCAAGCGGGCCGAGCGGATGGCCGCGGCGATGACCGATACCGTCACCGAGGTGCCGAGCGCGGTGCGCAGCGGCCAGATCCTGATGCCGGACGGTCGCGCGGTCGTCGTCGCCCAGGCGGGGTTGCGCATCGGCCGGATGACCGATAACGACCTGGTGATCGACGATCCGAAGGCCAGCCGCTATCACGCGCAGATCATGCCGAGCCGGGCCGGGCTGCTGATCAAGGATCTGCATTCGGCCAATGGCGTCTTCGTCAACGAACTCCCGATCGACACCGGCGCACTGCTGGCCGACGGTGACGCGATCCGTATCGGGGGGACGGTGCTGGTCTTCCAGGCCGCGCGCTAGCGCCGTTACGGCTCGCCGGGTTCGCAGGCGACACCGTTGCGATCGGGGTCGAGCCGCAGTGAGTATCCGCGCTGGCCCTGCCGGATCGGTGCCTCACCGTCGCGGCGGGCTTCACCGCAGGTCAGGTAGAACGGCGATGCCTTCGGTGTGGTCGATCCGGTAGGTCGCTGATGCGGTTCGTCGAGTTGATTCGGTGAGGTCTGCCAGTCGGTGGTGCTGTGGCCGTCGGTGCGGTCCGGCGTGGCGATGGCCAAGGGCGCGAGCGCGATAGTCACGCCGGCCAGGCAAGCGGCCGCGGCACCGGGGAGCGCCCGGCGGGGGATGAGCGGAATCTTCATGAGGTAGATCCTGAGAACGCTGGCGGGCTGCGATGGGGGCGATTCCCCGCCGATTATCCGCGTGATCGCGCGCGAAAACCACCCGCTGGCCGAGCCTCGTGGTTTCGGCTCGCCGGTCGGCGCAGATGCGCGCCGCGGGCTCGGAACCGGCCGTTCGCCTGCGGATCCTGCTGGTCGAACACATCGCACTGGTGCGCGCCGGCCTCGTTCGGCGGCAGCAGATGATCTTCGGCCGGTAGGGTCACACGCTGGTGCGAACTTCAGCCATGGAACGAGGGGTCGACGATGGCGAGGCGGGTGATGGCCGCGCTCGGCGCGGTGGTCTTCGGCGCGGGTGTGCTGGTGTGCGCGGAGCCGGTTCCGGCGGGCGCGGGACCGCAGGACGGTGTGCCGGGCAGCGGGCCGTGCCGCAGTGATCCGGCGCCGACGCATGAACCGCTGATCCCGGAAACGCTCGAGGTGCCGATCCCCTATCCGGTGATCACGGCGCTGCCACCGCAGCCGCCGGAGCCGAAGCCGACCAGGGTGCAGATGGAGCTGCCCGCCGATCCGTGCATGAATCCCTGCCCGGACCTCACCGATGAGCCCGCACCGCCGCCGAGCCTGGCCGAGCAGCTCGGCATCCCGGAAATCTTGTTGAGCCCCAAGCCGTTCCACTTCGCGATTCCTGGTCCAGGCCCGGATCCCGGGCCGGTTCCGCCGCCCCCGCCGCCGGTGCGGCCACCGGTCGAAGCCGCGCCGCAATCCCCGGCCCCGGCCGCCCCGAAGGTGGGCGCCGTGCGCGAGGTGGCCAAGCAGACCGGGGCGAATTCGGTCAACCGCACCGATAAGCGCTGGCAGGTGCAGGGCACCGACCTGGGCATCATGTGGGAATCGGCGCCCGGCGAGATCGCCACCGCCTTCGGTGACACTGTCGGTCGCGGCTTCCATCCGCCGGGCGGCATGGGCGGCGATTGGCGCAGTAACGTGCTGGCCTTCAGCACCGATCGCAGGCTGGACGACGGCATGACCTACGACCGGATGGTCACCGACAGCCGCTGCCACGCCGCCGAGGTGCTCTCCAGCCGCAAACTCGACAACGTGGAGGTCACCACCATCCCCACTTCGGGTTTCGCGCTGGGTGAGCGGCAGTACATGAGCTACATGTCGATTCGGACCTGGAACAGCCTGCCCGGCACCTTCTTCACCAACTACGGCGGCATCGCCTACTCCGACGATCACGGCCAGACCTGGACCAAGGATCCGCACGCGCGCTGGGACAATATCTTCGGGCTCGCGAATTTCCAAGTGAGCGCGATGGTTCCGCACGGTGAGCACGTCTACGTGTTCGGCACGCCGAATACCCGGCTCGGTGCCGTCGGGCTGGCACGAGTGCCCAAGGATCAGATTCTCAACACCACCGCGTATCAGTACTGGCGCGACGGATCCTGGACGCCGGTGGGCGGTGCGGGCTCGGCCACCCCGATCGTCAACGGGCCGGCCGGTGAGCTGTCGGTGCGATACGACGCCGAGCGCGATGTCTGGCAGATGAGTTACCTCGATACCGCCAAGGCCGCCATCGTTGTGCGCGAAGCGAATTCGCCGCAGGGCGGGTGGTCGGATGGCACGCCGACGGTGACGGTGCGCGACTACCCGGAGCTGTACGGCGGATTCATCCACCCGTGGTCATCGGGGGACGACCTGTACTTCAACATCACCACGTGGAGCGATTACAACGTCTACCTGATGCACGCGAAGCTGGAGTGAGGCCGGGCCTCAGCCGAGCCTGACCTCGGCGATCGCGCGACCGAAAAGCTTGCGGCCCTGCGATGTCCCGGATAGCACGACGGTCGCGGTGCGCCGCTGCGGATCCAGCTTCTTGATCTTGCCGGAGAACTCGACGGCGCTGCGAGCGTCGGCCTGCACCGGCACATATCCCGCGAAGCGCACGCTCAGCGATTCGATCGCGGTCGGATCGCCCAGCCAGGAGGTCAGCTTGCCGCCGGCCAGGCCCATGGTGAGCAGGCCGTGCGCCACCGTCGTCGGCAGGCCCGCCAGTTTGGCGGCGTGTTCGCTGAAATGGATGGGGTTCGAGTCGCCGGACACGCCCGCGTAATTCGCCAGATCGCCGCGGGTCAGCCAGGAGGTACCGAGCTCGATCTGCGCACCCTCCGACAGCCGATCGAACTCGGGAACGGCATGCACCGGGGCCGGGGGCGGCGTCGTCGCGGTGTCGAGGGCATCGGCGTCCAATTCGATGAGCGCGTCCAGCTCGCCGAGCGCGGTGGGCTCGGCATCGGCGCGGCCGTGCATCATGATGTTCGCGACCGCTTCGGTGATATCGGGGGCCACCTCCACCCCGCGCCTTGCCACGATCGTGGACGAACCCACCTGCGCGATCTCGTCGTCCTGGTTCTTCAACACGAAGTTCACGTGGATGAAGTCGTTGTCGTTGAACCGGCGGATCGATTCGATCTCGACCTCGCTGGTGATCCGGTCACCGGCGACCATCGGCCGATGCACCCGGAACACCTGGTCGGTCTGCAGGATCTGGGACAGGTCGTATTCGGTGAGCACCGAATCCAGCAGCGCCCTGGTCGCGGTCATGCCGATCACCGAGGCGAACGTGGGCGGGGCGATGATGCCCTCATAGCCCAGCTTGCGCGCATCTACCTCGTGCTGGTGCGCGCGGTGATCGTTCTGCACCGCGCGCGCGAACTCGCGGATCTTCTCCCGGCCGACCTCGTAGTGATCCCGGATCCGGAATCGCCGCCCCGCGAGCGTTGCCGTCCGCACCACCTCGTCCGGCCGCGCCATCGATTGTTCCCTGCCCATGATCCGGGCAATGCTACTGGCGATTCGGACCAGCGACCAGCTAGGAGGGGGTAACTGTGACCTTCGATACCGGATACGGCGACATCGCCGCCGGATCGTTACGGCGCGCTGTCCGGCGGGTCACAGACCTTCCATCCGTCCTCGGTGTGCTGGAGATCGAACGTCCGTGCCGAGCGCGCCGGATCCGCTTTGGTGTAGACGGTGGCCTGCGCGATGGCGGTGTTCTCGGTGATCCGGATGGCCTGGATGTTCTCGACCACCGGGATGCTGCCCTGCTCCACCGACTGCTGGTGCACCCCGGCGAACTGATCGTCGGGAATGCCCCGGTAGAACTCGTGCAGCGTGCCGCAGGTGGTGGAGCGCAGCGTCTCCAGATCACCGTCCTGCAACGCCCGGGTGTAGCTGCCGATGGTGTTGCGGATCTGTGCCTCGGGCGAATTGTCGTCGCCGCCCACCACGGCGACCAGCAGCACCGCGATGAGCCCGACCACCAGCACCACGGCTCCGGCCACGGCCAGCAGCCACCGGCTGGGGCGGCGACCGGCCTCGGCCGCCGGTTCAGGGGCGGTCGGCTCCACTCGTTGCGGCGCCGCCACCGCACGTGGCTGCGGCTGACGCGGGCCACCCGCCAGCGATTGCGCGGGCGTCGTCGGCTGCATATCCGCAGGGGAGGGCGCACTTCCCGGACGCTGTCTGCTGCCAGACGCCTGCTGCGCTGCGCCCGCCGCCGCTGCGCCCGCGGCCTGCGGCGTATCGCCCTGGTGCGGCGCGCCCTGTTGCGGGCCTCCGGTGCCACCTTGCGGTTGTGGTGTCTTCGGCCCCCTTGCACCGGGGCCGCCTTGCTGCGGCGTGCCCTGCGCGGAACCGCCTTGCTTCGGCCCACCGGGGGAGCTCTGCGGCCCGCGCTGTTGCGGTGCCTTCTGCAATGGCCCGGCCGACGGACCTTGCTGCGGACCGCCCTGCTCGGCACCACCTTGCCGTGGACGGCCCTGCGGCCCACGACTCTGCGGCCCGCCTCGTTCGGGCGCAGGCTGCTGCGGAGTCTCTCGCTCGGTCTCGCCCTTGTTGGTCGTTCCCGGCTGCGGCCGCTTGCCCTGCGGCGGCACGCCACCGTGCTCGGGTCCCGACGGCCCATGCGCCCCCGCCTGCTTCGGGCCCGCGGCCGGGCGCGGTGTGCTCGGCGGCTTACTCAGCGGCTGCCGCGCACCGCCACTCGCCACGCGATCGGTACCGCCCGCCCGCTGCACGGGAATGGCGACGGTCTGGGCGTCGGCCGGGTTCGGTACGGCTCGCATCTGGACGGTCGCGGCGTCCTCGGACGAGGTAGCGGCCGCCGGTGCCGTAGGTGATCCGGATTCGGTGGCGTCGCCTGCGGAGTCGTCATCGGCGCGGGGACCGCCGGAATCGGCTGTCGCGTCGGCACCGGCAGCATCGGCGCCGTGGCCTGCACCCGATGGGCCTGCCGGTGGCTTGCCCGCATCGGCGGCACGCCCACCAGGAGCGTTCGCCGCACCGGTGGCACCTGCGGTAGCAGCGCGAGGCCCACTCTTGGCGGAGGCGCCCGCCGCTTCCGTCGCGCTCGCCCCACTTCCGGCCGTGCCGCCACGTGCGGGGTCGACCCGCCGCATGGCGACCGTTTTCGCATCGGCGCCGTCGTCCGGTGACGCGCCGGCCGCATCGTCCTTCCGCGCTGTGCCGGATGTGGCGATCGCCTCGGTCTCGGCGTCGGCTTCGCTGTCCGGTCGTGAGGAGGCCTGTGGCGCGGGTGAATTCGCGTCGGAACCGTCAGCCGGCGCGCCGGCGTCCGTGGTGGGGTCGGCGCCGCCGCTCTCGGCCGGAGGCTGCGGGTCGGCTCCGCTGTCGGTTGTAGTGGGTGGTTGTGGCGAGGGGGGATTCACGCCGGAGTCGGCGGGTGATGTGCCCGCCCCGGCCCCGGTGGCCGCACCCGCACTGCGCTGCCGCTCGCCGGATTTCGGGTGGGCCCGGCCATCCTCGCGCACTGCTGCCACCGGAGCGTTTTCGGATCCAGAAGATCCGGTCGCGGGGGAGCCGGCTGCGCCGGACCCGGTGGCGGACGCGCCGGAGGCGGGCGTGCCGGCGGATTCTCGGGCGCCGCGCTCGGCGATCCGGTCACGGGAGATCTCGGCCGTCTCTGCGCCGGGGTCATCGGATGTGTCTGCCGGACCGGACGTTTCGGCGGCCGAAGGAGCCGACTCGCCCGAGTCCGAGTCCGAGTCCGAGCGTGTGCCCGAGCCCGAGCCCGAGCCCGAGCCCGAGCCCGAGCCCGAGCCCGGGCGCGAGGTCGAGCCCGAGCCCGGGCGCGAGGTCGAGCCCGAGTCTGAGGTCGTGTCCGAGTCCGGGCCGGAGCCCGGCGGCGTCGAGGCCGAGCCTGAGCCCGGGCGCGAGGTCGAGCCCGAGTCTGAGGTCGTGTCCGAGTCCGGGCCGGAGCCCGGCGGCGTCGAGGCCGAGCCTGAGCTCGTGCCCGAGTTCGCGCCTGAGTCCGAGGCTGAGTCCGAGTCCGAGCGTGTGCCCGAGCCCGAGCCCGAGCCCGAGGTAGAGCCCGAGGTAGAGGTCGAGGTCGGTTCGGGTTCGGAACCGGCGCCCGAGTCGGCCGCGCGGCTGTTCCCCGCAGTACCGGTGTCGACCTGCGCGAATGCCTTGGTGGGCGCGTCCGCGTCCGCGTCGGCGTCGGTGGTGTCGGTGGCGCGCGCAGTGTCCGTGGCGTCCGAAGCGGTCGGCGAGGTGGGTTCGGTCCCGTCGGCGGCAGAGGTGGGCGGTGCGGCCGGTTCGTCCGTTGTGCGGGCGTCGGCGGGTTTGCGCACCGGGTTCTTGTCGTCGTTCGGGTCGGACACCACTACCCCTCGCTCAGCGGAACATTGTGAACTTCGACGGCCAGCCTAATGGCCCGCGTCCCACCCCGGCCGCCATTGGCCCGCCGCGTTCGGCCCGCACATGCCCTCCGGGCACCGGCGGTGCACAATGAAGCCCATGACCTCGTTCGGTGATCTGCTCGGACCGCAACCGGTACTGCTGCCGGAAATCTCCGATGCCGAGGACGCGCTCCTCGCCAAGGCCGATCCGGTGCAGGTCGCGGCCGATCATCCGGCCGCCTCGATCGCGTGGGCGCATCTGGCCGAGGCCGCGCTCGCCCGCGCGGAGGCCGCCGGGCAGGGCGTCGACCACGATGTCGTCGCGGCCTACGCCTTCGCCCGCACCGGCTACCACCGTGGCCTCGATCTGTTGCGCCGCAACGGCTGGAAGGGTTTCGGCCCGGTGCCGTGGAGCCACGAGCCGAACCAGGGCTTCCTGCGCAGTGTCGGCGCGCTGGCCAGGGCCGCGCGGGCCATCGGCGAATCCGACGAATACGCCCGCTGCCTCGACCTGCTCGAGGATTGCGATCCGCGCGCCGCCGCGGAACTGGGCCTGGACTGATCGCCGGCACCACGACCGGACAGATCCCGAGTTGATCGACCCGACCTCTCGCGTCGCCCTCGCCCGGGCCGGCGGCATGGACCGGCTGCGCAGTTCATGGACACGTCTTCGGCTGTCCGCGCTGCCGATCCTGCAGTGCGCGCTCGGCGCCGCGCTTGCCTGGTTCGTCGCGCACTATCTCATCGGGCATACGCAACCGTTCTTCGCGCCGACGGCGGCGGTGGTGTCGATCGGCATCTCCTTCGGCGCCAGGCTGCGCCGTTCGGTAGAACTCGTCGTCGGCGTCGCGGTCGGCATCGGCATCGGTGATCTGTTCATTTCCCAGGCCGGGACAGGTGTCTGGCAGATCGCACTGGTCGTCGGTGTGGCCATGAGCCTTGCGGTGTTTCTCGACGGCGGCACCATCATCGCGATGCAGGCGGCCGGTTCGGCCGTGCTCGTCGCCACGCTGATGCCGCCGACCGCGGGTGGCGGGTTCTCCCGGATGATCGATGCGCTCGTCGGCGGCCTGGTCGGGGTGGTCGTCGTGGCCGCGATCCCCTTGCATCCGGTGCGCCGGGCCAGGGAGCAGGCCGCGGAAATCCTCGGCGTGATGGGCAAGTCGCTCATCGACGGCGCGGCAGGCCTGCTCGAACAGGACGCCGACAAGGTGCACAACGCGCTGACCGCGGTGCGCGCCACCCAGGCGCAGCTGGACTCGCTGCGCAAAACCCTGGAAGGCGGCCGGGAGATCAGCCGTATCTCCCCGCTGTACTGGAATTCCCGTAAACGGCTCGAACGCATCCGTGCCACAGCCGACCCACTCGACAACGCCGTCCGCAACACTCGCGTGCTGCTGCGCCGCGGCCTCACCCTGGTGCGCGACGACGAAATCCTCGATCCGCGCCTGATCGACGAGGTGGAAAGCCTCGGTCACGCGGTCGACGTGGTGCGCAGGATGATGCTCGCCGACCCAGGTGAGCAACCCGATCAGGCCGAGGCCGCGCGGGTGTTGCGCTCGGTGGCCAAGGGCGCGCGCCCGGAGCTCGTTGCCGGGGCCGGCCTTTCGGCGCATGTGGTGTTCGCGCAGGTGCGTTCGACGGTGGTCGATCTCATGCAGGTCTGCGGTATGCAGCGCATCTCCGCGATCGCGCTGCTGCCGCCGACGGTGCCGAATCCGTATGTACGGCCGGAGGACTGAGGCCGGAACGTTTCCCGAGGGCCCCGCAACACCCCGGTCCGGCCGCTGACCTGCGTCGAACCGGTGCCGGCGAACCGACTACTCGACCCGGCGCTGGTGTGCCCGCGGCCCTTGCGTGCGGCGCGGGACGGTACCGCCGCCGCGCGAGCGATCTTCGCGTAGTCCGCTACTCGGGCGAGGCCGTCCGCCGCTCCCTACGGTGAGAACCGACCGAGCCGACGAGGGGTGGCGCGGTCGCCTACTTCGCCGCACACCGCGACGCGCAACCGGCCATTGTTGGTGTGGTGACCGGTGCGCTGGGGCCGCGGTGCGCCGGCGAAGACCAGGGCCGTCCGGTCCATCGACCGGGCGGCCCTGCGTCGTCTCAGGTCCAGAACCGGGTGAGATAACCGCCCCAGCGCGACCACAGCGACGGCACCCCGGACAGCTCGTAGAGCGCGTACACCGCGTCGAAGAACACCTGGTTGATCGCCGGAGTGAACAGCAGCGCGAACAGGATCAGCATCCCGAACGGCTTGAACTGGTCGAGTGCGCGGCGGGTCTGATAACTCAGCGACGGCTCCAGGATCCCGTACCCGTCCAGCCCGGGAATCGGTATCAGATTCAGCAGCGCCGCCGTCACCTGGAGAAACGCCAGGAAGCTCAGCCCGAACCAAAACGCGGCATGTTCCTCGGCGCTGCCGAACAACCGGAGCACGATCAGCAGCAGCGCCGCGCACGCCACGTTCACCGCGGGTCCGGCACCGCTGATGATGCGCTGGATCCGGGTGGAGAAATTGTGCGCGTGCACATAGACCGCGCCGCCCGGCAGCCCGATACCGCCGAGTGCGATGAACACGATCGGCAACACGATCGACAGCAGCGGATGGCTGTACTTCAACGGATTCAGGGTCAGATAGCCGCGCAGCTCCACCTCGCGGTCACCGGCTCGCCACGCCACATACGCGTGCGCGAATTCGTGCAGGCACAGGCTGACGATCCAGCCGAACACCACCAGCAGGAACACGCCCGCCTTGGCCCGCACCGAGTCCAGATCGGCGTCCCAGGCCAGCGCCCCGCCCAGCACCGTGATCGCGACGACCAGCAGAAAGATGGGGCTCGGCCGCACCGCACCGGAGCGGCGGGCCCGGGCGGGAAAACTCATCGGACCAGCAGCCAGGATTCGTGATGGCGGTAGAAGGTCGATCGCGGCACGGTGCGTTCGCCGGCGATGCCGTCCCGGGTGACACGGGCCCCCGGAGTGCCGAGCTGTGCGGCGCGGCCGCTGACCCATCGTCGTTTCCGCACGCCGCGCTGGACAGTGGCGCGCACGCCGGGCAATTCCAGCGTCGGCGAGACGAGCATGGCGGCGACCTTGCCGGAGAACAACAGCGTGTCGTCGACGTACGCTTCGCCCTCGAGCTTTTCACCCCCGACACCCACCAGCGTCGCGCGCCCGACCAGTACCGTTCCGGTGTCGTCACGGATCAGCGGCACCTCGGTGGCGCGGCCCTCCAGCGCGCGTTTGGCGGCCGCGTTGCCGGTGCCTGTCTCATAGGCGCGGGAGCCATAGGTCTTGTCGACCGGGACGTAGCCGACCTCCACATTCAACCGCTCGGTGCGCATCAGATGGGTGAGCACCGCGGCCAGCGCGGCGTCGTCACCGAGCACGATCAACCGGGGCAGGCTGTCGGCGGCGAGCACCGGAAGCAGTTCATCGATCTCGCCGGTATCGGGAATCGCATCGGTCTGGGTGGTCGGCTGGGAGGCGAGGGCAATCGGTACCGGTGCGCCGTCGCAACGGAGAACGTGGGTACTCAAACTGCCGTACACCCTCCTCGAATCCGGCCGACTCCCGTCGGTCGTCCTACCCGTTCACCCGGACGACTGTCAGTCCGCTAGCAGCAACCATAGCTGTGTTTGATGTGCGCCGCCTGCGGCCGTGTTCGTTTTGCGTCGGCCGTTGTTTGTGGTCGCGGTCTGTCCGGGGAGAGAGCGCGACCTGGGTCGGAAGGGGCGCGCGGTGCGTGGCCCGACTGGGCCGCCACGGGGGGTCGACTAGACTGTGCTTCCGGCCACCGCCTCGATACGGGCAGGTAGCTGCAACACACACGGTGTTGCGCGTCGAACCGTAGGAGACACGACCATGCCGGCAATCGTCCTCATCGGCGCCCAGTGGGGCGACGAGGGCAAGGGCAAAGCTACCGATCTACTCGGTGGGCGCGTGCAATGGGTGGTTCGGTACCAGGGCGGCAACAACGCCGGCCACACCGTGGTGCTGCCCAACGGTGACAACTTCGCACTGCATCTGATCCCGTCCGGCATCCTCACCCCCGGCGTCACCAACGTCATCGGCAACGGTGTCGTGATCGACCCCGGCGTGCTGCTCGACGAGCTCGCCGGCCTCGAGCAGCGCGACGTCGACACCTCCGGCCTGCTGGTCTCGGCCGACGCGCACCTGATCATGCCGTACCACGTGGCCATCGATAAGGTCACCGAACGCTTCCTCGGCAACAACAAGATCGGCACCACCGGCCGTGGTATCGGCCCCTGCTACCAGGACAAGGTCGCTCGCGTCGGCGTCCGGGTCGCCGACGTGCTCGACGAGAAGATCCTCACCCAGAAGGTGGAGGCCGCCCTCGAGTTCAAGAACCAGGTGCTGGTCAAGATCTACAACCGCCGCGCGCTGGAACCGCAGCAGGTGGTCGACGAGGTGCTCGAGCAGGCCGAGCGCTTCAAGCACCGCATCAGCGACACCCGGCTGAAGCTCAATCAGGCGCTCGAGCGTGGCGAGACGGTGCTGCTGGAAGGCTCGCAGGGCACTCTGCTCGACGTCGACCACGGCACCTACCCGTACGTCACCTCGTCCAACCCGACCTCCGGCGGCGCGGCCGTCGGCGCGGGCATCGGGCCGAACAAGATCAGCACTGTGCTCGGCATCCTCAAGTGCTACACCACCCGCGTCGGATCGGGCCCGTTCCCGACCGAGCTGTTCGACGAGTCCGGCGCCTACCTGGCCAAGACCGGCGGCGAGGTCGGCGTGACCACCGGCCGGGCTCGCCGCTGCGGCTGGTTCGACGCCGTGATCGCCCGCTACGCCACCCGCGTCAACGGCATCACCGACTACTTCCTCACCAAGCTCGACGTGCTGTCCAGCCTGGAGACGGTGCCGATCTGCGTGGCCTACGACGTCGACGGTGAACGAGTCGAGCAGATGCCGACCACCCAGACCGAGTTCCACCACGCCAAGCCCATTTACGAGGAAATGCCGGGCTGGTGGGAAGACATCTCGCACGCCAGGACCTTCGAAGACCTGCCCGCCAACGCCCAGGCCTACGTGCGGCGGCTCGAGGAACTGTCCGGGGCGCGCATGTCCTGCATCGGCGTCGGCCCCGGCCGCGATCAGACGATCGTCCGCCACGACGTACTGGCGCCTTAGCCCGCACCCGAACAGCGGCAGACGCCGTGCTCGGCGCCCGCACCGGCTGGGACCAGAAGTCATCGGTCGGAAACCGTCCGCATCCGATACAACGCCCGGTCAGCCTGCGTTTTCGAGCGAAGCGAGACCGAGCCCCAAAGTTCGCGGCCCGTCTCGCGTCTCAGCGATCGCTGCGCACGCCGAAGGCAAGCAACGGTCACTGAGCCGCGAGACATCCAGGGGCCGCGAACCGCGGCGCCGCAGGCGGCGCAAAAAGATACAGTATGTGAATGGCTCGGAACTGGCCGATGATCGAACGCGCGACCGAATTCGAGGCGATTCGCTCCGCGCTCACCGGTGACGGCCCGGTCGGCGCGGTGCTCACCGGAGACGCGGGCGTCGGCAAGACCACCCTGGCCAGACAGGCCACGGCGGCGGTAGGCGGCAATGTGCGCTGGGTGGCGGGCACCGAGTCGGCGCGCAGCATCCCGCTCGGCGTGTTCGCCCATATGGTCGGGGTGTACACCGCGCACGATCCGGTGACGTTCATGTCGGCCGCACGCGAGGCGCTGCTCGCCGACGGGCCGATCATCATCGGCGTCGACGACGCCCATCTGCTCGATCAACTGTCGGCGACGTTGTTGTTGCAGTTGGCGATCGACCGCGCCGCCCGCATCGTCGCGACCGTGCGCAGCGGAGTCCAGGTGCCCGATGCGGTCACCTCACTGTGGAAGGACGGCCATCTGCTGCGCATCGATCTGAACCCGTTCAGCCAGCGGCAGAGCGTGGATCTGGTGGAGTCGATGCTCGGCGGTCAGCTCGAGGGCTTCACCGCGAATCTGATGTGGGAATCCTCCGGCGGCAATGCGCTGTTCCTGCGGCACCTGGTCGAAGGTGCGCTGGAAGCCGGTTCGTTGCGTCAGGTCAACGGGGTCTGGCAGTTGCGCGGACGCGCCGCGGTCACCTCGGAACTGGCGGCGCTGCTGGAGGATCGGGTCGAACAACTGCCCGAGCCGGTGCTGCGGGTGCTGGAGCTGCTCACCTTCTGCGAGCCCATCGACCTCGAGGTGATGGCCGAACTGGCCGGTGAGGAGGCGGTGGAGGCGGCCGAGAACCGCGGCGTCATCCGGGTGGTGGAGAACTCGCACGAACTGGTCGTGCGCTACAACCATCCGCTGTTCGGTGAGGTCATCCGGCGCAGGCTGGGAATCGCTTCGGCGCGGCGCCTGCGCGGACGGTTGTATTCGGCGTTGAGCGAGCGACCGATCAACTCCGCCGCCGACCGGATCCGGCTGGCCGAACTGGCCCTGGACAGCGATAAATCCGCCGATCTGGAACTATTCGAAGCCGCGGCCGCCGATGCGATCGGTCTGGCGAATCTGCCGCTGGGCGAACGGTTCGCGCGGGCGGCGGTGGAACGTCGCGGCGGCGTGGAGTCGGCGGATCTGCTGGCGCGGGCGCTGCTGTGGCAGGGCCATCGCATCGAGGCCGAACGCACTCTGGCCAGCTTCGATCCGGACCAGCTCAACGAGGTGCAGCTGGCGCGCTGGGGCAGCACCCGGGTGTCGAATCTGTTGTGGGCCATGGGTGATGCCGACCGTGCCGATGAGGTGCTCGCGTTGGTGCGTTCCAAGGTGAGTCATCCGAAGATCGCGGCGATTCTCACCGGTTTGGCCTCGGCGTGCGCGGTGAACGAGAACCGCATCGACGACGCGTTCGACGACGCCGAGTCGGTGATGAACACCGAGGATGCCCCGCCCTGGGCGGTGTGGTGGGCCTCCTTCGGCGGCGGCCTGGCGCTGGCGCTGATGGGCCGCGGTGAGGCCGCAAGGCAGTACGCCCAGCGCGGGCACGAGGTCGAATCGCATATCGACGGGCTCAACCGCTTCATGTCCACCCATGCCGAGGTGCTCGCGCTCACCTTCACCGGTGACATGGAAGGCGCGCGTCGCTGCGCCACCGCCTATTTCGGCTACTCGGCGCCGGGGCAGTATCTGGCCTGGGGGATGTCGAAGATCTTGCAGGGCACCGTCGATGTGGCGCAGGGCCGGTTCCCGGACGGTATCGAACATCTCGAGCAGGCGTTGGCCGCCTTGACCACCGAAGGCGCTGCGGCATGGATGTTTCCGGCACGGTTGCGGCTGGCCGAGGCGTATTCGGCGCTCGGCCGGGCCGGTGACGCCGCCGAGGCCATCGCGGGGGCGACCGAGCGCGGCGGCAGGCACAGCGCCGTCTACGAACCGCAGCTCGAGATCGCCAAGGCGTGGCTGGCCGGCGCCGAGGGCACGATCACGCCCGCCATCCGCATCGCCGTGAACGCCGCTGACGCCGCCGCCCGCGCCCATCAGCACGCCATCGAGGCCATGGCATTGCACACCGCGGCCCGCTTCGGTGAGCATTCGGTGGCGGGCAGGCTCGCCGATCTCGCCGCCAAGGTCGACGGCGGGCTGGTGCAGGTGCAGGCCCGTCACGCCGTCGCCCTGGCCGCTCACGATGGGCCGGGACTCGATGCCGCCGCAGCGGAATTCGAGCGTATCGGTGCGATGTTGTCGGCCGCCGATGCGGCCGCGCAAGCCGCCTCGGCTCATGAACGTGCGGGTGACCGCCGCCGTCTGCTGGAATCGGCGGCCGCCGCGAACCGGCTCGCCGCGGCGTGCGGTGGCGCGAGCACGCCCGCGCTTCGGCAAGCGGCGCAACCACTTCCGCTCACCGCCCGGGAACGCGAGATCGCGAACCTGGTGGCCGCGGGTCTGACGAACCGCCAGATCGCGGACCGGCTCACGGTTTCGGTGCGAACGGTGGAGGGCCACCTGTATCGGGCGTGCATCAAAATGGATGTGACGGACCGGGAGTCGCTGGCCGCCTTGCTGCGCGGGGAGACCTCGGGCTGACGTCTCGACGGATGTCGGACATGCGTTTCCTTCCGGGAAGGTGGATCGAGAGTCAGCGAGCGAGGGCGGTGACTTCGACTTCGATCTGCCAGTCGGGCTGAGCGAGGGAAGACACTTCGAGCAAGGTGTCGGCGGGGTAGGGCTCACTGAGGAATTCGCCGCGGAGCTGAATGATCTTGTCGAGGTTGGCGGCCATATCGGTGACGAAGATGCCGACCTTCACCACGTCTGCGAGGTCGGCCCCCGCCTCGGCCAGGACTCGCTTGATATTGGCGAAGGCCTGCCGCCCTTGGGTCAGGAAGTCGTCCGAGACGGTGCGCCCCTGCTCGTCGATGCCCGCTTGCCCGGAGACGAACAGCAGGCCGTTGGCCGCGATTGCCTGCGAGATCTTGTACGGCGCGTACCAATCGGGTGTGGTCGCGATCTTCTCGATGCGCTGTGCGGTCATGGCCACTTCCTTCCATAGGTTGCATGTACATGCAATAAATGTAGGTGCATGCAGATGTTGTCACTGCATGTACTCTGATGTCAACCGGGAAGGCGGTAATCGTGGACGAAGCGATCTGGGATCAGCTGGTGGCGCTGCACGGCAGGGTGAACCAGCGGCTGGCCAAGGAGATGCAGCGACGCCACGGCATCGGGCTGTCGGAGTACCAGTCCCTGTGCCGGCTGGCGCAGGCCGAGAATGGCGAGCTGCGTATGCAAGAGTTGGCTGAGCTGATCGGCCTCAACCAGAGCTCGGTCAGCCGTCTGGTCGCCCGCTTGGAATCGGGGGGTCTCACCCGTCGCGATCTATGCCCCAAGGACCGCCGCGGCGTGTACACGGTGATCACCGAAGAGGGCCGAGCGATGCAGCAGAGGGCCGAGCCGACCTACCGGGACGCACTGGCCGAGGCGCTGGACGAGGCATCCGCCGATGCCCGGCTGAGCGAATTCGTCGCCAAGCTCCGCGCGTGATCGCGGATCGGGCCGACATCGGATGCCGGGCCTCCTGGCGGCAGACGTCCCGAAAGGTGCGCCCCGGCAAAGAACCCCACGATGAGCTCGGCGGCGGGGCTCCATCAACGCTCAAAAGAGGGTCGGTTCGCCGATTCCTGGCGTCCGTTCGATCTGGAGCAACCGCTGTTTGGTGCCGATGCCGCCCGGTGCGGAGAATCCGTGCAGGCCGTGATCGGCGGCGAGGACCCGGTGGCAGGGGATGATCAGCGGAATCGGATTGCGGCCGAGGGCTTGGCCGACGGCCTGGGCCGCGCCCGCCGCACCGACCCGTTCGGCCACCTCGCCGTAGCTGAGGGTGTGTCCGGGGTCGATATCGCGAGTGATGTCGTACACCGACCGATGGAATTGCGGGATGGTGCTGGTGTCCAGGGGGATCCAGCGCAGGTCGTCCAGCTCGCCGTCGAGGTGGGCTCGAATGCCTGCGATGGCGTCGGCGATCGCTGCGCCCGGTTCGGATTCGGTCACCGCACCGAATTCCGGGCTCTCCCGCATGATCCGCGCGCGAGTGGCCTCCAGGCTCGCCTCGGGTAGCTGAAATCGCACGACCGCGCCGCCGCGCCACGCGATCGCACAGGTACCGATCGCCGTATCGAACAGTGCCGCCGTCACCGGCGCGCCGACTGCTGCGTTCATAGCCGACAGTCTGCCCGGTACCACCGACAAGTGCGGTCAGAGCAGTCCAGTGGGAAAAACTGGACTGCTCCGTTCGTCGAGTCGATCACGTCGACGGCTCAGCGCGACCCCGCCGTCGCCCCGGGGCGTCATCGTCGCTCGGGTCCTCGTCCTCGCGGCGGGCATACACCCCGGCGATGTCCCGGAACAAGCGCTGTTCATCGTAGTGCGAGACCGGCAGGTTGCTGAGCGGATCCCGCGGTCGCAGCCGATCCACCTGCCAGCCCTCCTCGGTGTGGCGAGGCGCGTAGTAGTAGCCGAGCAGGCTGAAGGTCACGATGACGGCGAGGGTGACGAACAGGGTCATTCGTCCAGCGTGCGCCAACTGGCCTTGCCGATAAAGAGCCACTACCGCAATACTGGCCTGTATGGCGACACGTGTGATCGGTGCGGCGGGCCTGGCTCGCGACCTCGGCAGCTGGCGCGACCCGGAACCCGACGGGGCCGCGCGCAAACCCGCGCGCCCCGCCTACCTGGCATTGGCCGAAGGGATCCGGCTGCTCATCCACGACGGACGCGCGCCACTCGGCATCGCCCTGCCCAGCGAACGCGACCTCGCCGCCACCCTCGGCGTCAGCCGTACCACCATCACCTCCACCTACTCGCTGCTGCGCGAACACGGATACCTGATCACCCGGCAGGGTTCGCGCAGCACGGTCGCGCTGCCGCCCAGCATCCAGCACGACGGCAGCCGCCCGGCCAAGGGCATCCTCGCCATGATGGCCGGTTCCGATCAGCCGACCGTCGACCTCACCTACGCCGCCATGACCGCGCCCCCGGAGATGGAGCAGGCGTACACCACTGCCCTGCAAGGCATTCCGTCCTACCTCGGCACGCACGGTATGGATCCGGTCGGCGTGCTGGCGCTGCGGGAGGCCGTGGCGCGCCGCTATACCGAGCGTGGCCTGCCCACCGACCCGGATCAGATCCTGGTCACCCTCGGCGCCCAGCACGGCCTGCGGCTGCTGCTCAACGTGCTCGCTCCGCCGGCCGCGCGGGTGCTGATCGATCACCCCACCTACCCCAATGCCATCGAAGCCATCCGCGATGTCGGCGCCCGCCCGGTGCCGGTGCCGCTGCGCCCGGATTCGGGCTGGGATCTCGACGGAATCCGCAGCGCCGCCCGGCAGACCGCAGCCTCGCTGGCCTATCTCGTGCCGGATTTCAACAATCCGACCGGCCTGCTCATGCCGGCCGAGGACCGCGCCGAGCTCGCCGCTATCGCCAGGGAGACCAGGATGTCGATCATCGTCGACGAATCCATGGCCGATCTCGCGCTCACCGACGACGTGCCACCCCCGCCGACCGCGGCGTTCGCTCGCGGCACCGAGATCATCACCATCGGTTCGGCCTCGAAGTCGTTCTGGGGTGGTCTGCGCGTCGGCTGGATTCGCGCGGGCCAGTCCCTGATCACCCGCCTGCTCGGCATCCGCGCCACCGTCGACCTGGGCACCCCGGTGATGGATCAGCTGGCCACCACCTATCTGCTCGAACACGCCGACACCATCCTGGCCCGGCGCCGCACCCAACTGCGCGACCAGCGGGCCGCGCTGCTGGATGCCCTGGCCGAGCACCTGCCGGAGTGGCAGGTCGCCCCCGGTGCGGGCGGAATGTCGCTGTGGGCACAGCTGCCCGCCCCGGTCTCCACCGCCTTGGCGGCCACCGCCCCGAACCACGGCGTCCTGCTCGCCGCCGGTCCGCGCTTCGGCGTACAGGGCGCCTTCGAACGGTTCCTGCGCCTGCCCTTCACCCACCCCGAGGCCGACCTCCGCCGCGCCGCCGAATCCATCGCCCGCGCCTATGAAACCTTGAGTCCGCGTGCGGCAGAACCACTCCAGCCGCTGACCTGCTACTGAGGGTGCGCGCCGCCGACGGGCGATACCCGGCACCGGGACGGGGCCGCATACCGACGCGGGAGCCGGGGCCGATGTCGGAGGCCGGTATCGGTCCGGCCCTGACACGCCGAACGGCCGGGATTCCCAGAATCCCGGCCGTTCAGTGGTTTTCGGGTCAGTCCGCCCACACCGATTCGATCGGCGTCGCCGTGGTCGGCGGCGGGGTGGGTGAAGGGCAGGCGCAGGAACCGTTCGAAGGCGCCCTGTACGCCGAAGCGCGGACCGGCGGCGAGCAGGACGCCGTGGTTCGGG
>NZ_JAAGVC010000054.1 GCF_010858045.1 Nocardia cyriacigeorgica
ACCGTGGCCGCCCGCTCGGCGAGATCGTCCAGCGACGCCTCCCACAGCGGTCCGAGCCTGCTCTGCAACAACGCGGCGACCAGCGCCTGCTTGGACCCGAAGTGGTAGTGCACCGCGGCCGGGTTGACCTCGGCCGCGGCGCACACCGCGCGAATGGATACCCGCTCATAGCCCGATTCGAGCAGCAGGCGCTCGGCGGCCGCCAGCAGCCGCTCCCGGGTATCGGTGTCGACTCGACTCATGACACCGAGTAGAACACGTTTCAATCAGTGATTCAAGCAGTGATCGGAAGGCGGTCCTGTGCCCGCCGTGTTCGGCGTTGCGCCAGGTCAGAAAGCGCTACCGGTGGATGGCAGCGGGAAATGCCCACGGCCGTGGTGGCCTCGATCCCAGTCGTGGCGACCGTGGCGGCCCCGGTTCCAGTCGTGATCGTGGTCGTGGCCGCGATTCCAGCTGCCGTGCCCGCCGTGGCCGTGGCCGTGGCCGTGACCATGCCCGTGGCCATGACGCCCGTGACCGGGCCGTTCGGCGGCGTCGAGACCGTCCGCCGGTTCCAGCGCGACGGGCGCCGCGAAGGCGGGGACCGCGAGTGCGGTGATCGGTGCGAGAGCGAGTGTGGAGGCCACCGCGATCCTGGCGAGAGTGCGCCGGGTGCGGTTGTGCAAGTGATTGTTTCGGCTCATCGGAATTACCTCGTTCGATACGGTCGCCGAGCCGGAACGGCCCGGCCGTGGTGATCGCGGGCCCGTTCGGGAGAGCCGCAACCATCTATCGACGAGTAATGTACCGCTGAATAACGGCACGATCAATAGGTATACGATCCGGATGTTGGCCGGTGGTCCGGCTCACCGTTGACGAGCGGCGACCGGCCGGGAATAACCGGATGCCGGTGACGGCTATCCTTTACTGGTCATGAAGTCGGGTTTCCCGGGTCCGGTCAACGCTGCGCCCAAGACGGTCTACCTCGATCATGCGGCGACCACACCCATGGTGCCCGCCGCCATCGAGGCGATGACGGCTGCGCTGGGACTGGTCGGGAACGCCTCGTCGCTGCACGGATCGGGACGGGCGGCGCGGCGGCGGGTGGAAGAGGCGCGCGAATCCATCGCCGCCGATCTGGGCGCGCGGCCGTCGGAGGTCATCTTCACCGCGGGCGGCACCGAAAGCGACAATCTCGCGGTCAAGGGCATCTACTGGGCCCGCCGCGATGACGATCCGCGCCGCACCCGCATCATCGCCAGCGCGATCGAGCATCATGCGGTGGTCGATACGGTCGAATGGCTGGAACAGCACGAGGGTGCCAGCGTGACGTGGTTGCCCGTCGACGTCGACGGTGTGGTGTCGGTGACCGCCCTGCGCGCGGAGCTGATGGCGCACGCCGATGAGGTCGCGCTGGTGAGCGTCATGTGGGCGAACAACGAGATCGGCACCATCCAGCCGATCGCCGAACTCGCCGCGGTGGCAGCCGAATTCGGCGTGCCCATGCACAGCGACGCGGTGCAGGCGGCGGGGCAGGTGCCGATCGACTTCGGTGCCAGCGGACTGTCGGCGGCGAGTTTCGCCGGGCACAAGGTCGGCGGTCCGCACGGGATCGGCGTGCTGTTGCTCGGCAGGCAGGTGCCGTGCGTGCCGCTGCTGCACGGTGGCGGGCACGAGCGCGATCTGCGGTCGGGCACGGTCGATGTGGCCGCTGCGGTCGGTCTCGCGGCCGCCCTGCACGAGGCGGTGAGCGAATTGCCCGCACGCACCGTCGAATTGACGCGGCTGCGCGACGAACTGATCGCCGGCGTGCGGGAGCTGATCCCCGACGCCGTGCTCAACGGCCCGCACGACGAGCGCAGGCTCGCAGGCAACGCGCACTTCACCTTCGCAGGCTGCGAGGGCGATTCGCTGCTGATGCTGCTCGATGCCGCCGGTATCGAATGCTCCACCGGCTCGGCCTGCAATGCCGGGGTCGCCTCGCCCAGCCATGTATTGATCGCGATGGGCGTCGAGCCGTGGCAGGCGCGCGGATCATTGCGTTTTTCGCTGGGGCACACCAGTACCGGCGCGGATGTGCAGGCGCTGCTTGAGGTGCTGCCGCAAGTCGTCGAACGAGCCAGGGCCGCGGGCCTGGCCGGTGCGAAGGGAGGCCTCTGATGCGAGTACTCGCCGCGATGAGCGGTGGTGTGGATTCGGCGGTGGCCGCCGCGCGCGCCGTCGACGCGGGCCACGAGGTGGTCGGCGTCCATCTGGCGCTGTCGGCCACACCGGGCACGTTGCGCACCGGTTCCAGGGGCTGCTGCTCCAAGGAAGATGCCGGTGACGCCCGCAGGGCCGCCGACGTGCTCGGGATCCCGTTCTATGTCTGGGATTTCGCCGACCGCTTCAAGGAAGACGTGATCGACGATTTCGTGGCGGCCTACGCGGCGGGGGAGACCCCGAACCCGTGCCTGCGCTGCAACGAGAAGATCAAGTTCTCCGCCTTGGCCGATCGCGCGATCGCCCTCGGTTTCGACGCCGTCGTCACCGGCCACTACGCCCGCCTGTCCGATGGCGTGCTGCGCCGCGCGGTGGACGCCGACAAGGACCAGTCCTATGTGCTGGCCGTGCTGACCGCCGAGCAGCTCTCGCGGGCCATGTTCCCGGTCGGCGACACCCCGAAGCCGCAGATCCGCGCGGAGGCCGCCGAGCGCGGACTCGCGGTCGCGAACAAGCCGGACAGCCACGACATCTGCTTCATCCCCTCCGGTGATACCCGCGCGTTCCTCGGCGCCAAGATCGGCATCCGGCCCGGTGCCGTCGTCGATTCCGACGGCACCGAACTGGCCACCCACGACGGCGTGCACGGCTTCACCATCGGCCAGCGCAAGGGCCTCGGTCTGCCGGGCCCGGCCGCCGACGGCAAGCCGCGCTACGTCACCGAGATCGACCCCGACTCGGGCACCGTGAAGGTCGGTTCGGCCGAGGAGCTGCAGGTGTGGACGATCGAGGCCGATCGCGCGATCTGGACTTCGGGTTCGGCGCCGGATGGTCCGATCGAATGCGTGGTGCAGGTGCGCGCGCACGGTGGCACCGCCCCGGCGGTCGCCGAGGCCACCGGTTCCGGCTTGACGGTGCAGCTGCGTGAGCCGCTCACCGGTGTCGCCCGCGGCCAGGCCGTGGTGCTGTACCAGCCCGACGCCGACGGCGATCGGGTGATCGGCAGCGGCACCATCGCGGCGACCGCGCGCACGGCCGCGTCCGGCGCGCATCGGTGACCGACACCGTCGTCGCCCGGTGGCCGGGCCTGCCTGGTGCGAGCTGCGACATCGCGGGCGAAGGTGAACTGTGAGCACGGAAACACGAGCGGGCCTGCCCGCAGGCGTCGCGACCGCCATCGGCTCATGGCCCGGCACCGATCCTCGCGAGGCGGCCGCCATCTCGGTGGGTGAACTGCCGGGTCTGCCGCATCTGGTCGAGCTGCCCGACCGTGGGGTGGGCGCCGACATGATCGGCCGGGCCTCGGCACTGCTGGTCGACCTGCGGTTCGACACCACACCGCGCGGCTACCGGCTCGCGGACCGCCCGGGCGCGACCTCGCGCCGCGCGTCGGATCTGCTGCGCACCGATCTCGACGCGCTCGACGAGGCGTGGGAGACGGCGGGCCTTCGCGGCTCGGGCCGCACGGTCAAAGTGCAGTCCGTCGGCCCGCTGACGCTGGCCGCCGAGGTCGAATTGCGCTCCGGGCACCGGGCGCTCACCGATCCGGGCGCGCTGCGCGATCTGTCCGCCTCACTGGCCGAGGGCCTGGCCCAGCACGTGGCCGACGTGGGCAAACGCCTCGACGCCGAGGTCGTGCTGCAATTGGACGAACCCGGCCTGACCGCGGTACTCAATGGATCGCTGCGCGGCGTCAGCGTGCTCAACACCGTGCGCGCGCTGCCGGAACCCGAGGCGCTCGCGTTGCTCGATGCCGTCATCGCCGCACAGAACGTTCCCGTCCTTGTCCACACCTGCGCCGCCCCGCCCGCCCTGCCATTGCTGCGGCGTTGCGCCGCGACGGCCGTCGGCTTCGATCTGGCCACCATCGGCACCGCCGAACTCGACGCCATCGGCGAGCTCCTCGATGGCGGCACACAGCTGGTCCTCGGCCTGGTGCCGACCACAGCGCCGGCCACGCCGCTCGGCTGGCGCGAGATCGCCGAGCCCGGAGTGCGTTTGATCGACCGGCTCGGCTTCCCCCGCCGCACCCTCGCCGACCAGATCCTGGTGTCGCCGGCCTGTGGTCTGGCGACGGCGCCGCTCGACTGGGCTCGGCGTGCGCTTGCCCTCGCCAGGGACGTCGCGACCGCGTACTCCGATGAACCGGAGTCGCTGTCGTTCGACGGTTAGACCGGCGGCGCGCCGAAGGGCCTCGCGCCGGCGTATCCGCCCGGTGCGCAGTCGCGGCAGCGCGTGGACGTGCGTGAACGTGGCGGGAATTGTCGGTGGGCTCGGCTAATGTTCGACTCGTGAGTGACACCGGAAGCCCCGCCACCTCAGCGCCCGAGGAGACCGTGCCTGCCATGGATGCCGCCGCGCCGGCTGCCGAGTCCGCGAGCTCGCAGCAGCGTCAGGAATGGCAGCAACTGGCCGACGAGGTGCGCGAGCATCAGTTCCGCTACTACGTGCGTGACGCTCCGATCATCTCCGACGGCGAGTTCGACGCGCTGTTCCAGCGGCTGCTGGCCATGGAGGAGGCGCATCCGGATCTGCGCACGCCCGATTCGCCGACCCAGCTGGTCGGCGGCGGTTTCGCCACCGATTTCACCGCCGTCGACCATCTCGAACGCATGCTGTCGCTCGACAACGCCTTCGATTTCGACGAGCTGCGCTCCTGGGCCGCGCGCGTGGAGGCCGAAACCGGGCCGGGCCTGCACTATCTGTGCGAGGTGAAGATCGACGGTGTCGCGCTGAATCTGGTGTACGAGAAGGGCAAGCTGGTGCGCGGCGCCACCCGCGGCGACGGACGCACCGGTGAGGACGTCACCCTCAATGCCCGCACCATCGACGACATTCCCGGCGAGCTCACCGCCCACCCCGATCACCCGATTCCGGATCTGCTGGAAGTCCGCGGCGAGGTGTACTTCCGGCTCGAGGACTTCGAGACGCTGAACGCCGCCATCGTCGCCGAAGGCAAACCGCCCTACGCCAATCCGCGCAATACCGCCGCGGGTTCGCTGCGCCAGAAGGACCCGTCGGTCACCGCGCGGCGGCGGTTGCGGATGATCTGCCACGGCTTCGGCCGCATCGAGGGATACACGCCGAGTTCGCAGCACGAGGCCTACAACGCGCTGGCCGCGTGGGGGCTCCCGGTGTCCATGCACACCAAGCTGGTGCAGGGCGTCGACGCGGTGCTGGAACGGGTGGCCTACTGGGGCGAGCATCGCCACGATATCGAGCACGAGATCGACGGCCTGGTCGTCAAGGTCGACGAAATGGCGCTGCAGCGCCGACTCGGCTCCACCTCGCGGGCCCCGCGCTGGGCCATCGCGTACAAATATCCGCCCGAGGAAGCCACCACCAAGCTGCTCGATATCCAGGTCAATGTCGGCCGCACCGGCCGGGTCACCCCGTTCGCGGTGATGGCGCCGGTGAGCATCGCCGGGTCCACCGTCGCGATGGCCACCCTGCACAACGCCTCGGAGGTGCAGCGCAAGGGTGTGCTCATCGGCGACACGGTCACCATCCGTAAAGCCGGCGACGTGATCCCCGAGGTGCTCGGGCCCGTGGTCGACGCCCGCACGGGCGAGGAACGCGCCTTCGTGATGCCGACCCACTGCCCCGAATGTGGCACCGAACTCGCCCCGGAGAAGGAAGGCGACGCCGATATCCGCTGCCCCAACCAGCGGTTCTGCCCCGCCCAGCTGCGTGAACGGGTCTTCCACATGGCCGGGCGCGGCGCCTTCGACATCGAGGCGCTCGGCTATGAGGCCGCCGTCGACCTGCTCAAATCCGGGGCCATCACCGACGAGGGCGATCTGTTCGACCTCACCGATGAGCGCCTGCTCACCACCTCGCTGTTCGTCAACAAGAACGGCACACTCTCCACCAACGGGCGCCGGTTGCTCGACAATCTCGCCGCGGCCAAGAACCGCCCGCTGTGGCGGGTGCTGGTCGGGCTGTCCATCCGCCACGTCGGCCCCACCGCCGCCCGCGCGCTCGCCGCCGAATTCGGCAGCCTGGAGCGCATCAGCGAGGCCTCGGTCGAGGAGCTGTCGGCCACCGACGGCGTCGGCCCCACCATCGCCGTCGCGGTCGCGCAATGGTTCACCGTCGACTGGCATCGCGCCATTGTCGACAAATGGCGGGCCGCCGGGGTGCGGATGGAGGACGAACGCGACGAGTCCATCGAACGCAACCTCGAAGGCCTGTCGATCGTCGTCACCGGTTCGCTGGAAGGCTTCTCCCGCGACGGTGCCAAGGAAGCGATCATGGTGCGCGGCGGTAAGGCCGCTGGCTCGGTATCGAAGAAGACGGCCTTCGTCGTGGTCGGCGATTCCCCCGGATCCAAGGCCGCCAAGGCCGAGGAACTCGGCGTCCCCATCCTCGACGAAGACGGTTTCCGCACCCTGCTGGAATCGGGCCCGGACGCGGTGCGGCCCGCGTCGAGTGAGATCGAGACGCCCGCCGAGTAGCGCGCGGGATGGGGGGACGACTCGACGAGCGCGGCCGGTCGACCGGCGCTGTCCTAGCACCGGCCCAGCGGCTCTCCCCGGATTTCTACCGGCTATGGGGCGCCTACACGGTGAGCCAGATCGGTACCGCGCTCGGCGCCGGCGCGCTACCGATGGTGGCGATCCTCGTGCTCGACGCCTCGAACCTGCAGGTGTCGTTACTGGCGGCCATGGCAGGCGCGGCGAGCGCGGCCATCGCCCTGCCGATGGGTTCGTTCATCGATTTCCGGCGGAAACGCCCGATCATGGTGTGGGCGGACCTGCTCGTCTTCGCGGCGTTGGCCAGTGTGCCCGCGGCCGCATGGCTCGGTGTGCTCACCTACGCGCAGCTGTGCGTGGTCGTCACGGTGCAGACGGTGTGTGCGATCGTCTTCAACGCCGCCAACGGCGCGTACCTGAAATCGCTTGTGCCGCAGGAGCAGCGAATCGGCGCCAACAGCCGGATGGAGACGACGTTCTGGACCGCCTCCACCCTTGGCGCGCCGGTCGGCGGCGCGCTCATCGCGATCTTCGGTCTGACGCTCACCGTCCTCATCGACGCCGTCAGCTATCTGCTCGCGGCGCTCGGAATCCGCAGCATCCGCACCCCCGAGCCGAACCCGCCCGGCCGACGCCCGCACCGTCATCGGCTCGCCGAGCTCCGCACCGGCTGGGCCGTTATCTTCGGCCATCCGGCGCTGCATCGGCTGTTCTGGAACGCGATGGTCTTCGGCGGGTCCATCCTGATGACCACACCGCTGATGGCGCTGCTCATGCTGCGTGAACTGGGTTTCGCGCCTTGGCCATACGGGCTCTCGCTCGGCCTGCCATGCGTGGGAGGGTTGATCGGGTCGATCTGCGCACCCGGACTGGTCCGCGCCTTCGGCGAACGGACCGTGCTGCTCGGATTCGGCGCCCTGCGCACCTGCTGGCTCGCGCCGCTGCTGCTCGCGGGCCCGAATCCGCTCGGCCTGGTCATCATCATCGCCACCGAAACCCTGCTGCTGTTCTGCGCGGGTGTGTTCAACCCGGTGTTCACCACATTCCGGATGAACAACACCGCCGACGGGCAGATGGCTCGGGTCGGCACCGCGTGGTCGATCAGCTCCAAATGCGCGCAGCCGCTGTTCATCGCCGCCGGTGGTTTGCTCGCGGCCGCGGTCGGGCTGCGGTGCGCCATCGCCGTCGCCGCGATCGTCGTCATCGCGAGTTCGGTGCTGCTTCCCTGGCGCCACATGTCACCGGCACAGCAGTGACGTTCAGCGGGCCGGTTCGGACGGCAGCCAGGAACGGCCGGGCTCGGTCCAGTTGTTGGCCTTGATCATCCGGCGCGCGTCGCGCTGGTTGCGGCCGATCAGGCGATCCAGATAGAGGTGGCCGGCCAGATGGTCGGTCTCGTGCTGGAAACAGCGGGCCAGATAGGCGGTGGTGGCTTCGACGGTGACCGGGCTTCCGGTGACGTCGACGCCGGTGATCTTCGCGTACCCGGCGCGCCCGGTGGGGAACCATTCGCCGGGCACCGACAGGCAGCCTTCGAGGTCGTCATCGGGGTCGGGCATGGTCTCGGGCAGCGCGGAGGTTTCCAGGACCGGGTTGATCACGTGTCCGCGGTGGTGGACGCCCTCGTCGACCAGGTCGTAGACGAATGCCGCGCGGGGATCGCCGACCTGGTTCGCGGCGAGTCCGGCGCCATTGGCCGCGGTGTTGGTCTCGAAGAGGTCGTCGATGAACGCGCGCAGTTCGTCGTCGAACACGGTGACCGGGGTGGCCGGTGTGGTCAACCGGGGATCGCCCGCGATGAGGATGGGTCGCACAGTCATGCAATGCAGAGTACTCAAATCCGAGTACTCGTGGCAGACTGGCACGGTGAACGAGACTCGGCTGTTCGTCCTGGCCGCACTGGCCAAACGCGGCCCTATGCACGGCCATCAGCTGCGCCGCGATGCCCGGCTCGACCGCGCCGACCTGTGGTCGCGGGTCAAACCCGGTTCGCTCTACAGCGCTCTGCACCGGATGGCCGACGAAGGCCTCATCCGCGCGCTGCGCACCGAGCAGCCCGGCGCGCTACCGGCTCGCACCGTCTACGAGGTCACCGACGAAGGCTTGCGGGAATTGCGCGCACTGCGCGATGAAGCCTTCACCGAGATCGACATCCGGCCCGACCCTGTCGATCTCGCCCTCGCCGTCAGCGCCGATCTCGACCGGGAACTGTTGCGCGGCTACCTCGACGACCGGATCGCCGCCCTGCGGGCCCGTGCCTCGCACATCGAACACCTCCTCGATCGGCGCTGGCCGGATCAGAGCGCGGCCGACGACCTCATCGCCGAGCACGCCCGCATGCGCATCCGCAGTGAAATCGACTGGCACGAAAAGGTCCTGGCAGATCTGGACAAGCTCGATCAACCGCACTGATCCGGCGACGCGGCCCCCTCGCCGCACCGGTCTGTGGTCGAGCCGGGTGACGGCGGGTGGCGCCGCGCCCGTCTCCCACTGACTGGACACACCGCTGCCTCCGCCGATCCGCCGACCCTACTGTGACCCGCACCACGCCGATGACGTAGTTGCCGAGCACAGGAGAACCGGATGAGCGCCCGCATCCCCGTCACCCCGATCGCCGCCGCCGATATCGCGGCCTACGACCACGAAACAGACGTCCTCGTGGTCGGTTACGGCTGCGCGGGAGCCGCCGCCGCACTCGACGCCGATGCCGCCGGGGCCGCGGTGATCCTGCTGGAACGGCAGAGCGGCGGTGGCGGTTCGTCGGCGCTGTCCGGCGGTGAGATGTATCTCGGCGGCGGCACACCCATCCAGCAGGCCTGCGGATTCGACGACACCGCAGCGGATATGGAGAAGTTTCTGCTCGCCGCGCTCGGGCCCGACGCGGACCAGGAGAAGGTGGGGCTCTACAGCCGCGAGAGCGTCGCGCATTACCAGTGGCTGACCGGACACGGCGTACCGTTCAAGCCTTCGCTGTGGGATTCGCCGACCTGGGTGCCGCCCACCGATGACGGCCTGATGTGGATGGGGGAGAACGCCTATCCGTTCAACGAGATCGCCACGCCTGCCCCGCGCGGGCACCGCGTCACCTCCGACGGCTTCGGCGGCAAGGTGCTGATGGCGGTGCTGAGCGAGGCCGTGGACCGCACCGATATCGCGGTGCACACCGATACCGCCGCGCTGCGGTTGATCGTCGACGGCACTCGCGTCGTCGGCGTGGCGGCGCGGCATTTCGGTGCCACGGTGACCTACCGGGCGCGCCGCGGTGTCGTCCTCACCACCGGCGGGTTCGCCGACAACGCGGAGATGCTCGCCCAGCACGCGCCGCAGCTGGTGGGGCTCGGTGTCAACAGCGATGGCGGCGACGACGGACGCGGCATCGTCATCGCGCAGGCCGTCGGCGCGGCGGTGAAGCACATGTCCGCCGGACAGGTCGGCATCTCGCTGGTGCCGGGGATGATGGTGCGCGGCATGATCGTCAACGATGTGGGCCAGCGGTTCATCAACGAGGACGTCTACCCCGGTCTGGTCGGCCAGGCCGCCCTGTTCACCCACAACCTGCGGGTGTGGGTGATCCTCGACGAGCAGGCCTACGAAGAGGTGCCGGTCGACGAACGCTGGGGCGTGCAGCCACATTTCGTCGCCGAGACCCTTGCCGAACTCGAGCAGGAGATCGGCATGCCCGAGGGTGCGTTGCAGCGCACCGTCGGCGAATACAACAGGTACGCCGAGCGCGGTGAAGACCCGTACTTCCACAAGTCGGCGCGCTGGCTGCGGCCGCTGCGCTCACCGTTCGCCGCGATCGACGTGCGCCGTGGCATGGCCCCGCCCGAATACGGTGACGGCGGGACCGCGGGCGGTGGCGCCGAGGTGTTCACCATCGGCGGGCTGCGCACCACCGTCGACGGGCACGTCCTCGATCTCGACGGCGAGCCGATCCCCGGCCTGTTCGCCGCGGGCCGGGCCACCTCCGGCCTGCACTCGTGGGGCTATATCAGCGGAACCTCGCTCGGCGACGGTACCTTCTTCGGCCGCCGCGCGGGCCGGGCCGCCGCGGCGCAGTAGCCGCGCCTGCCGCGAGCCGATGTCGCGATAACTGCGCGGAGCGGGAAGGATGGCCCGCATGCTGCGCAGTTTTCAGGTGACCAATCACAAATCGCTGGCCGACCGGCAGGAGTTGCGGTTGAGTCGCGGATCCGGCCCGGTCGCGGTGCCGGTGACGGCGGTCCACGGCGCCGCGGGTGCGGGCAAGTCCAGCCTGATCGATGCGCTCGGCCAGATGCGTGACGCGGTGCTGCATTCGGTCACCGGCTGGGATCCGTATGCGGGGCCGGTGCGTTCGCCGCATCTCGGGTTCGCCGATCGCCCGACCGAGTTCGTGGCCTCGTTCGTGGCCGAGGGCTGCCCGTACACCTATGGCTTCGCACTCGACAATGCCGACGTCATCGCGGAATGGCTGTACGCGCACCCGCGTTCGCGTAAGCGGATCGTGTTCGAGCGCACGGGCGAACAGATCAAGATCGGTCCGATGTTCGAGGCGGCGCGCTACGGGATCAGCGCGCTGGCGCCGCTGGTGCGGCCGAACTCGCTGCTGCTGAGCCTGGCGGGGCAGATGTATGCCGAGGCGCTGGTGCCTGCCTACCGCTGGTTCGAATCGATGCTCGAGGTGCAGCGCGGGCCGGTCGAACCGGAACGGGTCGAACACCTGGTGGGCAGCCACATCTCCCGGTCCGCGGAGAACGCCGCCCGGCTGCTGACCCTGCTGCGCACCGTAGACCTCGGCATCACCGATCTGCTGATCGCCGAGAACGATCCGCTCTACGCCGATTACCTGCGCGAACTCGACGTCGATATCGCCGGGCTCACCGAGCAGGCCGAGCGGGCGGTGTCCTCGCCCGCCTACGCCGAGTCGCTGCTCAGTGACAACGGCGTCACCCCCGTGCTGCTGGAACGCGAGCTGACCAATCTGAAGAACGCGCGCGACGCCCTCTACGAGCGGATGGTGGACCGTCGCGGTGTCGGGCTGCGGCTGGTGCACGAGGGCATCGACGTCCCGTTCCACATCGGCGACGAATCCACCGCCACGCTCACCTTGCTGCGGCTGCTGCCGACCATGCTCGACGCGCTCGACTCGGGCAAGGTGCTGGCCGTCGACGACATCGGCGGGCAGCTACCCGCCGAGGAGACCGACCGGCTGATCCAGCTGTTCCAGAACCCCGAAACCAATGCCCGTGGCGCCCAATTGATCTTCACCACCAACAACCGCACCCTGATCGACCGGGGCAACGGCCGGTCGAGCCGGACCCGCTCCTCGGTCTGGCAATTGCGCCGCACCGAGCACGGCACCAGCGAACTCACCCAGCGCTGAGCGCCGCCGCCGGCCGGGTCGCCACTAGGCTGTGCTCATGCTGGAATTCGCGATGCTGGTGATCATGGTCGGCGCTCTGGCCGGGATGATCGCGCTGGTCCTGCGCGGCCGTCGCGGCGTCCGGCTGTCCGAGCCGGAGGTCGGCACGCTCTACGTCACCGGGGTGAGTCCGCGCCCCGACGACCTCACCGGGGAGCAGTACGTGACCATCACCGGCAACCTGACCGGTCCGATGGTCGAGGGCGCGGTCGTCTACGGCCGCTTCGCCTGGGACGTGAACAACTGGCCGTCCATCGGCGACACCTTCACCGTCGCCTACCCGCCGGGCAAACCGGACAAATGGCAGCTGTACAGCCCCGGCGCCGCGGGGTAGCCCGGCGCCCGCCCCGGAGCCGGGCGCGCTCGCGATGGCAGGATGCTGGCATGGGTGTGAATGCCGAGCCGATCGTCCGGGACGCACTGCCGGGGGAGTACGCGACAGTGTCGGAGCTGACCGTCGAGGTGTACGTCGGCGAGGGCTATGTGCCCGCAGGCAACCCTTACGTGCACGAACTCGCCGATGTCGAGCATCGGGCGGCGTCGGCGCAGGTGCTGGTGGCGGTGCACGAGGATCGAGTGGTCGGCTCGTTGACCGTGGCCCGCCCGGGGACGCCGTATGCGGAGATCGCGCGGCCCGGCGAATTGGAGTTCCGGATGCTCGCCGTCGACAAACGTGCCCGCGGTCTCGGGGTCGGGACGACGCTGGTGCGGACGGTGATCGAGATGGCTGCGGCGCAGGGGTTCGACGCGGTGGTGCTGACCACGATGGCGCCGATGGTCGACGCCAGGCGCATCTACGACCGATTCGGTTTCGTCCCGGTGCCCGAACGGAATTGGCACACCGAGGACGGCCAGCCGCTCACGGTGCTGCGCTTGCCCCTGGCCGGCTGAGCGGAGGGTTCGGTCGTCGCGTCGAGCCGCGGATCAGCCGAGGACAGTGGCCACGATGCCGGCCAGATAGCCGAGCCGCGCGACCTCCGAGGGCCGGAAGTCGGGTCCGCCGGGGCGTCCGAGCAGCAGCACCTTGCTGGAATCGCCCAGCGGGGCGGCCGCGAGTTTGGTGTCCATATCGCGCCAGATCTCGGGCACCCAGTCGGCCTCGGGATCGAGCACGGTCGGCTTGTTCAGTGGCATCCACGGCGCCGAGGAGGCCTGGGTTTCCGGGGCACTCTGGCTGCCGACGACGCGGTAGGCGCCCTGCGGGCCGAGGTCGAGAATGGTGCTCCAGCCGACGCGCAGCACCCGGGGCGCGCCGTCGACGAGCACCTGTAATCGGTCGTCGCGGGCGCTGGCGACCTGGTCGATCAACTCGAGCTCGCGGTGCGTGTCCAGCACTCCGGAGTACGGCCGGATCGAATCGACGCGCACATCGCTGATCGATTCCGCGGCGGTGATCAAGGTGTCGGGCAATGCCCCCGGCGACACTTCGACGACCAGATCGTCGACCGCGAAGCCTGCCCCGCGTTCCACGACATCCAGGGAGAGGATGTCGGCGCCCACGGAGCCGAGTGCGAGTGCGAGTGCACCGAGGCTTCCCGGACGATCCGGAAGTTGCACGCGGAGCAGGTAAGACACGTGCTGTCCTTTCCTTGGCGGCCGAGCCTGGCGAACGTATACCCGGTCTGGCAATCCTTACACCCTCGAGCGCTGGTTATCGAGTCGAAAGTTTCCGTGATCCACTCGGTTTGCCGATGCTTCCGGTGATTTCAGCATGTCGGTCGGATGTCTCGTAGATGTATCGAACATGAACCAGTCGTGAACGAAGCGGTGTCGATCCATGGCGTGCCGCCGGCGCGATGAGGGCTGCGGTGGGCGATGTGCCGACCGGATACCTGTCTCGGCGCGGGATCGGCGCCGGCGTCGGCGCGACCGAGGGAGCGACGCGCTGGGCGCGGGAAGGGCGCGGCGGGCCGGTCGCTAGGCTATGCGTGGCTGTCGCGTATGCAGCGGTATCAGACGCTGTACGCAACGCACGTCCGTCCACGCGCAACTTTCGAAAGGGGTCCGCGGTGCCCGCCATCTCCCGCGACGAGGTCGCCCACCTCGCCCGGCTGTCCAGGCTCGCCCTGACCGACGACGAACTGGATCAGTTCGCCGGTCAGCTGGATTCGATCCTCAGCCACGTGCGGACCATCTCCGAGGTCGCCGCCGCCGACGTCCCCGCCACCGCCTCGCCGAACCCGGCGACCAATGTCACCCGCCCGGACGTGGTGGTGCCCGGCCTGACCCCGAACGAGGCCCTCTCGGGTGCGCCCGCGGTCGAAGAGCAGCGGTTCATGGTGCCGCAGATTCTCGGGGAGGAAGAATGAGTTCAGCATCGCAGAGCGATTCCGTGAGGGGCGGTGGCCGGGCGACGGGTGGGCGCGACTTGACGCAGCTGTCGGCGGCGGAGCTGGCCGGCAAGATCCACTCCCGCGAGGTCACCTCCACGCAGGTCACCCAGGCGCATCTGGACCGCATCGCCGAGGTCGACGGCGAATACAACGCCTTCCTGCACGTCGCCGGTGAGCAGGCGCTCGAGGCCGCCACGGCGGTGGACGCCGCGCTGGACGCGGGGCAGGCGCCGGCCTCCCCGCTGGCCGGAGTTCCATTGGCGCTCAAGGACGTGTTCACCACGACCGATATGCCGACCACCTGCGCGTCGAAGATCCTGGAAGGCTGGGTGTCGCCGTACGACGCCACGCTGACCACCCGGCTGCGCGAGGCGGGAATCCCGATCCTCGGCAAGACCAATATGGACGAGTTCGCCATGGGTTCGTCCACCGAGAACTCCGCCTACGGGCCGACCAAGAACCCGTGGGACACCACCCGCATCCCGGGCGGATCCGGCGGTGGTTCGGCCGCGGCGCTGGCCTCGTATCAGGCGCCGTTGGCGATCGGCACCGATACCGGTGGCTCGATCCGGCAGCCCGCCGCGGTCACCGCGACCGTCGGCACCAAGCCCACCTACGGCACCGTCTCGCGTTTCGGCCTGGTCGCCTGCGCGTCCTCGCTGGATCAGGGCGGCCCGTGCGGGCGCACGGTGCTCGACACCGCGCTGCTGCACGAGGTGATCGCGGGCCACGATCCACGTGATTCCACCTCGCGCGATGTGCCCGTCCCCGCGGTGGTCGCCGCGGCGCGCGCCGGCGCGAGCGGTGATCTGCGCGGGGTGAAGGTCGGTGTGGTCAAGGAATTGCATTCCGACAGCTATCAGCCCGGTGTGCTCGAATCCTTCGATGCCGCCGTCGCGGTGCTGAAGGAGCTCGGGGCCGAGGTGATCGAGGTGTCGTGCCCGCACTTCGAATACGCGCTGTCCTCGTACTACCTGGTCATGCCGAGCGAGGTGTCGTCGAACCTGGCCCGCTTCGATGCCATGCGCTACGGCCTGCGCGTCGACGACGACGGCGCGCACAGTGCCGAACAGGTGATGGCCGCGACCCGCGCCGCCGGTTTCGGTCCCGAGGTCAAGCGCCGCATCATGATCGGCACCTACGCGCTGTCGGCCGGCTACTACGACGAGTACTACGGCCAGGCGCTCAAGGTCCGCACCCTGATCGCCCGCGATTTCGACGCCGCCTACGAGCAGGTCGACGTCCTGGTCTCGCCGACCAGCCCGTTCACCCCCTGGAAGCTGGGGGAGAAGGTCGACGACCCGCTGGCGATGTACCTGTCGGACCTGTGCACCCTGCCCACCAACCTGGCCGGTCATCCGGCGATGTCGGTGCCGTCGGGGCTGAGCAAGGACGACGGCATGCCCGTCGGCCTGCAGATCATGGCGCCGGCGCTGGCCGACGACCGGCTGTACCGGGTGGGTGCGGCCTATGAGGCGGCCAGGGGCCCGATCGCCTGAGTTCGCGACGATCCCGCACCGCGTTCCTCCGGTGCGGGATCATCCGGTCAGGAGGCGTGCAGGCGCTCGGCTTGTCGCGCAACGCCTTCGGTCATGCCGGTGAATCCGCGCCGCAGCGCCTTGCCGAGCGCGAGTTCCACGACCGGCTTCAACCAGCCGCCCAGTTCGAAATGCGAGTCGTAGCGGGTGCGGTCCGCGCCGAGCGCGGTGACAGTGTGGGTGCGCCTGCTGTGCAGCGCCCCGAACGGCACCGGCTTCATCGAATAGCTGAACTCCTCGCCGGGAGTGTGGCTGGTGATGAACTCACGCTGGCGTCGCGGCTTCGAGCCGGTGAGGTGGACGACCATGTCGATCGGCGCGCCGACCTCGAGGGTGGAGCGGCATTCGCTGACGAAGGGGTTCCACTCGCCATACCGCTCGAATCCGGTGATCACACCCCACACGACATCGGCGGGTGCGGCTATCTCGACTGTTCCGTCCACGACAAACACACCCAAAACTAGAACCTGTTTCACAGTGGGGTCAACCCCTGCCTCAGCAGTCGGGCAGTGCGGTGCCCTGGTCCGCGCCGTAGCGGTGACCGTGCCCGGGTGGGGCGTCCAGGGCGGCGAGCAGGTCGGCGGTGGTCTGCAGGAAGCTCACCACCGGCAGCCAGCCCGGTACCGGCGCGTCCACGCGCGCGCCGCTCAGATCCGGGGCACGCCACAGCAGCGACGGCGACCAGTGCACCACCGGGTCGGAGGAGTTGGCCAGCACGGTGGCGCCGGTGCGGTGCACGGACCCGACGGGCGGCCCGGCCCACAGCACCGAGCAGGTGCGGCGGTCCTGCTCGGCGGCGTCGGCGAAGATCGCGCTCCCGCCCAGCGCGCCGAGGCTCTGGCCGTAGACGTGCAGGTGCGGCTTCACCGCGAGGCCGGCGATGCGTTGCTCTACCGCTGTGAACAGGGCCCTCGCGGATTCGGCGGCGGCGTCACGGCCGAACAGGAACGTCGCCCAGCTCGGCGCGTAGGAGTACTGCAGGCCGACCAGCGCGACGTTGCCGTGGAAGCGTTCGTCGAGGCCTTTGATCGCATTGGCATCGATCCATCCCGACCCGGTGGGGACCGCGATCACCACATGCGAGCGCGTCAGCCCGCCCGCCCGTTCCAACTCTCGAACCGCCAGCGCGACACGGGAATCCAGGTCTGGCGCCGATTGCACGCCCACGTACACCCGCACCGGCCCGAGCGGCTCCCCGGAGACGAACCGCCTGCCCTCCGCGCCCAGTGACGGCCAGCTGACCGCGGAATCGGCGCTGCCCGAACGCGTCGCCGAGACCGGGCGCGGCACCTCGGGATCGATCGCGGCATTGGCGCTTGCGTACGCGCCGCGCCGCCAGTCGACGATCGAGGGCACACCGAGCAGACCGAACACCGCGGCCACCACCACGCCGACGGCGATCGTGCGAGTGCGGCCGAGAGTGCGTACCACCCAGGCGGTTCCGCGAGCCAGGCCGTAGAGCGCGCCGGCGATCGCCGTCGCACCGAGCGCGCACCACAGCCAGTATTCCGGTCCGATCGCCGGGGTTCCCATCGCCGCGCGCAACCGGTTCTGCCAATGCCCCGCGTGTGCCGTCGCGGCGGCGATCAGCATCGCCGTCGCGCCGAGCACCGGCATCCGCCACCGGGACAGGTCCCCGGCCACACCACACCTGCGCAGGATGAAACGCCCGACGCCCGCGACCCCGAGCACGAGCGCCACCAGCAGGCCCGTCAGCACCGCCTGGGCCATCGGTGTCCGCGGCAGCAGACCGGGCGCGAGGGACATCAGCGTGCCGGCGCCGATGGCCAGTGTGGTGCCGATGCGCGGTGCCCGGAGGGCGTGCCCGCGGCGCCCGCGCGGGACCGGTCTCTCGCGGCCACGACGATGACGCGGGGGCGCGGCCGTCCGGGCGCGACGGAGCCGAGGTGCCGCGACGCTAGCCTCCGGCGAATTCTGAAGGCCGACAAGGGTCTTGGGTGCGGCGGGGGACTGTTCGCGGGTGGCCGCGGCATGCGCCCGCCTGCTCGAACCATCCGGCGGCCGGGTGGCCGGTTGCGGTCGGCGGTGGGTTGGCCGCTCGGACGCGCGAACGCGGGCGGTCAGGGTCGTGGAATCGCTCATCGGGCAACCTCTGCTGTGCTGAAAGGAATGTCGACGGTGCCGGCGGAAGGGTGGACGGGTCAGCTGATGGTGGTTTCGGTGCCGCTCAGATCGCCGGGACAGGTGCGGCGCCCCACGACGCCGGGCCGGCCGGCCGCGTGCGCGCGATCGCGCGACGTCCACGGCCGAGCACGATGACGCCGGTGAGCGCGGTGGCGGTGAGCGCGGCGCCTCCGAACAGCCAGGGCCGGGCGGACGTACTCGCGCCGGCCCCGCCGAGGAAGGATTCGGTGACCGGGACGCCGTAGCCCTGCCGACGCGAATTCAGGTCGACAAAGGTGTCGGCGACCGCGGCCATGGTGTGGCAGCGGCTCCGGGCGAAGGGTGCGGTCCGGGTATCGCAGGCCAGGCTCATCCGCTCACCCAGCCTGCGGTCGATCGCCTGTCGCGCCCACGGGCCCAGCGGTGCGCCCTGCCGATCGGCATACCGCAGCAGGTCGTAACCGAGGTCGTGTGCCTTGCAGGCGGTGTCGAACTCGGCGGGCAACGGCACCGGTGACGAGCAGTCACCGTGCGGGGCGACCAGCAGCCCGTCGACCAGCGCGGGGCGGTAGCCCATCACCTCGGCGAAATCGGCGGGGACGGCGGCGGCCGAACCGGGGCCGCCGGAGGTGAGGTCGGTGACAGCGGCGGTGGCCGAGGGGTCCTGCGGGACGGGCGCGATGGTCGCGGCCTGCGCGGCGGGGGCCAGCATGACGGTGGCCGCCATGGTCGTCAGCGCGGCGGCGGTCAGGGCGGCGACCCGGCCGCGGCGCACTCGGCTGGCGCAAGGGCGGGCGGGGTCGGCCGGCGTCGACGGGCGGAAACCGCGACGGGCGCTGGTCGGTGTGCTCATGATCATCGACGCTAGGAACGCGCGGTCTACCGGGGCGTCCCGCCGCGGAGCGGTTCGCGGGCCGTGCCTGCGGGGGAGCGGTCACCCGGGGTAGGACCTGGGTAGGGGGTCGGAATTCATCCGCCGGTATGAGGCCCACCCGGGCCGGAGTTCCTAGGGTCGTAGCTATGACGGACCCGACTGTCGCGACTACCGACCTCAGCACCCCCGCCGCCCGGCGCCGCGCCCGGCTGCGGCAGCTGAACGCCAGGATGTGGTTCGACCTGTTCACCGTGCTCGCCGCGGTGGTGCTGTTCACCGTGGCCTGGCCGACGCTGCACCTCACCCACGACGTGCCCGCCGCAGTGCAACCGTTCCTCGCCGCGCTCGCGGCCTTCCCGGTCCTGCTCGTCCGGCTCAACCCGTCGCTGGGCTGGGCCATCTCGGCGGGCTCTGCGCTGGTGATCGCCCTGGCGATCCCGCACACACCGGGCAACGACATCCCGTTCCAGGTCGTGCACATCATCACCCTGCACGTGCTGCTGTTCGCGGTGGCGCTGCGGGCGCCGGTGCCGATGATCGTGGTGGTGTGGGGCGCGACCTCGCTGCTGCTCGGCACCACCATGGCCGGTGACAGCGCGTTCTCCGAGTCGGTGTGGGCGTGGCCGGTGTCCTTCGGCGCCATCGTGCTGTTCGCGCTGCTGATCCGGTGGCTGGTGCAGTCGCGCCAGCTGCTCACCCAGCAGGAGGAGGCCAACGAGCTGGAACGGGCCCGGCGCGCCATTCTGGAGGAGAAGGCGCGCATCGCCCGCGATCTGCACGATGTGGTGGCCCACCACATGTCGCTGGTGGTGGTGCAGGCCCAGACCGCGCCCTACCGGGTGGAGGGCGTCACCCCGGCCGCGCGCGCCGAATTCGAATCCATCGGGTCCACCGCCCGCGAAGCGCTCAACGAGATCCGCGGCATGCTCGGCGTGCTGCGCAGCGACGGCCAGCTGCCCGAACACGCGCCGCAACCCACCGCCGCCGACGTCGAGACGCTGTTCCTCGGTGCGAGCCGCGCCGGCGTCGCGATCGACTGGAACGTGGACGGGCCGCTGTCGGCGGTGTCGGATACGACCGGCCTCGCGCTGTACCGGATCGTGCAGGAATCGCTGTCGAACGCCTCCCGGCACGCGCCGGGCGCCGCCGTCCACGTCCGGATCACCGTGTCCGCCGATGTGGAGATCGTGGTGAGCAACGATCCAGGGGCCACCGCCGCCCGCCCGGTCGGCAACGGCGGCCACGGCATCACCGGTATGCGGGCCAGGGCGCTGGCCGCGGGCGGTGAGCTGACCGCGAGTCCGCGCGCGGACGGCGGCTTCGAGGTGCACGCCCGGCTGCCGATCGGCCCCGCCCCGGCACTCGGGGTGCCGTCCTCGACGAGCGTCGAATCGGTGGGCTGAGACCGGATCATCGCCGGGTGGGCGAAGGATGCTGCCCGTGCGCGTCATCGGTCCCGGCGCGGGACGTGGCGCAGGGCGCTTGCTTCCGCCGACGGCAATTAGGGTGGGCGCGTGGCTATAACGGTTCTGATCGCCGACGACCAGGCGATGGTGCGCCAAGGCTTCGGCGCCCTGCTCGCCGCGCAACCCGATATCAGTGTGATCGGTGACGCGCCCGACGGGAAGGTCGCGGTGGCGGAGGCCAAACGGCTGCGACCCGACGTGGTGCTGATGGATGTGCGCATGCCCGAGATGAACGGTCTCGACGCCGCCCGCGCCATCCTCGCGGCCGGCTTCGATCCGCCGGTGCGGGTGCTCATGCTCACCACGTTCGACATCGACGATTACGTCTACGAGGCGCTGAGCATCGGTGCCAGCGGGTTCCTGCTCAAAGACGCACCTGCCGAGGAACTGGTGCGCGCGGTGCGGGTGGTCGCCGACGGTCAGGCCCTGCTCGCGCCGACCGTCACCCGCCGCCTCATCGCCGACGTCACCAGTCGCCGCGCCGCCGCCCGCGCCAAACCGGCTCCCGCCCTTGCCGCGCTGACCCCACGTGAACGGGAAGTGCTCGAGCTGATCGCCAAGGGCATGTCCAATACCGAGATCGCCGAGGCGCTGTTCGTCGCCGAGCAGACCGTGAAGACCCACGTGTCGAAAGTGTTCGCCAAGCTGGACCTGCGCGACCGCGCCCAGGCGGTGGTACTCGCCTACGAATCCGGGCTCGTCACCCCTGGTTGATGCGTTGACCGCAAACGCGTCGCGGCCCGGTAGGCTCACGGGGCCGTCTGTCACCGGAAGGGGGTCGCGTTGCTCAACAGCGGTGACGTTTTCGCCGGGTTCACCATCGAGCGACTGCTCGGCCAAGGGGGCATGGGATCGGTGTACCTGGCCCGTCATCCCCGGCTGGACAAGCAAACCGCGCTCAAGCTGCTGAACCGGGATCTGTTCGCCGACGCCTCGGTACGCGCGCGTTTCGAACGCGAGGCCGACCTGGCCGCCCAGCTCGACCATCCGAGCATCGTCGCGGTCTACGACCGTGGCACCGAAGCCGATCAACAGTGGATCAGCATGCAGTACATCGATGGCGCCGACGCGTCGTCGGTGACCGCGCTGACCCTGCCGCCCGAACGTGCGGTGCAGATCATCGAAGGGGTCGCCGACGCCCTCGATTACGCGCACGGCATCGGCGTGCTACATCGGGATGTGAAGCCGGGCAACATCTTGCTGGCCCGTTCCAGCGCGGGCCACGGCGAACGGGTATTCCTCACCGACTTCGGCCTGGCCCGCTTGCGGGCGCAGACCACCCAGCTCACCCAGCAGGGCATGTTCACCGCCACCCTGGCCTTCGCCTCGCCGGAGCAGATGACCGGCTCCGAACTCGACGGCCGCTCCGACCAGTACTCGCTGGCGTGCACGCTGTATTGGCTGCTCACCGGTATGGCCCCGTTCGATTCGCCGAACCCGGCCGACATCATCCACGGCAATCTGCAACTGGCCGCGCCGCCGCTGGCGGTGAAACGGCGCGGGCTGCCGCAGTCTCTGGATGCGGTGCTCGCGGTCGCGATGGCCAAGCATCCGAGCCACCGTTTCGGCACGTGTGTGGAATTCGCCGCGGCCGCCCGGCACGCGCTGAGCAACCCGGGGTATCAGCCGGTGCCCCCGCGCGGCGCGCCGCCGGCGGCCTACCCGCCGCCCGTCGCGGGGTATCCGGCCGTGCCGCCGATGGCCCAGGCCCCGGCTGCCGCGCCGATGCCCCCGGCCCCGGCTGCCGCGCCGATGCCGCAGTACCCGCCGGCGGCGCCGATGACCCCGGCCGCGCCGCCGTATCCGGCCCAGCACGGTATGCCCGACCAGACCGCCAGCGCGGGCTCGGCGGCACCGCAGGTTCCTCCGGCTCCTCCGGCTCCGCCGGCCGGGCAGCCCTCCTATGCGGTACAGCAGAGTGCGCCCGTCGATCAGGCACCTCAGCCGGGTGGTCCGGCGGCCCAGGGCGTCGCTTCATCCGCCGGACCGCCGGGCGGCGGTTCCTTCGCGCCGTCGCCGGCGCGGGGGCAGCCCGGCGCCATGCCGCTACCTGTGGAAAGCGTTACCCCACAAGCGGTTCCCTCGACCGCGTCCGGTTCGGACTCGCGCGGGCAGGCCGATCCCGCAGTAGGATCCGAGGCACAGCAGGCCGGGCCGAACGGGCACGAGACACCCGCTGGGTCCAGCGTCGGGACCGATTCCGGGAACTCGGGAGCCGGCGGTGCGGTCGTGAGCGACTCGACCAGCGGCACCGGTCATCCTGGGGAGTCCGCCGGTACCGGCGACGCCGCTGACACCGGCGGCAACGACAACAGCAACCATCCGACCACGGTGACCGCCTATCCCGGATCTCAGGCCGCGTCGTCGCTTCGGCTCAAAGGCGAACCCGCACAACCGGCGTCACCGGACGCCGGTAACGGGTCGTCCGGCGCGCCCGCAACCGCCGCCCCGCAGGGGCATCGGCAACCCGCGCACAACGGCGGCCCGGGATTCGGCGCCGCACCTCCGTACGCTCCGAATCCGCATCCGGGGCAACAAGCTCCGGTCAAACGCGGCAGCAGTCCGGCATTGATAGCGGTGTTCACCATCGTCGGCTTCCTCGTGGTACTGCTGGTGCTCGCGGTCGTGGTGCTCGTGGTCGGCGGCGACGACAGCGACGAGGCCGCTGCCTCGGCAGGGTCCACGTCGACGTTCACACCGGCGAAAGACATCACCCCGCAGGAGGATCCGGTCGAGCGCAGCCGCCGCATCTTCCCGAGCCTGCTACCGCAGGGAACAGCCGACACCGGCCAGGGGTATCAGGGTGCCGTGTGCACCGCCTACGAGCCCGATGATCCGGTACGCATCGAAGACCGCGCACTGTCGTCACGCCCGTGGACAACGGTGTGGGAGTGCCGTCGCCGCGTCGAATCCGATACGCACATGAGCTACACCATCGTGGTGTACGAGGACGCCGACGATGCGCGGGCTGTGCTCGGCGAACTTCCGCCCAATTCCCGCAGCACCGGGGCCAAGAGCGGGGCGGCGTACACCTCCTACCACTGGATCGAGCCGGAACCGGACGGGCCGCTGACCACCACCCATCTGGTGGTGGGTTTCGGCGGTGCCGATCCGATCCGCGCGAATGCCTTGATCTCGGTGCGGCACTCCGGTCCGATCGCCGACGAATTCGGCCGGCTGTCCTCGGAGAACGCCGTCATGCAGTGGTGGGCGGACGCGCCGCTGTAAACCACCGACGGCCGGCGTTGCCGATAGCGAACGGCCCGGTGCGCGGCAGATCGCGTACCGGGCCGTTCGTCGTCACCCGTCAGTCGACGGCCAGCGCCTCCACGATCGGCATCCGCGCCGCGCGCACGGCGGGCGGGATCGAGCCGAGCAGCGCCAGCAGCAGCGCGAGCGTGCCGTAGACCAGCAGCAGCGGGCTCGGTTCCCACACGACGTCGATGGTCATCGCATGGCCGATCGCGATGGTGGACAGATACTGCACCACCACGCCCACCACCAGACCGATGGCCGCGCCGGTGATGCCGATGCCGGCCGCCTCGGCCAGCACCGAGCGCAGCAGGAACTTGCGGCCGGTGCCCATGGCCCGCAGCACACCGAGTTCGCGGCGCCGATCCAGCACCGACAGCATCAAGGTGTTCAGCAGCGCCACCGTCGCCACCAGCACCACGATCCACAGGATGGCGTTGCTCATCGACGTGCCCTGCCGCAAGCTCGCCGAAATCGCGTCCACCGCTTCGCTTCCGGACTGGATACTCAACTGCGGCCCGGCCAGCTCGCGGATCGCGGCCTTCGCCGCCGCGACGTCGACGCCCGGTTTCAGGTCGATGCCGATGATGGTCTCACCGGGCCGCTGATACCACTCGTGTAGTCGCGAAATATCCATCACCACGATGCCGGAGATCACCGAGAAGTACGGGATCACCTGCACCACCCGCACCGTGTGGTCGCCGGTCGGGGTCGGCAGCGTCAACTCGTCGCCCACCTCGGCGCCGAGCGAGCGCGAGACATCGCGGGAGAGCACCACACCCGTGCCGGTGCCCATCTGCTCGGCGCTGGCCGGCGTGATCGCGCCCTGCACCTGGGTGACGACGTCGGAGGGGTACCCCTGCAACATCACCCGTCCGGTACCGAGGGTCGCGAATGCCATCTGTCCCGCGCGTGCCTGCTCCACCTCGGGGAGCGCGGCGATCTTGTCCACCAGGCCCTCCGGTAGCAGTGGCCCGGTGGGGAACTGCTCCATCGACACCGGGCTCACGTACAGATCGGTATCGCCGAGATCCTCGAACGAGGTCGTCGCCGAGTCGACCAAATTGCTCGACGCCCCACCCGTCGACACGGTCGCCGCGACGCCGATCATCACCGTCATCATCGTCGCCCATACCCGGCGCGGCGCGCGTTCGAGTGTGGTCGCGCCCAACGCTCCCGGTGCGCCGAACCAGCGCGCCACCACGGCCGATGCTCGCACGATCGGCCCGGTCGCCGCGAAGCACAGCGCCACCGCCGCGCCGAACGACAGTGAGATCGCGGCCAGCGAGAAGCGCCCGAGGTCGGTGCGCGCGATGACGACCGCCGCAACGGCCAGCGCGATACCGAGAACGGCTGCGGCCCAGCGCAGCACCGGACTCGTGGCATCGCTGCGCCCAACCCCGATCGGCACCAGCGCCTCGATCGGCTGCACCTTGTACACCTGACGTGCGGCGATACCCGCAGCGGCGACACTGGCCAGCACACACGCCGCGATCGCCAGCGGTACCGCGTACCCGGGAACCATGTATTCGGTGCGGGCCTCGACCGATTGCACGATCGCCGCGGGCAACTGCGCGATCGAGACCCGGCCCATGAAGATGCCGACCACCGCGCCCACCGCACCGCCGAACAAGCCGAGCAGGGCGGCCTCGACCAGCAGATCGCGCACCATCGGCCCGCGTTTGCCGCCGATCGCGCGCAGCAGCGACAGGGTGGGCCTGCGCTGGGCCACCGCCATGCTCATCGCGTTGTAGATGAGGAACGCGGACACGATCAGCGCGGCCGCCGCGGCCATCAGCGTCGAGTACCGCACGATCATGATCGCGCCGCCGGCCTGCGCGGTGCGCAAACCGGGATCGGCGACCACAGCCCGTCCATCGACCGCGTCGGTCAGCGCGGCGCGTAGCGCCTCGATATCGGTGCCGGGTGCGGCGAGGATCTGCACCGAATCCAGCCGCCCGGCCCGATCGGTGATCTTCTGCGCCAGCGGCAACGGTGCGGCCACGATATGGCCGGAGTTGAGTTTGCCGGAGGTCTCGGGATCGAGCACCCCGGCGACGGTGACGGTGGCCGACCCCAGCGGGAACTGCTCACCTTCGGCACGGCCGACCGCGTCACCGACCAGCACCCCGTTGGGCACCGAGAGCAGCTTCGCGGCCATGGCGCTCATCGGCCCGGCCAGTTCGCTGCCGAGGGCGGCGACGGAGGCGTCGGCACCGATCAGGAGCGTGCGATCCGCACCGGTGCCCACCTGGGCACGCAACATCGGCACCGCACGCTCCACGCCAGGAGTGGTGGCGATCGGCGCGAGCAACGCCTGTTCGAAACCGGCATCGGTGATGCCGGTGATCTCGAGGACCGCATCGCCGCCGAGTCCGCGGGTGAGCCGGTCGACCGATCCGGTGACCGAGCCCGCGATGCTGAGGACCGAAACCAGCAGGCCGGCCGAGACACCCATGACGGTCAGCGACATCATGGTGCGCCCGCGGTGGGCGAGGAGTTCGCCGATATTGAACAGCCGTAGCCGATCCCATGCGGCGCGGATCATGCGTTGACCGTCCGCTCGGCACGCTCGTCGGAGCCGATCTTGCCGTCGCGCAGGGTGATCACCCGGTCGCAGTAGCGAACCGCACCCATATCGTGGGTCACCATCACCACCGAATTGCCCGATCCGGCCACCTCACCGAGCAGTTCGAGAATCGAGGCGCCGGTCTTGGAATCGAGGTTGCCAGTGGGCTCGTCGGCCAGGATCAGCGGCGGGTCCATGATCAGCGACCGTGCCACCGCCACCCGCTGCATCTGACCGCCGGACATTTCCGCGGGCCGGTGTTCGGCCCGCTCGGCCAAGCCGACCCGGTCCAGCAGCTCCAGCGCGCGCGGCTTGGCCTTGCGTAGTCCGGTGCCGTCGAGCAACTTCGGGATGGCGACGTTTTCCCAGGCCGACAGCGTCGGGAGCAGATTGAAGAACTGGAACACGAAACCGACCCGGTGCCTGCGGAATTCGGATTGACGCTCCTCATCGAGGCTGCCGATCTCCTCACCCTGGAATCGGATCGAACCCGAGTCGGGGCTGTCGAGCGCGCCGAGCAGATGCAGCAGCGTGCTCTTGCCCGAGCCGGACGGTCCGATGATCGAGGTGAATTCGCCCGCCGCGATGTCCAGGCTGATCCCGTCGAGGGCGCGTACCACCTGGTCGCCGACCAGATACTCCTTGTTGACGTTCGACAGTTCCAGCACGGCTGGTTGCGTCATCGCGTTCCCCGCCCTCTCTCTAGCGTGTATTTCGTTGGGTAGGCGCGTGTTCGACGACGCCTCCGGGATCGGCCGGTGCGACGCTACCGTGCCATCGCCTCGGCCGCGCTCGGGTGGCGTCGATTCGGGCCGTCCAGCAGCGCATGGAGTTCGGGCTGTTCGGCGCACAGTTCGAGGTAGGCCTCCAGCTGCGGCCTGCCCTGTTCGTGGGCTTCCTCCAGCTTGGCCTCCAAGTGCACGTTCCACCGGTTGCGCAGCGCCAGCAGCAGCCCCTGCCGCCCACCGAAGAGGCGGTCGAGATCGGGCAGGCCGTCGAAGAGATCGGGGCGGTGCGGATCGATGGCAGCGCGAGCGAGCACGGTGTGCATGATGTCGATGCGGGTGTGCTGATCTTCCCAGGTCATGGCTTCTGGCCTTTCGTGAGCTGGGTCTTCGGGTTTGCGGGAGCCACGCCACTCGAGAGCGTCGATTCACGCTACAAACGCGGCCGCGGCGTTGTCGTCGTGCCAGGGACGCGAATTCTTCTCCTACCGTGGGTGGAGAGGCAGCCCGATCACCGGACGATGTGCCGGAGCCGGCCGGGCGAATATCCTGGCAGGATGAGTGCGAGCAGCGTCACACCCGAGCCGGGGTTCGTCGGCCCGGTGGCGCCGTTCCGGGAGAGCGGGCGCCTCCGCGATCGGATCGTGGCCTTCGTACGCAGCCCCTGGGCGGTGTTCCGGCGCAATCTCGACGAATTGCCGTTCGACTATCCGCCCGGCGTGGTCATCATCGCCGACCTGGCGTTCTTGCTCACCGGTATCGCCGCCACCGTTCAGCGGCACGAGTACTTCCCGTCGGCGCTGCCGCTGCTGGCACTGGCGCTGTTGTTCGCCTCGCTGCCGCTGTTCGCCTTTCTCGGTGTGGTACCCACCCCGGCCCAGCTGATGGTCACCTCGCTGGGCGCCACCGTGATGTATCTCGCGCAGCCCGTCGCGACCGATTTCGCGCCCTTCGTGCTGGTCGTCGCGGCGGGCGAGGTCGCGGCGATCTCCTCGAAACGGGTCAGCGTGCCCTTTGTGGTGGTCTCGATCGGCCTGCTGGTGATGTTCGACAGCTTCGGCAAACTGCCCTGGCTCGAGGATTCGGTGCCCCTCGAGGGCATGCCGATGTACGCACTGGGCATCGTGCTCGGCTGGATGGTCGGCGTCATGCTGCAATCACAGCGGCGGTTCCTCTACCAGGAACGCGAATACCAGGGCATCCGCGCGGCCCAGGCGGCCGCCGAGGAACGCAGGCGGATCGCCCGTGAGGTGCACGACGTCATCGCGCATTCGCTCAGCGTCACCCTGTTGCATCTCACGGCCGCACGGCACTCGCTACAGACCGACCGCGATGTCGACGAGGCCGTCGATGCGCTGACCGACGCCGAACGTCTCGGCCGCCAGGCCATGGCCGATATCCGCCGCACCGTGGGGCTGCTGGACGGGCCGTCCAAGAATCTGGCCGAACCGAGCGCCGAGGACATCGCCGCCCTGCTCGATGATTTCGCGCGGGCCGGGCTGTCCATCGACGCGAAGATCACCGGCGACCTCGACTCGGTCTCCGCCGCCGTCGGTCTCGCGCTCTACCGCATCGGCCAGGAGTCGCTGGCCAATGTCGCCAAGCACGCGCCGGGCGCCGATGTGTGTTTCCGGCTGACGGTCGATCCGCTGACCGTCACCCTGGCCGTCGCGAACACCCTGCCCGCCGGCTCGCTCACGATCGGGACAGGAATGGGACTGACGGGGATGCGCCATCGGGCCGAACTGCTCGGCGGCCGGATGACCGCGGGACCGGATGGCGACGGCTGGTCGGTCGAGGCGCGATTTCCGCACGCTCCGCCACGGACGAGCGTGCTCTGCGGGTGGTTGACCGGCGGACTGCCGGTGACCCTGGGACCGAGGGGACGGCGCGACCACGATGTGGCCTTCGGGCCGAGTGGTCCGATAAGACAGGAGAACGCGTGACCACTGCGGCAACGGAGACCACGATCGCGGTCCTGGTGGTCGACGACCAGGAGTTGGTTCGCGGCGGACTGCGCCGGATCCTGCGCCGCCGCGACGGTTTCGTCGTCACCGAATGTGCCGACGGTGACGAGGTCGTTTCCGCCATTTCGGCCGAACCGCCCGACGTCATCCTGATGGATCTACGGATGAAACGGGTCGGCGGCATCGAGGCGACCCGGCTGGTCCGGATGCGCCCGGATGCACCGCCGGTGCTGGTGCTGACGACCTTCGACGACGATCAACTGCTCTCCGGGGCGCTGCGCGCCGGCGCGGCCGGATTCCTGCTCAAGGATTCCCCGGCCGAGGATCTCATCCGCGCCGTGCGCACCGTGGCAGGCGGTGGCGCCTGGCTCGACCCAGCGGTGACCGGCCGGGTGCTGTCGGCGTATCGCACGGTGCGCCCGGCGACACCGACGGATGCCAGGCTGGCCGAGCTGACCGCCCGCGAGTACGAAGTCCTCGAGCTCATCGGCCGCGGCCGGGTCAACTCCGAAATCGCTCGTGAGCTCGGCATCTCAGAGGTCACCGTGAAAAGCCATGTCGGACACATATTCGGCAAGCTGGATTTGCGCGATCGAGCCGCCGCGATCGTGTTCGCGTTTGACCACGGGGTGGTCTCACCAGGACAATCCACTGTTTGACGGGCAGGTTCCGGTCCCGGACCGCACGGTCGCAGACGACCGCGACCAGCGCCCGGGAGTGGAGGATTGACACCGGTGGTGGCACCTGGGTCCGACGTGGGAAAACGGTTCGGGCCGTACGAGTTGCGGTCGTTGCTGGGCAAGGGGGGCATGGGTGAGGTCTACGAGGCCTACGACACGGTCAAGGACCGGGTAGTCGCGCTCAAACTGCTCTCCGACGAGCTGGCCCAGGATCCGGAGTATCAGGTCCGGTTCCGGCGCGAATCGCAGGCCGCGGCGCGGCTGGCCGAACCACACATCATCCCCATCCACGACTGGGGCGTGATCGACGGCAGGCTGTTCATCGACATGCGGCTGGTTCCCGGCTCGGATCTGCGCACCATCCTGCAGACCAGTGGCGCGCTGAGCCCGCATCGCGCGGTGTCGATCATCGAGCAGATCGCCGCGGCCCTCGACGCTGCCCATGCCGACGGACTCGTGCACCGCGACGTCAAACCCGCCAACATCCTGGTCACCGAGGCGGGCTTCGCCTACCTCGCCGATTTCGGTATCGCTCACACCGAAGGCGACAGCGCCATCACCATGGTCGGCGTCGCCATCGGCTCCTACACCTATATGGCGCCGGAGCGCTTCGATATCGGCCCGGTCACCAGCCGCGCCGACATCTATTCGCTGGCATGCGTACTGCACGAATGCCTCACCGGCGCCTCGCCGTTCCCCGCGGCCAGCATGAGCGTGCTGATCCGATCGCATCTGGCCGAACCGCCGCCGCGTCCGAGCGTGCAACGCCCCGGCGTGCCCGCCGCGCTGGACGCGGTGATCGCGCGCGGCATGGCCAAGGATCCGAACGACAGGTTCCCCACCGCGGCCGAACTCGCCCGCGCTGCCCGGGCCGCGCTGCCTGCCGCCGCGGGTGCGCCCGCGGCCGGGTCGGCGCCCGCGACCGGTGGTTTCGCGCGTTTGGTGGTGCGGCCGCCGGATCCGTCGCGGACCGGCGAGCTGAGCGCGGTGGCGCCGGAGTCGACCGGCGAGGTGTCGTTGCCCGTCATCCGTCCGAGCGGACCGACCGAGGTGAGCCCGACCGAAACCCAGTTCACGCTGCCGACCCAGGAGATCGGGGTGGCGCCGGGAACCGGGCCGGTGCCGCAAGTGCGCCCGTTCCCCGACGCGCACCTGTACGAGGGTGCGCAGCTGCACCCCGCGGTCGATCCCGCCGCGCGACCCGATCTGCCCGACTATGCGGGCCCGGCCGCGCCGACCCTGCTGGGCGGGATCGCCGCAGCGGCGTCCACCGGCTCCGGCGGCGAGTCCGGCACCGCACCGCGCGGCCACGACGGAGGTGACGCACCGTACCCGCCCAGCGAGACGACCCGCGTCTACGGCGCCGCCGAATCCGCGCCCACCGCCCGCCATCCCGGCGCCGCCGGGTACCGCGACGACGAAGACCGCGGCGGCTACCCGGCCGATCAGGAAACCCGCTTCTACGGCGCGGGTGGCTTCGGCGCACGCCCCGACGACGACCGAGCTGCCGATGACGGGCCCGCGGGCGGCTACCCCGCCGATCAGGAAACCCGGATCTACGGCGCGCCGGTGGAACCGGCTCCCGGCCACGCACCCGCCTATGGCTCGTCACCGGGATATCCCCAGCCGGCCGGTTACGGCGCACCCCCGCCCCCGCCCTACGGCGAACCCGCCGGTTACGGCGCCCCCGACCCGCGGGCCGGCGGATAC
>NZ_JAAGVC010000055.1 GCF_010858045.1 Nocardia cyriacigeorgica
GGCCCCGGTACCACCCCGTCCGCCCGCGACGACTCACCACCGCCCCCGGTTACGAGAAACCACGCCTGCCCATTACACTTGCCAACCGCGCCCCTATAGCTCAGTTGGTAGAGCTACGGACTTTTAATCCGCAGGTCCCAGGTTCGAGCCCTGGTGGGGGCACCGCACGGGCGCCCGGTTCCACATCGGGCGCCCGAGGTGTTTCCGGGGGGCGAATCCGCACCGCCGCAGGTGGTTCCGTACTGCCGGGCGGCCCGACGCAGGTCCGTGGGCGAGCGGGACGTCGTGGGCGCGGGGCAGCATCCGGGGCGGGCGTGGGGCAGAAATGGGGCAAAGTAGGTCCTCGCCCATGCGGCGGCGGATCGCGGGGCCGGAGTTCGCGGACCTCGCCACCGCACGCTCCATCTGAGTGATACCGCACAAGATCACCTGGTCGGCTAACGCCGGGGCGGGGCGCGGCGATAGACCCCTCGCTGCGGAGCGAAGTCCTACACTCGCTAGTAGTTGCCGAGCGCCAACGACGGCGTATGACGTCCATCACCCCGAGAATTCCGTGACTGGATGCGTTTCGCATCACACCTACGGTGCCGTAAGGTATGGCCGCATCGGCAACGGTCAAACCTGAGGGGGGCGACCCGCAAGACCGCATAGATGAAGGGCTGATACATGGCAAGGGATCTGACTCAACTCGAGCTGCTGACGGAGTTGGAGCCGGTTGCCGAAGAGAACGTCAACCGGCACCTGTCCCTGGCAAAGGAATGGCATCCGCACGACTACGTCCCGTGGGACGACGGCCGCAATTTCGCCGCACTCGGTGGCGTCGACTGGGACCCGGAACAGTCGAAGCTGAGTGAAGTCGCCAAAGCAGCGATGATCACCAACCTGCTGACCGAGGACAACCTGCCCTCGTACCACCGGGAAATCGCCGAGAACTTCTCCCAGGACGGCGCCTGGGGCACCTGGGTCGGACGCTGGACCGCCGAGGAGAATCGCCACGGCATCGTGATGCGCGATTACCTGGTGGTCACCCGCGGCGTCGACCCGGTCGCGCTCGAAGAAGCGCGCATGATCCACATGACCAACGGTTTCGCCTCCCCCGCCGAGGCCGACGCCGGCTTCCTGCACTCGGTCGCCTACGTCACATTCCAGGAACTCGCCACCCGCGTCTCGCACCGCAACACCGGCAAGGTCTGCGACGACCCGATCGCCGACCGCATGCTGCAGCGCGTCGCCGCCGACGAGAACCTGCACATGATCTTCTACCGCAACATGTGCGGCGCGGCCCTTGATCTGGCGCCCGACCAGACGCTCGAAGCCATCACGCTCATCCTGGAGAACTTCCAGATGCCCGGCGCCGGTATGCCCAACTTCCGCCGCAACGGCGTGTTGATGGCCAAGCACGGCATCTACGATCTGCGCCAGCACCTCGAGGACGTGGTGGAGCCGGTGCTGAAGAAGTGGAACATCTTCGATCGCACCGACTTCACCCCGCGCGGCGAGGCCGTCCGCGAACGCCTCGGCAACTTCCTGGAGAAGCTGGGCAAGGACGTCGTGAAGTTCGAAGAGCAGCGCGACCGGATGCTGGCCCGCGAGGCCGCCAAGCGCGAACGCGAACTGGCGAGCTCGGCCGCGAGCTGATCCGCGAGTCACAGCAGACGAAAGCGCCGCCGTCCGGATCGGACGGCGGCGCTTTCGCGTTCCGAGTGGCTGCTACTTCAGCGGCAGCGCACCGTCGACGCCGCCCACATCGGTGATCTTCCAGCCGGAGTTCTCATCGAGGGTCACGCTGTAGCTGACGGTGGTCTGCGCGCCTTCCGGAGTCTGAGCATTGGTGGAGTTCACGTTGACGAACACGCTCACCTGGTAGATGCCGTTCTGCTCCGACATCACCTTCGCGGTGACCGGCGACGCGGTGGAGGTCCACTTCAGCGGGACCAGGATGCGCTCGAGCTTCGGCGCGGTGCTGTCGAACTTGCTCGCCAGCTGATCGGTGGTGCCTGCCTTGAGCTTGCCCACCCAGCCATTGATGTCCTGGTAGTTCACCGTCGCCGCGCCGACGGCGTAGTCGGTGGCGACCTGTTCGGCGCGGGCCGCGGCCGCCTCGCGGGCCTCCCGATCGGCGACGTCGCCGCGGGCCGACCACCACAGCACCGCGAACACCACGGTGGCGATCGCGAGCGCGCCGATGACGGCGCCGCGGACGATGGTGGAGACCTGCACCGAAACGGTGCCAGGCCGGTTGTTATCGGGTGTCGGCGCCGTCGGAGCCGCGTCGGCTTCCTTGTCGATGGTCGCGGTGGCGCCGCTTCCGGAGTGCTCGGTCATTGATCCTCTTTCGATCGCATACCGCATCGCACAAACTCCCCGGCGGCGATGCCTTGCGGACACCAGGCTAACGACTTGGTCACAAGTACCTCGAACCGAGGGTCACATACACCATCTGACCGGCCGAACGCCGAACACCCGGGTGTGAGCCGATCGTCGCGGTGAGCAGTAGTGCACGGATGAGACACTGGAGGGCGTGACGATGACGACGAGCGAGCTGAGCACCGGGCTGCGGATCGGGCCGTATCCGGTCGATCCGGCGGTCGTGCTCGCGCCGATGGCCGGAATCACGAATCTGGCGTTCCGCAAACTCTGCCGCGAATTCGGCAGCCCCACCTCGATCTATGTCTGCGAGATGATCACCGCGCGGGCCGTGGTGGAACGCAATGAGAAGACGCTGCACATGATGTCGTTCGACGAGGACGAGCATCCGCGGTCGATGCAGCTCTACGGCGTGGACCCGGCGACGCTCGGCGAGGCCGTTCGCATCATCGTCGGCGAGGGCTGGGCCGATCACATCGACCTCAACCTCGGCTGCCCGGTCCCCAAGGTCACCAGGCTCGGTGGCGGCGCGGCGCTGCCGTACAAGCGAGCGCTGTTCGCCAGGATCGTGCGCGCGATGGTGGCCGGGGCCGAGCCCGCCGGGGTCCCGGTGACGGTGAAGTTCCGTATCGGCATCGACGACGACCACCTCACCTACCTGGACGCGGGCCGGATCGCCGAAGCGGAGGGCGCCAAGGCCGTCGCTCTGCACGCACGCACGGCCGCCCAGCGGTATTCCGGGCAGGCCGACTGGTCGGCGATCGCCCGGCTCAAGCAGGCCGTCACCACGATTCCGGTGCTCGGCAACGGTGACATCTTCTCCGCCGACGACGCGGTGCGGATGATGGCCGAGACCGGCTGCGACGGCGTGGTGGTCGGGCGCGGATGCCTCGGGCGGCCGTGGCTGTTCGCCGAATTGCAGGCCGCATTGCGTGGCGAACCGCTGCCCGAGCCGCCGAACCTCGGTCGCGTCGGCCAGGTGCTGTACCGGCACGGCGCGCTGCTGGCCGAGCATCTCGGCGAAGATAAAGCCATGCGTGACCTGCGCAAACATATGGCCTGGTACCTGATGGGCTTCCCGGTCGGCGCCGATCTGCGCCGCTCCTTCGCGACGGTGTCGAGTCTGGTGCAGCTCGAAGACCTCATCGGTCAGCTCGACCCCGCCGTGCCGTTCCCCCGTGACGCCGAGGGCCCGCGCGGGCGCCAGGGCTCGCCGGGCAAGGTGGCGCTGCCGCACGGCTGGCTCGACGATCCCGACGATCCTGCCGTCCCCGCCGGCGCCGACCTGATGCACAGCGGCGGGTGATCCGCCCGGCGATACCTCTGCGGCAACCATTCAGCATTCGCTTCGGCATATGACGTTTCGGCCGAGTCGGGCTCTCGTCGGGTGGCCGACCGTGGCGGAATCGTTATCATTGCGGAATCACTTCGGTCGGCCGGAGGCGGCGGCAACAGCGCGACGCCCGGCCGAACAGCGGTAAGACTGGAACACAGCAGTCGGGCCGGGCACTGAGGCAGAACGAAAAGCGAGGTTCGTTGGTGGGTGACGATCGGCACGGGCATTCGCCACGGCCCGGAGGTCGCGCCCCGTGGGAGCGGTATCCCGCGGCGGGTTCCCCCGAACGGGACGGCTCCGACGCGCCACGCAGAGCCCGTCACGCCGACCCCGCGGACTCCGAATCCACCGCGATCTCGGTGCAGGATCTGGTCAACCGGGTCGACAGCGAACGCATCAGCAGGCGCCGATCGGCCGAGCCCGGTCGCGCTGAGCCCCAAGGACGCCCGGCGCCGCAAGCGCAGCCGCAGCGTCCCGATACCGCCTCCCGTCAGCCGATTCCACCAGCACAGCGATCCGCTCCGAGTGCGCGACAGTCGAGGCCGGTCCCACCACCCGCTGCGGCGGAGCCGCCCCAGCGCCGCCCCGCGCCGAACCAGCACCCGTCCGCCCCGCCCCCGCCCGACGACAACAGGCGGCAGGCCCAGCGCCGCGGCGAACCGACCCAGCGCCGGGCAGTCGATCCCCTGGCCGCCGATATCGCGCGCAAGTCCGCCGAGACCGGCCGCCCGCCGGCCGAGGCCCCTCGTCATCCCGCCGAGGCCCCTCATCGCGGACGAGAGACCGGCGCGATGCGCCGCCGCCCCGAGAGCGCTCGGCGGCCCGGCGATCCGGAGCCCGGGCCCGAGCGCCCGGACCCGAAGCGGCGTCCACAGGGCTCCGCCGCCGCTGTTTCGGGGGCAGCCGCAGCCGGGTCCGGCCGTGGCCGGCAATCCGGCAGCACACCCGGCCGCGGCACGGGCAAAACCGGTGCGTCGCCGGTGGTTCAGGACATCGCGGACGCCGCGGGCCGGCGTGGCCAGGAGCCGCCCGAAGTCGTCACCGACGTCATCGCGCCGGTCGAGGAGACCGAGCGGCCGCGCAAGTCACGCGGCAAGTCCGGCGCCTGGCCGACCACCGATACCGCCACCCCGGAAGCCGTCGGTGCGCCGCGGCGCACCCGGCTCGCGGAGAGCAAGCGGCGCAAACATCGCCGTGCGCGCGTGGCCGGACGCGCCGCGCTGGCCATCTCGGCCGCCGTCGCGCTGCTGATCACCGGCGGTGGCTGGAGTTATCTGCGCGCCAGCGGCAACAGCTTCAACCAGGTCTCCGCGCTCGGCGACAACTCCTCCGACGTCATCGACGGCAATGCCCAGCTCGGCGACGAGAACTATCTGATCGTCGGCACCGACACCAGGGCGGGCGCCAACGGCAAATTAGGCGCGGGGACGATCGAGGACGCCGAGGGCGCCCGCGCCGACACGGTGCTGCTCGTGCACGTTCCGAAGAACCGCCAGCGCGTGGTTGTGGTGTCCTTCCCCCGCGATCTCGATGTCGCGCGACCCGAATGCGAAGGCTGGGACAACGAGAAGGCCGATTACACCGAGGAGACCTTCCCCCCGTTCATCGGCGACAAGCTCAACGCGGTCTACGCCCTCGGCGGTCCGCGCTGCCTGGTCTCGACCATCCAGCGCCTGACCGGCAGCACCATCAACCACTTCATCGGCATCGATTTCGCCGGCTTCGAAGCCATGGTCGATCAGGTCGGCGGCGTCCAGGTCTGCACGAACGAGCCGCTGATCGACGACGAGCTCGGCACCGTGCTGGAAAAGGCCGGCAAGCAGACCATCAACGGCGCGACCGCACTCAACTATGTGCGCGCCCGCAAGGTCTACGGCGAGATCCGCGGTGACTACGACCGCATCAACCGCCAGCAGAAGTTCCTGGCGTCGCTGCTGCGCACCGCGCTGTCCAGCAAGGTCCTGCTCGACCTCGGCAAGCTCAACGGTTTCATCAAGGCCTTCACCCAGGCGACGTTCGTGGACAAGGTCAAGCCCGACGATCTGCTGACCCTCGGCCGGTCGCTGGCGGATGTGAACGCAGGCGCCGTCACCTTCCTCACGATTCCGACCTCGGGTACCACCGCCTACGGCAACGAGATCCCCCGCGAATCGGACATCAAGGCCATCTTCAAGGCGATCCGCGATGACCGCCCGCTGCCCGGTGAGAAGCCCGGCGCGGCCGCACCGACCCCGCCCGATCCGGCCCCGGCCGAGCCGCCGTCCTATGTCGCGGTCGATCCGAGCACGGTCTCGCTCCAGGTGTCCAACGGTTCCGGTATCAAGGGTCAGGCCGGCACGGTGGCCACCAAGCTGAACAACGTCGGCTTCCCGATCTACAGCACCGGCAACTACGACGGCGGGACCTCCGCGACCACCATCGTGCGTTACGCGACCGGTTACGAGGCGGAAGCGGCCACCGTCGCCAGCGCCATTCCCGGCGCGACGATGTCGGCCGCCGACGACGCCAGTCTCGGCAGCATCGTCGAGGTGGTGCTCGGCTCCGACTACCAGGGTGTGGTGAACGAACCGACCGCGGTGGGCGGGGCGATCACCGATGTCGCGGCCGCCCCCACGAGCCCGAGCCAGACCGCGCTGCCGGCCGACCTGGAGCACATCAACGCCGCGGACGATATCTGCGCCTGAGGCGGCTCCAGCGATCTTCGCCGCGCCCGGCCCCGGCATTTCACCCGCTGTTCGTGACTTGGACAGCGCCGCGAACTAGTGTCAGTTTTCATGCGTGTCATCTACAACGAGCAAATGGCCGGTCTCGCTCAACTGTTGGGCGAGATGGCCGGTCTCGCGGGTTCGGCCATGGACCGGGCCACCCAGTCGCTGCTCCAGGCCGACCTGTCGCTGGCCGAAGAGGTCATCAGCGAACACGACCGGATCGCCGAGATGATCACCGACGTCGAAGAGCGAACGTTCGCGCTGCTCGCGTTGCAGGCCCCGGTCGCGGGTGATCTGCGGCAGGTGGTGAGCGCGATCCAGATCGTCAACGACGTCAACCGGATGGGCGCGCTTGCCCTGCATGTGGCCAAGGTGACTCGCAGGCGTCATCCGAACCACGCGCTCCCCGAGTCGGTCAACGGCTACTTCGCCGAGATGGGCCGGATCGCGGTCAGCATGGGCGAGAGCGCCAAGGAAGTGCTCGAGACCCGCGACCCGGAACGTGCGGCGCTGCTCAACCAGCAGGACGACGCGATGGACGATCTGCATCGCCACCTGTTCACCCTGCTGATGGACCGGGACTGGAAGTACGGCGTCGCCGCGGCCGTGGATGTCACGCTGCTCGGCCGCTACTACGAGCGCTTCGCCGACCACGCCGTCGAGATCGGCCGCCGGGTGATCTTCCTCGTCACCGGTGAACTGCCGCCGGACGAAGACGCTTGACCGCCTCCCCCGGGATTCTCGGCCGGCCTCAGGCGCCACTGACGACGCGTCGGCGGTTGGTCTCGGGTCGCTTCGCTCGTACCCGGGGAGTTAACCCGGATCGCACGAAATCAGTTGTGGCGGTACGCAAAAAGAGAGGGCCCGCGCTGTTTGCGCGGGCCCTCTCCGCATCCTGCCGTCCCGGACCGGCGGCTGTCTCCTGCCGCCCCGGAACGGGGACCTACCTCTATCCGAAGCGGCCGGAGATGTAGTCCTCGGTCTGCTTCTGGGACGGGTTGGAGAAAATCTTCTCGGTGTCGTCGATCTCGATCAGCTTGCCCGGCTTGCCCTGGGCCTCGAGGTTGAAGAAGCCGGTCTGGTCACTCACACGCGCGGCCTGCTGCATGTTGTGCGTGACGATGACGATGGTGAATTCCTTCTTCAGCTCGGTGATCAGGTCCTCGATCGCCAGGGTGGAGATCGGGTCCAGCGCCGAACAGGGCTCGTCCATCAGCAGCACATCGGGCGAGACCGCGATGGCGCGGGCGATGCACAGACGCTGCTGCTGACCACCGGACAGGCCGCCGCCCGGCTTGTCCAGGCGATCCTTGACCTCGTTCCACAGGTTGGCTCCGCGCAGCGAGCGCTCGGCGACCTCGTCGAGTTCGGCCTTGTTGCGCACGCCCTGCAGTTTCAGCCCGGCCACCACATTGTCGCGAATCGACATGGTGGGGAACGGGTTCGGGCGCTGGAAGACCATGCCGATGGTGCGACGCACCCCGACCGGGTCGATCTGCGAGCCGTAGATGTCCTCACCGTCGAGCATCACCGCGCCCTCGACGCGGGCGCTCGGGGTGACCTCGTGCATCCGGTTCAGCGAACGCAGCACGGTGGACTTGCCGCAACCCGACGGTCCGATGAAGGCGGTGACGCTGCGCGGCAGCACGGTCAGGGATACGTCGGCCACGGCGTGGAATTTGCCGTAGTAGATGTTCAGGTCTTTGATATCGATCCGCTTGGCCATCGTGGGTATCCGTTCGCTTCTATCGGTTCCGCGTGAGCAGTTTGTTGACCGCGGCAGCGGCCAGATACAGCAGCGCGATCATCAGGATCAGGGTCAGCGCCGCGCCCCACACCCGCAGCCGGCCCGCCGGTTCCGGGTTCGCCAGCTCTTGGTAGATCAGCAGCGGCAGCGAGGCCATATTGCCGTCGAAGACGTTGAAGTTGATCGACTTGCTGTAGCCGACGAGCACCAGCACCGGCGCGGTCTCACCCATGACGCGGGCGAGGGCGAGCAGGATGCCGCTGATCATGCCGGGCAGCGCCGTCGGGATGACGATCCGCATGATCGTCTTCCACTTCGGCACTCCGAGCGCGTAGGAGGCTTCACGCAGTTCGTCGGGGACGAGTTTGAGCATTTCCTCGGTGCTGCGCACCACCACGGGCAGCATCAGCAGCACCAGCGCCAGCGAGACCGCGAACGCGCTCTGCGGGAAGCCGAGGGTCGCGATCCACAGCGCGAAGATGAACAGCGCCGCGACGATCGAGGGCACACCCGCGAGGATGTCGACCATGAAGGTGGTCACCTTGGCCAGCCGGCCGCGGCCGTACTCGACCAGGTAGATCGCGGCCATGATGCCGAGCGGCACCGCGATGATCGCGGCCACCGCGGACTGCACGATGGTGCCGTAGATCGCGTGGTACACACCGCCAGCGGTCTGGTCGGGCAGCACGCCCTTCTGCGAGTTGGTCCACCATTCCGGGGCAACGATCGCCTCGATGCCCTTGCTGATCACCATCCACAGCACCCACACCAGCGGGATCAGCGCGATCGCGAAGCACAGCGTGATCAGCCCGGTGGCGATGTTGTTGCGGATCCGGCGGCCGGTGCTGACATGCCGGAAGGTGGGTGCCTTGACCGGCTTGTCGAGCGTCGTCGTGGTAGTCATCACGAGTTGACCTTTCCGCCGGAGGCCAGCCGGGCCAGCGCGTTGACCACGAAGGTCAGGGCGAACAGCACGAAGCCTGCCGCGATGTAGGCGCCGGTGGGCAGCGCGGAGCTGAACTCCGCGGCCGAGGCGGCGATCCGGGAGGCGAAGGTGTAGCCGCCGTCGAACAGCGACCAGTTGCCGGCCTGGGCGGCGGTGCGCAGCACGATGAGCACCGCGATGGTCTCACCGAGGGCGCGGCCGAGGCCGAGCATGGATCCGGCGATCACACCGCTGCGCCCGTAGGGCAGCACGGTCATCCGCACGACTTCCCATTTGGTCGCACCGAGCGCTTGCGCTGCTTCGATATGCGAGACCGGCGTCAGCGCGAAGACCTCACGCGAGACCGAGGTGATGATCGGCAGGATCATCACCGCGAGGATCACGCCCGCGGTGAAGATCGTGCCGCCACCGGAGATCGAGACATTGCCTTCGGCGAACAGGAAGAACCAGCCCAGCTTTTCGTTGAGGAACCGCTGGACCGGTTCGATCTGGGGTGCGAGCACCAGAAAGCCCCACAGGCCGAACACGATCGATGGCACCGCGGCCAGCAGATCGATCAGCATCGCGAACGGCTTCGCCATCCGGGTGGGCGCGTAGTGGGTCAGGAACAGCGCGATGCCGACGCCGATCGGCACCGCGACGATCAGCGCGAAGATCGAGCTCAGCACCGTGACCATGAACAGATCGCGAATACCGAACCGCAGGTGGTCGGCGTTCGTGGTGGAGAACTCGGCGCTGGTGAAGAAGTTGGCCTCGTTGGCCATGACCGAGGGAACCGCGCGAATCAATAGGAACAGCGCGATCAGCGCGATGGCGCCGACGATCGTCGCGCCCGCTGCCGTCGCCAGCGACCGGAAGATCGTTTCGGCCCGCTGACTGTGGGGCTGTCGTCCCTTGACAGATGGTGTCTCGGGCTTGGGTTCGCTCGACATAGGCGCAGTATCTCCAGCCGCCTGCCGGCTCGTCGACTCCGACGAACCGGCAGGGGCCACCTCAGGGTGCACGGTCATGGCTGGCTGACGATCAGGAGATGGCGTTGATCGCGGCGGTCAGCTTGGTCTTGAACTGGTCGGGGATCGGGATGTACCCGGCCTCTTCCAGCCCCTCCTGGCCGTTGGTGACGGCCGAGGTCAGGAACGCCTTGACGGCGGTGGCGACGGAGTCGTCGGCGTAATCGGAGCACACGATCTCGTAGGTCGCCATCACGATCGGGTAGGCGCCGGCCTGGGCGGGCTTGTAGAACGAGGAGGTGTCGAGGGCCAGGTCGTTGCCCTCACCCTTGATCTTCGCGCCGTCGATGGCCTTACCGGCCGACTCGGCCGACAGGGTCACCGGCTCCGGGCTCGCCGAGGTGATGACCTTGGCGATGGACAGGTTCTGCGCCTTGGCGAAGGACCACTCGTTGTAGGTGATGGAGTTCTTGGTGCTCTTCACCGCGGCCGAGGTGCCCTCGTTGCCCTTGGAGCCTTCACCGACGCCGCCGGCGAAGACCTTGCCCGCGCCCTTGCCCCACGCACCGTCGGAGGCGGCGTCCAGGTAGAGCTGGAAGTTGTCGGTGGTGCCGGACTCGTCGCTGCGGAAGATCACCGCGATCGGCTCGGCGGGCAGCGCGGCGTTCGGGTTCAGCGCCTTGATCTCGGGGGCGTCCCAGGTCTTGACGGTGCCGTTGAAGATCTTGGCGGCGGTCGGGCCGTCCAGCACGAGGTCGGTCACGCCGTCGATGTTGTAGGTGATGGCGATGGGACCGAAGACGGTGGGCAGGTTCCAGGCCGGCGAGGCGCAGCGTTCCTGAGCCTTGGCCGGCTCGTCCTTCTTGGCGCTCAGCGGGGAGTCGGAGCCACCGAAATCGGTCTGGCCGCCGATGAATTCGCTGACACCCGCGCCGGAGCCGCTGGAGGTGTAGTTGAGCGTCTGGCCGTCGCAGTTCGCCTCGTAGGCCGCGGTGAAGCGCTCCATGGCGTTCTTCTGCGAGGACGCGCCGCTGGCCTTCAGCGATTCCTTACCACCGCAGGCGACGTTGGTGTTCGCCTCGGTGCCGCCGGCCGTGGTGTTGTCGTCGCTGCCACATCCGGCGAGCGTCATGGCACCGGCGGCCAGCACACCGACGAGTGCGCTGCTGCGCTTGAACTTCACAATTCCTCCGCATGTTGCGTAACTACTCGCCCGGCCCCTCACCGGCCCGGGCGGGTGATGTGGTGCGGTTCGCGGGGAACTTGCGCACCAGGCAGCGCGTGCTGCCCACAAGTAACGTAGATTCGCCCGGTTGACAGTTGGACCAGGCTGAGTGAACGGAAAGTGAACAGCCCGGCGATAACGGCGTTGACCGGTGTGACATTTGCCCCACATTTACTCGAACTCCCCGAATCGTCCGATTACCGTTCAGTTGGGTTGGGTGCTCGTGTCCGGTTCGTCCGGATTACCGATCGGCGCTCGCGCCGGCCGCGTAGGCGGCGTCGACATGGGCGACGGAGAAGCCGAGCCGGGTGTAGGTGTGCACCGCGGAGGCGTTGTCGGCTTCGGTGTACAGCAGCACCGCACCGAGCCCGCGATCGCGCAGGTAGTGCAGTCCGGCGAGGGTCAGCAGGCGACCGAGGCCGCGGCCCTGCGCGGCCGGATCGATCCCGACCACGTACACCTCGCCCAGCGGCGGATCGAGCTCGGTGTGCACCTTGGTCCAGTGAAATCCCAGCAGCCGTCCGGGATCGCCCGCGTCCACCGCGAGGAACAGCCCCGCCGGGTCGAACCAGGGCTCGTCCCGGCGCAGCGCGATCTCGCGTTCGGTCCAGCCGCCCTGCTCCGGATGCCAGTCGAAGGCGGCGTTGTTGACCCGCAGCAGCTCGGCGTCGTCATCGGGACCGGCATAGGTGCGCAGCAGAATGCCCTGCGGCACGGTCAATTCCGGTAGCTCCTCGGTAGCCAGATCGCGACGCATCTGCCACAGTTCGCGCGCGATCGCCAGGCCCAGCCGCGCCGATACCGCCCGCGCGGCGGGCAGGTTGCCGTGCGCCCACACCCGCGCGCCCGCACCGCCTGCCTCCAGCGCCGCGGCCACCAGTTGGGTGCCGTAGCCGATACCGCGCGCGGCGGGATCGACGGCGGCCTCGGCCATCGCCGGATGCTCACCCCGCGCGGGCACCAGGTTGGCGTAGCCGATCACCGTCTCGTCGCGCAGACCCAGCAGGTGGCGAGCCGCACCCGGCTCCCGTAGCGACAACACGGCCTGTTCGGAGACGGCGGCCACACCGTCGGCCTCGGCCGCCCGTTCCAGCAGCGCACGCACCTGCTCGGCCGATCCGGCGTCGAGCCGGTCGCTCCAGCGCATCGTCATGTCGCTCACTCGCATACCACCCATCCACTGTGTCGTCGGAGATTCCGGGGTCGCGCTACCGCCAACTTAGCGGCAAAACGGACAATTCCCACCGTTGGTGAGCGGTTCGTTATCTAACGTGCCGTTATTGAGCGGTACCGTTAACCGGCGCCAGCGGAGTGCCGTCCGAGCCGTCGGTCTCCTCCTCGGCGAAGGCCGGAGCCTCCCCCTTGGCGTTGGATCGCGCGGGCCGCACCGCCTTGTATCCGACATTACGGACGGTGCCGATCAACGACTCGTACTCGCTGCCGAGCTTGGCGCGCAGCCGCCGCACATGCACGTCGACGGTGCGGGTACCGCCGAAGAAGTCATAGCCCCACACCTCCTGCAACAGCTGAGCGCGGGTGAAGACCCGGCCTGCGTGCTGGGCCAGATACTTCAACAGCTCGAATTCCTTATAGGTGAGATCGAGCGGACGGCCGCGCAGCCGGGCGGTGTAGGTGCCCTCGTCGATCACCAGCTCACCGAGGGTGATCTTGCCGGTGCTCTCCGGGCTGGCCACCCCGCCGTTGCGGCCGACGAGCAGCCGCAGCCTGGCATCGAGTTCGGCCGGGCCGGTGCCGGGCAGCAGGATGTCGTCGAGCCCCCAGTCGGCATTGACGGCGACCAGGCCGCCCTCGGTCAGCACCGCCACCACCGGCACCGACGAACCGGTGCTGCCGAGCAGCCGGCACAGCCCGCGGGCGGCGGCGAGATCGGTGCGCGCGTCGACCAGGGCCACATCGGCGGTCCCGGCCTCCAGCAGCGAGGCCACCTCGGTCGGGGCGGGCCGGACGGTATGCGCCAGCAGCGCGAGCGAGGGCAGCACCGATTCCGGGTTGGGGTCGGATGTGAGCAGGAGCAGCTCCACAAGCACTCCTCCCATTTCGTAGCTACGCGAAAGCCCGGCATCGTCGCCGCGTGCCACGTCGCTGGTCACAGGTGATCGGATGCAAGATTAGCGCGTATGCGCCGATGAGCTTGTCATCCGGGTGAGCGGTCCGGTTACTGTTCATTCCATGCGCAAGCTGATTATCGGGCTGCTGTGTCTCGCGGGACTGGCGGTGGTCATCGATTTCGGCGCCGCCGCGTATTCGGAGTACCGCGTGTCCCGCTCCCTGCGCGAAGGCGCCGATCTCAGCGCCGACCCCGAAGTGACCTTCCACGGTTTCCCCTTCCTGCGTCAGGCGTACAACGGCCGCTACGACAACATCCAGATCACCGCACGCAGCATGCGGCCGGACATCCCCGGTGAGATCGCCGTCGAGGCGACGCTGACCGGGATGCGGCTGCCGCTGGGCGACCTCGTCGACGGCCGGGTGCGCAGCGTGCCGGTGGACCACGTCGACGTGCGCATGCGGGTGGAACCGGTGGAACTCGGCCGCCTCTTCGGCATCCCCGACCTGCAAGTTCACTCCCGGCCCGCGGATAAATCCGATGGCACCGGTGGCTCGGGCGGTTCCGGGATGACCACCGCGGGCGCACTGGTGCTGACCGGCACCCTGCCCAAGGCGCCCGCCGGGCAGTTCGGCGCGAAGATCGCCGGCGAACGAGTCAGCGTGCAGGCCGATCTGCTGCTGGACGGCGACCAGATCCGCGTCATCGCGACCGGCTTCTACCGCGGCCCCGAGGACACCTCCAGCGTGGTGGTGCCCGAGGACGAGGCTCCCGCGGTGCTGGCCCGATTCACCCGTACCATCGATACGAAGGAACTTCCGTTCGGCATCCGGCCCACCGAGGTCTTCGCGCTCGGCGGCCAGATCGTCGTCGAGGGCGAGGGTGAGAACGTGACGATCGATCTCGACAGATTGCGGCGACAATGATCGAAATCACAATCCTGGTGGTGATGCTGCTGGCCGGCATCGCCGTCGGGCTGTACCTGCGCGGCCGTGACGGCACCGTCCGCCCGGCCACCCTGGACAAGGACACCGACGAGCGAGCCGAACTGCTGGCCGCCGCGGGCATCACCGGATCCGGCCCGGCCGTACTGCATTTCTCCGCCGAATGGTGCGGTCCGTGTACGGCGGTGCGGCGCGTAGTCGCCGGTGTCACCGAGGATTTGGCCGATTCACCGCAGCCGCCGCGCGATATCGAGGTCGATATCGACGCCGACCCGACCCTGGCCAAGGCCCTCAATGTGATGTCGCTGCCCACCACATTCGTCTTCGACGCCGAAGGTCGCGAACGCTTCCGCATCTCCGGTGTGCCGCAGGTCGGCGATCTGCGTAGTGCGCTCACCCCGTTGACGGTCTGAAAACCCGCCGCCGACCTGCGGAGCAAGCCTCCTGATCAACCCGGGGTCCAATTCTCCCCGGGAATTGGGTAAACTGCCTTCCGTGCAAACCCACCGCGAGCTGATGCTCACCCGACGCCGCACAGTTGATCTGTGCCGGCTCGGTGGTTGTTGCTGCCTGTGCCGCTGATCGGTCGGCCCGCTCAGATTTCCTGACGCCGACCAGCGTTCGCCGCGCGAGAGATCCCTTGATCCCCCGGCGAATTGGCAAATTTCCCGCCGAACAGCACCTCGAGCGCAGGAGTACGCACGATGTCCACCGATTCCCTCAACACTTCCGAAACCAGGACCATCCCCGACGGCCACGTCGACGTCCGCGGACCGCGGTTCGTCGCCTGGGTCACCACCGGCGTCCTTGTTCTGGTGCTGATCGCTGCCGCCTTCTCCCCCGCGATCGCCGCCGTGCTGATCGCGGCCCAGGCGGTGGTCTTCGCCCTCGGCGCCGTCAACGGGCCCAAACGGCACCCGTACGGCCGCATCTACGCGAACCTCATCGCCCCGCGCTCCGGCCCGGTCACCGAGACCGAGCCCGAAGCCCCGCTGCGGTTCGCCCAACTACTCGGCCTGGCCTTCGCGGCCGTGAGCCTGCTGGGCTTCGTGCTCGGCGCCCCCGTGGTCGGCGCGCTCTTCGCCGGCTTCGCACTGTTCGCCGCGTTCCTGAACGCGGCGTTCGGGATCTGCCTTGGCTGCAAGATCTATCCCCTGGTAGCCCGTTTCCGCCGGACCCCGGCACCGAACTGACCCTGCAAGTCACCACCGAAAGGAACAACATGGCCCGCTCCGATGTCCTGGTCTCCGTTGACTGGGCCGAAGAGAACCTCAACGCCCCCGGCGTGGTCTTCGTCGAGGTCGACGAGGACACCTCCGCCTACGACGGCGGTCACATCGAGGGCGCCGTCCGGCTCGACTGGAAGAAGGACCTGCAGGATCAGGTTCGTCGTGATTTCGTGAACCAGGAGCAGTTCTCCGATCTGCTCTCGGCGCGCGGCATCTCCAACGACGACGAGGTCATCCTCTACGGCGGCAACAACAACTGGTTCGCCGCCTACGCGTACTGGTACTTCAAGCTGTACGGCCACAACAACGTCAAGCTGCTCGACGGTGGCCGCAAGAAGTGGGAACTCGACGGCCGCCCGCTGTCCACCGAACCGGTGAGCCGCCCGGCCACCCAGTACAAGGCGTCCGCTCCGGACCTGTCGATCCGCGCCTTCCGCGACGAGGTCATCGCGGCCATCGGCGCCAAGAACCTGGTCGACGTCCGGTCCCCTGACGAGTTCTCCGGCAAGATCCTGGCTCCCGCGCACCTGCCGCAGGAGCAGAGCCAGCGTCCCGGCCACATCCCCGGCGCCATCAATGTGCCGTGGAGCAAGGCCGCGAACGAGGACGGCACCTTCAAGTCCGACGACGAGCTGGCCAAGATCTACGCCGAAGCCGGCCTCGACGGCTCCAAGGACACCATCGCCTACTGCCGCATCGGTGAGCGTTCCTCGCACACCTGGTTCGTGCTGCAGGAGCTGCTCGGCCACCAGAACGTCAAGAACTACGACGGCAGCTGGACCGAATACGGTTCGCTCGTCGGCGCACCGATCGAGTTGGGAGCGTAATCAATATGTGTGCAGCACCTACCCAGGGTCAGGCCATCCCGGCAGGGGTGGATGTGGAGAAGGAAACGGTCATCACCGGCCGCGTGCTGAGCGCCGACGGCCAGCCGGTGGGCGGCGCGTTCGTGCGCCTGCTCGACGGCAACGGTGATTTCACCGCCGAGGTCGTGGCGTCGGGCACCGGTGACTTCCGGTTCTTCGCCGCGCCGGGTTCGTGGACCGTGCGCGCGCTGAGCTCGGCGGGCAACGGCTCGGCCGAGGTCCGCCCCGAGGGCGCGGGCATCCACAGCGTGGACGTCGCGGTCGCGAAGTAATCTCGCGGCCTTCAGCGGCCCCGCAGCCTTCGTCACGAGGAGGCTGCGGGGCCGCTGTGCGTCGGCCGGAGGCTGTGTGCACCGCCGGGGGCGACGCCGCCGGGGTCGTTTGCGTATCGCCGCACGGCAATAGCTAGACTCCAGATGTGGTCCTCTTCTTCGAGATTCTGCTGGTGGCCGTGTCCATCCTCATCGGGTGGTTCGGCCTGTACGTCTTCTACCGGCTCTTTACCGAATCATGAGCGATCTCGCGAGCGAGGGTTCCGATCCGGCCGAGCACGCGAGTGAGAACATGAACGGCAACGCTCCGGCCCCGCAGCCGGAGCGCCGTAGCGGTGATCAGGCGGTGGCCGACGCCGCCGAGCGGGCGAAATCGACCGGCGCCCGCAATATCCCGGTGCTGCCGGATCTGCCGCTGCCCGAGGACACCGCGAATCTGCGGCTCGGGCCGGATCTGAGCTCGGCCATGCTCGCACTGCTGCCGCTGGTCGGTGTGTGGCGCGGTGAGGGCGAGGGCAACGACCCCGAGCGCGGCGACTACCGCTTCGGCCAGCAGATCATCGTCTCCCATGACGGCGGCGACTTCCTGGCCTGGGACTCCCGCTCCTGGATCATCGAATCCGATGGGTCCTACGGCGGCCCCGATCTGCGCGAGAGCGGGTACTGGCGGGTCGGCACGGACGCCGACGACGAGGTCATCGAACTGCTGTTGACGCACAGCTCCGGCATCGTCGAGCTGTTCTACGGTCAAGCGCTGACCCAGTCGTCGTGGGAGCTGGCCACCGATGTGGTGATCCGCAGCCAATCCGGAGTGGTCGTCGGCGGCGCCAAGCGGCTGTACGGGATCGTCGAGGGCGGAGATCTGGCCTACGTCGAGGAGCGGGTGGTGGCCGACGGGCCGCTGGAGCCCCGGCTGTCGGCGCGGTTGCAGCGGTATATCGGCTGAGCTGTGCGCCTCGAACGCGGTACCCGATCCGGGTGCCGCGTTTCTTGTTTCCCCGGCTGAGTTTCTTTTCGTGTCCCGGATATGGGACGACCCCCGAGCCGTACCGCTGTGCCGGAGCACATCGGTCCCGATCGGACAAGATCGGGGACTCGGGGGTCGGGTGACTGCCTGGGATTCGCTATCAGCACATACTCGCCGAATGAATCCATACAGCGGTGGTGCCTTAGCGGGCAGCCACCTCACGTGTCCAAGAGTCAAACATTCTTCAGACCACCTCCTTCCTTGTGTACCGACGAATCTAGCCACCGGTCAGGATGTCGGCAACGGAATTTCGCGCGGGGCGGACAACGGGCCTTCCTGCCTGCCAGAAACCACGCTGACCTGCCCTGATGCGTCCACCTGCAGGACCAGATCGGCGCGGTGGCCCGGCGGCAGTTGATGTGTGACGACCACTACGACGCGCCCGGGGTCGACCAGGCCGCTGTCCACGTCGAGCAGGGCGCGCAGCAGCTCCGCGCCGGCCGCGGCCTCGAGGTGCTCGGTGGGTTCGTCGAGCAGCAGCACCCGCGCCGGGGAGATCAGCGCCCGCGCGAGCAGGATCCGGCGACGCTGACCGCCCGAGACGGCCGCCGCACCGCCGACCAGATCGGTGTGGATGCCCTCGGGCAGCGAGTCGAGCCAGGGCCCGGCACCCACTGCCCGCAGCGCGCGTTCGCCCTCCTCGGCGGTGAGATCGCCGCGCGCCACCCGCAGGTTCTCCAGCACGCTGGTGCCGAAGAGGTGGGCGTCCTCGGCGAAGAAGGTCACGCCGGGGACCGGGGTGCCGAACAGGCCGGCCCACGCCATCAGCAGGGTGGTTTTGCCCGCGCCGCTGGGGCCGGTGATGGCGACGCGGTGGGCGTTCGGGAGTTCGGGGAAGTCACCCGCCGGGCCGGGGAGCGGGCCCGCCTCCGTCCGGTCCGTCGACGTCGGCTGATGAAGTGCGGTCGCCCCGGGGTGGGGTGGGGCCGCGCTCGCGGTGGAGTCGAGCGCCCTTCGGCCCGGCGGTCGCGCCCCATCGCTGCCGGTCTGGGCGCCGAACTGCGGCGACACGACGTCGCCTGGGTTGTCCGACGCGGGGCTGCCGGAAGCGCCCACCGCGTTCAGCCGGGTGTATGCGGCGCGGGCGGTGGTAAGGGTTTGGGCCGCGGCCGGCAGCGGGCCGACGGCTTCGAAGGCCGAGAGTGGCAGCAGGACCAGGATGGTCAGGGCCATCGGGGTCATGGCGCCGGGAGCACCGCCGTTCGGGCCGTAGAGGGTGATGCCGATGAGCAGGGCGCCGAGCACGCTCGCCCCGATGGACAGCGGGGTGGCGGCGGCCGCCCAGGCGCTGCGGGAGGCGGCGGCGTCTTCGGCGGCGACCGCGCGCTCACTGGCGGCGGAGGCGGCGGCGATGGCGTCGTCCAGACGGCCCGCTACCCGCAGTTCGGGGGCATGATCCAGGATGGTCATCGCCTGCGCGGTGAACTCCGCGCGGTCGGCGCGCACTGCCCGCTCGGCCGCGGCCGCCGCCCTGGCCGACAGCCACGGCGCGAGGACGCCCGAAACGATCAGCGCCACAGCGAGGATCGCGGCGGCGGCGATCGAAATGAGGCCCAGCAGCACCACGGCCGCGGTCGACAGAATCGCCGCCACCGCGACCGGCACGAAGGAGCGCACCACCACGGCGCCGAGGTCGTCGATATCGCTGCCGACGCGTACCAGCAGGTCACCGCGCCGCAGCTGGGTGGGCGATCGATCTGCCGGCGGCGCCGAGCTCTCGACCGGCTGCGTCGATGAGTACGCGCTGGTCTGCGGGCCCGTCGATGAGCCTCGACTGTTCAGCGGGCCTATCGACGAGTCCTGGCCGTCCAGCGGGCCCGCAGTGCCGGCTCGCCCATTCATGTGCGCGTCCGCCGTCAGGGCGTGACCACGCCGGCTTCCGGTGGCCCGGAGTGCACGCGCGTTCATTGCCGGCACCGAATTCCGGCGCGGGAGCCACAGATTCGACCGCGCCAGCGTGCGATAGGTGGTGGTCCGCGCCGTCGTCATCGCCCGCAAGGCCACATCGTGGGTGGCCAGCCGCTCCAGATACCGGCACAGCCCGCGCGAGATGCCCAGCGCCCGCACCGCCACCACCGCGACGGTCAGATCCAGCACCGGCGGCATCTGCCAGGCCCGCGCGATCAACCACGCCGCCAGCGCCGCCAGCGCCAGACCGCTGCCCAACGCCAGCACGCCCCAGCCAACGGCCACGGCCACCCGCCACGGCGAAAGCCGCAGCATCGACCACATTCCGCGCATGTCACGCATGAGTTCACCCATGATGCCGCTCCACTCGCATCGGCAGCGGCAGGCCGGCCTCGCCGCAGTCGACCCGGCGCATCATCGGAGGCACATCGCACCGCCGAACCCGAACCGCGTGAGCACCCTGCGCTTCACCCGAGCCCTGCGCGGCGGGCGGTGGGATCAGCAGCGACGAACCCCACGCGAGGACACCCCTGCGGCCGAGCACGCGATGACACACGGCGTGCGGTGCAGCATTCACAGCGCCACCTCCTGAGGACGGGTGGTGGCCGGCACCTCGATGACGGTATCGGCACCGCGCCTGCGCACATTGCGCCGCCCATGCTCGGCGGGCCGTGGGATCACCAGCGCCGAACTCCGCGTGAGGACACCACTGCGGCCGAGCGTGCCACGACGACCACGGGCGTGCGGTGCAGCATTCACAGCGCCACCTCCTGCGGGCGGGCAGCGGCCGGCACCTCGATGACGGTGTCGGCGATCGCGAGCAGCGGCGGGCGGTGGGCCACGATGACGACCGTGGCACCGGCGCGGGCGCGGGCGGTGAGGGCGGCGAGGACGGTGGCTTCGCTGTCGGCGTCGAGGTGGGCGGTGGGTTCGTCGAGCAGCAGGATCGGGCGGTCGGCGGCCAGCACGCGGGTCAGGGCCATGCGTTGACGCTGGCCGAGGGACAGGCCGGCCCCGCCGGCGCCGACGCGGGTGTCCCAGCGGTCCGGGAGCTCGTCCAGCACGGCATCGAAACCGGTCGCCGCGCATGCCGCGTCGAGTTCGCCGAGCACCCGAGCGGATTGCCTGCGCTGCGATTCGGTGATGCGGGCGCCGAGCAGCTCCAGGTTCTCCCGCAGGGTGCCCGGCACCAGCACCGGACGCTGCGGCAGCCACGCCACCCGCGACCACCACTGGGTCGGGTCGAGGTCGGCTATGTCGATTCCATCCACCCGCACCCTGCCGCGATCCGGCGCGATCAATCCGAGAACCGCTTGCAGCACCGTCGATTTCCCGCAGCCATTGGGCCCGGTGAGCACCGAGACCGACCCCGGGTGCAGGACCGCGGACAACCCATCGGGCGCCATGCCGTCTCGCGCGCGGACGGCGAGATCGACCAGTTCGATGCGCCCCGCGCTGCCGGGGTCCACGCCCGAACCGTGTTCGGCGATCTCCTCGAAGCCGCGGCGACCCGTATCTCGGCGGCGAGCGGCATCATCGACCGTCCCGCCGGCATCGCCGATCCCACGGTCCGCCCGCTGCTCGTCGCCTACGCCGGGGCGCTCCAGATGCGAGCTCCCCGACCCGCCGGCCTCCGCGCTGCGATCCACCCCGGCGGGAACCGGCCGTACCTCCGCGTCGACGTCTTCCGACCCCACCGCGACATCCGGCGGGTCGAGCACCGCGAAAGCCTTGTCCGCCGCGGCCATTCCGTCCTGCGCCGCGTGGAATCGTTCGCCAACGGTGCGCAGCGGCAGGTACACCTCCGGCGCCAGCACCAGTGCGACGACGCCCGCGTACAAACTCATCTCACCGAAGACCAGCCGCAGCCCGATGGAGACGGCGATCAGCGCGACCGACAGCGTCGCCAGCATTTCCAGCACCATCGAGGACAGGAACGCGATGCGCAGCGCGGACATGGTGCGGTGCCGGAGGGCATCGCCGAGCTCCTGCACACGGCCGGCCATGGTGCGCGGCTGTCCGTCCGGCGGCAGCTTCGCAGCGGGATCGGTGTCACCACCATGCGAGCTCTCGCGCCCCAGCGCACGCAGCGTCGACATACCCGCGAACAGATCGAGCAGCTGATCCGACAGCCGCGTGGTGGCGTCGAGCGTGGCGCGGGCACGGCCCTCGGTGAGCAGGCCGATCAGGATCATGAAGATCGGGATCAGCGGCAGCGTGATCACCACGATGATGCCGGAGGTCAGATCATGGGCCGCGATGACGATCCACACCACCGGCGGCACCAACACCGCGAGCAGCAGCGCGGGCAGGTACCCGACCAGGTAGCCGCGCAGCCCGGACAGTCCGGTGCCGACCACCACTGCCAATTCGGTTCGGCGCGATTCCAGTTCGCGCGGCGGCAACTGCGCCCCCGCCGCCAGTACCGACTGTTCCAGTTCGGCGACCACCGAGGCGCCTGCCCGGTGCGCGATCCTGGCCTGCCACCAGGTGGCCAGCACACGGCCTGCGATGGCCAGCGCGAGCACGACCAACTCGGCGCTCCACCTGCCGATCTCGCGGGCGCCGGGATCGGTGATCACTCCGGCGAGCACCCGACCGATCATCACCGCGGCCACCACGATGGCGATGGTCGTCAGCACCGAGAGCCCGACGCTCAGCGCCAGGTAGCGCCGCGCCGAACGCGCATACCGCCACAGACGGGGGTCGACGGGCGGGCGGCGGGCCATGACCTACTCCTCGACGACGGGACGGCGCGACAAACCGATACCGGGCGGGATCTGCTCAACGGTAATCCGCTTGCGGAACACCCAGTAGGTCCAGCCCTGGTAGATCAGCACCACCGGCGTCACGATGACGGCCGCCCAGCTCATCACCTTCAGCGTGTACGGCGTGGACGAGGCGTTGTCGACGTTCAGGCTGAACGCGGGGTCGATGGTCGAGGGCAGCACGTCCGGGAACAGCGAGCCGAACAGCAGCGCCGAGGCGGCCACGATCACCAGGGCGGTGCCGGTGAACGCCCAGCCGTCGCGCTCGGCGAAGTGCGCGGCGGCAGCGACGACCAGTCCGAGCACCGCGAGGCCGAGCGGGATCCAGGTCCAGTCGGCGCCATAGGCGAGCTGGGTCCACAGCCCGAACCCGCCGACCACCAGCGCGGTGGGAGCCAGCAGCAGCCTGCCGGTGCGCATGGCGTCCGCGCGCACCTCACCGCCGGTTTTCAGGCTCAGGAACACCGCGCCGTGCAAGGCGAACAGCAGGCCGGTGGTGAGGGCGCCGAGCAGCGCGTACGGGCTGAGCAGATCCAGCAGCGATCCGGTCATCTGGTGGTCGGCGTCGAGCGGGACGCCGCGCACGATATTGGCGAAGACCCAGCCCCAGGCCAGCGCGGGCACCCAGGAACCGATGCCGATACCGAGGTCGCAACGCGCCCGCCAGACCGGATCGTCGATCTTGCCGCGGTATTCGATGGCGCAGATCCGCAGGATCAACGCGACCAGCAGCAACAGCAGCGGGAAGTAGAACCCGGAGAACAGGCTGGCGTACCACTCGGGGAACGCCGCGAACATCGCGCCGCCCGCGGTGATCAGCCACACTTCGTTGCCGTCCCAGACCGGGCCGATGGTGTTGAGCACCACGCGCCGACGCGTATCGGAGCCACGCCCGAGCACGGGCATCAGCATGCCGACGCCGAAGTCGAAGCCCTCCAGCACGAAGTAGCCGGTGAACAGCACGCCGATCAGAACGAACCAGAACTCTTGCAGATCCATCGTCGGCTCCTAGTAGGCGAACGAAAGCTGTTCGACGGCAGGTTCTTCGGTGCGTGGTTTCGCACCGGGCGCCCCGGTATCGTCCGGCCCCTTCGCGGGCGCGGGCGCGGCGGCTTTGTCCGGTCCCTCGATGACGTAGCGGCGCATCAGGTAGAACCACACCACCGCCAGCAGGCCGTACACGATCGTGAAGGTGATCAGCGAGATCCACACCGTGGTCGCGGAGTGGTTCGACACCCCGTCCTGCACCAGCAGTCGCAGGTTCGGGTCGCCGGTCGGGTTCGGCACCACCACCCAGGGCTGACGGCCCATCTCGGTGAACACCCAGCCCGCGCTGTTGGCCAGGAACGGGGTGGGGATGGCCAGCAGGCTCAGCCAGGAGAACCAGCGTTGGTCGGGCACCCGGCCGCGGCGCATCACCCAGAGCCCGGCGATGGCGAGCAGGGCCGAGCCGCCGGCCAGGCCGATCATGGCGCGGAAGGACCAGTAGGTGACGAACAGGTTGGGCCGGTAATCGCCGACGCCGTACTTCTCGTTGTAGGCCTGTTGCAGGTCGACGACGCCGTCGAGGGTGACACCGGTGAACTTGCCCTCGGCCAGCCACGGCAGCACGTACGGCACCTCGATGACATGGGTGACGCTGTCGCAGTTGTTGTGTGTGCCGACGGTCAGCACCGAGAAATCGGGGTTGGTCGCGGTGTGGCACAACGATTCCGCCGAGGCCATCTTCATCGGCTGCTGCTCGAACATCAGCTTGCCCTGGACGTCGCCGGTGTAGATCAGCGCGACTCCGGACAGCGCGATCACCACCAGCGAGGCCCGCGCGGCCGGCCGCCACATGGTCCTGGCCTCGGCGAGCTTCTGCTCGTCGCCGCTGCGCGCGTTGCGCACCATCCACCAGCCCGCGATACCGGCGACGAAGGTGGCCGCGGTCAGGAACGATCCCGCGACGACGTGCGGAAACGCCGCCAGCGCAGTGTTATTGGTGAGCAGTTCGACGATGCTGGTCAGCTCCGCGCGCCCGGTCTCCGGGTTGTAGCGGGCGCCAACGGGATGCTGCATGAACGAGTTGGCGGCGATGATGAAGTACGCCGAGGCGTTCACGCCGATGGCCACCATCCAAATGGTCGCCAGATGCACCAGTTTCGGTAGCCGGGACCAGCCGAAGATCCACAGGCCGATGAACGTCGACTCCATGAAGAAGGCGACCAGGCCCTCCAGCGCCAGCGGTGCGCCGAAGACGTCGCCGACGAACCGGGAGTATTCGCTCCAGTTCATCCCGAACTGGAATTCCTGCACGATGCCGGTGGCGACACCGAGGGCGAAGTTGATCAGGAACAGCTTCCCGAAGAACTTGGTGAGCCGGTACCAGTGTTCCTTGCCGGTGATCACCCACGCGGTCTGCATACCCGCGATGAGCGGGGCGAGTCCGATGGTGAGCGGCACGAACAGGAAGTGGTAGACGGTCGTGATGCCGAACTGCCACCGCGAGACGTCCAAGGCACTCACACTGACCTCCTGGCGATCTACGACGTGTCGTAGTAAAGACTACGCGGCAGGTCAGCCCGGTCAACGTGTCGCGCGACACGACACGCCGACCGTCACAGGCCGGTCAGGGCCGGTTTCACCAGTCGGCGATCGAACCCGCCCGCTCGATACCGCGCTCGACCAGCTCGACGATCTCGGCCGCATTGTCCGGCGCCGACATCCGCAGCCCGTCCAGCGAGTTCACCCGCGCGGCCAGCGTGATGCTCGACAGCATCCAGATGGAATCGCAGGTGAGCAGGTCAGCGGTGTAGAGCGATTCGTAGCGGCAGTCATAGCCCGCCTTCTTCGCCTCCGCGTAGAACGCCCGCTGGGTGACCCCCGGCAGAACGCCGTTCTTGGCAGGCGGGGTGATCAACTGCTTGTCGCGCACGATCACCACCGTGGACCGCGGCCCCTCCAGCACCCGGTTCTCGGTGCTGGTGAAGATCACATCGTCGGCGCCCATCCGCGCGGCGAAACGCAGCGCGGCCATATTCGTCGCGTAGGACAGGGTTTTCGCGCCGAGCAGCTGCCACGGGGCGGCCTGCGCGAGATCGATCGAGATACCGCGCGACAACGTCACCACCGAGACGCCCTCGGTCCTGGCCTTCGCCACCCGCGCGGGCACCCCGACCACGAGGACATAGGAGGTCGGCACCGGCACCGTTTCCGACAGCTCGCCGGAGGTCACCGCGGCCTTGACGCTGTTCAGGTCGGCATCGCGGCCGCGGGTCAGCACCAGCCGCATCAGCCCCTCCTGCTCGGAGCCCCATTCCTTGGCCGCCGTCTCGACCGCCTCGCGCCAGCGACCGAGTTCGGGCTCCGGTAGGTCGAGAGCCTGCGCCGAGCGGCGCAGCCGCGCGAGATGGAACTCCAGGGCGCACGCATTGCCTTCGCGCACCAGAATCGTTTCGAAAACGCCATCACCACGCAATGCGCCGATATCGTCGGCAAACAACAACGGCGCGTCCGCATCTCGGACCTCACCGTCGAGTGTTACAAGAACTCGATCCACCATGCGATGAAGCGTAGGCCACACAGGCCCGCTACGACGGGCTACGGGCGCACGGTTGTCCCCAGGTGGACAATCCGCCCCTCGACCATGCGCGTCCGGAAGGCTGTCGGAGCTTTCGCCTAGAGTGGGTTGCGTGTCCGTGGTCGCCGCACCCAGCCCTGTCCTCGCTGTTCCGGGAGCCGTCGCGGGAGCGCCGGGAACCCCCGACGCCGCCGTCGCGTGGCATTACGGCGATCCATTCGGCGAACAACGAGCCGCCGCGCAGCAGGTGGCGATCGTGGACCGCTCGCATCGTTTCGTGCTCGCCATCACCGGCGCCGAGCGCCTGAGCTGGCTGCACACCATTTCCAGCCAGCATGTGGCGAATTTGCCCGACGGGCGTTCCGCCGAGAATCTGGACCTCGATCTCAACGGCCGCGTGCAGCACCATTTCGTGCTCACCGACCTCGACGGCACGGTCTGGACCGACACCGAGGCCGAACGCGGCCCCGCGCTGCTCGACTTCCTCACCAAAATGGTCTTCTGGGCCGACGCCAAACCTCGCGAGGCCACCGACCACGCGGTCCTGAGCCTGCTCGGCCCGCAGGTCCAGACCTTGACCGGCGCGCTCGGCATCGAGCGCCTCCCCGAGGTGTACGAGGCCGTGCCGCTACCCGGCGGCGGGTTCCTGCGCCGCATGCCGTGGCCGACGGCCGACTCCTTCGACCTGGTGATCCCCCGCGAGCGGCTCATCGGCTGGTGGACCACCCTCACCGAGGCGGGCGCCGCGCCGGCCGGCATGTGGGCCTTCGAGGCGCTGCGGGTGACGGCCCTGCGCCCACGGATCGGGATCGACACCGACGACCGCACCATCCCGCACGAGGCCCGCTGGATCGGCGGCGTCACCGAACACGGCGCCGTGCATCTGGACAAGGGCTGCTATCGCGGCCAGGAGACCGTCGCCCGGGTGCACAACCTCGGCAAGCCGCCACGTCAGCTGGTGCTGCTGCATCTGGACGGCTCGGCCGACGAGCGCCCGGCAGCAGGCGACGCGGTGACCGCGGGCGGACGCTCCGTCGGCCGCATCGGCACGGTCGTCGACCATTACGAATACGGCCCGATCGCGCTCGCGCTGATCAAACGGGCGGTGCCGGTCGACGCGAAGCTCGAGGCAGGCCCCACGGCCGCCGCCATCGACCCGGATTCGGTCGTGGTCGACGACACCCCGCAAGCGGGCCGGGCCGCGGTCGATCGGCTCCGTGGCCGCTGAGCGCAGGCCCGCCGCCACCAGCCCCCGGGGAGAGGAGCTCGTCTATGCGCGCCGGTGACACCGGAGAAGTGCTGGCGGTGTGCGTGCTGCACGCCGAAATCGAGGTGCCGGGCCGGGTGGGCCGCTCCGGCATCGACAAGCGGCCGAAGCCAGGGCGGGTCGGCGTGCGCGCGCTCGGCCTCGACGGCGATCACGTCTGCGACACCGACCACCACGGCGGCCCGCACAAGGCCGTCTACGCCTACGCCGACGAGGACGCGCACCGGTGGGCCACCGAACTCGATCGGGACCTGCCCGCGGGCTGGTTCGGCGAGAATCTGCGCATCCGCGGCCTGCCGATCAGCGACGCCGTCATCGGTGCGCGCCTGGCCATCGGCCCCGGGCCGGTGGGGCCCGGCCACACCCTGCTCGAGGTGAGCGAGCCCCGCGTCCCGTGCGCGACCTTCCAGCACTGGACCGGCGAACGGCAGTGGGTCAAACGCTTCACCCTGCGCTCGGACACCGGCACCTACTTGAGAGTGCTCACCGAGGGCACGATCAGCGCGGGCGACACCGTGCACGTGGTCCACGTCCCCGAACACGGCATCACCGTGCGCGACGTCTTCACCGGCGCCGACCCGGACAAGCTGGAGCTGCTCCTCGCCGCCGAGCCCACCGTCTCCGACGACGTCCGCATGCAGATCGACCGGCACAACCGCCGCCGCGCGAACGCCGAACGCGCGGCGCAGCGGCGTGACGACGGCGACCATCTGAAGGCAGGAGTGCGAGCGTGAGCATCGAACTGGTCGAGGTGGTGCGTTCCGGATTCCGGGAATGCGTACACCGCGGGTCGGTCGTCGTCATCGGCGCCGACGGCGAACCCAGCTGCGCACTCGGCGAGATCCACCTGCCGATCTTCCCGCGCTCGACCAATAAGCCGATGCAGGCGGTGACCCTGCTGCGCAACGGGTTCGAACCCGTCGACGACGCGGAACTGGCCATCGCCACCGCCTCCCACTTCGGCGAACCCGACCATGTGAAGTTGGTCGAACGGCTGCTGGACCGCTTCGGATTCGACGAGTCGGCCCTCGAATGCCCACCGGATCTGCCCTTGGACGAACGCGCCCGCGCCTCGGTGCTGTGCCACGACCGGCCACCGAGCAAGCTGTTCATGAACTGTTCGGGCAAACACGCGGCGATGCTGGCCACCTGCGCCGTCAACGGCTGGCCGACCACCGGATACCTCGACAGCGCGCACCCGCTGCAACGCGCGGTGCTGTCCACCGTCATCGAACTCACCGGCGAACCCGAGACCGACCTCGGCATCGACGGGTGCGGGCTGCCGATCATCCCGGTCTCGCTGATCAACCTGGCCCGCGCCTTCGCCGCCATGGCGACGGCCGAACCGGGAACGCCCGAACGCCGGGTCGCCGACGCCATCCGCACCCATCCGCGAGTGATTTCCGGCACCAACGCCCCCGATCTGCTGATCATGAACGCCACCCCCGGCCTGGTGTGCAAGATCGGCGCCGACGGCGTGCACGCGGGCGCGTTGCCGGACGGAACCGCGTTCGCCTACAAGATCGACGACGGCGCCGACCGCGCCCGGATGCCTCTGACGCTGGCGATTCTGCAACGAATGGGCGTCCCGTGGTCGGACGCCCTCGCCGAATTGGCGGCACCGGCGGTACTGGGTGGCGGTGCGCGGGTCGGCGTCATCCGCGCGATCCCCGGCGTGCTGTAGTCAGGCGAGCATCGGGCAAACGGCTTCGGTTCGGCACCTGTTCGACCACTCCTGGAAGCGCGACCGCCGCACACGCGCTAGAGTGTCTGTCAGGAAGAGTATTAATTCGAACGGGGCCGCCACCAATCCCCAGGCCGCCCCGCTGTGACGCGAGGGGGTCAGCCATGGGCCGTGGCCGGGCTAAGGCAAAGCAGACCAAGGTTGCACGCGAGCTGAAGTACAGCTCGCCGTCGACCGACTTCGCGAGCCTTCAGCGCGAGCTGTCGGGTAGCCCCCACTCTCAGCGGAGTGGAGTGCTGTCCGATGAGCACGACGCGGATGATTCGTTGTCCCGCTGGAACAGCGACGACGACGACTACGACGATTGGCGCCGCTGACCAGGTGCGACGTATGAAGGGGGAGGCCGAGGCGCCTCCCCCTTCAGTCGTTGCCATCCGGTCGGCCAGCCAGCCGCCGAGGTTCGCCCGACATCAGGTCTCGACCACTGAGGTCGAGACCTGATCGAGAGCTCGGTTCGATCGCTCGCATCGACTCTCGAGGTACTCGAACAGCATCGGCGCCCGTTGCACCGCACGGGCCGCCCCGATGCCCGCCCGTCCGGACATCGTCCGAGATAGGCGAACTCGCCCCTCGGCGACCCTCCAGCATCCCCTCCGACGCGCAGCGCATCCCCCTCGCGCAGCGCATCCCCCTCGCTCAGCGTATCCCTCGCCCCAGCGCATACCACTCGCTCAACCGCGTCCCCCGGCCTAGCCATCCCCCGGCCCAGCCATCCCGCGGCCTAGCGCGGCCCTGAGGAGCGCACCGCGGTGCGCCGCGTGACAC
>NZ_JAAGVC010000056.1 GCF_010858045.1 Nocardia cyriacigeorgica
TCTGGGGGGTGGGCGGATCGACAGGGGTGGTGGGCTTCGGGCAGGATGTAGGCCGCGGACAGGCGAACGGGAGGAGCTCGAACAGATGCTGCGGTTGATGATCGGCATCGCGGCCGGGTATGTGCTCGGCAGCAAGGCCGGGCGGGCGCGCTATGAGCAGATCAGCGCGGCTACTCGCGCGGTCACGGGGAGCCCGGTCACCCGCAAGCTCGTCCAGGTGAGCAGGCAGAAACTGTCGGACAAACTCAGCACTCGGCCGGCGCTGGAACCGATGGAGCCGATCGACGAGCGCACCACCGTGCTGGTGCCGCACGATCAGCTGCGGCGCTGAAGAGGCGACCCGTCAGAACAGGTACTGCCGATCCGCGGCGATCATGAAGCCGTGCCCGGCCTGATCGCAGCGGACGCCCGTCGGCATCGACGTGCAGGCGGTGCCGCGGACGATGATCGTCTCCCCGTACTCGAGCACGTTCCCGCCGCCCTTGCGCGAGCCGTCGGTGGGTGAACCGACGAAGAAGCCCTGATTCACGCACATGAACCGGGCCGCGCCGCCGAGGACCTGCGCTGCCACAGCGCGGTCGGCGCGGCTGGTATCGCAATCGGCCAGCTCCGGGGGCACCACTGCGGTCGTGCCGAGCTGGCAACCGGTACCGAGTTCACCTTCATTGATGAAGCCGCACATGATGTTTCCGGTCGGCGACTGGAAATAGTAGTAATTGCCCTGCTGGAAGTCGCGCGCGTCGACGGTGGCGTCGTCGCGGGAGGGCAGGGTGGTCTCGCTGCCGGCCTGTTCGCCGGACGGCGGGGCGGGTTCCAGTGTGCCGGCGGTGATCGGCCGATCGGTAACCGAGGCACTCGATACCGATGACGTCGTGGAGCTGTCCGCACCACAACCCGACAGACCGATGGCCACACACACCGCCAGGCCCGCGAACAACGCTCGTCTCATGGCCACGCCTCCCACCGTTGCTGCCGAACCCGACTAACCGGTGGATCATGGGGCCGCCCGGATTCGTTACGGCGCCGCCGAGCCCGGCTCAGTGCGGGGCGAAGTCGTCGGAATTGCCCATGGCCTGCTCGAGCAGGCTCTTGCGGTACTGCTCGAGCGCCACCAGATCACCGAACAACGCCAGATAGGCCTCGGATTGTTCGGTGGACGACACCCGGTGCAGTTTCGATTTCAGTTCGGCGATCTGGCGGCCGACCAGACCTTCCTGGGCGCGGGCCAGAACACCGGTGACGAAGCGCGGGATGTCGTCGGCCGACTTCACCGGGAGCGGTTCGCTCGCCAGTTCCGAGATCAGTGCGCGCACGGTGAGGTCGTCGGTGCGGTCGGAGACCGCGCCGACCCACTCGGCACCGACGAGGCCGGCCGCTGTGCCGCCGGCTTCGGCGATCAGGGTGCGGATGTGCACGTAGGCGGGGTGGGTGAAGGCCTCGGTTTCCAATGCGTCGAACGACGGGCCGGCGATGGACGGGTATTGCAGCCCGGCCGCGAGCGCCTGGCGTTGCGGAAGCAGCGTCGGATCGGTCGGATTCGGCCGTGCCACCGGGGCATCGGTGCCGTTCTGCGCACGCGGGCGACGCGCCGCACCGGTGGCCGTGCCCCCGGTGCGCAGCCGTTTGGCTTCTTCTTCGACGCGGCGGTAGACGGTCTGCACGTCCAGCCAGCCGGTGCGGTCGGCCAGGTCGGTGGCGTAGCGCTTGCGCCTGCCGTGGTCTTTGATCTGTGCCACCAGCGGCACGCCCCAACGCAACACCTCGACCTGGCCGTCGCGGGTGAGGTCGTTGATGCGTGGATCTTTGCGCTTCTCGATCTCGCTGTCGAGGGCGAATTCGAACAGCAGGCGACGTTTGGCCACCACATCGCGCAGGGCGGCGTCGCCGGAATGCTGACGCAGCTCACACGGATCCTGGCCGTCGGGTGTGGTGGCGACGTAGATCTGGGCAGCCACCTTCTGATCGTTGAGGAAGGCCTTGAGCGCCGCCGCCTGGCCCGCCGCGTCACCGTCGAAGGTGAAGATGATCTCGCCGCGCCAGAAGTTGTCGTCCATCAGCAGCCGACGCAGGATGGCCAGGTGATCGTCGCCGAAGGCCGTACCGCACGCCGCGACAGCGGTTTTCACACCCGCAAGGTGCATGGCCATGACGTCGGTGTAGCCCTCGACGACCACCGCCTGATGCCCCTTGGCGATCTCACGCTTGGCGTGATCGAGCCCGAACAGCACCTGAGATTTCTTGTACAGCACCGTTTCCGGCGTGTTGACGTACTTGCCCGGCATGGTGTCGTCGTCGAAGAGTTTGCGGGCGCCGAAGCCGATGACCTCGCCCGCCAGGTTGCGGATCGGCCACAGCAAGCGACGGTGGAACCGATCGATCGGACCGCGCCGCCCTTCCCTGGACAGGCCGGCCGCTTCGAGTTCTTTGAACTCGAAGCCTTTGCGCATCAGGTACTTGGTGAGGGTGTCCCAGCCCGCGGGAGCGTAACCGCAACCGAATTGGGCGGCCGCGGCCGCGTCGAAGTTGCGTTCGGTGAGGTAGGCGCGGGCCGCTTCGGCTTCGGGTTCGCGCAGCCTGGCCATGTAGAACTCGTGGGCCGCGGCGTTGGCGGCGACCAGCCGGGCGCGGGTGCCGCGGTCGCGCTGGACCGAGGTGCCGCCACCTTCGTAATTGATCTGGTAGCCGACCTTGTCGGCGAGCTGCTCGACGGCCTCGACGAAACCGACGTGCTCGATCTTCTGGATGAAGGCGTAGACGTCGCCGCCCTCACCGCAACCGAAGCAGTGGAACAGGCCGTGATTCGGCCGCACATGGAACGACGGTGATTTCTCGTCGTGGAACGGGCACAGGCCCTTCATGGAGTCGGCGCCGCCCCGCTTCAGCGCGACGTACTCCCCCACCACGTCCTCGATCCGGACGCGTTCGCGTATCGCAGCGATATCGCGATCTGGGATTCGTCCGGGCACTGTTGAAGTCTAGCGGGCGGCGCCGGACGCGGGCCGCGGAGCCGTCGCTGCCAGGAGCCGGCCTCGGGCGGACGTGATCGGTGCTACGCACCGGTCGAGCTGTGCGCGCGGACGCCCACCGAGCAGGGTACGACCGCGATCAGTGCGCGAGCCGCGCGGCGATCCGTTCCAACCGGCTCTCGGTATAGGACGCGATCTGGTCGACGATCACCCGCACCCGTGCGGTGTCGTCGGCGGCGGCGTCCCACCACGGCAGCAGCAGCGGGTCGAGACCGGTGGGCGCGGCCGCCAGCAGGCTCTCGGCGACGGCGGTGATGCGGTCGCGCTGGGCGGCCTGACGCAGTTTGTGATCCGGATCGGACATGACGTAGCGCAGCGCCACCGTTTTGAGGATGGCGACCTCGGCGGCCACGATCGGCGATATCTCCAGGTCAGCGGCATATCGGGTGAGCGGGCCCGGCCCGGCGACCCGGCGGGTGTCGACCACCGCCGCGGTGGCGAACCGCCCGACGAGTTCACTGGTCAACCGCTTCAAGGCGACCGAATCGGTGAGCGAGCCGTCATAGGTGAACACCCGGCGCACCACCGGCAGCTCCGACAACCGCTGGGCGGCGGCGACCAGATCGTCGACCGACAGCGACCGATGGTGCACATGCCCCATCTCCGCGAGTGCGCGTTGCTCGACACGATCGGCCAGGGCGCGCAGGTCGATGCGCCCGGCGATGATGCCGTCCTCGACGTCGTGCACCGAATAGGCGACGTCGTCGGACCAGTCCATGATCTGGCATTCCAGGGCCTGCCTGCGCGGCGGCGCACCCTTGCGCACCCAGGCCAGCCGGTCGGCGTCGATGTCGTAGGCGCCGAACTTGGTGCCGGAACCGGCGCGCTGCCACGGGTACTTGATGGCGGCGTCGAGAGCGGCTCGGGTCAGGTTGAGGCCAGCGCTGGTGCCGTCGGCCTCCAGCACCTTGGGTTCGAGCCGGGTGAGGATGCGCAGATTCTGGGCGTTGCCCTCGAAACCGCCGTATCGGTCGGCCCAGATGTCGAGAGCCTGCTCGCCGTTGTGGCCGTAGGGCGGATGGCCGATGTCGTGGGCGAGTCCGGCCAGATCGACCAGATCGGGATCGCAGCCGAGTCCGTCGGCGATGCCGCGGCCGATCTGGGCGACCTCGATCGAATGGGTGAGCCGAGTACGCGGGGTGTCGCCGTCGCGCGGGCCCATGACCTGGGTTTTGTCGGCCAGTCTGCGCAAGGCGGCCGAATGCAGCACGCGGGCGCGGTCGCGGGAGAAATCGCTGCGATGGCCGTTGCTGTCGCTGGTGAGCCCGGCGGTTTTCGGGCCCTCCAGGACCAGGCGTTCGCGGTCGTGCGCGCTGTAACCGTCGGCGCTCATCTCATTGCCCCGCGGTGTAGCTGAAGTCGGCGGAGAAGTGGGTGAGCTGATACCACAGCAGCGCGAATGTCTCCCGGAAGATGCCGTGCGCCTGCGATTCCCTGGTGTAGACGGCGGGACCGGTACGGGTGGGTGCGGTCCAGGCGTCCAGGCCCGCGTCGCGCGCCATGGTGCGGGTGCGCAGCGAATGCCACGGATCGCTGACGAGCACCGCCGAGGACATGTCGCGGGCGCGCATGGCCGTGGCGACGGCTTCGACGCTGCGCAGGGTGTCCGATCCGGTCTCCACGGCGAGGATCCGGTCGGCGGGTATGCCTCGGTCCATCAGATAGTTCTTCCCCGAGGCGGCCTCGGTATACAGATCCCCCTCTTGCTTTCCGCCGACGGTGATCACTCGCGGCGCGACCCCGGCCTCGAACAGGTCGTAGGCCTGATCGAGCCTGGCCTCGAACACCGACGACGGCGTGCCGGAATACTGCGCGGCGCCGAGCACCACGATCGCGTCGGCCTTGCGGTAATCGTCGATCCGCGCCACCTGCCACACCCGGAACGCCGTGCCGAACACCAGCACCGTTCCCACCAGCACCACCCCCGCGACCAGCCGCCACCCCCATCGCAGCATGCCCGCTCCTACTCCCCGCGCCACCGCGGGTTCGGTGACAGTGCCCGTCCGTGTGCGCAGTGGTGCCGAATTCACTCCTCGAGTTTGCCAGCTGGGTTGTGCTGTTCCATCCGGGCGAAGGTTCTCCATCGAATCGTTACTGATCTCGGCTCAGGTGCGCTCGCCAGGTCGTGCCGTGGAGGTGCGGCCGAGTGCCGCGCTTTCGTTGTCGGCGGTCAGCCGGTAGATGGTGCGTTCGAGGGTGGGCAGGATGTCGGTGATCTCGATCGAGCCGATGGCGAACGCGCCGATCAGTGCCAGCGTCATATTGGTCATGATCAACGCCACGTCCTCGGCGTAGATCGGGTCCAGATCGCTGAGCAGGCCGAGCGCGACCGGGAGGACCGCGTTGAAGCCCTGAGTATCGAGACGCTGCCCGCCGGGGCCGAGGCGGGCGCGGTGGTAGGCCTCGAGCATTCTGGGATTGCGCTCCCACGGCTCGAAGACCGTGCGCAGCACCATCGTCAGGCCGTCGCGAACGGTGACGTCCGCGGGCAGCGGCGCCATGTCCGAATAGGTGTTGTCGGCCATCCACTGCTCGACCGCGGAGACGATCAACTCGTCACGGGTCGGGAAGAGCTTGTAGACGGTCGCGAGGGAAACATGCGCGCGACGGGCGATGAGCCTGAGTTGGACCGCGTCGTAGCCGTCGGACTCGAGCACGTCGAGCACGACCGCGATGATCTGTGCCGATATCTCGGATTCTCGCCCGCTACCCACCTTGGTGACAGTAACCCGGAGCGTCGGTAACGGGGTTACCAGCAGTGGGTAACCGTGTTACCCTCTCGTGAGCCGCTTCACATCCGAGCCCCGCCACATGGGCGGATGCGGGCGGCGACCGACCACGCGTCGCCGGGGGGACGGCCCACAACTCGCCGAAATCCGCGACGCCGCCCGCGATCCACCGGGCTATCGCACAGGCAGCCGAGGGCGCCTGGCCTCAGAAAGAAGATCCATGCAGCCACAGCACCACGGCCCGCACCCACGCAGACGGCACGGACGCATCCGGCGGGCACTCGCCGCCGGTGCGATCGCCTGCCTGAGCGCTGCGGCGGGCCTGTACACCGCCGCAGCGGCCGGCGCCGTCCCCGAGTTCTACACGCCACCGGCCGATCTGCCCGCCGAGAGTGGCGCGATCGTCAAGACCGAGCCCATGCCGCTGTTCATGATGGCTCCGGGCACCGAGGGCTGGCCGGTGCAGGCGCAGCGAGTGATGTTCAGCTCGCGCACCCAGCACGACGTCCCGGTAGCCGTCACCGGCACCTTCATCGACGCGACGCAGCCGTGGCGCGGCGCGGGCGAACGTCCGACCGTCGTCATCGCACCGGGCACCGTCGGCCAGGGCGATCAATGCGCGCTGTCGCTGGCCTTCAGCACCGGCATGCATGTCAGCACCGAACCGCTGTCGCTGTCGGCGAATCAGGAATCGCAGTCGGCCGCGGCGTGGAACGCACTCGGCGCGCGCGTGTTCGTCACCGATTACATCGGGCTCGGCACGCCGGGCGTGCACACCTACGCCAACCGGATCGAACAGGCGCACGCCGTGCTCGATGCCGCCCGTGCCGCCAACACCCTCGCCGGCAGTGGATCCCGTACACCCCTTGCCATCTGGGGCTACTCACAGGGCGGCGGAGCGGCAGCGGCCGCGGCGGAGATGCAGCCGAGCTATGCGCCCGAGCTGAACCTGAAGGGCACATGGGCCGGTGCTCCGACCGCCGACCTGATGCAGGTGGTCGGCCAGATCGACGGCAATCTGATCGGCGCCGCCATCGGCTTCGCGATCAACGGTTTCACCGACCGCTACCCAGAACTGCGCAGGATCGTCGACGAACTCACCACCCCGAGCGGTCGCGCCCTGCTCGACAGCGTGCGCACCGAATGCATCGCCGACATCATCGCCAAGCACCCGTTCACGCGGACCAGCGATATGACCGTCGACGGCAGGCCGCTGTTCGACCATCTGCGCGAACTCCCCGCCGCTGCCCAGATCCTGCGCGAGCAGCGCATCGGCAGCCTCACCCCCACCAGCCCGGTGTTCATCACGCACGGCCGCAACGACGACACCGTGCCCTACGGGCAGGGCCGCCAACTGGCGCAGGACTGGTGCGACAAGGGCGCGACGGTGACCTTCCGCACCAACGAACTCCCGCCGATCGCCCCCGGCACCACATTCGGCAACCACTTCGGGCCCGAGATCATCGACGGCTTCGGCACCGATAACGCGATCACCTATCTGCTCGACCGCCTCGCCGGTAAACCGTTGTCCGGCTGCACGTTCGACTGAGCCGAGAGGCCCGGGGCGGCATGCCCCGGGCCTCATCCGAGCCGGTCGACGCCGGAGTCAGCGGCGACGCCGCTCCTGCGGGTCGACCCCTTCGGTGTCGATGCGTTCCTTGCGGACGGTGTCGGAGACCGTCTGCTCCTCGGGAACCTCGTCCACCGCCAGCCGGACCTGCTCGACCGGTACCGATTCCTTGTGCGCCGTCACGCGGTCTTCGTGCAGCGTCACCTCGCGCTCGTCTTCGGCGATATCGCCGGTAACGGCGGACGGGTCGGTGATCGGTTCACGTTCGACCCTGACCTCCTCATGCGTCGTCGGCACGGTGATGGACTGCTCCTCGGTCACCACGTACTTGCGCAGCCGGGCCTTGCCGGTCGCCTGCCGCTCGGTGTCGACATCCAGGCGTTCCTCCGAACGCACCATGGCCTCGTCGCTGTCGGTACGGCCGGTGCGCCCGCCCACCTGCTGCTCGGTCCCCGTCATCCCGGCCGCGCCACCGGCGGGTGCGGCGTGCCTGCCGTACTCTTCCCATCCGGCATGGCCGGGGTCGATGCCGTAGTGGACGAACAGCTCCGATTCCGCTTCCGGGGTGATCAGTCCGTCACGCTCGAGGTGCGGCGCTGATTTCACCGCCTCTTTTCCGACGCTCACCTGCACCTCGTCGGAATCCTCCCGGACGCGAGCGCCGGCGAGAGGCACGAGTGAATCGTCTCGGAACAGGCCTGTGCTCACCGCTGCCCAGGTCGGCTGACCCGAGCTGTTGTCGACGTAGACGCGCTTGACTTTGCCGATCTTGTCGCCGCCGGGGTCGTAGACGACATCACCGATCAGATCTTCCACTTGTTGAGCCATGTCTTCCTCCTCGTTGTGCAGCGAAGGAGCGACGACGGGCCGGGTATGCGGCCTTACGCCGCGAGTCTGTCCTATCGGCACGTCGGTGCCGATACATCGATCGAGCCGGTCGGTCCGACTCGATGCGTGAGACATCACCGAGTTCAGCGGTCTCCATCCGTAGCCGATGCCGTGAAGCCATCGATCAGCTACACCGTGGCTACTACCCGGCATCTGCGGACACAAACACCAGCGGCATCATTTTTCCGCGGGTGGGTGACGCGGGCGGACAGCCGGGGTAGCATAAGCTCAAACTTATACAAGGAGGTTGTTGCGATGCCATTGCTCACTGATCCGGTTGCCGTCGCCGGGCTCGTAGTACGCGAGGTTCGAAACGGCGAACGGGACGGCGAACCGACCAAGATCGCCATCGCGCGCCGGAGCTACCCCACCGACCGGGAGGATCTCTGGGACGCGCTGACCAACGCGGAGCGGATCCCACGGTGGTTTCTGCCGGTGACCGGGGAGTTGAAGGTCGGCGGCCGGTATCAGCTGGAGGGGCATGCCGGTGGCGTGGTCGAACGGTGCGACGAGCCGGAGTCCTTCACGCTGACCTGGGAGATGGGTCCGCAGGTGTCGTGGGTGCAGGTCAGCCTCGCCGCCACCGACGCAGGCACACTGCTGCAATTGACGCACGAGGCACCGGTCGATCCGGAGATGTGGAAGCAGTACGGGCCCGGCGCGGTCGGGGTGGGCTGGGATCTGCTGCTGATGGCGCTCGGCCTGCATCTGTCCACGGGAGCGGCGGTCGATCCGGCCGAAGGCCTGGCGTTTCCGACCACGCCGGAGGGCACGGAATTCGTCCGCACCGCCGCGACCGGCTGGGCCGAGGCCGCCGTTGCCGGCGGTGACGATCCGGCCGAGGCGCGCGCGGCCGCCGAGCAGACCATCACCTTCTACACGGTGGAGCCCGAGGAGAACCCCGAATCCTGATGAGCTCGGCCGCGGAAAAGATCTTCGAGGCGCTCGGCGACCCGATGCGGCGCCGGATCCTCGAACTCGTGGCGGGCGGTGAACAGCCGGCAGGCACGGTCGTCGCCGCCGTCCAGGAGCACACCGCCATCTCCCAGCCCGGCGTCTCCCAGCATCTGAAGGTGCTGCGCGATGCCGGGCTGGTCACCGTGCGAGCCGAGGGCAACCGCAGGCTGTACGCGGTGGATCCGGCGGGTGTTGAGGTGGCCAAGGCGTGGCTGGCCGGGCTGGCCGACCCACTGGCGCAGTTCGCCCAACCGCTCGATGCGCTGGCCACCGAGGTGGCGCGCGGGAAACGGGCACGGCGAAGCGGGACCGCTCGCGCGGACGATTCGGCCGGGCGCGCAACCCGGCCTGCGTGAGTCCGGCCGTCGCGCGCGAAACGACGACGGTGGTCGGGCTATGCCAGCCCGACCACCGTTCATCCGTTCAGCCCCGGCCGCGGATCAGCGGCCGGCCGGATCAGCTCCCGAGGCGCGCCTCGATCGCCTCGATGATGCGCGGGCGCAGTTCGGCGGCACGGATCACCGCGTCCACCGAACCCACCTCGACGGCCCGGTGGATGTTGTGCACCTTGTCGAACTCCGCTGCCACATCGCCGAGTTTCTCCGCCCGCACCGAGGACCGGAGCTCATCGAGTTCGGCGGTCAGCTCGGCACGGTCGGTGCCCGCGGCGTTGGCGGCGCGCGTCTCCAGATCCTGGATCCGCGGGTCGGCCGCGGTGCGCGCGTTCACCTCACCGGAGAACACGGCCGCGGCGGCGGGTGCGCCACCGAGCACCGAGGCGAACGAGCCCTCCAGCGCCAGCACCGTCATATTCGGGTTGAGCGCCTTGGAGAACACCACGAATGCGCCGCCGTGATAGCGCGAGATCACGCAGAACACGATCGGCCCACGGAAGTTGACGATCGCGCGACCGATCTCGGCGCCGTACTCCAGCTGCAGTTTGCGCATCGACTCCGGTGAACCGTCGAAGCCGGACAGGTTCGCCAGCACCACCAGCGGGCGATTGCCGCTGGCCGCGTTGATCGCTCGGGCGGCCTTCTTCGACGACCGCGGGAACAGCGTGCCCGCGGTGTAGGTGTCGGGGCCGTCGGTGGACGGGAACCCGCGCCGCGGGATGCCGCGCGACTCGATGCCGAGCAGACACACCGGGATTCCGCCCAGATGCGCGTCCTGCACGACCGCCGTCTCCGCGTCGGCCATGCCTGCCCAGCGCTCGAGCACCGGGTGGTCCTGGTCGGACAGGGCCCGCATGACCGTGCGGATATCGAAGGGCTTCTTGCGATCCGGGTTGGCGGTGGCGGAGAAGATCTCACCGACGGTGGTGAAATCGCTGTCGGCCATCCGGTGCGGGAAGCCGGAGACGTCGCGATCGAAGGGATCGGTGGTCTGCGCCCGCCGCGGCGCCTGCTCACCCGGTGCGATGTAGGTGTGGTCGTAGTGCGACATCAGGATCTCCTGTGCCGCGGCCAGGTTCGGCGCCCAGTACTGCGCCTGACCGTTGGGACCCATCACCCGGTCGTAACCGCCGATACCGAAGTTGTCCTCGGCCGACACACCGCCGGAGAAGTCCAGCGCCTGCTTGCCGGTGAGCACCATCGCCGAATCCGGCGTCATCACCAGGATGCCCTTGGTGTGCATGAGCATCGTCGCCTCGGCGTTCCAGTACGGCTGCGCACCGACATTGATGCCGGCGACGACGATATTGATCTCACCGCCGTCCTGGGTGAACTCGACGATGCGCTTGAGCGCCGCCGCCACCCAGTCCATGTTCTCGGTACCGGAGGTCATCGAGATCCGGGCACCCGAGGACAGCGCGTACCACTCCAGCGGCACCTGCATCTGTTCGGCCAGATCCAGGGCGGCGATCACCCGGCGGCATTCCGGCTCCGACAGCGCGCCCAGCGATTTGGTCGGATCGCCGAGCAGCACCACCCGGGTGACGCCCTGCGGATGCCGCTCGGTCGGCGCGGTGACCACACCGGCGACGATCGCGGCCTTGTTGCGGCCCTTGGGCCGGTCGACCGGAACCAGGGCGTGGTTGTCGTCGAGGTCGTATTCGACGAAGTCACCGAGCAGGCCGGTGAGCTCGTACGGGTAGACGGTGTTGCGGCTGGCGGCGCGCAGCACCTTCTGCCGGTACTCGTCGATCGGCTCCACCGGGTCGTCGGTGCGTTCGCCGACGGTCACCTTGGTCCAGCCGGGTGCATCGAAACCGATCCGCACGACGATCTTGACCAGCTCGCCGGTCTCCGGGTCGGGCTTGCGGGCGATGAGCAGGATCTCCTCCAGCCCGGCGCCGAAGGTCGTCGGTTCCACGCGCTCGACGATGGTCTGCAGCTCGGCCTGGGTGAGGTCCAGCGGCGGCCAGATGTACATCACGATGCGGTTGGTGTGCAGGCGATTGCCGGAGCCCCGCAGCGATTGCGCCCGCCGGATGCCGTCGACGCAGGCGGCGAGCGTGCTCTCGGCCGTCGGCAGGGCGAGCAGCCTGCCGTCGTGTTCGCGCAGCGCCGCCAGGTCACGGACCTGGGTGAAGGCGATGAGCCGCTCGTCGGAGGGGTTCTCCTTCGCCACGCAGCGGAACAGGTACACCTCTTCGTCGGAGGACGGCAGGCGGGTCAGGTCGAACTTGCGCAGCCGCTTCATCTGCATCCGCTCCGCGATGTACGGATGCAGGCCACGGATCAGCCGTTCCTCGGCCAGACCGGTCGCGGACGGCCGGAAGGTGAAGTGGTGGTGCATCACCGCGCCGCCACTGCCCGCGACGGTGGCCGTGATGCGGTGCACCTGGTTGGGCAGCGGATGCGCGCTGAGCACCTCCTGCAGCGCGGCGGCCATCTCGTCGAAGTCCTCGGGCTGCCGCTCCCAGGACAGGTAGATATCGGCCTCGATGGACGCGGCGCCGGTGGCGAGATCGGCGAGACCACGCAGCACACCGTCGAGGGCGCCGAAACTCACCGCTGCCGAGACCAGCGTCAGGCCGCGACGCTCGGCGACCACGAAGGTGCAATCGCCCGACTCGTGGGTGCGGACGTCGAGCAGATCCTTGTTGCCGTAGTAGCGCCGGGTCAGCACCTCGAGCATCACCGTGTTGTCGGCGCTGCCCCGCTCGAGCCGCTGCCCGAGCAGCCGCACGAGCGGTTCGGTGCTGCGCACCATCTCGGCCATCCGCTCGCCGCGGTCGGGCGCGGTGGGGTGAGCGTCCAGGTAGCTCAGGTGCTTACGCACATTGGCGTAGACGCGGGCGCGGTTGCGGCGAAGCAGCGGCTGGCCGTACCAGGCGTAGACCAGGCCGCGGGTGAGGTCGGCGATCACCGGGAAACGCACCTGCGTCGCCGCCACCAGCCGCTCCAGCGCCAGACCCACCGGCTCGCGCAGCGCCGCGTCCGGCACCGGCTCGCCGAGCCATTCGCGCAGCAGGGTGGTGATCACCATGACGGTGTCGGACGGACGCTGCTGGGCGAGGAAGATGCGGAACACCGCGGCCTCGAGTTCGGGCGTGCGGTCCAGCTCGGTGACGCCGTAGTGGCCGAGCGCGCGGGCCAGCTTGGCGCGGTAGGACTCCGGCAGCCCGGCCCGCTCCACGTCCAGGCTCTGCAGATAGGTGTGGAAGTACTCGCGGGCGCTGTGCACGTGCGCGTGGCCGCCGTCATCGCCCCAGGTGCGGTTGTGGCTCAGCTCGGCGAGGTCGGCGAACACCTCGATCAGCTCGAGCTCCTCGGCGAGCGGCCTGCGGTTGTCGGCGATGGCTTCCCGGCGCGCGGCCAGATAGTCCTGGACGACGCGGCGGTCGTCGTGCGGATCGACGTCGAAGCCGAGCAGCAGGCTGCGCATGTCCTGCTGGCCACGCGCCAGCCGCTCGTGCGGCTGGGTGCCGGCCCGGCTGGCCGGCAGGTCCAGCTCCACCGGCTCGTTCGCGGTGGTGTCGGCGGCCTCGGCGTCGTCGGCCAGCGGTTCCAGCCGCAACATGGGCGCACCGGCCTCCACCTGGGTGCCCACCGAGACCGAGCATTCCTTGAGCCGAGCCCGGAACGGCGCGCGCAGCACCGTTTCCATCTTCATGCTCTCCAGCACCAGCACCGGAGCACCGGCCTCGACCTCGTCGCCGACCTGCAGTGGCGTCGCGACGACGAGCGCCGGCGCGGGTGAACGGACGACGCCGCCCTCATCGCGGCTGACCCGGTGGGTCACCCCGTCGACGTCGACCAGGTGGACCGGACCGTGGGTGCCGGTGACCAGGCGGTAGCGGATGCCGTTGACGACGATCTGCCCGGTGTGCTGGTCGAAGCGTTCGAGGTCGACGTCGGCGGTGCGGATCTCGCTGCCGGCCTCGATGCCGATGCGGAACCGGTGCGCACCGATGCGCGCCACCCGCACCCGGTAGCCGACGCCGCGCAGCTTGAGATCGAGCGGCCTGCCGCTCTCGTGCTGCACCTGCGGACGTCCACCGGAGGCGGTGGACAGCAGCCGGTGCCGCTCGGCGCGCTCTTCTTCCTCATAGGCCTCGATCGCGGCGGCCGCCAGCGCGACGGCGGAGTGCCGCTGCGAGACCAGCCTGCCCTCGCCGCGCACCCGGTCGATCCAGCCGGTGTCGGCGCTGGCGTCGATCACCTCGGGCTGATCGAGCAGGTCGAGCACGAAGCTCTTGTTGGTGGCGCCACCCTCGATGATGACGCGGGTCTGCGAGACCGCGCGACGCAGACGACCGAGCGCCTGCTCGCGGTCGCGGCCGTAGGCGATGATCTTGGCGATCATCGAGTCGAAGTCGGCCGGGATGGTGTCGCCCTCGCTGACGCCGGTGTCGACGCGGATGCCCGGGCCGGCCGGCAGATCGAGCAGCGCGATGCGGCCGGGGGCCGGCGCGAAATCGCGGTCCGGATCTTCGGCGTTGAGGCGGGCTTCGATGGCGTGGCCGCGTTCGGCCGGCGGCTCGCCTTCGAGCTTGCCGCCGGAGGCCACGTGCAGCTGCGCGTGCACGAGGTCGAAGCCGGTGGTGTATTCGGTGATCGGGTGCTCGACCTGGAGCCGGGTGTTGACCTCGAGGAAGGCGAACAGCTGGTCGCCGGGGTGGTAGAGGAACTCGACGGTGGCCGCGCCGCGGTAGCCGACGGCGACCGCGAGCCGCTCGGCCGAGGCCTTCAGGTCGGCGGCCTGCTCCGGGCTCAGCACCGGCGAGGCCGATTCCTCGATGATCTTCTGGTTGCGCCGCTGCACCGAGCAGTCGCGCACGCCAAGCGCCCACGCGGTGCCCTGACCGTCGGCGATCACCTGGACCTCGACGTGGCGGGCGCCGGTGACCAGGCGCTCCAGGAAGACGACGCCGCTGCCGAAGGCGCGCGCGGCCTCCTGGCTGGTGCGTTCGTAGGCGTCGACGAGCTCGGCTTCGTCGTTGATCTTCCGGATGCCGCGTCCGCCGCCGCCTGCGGTGGCCTTCAGCATCAGCGGGTAGCCGATCTCGGCCGCGGCCGCCACGGCCGCTTCCACGGACTCGACCGCGCCGCGGCTCCACGGCGCGACCGGCACGCCGACCTCCTCGGCGATGAGCTTCGCGCCGATCTTGTCGCCGAGCTTGCGCATCGCGTCCGGGCTCGGGCCGATGAAGGTGACGCCGATCTGTTCGCACAGTTCGGCGAACGCCGGGTCTTCGGCGACGAAGCCCCAGCCCACCCAGGCGGCGTCGGCCTTGGTCGCCAGCAGGGCGCGTTCGAGGGCCTTCAGATCGAGGTAGGGACGCGCGGACGCGGGGCCGAGGTCGTAGGTGATATCGGCTTCGCGCACGAACGTGGCGTTGCGGTCGACGTCGGTGTAGAGCGCGACGGTTTCGATCGGCTGCGCGGTAGCCGCGGCCAGATCTCGGACGGCGTGGATGAGGCGCATGGCGGCCTCACCCCGGTTCACGATGGCGATGCGGCTGAACACTCTCGCCGACTCCTTTCCCTTCAGCACGGACCCGGCCGACGGACGGGGTTTCACAGTTGGCCCGTAGTGTGCACGCTCACCCCACGAAAGTGCACAGCGAGCGGAGGTTACCCGCCCGTTTTCTTTCCCGCCGACCGGCTTTTCCCGCACGGACCGGTGCGCGTCCCCGCGAACGTTCGGGGGCGAACTACCAGCCCCGCTCCTTCCACTCCCCCAGATGCGGCCGTTCGGCGCCGAGGGTGGTGTCGTCGCCGTGGCCCGGATAGACGACGCTGTCGTCGGGGTAGCGGTCGAAGATTTTGGCGGTGACGTCGGCGTAGAGGGTGGCGAAATCCTGCGGGTTGCGGGTCTTGCCGACTCCACCTGGGAACAGCGAGTCGCCGGTGAACAGGTGGGTCCGCCCGGCGCCGTCGGTGAGGGCGAGCGCGATCGAGCCGGGCGTGTGGCCGGTGAGATGGATGACCTCGAAGTTCAGCCTGCCGATCGTCAGGGTGTCGCCGTCGGCGAGGGTGCCGGTCGGCGTGACCGGCAGCTCGGTCGCGTCGAGGGCGTGCGCGGCGGTCTCGGCCGAGGTGGCGGCGGCGACCTGCGCCAGTGCCTGCCAATGGTCCGGGTGCCGGTGGGTGGTGACGATGTGGCGGACCAGGCCGGGCGTCTCCTGGTCGATCAGCTCGATGAGGCGGTCGGCGTCGTTGGCCGCGTCGATGAGCAGGGCGTCGCCGGTGGTGGCGCACTGCACCAGGTAGCTGTTGTTGTCCATCGGGCCGACCGACATCTTGATGATCCGCGCGCCGGGGACCTCGCGCTGCTGAGCGGCCGAGCCGGCGGAGACGTGACCGGTGTAGGTGCTGTCGATGGTGACCACGGTCTCGATGCTATCCCCGGCCGATCCCGATGGCCCGGGTAGTCGAGGAGCACCGCGCGACCCGCGCCCGACCGCGGCCGATGCGGCGCTGGTGCGCGATAGATTCGACGCCATGGCGCTGCATCGGGTTGGTCGCTGGTCGCTGCTGGTCGTGCTCGGGGTGCTGGTGATATCCGGGCCCGCGGTGCCGGGCTCCGCGCGAGCGGAGGCGCCGACCCGGATGGACACCTATGTGGTCGATTCGGCGGATGCGCTCGGCGCGGCGGGCTCCGCCGAGGTGCGGGCCGCTGTCGATCGGCTCTACACCGACCACCAGGTGCGGCTGTGGGTGAATTACGTCGGCGATTTCGCCGGGCTGAGTCCGCAGAGCTGGGCCGCGCAGACCGCCGAGCGATCCGGGTTCGGCGACCGCGATCTGCTGCTCGCGGTGGCCGTCGACGATCGCGCCTACGCCTTCGATGGTGAACTGCCCGGCGGCGTCAGCGAATCCGAACTCGACCGCATCCTCACCTCCGACGTCGAACCGGCACTGCGTGACAGCCGCTGGGCCGACGCGGGGGTGGCCGCCGCCGACGGTCTCGGTTCGGCGATGTCCGGTGGCGGCGTCGGCCTGATGCCGGTGCTGATCATCGGGGCACTGATCGTGTGCGCCGTCGCGGCGCTGGTGGCGTTCACGCGGGTGCGGCGGCGCCGGCGCGAATGCGCCGAACTCGAACAGGCCCGCACCATCGATCCCACCGATGCCGCCGCGCTGGCGGCGCTGCCGTTACCCGCCTTGCACGCCCGGTCGCGGGAACTGCTGGTGGATATCGACAATGCGGTACGCACAAGTTCGGAGGAGCTCGAGTTGGCGACCGGAGAGTTCGGCGAGACCGCCGCCCTCCCGTTCCGCACCGCCGTCGACCAGGCGACAACGGCGCTGGCCCAGGCGTTCGCGATTCGGCAACGACTCGACGACGCCATCCCGGAAACCCCCGACGAGCAGCGTGCCCTGCTGCTCGAGCTGATCGGCACCCTCGGCCGAGCCGATCGCGAACTCGATGAGCAGGTCGCCGCCTTCGACGCGATGCGCGATCTGCTCATCAACGCGGCCGAACGGCTGGACGGATTGACCCGTGATCTGGTCGAACTCACCGGGCGGGCGCCGGCCGCCGACGAGGAACTCAGCCGGCTCGTCGCCGCTCATCCACCGCAGGTGCTCACCTCGATCCGGGACAACGTCGCGATGGCACGTGAGCGCATCGCCTTCGCCGAGACCACTATCGACGCCGGTCGCGAAGCCCTGCGCCGGCCGGTCGGTCAGCAGGGCGGCGCGGTCGCGGCGATCCGGGCCGCGGAAGGCGCGATCGGGCAGGCCCGCACGCTGCTCGACGCCGTCCTGCACGCCGCGACGAATATCGAGCAGGCCCGCGCCGGGCTGCCCGCCGCGCTGGAGGAATTGCGCAACGATCTCGCCGCCGTGGCCGAACTCACCGCCCACGGCGGCCCCGAACTCGCCTCGGCGGCCGCGAACGCACGGACAATTCTCGACGACGCGCAGAGCGCGGCCGCCAGCGATCCGCTGGGCGCCTATCACCGCACGCTGTCCGCCGACGCCGAACTCGATCGCGCCCTCGCCCGAGCCGCCGACCGCAAACTCGCCGCCGAGGACCTGCGCCGCCGACTCGACCAAGCCCTGATCGACGCCGACGCCAGGGTGCGCGCGGCCGCCGACTACATCAGCACCCGTCGCGGCGGCGTCGACGCCACCGCCCGCACCCGCCTCGCCGAAGCGCAACGCCACCTCGACGGCGCCACCGGCCTGCGCGACAGCGACCCGGCCACCGCCCTCACCCATGCGCGAACGGCCGCCGACCTCGCCGGCCGCGCCCTGCACGAAGCCCAGAACAGCGTCCGGGCCTGGGAGGCCGGACGCGCACCCTCCGCGGGCGCCCAGGCCGGCGCGGTTCTCGGTGGCATCCTCGTCGAGGGCCTGCTCCGGGGTGCTGTCACCGGTGGGCGGCATCGGGGCGGGTACGGCGGCGGGTACCGTGCGCCCTCGTTCGGTGGGACGTCGGGCTCGCGGCGGGTCAGCCGGGGCGGGCGCTTCTGAGTTGCCTTGACTCTCACACCGTGTGAGCCACTACACCGGGACGTGTCATGTTGAGTATCGGAGACTTCGCCAGGCGCGGACGGGTGTCGGTGCGCATGCTGCGCCATTACGACGCGCTCGGCTTGCTGCGTCCGGATCGCATCGATCCGGCCACCGGATACCGCTACTACCAGGCCGGTCAGCTGGCGCGATTGAATCGCATCGTCGCGTGAAGGATCTCGGGTTCACGCTGGAACAGGTGGGCAGAATCCTCGACGGGCAGGTGGACGGCGCGCAACTGCGCGGCATGCTCATCCTGCGCCGGGCCGAACTGGAACAGCGGATCGCGGCCGACCGGGCGCGGCTCGTCCAGATCGAAGCGAGGCTCCGCGTCATCGAGAAGGAGGGCGTCATGCCTCGGGCGGTGGATCGCCGACAACGGATACCGCCCGTGCGGCCCCACCCGGGAGGTCACCCTGGTCTATGCCGAGAACACCGCCGAATGGGTCACCGAATTGCAGGAGCCCATAGCCCGCGTCTGATTCATCCGTTCGGGCCGCTCATCGCCGGTGTGCCGCCCGAACGGATCGGGGCGGTGAGTTCGGCTTGTACCCGGTTGTAGAGATGGGCCGGGTCGGGGCCGCCGAGGATGGCTACCGTGAGCCGGGCGGCGAAGGTGTAGGCGAGGAAGGTGACGGCCGCGGACGGGCCGAGGGAGCGGCGCGGGTGCGCCGATAGGTAGACGATCTCGTAGTCGGTGATCCGCACGTCCGCGGGGGTGCGGAAATGCGGGACGACACCGGTGTTGGTGATCGCGATGTGGCCGGCGAGCGAGTGGATCCTGTTGTCGCCGAAGTAATCCGGGAAATGCAGCACCGACTGCTGCACGGTTCCGGTCTCCAGGTCGGCGCGCAGTCGCGTCGAGATCTGTTGCGCCAGTTCGACAATGCAGTCGGCGCGGTCGATCTCGGCGGTGAACGCGGCCAGCCCGGCCATGTTGGTTCCCGCCGCGGCGGGAACCGGCGGGTGGAGCCTGGCCCGCAGATCCACCGGATAGAGGCAGCCGAGGGGTATCGCAACACCCGCGCCGACCGTGGCGGCGTAGGCCCGCAGCAGGGCTGCGGTCAGCAACGCGTTGACGGTCACCCGGTGCAGCTTGCTCAGTTCGACGATGCGGGCGGTGGCGGCCGGATCCAGCCGCAGCCGTCGCGGCCGGACCAGAACCGCCTCGCCCGGCCCGTCGTCATCGCCCACCGGGTTCGCCGGCGGCAGCGGCCGGGCCACGTCCTCGAAGCCCGAATGCCCGCGCCGCGCGATGCCGTGTTGTTCGGCATACCACTCCAGCGGCATCGGATAGGCGAACGGTCCGCCGACGGTGCGGACGGCCATGATCCGATCGGTGTAGCAATCCCAGAACCGGGCGAACAATTCGACGCAGTGACCGGCGTCGGCAACCCCGTGGTGTACATACATCGTCACGCGTGACCGATCGCCCGATCCGCGGACGACGTCGAGATAGGCCAACTGCTCGGCGGGGTCGAGCCGGTGCGCGGGCATGGTGAGCTCGGCAGGGTCGCCGGTGCGTATCCACGGCTGGACCGCAGCGGAACCCGCAGGCCGCAGTAGATATCCGCGGCCGTACTCGTCGACGCCGATCCGGCAGACCAGCACGGGATAGGCGCTCAGCAGCGTCGCGAACGCGGCACGGAGCGCCGGGATGTCGAGCCGACCGGCCACCGACACCGATCGCCCGGTATAGGTGCCGTGCCGGACGAAACGCTGTTCCGACGGCGCCAGCAACCGCACAACTTCACCCGCATCCCACAGCACGCCGCAAGCGTGCGGCAACAGGTGGTTCGCGCGCAAATCCACGGGGCCGGAAAACATTACGGTTCAGCAACGCGACGGGTTCCGGTCACCGAACGGCGTCGGCGCGGCCGCCGCACCATCGCATGGGCGAGACTGTCGGCATGAGTCTTGCCGCACATCTGGAGCACATCGGCCGGCCGATGGTCGAGGAACAACTGGCGCACCCGACGGTCGCGGGAATCGCACGGGGCGATCTGCCGGATCCGGTGTTCCGATCCTGGCTGGAGCAGGACTACCTCTACCTGCTCGACTACGTTCGCGTGTTCAGTCGCCTCGCCTGGCAGGCGCCCGCGGCGCATCTGGGCGATCTGGTCGATCTCGCCCATTCGACCTACCACGAAGAACTCGCACTGCACCGATCCCTGGCCGCGGAGTTCGGCGCCGACCTCGACGGCGCGGTCAAAGGCGAGCCCTGCGCCGCGTATACAACGTTCTTGCTGGACGCCGCCGCCTCCTACGGCGAAGGCCTGGCCGCGCTCTACCCGTGCATGTGGGGCTATTCCACGCTCGGCGCCATCCTCGCGCAGAACCCGCCCGCCGAGCCACGCTATCGCCGTTGGGTGGAGACCTACGCCGATCCCGAATTCGCGGCCCTCACCCGCCGCTGTGCCCGCATGCTCGACGAGACCGGCGTCGACCGATCCGCAGCCGAACACTTCTTCCGCGAGGGCATGCGTCACGAGCTGGCGTTCTGGGACGTCCCGGTCTGAGTGCGGAGCGGTAAGGAGCCTTGGCAGATCCGGCCGGGGCAATTTTTGAAAATGCGGCGTTTCGCTTTGCTCCGGCCGCTAATCTCCCTCACACTCCCGCGGGCGCCTGCCCACAACCGGGAGCGTCGAGCTCCCCCCGCTCGACTGCACGATGAGGAGAACACATGCACAAGCACCCCACCAGGACCGACGTCAACACCGGTAGCGCGGCCGGCGGCAACGCCGACGGCGGAGTCCTGGCCTTGCTGATGGGGCTGATCCAGTCCATGTCCACCGGCAGCGGCGCCAGCAGCGGAATCGGCTGACAGACAACGACAAGGGCCGGTTACCGCACCGCGGTAACCGGCCCTTCGGGTCGAATCAGGCGCCCAGCAGGTGCTTGGCCAGATAGCCCTCGACCTGGTCGAGCGCGATCCGCTCCTGCGCCATCGAGTCGCGCTCACGGATCGTCACGGCCTGGTCGTCGAGGGTGTCGAAATCGACGGTGATGCAGAACGGGGTGCCGATCTCGTCCTGACGACGGTAGCGCCGCCCGATCGCACCGGCATCGTCGAACTCGACGTTCCAGTACTTACGCAGCTGCGCGGCAAGATCTTTCGCCTTGGGCGTCAGGTCGGCGTTACGCGAGAGCGGCAGCACCGCGGCCTTCACCGGCGAGAGCCTGCGGTCCAGCCGCAGCACCGTGCGGGTATCCACCCCGCCCTTGGCGTTGGGCGCCTCGTCCTCGGCGTAGGCGTCGACCAGGAACGCCATCAGCGAACGGGTCAGACCGGCCGCGGGCTCGATGACGTAGGGGATGTAGCGCTCCTTGGTGTTCTGATCGAAGTAGACCAGATCCGTGCCGGAGTGCTCGGAGTGCGTCTTCAGGTCGTAATCGGTGCGGTTGGCGATGCCCTCGAGCTCGCCCCACTCGCCGCCCTGGAAGCGGAAGCGGTACTCGATATCGGTGGTGCCCGCCGAGTAGTGCGACAGCTTTTCCTTCGGGTGTTCGAACAGCCGCAGGTTGTCCGGGTCGATTCCGAGATCGGTGTACCAGGAGAAGCGGGTGTCGATCCAGTACTTGTGCCATTCGGCGTCTTCACCCGGCTTGACGAAGAACTCCATCTCCATCTGCTCGAACTCGCGGGTGCGGAAGATGAAGTTGCCGGGGGTGATCTCGTTGCGGAAGCTCTTGCCGATCTGGGCGATACCGAACGGCGGCTTCTTACGCGCGGTGGTCATCACGTTGGCGAAGTTGACGAAGATGCCCTGCGCGGTCTCCGGGCGCAGGTAGTGCAGGCCCTCTTCGTCGTCGACCGGGCCGAGGAAGGTCTTGAGCAGGCCGGAGAAATTGCGCGGCTCGGTCCACTTGCCGGGCTGGCCGGTCTCGGGGTCGTTGATATCGGCGAGGCCGTTGGCCGGCGGGTGGCCGTGCTTTTCCTCGTACGCCTCGAGCAGATGGTCGGCCCGGTAGCGCTTGTGCGTGTGCAGCGATTCGACCAGCGGGTCGGTGAAGGTGGCGACGTGACCGGAGGCTTCCCAGACCTGACGCGGCAGGATCACCGAGGAGTCGAGACCGACGACGTCTTCGCGGCTGGTGACCATGGAACGCCACCACTGCTTCTTGATGTTCTCCTTCAGCTCGACGCCGAGCGGACCGTAATCCCAGGCCGACTTGGTGCCTCCGTAGATCTCACCGCACGGGTACACCAGACCCCGGCGCTTGGCGAGGTTGGCAACGGTGTCCACCTTCGACTTGGGTGCCACGCGAGAATTCTCCATCCAGTACGAGTCGGAATCGGGCGGCCGGATCGGGCCCACGCGGCGGATCCGCCTACATTGGATCTGCCGACTGGCTACAGCCTATCGACCCGCCACAACCGGGTTTGCACCACCACGGCATGCCTATTTGACATGCGCAACTATGCATATCAAAATGGGATCGCTTTCCAATAAGGAGATGGTTCCATGACTGCCGACGCGGCCACCGCTCACCCGCACAACCCGTATCGGTCCCCCGCTCCCGCGCCGGTCCCCACCCGGACCATCCTGGAGGATGCCGGAGAGCTGCTGCGCGCACTCGCCGCCCCCGTTCGCATCGCGATCGTGCTACAACTGCGGGAGTCGCCGCGTTGCGTGCACGAGTTGGTCGACGCGCTCGGCGTCACACAGCCGCTGGTCAGCCAGCACCTGCGCATTCTCAAGTCAGCAGGTGTGGTGCACGGCGAACGTTCGGGACGCGAGGTGCTCTACGAACTCGTCGACGACCATCTGGCCCATATCGTCGTCGATGCCGTCGCGCACGTGGAGGAAGGTTGATCGTGTCGGACAAGTTGGTCGTTTCGCAGAAGCCGGTGGGTATCCGCAGTACCCGCCAGCGCAGCGCGATCGCCGCGCTTCTGGGCGATATCGAGGAATTCCGCTCGGCCCAGGAGTTGCACGACGAACTGCGCCGTCGCGGCGAAGGCATCGGCCTGACCACGGTCTACCGCACGCTGCAGTCCCTGGCCGACGCGGGCATGGTGGATGTGCTGCGCACCGACTCCGGCGAATCCATCTACCGACAGTGCTCGACCGGCCATCACCATCACCTGGTGTGCCGCCGCTGCGGCCGCACCATCGAGGTCGAGGGCCCCACGGTCGAGGCGTGGGCCGAATCGATCGCCGACAAGCACGGTTTCACCGAGATCAGCCACACCCTGGAGATCTTCGGCACCTGCCGATCCTGCGCGGACGAATCGCGCGGCTGAGAATTCCGGCCGACCCTTCGTGATCCAAGACGAGGCCGTCACCGGATGGTCCGGTGACGGCCTCTGACGTGAGTCCCGCTCAGCCCGCCATCGCCGGAACCGGCGCGGAGGCCTGCGCATCGGTGCCACGCCGTTCGCGGACCGCACCGATCCCCAGCAGCCCCACGGCCGCACCGGCCCACACCAGCAGCACCACCAGCGGGCCGGTGGCGCCGGCGCCATCGAAGAAGGCCACCGACCGCAGCAGCGAGGCGGCCGCACCCGGCGGCAACAGCTGGCCGATCGCACCCCACGGCTGCGGCAGCAGCTCGGGCGCCGAGGTCGCGGCGGAGAACGGGTTACCGATCAGCAGCATGGTCAGCGCGGCGATGCCGATGCCCGCGCGGCCGATCACCGTGGCGAGTCCGGCGACGGTGCCGGCCACCGCGAACGACACCAGCCCGGCCACCGCGGACAAGACGAGGTAGTTGCCAGGGATCAGCGACAGCCAGCCCTGCACGATCACCATGCTCAGCAGTCCGCCCGCCACCGCGAAGCTCAGCAGACCGGCCAGCCGGCCCATCGCCGAGGGCACCAGCAGCGTCAGCAGTACGCCCGCGGCGATGCCCGACATCACCAGCGGCAGCGCCATGGCGCCGAAGCCGACGCCGCGCGGATCATCCGGATCGGCCACGACCAGATCTTCGACCGCGGCCGCCGGAGCACCCGACATCTGCTGGGCGATCTGGGTCAGCTGCTGGGCGACGGCCGGGCTGGCACCGGAGGCGATGAGCACCCGCGGCGCTCCCCCGCCGGTGACGATCGCGCCATAGACATCACGGTCGGTGATCGCGGCGCGCGCGGCGTTCTCATCGGCGGTCGTGGTGATGTCGAAGGCGTCGGGATCGTGCGCGGCCAGCCGGTCGGCGACCATCGCCGCCTGCGGGCCCGTCACCGCTACCGGTAGATCCCTCGGCGCCATATTCGCGGCGGGCCACGCGAAGGCGATCAACATCAGCGCTTGGATCAGGGCCGCGCCCGCACCGATGGCCACGGCCCGCTGGGTGACGTTCATGACGTTCTCCTGTAAATCGGAGGTTCGTTCTTTTAGATGGTTCTACGGTCGCAGCACCGCCCGAAGTTGTCAAGAACGGATATTCGTTTTACTTTTGAGGCATGCCTCGAGTCAGCGAAGAACACCTGGAACGCCGCAGGCAGCAGATCATCGCCGCCGCGCAGCGCTGCTTCTCCCGCAAGGGCTTCTACAACACCTCCATGCAGGATGTCTTCGCCGAATCCGGGCTCTCCGCCGGCGCGGTCTACCGCTACTTCAAGAGCAAGGACGAGCTGGTGGCGGCGCTGGCCTCGAATGCGACCGTCGACGTGCGGGCGTTGATGTCCGAGGTGGTGCACCGCGACCCGCTGCCGGTCCCCGCCGAGGTGGCCGAGCATCTACTCGACTGGCTCATGCCACAGACAGGCCCCGAAGGCAGGCTGCGGCTCGCCCCGCAGGCGTGGTCACTGGCGTTGGTCGATCCGGAGGCCGCCGTCTACGTGCGCGGGGCGATGGGCGGAATCCGGGATATGTGGGCGGAGTACATCGGCCGCATGGTCGAGGCCGGTTGGCTACCCGAGGACACCGACATCGAGGCGACAGCCGTCGCGCTGTTCGGCATCCTGCCCGGATTCCTGTTGCAACAGTTGATCATCGGCGATTTCGACCCGAAGGCAGCCGTGCGAGGCGTGGCGACGCTACTGCCGTTCGGCCCCCAGCCACGCTGAACTCGATGCAGGGCAGCAGGCCCGGTTCGGGCCAGCCGGCTCGGCTCAGGGCAGTAGCCCCTGCCGCGCCTGCCCCGCACCCGAGAGCACCAGCAGCAGCATGGTGGCCAGCGCGTGATCGTCGAGGCCTGCGGCGGGAAAGGTGTAGCGCAGCACGATATCGGCGAGCTTGCCGTGCCCGATCACCACGATCGAACCGAACTGCAAGGTGCTGTTGCGTTCGGCGACGCGCTTGTGCAGCTGCGGTTTGAGCGGCCGGTCCCAGGCCAGCACGCAGGTCAGCGTCAGCACATCCAGGCCGGTGGTGAGGTTCACCGCGCCCAGCGAGCACAGCGCGCCCTCGTAGTCGAATCGCAACGATCCGTCGTTGTCGACCCGCACATCGATGTCGTACATCGACAGGCAGGCGCCGGCCCGTGCCTGCAACTCCAGGTCGGGCTCGAGTGCGGAATCCATATCCCCTCCGGTCATTTGGTACCACCGAAGCGGCGGTCGCGCTTGGCGTACTCCAGGCAGGCTTCCCACAGGTTGCGCCGGTCGAAATCGGGGAACAGCGTGTCCTGGTAGACGAATTCGGCGTACGCGGACTGCCAGAGCAGGAAGTTCGAACTGCGGAACTCGCCCGACGGACGCAAGAACAGATCCACATCGGGCATATCCGGTTCATCGAGGTAACGAGCGACCGTCGCCTCGTCGACCCGCTCCGGGTCGATCTCCCCCGCCGCCACCCGGCGCGCGATCTCCCGTGCGGCATCGGCGATTTCGGCGCGACCACCGTAATTGACGCACATGGTGAGCGTCATCACGGTGTTGTCCTTGGTCAGCTCCTGCGCGGTCTCCAGCTCCTTGATCACGCTGCGCCACAGCCGCGGCCTGCGCCCGGCCCAGCGCACCCGGACACCCATCTCGTGCATCTCGTCGCGACGGCGGCGGATGACGTCACGGTTGAAGCCCATCAGGAACCGCACCTCATCGGGGCTGCGCCGCCAGTTCTCGGTGGAGAACGCGTAGGCCGACAGCCACTTGACGCCGATCTCGATACAGCCCTCGACGGTGTCCATGAGCACCGCCTCGCCGCGTTCGTGGCCGGCCGTGCGCGGCAGCCCACGTTCCTGCGCCCAGCGGCCGTTACCGTCCATGACCAGCGCGACGTGGTTGGGCACCAGCTCCGGCGGCAGCTGCGGCGGACGCGCACCGGACGGATGCGGCGACGGCGGGCGAACGGTGCGGGTCGCCCCCGGCCGGTCGGCGTTGCCCGAACCGGCGGAGGGGTCTCGGCGGAGGATCACGGCTCTATCCTGCCCGATGCCCGGATCGCGGTGTCATCGCGTTCGGCGTCTGCCTGAGGGGCGCCGCCACCTCGGCGGTCGCGGCAACCACCGCCGGGCTCGAAGCCGTCGGGCCGAGCCGGGTGAACCGTCCGGGCGCTGCCTTTCCGCCGCGGATCAGGGACCTCCCGAGCCGAGCTGCCGCCGCTCGGGCCGGGGAGAACGACGGCGGTGGCCTCAGCCGACCCGGTCTCCAGAGGCGGCGAATGCGGCACCACCCGTCGGGCGGGACCGCTCGATCAGCGGCAGCGTCCGCAACTGTCGTTCCAGATGCCATTGCAGGTGCGCGGCGATCAGGCCGCTGGCCTGGCGGCGAGTGGCATCGGGGACGGTGTCGACGAAGTCCCATTCGCCACGGTGCAGGGCGACCATCAGGTCCAGCACCCCGGGGCCGGGCGTCGCGGCGCCGGGTGGACGGCAGTGCACGCACACCGCGCCGCCCGCCGCCACATGGAAGGCGCGGTGCGGGCCGGGAGTCGCGCAACGGGCGCATTCGTCCAGTGCCGGCGCCCATCCGGCGAAACCCATGGCGCGCAACAGGAAAGCGTCGAGGACCAGTTCGTGCGGGCGCTGCCCGGCGGCGATCGCACGTAGCGCGCCCGCGGTGAGAATGTGCAAGCGGGCCGCGGGGGCACGTTCCTCACCGGCCAGCCGTTCGGCGGTTTCCAGGACCGCGCAGGCAGTGGTGTAGCGGCCGTAATCATCGATGATGCCCGCCGCATTGGCCTCCACCGTGTGCACCTGGGTGATGGTGTCGAGATTGCGGCCCGGATGCAGCTGCACGTCGATGTAGGCGAACGGTTCCAGCCGGGCACCGAAGCGCGATTTCGTGCGCCGCACCCCCTTGGCGACCGCACGGACCAGACCGTTCTGCCTGGTCAGCAATGTGACGATGCGATCGGCCTCACCCAGCTTGTGCTGGCGGAGCACGACGGCATGGTCACGGTACAAACGCACGTGCTCAGTCTTTCACGAATGGGTGACAGGCGGTGTCAGGCATGCGGGTCGCGCCGGGCCGGACGATCGGGGCAACGGTGCGGCCACTGTGTCATCCGGTACGAAGGATGCCTGCGACCAGCAGCATCAGCGATTGCTGGGCCTCGGTCCGCGCGGCGTCCGGATCCTCGGCGTGCGCGACGATCAGACCCGACTCGGCCACCGCGCTCAGGATCAGCTGCGCCAGCACCCGCACCGGGACCTCGGGAATCAGGCCGGCGGCCCGCGCCCGCTCGAGCTGGTCGATGATCACTCCGAGACCGTGTTTGCTCTCGAATTCCCGCCATGCCTGCCAGCCGAGCACCGCGGGAGCGTCGGAGAGGGCGATGCGCGCCATGGCCGGACGGCGGCAGATCTCCAGGAACGTGCCCAGGCCGGTGGCCATGGCCATCAGCAGATCGTCCGGGTCGACCGCCGCGATCGCCCGCGTGATCTCGGCTGTCGCGTCGGTTTCCAGCTGCTCGAGCACCGCGAGGAACAGCCCGCGCTTGTCACCGTAGTGATGATGCAGCGCCCCGCGCGTCACTCCCGCGGCGCTCACCAGTTCCTCCGCCGACGTGCCCGCGAACCCCCGCTCGGTGAACAGCCGCAGTCCGGCCTCCTCCAGAGCCATCCTGGTGGCCCTGGACCGATCCTCCTGACTGCGTCGCGGCATGCTGCCGAGTGAACTCCAGATCAACCGCGATCGGCAACTCGCCCGCGATCGGATGGAACCGAAACCTGATTCGCCACGTCTATGTCTGTGTCGATAGGTTCTTGGCCGAAAACGAGACGGGAGGGCGCCGGGGTGGGAATCGAAATCCCCGAGGCGTTGCAGTGGGCCGCGAAGTATGTCGTGGGGGCCGGTGATTGGCCCGAGGGCGATGAGACCGCGATGCGGCGCATGGCCGACGCCTACAACAGCGCCGCCACCACCCTCGACGATCTCGGTGACGATGCTCAACGCCAGGTCAACCAACTGCTGGCCGCGCTGGACGGGCAGAGCGCCGACGCGATCGAGGCGTTCTGGAAGAAACTCGGCAACGACAACGGCGCCCTCGCCGCACTGACCGGGCTGTTGAAAGACCAGGCCGACCTGGTCGACGACGGCGCCAACGACATCGAACACACCAAACTGATGATCATCGCCCAACTGGTGATCTTCGCCGTCGAAATGGCCGCAGCGCTGGCCGCCATGGCCACCGGTGTCGGCGCCCCCGCCGGAGCCGCCGCCGGCGCCGCCGCCCGCGTCGCCACCCAAGCCGCGATCCGGCTCACCATGCGGCAACTGCTGCAACGCATCCTGACCCGCGTGGTCAAAGAAGCCGCCCTCGGCGCCCTCGAAGAAG
>NZ_JAAGVC010000057.1 GCF_010858045.1 Nocardia cyriacigeorgica
GATCGGGCGGCGGCGGTACTGGAGCCGGCGACCGATTCCGAGCCGCCGAACGGGAGTGGGCGACGGCTCCCGGTGCGTCCGCTTCGGTGTGGGGGCCGGACAGCGCCGGTGTGCTGGGTAATGCCGGGGGGCGATCCTCGGCGGCGCCGGGCTCGGCTGGGGTGGCCCGGGAGCCCGGGGGTTGGTGCGCAGCCGATTCGGCTGCTCCGGGCAGGTCTGCGGCGGCTGCGGCGACCGGAGCATGCTCGGGCGTGACCATCGTTGTCGGTGCGGGAACCGCGATCGGGGCCGGTGTCTCCGGCGGCGGGACGGTATCGGAGGGCCTCGGGGTCGCACCGGTGTCGGCTTTGGCGTGCCTGCCTCGGGTTCCGGCCGGACGTTCGGAGGGCCGGGTGGGTTCGGCGTCCGCCGGATCGGCCCCGGCGGGCACGGCCGCACCGGGATCCGCGGCAGCACTCGGCCCCGCGGCATCGCCGGATGCCGCGGGTTCGTGTGGGCCTGCGCCGGTGTCGTGCATGGTCAGTCCTGATAGACCGGTTCGGGCGGGCGGGGGGTTTCGCCGAGGACCGAGAGCCAACGGTCGTAGATGCGGGTCCAGGTGCCGTCCGCGCGGATACGGGCGAGGGTCTTGTTGACGAACCGCACCAGATCGTCGTTGCCCTTGGAGATGCCGATGCCGTACGGCTCATCGCTGATACTCGGCCCGACGATATGGGTGTAGGGATCCTGTGCGGCCAGGCCGGCCAGGATCGCGTCATCGGTGCTGACGGCGTCGACCTGGCGCTGTTGCAGCACCACCAGGCAGTCGGCCCAGGTGGGCACGGTCAGGATGGTGGCCTTGGGCTCGTAGCGCCGGATGTGATCCACCGAGGTGGTGCCTGCCACCACACAGACCCGCCTACCGGCCAGGTCGGCGAGGCTTTCGATGCCGGAGCCCTTCACGGCGAGGACCCGCTGATGCGCGAGCAAATAGACCGTGGAGAACGAAACCCGTTGCCGCCGATCACAGGTCACGGTCATGGTCTTGACCACCAGATCGACCGAATGCTCTTGCAGCGCCTTCTCCCGATCGGCCGAGGACAAGCTGCGGTATTCGATCAGATCCGGGCTGCCGAGCAGATCACGGGCGACCTCCCTGGCGATATCGGCGTCGAAGCCGACGATGGCGCCGCTGATCGGATCGCGGAAGCTGAACAGATTGGAACCCGCGTCCAAGCCGACCACCAGCCGTCCACGGGCGCGGATGGCGTCGAGAGTCGGCCCGCCGGCGGCATTGTCGGGCCGCAGGCTCGCGGTCGGATCGCCGCAATCGGGTTCGGGTTCGGGTGAGACGTTCGCGTCGGTCGCGATGGTGGCCGCCTGCGCGGGCAGCGGCGGCTCGGTGAAATCGATACCGTCGATGCCGGTGCGGGTGACCGGCTCGGCCGTACAGCCGCCGATCAGTGCGACCGCGGCGAAGACGAGCGCGGTACGAACGGTTTTCATCGATACTCCCGCAGTCGGGGCCAGACACCGAGGGCTACGCAGGCCGCGCCGAGGATGCCGAGGATCAGCGCGCCCGGGGCGAGGAAATCCAGCACCCGTGCGCTCTGTGAGATGTCGTCGCGCAGGTTGTCCCTGGTATCGGCGATTCCGGCGGCCAGTGCCTGATCGAGGGCGTCCACCTGGGCGGCGGAATCGCCGGCGCCGGGGCCGGTCGCCACCGCCGCGGCGGCGACGAAATCGCCACGGTCGAGGGCCTCGTTCATCCGTTGGTGCGCGGCATGCCAACGGTCGAGTGCCGCACGAGCGTCCGCGGCGCCGGGGGCGTCGTCGGCGAGTAGTTCGGTGAGCCTGGTGCGGTTGGCGTCGTAGGTGAGGTCGTAATCGCCGGTGGCGTCGCGGCGCACCAACTTCAGGGTTTCCGCCGACCTGGCCTGCTGGGCCAGGATGCGGCTCTCGGTCAGGCGGTCGGCCGCTCGGGCAGCGTCATCGCGGCCGCGGATCATCGCGGTGGCCGAGATGGATCCCGCCACCACCGTCCAGATCAGCAACAGCAGCACCGCGCCCGCGGCGAGCAGCAGCCCCGGATTGAACGTGCGGTGCCAGCGCCGCGCGAAATCGACTTGGGCCCAGACCAATCCGGCCAGGGCGAGGACCAGCAGCGCGATCGCGATCCATGGCGGCCGGACATGACGACGTTGGGCGTCGTCGACCGCGTCGGAGCGGTGCTGCTGGAGTTCACCCGCCATCGGCAGCAGCGTGGTCTGCATCTGGTTCGACGCTTCGCTCAGGTAGGCCGCACCCACCGGGTAACCGCTGCGGTTGTTGGCCCGTGCCGTCTCGATCAACCCGGTGTACACCGGGAGCCCGGTCGCGATGCCGGTGCGCAACCGCTGGTCGGGGCCTTCGCCGGACAGTGCGGCGAGTTCGGCCGCCGATTCGCCGACCGCCTGGCTGTAGCGGTCGCGCACGTGCTGTGGTTCCAGTCCACCGGAGATGAACGCGGTCGCCGCGGCGGCGTCGGCCACCGAGAGCGAGGTGTAGATCCGGTGTGCGGAATGCGCATCGGGCTCGGTTTCGACCAGGAGTACGTCGAGCCCGTTCTGGCGTTCGTTGACCGTCGCCGCCGTCGTCGCACCGGCGGCCAGGCACACCACGGCCAATAGTAGGCCCACCCCGATCAACCGGCCCGGCGTGGACCGGGCGAAGGACCGTAGATTGGCCGGGTCGAGCTGCTCACGCATCGCCCGCACATGCGGACGCACCGGGAGCCGTCGCCCACTCCCGTTCGGCGGCTCGGAATCGGTCGCCGGCTCCAGTACCGCCGCCGCCCGATCCGCTGCCAACCGCGTCATGTCCACCTCCCCGCTCAGGGGCGCCTGTTTGCGCTGTTTCGGAGCCTATTCTGTCCGGCCCCGTCCCGTGCGCCGACAACTCATCCGGCCTCGGTGACCGGTCGTCGGCGTCGTCAACCGGCCAAGGTTAGTGCCATGAGGCCGATGTGTGTGGCGTGTCGCCGATCCCGGCCGGGTTCGCCGGGTGTCGCGCGGAGGCCGCCCACACGAGGCGGCGCGTGCGGCACTATAGGGAGTGCCAGGTGACGAGGATGGTGCGAAATGCGTGGTGACGGCGACGGCTGGTCGCGCGGACCGGATGGGGTCCGCCACTGGGGAAAGTTCGGGGCTGCCGGCCTACTGCTGCGGGCGCCGCTGGAGGGCGGCGGCTCGGCGGTCCTGTTGCAGCATCGTGCCCCGTGGAGCCACCAGGGCGGCACATGGGCGCTGCCCGGCGGGGCACGCGACAGCCATGAGACACCCATGCACGCCGCGGTCCGCGAGGCATGGGAGGAAGCCGGAATCGCCTCGACCGACGTGCGGGTGCGCGCCGAACGGGTGACGGCTTGCGCGCCGAGTGGCTGGACCTATACGACCGTCGTCGCCGACGCGGCGCACACCTTGGCGACCAGTGCGAACCGGGAGAGCGTCGAGCTGGCCTGGGTACCGGAAGACGAAGTGGACGCGCGCCCCCTGCACCCGGGTTTCGCGCTGGCCTGGCCCGAACTGCGCGCCGTGCCCGCGCGCGTCGATCTGGCGGGCATCGCCCAGGCTCCGGCCCTGGCCGCGGCCCTCCCACGCACCGTCGACCTCGCCGAGCAGGGCTTCATCTGGCTGCACGCGGTGGCCGACGGGCCGGGCGATTTCGCCACGATCGTCGAGGGGCTCGCGGAGCTGACCGCGAAGGACATCGCAGCGCACCAGGTCGAGACGCCGACCACGCTGGCGTTGACCACGGGCCAGATCCTGTCCTGATCGGCGATCGGCCGGCCACGTGCCGGGCGCGGGCCCCACGCGCTGCCGCTGTCGCGGTCAAACGTTCGCGAGCAACGCCGCTTTCAACTCCCGCGCCGCGGCTTCCGGGTCACGAGCCTCGGTGATCGCCCGCACCACCACGACCCGGTCGGCCCCGGCGGCCAGCACTTCCGCCAGGTTCTGCGTATCGATACCGCCGATGGCGAACCAGGGACGGGTCGGATGCGCTTCGGCGGTCGAGCGGACCAGGTCGATCCCGGCGGCCTGCCGGTTCGGTTTGGTGGGCGTGGCCCAGACCGGCCCGGTGCAGAAGTAATCGATGTGCTCGTCGATGGCGGCAAGCCCGGCCTGGGCGCGATTGTGCGTGGAGCGGCCGATCACCACGTCGGGGCCGAGGATGCGCCGGGCGTACCACGGCGGCAGATCGCCCTGACCGAGATGCAGCACGTCCGCGCCGGCGGCCAGCGCTAGATCGGCCCGGTCGTTCACCGCGACGAGCGCACCGTGCCTACGGGCGGCGGCCTTCAATTCGGCGAGGGCGCCGAGTTCGGCCTTGGCCTCGAGCGGGCCGAACTTCTGCTCGCCCGGTGACCCCTTGTCGCGTAGCTGGATGATGTCGACCCCGCCCGCGAGCGCGGCCTCGGCGAACTTGGCCAGATCGCCCTTTTCCCTGCGGGCGTCGGTGCACAGATACAACCGCGCGGTAGCCAGGCGCTCCCGTGGCGGCAGCGGTCGGTTCGGGTGGGAGGGTTGCACGCCTTCGACCGTAGCCGCGCTACCGTGGGTATGCGAACACGAGGAGGAACCGATGCCCACTCTGGCCGTCGTCGGTGGCGGCGCCATCGGGCTCGCCGCGGCATGGCGGGCCGGCGAGGCCGGGTGGACGGTCACCCTGTTCGATCCGGCCGTCGCCTCCGGCGCCTCCTGGGTTGCCGGCGGAATGCTGGCGCCGCTGTCGGAGGGCTGGCCCGGTGAGGACGCCGTCCTCGCTTTCGGTGCCGCCGCCCTCGCGCACTGGCCCGCGTTCGCGGCGCGGCTCGAAGCCACCACCGGCACCGACGTGTACGTCGCCGAACAGACCCTGACGGTGGCGCTGGACGCCGCCGATGCCGCTGACCTGCACACCATCGCCGATTGGGTCGGCGGCCACGGCCACGATCTGCGCATCCTCGACCGCGCGGGGGTACGCGAACTCGAGCCGGGACTGGCCCGCACCGTCCGGGCAGGCATGCTCGCCACCGCCGAACCCGCCATCGACAACCGGCTGTTGCTCGGTGCGCTACGGGTGGCCGTCGACGCCGTCGGGGTCGAGGTGCGGGCCGAAGCCGTCGACGACATCGATGCCCTGCCGCACGATCAGATCGTGCTGGCCGCAGGCGCCGCCTCGGCTCGGCTGTGCCCGATGCTGCCCGTTCGTCCGGTCAAGGGCGAGATCCTGCGGCTGCGGCATCGGCCGGGCGCACAGCCCGTTCCGAACCGGGTGATCCGGGCCCGGGTGCACGGCAGGCCGGTGTATCTGGTGCCGCGCGAAGACGGAATCGTGGTCGGCGCAACGCAATACGAGGCGGGCTTCGATCGGGCCGTCACCGTCGGCGGCGTCCGCGACCTGATCGCCGACGCGGAGGCCATCCTGCCCGGTATCGGCGAATACGAACTGGCCGAGGCGAATGCGGGTTCGCGCCCGGGCACACCGGACAATCTGCCGCTGATCGGCAGGCTCACCGACCGGATCATCGCCGCCACCGGCCACGGCCGCAACGGCATGCTCACCACCGCCATCACCGCCGACGCGGTGCTCGCCGAGCTGGCGGGCGCCCCGCTGCCCGAGGTGGCTTCCGCTGATCCGCAACGCTTCTCGGCGCCGTCCGCGCCGGCTGTCCCATCCGCAGGAGGAGTTCGATGACCGCGATATCTGTGCCCATCGGTGTCACCGTGAACGGCCGGGACCACGAGTTCGCCGAACCGCTCACCGTGCGTGAACTGCTCACTCGGCTCGATCTGCCCTGTCAGGGTGTGGCGCTGGCCGTCGACGGTGCGGTGTTCCCGAAATCGCGCTGGGACGAGCCGGTCGGCCGCGGCTGGCAGATCGACGTGCTGACGGCGGTTCAAGGTGGCTGACCTGGCCGCCGATACCCCGCTCGAGATCGCGGGCAGGCAGTTCGGCTCCCGGCTCATCATGGGCACCGGCGGCGCCGAGAGCCTGGCCGTGCTGGAGGAGGCCCTGGTGGCTTCCGGTACCGAGCTGACCACCGTCGCCATGCGCCGGGTCGACGCGGCGGGCGGCACCGGCGTGCTCGATCTGTTGAAGCGCCTCGATATCGCCCCGCTGCCGAACACCGCGGGCTGCCGCACGGCCGCCGAGGCGGTGCTCACCGCGCAGCTGGCGCGCGAGGCGCTCGACACCAACTGGGTCAAGCTCGAGGTCGTCGCCGATGAGCGCACCCTGCTGCCCGATCCGATCGAACTGCTCGACGCCGCGGAAAAGCTGGTCGACGCGGGTTTCGTGGTGCTGCCCTACACCAATGACGATCCGATCCTGGCTCGCAGGCTCGAAGAGGCGGGCTGTGCGGCGGTGATGCCGCTCGGCGCCCCCATCGGCACCGGCCTCGGCATCGGCAATCCGCACAATATCGAGATGATCGTGGCCGAGGCGGGTGTCCCGGTGATCCTGGATGCCGGGATCGGTACCGCGAGCGATGCCGCGCTGGCCATGGAACTCGGCTGCTCGGCCGTGCTGCTGGCCACGGCCGTCACCCGCGCCAGGCGGCCGGCTCTCATGGCCGCCGCCATGGCCGACGCTGTGCGCGCGGGACGGCTGGCCCGCGAGGCGGGTCGCATCCCGAAGCGGTTCTGGGCGCAGGCGTCCTCGCCCGCGCTCGGCTGATCGTTTCGCCCGGCTGACGCGACGGCAGACCGATTCGCCGCCTGCACAGCCCCCGCCGTTCGTCTGTCATCGCCGGAGAGTCGGCGGTGACCGGTCGCCGGCGGTGCGCCGCCCTCGGCGACGGTCAGCGGTCCCTCGGGGTCGACCCGGGGTACCACCGAGGGACGGATCATCCTCGAGGATGACCGACGACAAGCCTTTATACCGACGCGCGCCGGCGCGATCTGCGCAATGCTGTAGGCATGATCGAACTGAAGGGCCTGACCAAGCACTACGGGCAGACCGTCGCGGTTCAGGATCTGACCTTCACCGTTCGTCCCGGACAGGTGACGGGCTTCCTCGGACCGAACGGCGCGGGCAAGTCGACCACGATGCGCATGATCCTCGGGTTGGACCGGCCGACCGCCGGAACCGCCCTGATCAACGGCAGGCCGTACCACGACCTCGACCATCCGCTGCGCGAAGTGGGCGCCCTGCTCGACGCCAAATGGGTGCATCCCAACCGCTCCGCACGCGCTCACCTGCAGTGGATGGCCGCCTCCAACGGCATCCCGAAATCGCGGGTCGAGGAGGTGCTGCGGCTGGTCGGCCTGTCCGAGGTCGCCGGTAAGAACGCGGGCGGATTCTCCCTCGGCATGTCCCAGCGACTCGGCCTGGCCGGCGCCCTGCTCGGCGATCCGCCGGTGCTGCTGTTCGACGAGCCGGTCAATGGCCTCGACCCGGAGGGCATCCTGTGGATCCGCCGGTTCATGCAGCGCTTGGCCGCGGAGGGCCGCACCGTGCTGGTGTCGAGCCATCTGCTCTCGGAGATGGCCCAGACCGCCGAACACCTGGTGGTGATCGGGCGCGGCAAGCTCATCTCGGATTCGACCACCCAGGAATTCATCGACCGCGCCTCCGAGTCGTCGGTGCGGGTGCGCAGCCCGCAGCTGGATCAGCTGCGCAGCATTCTCACCTCCAACGGCATGACCGTGCGCGAGGACGGCACCGGCCAGGACGGCCCCGCCCTCATGATCGCCGGTGTCACCAGTGACGCGGTCGGCAAGCTGGCGGGCGCGAACGACATCACGCTGTTCGAACTCGCGCCGCAGCGGGCCTCGCTGGAGGAGGCGTTCATGCGGATGACCGGCGGCGCCGTGCAGTACCACGGTGGCGGCGTCGGGACCGACGATCAGGTGATGGGAGGTGCGCTGTGATCGGCGTGCTGGAAGCGGAACGGATCAAACTGACCTCGACCAGGTCGCCGTGGTGGTGCTCGGCGATCGTCGTCGTGCTCGGCCTCGGCCTCGCGGCATTGTTCGCGCTGGTCGTGCGCACGGCGGGGACCGAATCGGGTGAGGTGCCCTCGCTCGACATCGGCACCGTCACCGCGGGCGTGTCCGGTTTCGGCGTCATGGTGCTGATGATCATGGCGGCGCTCACGGTGACCAGCGAATACCGCTTCGGCGTCATCCGCACCACGTTCCAGGCGGTGCCGAACCGCAACCTGGTGATCCTCACCAAGACCGCGCTCGTCGGGTTCTACGGCGCCGTGCTCACCACGGTGCTCGCGTTCGGCGCGTTCCTGGTCGGCAAGCTGGTCGGCGGGTCCGAAGCCGCCGCCACGCTGGTGCTGGAAGGCCACTGGCGCACGATCTACGGCCTGCCCATCTACACCTTCCTGTGTGTGGCGCTGGCCATCGCGGTCGGTGTGCTGGTGCGGCAGTCGGCGGCGGCCATCTCGCTGATCGTGCTGTGGTCGCTGCTCATCGAGCCGCTGCTCGGCGCCTTCGGCAGCTTCGGCCGCAATGTCACCCCGTTCCTGCCCTTCGCCAACGCCAACCGTTTCCTCGCGGTGGAAGAGCCGGTGGGCAACTGGCATTGGAACGTGTGGGGCAGCCTGCTCTACTTCGTCGCCTTCGTCGCGATCGTGTTCGGTGCTTCGCTGTTCGCGGTGAACCAGCGCGACGCCTAGCCCGAATATATGGACTACCCGAGTAGCCCTCCCTCGCCACTCGGGTTGTGGGTAGCAGACCTTGTCGGGAGGTCCGCGGCCCCTCGCACCGTCCGCCACTGCCCGGCGGACGGTGCGGTACTTTCCGGCCCGGTGCGAACTTTCGCACCGGCCCGGCGCCGTTCACGGGCGTCACCGGTGCGGGGCGGCTGGGATACCCTCGGGGCGTGAGCAGAACACCTTCCGGCGGTGCGGTGTCCGGACCGGAACCGGAAGCGAACGGCGCCGATCCCGGCGCGGTCGACTCCCCGGCGGAAGCCGGGCCCTCCCGTCGCCACCGGCCGCGCGCGATCGCGGCCCTGATGACGGCGGCCAATCAGCGCCCGGACGTGATCGGCGCGCTACGCAAGGCCCGCGAACAGCTCCCCGGCGATCCGTCCTTCGGTGATCCGCTCTCGGTCTCGGGCCCCGGCGGCCCGCGAGCGGTCGCGCGGGCTGCGGAGAAGTTCGTCGGTCCCCGTCCGAGTGCGGCCCGGGAGATCGGATTCGGCGCGCTTCAGGTCTGGCAGGCGGCGCTGGAGCGGGTGGGGCGCGGCCGGGGCAGCCAGGAAGTCACCGTCATGTTCACCGACCTGGTGTCGTTCTCCCGATGGTCGCTGTCGGCCGGTGACGAGGCCACCCTCGAACTGCTGCGCCGGGTGGCAAAGGCCATCGAGCCGCCCATCGCCCAACGGGGCGGTCAGGTGGTGAAACGCATGGGTGACGGCGTCATGGCCGTGTTCCCCACCGCTGACGCGGCGGTGAAGGCGGCCGTGGCGGCCAAACGGGCGCTGGCCGAGGTGAGCGTGGACGGCTATACCCCGCAGATGCGGATCGGCCTGCACACCGGCACGCCGAGGGAGATCGGCGGTGACTGGCTCGGCGTCGACGTCACCATCGCGGCACGGGTGATGGAAGCGGGCGGCAACGGCCGCACCATGCTGTCGGAGGCCACCCTGCGCTCGGTATCGCCGGGGGTGCTCGAAGAACTCGGATACTCGGTGAAGCCGTATCGGCGGGGGATGTTCGCCGCGCCGTTGAGCGGTGTGCCCGAAGACCTACGCATCTTCCGGCTCACCTCTGTTTGATCATTCGCGGCCGGGAACTTCGGGGCTCGCCGTTCAGATGAGCCAGACGACCGCGCCCACCGCTGCCAGTACCGCGCACACGCCAAGGGCGATGGCCAGTGGGCGTGCTGTCTTCCAGGTCGTGTACGCCCCGCCGATGAGGAATCCGGCGAGAGCGAAGAGAAAGACCACGGCGACATCGGAGGACATGACGCCGATTGTGCCTGTGGGCCGCGCGTCCGCAGTCGGGCCGTCCCGGGCGGGCTGTCGTCGGCCTCGGTACGGACCGGCTGCCTCGGGTGGGCCGTGATGCCGGCGGCGGCTTGTCTGCCGCCTGGCGGCGGAGTCTGCCGCTGTGCCCTCCCGCTACCGCCGGCCTTCTCGCCTGCGACGATGCGCCGCGGACGATAGCTCTCAATTAACAAGCACGCAAGCTTGATTTTTTCCTGACCGCCTGTGATGCTGGTGCCGTACGCGGATTCCGGGCGCCGTGGCGGTGGCCCGCGATCGCCGCGACGGCCCGATCCAGCGCGACAGGAGGCATACCGCTGATGAGTAGGCTGGCCGACGATCCGGACGTCATCCGGATCGGCAACTGTTCCGGGTTCTACGGCGACCGGTTGAGCGCGATGCGCGAGATGCTCGAAGGCGGCCCGCTCGACGTGCTGACCGGCGACTATCTCGCCGAACTGACCATGCTGATCCTCGGCCGGGACCGGATGAAGGATCCGAGCCTCGGCTACGCGAAGACCTTCGTCAAGCAGATCGAGGAATGCCTCGCACTGGCGCTGGAACGCAATGTCCAGATCGTCACCAATGCGGGTGGGCTCAACCCGGCCGGCCTGGCCGAGAAACTGCGCAAGGTCGCCGCCGAACTGGGCCTGGATGCCAAGATCGCGCATGTCGAGGGCGACGATCTGTCCGGTCGCGCCGCCGAACTCGAGCTGGGCTCCCCGCTCACCGCCAACGCCTATCTCGGCGCGTGGGGCATCGTGGAATGCCTGAATTCCGGTGCCGACATCGTCGTCACCGGGCGGGTCACCGACGCCTCGGTGATCGTCGGCCCGGCCGCCGCGCACTTCGGCTGGGAACGCACCGACTACGACCGGCTCGCGGGCGCGGTGGTGGCGGGGCACGTCATCGAATGCAGCACCCAGGCCACCGGCGGCAACTACGCCTTCTTCACCGAACTCGAAGACCTCGGCCGCCCCGGATTCCCGATCGCCGAGATCCGCCGCGACGGCAGTAGCGTCATCACCAAGCATCCGGGCACCGGCGGCGCGGTCACCGTCGACACGGTTCAGGCCCAGCTCATGTACGAAATCCAGGGCGCGCGCTACGCCGGGCCCGACGTGACCACCCGGCTCGACACCATTCGCGTGGAGCAGGAGGGCGCCGACCGGGTACTGATCCGCGGCGTGACCGGCGAAGCGCCGCCGCCGCAGTTGAAGGTCTCGCTCAATACGCTCGGCGGGTTCCGCAATGAGATGGAGTTCGTGCTCACCGGGCTCGATATCGAAGCGAAAGCCGAACTGGCGCAACGTCAGCTGGAATCCTGGCTGACCGTGCGCCCCGCCGAACTCGACTGGACCCTCGCCCGCCTGGACCGTCCGGACGCCGACACCGAGGAACAGGCCAGCGCCATGCTGCGCTGCGTGGTGCGCGATCCGGATCCGAACAAGGTGGGCCGGGCCTTCTCCAGCGTCGCCGTCGAGCTGGCACTGGCCAGCTACCCGGGCTGTAGCTTCACCACGCTGCCGGGCAACGGTTCGCCCTACGGCGTGTACACGCCGGGCTTCGTCGACGCGAGCGAGGTGCCACATATCGCCGTGCTGGCCGACGGCACCCGGGTCGATATCGCCCAGGCCTCCGACACCCGCGCGCTCGAGCCGGTGCCGACCCCGCGGCTTCCGGAACCCTTCACCGGCAACGACACTCGGCGCGCCCCGCTGGGCAGCATCGCGCTGGCCCGCAGCGGCGACAAGGGCGGCGACGCCAATATCGGCGTGTGGGTGCGCACCGACGAGCAGTGGCGCTGGCTGGTGCACACGCTCACCGTCGAGCGGCTGCGTGAGCTGCTGCCGGAAACCGCCTCGCTCGAGGTCACCAGGCATGTGCTGCCGAACCTGCGGGCGCTGAATTTCATCATCTCCGGCCTGCTCGGCAAGGGCGTGGCCTACCAGGCCCGTTTCGATCCGCAGGCCAAGGGGCTCGGCGAATGGCTGCGCTCCCGTCATGTCGATATTCCGACCGAGTTGCTAGAGGGTGCCCGATGAGCGTCTGGGATACGCCGGAACGAAAAGAGTTGCGCGCCACCGTGCGCCGGTTCGTCGAGCGGGAGATCCTGCCCGACCTCGATGCTTGGGAGCGCGGCGGCGAACTCCCGCGCGAACTGCACAAGAAGGCGGGCGAACTCGGCTTGCTCGGCCTCGAGTTCCCGGAATCCGCGGGTGGGTCCGGCGGTGATGCGATCGATACGGTCATTCTCTGCGAGGAGTTCCACCAGGCGGGCGCCTCGGGCGGTGCCTGGGCGTCGCTGATGACCTGCGGTATCGCGGTTCCGCACATCATCGGGTCCGGCAATACCGAACAGATCGAGCGCTGGGTGAAGCCGACGCTGGCCGGTGACATGATCGGTTCGCTGGCGATCACCGAACCGGGCGGCGGCTCCGATGTCGGGCACCTCACCACCTCGGCGGTCCGCGACGGCGACCACTACGTCATCAACGGCGCCAAGACCTTCATCACCTCGGCCTGCCGCGCCGATTTCGTGGTCACCGCGGTGCGCACCGGCGGGCCGGGCGCGGGTGGGGTTTCGCTGATCATCGTGCCCACCGATACGCCGGGCTTCTCGGTGGCGCGCAGGCTGGAGAAGATGGGCTGGCTGGCCTCCGACACCGCCGAACTGTCCTATCAGGATGTGCGGGTGCCGGTGGACAACCTGGTCGGCGCGGAGAACACCGGGTTCGCCCAGATCGCCACGGCGTTCGTCAGCGAGCGGGTCGGCCTCGCGGTGCAGGCGTACGCGCAGGCGCAGCGCGCGCTGGACCTGACCCTCGAATGGTGCCGCAACCGTGAGACCTTCGGCCGTCCGCTGATCAGCCGCCAATCGGTACAGATGACGCTCACCGAGATGCACCGCCGCGTCGACCTGGCCCGGGTGTACACCCGCGCGCTGGTCGAGCGGCACACCGCGGGGGAGCAGAACCTGATCGCGGAGGTGTGCCACGCCAAGAACACCGCCGTCGAGACCGCCGAATGGGTGGCCAACCAGGGCGTGCAGCTGCACGGCGGCATGGGTTACATGCGCGAATCCGAGATCGAACGGATCTACCGCGATGTCCGCATCCTCGGCATCGGCGGTGGCACCAACGAGATTCTGACCATGCTGGCGTCGAAAGTATTGGGGTACCAGTCATGACGACCTTCCGATCCACCCTCGACCCGTCGTCGCCGGAATACACCGCGGCCGCGGAGGCGATGACGGGCAAGCTCGCCGAGCTGGAGGCCGAATTCGCCAAGGCCATCGCCGGTGGCGGCCCGGACAAGGTGGCAAGGCATCACAAGCGCGGCAAGCTCACCGCGCGTGAGCGCATCGAATTGCTGCTCGATGAGGATTCGCCGTTCCTGGAGCTGTGCCCGCTGGCCGCGTGGGGTAGCGAATTCCAGGTGGGTGCGTCGACCATCGCCGGTATCGGTGTGGTCGAGGGCGTCGAATGCATGATCGTGGCGCCGGATCCGACGGTGCGCGGCGGTACCTCGAATCCGTGGACGTTGCGTAAGACGTTGCGAATCAACGAGATCGTCAAGCAGAACCGGCTGCCGGTGATCTCGCTGGTCGAGTCCGGCGGTGCCGATCTACCGACCCAGAAGGAAGTGTTCATTCCGGGTGGCGCGATGTTCCGCGATCTCACCCAGGCCTCGGCGGCGGGCATTCCCACCATCTCGCTGGTGTTCGGCAATTCCACCGCGGGTGGCGCCTACATCCCCGGCATGTCCGATTACGTGGTGATGGTCAAGGAGGGTGCCAAGGTGTTCCTCGGCGGCCCGCCGCTGGTGAAGATGGCCACCGGTGAGGAATCCGACGACGAATCCCTCGGTGGTGCCGAAATGCACGCCCGCGTCTCCGGTCTGGCTGATTACTTCGCCGCCGACGAGCAGGACGCCATCCGGCTCGGCCGCGCCATCGTGCGCAGGCTGAACTGGAAGAAGCAGGGCCCGCAGCCGCGCGCGGAGGTGATCTCGCCGCTGTACGACCCGGAGGAACTGCTCGGGATCGTGCCATCGGATCTGAAGATCCCGTTCGATCCGCGCGAGGTGATCGCCCGCATCGTCGACGGCTCCGATTTCGACGAGTTCAAGCCGATGTACGGATCGAGCCTGGTCACCGGCTGGGCCGAACTGCACGGCTACCCGATCGGCATCCTCGCCAACGCGCGCGGTGTGCTGTTCTCCGAGGAATCGCAGAAGGCCACCCAGTTCATCCAGCTGGCCAACCGGTCCAATACGCCACTGTTGTTCCTGCACAACACCACCGGCTACATGGTCGGCAAGGAGTATGAGCAGGGCGGCATCATCAAGCACGGCTCGATGATGATCAACGCGGTGTCGAATTCGAAGGTGCCGCACATCTCGCTGCTGATCGGCGCCTCCTACGGTGCGGGCCATTACGGCATGTGCGGGCGCGCGTTCAATCCGCGTTTCCTGTTCGCCTGGCCGAGTGCCAAGTCCGCCGTCATGGGCGGTGCGCAGCTGGCGGGCGTCATCACCATCGTGCAGCGCGCCGCCGCCGAGGCGAAGGGCCTGACCTTCGACGAGGACGGCGCCGCCGCGATGAGCGCGATGGTGGAGGCGCAGATCGAGGCCGAATCGCTGCCGATGTTCCTGTCCGGCCGGATCTACGACGACGGCATCATCGATCCGCGCGATACCCGCACCGTGCTGGGAATGGCGTTGTCGGCCATTCACACAGCCCCGATCCAGGGCGCCGAGGGCTTCGGCGTCTTCCGAATGTGAGGCGCTCGGCGATGACAACTCCGATTACCAATGTCCTGGTCGCCAATCGCGGTGAGATCGCGCGCCGGGTGTTCGCCACCTGCCGTCGCATGGGCATCGCCACCACCGCGGTCTACTCCGACGCCGACGCCGACTCCCCGCATGTGGCCGAGGCCGACGCCGCGATCCGGCTGCCCGGCAATACGCCCGGTGAGACCTATCTGCGCGGTGAGCTGATCATCGAGGCGGCACTGTCCGCCGGAGCCGACGCGATTCATCCCGGCTACGGATTCCTTTCCGAGAACGCCGCATTCGCGCGTTCGGTGCTGGATGCGGGCCTGGTGTGGATCGGTCCGCCAGTGGCCGCCATCGAGCAGATGGGCTCGAAGGTCGAATCCAAGAAGATGATGGACGCCGCCGGTGTTCCGGTATTGGCCGAACTGGATCCGGCCGAGGTCACCGAGGATCAGCTGCCGGTGCTGATCAAGGCCTCGGCCGGTGGTGGTGGCCGGGGCATGCGCGTGGTGCGTGAGCTGAGCGAGCTGCCCGGCCAGATCGAGGCGGCGCGGCGCGAGGCCGAATCGGCGTTCGGCGATCCGACGGTGTTCTGCGAGCGGTACCTGGAGACCGGGCGGCATATCGAGGTCCAGGTCATGTCCGATACCGCCGGCACCACCTGGGCCGTCGGCGAGCGCGAGTGCTCGATTCAGCGTCGTCATCAGAAGGTCGTGGAGGAAGCGCCGTCGCCGCTGGTCGAGAAGATCGACGCGCTGCGAGCTCAGGCGGCAGCGGAGCGTAACCACGCAGGGGCCGTGAGCGGCGCAGATGGACGCAGCATGCGGGACCGGCTCTTCGAAGCCGCGCGCTTGGCCGCCGAGGCGATCGGCTACGAGGGAGCCGGCACCGTCGAATTCCTGGCCGACGAGAAGGGCGATTTCTTCTTCCTGGAGATGAACACCCGTCTCCAGGTGGAGCATCCGGTCACCGAGCAGACCACCGGACTCGACCTGGTGCGGTTGCAGTTGCAGGTGGCGTCGGGGCTGCCGCTGCCGCCGGTGCAGCCTGCCAAGCGCGGGCATTCCATCGAGGTACGGCTCTACGCCGAGGACCCGTCCCATGATTGGCAGCCGCAGAGCGGGCCGGTGCACAAGCTCGACATCCCGTTCACCGCAGGTGAATTCACCGTCCTGGAACAGCCGGGTGTGCGACTCGATACCGGCGTGGTGGACGGTTCGGTGGTCGGCGTGCACTACGACCCGATGCTGGCCAAGGTCATCTCCTACGCCGAGACCCGCGCCGAGGCCGCACATCTGCTGGCCACCGCCCTGCAGCGGGCGAAGGTGCACGGCCTGGTCACCAACCGTGACCTGCTGGTGCGGGTGCTGCGGCATCCGGCGTTCCTTGCCGGTGACACCGACACCGCATTCTTCGATACGCACGGTCTCGAGGCGCTGTCGGCGCCGCTGGTCAGCGAGGCCGACGAGGCGTTGTCCATCGTGGCGGCCGCGCTGGCCGATTCCGCGGCCAACCGTCGCGCCGCCCGCGTGGACGGCGGAATCCCCAGTGGCTGGCGCAATCTCGCCTCCGCTCCGCAGACCAAGTCATATGAGAGTCGCGTCAGCGGTACCCACGAGGTGCGCTACCGGTTCACCCGTACCGGTGTGCAGATCGAAGGCCATGAGGGTCTCGAGCTGATCGACCTGTCGCCCGAACGGGTGGTGCTCGGGGTGCCCGGTGAGCGCGGGCCGGTGCGCAGGCAGTTCGAGGTCTCCCGGTACGGCGATCTGGTCTGCGTCGACTCTCCGCTCGGCCCGGTCGCCGTGCGCAGGCTGCCGCGCTTCACCGACCCGGCCGATCAGGTGGCCGCCGGTTCGCTGCTCGCGCCCATGCCCGGCAGCGTGATCCGGCTCGGCGCCGCCGTCGGCGATCAGGTCGAACACGGGCAGCCGATCCTGTGGCTGGAAGCGATGAAGATGGAACACACCATCGTCGCCCCGGCCACCGGCGTCCTCACCGAACTCAATGTGACCGTCGGCCAGCAGGTCGAGGTCGGCGCGGTGCTCGCCGTGGTGGACGAGCCCTCGGAAGATCCGTCATGACCGGGTCAGGCCCGGAGGCGGCAGCGAAGCGTAACCACGTAGGGCCCCCGGTCATGACCAATTGGACACAGGAGTAGGGAATGAGCTTCATCGAATCCGACGAGCGCAAGGAACTGCGGGCCGCCGTCGCCGCACTCGCCTCGAAGTACAACTACCGCGACTACGTGCTTCCCAAGGCACGCGCCAACGAGCCGCTGGACGAACTGTGGGCCGAGGCGGGCAAGCTCGGCTTCCTCGGCGTCAACCTGCCCGAGGAGTACGGCGGCGGTGGTGCGGGCATGTACGAGCTCGCGCTGGTGATGGAGGAGCTGGCCGCTCAGGGCGCGGGCCTGCTGCTCATGGTGGTTTCCCCGGCCATCTGCGGCACCATCATCACCAAGTACGGCACCGACGAGCAGAAGGCGGCTTGGCTGCCGAAGCTGTCCGATGGCAGCGGCAAGATGGTCTTCGGCATCACCGAACCGGACGCGGGGTCCAACTCGCATCAGATCACCACCACCGCCCGCCGCGACGGCGACGACTGGATCCTCAACGGCCGCAAGATCTTCATCTCCGGCGTCGATCAGGCCGAGGCCGTGCTCATCGTCTCGCGTACCGAGGACCACAAGACCGGCAAGCTCAAGCCGGCGCTGTTCATCGTCCCCACCGACGCTCCCGGCTTCCAGAAGACGCCGCAGGAGATGGACATCATCGAGCCGGATCACCAGTTCACGCTGTTCCTCGACGACGTCCGCCTGCCCGCGAGCGCCCTGGTCGGTAAGGAGGACGCCGCACTCATGCAGCTGTTCGCCGGGCTGAACCCGGAGCGCATCATGGGTGCCGCGATGGCCGTCGGCATGGGCCGCTACGCCATCGACCGAGCGGTCGAGTACGCCAAGGAACGCACCGTCTGGAAGACGCCGATCGGCGCGCACCAGGGCATCGCGCATCCACTGGCGCAGGTGAAGATCGAGCTCGAACAGGCCAAACTGATGATGCAGAAGGCCGCCACCCTCTACGACGCCGGCGATGAGATGGGCGCCGCGGAGGCCGCCAACATGGCCAAGTACGCGGCGGGCGAAGCGAGTATCAAGGCTCTCGATCAGGCCATCCAGACCCACGGTGGCGCCGGTCTGACCAGCGAATACGGCCTGGCCGCCATGCTCGGCGCGGCACGCATCGCGCGGATCGCGCCGGTGAGCCGGGAAATGATCCTCAACTTCGTCGCCCAGCATTCGCTGGGTCTGCCGAAGTCCTACTGAGCCGAGCAATCATGACCGAGACAACCGATGCGCCGTTCGTGCGCTACGAGGTGGCCGACGGGTTCGCCACGCTGACCTTCGATTCACCGCACAACCGGAACGCGCTGTCGTCCAAGCTGGTTCGCGAACTGCTGGCCGGGATCGAGCGCGCGGTCGACGATTCCGCCGTGCGCGGCATCGTCCTCACCCACACCGGCACTACCTTCTGTGCCGGCGCGGATCTGAGCGAGGCCGCGAACTCCGATCCCGCCACCGCGGCCGATCAGCGCACCCGCCAGATGATCGACGTGCTGCGCGGACTGGTGGCCGCGCCGAAGCCGGTGATCGCGCAGATCGACGGCAATGTGCGGGCGGGCGGCATGGGCATCATCGCCGCCTGCGATCTGGTGGTGGCCGGTCCGTCCAGCAGTTTCGCGCTCACCGAGGTGCGGATCGGCATGGCGCCGTTCATGATCTCGTTGACTCTGCTGCCGCGGCTGAACCAGCGTGCGGCCAGTCGCTACTACCTCACCGGTGAGAAATTCGACACTGCGGTGGCGCAGGAGATCGGGCTCGTCACCATTGCCGCCGACGATGCGGCGGCCGAGGTCAAGCGGTTGTGCGGGGAGCTGCGCAAGGGCTCACCGCAGGGGCTGGCGGAATCGAAGAAGCTGGTCAACGCCGCATTGCTGGCCGGGTTCGATGCCGAAGCCGAGGAACTCGCGCAGCGCTCCGGCAGCTTCTTCGGCACCCCCGAGGTGATCGAAGGCATGACGGCCTTCCTGCAGAAGCGCCCACCCAGCTGGGCACAATAGGCCCATGGCGACACCCCACGAACCGAAGCAGGACCGCAGCCGGGCCACCCGGCAGCGGCTGCTCGAGGCGACCATCGACTGTCTGGCCGAGATGGGCTGGGCGGCCGCGACGGTGGCCGTGGTCGCCGAGCGCGCCGGGGTGTCGCGTGGGGCCGCCCAGCACCACTTCCCCACCAGGGAAGACCTGATCACCGCGGCGCTGGAGTACATGTTCGACACCAGGACCGAGCAGGCCAAGGCGGAGGCGGCGACCGTTGCCGCCACCGCCGTCGGTGTCGGGCGGACCGAGGCCGTGGTGGCGGGTCTGGTGGAGTCCTACACCAGCCCGCTGTTCAAAGCGGCCCTGCAGGTGTGGACCCACGCCGCCGCCGACCCGGCACTGCGCGAACGCATCGTCCCGCTGGAGGCGCGCTTCGGCCGGGTCTCGCACCGCCGTGCGGTCGAGGCGCTCGGCGTCGACGATGCGGATCCGGTGGCCCACCACCTGGTCCAGGCCACCCTGGACATGGCTCGTGGCCTCGGGCTCGCCGACGTGCTGACCGATGACTCCGCGCGCCGCAAGCAGATCGTCCACCAGTGGGCGGTGACGCTGCACGCGGCGCTGGAGAACGGGCGTGCGGTGTAGGCACCTGCCGAGCCGCCGGGTTCGGCGCGTCGGTCCGCCCGGTGCTCAGATCAGATACGGCACCAAGGCTTTCCGCTCACGCGGATAGTCGGCGAACTTCTCCCGGTACCACCGGTGCGTCGCCAACGCACGCGGCACCAGATTGCCCGCGGTGATCAGGAAGATGACCACACCGGCCAGCGACCAGGTGAGCAGTGCGAAACCCGCCCAGGCCACCAGTTCGCCCAGATAGGCCGGGCTGCTCACGAACCGGAATCCGCCACCGAACGGGATGCGGTATTCGGTCGCGCCCGGATCGTTCTTGTCCCGCAGATTCCGCACGATCCATTCCGATCGGACCAACAGCGAGAACCCCGCGAGATAGACCACGACACCGATCAGGAAGCGCGGATCGGTCAGCCATTGCGTCCCGTACTGGTCGAGATAGTCGTGGCTGAAGAAGGAACCGTTCAGGTAGCCGTGCACGGCCGTGACGAAAACGCCGGCCGACAGCACGGAAATGTTGAAACTGCTGCGCTTGCCGGGCACCTGCCGGATCGATAGCGGGAAGAACCAGCCGCGGTTGGCATAGTGCAACAGCCAGATTCCGGCCAGGACCAGCGGAACGGGCTCGAAGCGGTCCTGCCCGGTCAGGTAGAACACGGCGAAGACGATGGTGGCGGGAATCTCCATCAACCACCAGCCGAGCTTCGGGTTGAGATTGAAGCCGATATTCGCCGAAGCGAAGCGCCCGTACGGGCTCTGCACGAACAGCCCGCCCACGATGACGAACGCCGCGAAGACGAAGGCGATTGTCAGCACCGTGTCGTAAACGGTGTTTCCGGTGTACCAATCCATCGAGATCCTCGGTGTCGAGACGAAGCGGGGCCGGCCTCGGCCGACACCAACAAAGTAGAACACGTTCTAGTTTGTGTCGATACCCGGATCGCACGCGGCGCGGCGTCCGTGCCGTTCCGTTCGGTGCTGCGCTCCGGTCATCCGCCGGCGGAGCACGCGGCGTCGCCGCTCGACGGGCGCATTGTGACGCGTCGGAACGGGCGCCGCGCGACTGTTGCGATACTGCACAATTTTGGGTAACCGCACGTCCACGGCTGTTAACGTCGGCGGCGGAGGTGGCAGATGAGCGGGGAACTCGATGTCGACGTTCTCATCGTCGGTTCCGGGTTCGGTGGCAGCGTGTCGGCGCTGCGGCTGACGGAGAAGGGCTATCGGGTCGCGGTGCTCGAGGCGGGGCGGCGTTTCGCCGACCACGAGTTCGCGGCGACGAACTGGGATATGCGCAAATATCTCTGGGCGCCCAAGCTCGGCTGCTACGGCATTCAGCGCATTCACCGGCTGCGCGACTGTTTCATCCTGGCCGGCGCGGGAGTGGGCGGGGGATCGTTGAACTACGCGAACACCCTGTACAAACCAGGTCCCGCATTCTTCGCCGATCGGCAGTGGGCCGATATCACCGACTGGGACGACGAGCTGAGCCCGTTCTACGAGCAGGCGGCGCGAATGCTCGGGGTGGTGCGCAACCCGCATATGACGCCCGCCGACGACGTCATCCGGGCGGTGGCCACGGACATGGGCGTCGGCGAGACGTTCGTGCCGACGCCTGTCGGTGTGTATTTCGGCGAGCCGGGCAAAACCGTGCCCGACCCCTATTTCGGCGGAGTGGGACCGGACCGCACCGGCTGTATCGAATGCGGCGAATGCATGAGCGGCTGCCGGCACGGCGCCAAGAACACGCTGGTCAAGAATTACCTCGGCCTCGCCGAAAAGGCTGGGGCGCAAGTGCATCCGATGACGACGGTCACCGCGATCCGCCCGCAGTCCGACGGCACCTGGCTCGTCGACACCCACCGCACCGGTTCCTGGACCCGGCGCGGGAAGCGCACCTTCCGCGCCGGTCGGGTGGTGCTGGCCGCCGGCACCTGGGGCACCCAGCGGCTGCTGTTCACGATGCGCGACACCGGCGTCATGCCGAACCTCTCGAAGCGACTCGGCGTGCTGACCCGCACCAATTCCGAGGCCATTCTCGGCGCCGGCCGCACCGAGGTCGACCCGAATATGGACATCACTCGCGGCGTCGCCATCACCTCGTCGTTCCATCCCACCCCCGATACGCACGTCGAACCCGTGCGCTACGGCAAGGGCTCCAATGCGATGGGCCTGTTGCAGACCTATCTCATCGACGGCGGCCACCGGATCCCGCCGTGGGTGCGGGTGCTGCCGGTGGCATTGAAGCAGCCGATCCGCACCGTCCGCCTGCTGCGCACCCGACAGTGGAGCGAGCGCACGCTGATTCTGCTGGTCATGCAGTCACTCGACAACTCGATCACCACCTACACCAAGCGCGGGTTGTTCGGCCGCAAATTCGCCAGCAAACAAGGCTACGGCGAGCCGAACCCCACCTGGATTCCCGCAGGTCACGAGGCCACCCGCCGCGTCGCCGAGAAGCTCGGCGCCGCCGCTGGCAGCACCTGGCCCGACCTGTTCGACGTCCCGATGACCGCCCATTTCATCGGCGGCTGCGCCATCGGCGCCGACCCCGACCACGGCGTCATCGACTCCTACCACCGCGTCTACGGCTACCCCACGTTGAGCATCGTCGACGGCGCCGCCATCTCCGCCAACCTCGGCGTCAACCCGTCGCTGACCATCGTCGCCCAAGCCGAACGCGCTTCCGCCCTCTGGCCGAACAAGGGCGAACAAGACACCCGCCCACCCATGGGCACCCC
>NZ_JAAGVC010000058.1 GCF_010858045.1 Nocardia cyriacigeorgica
TATGGCTCGTCACCGGGATATCCCCAGCCGGCCGGTTACGGCGCCCCCGACCCGCGGGCCGGCGGATACGGCGAGGAGTACGGCGCCGATCGCGGTGGCTATCCGCCCGGCGGGCACCCACCCGCCGGATACCAGCCCGACCCATATGCGCATGACCCCTACGCGCACGACCCTTATGCGCCACAGGGGCGTCGCCGTTCGGTGGTGCTGCCCATCGTGATCGGTGTGCTGGTGGTCGCCGTCATCGCCATCGGCGCCGTGGTCGGCTTGCAGATGTTCGGCTCCGATGACGCCGAGTCGACCACCGCACAGACCACCGCCGCGCCCACCTCGGCCGCCGCCCGCACCGGCGGCACCACGGGTTCGGCCAGGACCTCGACAACATCGGCCCGGCCGACGCCGATCGCGTTGCCACCGGGTGCCCGCCCGTGCGGTCCACCGGCGACGGTCGCCTTCGCCAACGCCGCGGTCGGTACTCAGGTGACCAGCTGCGAGTTCGCCGAGGAGGTCCGCAAGGCCTACGCCGCGGCGGCCGGCGGGGGGCGCGGTAGCGCGCCCGCTTCGGTTGTCGCCGCCAGCCCCATCACCGGCCGGACCTACACCATGAGCTGTTCCGAGCAGGATCGGCTCGTCACTTGCACCGGCGGGGACAACGCTGTGGTGTACGTGTACTGAGGTCAGGCGAATCCGGTCGATTGTCCAATAGGCGAGTCGTCGAGATCGGTTGTGCGTAACCGGGTTCGGTCGCGAGCGATCGGGTATTCTCGGCGCCCCGGGCCGTTGCCGCAGCACCGCAACAGGCGGTCCGGGCGCCGAACAAGTACGGTTTCCGGATGCTGCACCGACACCGAGACCGGGGGGAGATCGCAACCAGAATGTGTCGAAACATGCCAACTGAACACGCGGGACGCTTCCCTGAGATCCGACGGCGGGCGGCCGTGGTCGTCGCCGTGCTGACGGCGCTAGTGGTGGTGTCGTGCGGCAGCGAGGCCGAGCCCGCGACACCGGCGATGCCGAGTGTCACCGAGGCGGCGGCCAAGGCCGAGCACGAGGGCCTCTCGATCGTCGTCCCCGGGACGCTGGCCGCCGATATCGCCGAGCTGAGCAAGAGCCAGCAGGGGCGGCTCGGCCTGGCGATCATGCCGGTCGGCGGGGAAAAGCTGGTGACCTTCGGTGATTGGACCACCGGCCCGGCCTGGTCGACGATGAAGGTGCCCTTGGCCATTGCCGCGCTGCGCAAGAGCCAGGGCAGCCCGTCGTATTCGACGACCGCGGCCATCACCGCTTCCGACAACTCCGCCGCCGACGCGCTGTGGCAGTCGCTCGGTACCCCGCAGGAGGCGGCGCAGGCGGTGCAATCGGTGTTGCGCGAGGGCGGTGACGCGGTGACCACCGTTCCCGCCACCAAGGCCAGGTCGGAATTCTCGGCTTTCGGCCAGGCCGAATGGGCGCTGGCCGATCAGGTGCGTTTCGCTTCGCGGCTGCCGTGCCTGCCGGACTCGGCCGAGGTCGTCGCCTTGATGGGGCAGATCATTCCGAATCACCAGTGGGGGCTGGGTTCGGTGTTCGCGGCCGCCGACTTCAAGGGCGGCTGGGGACCCGATTCCGAAGGTGCCTATCTGGTGCGCCAATTCGGCCTCGTCCCGGCGGCGGGCGGGCAGATCGCGGTCGCGTTCGCCGCCCAGCCCGCGTCGGGCAACTTCTCCGACGGGATGACCATGCTCAACAAGATGGCGACGTTGATTTCGCAGCATCTGCGCGAACTCAGCGGCGGGAAGTGCCCCTCCTGAGTCCCGCGGTCACTGTTACTCATCGTTCACGGGGGCGGGGCTCCATCGGAGCCCGATGCGAGGCAAGATAGCGGCCATGCGCATCGGAGTCTTGACCGGAGGCGGAGACTGCCCAGGGCTGAATGCTGTGATCCGCGCCGTCGTACGCACCGCGAACGGGCGTTACGGTGACGCGATCGTCGGTTTCCAGGACGGCTGGCGCGGCCTACTCGAGGATCGCAAGATCCAGATCTTGAACGACGACCGAACCGACCGGCTGCTCAACAAGGGCGGCACCATGCTCGGCACCGCACGCACCAATCCCGACGTGCTGCGCGACGGGCTCGGCCGGATCCAGCAGACCCTCGACGACAACGGCATCGAGGCCCTCATCCCGATCGGCGGTGAAGGCACCCTCACCGCGGCCAGCTGGCTGTCCGATGAAGGTGTGCCGGTCGTCGGCGTGCCCAAAACCATCGACAACGACATCGACTGCACCGACGTCACATTCGGCCACGACACCGCGCTGGCCATCGCCACCGAGGCGATCGACCGGTTGCACACCACCGCTGAATCGCATCAGCGGGTCATGCTGGTCGAGGTCATGGGCAGGCACGCGGGCTGGATCGCGATCCACGCGGGCATGGCGGCGGGCGCTCACCTCACCCTGGTGCCCGAGGTTCCCTTCGATGTCCAGCAGGTGTGCGCGATGATCAAGCGCCGTTTCCAGCGTGGTGACAAGCATTTCATCTGTGTGGTGGCCGAAGGGTCGCATCCCGCGCCCGATTCCGGATTCACCCTGCGTGAGGGCGGTGTCGACGAGTTCGGGCACGAGCGGTTCACCGGCGTCGCTCAGCAGCTCGGCGTGGAGATCGAGCGCCGGATCGGCAAAGAGGTTCGCACCACGGTGCTCGGGCACGTGCAGCGCGGCGGCAGCCCGACCCCGTACGACAGGGTGCTGGCCACCCGTTTCGGACTGCATGCCGCCGAGGCCGTGCATGCCGGGCATTTCGGGCAGATGGTCGCGTTGCGGGGCACCGAGATCGGCCTGGTGCCATTGTCGGAGGCGACCAAACAGCTCAAACGGGTCCCGGCCGAGCGGTATCGGGAAGCCGAGGCGTTCTTCGGCTGAGCGGTCCGCCTCGGTGCGGCATCGCTGTGCGGCTTCCGCGGAAACGCGTGCGCGATCAGTACTGTGAAGATCATGCGTGCGCGACGAGTGGCGGTACTGGTGCTGTCGATGGTGGCCGCGATGGTGCTGGCCGGGTGCTCCGACGACGGGTCCGATTCCGGATCGGCGACGGAGAACCCGGTACGCGGTGACTGGCACGGCAAGATCGACGTCCCCGGCCAGCCCCTCGAGATCGGGGTGGACTTCCTGTCCGCCGACAGTGCCACCATCGACATTCCGTCGCAGGGCGTAGCGGATGTGTCGCTCGACGATGTCGTCGCGGAACCGGATCGGGTGGAGTTCACCATTCCCGACATACCAGGCGATCCCGCCTTCCATGGCCGCCTCGACACCGGCGCCGGGCAGATCACCGGCGATTTCACCCAGTCCGGGCAGACATTCCCGCTGGTCATGCGGCCCGGCGCGCTGACGCCCGCGGCTCGCCCGCAGGAACCGAAACCGCCGTTCCCGTACGTATCCGAGGACGTCAGCTACCCGAACGGCGACATCACCATCGCCGGCACGCTGACCAAACCCGAAGGTGACGGCCCGTTCCCGGCCGTGCTGATGCTGACCGGCAGTGGCCCGCAGGATCGCAATGAAGAACTGTTCGGGCACAAGCCGTTTCTGCTGCTCGCCGATACGCTCACCCGCGCCGGGTACGCGGTACTGCGCACCGATGACCGCGGCGTCGGCGGCACCAGCGGCGATCTCGATCAGGCCACCTATGACGATCTGGCGGGCGATGCCGCGGCCGGGGTGGATTACCTGCGCACCCGCGACGATATCGACCCGGCGCGCGTCGGCCTGTTCGGGCACAGCGAGGGCGGCTACCTGGCCCCGCTGGTCGCATCGAAACCCGACAGCGGGGTGGCGTTCGCGATCCTGATGGCCGGGCCCGCCGTCCCGGGCGGGGATGTGCTGATCGAACAGAACCGCGCGCTGTTCGCCGCCGGCGGCGCGTCCCCGGAGGAGACCGCCGCGCAGGTCGGCTACATCACCGCGCTGGCCGACGCGATGCGGGCAGGCGATCTCGACAAGGCCCGGCAGGTGGCGCGCGAGCACAACCAGACGCTGCCGGAAGGCCAGCGGATGACCGACGAACAGATCGACGCCCTGCTCACCCCGTCGATGACCTCGTTCATGAGCTACGACCCGGCCCCCGCGCTGTCGGCGCTGCGGGTGCCGGTGCTCGCCTTCTTCGGCGAGCAGGATCTGCAGGTCCTGCCGAGCCAGAACGAACAGCCGATGCGCGATCTGCTCGCAGGCGACCCGGATGCCACCGTGCACACCTTCCCCGGGCTCAACCACCTGATGCAGCCCGCCGGAAGTGGATTGCCCAGCGAGTATTCGACCATCGAGATCACCATCGCGCCCGAGGTGCTCGACTACGTGAAGGACTGGCTCACCCAGCGAATGCCGGCGAATTAGCCGCGCGCCGAGTATGCGCGGACCGTCGGCACGCCCGCCGGTAGCCCTTACATAGACTGTTCGCCATGAGCGCACCTACCGTCGAACTGATGGATTACGCCGATGTCGTGACCCGGTACGAGCCGGTGCTCGGCATGGAGGTTCACGTCGAGCTGTCCACCGCGACCAAGATGTTCTGCGGGTGCCCCACCGAGTTCGGCGCCGAACCGAATACCCAGGTGTGCCCGGTGTGCCTCGGCCTGCCCGGATCGCTGCCGGTGGTGAACGAGAAGGCCGTCGAATCGGCCATCCGCATCGGCCTGGCGCTCAACTGTTCGATCACCCCGTGGGGCCGATTCGCGCGCAAGAACTACTTCTACCCGGATCAGCCGAAGAACTACCAGATCAGCCAGTACGACGAGCCCATCGCCACCGAAGGGCACCTGGATGTGGTGCTCGACGATGGCAGCACCTTCCGCGTCGACATCGAGCGCGCGCACATGGAAGAAGACACCGGCAAGTCGGTGCACATCGGCGGCGCCACCGGCCGCATCCACGGCGCCAGCCATTCGCTGCTCGATTACAACCGTGCCGGTGTGCCGCTGATCGAGATCGTCACCAAGCCGATCACCGGCGCGGGGGAGCGGGCACCGGAGGTGGCGCGCGCGTACGTGACGGCGCTGCGCGATCTGCTGAAGTCGTTGCACGTGTCCGACGTCAAGATGGAGCAGGGTTCGCTGCGCTGCGACGCCAACGTCTCGCTGATGCCGGTCGGCGCCACCGAATTCGGCACCCGTACCGAGACCAAGAATGTCAACTCGCTGCGCAGCGTGGAGGTGGCCGTCCGCTACGAGATGCGCCGTCAGGCGGCGGTGCTGGCCTCCGGCGGTTCGATCGTGCAGGAGACCAGGCATTTCCACGAGGCCGACGGCTCCACCTCGCCCGGGCGCCGCAAGGAGACCGCCGAGGACTACCGCTACTTCCCCGAACCGGACCTGCGCCCGGTCGCCCCGGACGCCGAGTGGATCGAGCAGTTGCGCACCACGATTCCGGAATACCCGTGGCTGCGCCGGGCCCGCATCCAGTCCGAGTGGGGACTGTCGGACGAGGTGATGCGCGATCTGGTGAACGCGGGCGCTCTCGATCTGATCATCGCCACCGTCGACGCGGGCGCACCGGCCAACGAGGCGCGCTCCTGGTGGGTGGCCTATCTGACCGAGAAGGCCAAGGAGCGCGAGGTCGCGCTGGAGGATCTGCCGATCACGCCCGCCCAGGTGGCCGAGGTGATCAAGCTGGTCGAGGCCAAGACGGTGAACAACAAGGTCGCCAAGCAGGTCGTCGACTTCGTGCTGGCCGGTGAGGGCGATCCGGCGCAGATTGTTGAGGCCAAGGGCCTCGGCATGGTCAGCGATGAGGGCGCCCTGCAAGCCGAGGTCGACAAGGCGTTGGCCGCCAACCCCGATATCGCCGACAAAATCCGCTCCGGCAAAGTGCAGGCCGCGGGCAAGATCGTCGGCGACGTCATGAAGGCCACCCGCGGTCAGGCCGACGCGGCCCGCGTCCGCGAACTGGTGCTGGCCGCCTGCGGCGCCTGAGCCGCCGGACAGCGAACTCCCGCCCGCGCTGATGCGCGGGCGGGAGTTCATGTTTCGGCTCCGGCGGCTGCGCGGCATCCGGTCACGACGCGGGCGCGCCGTGACCGGATTGTCGGCCCGGGATCAGTCCGGCCCACCTCCGCCGGCGGCGGGCGGCGGAATCCGTACCACCCGATCGTCGAATGGTCCCGGCGTGCCGCCCTCGTTCTTGTTGACCGTGGACACCCAGATGGTGCCGTCGCCGCCGGAGGCCGCACCGCTGAGCTGGCCGTACTTGTCCTGCGCCACCAGGGTGGGTGCCGCGGTCACCGCGTGGGTGTCCGGATCGGTGACGGCCAGCGCCAGCGCCTTCGCCCCGGTCAGTGCGATCGCCACGCCGTCGGCGGCCGCCGTGCAGCCCGCGACGCCGGGACGATCCGGCCAGGTCCAGGCCGTGCTGACGGCACCGTCGGGTGCCAGTCGCTGCAACCGGTCCTCGGTCGCGGTGCGGTCGGTGATCCAGACGCCCTGGGTGCTGTCGAGGCAGATATCGCCGGCGGTGCCGATCCCGGAGATCACCACCTCCGGCGACGCCGAACCGTTGGGGCTCGGTGAATTCACCCGCAGCAGCTTGCCCGCCAGCGACGATTGCGCCGCGGCCGCGCCGGGATTGCCCGCGTCGCCGGTGAGTACCAGTAGCCGATCCGGCCCGGTGAATTCGATGGCGCCGCGATTACCGGTGGCGCCCTTCGGGATTCCGGTCAGCACCGGCTTCGGCGGGCCGCCGCCCTGGGCGATCCGCACCACCCGGTTATCGCTCGGGGTGGTGATGTAGGCGTAGAGCAGGCCGTCCTCGCCGTAGGTGGGCGAGAGCGCGAGATCGGTGAGTCCGCCGTCACCGGAACCGTCGACGTCGACGCGCGCGATCTCCACCGGCGGCTGCTCGGGCACCACCTTCATGATCCGTCCGGTGCGCCGTTCGGTGACCAGCGCGGACCCGCCGAGCGAGACCAGGCCGCCGGTGGTGTCCAGGCAGGTCGCCACCACCGCCGGATCGGGGTCGATGCACGGCCCGCTCGGGCGGGTGGTCGAGGTCGGCGGCTGATCGGGCTTCTTCGGCTCGATATTCGCGCCGTGCAGCGTCGGCTCGGGCGTGAACGGACTGGACGCGGAATCATCGAACCGCGCGCAGCCACCCAGCAGCATCGAGCCGAGCACTGCCCCCACCACCAAGCGCCTCGCGCCAACCGACTTCATACCCCAAACGTAACGGAAACCTCGGACCGCGCGCCTGTCGCGGGTGCCCACCCGGTGTGGCCGAAACAGGTCACCGGACACGCCGTCGTCCAAGAGGGTTAACCGCCGGGCCCTCGCGGCTTAGGCTGAACGGGTGAGCGACAAGTCGAAAGACGAGCCCGAATCCGCTGCGAGCACGGCGGAGCAGCGGGCGGTGTCATCGTCGGAGGGCGGCGTCGGCAGCCCCTACGATTCACCGACCGGCGAGTTTCCCGCGGTGGGCGACGAGCGTCCGAAGATGACCAAGCAGATCCCGCGCACCGAAGAGGAGCTGGGGCTCGACCCGGAGGTCGACGCCGCCGGCGCGGGCGCTCCGACCGGAAAGGACTCCGCCGCGGCCGCGGCGGGCTCCGACGCGGACGCGAAGAGCGCCGATCCGGACGCCACCTACGCCTACGCCAGTATCCCGCCCGCCGCCGCGCCGCCCACCGGTGCCACGGCCAACCGGGTGCGCCGCCGCAACGGCGACAACCGGCGCGGCACCCTCGATCTCGGCCTGTTCCTGCTGCGGTTGGTCGTCGGTGGCACCTTCCTCTACCACGGCATGCAGAAGCTCGCGGGCTGGTTCGACGGCCCAGGCATCGACGGCACCCGCCAGATGATGGAGAAGGGCGGCTGGGACCATCCGTCGCTTTCGGCCGCGATGCTCATCGCCGGTGAGGTCGGCGGCGGCATCCTGCTCATCCTCGGCCTGGCCACTCCACTGGCCGCGGGCGCGGTGCTGGCCGTCATCCTCGACGCCTGGGCCTGGAAGCAGGGCATGCACCCCGACTTCCAGTACACGCAGGGCACCGGAGCCGTCGAGCTGGAGACGATCCTCGCCGGCACCGCCGCGGTCATCATCCTCACCGGTCCCGGCCGCTGGGCGCTGGACCGCAGCCGCGGCTGGGCCACCCGCCCGGCCTGGGGCTCGTTCGTGGTGCTGCTGCTCGCGATCGCCGCGGCCGCGGGTGCCTGGTGGTACCTGCACGGCGGCAACCCCTTGGTCGGCATCGTCTGATCTGATCCGCCTCCGATCCGCCTCTCCGCGATTCTTGCCGGTCGTGAGTGCCGTTCGGCGTGCCGTTGCGGGCCGGCGGTTGTGTGGTCGGCTGAATTCTGGGCGTACCCGGCGAGTTACCCGGACCGTGCGAAATCAGTTGTCACGTTCGAAAACGAGTAGGCGCTCCTCGTTTGGGAGGAGCGCCTCTCTCTCGTGTCCTACTTGACGTGCCGCACGGCACCCTTGTCGGCCGAGGTCGCCATGGCCGCGTATGCGCGCAGCGCCGTCGTCACCGGACGGTCGCGGTTCACCGGCTGCCACGGCCGTTCCCGCGCCTCCATCTTGGCGCGCCGTTCGGCCAGCACGGCGTCGTCGACCAGCACCTCGAGGGTGCGGCTGGCGACGTCGATGCGGATCTGATCGCCGTCCTCCACCAGACCGATGACGCCACCACTGGCCGCCTCGGGGGAGATGTGGCCGATCGACAGGCCCGAGGTGCCGCCGGAGAACCGGCCGTCGGTGATCAGCGCGCACTCCTTGCCGAGCCCGGAGCCCTTGAGGAAGGCGGTGGGGTGCAGCATCTCCTGCATGCCTGGACCGCCGGCCGGGCCCTCGTAGCGCACCACGATCACATCGCCGGGCTTGATCTTCTTGGCCAGGATCACCGACACGGCCTCCTCCTGGGATTCGACCACCACGGCCGGGCCCTGGAAGGTGAACAGCTCCTCGTCGATGCCGGCGGTCTTGAGGATCGCGCCGTCGGGGGCGATATTGCCGCGCAGCACGACCAGTCCGCCCTCGGCGGTATAGGCGTGCTCGAGGTCGCGGATGCAGCCGTTGGCGGCGTCGGTGTCGAGCGAGGACCAGCGGTTGTCGGTGGAGAACGGCTCGGTGGTGCGGACCCCGCCCGGTGCGGCGTGGAACAGTTCGATGGCCTCCTCGGAAGCCTTGCCGGAGCGGATGTCCCAGGTGTCGAGCCATTCGTCGAAGCTCGCGGTGTGCACCGTGGTGACATCGGTTTCCAGCAGGTTCGCCCGCCGCAGCTCGCCGAGCAGCGCCGGGATGCCGCCCGCGCGGTGCACGTCTTCCATGTGGTAATCGGAGTTCGGCGCCACCTTCGACAGGGTCGGCACCTTGCGGCTGATCTCCTCGATCGTGTTCAGGTCGAAGTCGATCTCACCCTCCTGCGCGGCGGCAAGGGTGTGCAGCACCGTGTTGGTGGAACCACCCATCGCGACGTCGAGGGCCATCGCATTGCGGAAGGCCTTGGCATTGGCCACATTGCGCGGCAGCACCGAGGCATCGTCGTCGCGGTACCAGCGGGTGGCGATGTCGATGATCACCTTGCCCGCCTTCTCGAACAGCGCGCGGCGCGCGGCATGGGTGGCCAGGGTCGACCCGTTGCCCGGCAGCGCGAGTCCGAGCGCTTCGGTGAGGCAGTTCATCGAGTTCGCGGTGAACATGCCAGAGCACGAACCACAAGTCGGGCAGGCGCTGCGCTCGACCTCGTCGAGCCCTTCGTCGCTGACCGCCGAGTTCGCGCTGGCCGAGATCGCGGTGACCAGGTCGGTCGGCGCCTGCGCGACACCGCCGACCACGACGGCCTTACCGGCCTCCATCGGGCCGCCGGAGACGAACACCGCGGGGATGTTGAGCCGCATGGCCGCGTTGAGCATGCCGGGGGTGATCTTGTCGCAGTTGGAGATGCACACCAGCGCATCGGCGGTGTGTGCGTTCACCATGTATTCCACCGAGTCGGCGATGATCTCGCGGCTGGGCAGCGAGTACAGCATGCCGCCGTGTCCCATCGCGATGCCGTCGTCGACGGCGATGGTGTGGAACTCGCGCGGCACACCACCCGCGGCGCGCACCGCGTCGGCGACGATCTCGCCGACGTCCTTGAGGTGCACGTGCCCTGGCACGAACTGGGTGTAGGAGTTGGCGATGGCGACGATCGGCTTGCCGAAATCGGAGTCGGTCATACCGGTGGCCCGCCACAGGGCGCGGGCGCCGGCGGCATTGCGGCCGATGGTGGTGGTTCGTGAACGAAGCGGTGGCATGGATGTCCTCGGTCGGGTCGCGGGGGCTGATGTGCGACGACGCTGAGCGGCTCGGCGGTCCGGCCGGGGGTGCCCGGCGGTCCGGCCGGCGCACTGCTCGGCGTTTCCTCGACGTTACTCCCGCACCCGGCACGGGCTGTGTGCCGGTGGGGGAGCGGGGATCAGCTACCCGGGGCGGTGTCGGTGTCGCGTGCGGCCGCGGTATCGGCCTCGCTGGGGGTCGGTGTGTCGCCGCCCGTGGTCGGGTCGGCGCCCGAAGGGGGCTCGGTGGTGCCGGTGGTGTCGGCGTCCGCCGATGCGATCGGTTCCGCGGGTCCGGCGAACGGGTCGGGGATTCGTCCACCCGAAGCGTCCACCAGTTCGCGCAATCGGTCGTAGCTTACCGCCGGTAGTTTTACCTCGCTGTCGTCGTCGAGGTGGACCCGGACATAGCCACGCTTGGGAATGCGGATGCCGCGCACCTGCGCCCAGTCGATGTGGCGGGATCCGAAGACCGTGCGCAGATCAAGTCCCGCCCCGGAGACGGTGGTCTGGGTGCGCAGAATCCACACCGACACCGCGATCGGCAGCGCGAACAGCCACCACAGCGCGGCGGGCCAGCCGACGAACGGGAAGAACACGCACAGCACCAGCACCAATACGCCGATGAAGTTCAGTCGTGTGATGCGGATGACACGGGCCGGTGTGCCCTCGCTCGCCTGACCACCCGTATCCGGCGCCGCGTCGGACGTGTGGGACGATTTAGCCGGTGGCACGGACTGATGCGGTGATGACACACCACCATCCTCGCATCATGGTGGACGGACTCGAGCACCCACTGTCGTCCCACATAATGGGACGGCGTAGGCAAGCAGTTTGACTCTTCACCTCACGCACAAATACCGTCATGCGCGTGAATCGAAACGAGTTGCTCGTAATCGGCCGGCGCGTCCAGCGTTGAGCCCGACTACCTGATACGTCAGCTCGCACTGCGACGCGCCACCCTCGAACAGCCATGGGCTGTCGGGGGCTTTTTTGTGTTCGGACCATGACCGCTGTCCGGACGGGCAGGCACCGCCACTCGCGGCTCGCCCGGGGTCATAACGACAAGAGGTAAGGAACCAAGACGGTGAGCGCACCAACCGCCCGGCCCGGGCCCTCGGCCCGCAGGCCAGCGCCTTCGGCGAACCAGCCGGCAGCTGCCGGTACTCCCGCGACGACCACGGCCAACCGCCGCCAGCTCCCGCCCGAGCGGGTCACCGGCGCGCAGTCGGTCGTTCGCTCGCTCGAGGAGCTCGGCGTCGACACCGTATTCGGCATTCCCGGCGGCGCAATCCTGCCCGTCTACGACCCGCTGTTCGATTCCACCCGGGTGCGGCACGTCCTGGTGCGCCACGAGCAGGGTGCCGGTCACGCCGCCACCGGGTACGCCCAGGCCACCGGCAAGGTCGGTGTCTGCATGGCGACCTCGGGTCCCGGCGCCACCAACCTGGTCACCCCGATCGCCGACGCCCAGATGGACTCGGTGCCGATCGTCGCGATCACCGGTCAGGTCGGCCGCGGACTCATCGGTACCGATGCCTTCCAGGAAGCCGACATCTCCGGCATCACCATGCCGATCACCAAGCACAACTTCCTGATCACCGACGGCGCCGACATCCCGCGCATGATCGCCGAGGCGTTCTACCTGGCCTCGAGCGGCCGTCCGGGCGCGGTGCTGGTCGACATCCCGAAGGACGTGCTACAGGCGCAGACCACCTTCAGCTGGCCGCCGGAGATGCGGCTGCCCGGCTACCGCCCGGTCACCAAGCCGCACGGCAAGCAGGTGCGTGAGGCCGCCCGGCTGATCGCCGAGGCCAAGGCGCCGGTGCTCTACGTCGGCGGCGGCGTGATCAAGGCCGACGCCTCGGCCGAGCTGCTGGAGCTGGCCGAACTGACCGGCATTCCGGTGGTGACCACGCTGATGGCGCGCGGCGCGTTCCCCGACAGCCACCGCCTGCACTGCGGCATGCCCGGCATGCACGGTTCGGTGGCCGCGGTGGCGGCGCTGCAGAAGTCGGACCTGCTGATCACTCTCGGTGCCCGGTTCGACGACCGCGTCACTGGTCAGCTGGACTCCTTCGCGCCCGGCGCCAAGGTCATCCACGCCGATATCGACCCCGCCGAGATCGGGAAGAACCGGCACGCCGATGTCCCGATCGTCGGTGATTGCCGCGAGGTGATCATCGAGCTGATCGAGACCCTGAAGTCCGATCCGGCCCAGACCATGCCGTTCGAGCTGACCGAATGGTGGACCTACCTCGACGGCATCCGCGACGCCTACCCGCTCGGCTGGACCGCGCCGAGCGACGGCTCGTTGTCGCCGGAGTTCGTCATCGACGCGCTCGGCCGCCTGGCCGGACCGGATGCGATCTACTGCGCGGGCGTCGGCCAGCACCAGATGTGGGCCGCCCAGTTCATCAAGTACGAGAAGCCGCGCACCTGGCTCAATTCCGGCGGTCTCGGCACCATGGGCTACGCCGTCCCGGCCGCCATGGGCGCCAAGATGGGCGCGCCGGAGAAGGAGGTCTGGGCGGTCGACGGTGACGGCTGCTTCCAGATGACCAACCAGGAGCTGGCCACCTGCGCGGTGGAGGGCGTGCCGATCAAGGTCGCGCTGATCAACAACGGCAACCTCGGCATGGTCCGCCAGTGGCAGACCCTGTTCTACGAGGAGCGCTACTCCAACACCGATCTCGGCACGCACACCCTGCGCATCCCCGATTTCGTCAAGCTGGCCGAAGCGCTCGGCTGCCACGGCATCCGGGTGGAGAAGGAAGAAGACGTCGAGGCCGCGATCCGGGAGGCGCAGTCGATCAACGACCGCCCGGTCGTCATCGACTTCATCGTCGGCAAGGACGCCCAGGTGTGGCCGATGGTCGCCGCGGGCACCAGCAACGACGAGATCATGGCCGCGCGCGGCATCCGTCCGCTGTTCGACGAGGACGAGACCGCCGCCGAGCCCGCCGTCATCCACGAGGCGCTGTCGCATGACCGGACGCAGGCCGGCCGTCCCGCCGACACCACCGCACAGACCAGCGAGGGGAACCAAGAATGAGCAGCACCCACACCCTCAGCGTCCTCGTCGAGGACAAGCCGGGCGTGCTGGCGCGAGTGGCGAGCCTGTTCTCTCGCCGCGGCTTCAACATCGAATCGCTGGCGGTCGGCGGCACCGAGGTTCCCGACATCTCCCGGATGACGATCGTCGTCACCGTCGAGGATCTGCCGCTCGAGCAGGTGACCAAGCAGCTCAACAAGCTGGTCAACGTCATCAAGATCGTCGAGCAGGACGCCGAGGCCTCGGTGGCCCGCGAGCTGATCCTGGTGAAGGTGCGCGCCGACGCCAGCGTGCGCACCCAGGTGATCGAGGCCGTTACGCTCTTCCGGGCGAAGGTCATCGACGTGTCACCGGACGCGCTCACCGTCGAGGCGACCGGAACCCGGTCCAAGCTCGACGCGCTGCTGCGGATGCTGGAACCGTACGGCATCCGTGAGATCGTGCAGTCCGGTGTGGTGGCGGTCGGCCGCGGGCCGAAGTCGATCACCGCGACCCGCTGAGCAGCCGAATCAGTCTTTTCTAACTCCTAGAAATCGAGAAGGGAACCCAATAGTGGCAGTCGAGATGTTCTACGACGACGATGCCGATCTGTCGATCATCCAGGGCCGCAAGGTCGCGGTGATCGGTTACGGCAGCCAGGGCCACGCGCACTCGCTGAGCCTGCGCGACTCGGGTGTCGAGGTCCGCGTCGGCCTCGCCGAGGGCTCGAAGTCGCGGCCGAAGGCCGAGGAGGCCGGGCTGACCGTCGGCACCCCCGCCGAGGTTTCCGCGTGGGCCGACGTGATCATGGTGCTGGCCCCCGACACCGCGCAGGCGTCGATCTTCACCAATGACATCGAGCCGAACCTGAAGGATGGCGACGCGCTGTTCTTCGGCCACGGCCTCAACATCCACTTCGGCCTGATCAAGCCGCCGGCCAACGTCACCATCGGCATGGTGGCGCCGAAGGGCCCGGGCCACCTGGTGCGTCGTCAGTTCGTCGACGGCAAGGGCGTTCCGGCGCTGATCGCGGTCGATCAGGACCCGAAGGGTGAGGGCCAGGCCCTGGCGCTGTCCTACGCCAAGGCCATCGGCGGCACCCGCGCGGGCGTCATCAAGACCACCTTCAAGGAAGAGACCGAGACCGACCTGTTCGGTGAGCAGGCCGTGCTCTGCGGTGGCACCGAGGAACTGGTCAAGACCGGTTTCGAGGTCATGGTCGAGGCCGGTTACGCGCCGGAGATGGCCTACTTCGAGGTGCTGCACGAGCTCAAGCTGATCGTCGACCTGATGTACGAGGGCGGCATCGCCCGGATGAACTACTCGGTCTCCGACACCGCCGAGTTCGGTGGCTACCTGTCGGGCCCGCGGGTCATCGACGCCGACACCAAGAAGCGGATGCAGGACATCCTCAAGGACATCCAGGACGGCACCTTCGTCAAGCGTCTGGTCGCCAATGTCGAGGGCGGCAACAAGGAGCTCGAGGCGCTGCGCAAGCAGAACGCCGAGCACCCGATCGAGGTCACCGGCGCCAAGCTGCGTGGTCTGATGAGCTGGGTCGATCGCCCGATCACCGAAACCGCGTAAGTTTCCGTACGCGAGAAAAGGGCCCGTTCGCCGGTGGCGGACGGGCCCTTTCGCGTGTACGCCTCAGGCGACGGTGCGGGCGCGGCCGCTCGGATCGGCCGGGTCGATATGCCAGCTGTGCACCCGGCGCGGGTGGATGCGGATGACGTCATGGGAGAACCACTCCGGCACCACCGGCGGTACCTCCACGGTGAGCGTTTCGGCGATACCGCGGATTTCGACGCCGCGGCCCTTGCCAGGGACGAGTTCGCCGGGCCGATCGGGAGTGAGGTCGTCGAACAGCACGCTCACCTTCGGGTTGACGAGCACATTGCGGTAGCGCCGGGTGTTCGCATGGTTCGGTCCGCCGATATCGATGGTGTCGTCGTCGTTGAGGCGGAAGCCGAGCGGAACCGTCATCGGCTGGCCGTCCGGGCTGACGGTGGACAGCCGGCACAGCCGCACGGTGTGCAGATACGCGCGTTCGACGTCGGTGAGAATTGCCATGACATCGAACGTAGGACCTCGACGAAGGTTGAGGTCAAGGAGTGATGCGGGCGGGACCCCGACCGGTCGTGCTCGCCTTTCCCGCCCGCGGTCGCTCAGAAGCTGCCGAATCCGCGCGGAATGATATGGCGCAGCAGCCACCAGAGCGGGTCGTGCCCGTGACCACGATCCCAGTTGCGGTCCCAGTCACGGTCCCACTTCTTGTCGTGATCCCATTTCTTGTTCTTGTCGTGGTCCCACCGGTCCCAATCGCCATGGCCTGGGCGATCGACCTGAGTGATACCGGGCGGTGCCGACGCCGGATCGGCAGCGGCCGGAACCGCGACGGCCGTCAGCGGAAACACTGTTATCGCACCGGCGACGGCGACGCGCGCCGCCGTCCGGCGAAACGCGGTTGATGTGGTTGTCGAGAACACCTTCTTATCCTTTCCAGCATGCTGCGGATCAGCCGATCGCAGCCCTCGCCGTGATTCGAGCGCTGGTCCGGGCGTAGCGGTGGCCTCGCGGGCTGTGCGAGCGGTGCGGGAACACGCCTGCCGTGCCGGACGGGCACTCGGGCGACACCGGATCCCGGCCGGCCGACGTGGTCGGGGCGAATCGGTCGAGCAGCGGTGACACACCCCCTACTCTTCCGCAATTCGCGGCAAAGGTCACGGGTGCGGACAGGTTCGGACCGAGGATCATTCGAATGGATGAGACCCCACCCATGCGGGCACGCCGATCGGGTCGGGGGCAATAGGGGACACACCGGATTTCGCCGCGTCGTTGTACTGTTCTCGGCCGCGGGCGAGACTGTGTGGATGACGAATACGGTCGCCGACACTCCGGCGTCGGAGCGCGAGCACGCTGGTCGCGCGGTGCGCGCGCAGCTGCCGCGTTCGGCGCTCGGCCAGTTGCGGCTCGCCCCGGAACGCGACCCGATCGCCATCCTGGAACGGCAGGCGGCCACCCGCGTTCCCGAGCTGGTGCCCATCCGCTACGCGCGGATGGCGGCCGGGCACTTCCCCTTCCTGCGCGGCGCTCCGGCGATCATGGCGGCCGACCTGGCGGCCACCCCGAACACCGGCCTGACGGTGCAACTGTGCGGCGACGCGCACCTGTCCAACTTCGGTGTCTTCGCCTCACCGGAACGGTCGCTGGTCTTCGACCTCAACGATTTCGACGAGACACTGCCCGGTCCCTTCGAATGGGATGTGAAACGTCTGGCGGCCAGCATCGCGGTCGCCGCACGCGCCAACGGCTGCACCGATGACGAGGCGGCCGCATCGGCGCGCACCGCGGCGGCGGCCTACCGCGACGGCATGCGACGGCTGGCCGGGCGTGACTCCCTCGACGTCTGGTACGAGCAGGTCGACGCCGACACCCTGGTCGATCTGGTCCGTAAACCGAAGCGCCGCAAGAACGTCGAGAAGACCCTGGATGCCGCCCGCCGCCGCACCAGCCTGCAGGCGCTGCACAAACTCACCGAGCTCGGTCCCGACGGTCGCCTGCGCATCCGGCAGCAACCGCCACTGCTCACACCGGTCGCCGTCGCCGATGCCGACGCCGTCGAGGAGGTCTTCGCCGCCTATCGCCGCTCGCTGCCCGAGGAACGCCGGGTGCTGGTGAACCGGTACCGGATCGTGGATTTCGCGCGCAAGGTGGTGGGCGTCGGCAGCGTCGGCACCCGCTGTTTCGTGGTGCTGCTCATCGACCGCGACACCGGCGGCCCGCTGTTTCTGCAGGTGAAGGAGGCCGAGGAATCGGTGCTCGCGCCGCATCTGACGCCGAGCGTGTTCCGCAATCACGGCCACCGCGTGGTGCACGGGCAGCGATTGATGCAGTCCGCGAGCGATATCTTCCTCGGCTGGATCGCCGGACCGCAGGGCCGCCACTTCTACTGGCGGCAGTTGCGCGATATGAAGGGCTCCGCCGAGATCGACACCATGTCACCGGCCGGCCTGCGCCAGTACGCCGCGCTGTGCGGGCACACCCTCGCCAGGGCCCATGCCCGCTCGGGCGACCGCATCGCCATCGCCGGCTATCTCGGGTCCGGCGATTCGTTCGACCGGGCCATGGCCGAGTTCGCCCTCGCTTACGCCGATCAGACCGTCAGCGATCACCGAGCGCTGGTCGAGGCCATCGAATCCGGACGCGTCGAAGCTGCGGCGAACCCGTACTGAACCGTGGCGTGGCCGGACCGCGCAGGCACTGCGTGGCCGCGCGGGTAGCGGTCTGACGCGCGGTGAGTCCCGCCATCTCGAACTGATCCATGGCCGCGTCCAGATCGAACAAATCGTTGTCGGCGAACACATTTGCCACCGTGTCATGGCTCACCGCGCCGATCTCGGCGGCACAGATCAGAGTGATCGCGTGCGCGCGTTGTTCGTCGTTGGGGCGGCCGGTCGCCAGGCAGGTGATGAGCTCGGCGACCGAGTCGGTGGTCCACAGGCCGGGCAGTGCCGAGGCCGCCTGCGCCACCGAGGGGGAGTCGGCGCGATACCAGCGTCCGGCATCCCACCAGTAGCAGAACGCGGTGAGCCCGGTGTCGGCGTGTGGGTTCAGCATCGGGTCGACGGCCCAGTCCGGCGGCTCCGGATGCACCGGCGGTGGTGCGTCGTCGTCGAATCGCAGCGCGTCCGAGGTCCACACGCCGCCGGAGAGCACCGCACGGCCGCCGGGCAGCGCGTACAGCGTCGAGCCGCTGTTGCCGGAGCTCTCGAACCATGCCAGGGACGGCAACATTCGCGGCCCCCACTGCGATCCGGCGGCGGCGAAGGCAGCCGACATCGCCGCCCATCTGGCCCAGAGCTGGGCAAACGGCGGTAGGTCGACCTCGGTACAGGTGCGGGTCCGTACGCCCATCAGATCCCCGCGGTCAGTTCGAGGTGGATACCGTCGGGATCGTTGAAGCCGAGGATCGCGATACCGAATTGATCCATCTCGACGATGTCGCCGTGTGCCACGCCCGCCTCGTCGAAGCGGGCGATGGCCTTCAGTAGATCGTCGCGGGAATCGACGGTGAAGCTGAGATGGTCGAGACCGACGCGTTCGGAATCGAAGCGATCGTCCGGGTCGGCCACCGGCCGCAGTCCGAGCAGCATCCCGCCGGGGGTCTGGAACACCACGCCGCCGTAGAGCTGGAACGGGTCGGCGCGCACGAGTGGATCGGCCGGGTTGCCGGGCGATTCGGCCGCCACTTCGAAGCCGAGCACGTCCTCGTAGAACTCACGCGAACGTTCGAGATCGGTGACCGTCAACCGGATGTGGTGGACGAGGCTGGTGGCAAGCGACATGCGGGACTCCGAGGGTGTCGATCGGCGGACGACGGCTGGGGGCTGCCGGGGGTGAGGGGGCCGAAACTGTGCGGGCCGTCACTGGAACTGAACTGACACTATGCGGCCCGTCCGCCATTACCGAGTGTCGGAAACGACATGTTCAGTACTATTCCCGACATGGATGTCGGGGTGTTCGTGATGGATGGTGTGGCCGACTTCGGTCTGGCGGCACTGCAGGAGACCTTCAACACCGCCAACGCGGCCCGCGACCAGCTCGACACACCACCCGCGCCGTGGCGGGTGCGCACCATGTCCTTCGGCGAGAGCGTCACCTCCGGGCATGGGCACACCATCGCCACCACACCACTGGTCGACGGCACGCCCGAACCCGACATGATGATCGTGCCCGCGGTGCAGGTGCTCGATCCCGAGCCGTTGGTCGATCTGGTGACCTCGGCCCGCAGCAAGCCCGTGCTGGATCGGATCCGGCAGGTCCACGAGAACGGCACACATGTGGCCGGCGCCTGCTCGGGGACCTTCTTCCTGGCCGAGGCCGGTGTCCTCGACGGATCCGCGGCCACCACCAGCTGGTGGCTCGGCCCCACGTTCCGCCGCCGCTACCCGCAGATCGCGCTCGACGAGAGCCGGATCCTGTGTCGTGGCCCGCGGGTCAGCACGGCGGGCGCCGCGCTGTCGCACATGTATCTCGCGCTGTCGCTGGTGCAATCGGTGAGTCCGGCGCTGGCCGAACTCACCAGCCGATATCTGATCGCGGGCAACGGGCGCAGGCAGAGCGACTTCGTGCTTCCCGAAATCGTCGCCCGCGGCAATTCGGTGACCGCGGCCTTCGAACGCTGGGTGCGCGACCATCTGGCCGACCAGTTCCTGATCTCCACCGCCGCGCAGGCGATCGGCGTCACCGAGCGCAGCCTGCAGCGCGCCACCCAGGCCGAACTCGGCATGTCACCACGCGACTTCGTCAACGACATCCGTTTGGAGCGTGCCGCGCAGCTGCTGCGCACCACTGATCTGACGCTGGACGCCGTCGCGGCGCGGGTCGGCTATCTGAACGCGGGAACCCTGCGGGGATTGGTGAAACGCCGCCGCGGCGTGACGATCGCCGAGCTGCGGTCCTCGCCGCTCGCATGGTGAAGCGAGGCCGGCGACCGATGCGTTTTACACTGTCTACCGATGAGTAACTTCTTTGCCTCGGTGGACGAGGTGACCCGCAGGCTCACCGACGCCGGTTATCTGCCGTCCACCGATATCGCCACCGCCGTGTTCCTGGCGGGCCATCTGGGCAAACCGCTGCTCATCGAAGGCCCCGCCGGCGTCGGCAAGACCGAACTGGCCAAGGCCCTCGCCGTCACCGCCGCGGCCGAGCTGATCCGGTTGCAGTGCTACGAGGGCATCGACGAAGCGCGCGCCCTCTACGAGTGGAACCACGCCAAGCAGCTGCTGCGCATCACCGCCACCGAGGGCGAGGGCTGGGACAGTACCCGCGAGCACGTCTTCACCGAAGAGTTCCTGCTCTCGCGCCCACTGCTGGCCGCCATCCGCAACCCCGAGCCCACCGTGCTGCTCATCGACGAACTCGACAAGGCCGATGTCGAACTCGAAGGGCTGCTGCTCGAGGTGCTCGGCGACTATCAGGTCAGCATCCCCGAACTCGGCACCATCCGCGCCGTCCGCAAACCGTTCGTCATCCTGACCTCCAACGCCAACCGCGAGCTATCGGAGGCGTTGAAGCGACGCTGCCTGTACCTGCACATCGACTATCCGACCGCCGAGCTGGAACGCGCCATCGTCCGGCTGCGCGTGCCCGAACTCGATGCGGCCTTGGCCGAACCGATCGTGCGCACCGTCGGCGCGCTCCGTCAGCTCCCGCTGCGCAAGGCGCCGTCGGTCGCCGAAACCGTCGACTGGGCACGAACTCTCGTCGCGCTGGGGACTCGGCGACTCACGGGTGGAGTGGTGCGCTCCACGCTCGGTGTGCTGTTGAAACATCGGTCCGACCATCAGGTCGCGGTGGAGCGGCTCGAGCTGGATGGGGCAGACGCGGCAGCGGAGTCGGCGTGCGGCTGACTCGCAGGGCGCGAGGCGCGGCCCCGGGTCACGGCGCCGCCCGGTTCGGTGCACCGAGCGGGCGCCTATCGGAAGCGCCTACGCGCCCTTCCCGGCCACGCCCTTACCGCCGAAACCGCACCGGGGGATCTCGGGTATGGGCAGCCCCGAATGGGGGCGACAGGTGACGCCGTCACGACCCGCCCACCTCGAGGCCGGATCGCGCCACGAATCGATGACCGACCGCCTCGTGGCGTTCGTCACGCTGCTCCGCGAACACGGCATCAACGCCGGCCCCAGCGAAACCATCGATGCCGCCGAAGCGATTGTCGCGCTCGGCACCGACAACACCGACCGCCTCCGCTCCGCCCTCGCCGCCACCCTGCTGCGCCGCAACGGTCAGCGCGCGGTCTTCGATCAGCTCTTCGACCTCTACTTCCTCGGTCGCGGCGGGTACGGTCAAGTGCGCGAACCGAATTCCGACGCCATCGCGACCTTGCGCGACGAACTGGTCACCACTCTCGCCGACAACCCCGACGCCACACCCGAACTCGCTCGCCGCGCCCTCACCGAACTCGGCGGCTACGGCAGCGGGGGACAGGGCGCGGGCGCATCGGGCGTCGTGACCACCGCCTCCGGCGCGGGTTGGTCGTCGTACCTGACCCTGAAGGCACTGCAGCCCGACGACCTCGCCGAACGCATCGTCGCCCGAATGGGCGCCTCCACCAGCGAATTCGACACCGCCGTGCACACCATCGAAGCCGACCGCCGCCTGCGCGCCTTCCGCACCGCCCTGCAAACCGAGGCCCGCATCCGTTCCGCCGAACTGCGCGGCACCGACTACATCGCCCGCCGCGGCGTCGAATCCAGCAGCGACCGCATCGATTTCCTCGGCGCCCGTGAACAGGACCTCGCCGAGATGCGCCGCCTCGTCCACCCGCTGGCCCGCAAACTCGCCACCCGCCTGGCCGCCCGCCGCCGCAAAGCCGTCCGCGGCCAGATCGACCTGCGCCGCACTCTGCGCGCCTCCATGTCCACCGGCGGCGTCCCCGTCACCCCCGTCCTCCGCGCCCGCAAACACGGCCGCCCCGACCTCGTCGTCCTGGCCGACCTCTCCGGCTCCGTCACCGGTTTCGCCGAATTCACCCTCCTGCTGGTCGCCGCCCTGCAAGACCAGTTCAGCCGCGTCCGCAGCTTCGGCTTCATCGACACCTGCGCCGGACTCACCGATTGCACCAGCGACAGCGCGAGATACATGTGCGACAGCGCGGC
>NZ_JAAGVC010000059.1 GCF_010858045.1 Nocardia cyriacigeorgica
ACTACTACAGACGATGGTAGACCCACGCCCCTACCGCCCCGACCCTCGCCCCCTGCCCCGACATGGTGCCGTTCACCCGGGGGTAACCGCCCGAACCCGGCCTGAACAGCGGCAGTTCACGCGATCCGGCACCGCTTCGTGGTGGCGGCCACACTATCGGCGAGCTGCCCCGACTTCCCGAGCACCGACGACGGCGAGCGACCACGCCGATCCCGGCGGACCAGATCATCGGGGCGGGCCGGGCCGTGCGCCACGCCGCCGAGCGGCGGATTTCGGCTGGGTTCGTGCGCGGCCGGTGGCGGGCACAACTAGGGTGGTGGATACATCCGGCACGCGCTTTTCGGCGTTGCCGTACGTCATGCCACCGCCCACCCCGCCATCGTCGACGAAACCAATGTCAGGAGAACCTCGGTCGTGTCAGTGACAGACGACATCCGCGCCCTCACCCAGCCGAACCATCCGGCCGACTGGACGGACCTGGACACCAAGGCGGTCGACACGATCCGGGTGCTGGCCGCGGACGCGGTCCAGAACGCGGGCAACGGTCACCCCGGTACCGCGATGAGCCTCGCGCCGCTGGCCTACGTGCTCTACCAGCGCGTCATGCGCCACGACCCCACCGATCCGAGCTGGGCCGGCCGCGACCGCTTCGTGCTCTCGTGCGGCCACTCCAGCCTCACCCAGTACATCCAGCTGTACCTGGCCGGTTTCGGGCTCGAACTCGACGATCTGAAGAACCTGCGCAAGTGGGGCTCGCTGACCCCGGGCCACCCGGAGTTCCGGCACACCGACGGCGTCGAGATCACCACCGGCCCGCTGGGCCAGGGCCTGGCCTCCGCGGTCGGCATGGCCATGGCGGCCCGCCGCGAGCGCGGCCTGTTCGATCCGGATGCCGCGCCCGGCGCCAGCCCGTTCGATCACTTCATCTACGTCGTCGCCTCCGACGGTGATCTCGAGGAGGGCGTCACCTCCGAGGCGTCGTCACTGGCGGGCACCCAGCAGCTGGGCAATCTGGTGGTGATCTACGACGACAACAAGATCTCCATCGAGGACGACACCACCATCGCCTTCACCGAAGACGTCGCCTCCCGCTACGCCGCCTACGGCTGGCATGTGCAGACCGTCGAGGGCGGCGAGGACGTCGTCGCGATCGAGGCCGCGATCGAGGCGGCCAAGGCCGAGACCGGCAAGCCGTCGATCATCGTGCTGCGCACCGTCATCGGCTACCCGGCGCCCACCAAGATGAACACCGGTGCTTCGCACGGCGCCGCGCTCGGCGGCGACGAGGTGGCCGCGACCAAGAAGATCCTCGGGTTCGATCCGGAGCAGAGCTTCCAGGTCGACGACGCCGTCATCGCGCACACCCGCAAGGCCATCGAACGCGGTCAGCAGGCGCACAAGGACTGGCAGCAGAGCTTCGACGCGTGGGCGCAGGCCAACCCGGAGAACAAGAAGCTGTTCGATCGGCTGGCCAACCGCGATCTGCCCGCGGGCTGGGCCGCGAATCTGCCCACCTACGAGCCGGATCCGGCCGGCATGGCCACCCGCAAGGCCTCCGGCAAGGTGCTCGCCGCGCTGGCGCCGGTGCTGCCGGAGCTGTGGGGCGGTTCGGCCGACCTCGCCGAATCCAACAACACCACCATGCCGGACGTGCCGAGCTTCGGCCCCGAGTCGATCTCCACCGGTATGTGGAAGACCAGCCCGTACGGCCGCACCCTGCACTTCGGTGTGCGTGAGCACGCGATGGGCTCGATCCTCAACGGCATCGCCCTGCACGGTCCCACCCGCCCCTACGGCGGCACCTTCCTGGTGTTCAGCGATTACATGCGCCCGGCCGTGCGCCTGGCCGCGCTGATGCGCATTCCGGTCACCTACGTCTGGACCCACGATTCCATCGGTCTCGGCGAGGACGGCCCGACCCACCAGCCGATCGAGCATCTGGCCGCGCTGCGCGCCATCCCCGGCCTGAACGTGGTCCGCCCCGGCGACGCCAACGAGACCACCTACGCCTGGCGCACCATCCTCGAACGCGACAGCAGCGAGCACAGCTCGCATTTCTCCGTCTCGGAGATGCCGCATCAGGACGGCCCGTCGGCGCTGGCGCTGACCCGCCAGAACCTGCCGATCCTGGAGGGCACCAGCTACGAGGGTGTGGCCAAGGGCGGCTACATCCTGGCCGAGGCCTCCACCGGCACCCCGCAGGTGATCTTGATCGCCACCGGTTCGGAGCTCCAGCTCGCGGTCGCCGCGCGCACTACGCTGGAGGAGCAGGGTATCGGCACCCGCGTGGTCTCGATGCCGTGCGTGGAGTGGTTCGACGCGCAGGACAAGGCCTACCGCGACGAGGTGCTGCCGCCGTCGGTCGCCGCGAGGGTGACCGTCGAGGCCGGTATCGCGATGCCGTGGCACCGGTTCGCCGGTGACGCGGGCGAGATCGTCTCCATCGAGCACTTCGGCGCCTCCGCCGACTACAAGACCCTGTTCCGCGAGTTCGGCTTCACGCCCGAGGCCGTGGTGGCAGCCGCCCAGCGCACGCTCAGCAACGTGAAGGGATAAGTGCTCATGGCACAGAACGAGAACATCGCCGCCCTCAGTGCGGCGGGAGTGTCGGTCTGGCTCGACGATCTGTCCCGCGACCGGATCAACTCCGGCAATCTCGCGGAACTGATCGCGACCCGCGGCGTGGTCGGGGTGACCACCAACCCGACCATCTTCCAGGGCGCACTGAGCAAGGGCCACGCCTACGACGCCCAGGTCACGGCCTTGGCCGAGCAGGGTGCCGACGCCGACGCGGCCATCCGCACCATCACCACCGACGACGTCCGCGCGGCCTGCGATGTGCTTGCCCCGGTGTTCGAGCAGACCGGTGGCGTGGACGGCCGGGTCTCCATCGAGGTCGATCCGCGGCTGGCCTTCGACGCCGACAAGACCGTCGCCCAGGCGGTGGAGCTGTGGAAGATCGTCGACCGGCCCAACCTGTTCATCAAGATCCCGGCCACCGAGGAGGGCCTGCCCGCGATCACCGCGGTGATCGCCGAGGGCATCAGCGTCAATGTCACGCTGATCTTCTCCGTGGCCCGCTACCGCTCGGTGATGGGCGCCTACCTCGACGGTCTGCGCAAGGCGCGCACCGCCGGCCACGATCTGGCCTACATCCATTCGGTGGCCTCGTTCTTCGTGTCGCGGGTCGACACCGAGATCGACAAGCGGCTCGAGGCGATCGGCTCGCCGGAAGCGCTGGCATTGCGCGGCCAGGCCGGTGTGGCGAATGCCCGCTTGGCCTACGCGGAGTACCAGGACGTCTTCGACGGCGGCGCGCACACCTCCACCTACAGCCACCTCGCGGCCATGGGGGCCAACCGTCAGCGGCCGCTGTGGGCCTCGACCGGGGTGAAGAACCCGGAGTACTCGGACACCATGTACGTGACCGAGCTGGTGGCCCCCAATACCGTCAACACTCTGCCGGAGAAGACCCTCGAAGCGGTCGCCGATCACGGCGAGATCCGTGGCGACACCGTCTCCGGCACCGCCGCGGCGGCGCAGGAGGTGTTCGACAAGCTGGCGGCCGTCGGCATCGACCTCGACGATGTGTTCGCGGTGCTCGAACGCGAAGGCGTCGACAAATTCGAGAAGTCGTGGGAGGAACTGCTTTCGGCCACCGCACAGGAGCTGTCCGCGGCCGGGGGTAACTGACCCAGATGGCCGGTACCGGGCACGCAGCGACCACGGCCGGGTGGCGTAACCCACTGCGCGACGGACGGGACAAGCGGGTACCGCGGATCGCGGGACCGTGCAGCATGGTGATCTTCGGTGTCACCGGCGATCTGTCCCGGAAGAAGCTCATGCCGGCCATCTACGATCTGGCGAACCGGGGGCTGTTGCCCCCGGGTTTCGCGCTGGTGGGTTTCGCCCGCCGCGACATGGGCGACGCCGATTTCGCCGACATCGTGCTGCAATCGGTGAAGGCGCACGCGCGCACCCCGTTTCGGCAGCAGGTGTGGGATCACCTGTCCGAAGGCATCCGGTTCGTCCAGGGCACCTTCGAGGACGACGCGGCCTTCGCGCAGCTGGCGGCGACGCTGGCGCGGCTGGACGCCGAACGCGGCACCGGCGGCAATCACGCCTTCTACCTGTCGATTCCGCCGGACATGTTCCCGGTGGTGCTCGATCAGCTCTCCGAGCACGGGTTGGCCAAGCCCGCGCAGGTGCAGGGGCGCACGCCGTGGCGGCGGGTGGTGATCGAGAAGCCGTTCGGGCACGATCTGGACAGCGCTCGCGAACTCAACGCGCTGGTCAACCGGGTGTTCCCGGAGGAGACGGTGTTCCGCATCGACCACTATCTCGGCAAGGAGACGGTGCAGAACATTCTGGCGTTGCGCTTCGCGAACCAGTTGTTCGATCCGATCTGGAACGCCAATTACGTCGACCACGTGCAGATCACCATGGCCGAGGACATCGGGCTCGGCGGGCGCGCGGGCTACTACGACGGGATCGGCGCGGCGCGCGACGTCATCCAGAATCATCTGTTGCAGTTGCTGGCGCTCACCGCGATGGAGGAGCCGATCAGCTTCGCGCCCAACCAGTTACAGATGGAGAAGATCAAGGTCCTCTCCGCCACCACCCTCGTCGAACCGCTGGACGAGACCACCGCGCGCGGTCAGTACGCGGCAGGCTGGCAGGGCGGTGAGCAGGTGGTCGGGCTACTGGACGAGGTGGGTTTCGACCCTGATTCGCGCACCGAGACCTATGCCGCGCTGACCCTGGAGGTCAACACCCGGCGCTGGGCGGGCGTGCCGTTCTATCTGCGCACCGGCAAACGGCTGGGCCGGCGCGTCACCGAGATCGCGGTGGTGTTCAAACGGGCGCCGCATCTGCCCTTCGACCAGACCATGACCGAGGAACTGGGGCAGAACGCCCTGGTGATGCGGATTCAGCCGGATGAGGGCATCACCATGCGGTTCGGGTCCAAGGTGCCGGGGACCGGGATGGAGGTGCGCGATGTCAACATGGATTTCAGTTACGGCGAGGCGTTCACCGAGTCCTCCCCCGAGGCCTACGAGCGGCTCATCCTGGATGTGCTGCTCGGGGTGCCGTCGCTGTTCCCGGTGAACGCGGAGGTCGAATTGTCCTGGAGCATCCTGGATCCGGTGTTGGATCACTGGGCGGCGAACGGCAAACCCGAACAGTACGAGGCCGGCACCTGGGGACCCGAATCGGCCGATGAGATGCTGGCCCGCACCGGCCGGGAATGGCGGCGCCCGTGATCGTCGACATGCCCGACACCACCACCGGCGAAGTCACCAAACGGCTGGTGAAGCTGCGTGAGAGCAACGGTGTGATCACCATGGGCCGGGTGCTCACCCTGGTGGTGTGCACGCTGGACAGCTCCGAGGCCGAGGACGCGATCGACGCCGCCAACGACGCCAGCCGTGAACATCCCTGCCGGGTGGTCGTGCTGGCGCGCGGCGACCGCGACGCCGAGACCCGGTTGGACGCCCAGATCCGCGTCGGCGGGGACGCGGGCGCGGCCGAGGTGATCGTGCTGCGGTTGCAGGGGCAACTGATCAATCACGAGAGCAGCGTCGTCATCCCGTTCCTGCTGCCGGACACACCGGTGGTGGCGTGGTGGCCGCGTGGAGCGCCGGAGTACCCGTCCAAGGATTCGGTGGGCCGGTTGGCCGCCCGGCGGATCACCGACGCCACCTTCGCGGCCGATCCGCAGGCCACCATCAAGAAGCGCAGCCATTCCTACGCCTCCGGCGATACCGATCTGGCGTGGAGCCGGATCACCTATTGGCGTGCGCTGCTCGCGGCCGCGATGGACGAGCCGCCGTTCGAGCCGGTCGAATCGGTGACGGTGTCGGGACTGCGCGACGAACCGGCCCTCGACATCCTGGCCGGTTGGCTGGCCGGGCGCCTGCACTGCCCGGTGTACCGGCGCACCGGGGAGCTGCGGGTGGAACTGCATCGGCCCACGGTGTCGATCGGCATCACCCGCCCGCAGACCGGTGTCACCGCCACGCTCACCCGCACCGGGGAACCGGATCAGCGGATCGCGTTGGCGCGCAGGGAAGCTCGGGACTGCCTCGCCGAGGAGCTGCGCCGGCTCGACGCCGACGACATCTATGCCGAGGCACTGGCCGGCATCGAAAGGGTGACCTATGTCCAGTAGCACCGATTCGCAGTTCCCCGGCGATACCGTCGAGGTGCATCCCGACGCCGACGCGCTGGTGACGGCGGCGGCGAAACGGTTCGTCGGCGTGGTGGTGGCGGCGCAGGCCGAGCGCGGCTCGGCGTCGGTGGTGCTCACCGGCGGCGGCACCGGCATCGACCTGTTGACGAAGGTCCGCGAGACGCCCGGCGACATCGACTGGTCGCGCCTGGATGTGTTCTGGGGCGATGAGCGGTTCGTCCCGGCGGGCGATGCCGAACGCAACGACCAGCAGGCCCGCGAGGCGCTGCTCGATCATGTGGCGGTGGATCCGCACCGGGTGCATCCGGTGGCGACCTCCGACGGCGAATACCCCGACCCGGTGGCCGCGGCGGCCGAATACTCTGCCGCCGTACACGCCCACCTCGCCGAGCACGGTGCCTTCGACCTGCATCTGCTCGGGATGGGCGGCGAGGGCCACATCAATTCGCTGTTCCCCGATACCGATGCGGTGCGCGAGGAACACGAACTGGTCGTCGCGGTGACCGACTCCCCCAAGCCGCCCCCGGTGCGCGTCACCCTGACCTTGCCCGCGATCCGGCACGCCCGGCACGTGGTGCTCGTGGTGGCCGGTGGGGCGAAGGCCGATGCCGTCGCGGCCGCGCTGGCCGGCGCCGAACCGGTCGACATCCCCGCCGCCGGTGCCTCCGGTTCGGAGTCGACCACGTGGATGCTCGACCGGGCCGCAGCCGGCTCGCTGCGGTAACGGGCGCGCACTACCGCACAGCTTCGGACCCGCGCTCGCTCAAATAGTGATGTGCCCGTGCGGATAGCTCGACGTCAGCCGGGCGAAGTCGGCGCCGGAGACGTGCACGAGGGTGCTGTGGTCGCCGCCCTCGAAGTAGATGTCCTCGCGCTGGTCGAGTTGGTCGTCGACCACGCAGGGCACGTGGTAGGGCCCGGCGACCACGGGGATGGCGCCGGTGTCGCAGTCCGGGAACAGTGCCGAGGCCTCCGCCTCGGACGCCAGCCGCACCTTTTCGCCGACCACGTCACCGGTCTCGGCCAGATCGATGAGGCGGTTCGACGGAAGCACGGCGACCATATAGCCGCCGTTCTTCTTCAGCACGACCCCTTTGGCCAGCTGCCGGCCGGGGATGTGCCCGGCCTGTGCGGTTCGGGCCGATGTCGATGTCCTGTCGTGTGTGCTCACGTCGTAGTGGACGTGCAGCCCGTCGAGATACTCCCGCATGCTCGTGGCGATGCCCATGATCGTTGCCTCCGTACGTGATGGCTCTTCGACGACCACTGCGGCGGAACCGGCCGACGGAGGAGTCCCTGCCCTCCGGCAGGTCACTTCCGCGCCGTGGGGCGGGGTTGAACAGGGAAAATAATACTCTTGTCCGGCGTCGCCGCCCTCGCCGAAATCGCATACGCCCGCCTGCTCCCCGGCCCGGCGCCGACGGTGCGGCCCCGCGCGGCGCGGGCAGCAGGACGCCGGACGGTCGTAGGCTGGCGATCATGACCTGTGACATCGAGCGGTCGCAGCGCTCGGTGATGAGCGCGCGGGACATCGGCGGGGCGCGGGGATGAGTGAGCAGGAGCTCGAGCAGCGGTTCCGAGCCGCAGTGCGGGCGGCCGTGCCCGGGGTGAAGCGGGCTCCCGAGGAGATGGTGGCTCCTGGGATCAGCGCCGGTGGGTGCGTGGAGCTGTTCGATTCGCAGGTGACGAGTCGGCAGCTGGATCTCGCGGCTCGGCGGCTGGGTCGGGCGGGGCTCGGTTACTACAGCATCGGATCCTCGGGGCATGAGGGGAACGCGGCGTTGGCGATGGCGACGCGGGTCGATGATCCGGCGTTGCTGCACTACCGGTCGGGCGCGTTCTTCGTGCAGCGGGCTCGGCAGGTGGACGGGCTGGATCCGGTCCGGGAGGTATTGCTCGGCGTTGTCGCGGCGTCGGCGGATCCGATCTCCGGGGGCCGGCACAAGGTGTTCGGCAGCAAGGCCGCGGCGGTGATCCCGCAGACCTCGACCATTGCCTCACATCTGCCTCGAGCGGTGGGGTTGGCGTTCGCGCTCGACCGTGGCGTGCGGCTCGGCGTCGCGCGGGAATGGCCGCGGGATGCGGTGGTGCTGTGCACTTTCGGCGACGCGTCCGCCAATCATTCGACCGCGACGGGTGCGATCAACGCCGCCGTGCACACCGCGCATCTCGGTGTGGGTCTACCGATCCTTTTCGTCTGCGAAGACAACGGCATCGGCATCAGCGTGCCGACGCCACCGGACTGGATCGCCACCGCCTACGGTCAGCGGCGGGGCCTGCGGTATTTCGACGCCGATGGGTGCGATCTGCTCGACGCCTTCACCACCGCGAACGATGCCGTGCATTGGGTGCGCACGCACCGCGCCCCGGCTTTCCTGCGCTTGCGCACGGTGCGCCTGCTCGGCCACGCCGGTTCCGATGTCGAAACCGCCTACCGAGCTCCCACCGCGATCGCCGCCGACGCCGAGTGCGACCCGGTCGCCGCCACCGCGCGCATGCTGATCACCATCGGAATCTGTACCCCCGATGAGGTTCTGGCTCGATACGACGCGATCGCCGGACGGGTCGCCGAGGTAGCGGAAGATCTCGCGAAGGCCCCGAAGCTCGCTTCCGCGGCACAGGTGATGGCGCCGCTCGCGCCGGCGCATCCCGACCTGGTGCAGGCCGACGTCGAGCGAAGTACCGGCGCTCCCGCCGCCGCTGTGGCCACCGGCCCGGCCGAACATCTCCCGCTGACTCTCGCGCAGGGCATCAACCACACCTTGCGCGCCCTGCTCGCCCGCGACAGCGACCTCCTGGTGTTCGGGGAGGACGTCGGCCGCAAGGGCGGGGTCTACGGCGTCACGAAGGGGCTGCGCAAGGATTTCGGGGGGCGGCGCGTATTCGACACACTGCTGGATGAGCAGAGCGTGCTCGGCACCGCGCTCGGCGCCGGGCTCGCCGGTTTCGTGCCGATCCCGGAAATCCAGTACCTGGCGTACGTGCACAACGCGCTCGACCAGTTGCGCGGTGAGGCTGCGACCTTGCAGTTCTTCTCCGAAGGCCGCTACCGCAATCCGATGGTGGTGCGGGTCGCCGGGCTGGCGTATCAGCGCGGTTTCGGCGGCCACTTCCACAACGACAATTCCGTCGCCGCGCTCCGCGATATCCCCGGCCTCGTGGTGGCGGTACCCGCCCGTGCCGACGATGCTGCCGCGCTGCTGCGCACCTGTGTGTCGGCGGCGAGGGTGGACGGGCGGGTGTGTGTCATCATCGAGCCGATCGCCCTCTATCACCGCCGTGACCTGCACGAATCCGAGGACGGCGGCTGGCTCGCCCCGGCGAGCGCACCCTGGCATGTGCCGATCGGCCGGGCCAGGACCTACGGCGACGGTGCCGACCTGACCATCGTCACCTTCGGCAACGGCGTGCCGATGAGCGTGCGTGTCGCGCGCAGGCTGGCCGCGCGTGGCGTGGACGCCAGGGTCGTCGATCTGCGCTGGCTGGCCCCGCTCCCCCACGACGATCTGCTCCATCACGCCGCGATCACCGGCCGAGTGCTGGTCGCCGACGAGACCCGGCGCAGCGGGGGCGTCTCCGAATCGGTGTTCGCGGCCCTGCTCGACGCCGGATTCACCGGTCGCATCGCCCGGGTGACCAGCGCCGACAGTTTCGTTCCGCTCGGGCCGGCCGCGAGCACGGTCCTGCTCGACGACACCGCCATCGAGGCCGCCGCCCTCGAACTCGTCTCTCGCTGACGGGTGGGTGGGCACGACGCGCCGACCGGTAAGCGATTGCACCGAATAACGATTCGCGAGCCGCCCACGGGAAATACTCTCGACAGCGACAGCGAACCGCGGGAGGTACACCGATGACGACGACGTCGATGCTCGGCGAAGTGCGGCCGGAACACGATTGCCCCGACGAGCTGGTACTTCTGCACTACCTACGGTCGTTCCGGCATCCTGTGCTCGGGGTGTGGGCGGCCTGCACCGAGGCCCGCCAGCTCGTGCGCTGGTTCGGAGCGGTCTCGGGCACCGGCACCGACCTCGTCATCGAACCCGACGACGGTCCCGTCCCCGGCCCCCTCACCGTGCACATCGATCACTGCTCGGCACCGAACGAACTCCACGCCCGGATCGACGGCGACGGCGCCCTCGAGCTGCGTCTGAGCCAGGTCGGCGTGGTGACCAACCTCGAACTCGTCCGCCGCCACGTCCACCCCGACGATGCCGCGAAGGTCGGCCCCCGCTGGCAATACCTGCTCGACCGTTTCACTGCCTACCTGTGTACTCAGCCGATGCCGAAGTGGCGTGATTACACCGATTTGGCCACCGAATACCGCTGACGGCGGCGTGGTCGCAGCGGACCCCACCCAATCGGGTCAGGTGGGGTTGCCGAAGCCTTCGATGCCGAGTTTTTCGCCGATGGCAGCGAGGGCTTCGACGACGGTGCGGCCGCCGAGGGCTTCCCAGCCGGGGAAGTCCGCGCCTCGGGAGGTGTCGGGGCCGGCGACCTGGTCGAGGGTGAGGCCGACGTGTTTGTCGAGGTAGTGCAGCAGGGTGCCGACGGTGACGGTATCGCCTCGGTAGTTGGTGAGGGTTTCTTCGAGGAAGGACATGTCAGCTCCATTCGCGTACTTGGTAATTGCCGTCGAGAAGACGTCCCAGGGGAAGTTCGGGCCGACGTCGGTGTGCGAGCCGACGCCGAGCCCTTCGGTGACCGCGTAGTGGTCGGCGATGCCGGGCCGTCCGGCGCCGAGTTCCGCGGGTGAGATGATGCGCGCCGGGAAGCCGTATCGGCGGCTGTCCTGCACTGCCAGGTAGGCGGCGACGTCGATGGCGCGCCCCATGTTGTCCAGCCACTGCTGCCGCGACCAGGCCGCGCGGCTGCCGGCGAAGCACAGGTTGATCGAACGATTGTTGGCGTCGAGCACCGACCAGGACGCGACGTCGGTGTCGATGACGTCCACCACGGTCACCGAATTGTCGATGGTGTAGTGGTAGGAGACGCCGCTGTTCGGGTTCTGCAGGTAGTTCGCCAGCGATTCGGCGGTGCCGTTGCCTTCCTGGGTGTGCAGCAGCCACCACAGCACCGGCGTGCCTTCCCGGGAGTGCCAGTTCGGGGACACGCCGATCTCGTTGATTTCACGGAATTCGGGGGCGGGCGCCGAGCTCGCCAGCGACCACTGCCCGAAATCGGGTTTCAGCACCGTGTTCACATCGACGGTCACTCCTCCCACTTGTCGGGCGTCGATCTCGATCTGGTGCATGTGCGCGGCGGGATGGTCGACATTGAGGGCCGGGTCACCGGACCAGTTGTGTTGCCAGAACCACCGGGCGACATCGTCTTCCAGCGCCCATTCGATGCAGCGGGCATTGCCGTACATGCCGGTCCATTCGAGTCCGACCACACTGGCCCAGCCGCGCAGGAACGGCGCGATCAGGTCGTTCCACTGTTGCAGGGTGGGGTTGGCATCGACCGGCGCGTAGATCGGTCGTCGCGGCGGTCCGCCGGCCTCGGTGTGGTAGCGCATGGCGATCTGCGCGTGGTGGACTCCCGCGTCGTAGCCGCCCAGCCAGTCGGAGGTGTCGCCTTTGCCGTACTGGTAGTTGGAGACGATTTCCAGCCCGTGTGCGCGCAGTGCGTCGCAGTAGTCGCGGCGGAGGGGTTTGGCGCCGAAGTTGGTGCCCGGCCGGGATTCTGAGAAGTAGCCGATCACGCCGGCGTATCCGGCGTCCACGATCGCCTGCGGGTCGATCAGGCTCGCTGAGAAGTCCAGCAGTTGCATAACCGTCTCCTTGCTTCTCGTCGAACCGAACTGTGATGACGGTGGAGCTGGGTGGACGCCACTCGACGGCTGGGAAGAGCAGCCGAGCAGCGCCGGGTCGAGCTCTCCGGCATTACCGCAGGTGAAACTCACTCACGGCCCACCGCCGCGCCTACGGGTACTTCCGGCATCGCCCTGCACTGCCACCGGGGTATCCCGTCGAGATACCCGCAAAACACGTGACGCTGGGGATACGCTGGGCCCGAACAGTTTTCCTGGTGGCGGGTCGCACCCTCAACGATACGAGGTGCGCGCCGATCACGGCCGGGATTTGCCACATCGTATCCAGATGGCAGTGCGGCCGTTCTGACCATGAGACCATCGGTGTTGCCCGAGCACGGTTCTCCGGCGTCAGCCGATCAGATAACCGGCCCGTGGCGCCGGGCGGGTGCGCGCCGAATCGCCCACTCGGAGCGCAACGAACGACCCGACGCCGCCCAGCTGATCACTGCTGACTCGAATGTCAGGAGGACCGATCGAACCTGCCCGCTGCTATGCCCGTCAAGAAGGCATCCCATTCGTCCGGACCGAAGACCAGGGCGGGGCCGGTCGGGTTCTTCGAGTCACGGAGGCCGACCTTGCCGGACCCGAGGTGGGCGACCTCGACGCACTCCTTTCCGGTGGTGCTGCGACTACTCTTGAACCAAACCGCACCGGCCAAGTCGATATTCACGATCGGTACTCCTTCAGTAGCCCCTCGAGCATGCCCTGCGTGTCTCGCTCGCTCAACGCTACCTGCCGAATGTTGGCGCACGCGGCTTGATAGCGCTCGATTTCCCGAGGCTTCTCGAGGTAGAGGTCCCCCATGTAACCCTCCACATACACCACCGGCGGCTCACTCAGCACGGGGTTCAGATGCTCCGGAAACTCCAGGTACACAAAGTCCTTGGTCATCAGGCCGAGATGGCTCGGAGCCGAGAACTCGACCACGCGGATCGACACATTCGGCCGCTCACTCGCTTCGATCAGGTGCTCCACCTGGTCGGCCATGGCCCTGATATCGCCGATGCGGTGACACAACGCAGACTCCCACAGGAGCACATTCAGCGTAAAGCCGTCGACATCGTCGAGTCTGGCTTGCCGCTCGGCCACAAGGTCGATTTCTTGATCGCCGTCCACCGCGCGGCCCTGCGAATTGAACACCTCCCACATTGCCCTCCGATAAGCCGGAATCTGCAAAAGCCCTGGCACAACCACCGACTGCCACGTGGTGACCGTGGAGGCAGCTCGCTCGAGGTCGAGATACAGCTTGACTTCGGGAACCATCGCATCGACATACGACTGCCACCACCCATCCTTCTTCGCTTCCTCCGCCAACCACAGCAGCTCGCGCCGTTCGTCTGCGCTCGACTCATACAGATCGCACAGCGCGTTGATCACCATCCGCTTCACTTCACTGCTGCGCCCGGACTCCAAGCGCCACAGCGTCTGTGTGCCCATCTGAACCCGGCGCGCAGCGAGTGCACGACTCAGTTCGCGTGACTCACGCAATTGGACCAACCGCCGTCCGAGCACTCGTCGCGGCAGGGTCGAAGGACTCGATTCCACGGGCACGAACATCACCTTTCGTTAGCTTCGCTCACCGTCATGTCAACTCAGATGGAACGGTCATTTAACTCGGAGCAACCGGTCCAGGTGGATCAAATTCATTGTGCGCCAATTGCATACAGACACGCCAAAAACACGAAATCTCGGTGTTTACTTACTGCGTGTCCGGCGGTGAATAGGACAGCGCGTCGCGGCCGATGCCCCTCCGCACGGCGCGCCGGGTCCGCACCGCGCATTCGGTGATACCGCCGGGCACTTTCCTTCATCCGTGTTTCGACAGTTGAGAGGTGCAACGATGTTCGGAGATCCCGTGCTCGATCATCAGCGGGTGTCGTCCATGACCGTGGGCGAGGCGCATCTGGTGATGCAGGTGCACATCGACTGTCTGGTCTCGGTCTGTGCGGTCAAGCAGCAGGCGAAGGCGCGGCTGGTCGCGGATCGCCGCATGGTTCCCGCCGACCGTCCGCATATGGGTTTCTGAACCACGCATCCGGAGGCACTCGTGAGCACGTCACTACCGCGACGAATCCCCGGCCGGTCCGGGGTACCGTCGCCGAAACAGCCGCTGAACTGCCCGATCATCACCGATACTCGAACATTGACCCGGTTCGCCGATGCCCTGCGCAACTGGCAGCCCGACGCCGAGAACAGGAGCCGAGGCCAGTGAACGAGCACCCGCACACCGACCGAGCGACCGCCGCGCGACTGCGCTTCCTCACCGCGCGCGCCCGCCGCGCCGGCTACCAACTGATCCCCGTTCCGGACGAGGATCAGTGGGCGTTGCTCGATGCGGCCGACGGCGTCGAGTTGTTCCGCGCAGACCGCCTGGACGGCATCGAGAAGTACTTGAGCGAATAACCCGACCTATGCGATCCACCGTCGAACCAGGCCGAATATTCCGCGCGGAATATTCCCTTCGGTATTCACTGCGAACTACCCGGCGACAATACTTTTCGCGCCCGTTCGGCACTACCGATTCCCGCTGTCCCGCCGGGTATCCACCGCCCGATTTCACATATCGCGTCATGCCCACATGCCCTCGACAAAGGCCACTTTCCATGACTCGCAGTCAATTCGAATATCTCACTCTGCAAACTTCGCGCGATTCCGCGCCTCCGAGCCCCCGCCGCCGCGCGTTCCCGACCGGTCGAAGACGACGACCTGTACTACCAGCAGCGCAACGAGCGTGGGTGGTTGGTGGAGATCGAGCAGCCGACCGTGCCGATCACCTGCTTCATCCTCAACGGACCCAGCGGTCTCCGGCAGCAGGCCCGAGAACCGCACTGACGATCCCTCCGACCTCGGATTTGGTGAGGTAGTGCGTCGCATCGTGCGGTTTGGCCCCGTTGTCGACCAGGGGCGCGGTGACCGGTAGGACAGTGGAACCGGCCGCGGCCGGGAAGAGTTCGGCGAGATCGACGCGGGCAGCGACGAGATCATCGCGGTCGACGAGGTTGTCCCATCGGGTGACCGCCACAGGAACAGTGGGTGGCGCTGGCCGCAGGAGGTCATAGACGACGGTGCGCAGCCCCAGCGGCGAACCCAAGGTGAGCAGCGCGACCGGATGCTCGCAGTGGTGCAACGCTTCATAGGCGACCACCGAACCCAGCGAATGACCGATCACCAACCGGGTGTCCGGACCGATCTGCGTGCGCACCCGAGACTGGGCCTCGGCGCGCACCCGTTCATCGCCGAGGTACCGGGTGACCTGCGACAAAGCGCGCCACACAGTGCGGCCGGCCACCCCGACGCCGAGCGGTGCGAACCAGCGAAGGGCCGCCAACCCGTTCAACGCCGGACGCAGCGCCGAACGCGCTCCCTGCGCTTCACCGTGCGGATCGAGTTGCCCCAGCCGGCGCGCAGCCTCAGCGCGATCACGCGGATCCGCCGCGAATGCCGCCGCATTCTCGAGCAACGCTCGGGCGAGGCTCTCGGTGAGCTCCGCTGCGACATCGTCGCCGGGATCGGATGACGGGCCGCCCTGTGCGCCCGCGCTGAGGAAGAGATCGCCGTAGTAGGCCATGCGGGTGTCGATGCGGCCGTCGGCCCGGTGCCGCCACAACAGATCCGCCAACGCATGAGCACCGCTGGTCCGGACGCCGCCGGCGAGCGCGGGCAGCCACGCGGCTTCCAAGGTGTCGGCGGAGTACTGCTCCTGCGCGATCCCGTGCACGAGCACGATCGTTGCCATCGCCAGTCCCTAACGAGCCAGATGAATGGATTCGGTTGTGCCGCAGCACCCCCGGCCTTCATAGTGGCATAGTGGCGAATCGGGTAGCGCTGATCGTGGGATCGCAATGCGCCGCGCTGCCCCCGCGGAACTTCTTCGAAGAACTGGCCGCCGAGTTCCACTCCGCCGTGACCCGGCGAGGCGGCTGGCAACCGGTGATCGACACCGGGCTGGTGCTGAATCCCACCGTCACGGAGCTGAAAACGGCGATCAAGCGGGCATTCGCAACAGCCGACGTGTCGAACGCAACCCTGCTGCTGTTCTTTCTCGGGCACGGGACATCCTCTGGCACCGCCGATTTTCGCCTGCTGGCCCAGGACTCGCCGGCGCGAGGCGCGGACTCCGACACCGCCATCCATCTGACACAGACCATCAGGGAACGCCTCGGCGAATACCCGTCGCTGGATGGACTCATCGTGCTCGTGGACGCCTGCGAGGCAGGCGAAGCCGTGGCGGGCGCGGGAGCGCGCTGGCCGGAGATGCTGGCCGTGGATGGCCGATTCGAACTGCTGGTCGCCTCGGGCGACCACAACGCCTACGACGGATGCTTCACCCGCACCCTCCTCGACATGTTCGACGCCGGAATGCCGACCGCCGGCTCGCAGCTGCTGTGCGCGGACTTCGTCGACGCACTGGCTCAGCGATGCCCGAGGCAGATCCCGCACCACACCTCCCACACCCGAGGCTCGCCGATCCGGACGAACCTCGGCGACCGGGGGCTGTGGCTGGTGCCCAACCAAGCGCTGCATCGCCATGCCGTCACCGGCCACGCAGCGGCGGGGTTCGTCGATCAGCTCACCACCGCAGTGCTGATCACCACCACTGTCCGCGAGGCGCTCCAGGCCATACTGAATGCCCGGCCCGCGCCCCTACGGTTGGTGCACGGTCCCGCCGGCGCAGGCAAATCAACAGTTCTGTCGCTGTTGATCCGCCCGAATCTCGTGGACGAGCTGGACATCAACGAAAAGTACGTCACCGCCGCGGTCTTCCTCGACATCACCAGCACCCTCGATTCGCTCACCGCCGACATCGTCGACCAGCTGCATGGCAGAGTGCCCGGCTACACCGCCGCACGTGAGGCTGCGCAGAACGAACTCACCAGTGCGGAGCGAGCGAACCTCACCGGTTTCGATGTCGACATCGCGCGTGCATTGCGCCGCTGCCGGCGACGCGTCACCGTCGTCATCGACGGCCTCGACCAGCCCGAGCCGGGGGCGCGAAGCATCATTGTCGCAGCCATCCGGCAACTGACGACGGACCACCCGGACCGGCCGCCTGTGCATGTCATCGCGGGCGTCCGCACAGGTACCGAGCCCGACACCGGCGACGAACTGCGTCACGCTACCCGTATCCATGTCGCCGCACCGACCCGCACCGACCTGCAGGATGCCCTCGCCGCCAGAGGGATCCGCGATGCTTCCGCAACGCTCGACCACCTGGTGGAAGCCCTCGATGCCGGCGGCTGGCTCCTCGGAAGGCTGCTCACCGAAATCGCCGCCGAGGACGAAGGCGCCCTGCCCGGGCAGGCCGGTCTCAGCGAGCTCATCAGGGTCAGACTGGAGATCGCCGAACGCCGTTGTGCCGATCGGGGCGTCCTCGACACCACCATACGGATCCTGCTCGCCGCCGGAATCGGGCCGAGCCTGCCGATTCCGGTGCTCCGATCGGCGCTGCTGGCCCTCGGGGCCGACCTACCGCTGGCGCGAATCCGAGACCTGCTCGTCGAGCTGGGTTCGCTCATCGCTCGTGGGCGCCCTGGCCTGCCGGAAGAAACGGTCGGCATCATCCACTCCGAATTCGCGTCCGCGTTGACCGGTGTCCTCGGGCCCCGCGGTTCCGACGACAGGCGCATCCATCGCGCGATCATCAGTGCGCTCGAAACTCAGCTCGACGCACCGGATGCCGTGCCCACAGCTGCGATCGCCGCCTACGCGCGATCATCGCTGCCACGCCACCACCTCGCGGCGGGCGACTCGGCGGCCGCGCTTGCGTCGTTGTCCCTGGCCGATACCGACCGGGCCGCCGACAATCACCAGCGCTGGGCAGCATGGTTGCCGGAGTTCGAGAAGGCGCTGGGAGCCGACCATCGCGACACTCTCCGACTCCGCGCGGGGATTGCCACATGGCTCGGCGACAGCGGGCATGTCGCCGCCGCCGTAGCGCGGTTCGGCGCTGTGCTGGCCGCGCAGGAGCGCGTTCTCGGCCAGGACCATCCGGATACCCTCGATACCCGCGGTGAACTGGCTCAGTGCAGCGGTGACGCCGAAGCGGCCGTCGCGCAGTTGACAGCGCTGCTGACCGATCGGTTGCGGGTGCAAGGCCGCGATCATCACGCCACCGTCGCGACGATCCGAGCTCTGGCATGGTGGCGCGGCCGTTCCGGGGATTACACCGGCGCGCTCGGCGATCTCGACGCTCTTCTCGATACCCGTCTGCGGGTGCTCGACCCGCTGCACCCCGAGATCTTGTCCCTGCGCGGTCTCGTCGCGTCGCTGCACGGCAAGAGCGGACAGCCCGAACAGGCTGTGCGCGGCTTCACGACGCTACTGGCCGACCGGACGGCTTCACTCGGGCCGGATCATACCGACACTCTCACGACGAGAAGCGATCTCGCCTACTGGCTGGCCCGTACCGGTGACGTCGACAGCGCGGTCGGCCACTACCGCATCCTGCTCGAACAACGGCAACGGGTGCTCGGGGCCGATCATGCCGACACTCTGCGGACACGCGCCAGCCTCGCCTTCTGGCACGGGGCGAGCGGTGACCCGCAGGGAGCCGTAGCGGAGTACCGGCAGCAGGTTTCGCAGCGGCGCCGGATCCTCGGGCCCGATCACCCGAAAACGCTGCTCGCGCAGGAGAATCTGGCCGCATGGCTTGGCCTCGTCGGCGATACCGAAGGTGCGGTGACCGAATACGAAGCGCTGCATGTGCGGCGCCTGCGGCTTCTCGGCCCGGACCACCCGGACACTCGCCAGGCCGAGCGCGGCCTCACGTTCTGGCGCGAGGCCAGGCAGACGGCATCGCCGGGCGCTGTGGTCGCCGGTGCGGGGTGGCGGCCCGGCTCCGGCCCGAACCCCGTCGACGGCGACGACCTGCACTACCAGCAGCGCAACGAGCGAGGTTGGTTGGTGTAGATCGGTAATATCGACGAACAGTTCTGTAGCTAGACGGGGGGATGTCGATGTCCGACGCACAGCCGGTGCAGGTTCAGCCCGACGAATTGCGCACCCACGCCTCGAATGTCGAGGGCTTGAACGGTCCGATGGGGCAGGCGGTGGAGGCCGCCAAGGCTGTTTCGGCGCCGTCGGACGCGTTCGGCAAGTTGTGCGCGTTTCTGCCGCCGTTGTTCGTCGATTCGGTGGAGACCGAGGGGATCACCGCGTTGGAGACGGCGGTGACGGCCTTGACCGAGGACGCGGCGAAGCTGCGGGCGGCGGCGGATTCGTTCGCCCAGGCAGATGATTCGAACTCGGCGGCGGTGCGGGCGGCCGGTAGTGGGGTGTCGCAGTGACCGGTTTTGCTGGACTGGTCTCGCGTGATTGGCGCGCGGCCGGGGCGCTCGCCGTGCCATCTTCCGCCGGTCACGGGGAGTCGCAGTGACCGACACGCAGTCGAACCCGCTGATCGCCGCCCCCGAGGATTCGACCGAGTGGTATTCCGGGGTCACGTTGTTCGAGTCGGTCGCCGATGTCGGTGATGCGATCTCGTCGGGGTCGTGGATCGAGGCCGGGGTCGGGATCGCGGCCGCCGGGCTCGAGGTCGCCTCGATGGTGGTGGATCCGTTCGGGACGCTGGCCGGGTTCGGTGTCGGTTTCCTGATCGAGCACGTCGAGCCGTTGCAGGATGCGTTGGATTGGGTGGCCGGCGACCCCGATCAGATCACCGCGTATGCCAAGACCTGGGAAAACGTCGCCACCCAGGTCAGTGCGGCTGTCGACACCCACAAGCCGGCGGTCGCGGCGGATATCGCGAATTGGTCGGGTGCGGCGGCGTCGGCGTATCGGGCGCGGGCCGCGGAAACCTCCGATGCACTGGCGGCAGCCGCCGCGGCGGCAACGGCGGCATCGCAGGCGATCGAGATGGCCGGCGGGATCGTGGCGGCGGTGCGGATGACGGTGCGCGACATCGTCGCCCAAACCGTCGGCCGGCTGGCGGTCTGGGCCGCCGAGGCGGTGTTCTCCCTCGGCACCGCCACACCGATCATCGCCGCCCAGGCAGCCACCTATGTCGCCAAGACGATGACCACCATCGCCCGGCTGTTCGCCAAGGTCGCCTCCACCTTCGCCAAACTGAAACCACTGCTGGCGAAGCTGAAGAATGCGTGGAAGGCCATCACGAAGGTCCTCGGCAAAACCGGAAAGAACAGCCCGAGCAGCACGAAGAAAACCTCCACCGACACCACCACCGCCTCGACCGACACCCCGACCAAGCCGAAGGACACCGACACTCCGAGCAAGCCGGGCGACAAATCTCCCGACACCAGCACCGCCTCCACCGATACACCCTCCAAGACCGGTGATCCGGAACGCACTCCAGATCAACCGGGCAAACCGCAGGACCAGGCCAAAGCCGACGACGGCGTCGGCGACAAGGCCACCGAAGGCGGGCCGAAGAACACCCAGGACGCCAAGGACGTCACCGAATGCAACGACCCCGTCGACGTCGCGACCGGTGAATTCCTGCTCCCGGAAACCGATCTCGAACTGCCCGGGGTGCTCCCGCTGGTGTTGCTGCGGCGGCACCGTTCGAGCTACCGGTTCGGGCGCTGGTTCGGCCCGTCCTGGTCGGCGACCCTGGACATGCGCGTCGTCGTCGAAGACGACACCGTCACCTTCATCGGCGAACACGGCCTGCTGCTGGTCTACCCGCACCCCGAAGTCGGTAAGCCGGTCCTGCCCCGCAACGGCGGCCAACGCTGGCCGATGTCACGCACCGAGGTCGGCGGCTACCGCGTCTACGACCCCGACCGCGAACTCACCTGGCACTTCACCCCCGCCCCCGCCCTCGGCGGGCTCGATGCGCTCCTCGGCAACTACGCCATCTCCGCGATCACCGACCGCCACCACAATCGCATCCGCTTCCACTACGACCGCGACGGCGCACCGGTGGAAATCACCCACACCGGCGGGTATCGGGTGCGGGTGAGCACCGAGGACGGGCGCGTCACCGCACTCGCGGTCGTCGGCCCTGCAATTACCACCGATGCGGGCTCCGCCGACACCGGTAGCGCCACTACCGACACGAGCCCGGGTGCCGCCACGCACCGTGGGCACGCCCAACCCGGCGCAGCCCACGACAGTGGCGGGGCCAGAAGTGAGTCCCTTGAAACCGGCGCAGGCCGTAGCGGCGGCGATCCCGGCGGCACTGACCCCACCGACTACGACAGTCACGCCCGCGGCGCCAACAACTACAGCGCCAGCACCAGCAGCAGCGGCGGCAGCACGACCAGCAGCGACAGCAGCAGCAGCAGCGGCAGCACCACCAGCAGCGACAGCAGCAGCACCACCAGCAGCGGCGGCACCACCAGCAGCAGCGGCACAACCACCAGCAGCAGCGGCACAACCACCAGCAGCGGCTGCAGCAGCAGCAGCGGCAGTAGCAGCGACAGCGACAGCGACAGCGACAGCGACAGCGAGATCCTCACGCAGGTGCGGGCTTTCGCCTACGAGGCCGGTGAGTTGGTGTCGGTCACCAACGGTGTCGGCGCCACCACCCACTACTCCTACGACGACGCCCATCGCCTGACCGGCTGGACCGATTCCAACGGCAACCGCATGCTCAACACCTACGACACCGAAGGCCGGGTCGTAGCCCAGCACGGCAACTCAAACATCCTCAACGCCACCTTCGACTACTTCACCACCCCCGACGCCACGACCCACCGCACCATCCACACCGATTCCCTCGGCGCGGCAACCACGTTCATCTTCAACGCCGACCTCCGCCTAATCGAACACATCGACCCGGCAGGCGCCCGCACCCGCACCGACTACGACGACAACCGCCGCCCCACCCAAGTGATCGCCCCCGACGGCGCCGGTTTCAAGGGACTCACTTCTGGCCCCGCCACTGTCGTGGGCGGCGCCGGGTTGGG
>NZ_JAAGVC010000006.1:0-24670 GCF_010858045.1 Nocardia cyriacigeorgica
CAGGGCCACCGGAATACCGGTGGCCCTCGCCTCACGTGCGGAGTCGACGGACTCAGCTCAGGTGCTTACGGAAGAACGGCACCAGGTTCTCCAGTGCGACACCGGTGGGGCCGGGCTGGTCGTACAGGTCGTAATGCGAAGCACCCTCGACCACGACGAGTTGCTTGTCCTTCGACGCGGCACGCCCGTACAGTTCCATGCTCAGCCGCTGCGAGGCGAAGGCGCCCGGCTTGTCGCCGATCACGACGCACAGCGGCTGGGTCAGGAAAACTTCGACCCGGTCGTAGGCATCCCAGTCGGCCAGGGCCGCCTGACGACCGAAGTTGAAGCTGGTCTTGCCGCCGGGGGCCTGGCCACGATCGGTCTTGTAGTACTCGGTGGCCTCCACCACGTCGATATCGGTGATACCGGCCTGCTTTGCCGCGTCCACCGACGGAGGCAGCAGATCGTTGATCACCTGAGCCTGGCCGCGGGCCTCCGCGGTGCGCTGCGCGGCGATGGCCTCGAGCATGCCCATCGGGTTGTACTCGGAGAAGCCTTCACGCATCAGGCGGCCGACGTTGCTTCCGACGACGGTGCCGAGCGCCTTGATCCGGCGATCGATCTTGGTGGCTGCCACCGCGTAACCCGCACCACCGCAGATCGCGAGCACGCCGATGTTGTCCGCGTCGACGTAGGGCAAGGTCACGAGGTGGTCGATCACGAAGCTGAAGTCGCTGGTCCGGAAACCGGGATCCTCGACCGACCGCGGATCACCGCCGCTGTCACCCTGGAAGCTCGCGTCGAAGGCCGCCACCACGAAACCCGCCTCGGCCAGCGCCTTGCCGTAGATGTTGCCCGAGGTCTGAGCCTTACAACTGCCGGTCGGGTGCGCGGAGACGATGGTGGGATACACCTTCGACTCGTCGAAACCCGGCGGGAAATAGATGTCGGTGGCGATATCCCACGCCCAACCCTTGACCGCTACCGTGCTGATGTCGATTGCCATGAGTTCCTCTCCTGTTCTGTGGGGCTACAGGCAAAGGTATGAGCGTGTCGCCGACCGGGGCAGGGCCGATCGCTGGCTGGGAACGATCCTTCCCACCCAATGACCAGGACCGGTGGCGGAAAGCGCCAGGCTGCGGATGGGCGCGCTACTCCCGTCGCAGGACCAGCGCGTTGGCCATGCCGCCGGCCTCACAGACGGTTTGCAGGCCGTATCGTCCGCCGTTGTCCTCCATGGCGTGCAGCATCGTGGTGAGCAGACGGCAGCCGGTCGCGCCGAGCGGATGACCCAGCGCGATGGCGCCACCGCGCGGGTTCAGCCGGTCGAGATCGGCATGTAGTTCGTCCGCCCAGGCCAGTGGAACCGACGCGAACGCCTCGTTCACTTCGACATGATCGATGTCGTCGAGACCGAGCCCCGTGCGGGCGAGCAGCGTCCTGGTCGCCGCGATCGGCGCGGTCAGCATCAGCAGCGGGTCGTCGCCGCAGGCGTGGAACCCGTGGAACCGCGCTCGGGGCTGCCACCCCATCCGCCCGGCGGCGCGCTCGCTCGCGATCAGCACCGCGCTCGCGCCGTCGGTCAACTGCGACGAGCTCGCCGCGGTCACCCGCCAGTCGAGTTCGGGGAACCGCTCGGCGAGTTCGTCGGTGCGGAACGCCGGTGCCAGACCGCTGATCTTGTCGGCGGTGGTCCCGGGCCGGATGGTCTCGTCACGGTCCACGACCGCCCCGGTGCCGGGCACCGTGACCGGCACGATCTCCCGCCGGAACGCACCCGCCGCATCGGCGGCGTGCGCCAGTTCGTGCGAGCGCGCGGCGAATTCGTCGAGCCGGGCCCGCCCGATCCCCCACCGCTGCGCGACGAGTTCGGCCGCCACGCCCTGCGACACGAGGCCAGGCGCGTACCGCTCGGTGACCGACGGACCGTAGATATCGGCGCCCTGGCGGTTCGACCCGATCGGGACGCGGCTCATGGATTCGACACCGGCCGCGATGACGATGTCGTAGGACCCTGCCATCACGCCCTGAGCGGCGAATTGCAGTGCCTGCTGCCCGGAGCCGCATTTGCGTTCGATTGTCACGGCGGGCACGTGCTCGGGCAGACCCGCGGCGAGCCAGGCCATCCGGCCGATGTTGCCGGACTGTTCCGCGGACTGCGTCACGCAGCCGACGAGCAGATCCTCGACCTCGCCGGGATCGACGCGAGTGCGGGCGATCAGCGCCGAGACCACCTGCGCGAGCAGCTCGACGGGATGCACGTCGGCCAGCGCACCGTTCGCGCGAGCGCGCCCCATGGGTGAGCGCACCGCGTCGATCACGAAGGCGGGGTTCACCACCGCGACACCACCAGCTTCTGGTCGGTGAAGAAGTCCAGCGGTGCGGCGCCGCACACGTGCGAGTCGCCGTAGAAGGATTCGCCGTAACCGCCCATCGTCACGTTGGCAGGCGGGGCGGGAAACGCGTTGACGCCGACATTGCCCGCCCGGACCCGGCGTTCGAACTCGGCCGCCACCGCGCCGGATGCGGTGAAGATCGACGCGGCGTTGCCGAACTCGGTATCGTTGGACAGCGCGATCGCGGCATCGAGGGAGTCGACGCGGTGCACGTTGATCACCGGGCCGAACAGTTCGCGCCGTTCCACCGATTCGCGCGGGTCGAGTCCGGCCACGATCGTCGGGCCGACGAAGTAGCCCGCCTCGGTCTCGGCGCCGCCGGTAGGCTTCACCCCGCGCCCATCGAGAACGATGGTCGCGCCGAGCTTTTCGGCTTCGGCCAGGGCCGCGAGGATGCGTTCCTTGCTCGCCGCGCTCACCACCGGGCCCATGGTGACGCCCTCGTCGGCGCCCGCGCCGACGACGATCTGCTCGGCGCCTGCCACCAGTTTCGCCATCAGCGCGTCGTAGACCTCGCCGATCACCACGACCCGGCTGCCGGCCAGACAGCGCTGGCCCGCCATCCCGTACGAGGAGGAGAGAATGCCGGCCGCGGCCCGGTCGAGGTCGGCGTCGACGGCGACGACGATCGGGTTCTTCGCGCCACCGTTGGCCTGCACGCGCTTGCCCGCCGCGGCCGCCTGGGCGTAGATGGCCTTGGCGGTCGGCGAGGACGTGATGCACGAGACCGCCCGCACCGACGGGTGGGCGATCAGATGCTGGACGACATCGGCGCGGCCGTGCACCAGGTTGAGCACGCCCGCGGGCAGCCCGGCTTGCTGCAGCAACCGGATCGCCGCGCTCGAGGCGATCGGGTCCTGCTCGGAGGCCTTGACGATCAACGTGTTTCCGGTGACCAGTGCCCACGCCGAGAACTGCACGGTGTTCATCACCGGGAAGTTCGACGGCGTCACCGCCAGGCATACGCCGAGCGGCTCACGCACCCGGCGGGCGTCGAGTCCGGTGGTGACGTTGATGTTCTCGCCGTGGTACAGCATCGGTGCGGCGATGGCGGTTTCGAGGAAATCCATGGCGCGGGCGACCTCCCCGCGGGCCTCGTCCAGGGTCTTGCCCTGATCGCTGGTGATCACCCGGGCCAGCGCCTCGGTGTTGTCCGCCAGCAGGGCGCGCATCCGGTAGAGGAAGCCGACCCGGTCCGACAGCGAACGCGCGCTCCATTCGGGGAAGGCCCGCTCGGCGGCCGCCACCGCGGCGTCGGCGTCGGCGATGGACGCGGGCGCCAGCGTGGCGATGCGGCTACCGGTGGCGGGGTCGTAGACCTCGATGGCCGCGGTCCCCGACCCCGGTCCCCAGTGCCCGTCGATCAGGTTGGCGGCGATCGAATCCAGTGCTGTGAACGTCACTTCTGTGTCTCCTTCTCGGGAAATCTCTGGTCTTCGCGCAGCAGGTCGGCCGCTTTTTCGGCGATCATCACGGTGGTGGCGTTGGTGTTGCACGAGACGATGCTCGGCATCACCGAAGCGTCGGCGATGCGCAGGTTTTCGACGCCGTTGACCCGCAGGCGCGGATCGACGACCGCGGCCGGGTCCGACCCCATCCGGCAGGTGCCGGACAGGTGGAAGAAGCTGCTCACCGCGTCGTGGATCGCGCGCTCCAGGTGTGGGCGGTCCAGCCGCAGCAGCGCTTCCGCTTCCGAGACTCCGCCCCACTCGTCGAACGCGCCGGTCCGCACCAGGCGGTCGACCGTCTCGAGGCCCGCCACGAGCTGCTCGATGTCGCCGGGATCGCTCAGATAGCGCGGATCGATGACGGCGGGCACGTCGGGGTCCGCGGCGGCCAGCCGCACCGTGCCCCGGCTGCGCGGGCGCATGTGCCCGATGCCGAAGGTGAAGCTGTTGTCGGCGGGCTGCTGCCAGGGCAGGTGGTAGTCGACCTGGATCTGCACGATTTGCAGTTCCGGTCGGGTCTGTGCCTGGTCGGTCGTGAGGAACAGTGTGGACTCGGCGTAGTTCCCGCTCGGCGCCGGAAGCGGGCGCGCGGCCCGCACCCGGATCCCGGCGAGCATGACGTGATCTTGCAGGTTATCGCCGACCTCGGGCAGATCGACGACGGTATCGATGCCGAGTCGCGAAAGCTCCTGTGCCGGACCGATTCCCGACAGCATGAGCAATCGCGGTGAATCCACCGCGCCGGCGCAGAGGATCACCTCGCCCGATGCGCTCGCCTCCACCGCATGCCCATCCCACAGGTACCGCACGCCCGTGCACCGCGTGCCACGCAGCGTGAGCCCACGCGCTACGGCGCCGGTGCGCACCGTGAGGTTGGGCCGGTCGATCGCCGGTCGCAGGTAGGCGGTGGCGGTACTCTGCCGACGCCCGTCCACCAGCAGCAGGTCGTGGCAGGCGGCGCCGAGCAGTTCGCCGGTGTTGAGATCGTCGACGACCTGGTGCCCGGCGCGCCGGGCCGCCTCGAGGTGCGCGACCGTCAAGGCGTGCGGTGCGCGAATCGGTTGCGGCCGCAGCGGTCCGCCGCGGCCGCGGTGGCGCGGATCGCCGTCCGGAACATGTTCGCTGCGCTGGAAATACGGCAGGACCTCGTCGTAGCTCCAGCCTTCGGCGCCTGCCCGCACCCACTCGTCGAAGTCGAGCCGGTGACCGCGCAAGTGCGCCATCACGTTGATCGATCCCGACCCGCCGAGAACCTTGCCGCGGGTGGCGGGGATGCTGCGCCCGGTCACCGTTTGGGTCGTTGTCGTATAACCCCAGTCGGCATCGCTGCCGATCAGGCTCGGCCACGCGGCCGCGGTCTCGACGTCGGCCCGCTGTTCGGTGCCGCCCGCTTCGAGCAGCAGCACCGAGACGTCGGGGTTCTCGGTGAGCCGGGCGGCGACGACGCATCCCGCGCTGCCGCCGCCGACGACGATGTAGTCGTAGGTGTTCATCGCCAGATCCTCTGTGGCCTCACAGGTTCACCACGACGGTCTTCACTTCGAGGTACTCGTCGAGATTCTCCTTGCAGGTCTCGCGGCCCCAGCCGGACTGTTTGTAACCGCCGAACGGGAGCGCGGCGTCGACGGCCTGGTAGCAGTTGACCCAGACCTGGCCGCTCTCGAGCGCACCGGCGAACCGATGCGCCCGGCTCACATCGCGGGTCCACACGCCGGCGCCGAGCCCGAAGTCGGTGTCGTTGGCCAAGCCGAGTACCTCCTCCTCGGTGTCGAACGGCACCACCGAAAGCACCGGGCCGAAGATCTCCTCGCGCAGCACGCGCGATTGCGAACCGACACCGGTCAGCACGGTGGGCTCGACGAAGAACCCTTTGTCGCCGTGGGCCTTTCCGCCGGCCACCACTTCGACGCCCTCGGATCGGCCGAGTTCGAGGTAGCCGAGCACCTTCTCGCGATGCTCGGCGGAGATCAACGGCCCCATCTCGCTGGCCGGATCCAGACCCGGCCCCAGGGTGATGGCGCGGGCGCGCTCGGCCAGACCGGCGACGACCTCGTCGTACACGCCGCGCTGCGCGTACAACCGGGAGCCTGCCACGCAGCTCTCGCCCTGACAGGCGAAGATCGCCAGCGCAGAGGACGGGATGGCCTTGGCGAGGTCGGCATCGTCGAAGACGACATTGGGTGACTTGCCGCCGAGTTCCAGTGAGACGCGCTTGAGCGTGTCGGTCGCCGTCCGCGCGATCAGCTTGCCGGTGTCCACGGAGCCGGTGAAGGTCACCTTGTGCACCCCGGGATGGCGCACCAGTGCGGCGCCGACGGTCTCGCCGTAGCCGGTGACATAGTTGAAGACGCCCTCGGGGATTCCGGCGTCGAGCACCAAGCGCGCCAGCAATGCGATCGAAAGCGGCGTCTGCTCGGCGGGTTTCACCACGATGGTGTTGCCGGTCGCCAAGGCGGGCGCGAGCTTCTTGACCGTCATCAGCAACGGCAGGTTCCATGGCACGATCGCGGCGACCACGCCGAGCGGTTCGCGCACCGTGTAGGCGTGGTACGGGCCACCGAAGTTCGTCGGGAACGACACCGGGATGGTGTCGCCGGTGATCTTCGTCGGCCAGCCCGCGTAGTACCGCAGGATCTCGATCGAGAGCGCGACGTCGACATAACGTGCTTCCGCGATCGGCATGCCCGCGTCCAGTGCTTCGAGTTCGGCTAGTTGCTGGGCATTGGCCTCGACGAGGTCGGCGAGCCTCCAGAGCAGCGTGCCCCGTTCCTGCGGGGTGATCAGGTGCCACGGTCCGCGCAGTGCCGCGCGCGCGGCCGCGACCGCGCGGTCGACGTCCTCGCGGTCCCCTGCGGGAACCTGGGCGACGACCTCGCCGGTCGCCGGATCCTCGACCGCGAGCGTGCGGCCCGACACGGCCTGTACCCACTCACCGCCGATCAACATCTTCTGTGCCTCGGCGACCCGCATGCGCAGGTCATCCGAGTGCAGGGTCGTGGTCATAGCTGGAAATCCTTTGTCGATGGCCTCCGGCCGCCGCGTGCGCGCGGCGGCCGGGTGGCGCGGGTCAGACCGAGACGGGTGTGGTGGTCGCGGTGAAGTTCTTCATCAGCGGGAACACTTCGCTGCCCATGCGTTTGATGTCCTCGACGTAGTCGGGGAAGATCAGCATGTAGCCGGCGACGCCGTCGATCTCGGCCCATTCGTCGAGCTGGCGGGCGATGCTCGCCGGCGATCCGGTGATGAAGTCGGTCGACATCTGCACCGCGCCCTTGCGGTCCATGCTGGCCAGGATCTCGGAGGTGCCGCCCTGCGCGGTGTCGGTTACCGCGCCGCTGACCATGTACTCGATCGCGGCCAGGTCGGCGTGGTCGACGTAGTTCTGCAGCTTGGCCTCGGCCTCCTCGTCGGTGTCACCGAGGACGACGCCCAGCGCCACGTACGGCTTGATCGTGCGGCCCGCTTCCGCCATCTGCGCGCCGAACCGGTCGACGACCTCCCGGAGCGCCTCCTGCCCGCCCCATGCGAGACGGAAGGAGTAATCGGCGTACTTGGTGGTGAACTTGATCGCGTCATCGGAGGCGCCGGCGCACACGATGTTCATGTGGTGCGGTGGCTTGGGGCCCATCCGCAGGTCCTCGTACTGGAAGTACTCACCCTGGAAGTTGGTGACGCCGTTCTCCCACAGCTCGCGCACCACCTGGCAGTACTCCCCCGCGTACTGCCAGCGGTAGTTGTTGTACTCGTAGCCCGGCCACACCTTCAGCACCTCGAGCTCACGAGGATGCCAACCTCCGGGCACGATGTTCAGTGAGAAGCGCCCGTCGCTGATGGAGTCGATGGTCATCGCCATCCTGGCCGCGATGGCGGGATGGATGGCGAGGATGTTGACCGAACCGATGAGTTTCATCGAGGTCGTGTCTCTGGCCAGCGCCGCCATCTGGGTCATCGACTCGAGCGCATCATCCCAAAAGCCTGTTGTGCCGCCGTGTCCGCGCAGACACGACAGGGACAGCGCGAACGAGAAGCCGTTCTGCTCGCCGGTCTGCACGATCTCGCGCATGTGGTCATAGGTGGGCGAGTATTGCGGCGAGGTCTCGGACATGATGTAGCCATTGCGCGCACTCGGGATGAAGATGCCGAATTCCATGGAGGTCTCCTGTCTCTGTTTGGTGGGTGATCAGCGGGGGCGGACGGCGATGGCGTCGATCTCCACCCGGCAGTCGCCCGCGATGCCGACAACGAAGGTGGTACGAGCGGGATACGGCCCGGGCGCGAATACCTCGGTGTAGGCCTCCCAGAACTCCTTGCGGTAGGAGTCGTCACTGAGGTAGCACGTCGTCTTCACGACATCGCGCAGACTGCAGCCGGCGGCGGCGAGCACGCTCTCGATCTCGGCGAGCGCGATCTTGGTCTCGTCGGCGATGGAGTCGGCCCCGGGCTTGCGACGTAGGGTCTCCAGGTCCAGTGCCATCCCGCCCGCGAAGACGTAATCCTTGGTCGCAACGCCGGGGTTCATGCCATAGCTGGGGTAGAGCAGATCTCCGGGATTCAGGTACTCGGTCACGATGTTTCTCTCTTCTCTCGGCGGGGTTCAGCCGGCCACCCGCAGCGATGCGTCGAGCTTGCGCAGCTGCGGCATCACCTCGGCGGCGAACAATTCGAGGGAGCGATCGACGTCCGGGGCGGCAATGCCCGGCGCCCCCATCTGCAGCAGCCAGTGCTGAACGCCGTGGGTCTCGGTCAGGCGGGTCATGCGCTCGGTAACGCTCTGCGGGGAGCCGATCATCAGGTGGTCGCGCTCCATCAGCAGGTCCCAGGGGTCCATCGCACGGAAGCGCGGGTCGGCCGGATCCTCGTCGGCGTCGAGCCACACACCGATTCCGCGGACGCGGCAGAGGAATTCGAAGAACTCGACGATCGCGGGCTCGGCCACCCGGCGGGCCTCAGCGTCGGTCTCGGCAATGCAGCACAGCCGAAGCACGCCGCACCCTTCGCCAAGAGCCGGTGTCACGCCGGTTGTCGCGGCCACCTCGTCCCGGTAGTTCTCGAACAAGTTGGTGAGCACCTTCCCGGTCGGGTACCAGGTGATCGGCCGCAGGCCCTTGCGGGCGGCGCCGACGAATCCGCTCATCGACTCGGTCACCGCGAACAGCGGCGGCATCGGCTGCTGCAACGGCCTCGGAGTCATACCGAAGGCGAGCAGGTTGTCGTCCTCGTCTACCCAGCCCTCGGGCATCGGCGCACCGGGCGAGTGGATGAACTTGGTACCCGGCTCAGGGAAGGTGTAGCGCTTGCCTTCCCAGCGGAAGGCGTCCTCGGTCCAGATCTTGCGGACGATGGCCAGGTGCTCATCGAAGATCTCCTGGCTGGTGTCGGCACCGTTCCAGCGATTGGCATCCGGATTGAGGTTCATGACCTCGATGGGCAGGATGCCCCTGCCGAACGCCACGTCGAGGCGGCCGTCGCTGAAGTGGTCCAGCAGGGCCAGGTCTTCGGCGACGCGCAGTGGATGCCACAGCGTGAGTGATACAGCGGCCATCCCGAAACGCAGTCGCTCCGTGCGCGCGGCCAAGTCGGTGGCGAGCATGATCGGGTTGGGGCTGGCGTCGGTGCCATCGACATCGAAGTGGTGCTCCCCCAGCCAGATCCGATCGAATCCGAGACGATCGGCCAGCTGGGTGTGCCTGCGGGTTTCGAGCATCACGTCGTGCCAGGACTGTTCGCCCGAGCGGTTGGTGAGTGCGTACAGAAGATCCAATTCCATGGTTACTCCGAGGTGATCCGGGCGGTGCCCCATCGGACGCGGCATTCGACCGCGTGTGGCGGGGCGGGCGGGAAGGACGGAAGGCCGCCGATGCGTCTCATTCGCCGAGTGGCAACCGTCACACCAGACTCCACGGGGGCGCTCCCCCGCACGACCGCGCAATTACGTATTCCTTACGTATTCCTGGACGTACGTATCTATTACGGCCGCACAACACGAAAACGGCCGGACTCGCCATGTGGCGAGTCCGGCCGTTCCCGACGGACCGACAGCGGCTCCGCCGCGCATCGCACGCAGGACGGGGCCGCGGCAGACCGTCTCGTGAAGTGCTGCCGCTCAGTTGTTTTCGTTCTCAGGCGTCGATGTGCACTGCCTGCAGCGCGACCACCGCGCCAGTCAGCCAGCCGGCCACGACGTCCGGCAGCCGATCGATGTCGGCCTCCAGGACGTAGAGTCCGCGCGTCGGGACGACCGCCCCCAGCTCGACCAGCAGTGGACGCAGATGGACCTCCACCGCCATCGCATGGTGGAGCGCCCCGCCGACCATCACCGGGACGGCGACGACACCGTCCAGCGCGTGCGGACCGTAGCGGTCGAAGAACGCTTTCAGCAGGCCGGTGTAGGTGGCCTTGTACGTCGGTGAGGCGACGACGAGCACGTCCACCTCGCTCAGTGTCGCCATATCGGTGCGCACGTCCGCGTCGCCGGGGTCGAGCACGGCCGGGCCATGGCTCGCCAATTCGACGACGGGGCCGACCTTTCCGCCGATCGACGCCGCGAGCTGTTCGGCGACCTCCATCGCGACCGTCATGGTGCGCGATCCCGGGCGCGGGTTTCCGACGACGACACCGACGACCGGGGCCCTCACGCGCCCACCGCCGTGAAAAAGGCCCGGCGCGCGTACGCCAGGGCATGGTTGTCACCGGCCTGGCCCTCGACGACCGCGCCGACGACGATCACGTGATCGCCCGCCTCGACGAACCGCTCGACCCGGCACACCGCGTACGCCGCGCAATGCTCGTCGAGGATCGGGCCACCGATCGAGGCGGCGGGCGCCGACCAGGCGTGGCTGTCGAACTTCGAATCGGACTTCACCGCGAAGTCCAGCGCGACATGTTCGCGGCCGGCGGCGATGTAGTTGACGGTGAACGCTTTACTCGACCGCACCGCGCCCAGGGTGTTGGAGCCGAGATCCAGGCACGCCAGGAGCAGCGGTGGATCCAGCGACACCGAGCACACCGCCGACACGGTGAGCCCCTGCGGGCGGCCGTCCGCACCGGTCGCGGTGACGATCGTCGCCGGGCCCGGCGCGCACGCCATGATCTTCTTGAACTGCTCCTGGTCGATCATTTCGTCTCCTTACTCGCGGCGCGCGTGCTGCGACCCGCCGCCCGGATCCCTTCCCGCACCCCCGGGTGATACGAACTCGCCGCTTGCGCCCACGATTCGAAGCCGAGCGTGACCTCGAACGAACCGGTCGCCGCGGTCGCGACCGCACGTTTGATGTCGCGGGCCAGCGCGGGCTCCAACGCGGCGACCGACGCCGCGAACGCCAGCGCTTCGGCCCGCGCGTCCGGCGCGAACACGTCGGCGAGGCCACGGGCGAAGGCCTCTTCGCCGCCGAGGGTGGTGCCGAGCAGCAGCGTGTGCAGTGCCCGTCCCGCCCCGAGGCGTTCGGTCAGGAACCACGTGCAGCCGCCGCCGGGATGCAGTCCGATCCGGGCGAAAGTCGCGCCGAATTTCGCTGCGGGCCCGGCGATGACGACGTCGCAGGCGAGGGCGAAGTTCAGGCCCGCCCCGATGGCGTGGCCCTGCACCGCGGCGACCGTCGGATACGGCAGGTCGCGCAGCCAGAGAAAGCTGTCGTAGTAGGACAGCTGTCGCTCGCGAATCTGGGCCGGAGTCGCATCGTCGACGTCGAACAGCGCGATCAAGTCCGCACCGGCGCAGAACGACGTTCCGGTTCCGGTCACCACGAGGGCCCGCGCGTCCTTGTCGTTCGCCAATAATGTTGCGGCAACCAGCAATTCCTCCCGCATCGCGGGGCCGATGGCATTGCGCTTGCCCGGGTCGTCCAGTTCGAGCACCCGCACGCCGTCGTCGCGATATTCGAGCCGGATCTTCTGGAATTCGGGCGTCGAGGTCATCGCGCTCACCGCGCTTCCGCGCGCACGGCGACCGCTTCGATCTGCACCCGCAGATCCGAGGCGATGCCGAGGACGAAGGTCGAGCGCGCGGGGTAGGGGCCCGCGCCGAACACGTCTTTGTAGGCTTCGATGAATTCGCCGCGGTGCGCGTCGTCGCGCAGATAGCAGGTGGTCTTGACGATGTCGCCGAGACCGAGACCCGCATCGGCGAGAATGGTGGCGATATTGTCCAGGCAGATGCGGGTCTCGTCCGCGATCGTCGTCGCGTCCGCGCGGCGTTTCATCGTCGCCGGGTCCATCGCCAGCCCCGCGGCGTAGACGAACGTCTCGGTGGCGGTGCCGGACGAGAGGCCCGCGGCGGTGTAGTCGCCGATTTCGGGTGGGTTCAGATACTCGATCATGATGGTCTCCTTCGTGAGAGCGGGTGGCGCTACTTGCGCAGGATCAGGTCGAACGGCCGGTTGTAGAGGATGTCCTCGACGACCTCGCGCGCGATGGGCAGCGGCATCTCGAGGTCCGCGATGGCCAGGAACTGGTCGGCGGCCTCGCGCGGATCGAACGACGGGAAGTCCGAGCCGAAGACGAGCCGGTCGGTGACGTGGCCTTCGACGGCCAGGCGCAACCCGTTGTACAACTGCCAGGTCTTCACCGGCAGGGTCGAGACATCGGCGAAGACATTGCGGTTCTTCATCATCAGCTCGACGGTCTCGTTCATCCACGGCTTGCCGAAGTGGGCGACCAGGATGTTGGTGTCGCGGAAGTCGCGGGCGACCTTGTCCAGCAGCGTCGGGTACGCGTACTCGTTGCAGCCGTCGGGCGCGAACACGCTGGCCTGGTGGAACATCAGGAAGATGCCGAGATCAGCGGCCGCGCGGTACACCTCGTAGGCTTCGTCGCAGTGCGGATGGAAACCTTGATACGGCGGCGACAGCTTGACCCCGTGCAGCCCGTATTCGGTGACGGCACGGCGCAATTCGGCCGCGGCCCCGGGCTGGGTGGGATCGACACTACCCACGCCTATCGCGTGATCGCGGTGGGCATCGAGGTATTCACCGACATAGTCGTTGGGGACTTTCATGCCGATTCTGGCTACCTGCAAGCCGAGGACCAGGAATCGCTCGACCCCGGACGCGGCCATCACCTTGGTATGTTCGCCGAGATCGGCGGCGCCGAAACCGGGTCGGCCGACGAGCTCGGTCCCGCGATCGGTCCATACCGGGCCCAGGTGCTCGGGTAGATAGACGTGGGTATGCCAGTCGGTGAACGCACGCTCGGGCATCAGGGCGACTCCTGTCGGGCAGCGGGGTCGACTCTCACGATTTCCTCCAAGTCTCGGAATCGGCCGCAACGTGCGGCACTACGTTCCAACTAGTTGGTACCTTGCGGCGCTCCAGACCCCTTGTCAAGGGGCGATCAGCGCTTATCGTTCGGCAGGTCCAGAATTCCGACCAGCCGGTATCGGCGGTGGGTCTTGCTCTTTCGCGAAGCGTATCCCCGGCACCGGGCGGCGATCACCGGATTCGTACCGAGATACGTACGATTACGGATGGCACCGCATCCGTGCGCGCCGAAGATCTTCTGGTACCAGCGCAGACCCGCCTGTACCAGGAGCGATCGCCATGAACACAGTGCCCGCCGTCACCCTGCTATCCGTCGACGAAGGCGCCGAACCCGCCTTCCGTCGCACCGGCGACATCCCGGCCGGGGTGTATCCCTGTCCGCTCGACGCCGACAACCTGCGCGACGCCGCGGTGCTGGCGAACCGGTGCGACGACGAGGACGGCCTGGCCCCGATGCCGCTACTGCGCATCGACACCACCCGGCGCGCCACGATCGACCCGGAGCCCGAGCCGGCGCGGCCGATCGAGATCGCGTTTCCCGCTTCGGCGCGTCTGCTCGCGGGGTTGATCGCGGACGCGGTCCGGGTCGGCGTGGCCACGGGTGCGCTCATCAGAACAGCGCAGGATCGGGCCGACAAGGCGCGGCTGCTCGACGATGTCGCCGATCACCTGCGCCGCGCCGGATTCGTCGTCGGCTTCGAGGTCGAGGGCTGGCGGCTGTACGACGAAGCCCTGGTGCGGGCATCTTGACCCGACCGCGGCCCCGGGCCAACGCTGTACGCGTCGCGTCAACTCTCGTCGCGGGTGTCGGCCACCCAGGCGGCGATCTGCGTGCGATTGCCGAGCCCGAGCTTGGACATGATGTGGTCGACGTGCTTTTCCACGGTGCGCACCGAGATCACCAGCGCGGAGGCGATCTCTCGATTGGTCAGACCGCGGGCGACCAACATGCTGATCTCCCGCTCCCGCCTCGTCAGCGTCTCCTGCGCCGAGCCTGTCTCCTCACGTCGTCGCGAAGGCGCGGCCACAGCCTGCACCGCCGCGCCGTCGAGCGCGAGGGCGACAGCGGCGTCGGTGGACAGGCTCGCACCCGCCGAATACGCGCTGCGGAAACGACGCTCGCTGGCCCGGCGCCGCATCGTGTCCTCGCCTTGGAGATGGAAGGCCCACAACCGGGGAATGCTGTCGAGCGCCATCCCCACCTTGCGCAACATCGCGTCCGCCGCGCCGAGCAGGCGGGCGGCCCGTTCGGCATCGCCCTCGAAGGCCACGATCCACGACATCGCCTCCAGACACACCGCGATCCCGAGCTGATCGTCCAATCGCCGTTTGAGTTCCAGGGTTTCACGCTCGAGCTGCGCCGCCGTCACCACATCGCCCTGCCGCAGCTTCTCGATACCGAACGCCCATAACGAGAACGAACGCCACCACGACTCGCCGATGAGCGTAGTGGTCTCGTAACAACGGCGGTGCCAGGCCGCCGCGCGTTCACCCTCACCGGCCAGGCTGAGCGCGAGCCCGACCTCGAACATCGAATGGACCTCTGCGGTGCGGTGCCCGAGCCCAGCGAACCGCGCGACCGCTTCCTCGAGCCGCTCCACCGCCACCGCCAGATCGCCGCGGAACAGCGCGAGCAGCCCCCAGGTCTGGTCGATGAACGCCGACAGCAGCGGATCACCGGTCGCCGACGCGATGCCGGCGGCCTCCTCGAGCAGCCGCGGGACCACATCGTGATCGCCCTGCAGGATGGCCAGCCAGGCATTGAGCCGTAGGACGCGCCCGCGCTCGATCGTCGGCTCCAGTCCTGCGGCCGCCAGCCGGTCCAGCCACTGCCTGGCCTCGGCCAGGAAACCCCGTGCCAGCCAATAGTTCTCGATCGAGTACGCCAGCCGCATGCCCGCCGCCGGGTCGGCGGTGAGGCTGGAGTTCAGCGCCGCCCGCAGGTTCGCGTGCTCCCAGCGCAGGCGTTCGAGCCACTCCATCTGGCGCGGCCCGGACCAATCCGCGTCCGCGCTCTCGGCGAGCGCGACGAACCAGCGGCGGTGGCGGCCGTCGAGTTCGGCATGCGCCTCGGGGTCGAGCCGGTCGACGCCGTACTGTCGAATCGTCTCCAGCATCTGGTAGCGCGGTTCCCTGGCTTCCATCACGCGGGTCAGGATCGATTTGTCCACCAGTCCGGCGACCAAGTCGAGCACTTCGTCGCGGGCGATCTCGCCACCGGCGCCGACGGCCTCGGCGGCATCGAGCCCGAATCCGCCGGTGAACACCGATAACCGGCTCCACAGCAGGCGCTCGGCGGGTGAGCAGAGGTCGAAAGTCCAGTCGATGCAGGCCCGTAAGGTCTGGTGCCGAGCCGGGGCGGTGCGGCTGCCCTGGGTCAGCAGCCGGTATCGGTCACCCATGCGCGCCGACAGCTCGGTCAGCGGCAGCACCCGCAGCCGGACCGCGGCCAGCTCGATCGCCAGCGGAATCCCGTCCAGCAACCGGCACAGCTCGACGACCTGCGGCTGGGTACTCGCGTTCAGCGTGAACCCGGGAACCACGCTCGCCGCGCGATCGACGAACAGGCTCACGGCCTCGCTCTCCGCCGCCGCCGCGCTGCGATGCCATCCGTTCTCGGTTTCGGGTACCGACAAGGGCGGGACCGGGACCACCGCCTCACCATCGATATTGAGCGCTTGCCTGCTGGTGGCGAGGATGCGCAGGCGCGGACACGAGCGCAGCAGGGCGGCAGCCAGCTCGGCGGCAGCTTCGACCAGATGCTCGCAGTTGTCGAGCACGATCAGCATCTGCCGGTCGCCGAGGTATTCGACGAGCGTGTCGAGTTGCCAGCGCGCGGAAGTCTCCCGGATGCCCACCGCCGCGTTGACCGTGTGCCCGAGCAGCGCCGGGTCCTGCAGGTCGGCGAGCGCGACGATCCGGACACCCTCGTCGAAAGCCCTCGACACGTCCCTGGCCAGCTGAAACGCCAGCCGCGTCTTGCCGACGCCGCCGGGGCCGGTCAGTGTCACCAGGCGGGCGCGCTCGAAGGACTGCCGCGCCGCCGCCAGCTCGCGACGGCGGCCGATGAAACGAGTGAGATCCACCGGCAGCTCACCGGTGGCCCCACCGCCGTCACCCGGAACAGTCACCACCACGCCAGCCTCCGCTATCTCGGATCGGCTACTTCGGCCGCGGCGCGAGCGTCATCGCGCATCGACGTCATCGGTTTCGAGCAGCCCTTTCAGCAGGATCTCCGCGTAGATGTTGCCGATTTCCCGCGGGGATACCGGTCCGTCCAGATCCAGCCACACGTGGGTCCATGCGCCCATGCCGATGATGCCGAAGGCCACCAGCCGGGCGGGAGCGAGCTTGCGGAAGACGCCCTCGTTCATACCGCGCTCGATCACATCGACGAAGTACTGCTCGAATTCGTCGCGCTTGTGCTGGATCTCGCTGAACACCGCACCGGAGAGGAATCGTCGCTCCTGCAGGAAGACGGTGATCTCCGACTTGTACAGCGACATCGGTTCCAGCAGCGCTTCGGCGATCAACCGCCGCAGGGTCTCTGCGGTGGACTGTCCGGTGTCGGCGAGGACGTTGCGGGCGCGACCGAGCTGGTAGTTGATGAACTCGTCGTGCACCCGGCGCAGCAGGTCTTCCTTGCTGTCGAAATGGTGATAGAAGGCGCCTTTGGTCAGTTCGGCGCCCTCGACGATGCTCTGCACCGACGTCGCGGCGTAACCGTTCTGTTCGAACAAGCGCACCGCGCTCTCGAGCAGCGCCCGGCGAGCGCCTTCGGGGTCGCGTACCCGGCGCCCGTCGGTTCGGGCGGCGCTCGCGGCGGTGGTGTTCGCGACCGCCTCGACGAGGCTCTGCACCTCGGCGGCGTCGTAGCCCTTCTCCTCGAACAGTCGCCGCGCGCTCTCGAGCAACGCCTGCTGATCGCGCTCCGACGGCCTGCGTTTGCGCGTACCCTGCCTGACACCGGTGGACTTCGCTTCTCTGGCCACAACGCCTCTCTTCTCACGCCGGACCACGGTGTTCCGACGCTACCTTGTATACCAACGGGTTGGTAGGCCCAACGACCTTTCCCGCACCCCGAGGGCTCAGCACCCCGCCGTCCAGCCACGATTCCGCGTCGTCCCGGTGCTCGCACCACACCGGTCGGTACGGCACAGTAGCAAACCGGGCGTTCCGGCGGGGCGGAAACCGATCAGTCGCCGACCCGGTACAGGTCCGCCCGCCGCGTCTCCCCCAGTGCCCACACGCATCCGGCGCTCACCAGGCAGAACGTAGCGATCATCGCCGACACCGCGACGATCCCCGGGCCGCCCGGTGCGACGAAGGTAGCCGCGAGCAGCGGTCCGAGCCCGCCGCCGATCACCCCGGAGAACTGGTAGGCCAGTGACACTCCGGTGTAGCGCGTCGAGGTCGGGAACAGCTCCGCCAGCAGGGCGCCCACTGGGCCGAGCACCGCGGCGTTGAGCAGCGTCAGACCGATCACGTAGGCCGCCAGGACGAGCACGAACGATCCCGAGGTCACCAACGGGACGACGGTGAAGGCGTGCACGACGGTGAGCAAGGTGGCCGTGATGTACACCGGCCGGCGACCCACCCGGTCCGACAGGGCGGCGAACAGCGGAATCGTCACCAGCATGCCCGCCGTGGCGATCATGAGGGCGTTGAGCATCAGGTGCCGCGGCACGCCGTACCGCGTCGTGGCGTAGGTGACCAGGAACGAGGTCGCCGTCGCGTAAGCCATGAACGGTCCCGCGTACACCCCGATCCCGAGCAGGACCCGCAGCGGCCGCCGGCGAAGCAGGGCGACCAGCGGAGCGGGCCCGCCCGTGCCCGCCGCGGACCGCTGCTGCGCCAGCATCACCGGGCTCTCGACGATCGAAAGCCGCACGTACATACCGATTCCGAGCAGCACGATGGTCGCGAGGAACGGCAGCCGCCAGCCCCAGGACAGGAACTGCTCCTCACTGAGTCCGCCGAGTGCGGCATAGGCCGCGAAGGACAGCAACAACCCGACCGCGGACCCGGTTTGGGTGGCGCTGCCGAACAGGCCACGGAACTCCGTGCGCGCGTGTTCCACCGACATCAGGACCGCCCCCGCCCACTCCCCACCAACGGCGACGCCCTGCACGAGGCGGAACGCGACGAGCAGGCACGGCGCCAGCACGCCGATCCGGTCCGGCGTCGGCACCAGCCCGATGGCCGCGGTCGCGACACCCATCAGCGTGAGCGTCCAGATGAGGCTGGACTTGCGGCCTACGCGGTCACCGAAGTACCCGAACACGATGCCGCCCAAGGGCCGGGCCACATACCCGATCGCGAGCGTGCCGAAGGAGGCGATCACCCCGACCGCCGGACTGGCGCCCGCGAAGAACACGGGACCGAAGACCAGGCTGGCCGCGGTGGCGTAGATCAAGAAGTCGTAGTACTCGATCGCGCTGCCGACGGCGCTGGCGAAGTACACGCGGCGGCGTTGGCGGGCCCCCTCGTCGGCGATGGGCGCGGTCGCTAAGGGTTGATCGGCGGGCAAGGTGTCCATCTGCTGCTCCAGGACTCGAGTGCGATATCCGTCGGCGCACTACCACCGTTCGGCGAATGGGCGAATCGGCGGCGTGGACGTTCCGACTAGTTGGTACCTTGAAGCGCCGAGTCGCTGTTGTCAAGCCTCCGAACTTGCATTCTTCGATATTGACGTTCCGACTAGACGGTATTAAGTTGCGTCGTATGACGCGGCGCAACGCCCGCGCTCATTCCTTCGGCATCTTCGAAAGGTTCTCCATGACCGGAATGTGGTTCGACGACGCCGAGCTCGGCATGCGATTCGACACCGCGCGGCGCACCGTCACCGAGGCCGACGTCGTCAACTTCTGCGGTGTCTCCGGCGACTTCCACACGCTGCACACCGACGCGGAAGCCATGCGCGAGAGCCAATTCGGCGCACGGATCGCGCACGGCGCGTTGATCCTGTCGATGGTCACCGGCCTGCGCGGGCGGCTGCACATCTTCGGTGACTCGCTGCTGGCGTTCGCCGAGATCCGCGGCTGGCGTTTCCTCCGCCCCGTCCTGATCGGCGATACCATCCGCGCCGCCAACGAGATCATCGAGTTGCGACCCACCACCAAGCCCGACCGCGGCGTGATGGTGCAGCGCGTCGAGGTCTACAACCAGCACGACGTGCTGGTGCAGGAGGGCGAGATGGTCTCCCTGCTGAAGCGGGTGGTGCCGGCATGAGGGCCAGGGTGAGCGATACCGATCTCGCCGCCGCACTTCCGGAATACCTTGGCGACCAGGATGTTCCGGCCACCGGGCTGGTCTTCGAGGCGCGCACCGGATTGTCCGCCTGGGCCGAGGCCGAGGACGAACTCGCCGAGGCCTTCGCACTCACCCGCGCCGCCGTCATGGCCGGCGCCCCGGTCGTGTACGTCGTGCGGGCCGCGGCGATCCTGGGTCGCGGCGCGCCCCTGGACGCGGCGGTGGCCACCGGCCTGCTCGGCGGTGCCCGCGCGCTGGCGTACGAGCGCACGAAGACCAACTGCTATGTGAGCGTCCTCGCCGTCGGCGACGACGTCGCACCGGGGACTGTCGCCGAGTCGATCGCGCTACTGGTCGCCACCCGTGGCGCCAACGGTCAGATCTTCCCGCTCGGCACCGAACATCTGGGAGCGGCACTGCCATGACCATCGCACTCGTCACCGGCGCCGCCCGCGGCATCGGCGCCGCCATCGCCCACCGGCTCGCCGCCGCCGGACATCGCCTCGTCCTCGTCGATCTGAATCCGGCGGTGCACGACAGCGCCGCGGCCATGGACGCGGTGGCCGTCGCGGCCGACATCGCCACCGCACCGGGACGCGCGGCCATCCGTGACGCCGTCCACGCCGCAGGTGAACCGCTCGGCGTCCTGGTCAACAACGCCGGGATCACCCGCGACGCGCTCGTCGCCGACCTGACCGAGGACATGTTCCGGCAGGTCGCCCGGATCAACCTGGGCGCGACCTACCAACTGACCAGCGCGCTCGCCGCGGACATGGCCGACGACGGCGCGGTGGTGAACATCGGCTCACGGGCGCACCTCGGCAATGTCGGGCAGTTCAACTACGCCGTGTCCAAGGCCGGAATCGTCGGCCTCACCAGGTCTCTGGCACTCGCCTACGCCCCGCGATTGCGGGTCAACGCGGTCGCGCCCGGCTTCGTCGCGACCGACATGACCGACGCGATGCCCGAACGCGTCCGCGGCCGCATCGTCTCGCGCATTCCGCTGCGCAGGCCGGGACGGCCCGACGACATCGCGGGCGCGGTCGCCTGGCTCGCGTCCCCCGAGGCGCGCTACGTGACCGGTCAGCTCGTCTACTGCTGCGGCGGACGCAGCTACGGGACGACGGAAGGAACAACCGCATGACCATCCCCCGACTGGTACCCGCGGTCACCGAGGATCCGCACGCCACCGGCGGCTTGCGCGCCGAGGTCCGCACCTTCCTCGCCGAACACCGCGCGAAGGGCACCCTCGATGCCGCGATCGACACCTGGCTGACCGGCTGGGACGAGGACTTCACCCGCGCGCTGGCCGCCCGCGGCTGGCTCGGCATGACCGTGCCGACCGAATACGGCGGCCACGGACGCACTTTCGTCGAACGATTCGCCGTCACCGAGGAGCTGCTCGCCGCGGGCGCTCCGGTGGCCGCGCATTGGATCGCCGACCGGCAGATCGTTCCCTCCTTGCTGAAGTACGGGACCGAAACCCAGAAGCGCAAGTTCCTGCCCGCGATCGCCAGGGGCGAGTGCTTTTTCGCCATCGGCATGAGCGAGCCGGATTCCGGCTCGGATTTGGCCAGTGTCGCGACGAAAGCTGTTCGGGTGGACGGTGGTTGGTCGATCACGGGGGCGAAGGTGTGGACCTCCGGGGCGCACCGGGCCGACGCGTTCATCTGCCTGGCCCGGACGGCGCCGGTCGATCCCGCCCACCGGCACGACGGACTGAGCCAATTCCTCGTCGACCTGCGCGCGCCCGGTGTCGACATCCGGCCGATCATCTCGATGAACCGCGCGCACCATTTCAACGAGGTGGTGCTCGACGGGGTGTTCGTGGCCGACGACATGGTCTTCGGCACCATCGGCAACGGTTGGCGGCAGGTCACTTCCGAGCTCGGCTTCGAACGCAGCGGGCCGGAGCGCTTCCTGTCGACGTTCGCGTTGCTGGCCGAAACCGCGGAGCACATGGCCGCGGGTGCGGTGCCCCGCCACACCGACCTGGGCCGCCTGACCGCGCGCGTCGCGGCATTGCATCAGATGTCGAGCGCCGTCGCCGGGGCGCTCGAACGTGAAGAACCCGCCGCCGACACCGCCGCCGCGGTGGTCAAGGTACTCGGGACGACCACTGAGGGCGATATCGCCGATTTCGCCGATCTGCTGACCGATGCCGATACGCCCGCCCGCTATCGCGCGCTCATCGACGACGCGGTCCGCCAACGCCCCGGTTTCACCCTCCGTGGCGGCACCAACGAAGTTCTGCGCGGTGTCGTCGCGCGGGGATTGGGGATGCGCTGATGAACGCGACGACCGCGGTAGACCGCGACCTCACTGACATGATGTCGGCGGTGTTCGCCCGATACCGCGAACAGCACCCGCCGGAAAAGGTCGCCACCTGGGACGACGAACTGTGGTCTGCGCTCGCCGACCTCGGCCTGACCCGGCTGACCGGCAGCGAGGCGAGCGGGGGCAGCGGTGCGGGGTGGACCGAGGCCGCGGAACTGTTGCGCGCCGCGGCGACGCACGGCGTGCGGGTTCCCCTCGCCGAGCACGACCTGCTCGCCTGCCGGCTGCTCGACGACGCGGGGCTGCCCGTCGACGCCGGGCGCCGCACCGTGTGCGTGCTCGACCGCACCGGCACCGCCCGCGGTGTGCCATGGGCCGGGGAAGCCGACCGGGTCGTCACCGTGTGGCGGGCCGGCGGGAGTTACCTGGTGGCCGATGTCGCCACCGCCGACTTACGGATCACCGGCGGCGTCAACACCGCGGGCGAACCGCGCGATACCGTGACCGCGGACCTGGCCCAGCTGACCGGTATCGCGGTTCCGGACACCGCTATCGAGCAACTGTGGCTGCGCGGCGCGCTGGCCCGCGGGTTGCAGGTGTGCGCGGCGCTGGACCGCGTCCTCGAACTGTCGGTCACGCACGCGAGCGAACGCGTCCAGTTCGGTCGCCCGCTCGCGAGATTCCAGGCCGTGCAAACCCTGGTCGCCGATATCGCCGCGCAGGCGTCGCTGGCCAGGGCCGCGACCGAGGCCGCCCTGGCGGCGGCCGTCCGCACCGACTGGCGCGGTCCAGAACTGGATTTTCTTGTCGCGGTGGCGCGTTCGTGCGCCGGTCACGCCACCTCGGTGGTGGTGCGCAATGCCCATCAGGTGCACGGCGCGATGGGCACCACACTCGAACATCGGCTGCACGAGTTCACCGGAGCCGCGCTCGCGTGGCGCTCGGAGTTCGGCTCGGTCGGCTTCTGGGACGACAAGCTCACCACCGCCGCGCTCGCGGCGGGCCGCGACGGACTCTGGCCACTGATCACCGCCTGAGGCGACCGCGCGGCATTCCACCCACCGACGAAGGACACTCCGATGACCGAACCGAACCCGCTCGCCCTGCGCGCCGAAGACCTCGACCGGCTCGAGCAGAAGCTCGCATCCGGCAATATCCCGAGCCTGGTCGCGATGCTCTACCAGCTGACCGGCGACGGCCGCTGGCTCGCCGACCCCTACCGGCCACGCCGCGCGCCGCAGATCGACAACAACGACGACGGCGGACTCGCGCCCGACATCCGCGCCGAGATCTGCGCGGCCGCGGCCACTGCGCTGCGGGCGTGGGCGGCGGGACAGCCGCCCGCGGTGCCCGCGCCGACGGGAGACCTACTGCTGCAACTGATGTCGCTGGTCGCCGGGGAGCCCGTGCACGCGGACTTCGAACCGATGATGGCCGACGAACTCGGCTTCCGCCCGCACGTGCCGCGCAGGCCGACCGAGGTGAAACGCCCCATGCGAGTGGCCATCATCGGTGCCGGCGTATCCGGACTGCTCGCCGCCAGGGCGATGGATCTGGCCGGCGTCGAGCACGTGGTGTTCGAGAAGAACGACGATGTTGGTGGCACCTGGTTGGAAAACCACTACCCTGGCTGCGGAGTCGATACGCCGAGCCAGCTGTACTCATTCTCGTTCTACCCGCGCGACTGGTCGCAGCACTTCGGCAAGCGCGACGAGGTCGAGTCGTATTTGCGTGATATGGCAGCCGAGTGTGTAGATCGTTCGGTGATCCGATTCGGACACGAAGTGACCGGGGCCGAGTGGGACGAGGGCGAACGGCTGTGGCATCTGCGCGTCACCGAACCCGACGGCGGGAGCGTTACGGTCAGGGCCGATGTCGTGGTCACCGCGACCGGCCAGCTGAATCGTCCCAAGATGCCGGAGGTCGCGGGTGCCGACACCTTCGGCGGGCTACTGTTCCATTCCGCACGCTGGCCGGAGAACCTCGATCTGGCCGGGCGCAAGGTCAGCGTCGTCGGCTCAGGCGCCAGCGCAATGCAGATCGTCCCGGCGATCGTCGACAAGGTCGAATCGCTGACGGTGTACCAACGGTCGCCGCACTGGATCGCTCCCAGCGACGATTACTTCCGGCCCATCGACAGCAACGTCCACTGGCTCAACCGGCACCTGCCGTATTACCGGCGATGGAACCGCTTCCGCCTGGCCTGGACCTTCAACGACCGGGTGCATCCCTCGCTGCACGTCGATCCAGCATGGGACGGTGGCGGACGGTCGATCAATCCGGTCAATGACCGGCATCGGCAGTACTTCACTCGCTACCTCACCGAACAACTCGACGGCAGGCCCGATCTGGTCGCGAAGACGCTGCCGGACTACCCGCCCTATGGCAAGCGGATGCTGCTGGACAACGGTTGGTTTGCCGCACTGCGTCAACCGCACGTCGAGCTCGTCACCGACGGTGTCGCCGAGTTGACGGCCACCGGGGTCCGGGCCGCAGACGGCACCGAGCGGCCCGCTGACATCGTGGTCATGGCAACCGGTTTCGAAGCGCGCCGCCCGCTGTATCCCGTCACCGTGCGTGGCCGCAACGGTCGGGTGCTGCACGAGATCTGGGGAGAGGAGGACGCTCGGGCCTACCTCGGCATCACGGTGCCGGGTTTCCCGAACCTGTTCCTCACCTACGGTCCCAACAGCAATATCGGCCATGGCGGCAGCTTCATCACGATCGCCGAATGCCAGGTGCGCTATATCGCCGATCTGGTGTGCACGATGATCGAACGCGATCTGGCCACCGTCGAATGCAAACAGGACGTGCACGATCGGTACAACCGGGAACTCGACGAGGCGCATGCCCGCATGATCTGGAGCTACGGGAACATGCGCAGCTGGTACCGCAACGCCGCAGGCCGGGTAGTCACCAACATGCCGTGGCGGGTCGCCGATTACTGGCGGATGACGCATCGGGTCGACCTGACGGATTTCGATATCGAGGCGGCGGTGGTCGACGCCCGTAGGTGAGCGGTCGAGGTGACCGTGTCGATTCCCGGCGGACCGCCGGGAAT
>NZ_JAAGVC010000006.1:24680-261610 GCF_010858045.1 Nocardia cyriacigeorgica
CAGATTCACCTGGGCGAGGCACTCGGTGACCGCCTGCCGATACCGCAGCAGATCCGAACCGGCGCTGCGACTTCCGGTCGGGCGACACTCCATGTTCGACAACCCTGCTCCTTGCCGAGATCCGCTCTTCGGACGTTCCCCAAAAGCTCCACGAAGTTGCGCATTACGCTTAATATTCAATGCGATATCGGGGCACACTCCCCACGACGACGTGAAGAATTGGAGCCGGCCCGTGCGCACGGAACACCCGCCCACGAGCACCGCACAGTGCCCGGTAGTCCACGGATCCCCGATGCCGGCGGACGAGCCACGGGTGCAGCTGTACGCACCGGAATTCGCCGCCGACCCGCACCGCGTCTATAGCGAGATGCGCAGCAAGCACCAATCCCTGGTGCCGGTGGCTCTCGCCCCCGGGGTTCCGGCCACTCTCGTCATCGCCTACGACACGGCGCTGCGCATACTCAATGATCCGGAGCACTTTCCGGCCGATCCGAGGGCATGGCAGCGCGACATCCCGGCGGACTGCCCGGTGTTGCCGATGATGCAGTGGCGCCCGACCGGAAGTCGCAGCGCCGGTTCGGATCTGCTGCGGTATCGGCAGGCGGTCACCGAGTGCCTCGCCCAGGTGAATCTGCATGCCATCGACGCGGCGGTCGAGCGCACCGCCTTCCCATTGATCAATGCCTTCTGCGTAAGCGGCAGCGCCGACCTGCTCAGCCAGTACGCCTTCCCGGTGGCGTTCGAGATGCTCAACATCCTGCTCGGCTGTCCACCGGAGATCGGCGAGCGGGTGGCGGCCGGCATGGCGGCCCTGTTCGACACCGTCGACGCCGCCGCGGGCAACGCGATGATCAGCGACGCCCTGTTCGAGCTGGTGCAACTGAAGCGCACCGAGCCCGGGAACGACATCACCTCACTGTTGCTGAAGCATCCGAGCCGTCTCGATGACGCGGAATTGGTCAACCAGTTGCTCACCCATTACGGGGCGGGGCTGGAATGCCAGCAGAACCTGATCGCCAACACCCTGCTGCTCATCATCGGTGACGATCGCTTCGGTGGCAGCGTCCTCGGCGGAAGCATTTCCACGCGGGAAGCCCTCGACGAGGTCTTGTACAACGATCCCCCGTTGGCGAACCTGCTCATCACCTATCCGCGACAGCCGGTCTTGATCGACAATGTCTGGCTGCCCGCTCATCAACCGGTCGTGATCAGCATGGCCGCGTGCAACAACGATCCCGCCATCCGCGCCGAGGACAACCGGGGCAACCGGGCGCATCTGGCCTGGGGCATCGGGCCGCATGCCTGCCCGGCTCAGACCCTGGGCACCCTGATCGCCCAGAACGCGATCGACCAGCTGCTCGACGCGATCCCCGAGCTGGACCTCGACCACACCGGCGGTGAACTCCGCTGGCGGCCCGGACCGTTCCACCGCTCGCTGACCGCACTGCCGGTGACGTTCACCCCCACGTCTCCCCTGCCATTGCCCTGATCACGGGGTCCTTCTCCGCACCGAGCGTGCACCCGGCCCGTCCGGATGGCCCACCTCCGACGGCTCGTCGGCAGAGAGCGGCCATCGACGCCGGGGACGCCTTCCGGTCAGGGCGGCGATCACAAGCATCCCCAGCACCAATGCGCACCCGATCGCGCTCGCCGCGAGCGCGACCCGGATACCCTCCGCCGTCGGTAAACCGCCCGGACCGAGGTGGGCGGCGAGGACCGCGCCGGAGGCGGCGCTGCCGAAAGATCCGCCGACGGTGCGGAGAACCTGGTTGAAACTCACCGCACTGCCGAGTTCGAGGTCGGCGACACTGCGTGCGATCAAGGCCGGCATCGCCGCGTATGTGGTGCCGATGCCCGCGCCGAATCCGAACATCCCGGCGACGATCTCCCACAGTTCGTCGTGGGCCGGCAACAGCAGCACACTCGACGCCGTCACGAGACCGGCACCGGGAAGCAGCAGCGCGCGCATCGAGATGTACGGCGAGACCGCACGCACGATGCGGTTGGCGCCGAAACTGCCCAGCGACAGCGGCAACATCACGAATCCGGCCCAGAACAGTGGCAGCGCGACACCGTATCCGGTCGATTCCGGGGCCTGCGCGATGAGGCTGACGATCGAGAGTCCGGCATACATCGCCGCGCCGAGTCCGATCGCTGTGCCGTGGGCGACCAGTACGTCGCTGTTGCGCAGCACCCGCAGGTTGACCAGTGCGTGCGGGGTACGCAATTCGACCCGACACCACGTGGCCAGTAATACGACCGCACATACCGTGACCGCGGCGGTCCAGAGGGAATCCCAGCCCCAGCGCGCGCCTTCGGCAGCCACGAGGAGAAGGCATGCCAGTCCGATGCCAAGCAACGCCGTGCCGGTGAAATCGAAGGCTGTGCGCGGGGCACGCTGGTCCGGGCCATCGGGCACGACACGCCACACCACCACGATGGTGGTCAGCAAGAACACGGCGGCGAACCAGAAGGCGATGCGGAACCCGAATACCGCGCCGAGGATGCCGGTGAGGGGGTATCCGAGGCCGAGCCCGCTCGTGACGGTGACCGACAGGGTCGAGATACTGGCCTTGACTTGGTCTTCGGCCAGGTAGCGGCGGCCGAGCGCGATCGTCACCGGGACGATTCCATAACTCAGCCCCTGCAACGCTCGCCCGACCAAGAAAACGGCAAAGCCGGGCGCCATCGCCGCGATGACGGATCCGACGAGGATCGTTGTCAGGGAAATGAGCAGCAAACGCTTCTTGTGCGGACCATCGCTCAGTCTGCCCATCACCGGTGTCGCTGTCGCACCGACCAGCAGATTGACGGTGAGCATCCACTGTGCGGTGCTCACATCCACCTGCATCTCATGCGAAATCGTCGGAACCAGCAGCATGCCGAGCGAGCTGACGACGGCCGAGGTCAGCGCGACATAGATGAGAGCGGCGTTCAATCGACCCGGCGGCCGCTTCACTCCGTGCGCCCGTCGGCTTTTCCCGGGTTCGTCCGGGCCATGAGGTACCCGGGGCTGACCGGGGACGGTGCCTCGGTCAGCACACCCGCGACTGTTCGATCCACCTCCATAAAAAATATTATGCAGGAGATGTCATAGTTGCCAGGCCAGGACGACGGTGATGCCGGACACTCCTCGCGCACCGCGCTTGTTACCCGTACGAGCATGAACAGGCTCCGTGCTAGAGCCGTGTCGAGGCGCGCCCGCCCATTCACCCCAGATTCATGTACACCGCCTTCGGGTACAAATAGCTCTCCACGTGCTCGCGGCCGCCCTTCCAGCCGTAGCCGCTCATCTTGGTACCGCCGAAGCCGACGGAGGGGTCGAGGATGCCATAGCAGTTGACCCAGACGGTGCCGGCGTTGATGCCGCGGGAGACCTTGTGCGCGGTACCGACATCCCTCGTCCAGACACCGCCGGCCAAACCGTAGGGGGTCGCGTTGGCCAGTCGGAGGGCCTCGTCGAGGTCGTCGAACGGGATCACCGTCGCCACCGGTCCGAAGATCTCTTCTTTGGCGATCGTCATGTCGTTGGTCGCGGAAGCGAAGACGGTGGGTTCGATGAAGTATCCGGAGCCCTTGTCGCCGCCCAGCCGGCGCCCGCCTGCCACCAATTCGGCTTCGCCGTTTCCGATGTCGATGTAGTTCAACACCCGGTCCAGCTGCCGCTGCGAGATCAGCGGCCCCAGTTGCGTATTCGGGTCGAGGCCGTCGCCCACTCGGATGGTCTTGGTGAATTCCGCCATCCGCGTAACGAATTCGTCATGGATCGGGCGCTGGACGAAGATGCGGGTACCGGCTACGCACACCTGGCCGCTGTTGGTGTACACCCCCATCGCGGCACCGGGAACGGCCAGATCCAGATCGGCGTCGGCGAACACGATATCCGGCGATTTACCGCCGAGCTCCAACTGCAACCGCTTCATGTTGCCGGCCGAGGCGCGCACGATGGTCTGTGCGGTGCCGACCGATCCGGTGAAGGCGATCCGGTCCACTCCGTGGTGTTCGGCCAGCGCCGCGCCAGCGTCTTTGCCGTAGCCGGTGACCACGTTGAGGACACCGTCGGGAACGCCGGCTTCGGTCAGCAACTCCGCCACCCGCAGCACCGACAGCGACGCGTCCTCGGCGGGCTTGAGTACCGCGGTGCAGCCGGTGGCCAGAGCCGGGCCGAAGATCCACCAGAGCCCGATCAGCGGACCGTTCCAGGGAATGATGCCGCCCACCACGCCAACGGGCTCGCGATAGCGCAGCGTCAGGAAGTCACCGGGCAGCGAGTTCGGCGGAGTCTCGGCCGCGCCCGCGTCGACCTGGGAGGCGAAGAATTGCAGCACCTGCGAGGTCCATTCGCGCAGATTGCGGGTACGGGCCAGCGGCGCGCCCATGTCGAGGGTTTCGATCGTGGCCAGTTCGTCGAAATTCTCCAGGACCAGGTCGTGTACGCGCAGGATGAGCGAGCGCCGCTGATGCGGTGTCCAGCGGCGCCATTCACCGTCGAAGGCGGCCCGTGCGGCCGCGACAGCGGCGTCCACATCCGCCGGGCCGCTCGCGGCGATGGTGCCGAGGGTTCCGCCGGTGGCGGGGTTGATCACGTCGATCGTCTCGCCCGACGCGGCCGGGACCCAGCGGCCGCCGATCAGATTGCGCTGGGCGTTGCCGACGAACGCGGGCACGGGAGGAGTTGTGGTTGTCATGATTGTCTCCGAATCAGCGGATGCGGCCGGTCAGTCGAAAAGAAAGACACCTTTGCCCGCGTCCTGTTTGTCGAACCAGCGGTATGCCTCGTCGGCCTGCTCGATGGTCCAGGTGTGCGAATACAACTCGTCGACGGGCAGGTTGTGGGCGAGGACGTAGTCGGCGCAGCGCGCCTGCTCGATCGATGACATGGTCCACGACGTCATGATGGTCCACTGCTTCTTGTAGACCGACTGCGTGGTGAACCGGACCTCACCGGGTAGACCAGTGAACACCGCCCGGCCGAAGGTGCCGAGCACGGCGAGCGCGTCGTCACCGGCCCGGCCCGAGGTCTCCAGCACCACGTCGGCCATTCGGCCGCCGGTATACCCCGCGACCACGTCGGCCAGGGCACGCTCCCGGGAATTCACCACGACATCGGCGCCGAAGCGGGTGCTGTGTGCCAGGCGCCGATCGTCGATGTCGACGGCGATCACCCTGGCCCCCATCGATGCCGCGAACATGGTCGCCGAAAGTCCTACCGGCCCTTGGCCGATCACCACGGTTGTGGTGTCGGAGACGCCGCCGAGGCGTTTGATCGCGCCCCATGCCGTGCCGGTGCCGCAGCCGATGGCGGCGCCGGCGGTGAACGACAGACCGTCGGGCAAGGGCAGCAGAGCGGCCACCGGCACCAGCGCGAAGGGCGCGTGCCCGCCGTGGACATGGACGGCCATGGTCTTGCCGGCTGCGGTCTCGCACATCTGCGGCCAGCCGGCCCGGCAGCGGCGACAGGTGCGGCAGCCGAAGTAGTGGTGAATCATCACCCGATCGCCCACCGCGGCCTGTGCCGGCTCGACGCCCGCGCCGACAGCGTGCACCTCCCCGCACGGTTCATGGCCCTGGATCACCGAATGATCGAAATCGAAAGCGCCATGGTAGAAGTGCAGATCCGAACCGCACATCCCGGAGGCGCGGATCTTCACCACCACCTCGCCGGGGCCCGGCTCTGGCTCGGGGAAATCCCGCAACGCCGTCGTCCCGTCTCCCGGGAACACGACTCCCTTCATCACTGTCTCCTCTGTGTCTTGCGCGTTGGTGCGGACGGTCAGGCCGACCGCTGTGCCCGGAGCCGGGCGGTCGCCGCGTGGTCGATGCGCACGCCCTCGGGGTCCAGGTGCGGATCGCCTTCCACGACCACCCCGTAATCGCGGGCGGCGCCGGCGATGCTCACGTACTCGTTGCGGACGTCGGCCAGCACGCGTTCGGGGTCGCGCTGGAACGGATCACCCCATCCGCCACCGCCGTTCGTGAGGCACCGCAGGATGGTGTTGGGCTCGGTCGCCCACACTTGCTCAGCGGCGAAGTAGTGGTACGTGCCCTCGGGATCGAGCGTCTTGGTCTCGGGGTCGAGGACACCCGCCACGGGAACGCTGCGGGCGTAGACCTCCGCGTCGGTGCCGAGCAGCTCCGGCTGCCCGCCGTCGGCATCGGGCGGGAACAACCACATGGCGCCGGTGGGTCCGGCCCGGCCACCGTTGGCGCCCACACCGGTGGCCTGCTTGGTGCGGAACGGCGACAGATAGTGCGCGCCCGCCGTGAGCCACAGCGCGTCTTTGAGGTTGGCAGCGCCACCGCGGAACAGGCCCGCGCCGCCGGTGTCGATGGCGTGTTCCTTGCGCAGCAGCACCACCGGCGAGTCACGTTCGATCGTCTCGGTCGCCGGATCGAGATTGTTGAGGGTGAACAGCACCGTGTAGCTGTCGCCGTCACCGGCCCGGGTGGCACCCCACGGACCGTGCTCGCCGCCGCACTGGGTGGCCGAGGTCCACGGTGTGCCGTCGGGCCGCAGACCGGAGGCGTTATGGGTATTGGTTGAGCCGTAGTCGCCGCCGACTCCCTGGGCGCCGAGTACGGGATTGAGCGCGGCGAAGATGGCCGACGCGACCGCGCCGGAGGCCTCCCAGAACATCATGATGCCACCGTCGGGCGGCAGCGAGGAGACGATCGTCCCCGGTGGCACGGCCATGTCGATGTTGCGCCAGGTACCGGAGGTGAACGGCACCGTCGGATCGAGCAGCATCGTCAGGGCCACGCCTACCGCGGTTTTGGCGTCGAGAACACCACAGTTGATGCAGGTCCGCGCCTGTGGCGAGGTGCCGGACAGGTCGATCTCCATATGCTCGCCGCGTTTGCGCACAAGGACCCGCACGGTGTAATCGACGGTGTCGTCGAGGCCGTCGGCGTCGATGAGGGCCGAGCCGGGGTAATCGCCGTCGGGAACCGACGCGATCGCATCGCGCATTCGCTCGGCGGAGGTATCGCAGGCGTAGTCCAGCGTGCCCAGATAGGCCGCGAGCCCGTAGCGATCGATGTTCTCCAGCACCAGCCGCTCCCCCAGCTTCAACTGCTGGAAGATGCTCTTGAAGTCCGGCAGCAGCATGCCGCCCCAACGGGTGTTGCCGAAGATCAGGCTGAAGGTAGATCGCACCGGCTCGTCCTGCGACCACAGCAGCATGGGCGGGATCACCAGGCCGTTCTCGTAGACGTTGCTCTTGGTCGCCGAGAAACCGCCGGGCACAGTGCCGCCCATATCGAGCTGATGGGCACACATGGTGACGAAGGAGACGATCTCGCCGTCCACGAACACCGGCCGGGTGAACGCCACATCGTTGACGTGCCTTCCGCCGCGATAGGGATCGTTGCAGATCAGCACATCACCTGGACGCAGGTTGTGCGGCCCGTATTCCTCCACGGCGTTTCGCACGGCGTCGCCCATGGTGCCGAGGAACACCACCAGGCTGTTGCTGACCACGGCCATGGGGTAGCCCTTGCCGGGCGGACCGCTGATGGTGCAGGCGAAGTCGTACCAGTCACGGATGATGGGCGAGAACGCCTCACGCATGAATCCCGCCGACATGTGCTCGACCGCGTACCGCAGCCGATTGGTGAGCACTGTCGCACTGAAGCGGTCACCGCCGTAGCGCTCGCGGAACTGGGCGTCGGTGAGGTCCCTGAGCCGCGGAGCGGCGGGGGTGGTGGTGGGACTGGACATGTCACTTCCTCCGGATCACGAGTTCGCCGTACGCGCCGACCGTGGCCTGCTGCCCCGCGCCGACGTGGGTGGTCGACAGTTCTTCTTCGATCACCGCGGGACCGTCCAGCACGTCACCGGCCCGCAGACTCGAGCGGTCGTAGACGTGGGCCTGCTGGGCTCCGACCCCGTCGGCGTCCAGGTCGCCCAGGTACCGCAGGGTCACGGAGCGGACCGGTGTCAGTGGTCCGTCCGCCGCGGTTCGTTCGGCGAGTTCGGCGTATGTCACTTTGGGGGTGTCGAGCACCGCGCGGACCCGGAACGTGACCCCCTCGACGGGCATGATCTCGAACCGGTTGCCCGAACGTGCCTCGTAGGTGTCGTGGAAGGCCGACACCATGGTGGCCACCGCTGCCTCGTCGATCGTGCCGCTGGGGACCGGCACGAACGGGGTTTCCCAGCTCTGCCCGGCCAGGTGCGCGTCCATGCTGCGCAGCATCCGCACCGATCCGCCGCCGGTCCGTGCGCGCAGTTGCTCCTCCATGTCGGTGAACATCGCGTCGATGGCGGGCGCGGCCTCGCCGGTCAGCATGAGATACGCGCTGCGATCGACCGTGAACACCTGATCGGTGGACAGTAGGCCGACCGCCGAGAACAGACCGGGATTCGGCGGCACGATCACCTGTTTGCACTGGACCGTGTCGAGCACCGCGGGCAGCAGCATCGGACCGGCGGCACCGAAGGCGACCAGACTGTAATCGCGAGGGTCGACACCGTTCTTGATGGCGACGTTGAACACGCCCTCGGCCATATTGTTGACCGCCATCTCGTAGGCGTAGCGGACCCGATGGGCCAGATCCAGCTCGGTGTCGAGGGATTCGAAGGCGCGGCGTGCGGCGCCGGCGTCGAGTTGCAGTTCGCCGCCGGCGAACTCGTCGGCGTCGAGGATCCCGATCAGCAGGCAGGTGTCGGTCGTCGTCGGTTGGGTGCCGCCGCGGCCGTAACACGCCGGGCCCGGCTGCGCCCGCGCACTGTCGGGTCCCACCCGGATCTCGCCGGCCGCGCCGATCGAGACGATGCTGCCGCCGCCCGCGCCGATGCTGGAAATATCGTTGGCGAGGGCATTGACCACGAGATCGTGCTCGAGCTCGAAGGTGGTGTTGACGAAGGGCTCGCCACCGCTCACCACGCTGATGTCACAGGACGTGCCGCCCACATCGGCGCACAGCAGATCCTTCTCCCCGATCAGCGCGCCGAAATGCGCGCAGGCGACGGTACCGGCGGCCGGCCCGGAGAACACGATGCGAAACGGCTGCTGCATCGCCTGCGCCGACGGGACCAGTGTCGCCGCACAGTCGGCGAAGTTGAGTTGCCCGGCGAAACCGAGCTCGCCCAACCCCTTCTCCAAACCCGCGGTGTAGTCGGAGTAGATGATCTTCATCATGGTGTCGATGACGGTCGTCGAGGCGCGGGCGTACTCCTTGGCCAGCGGCGACACTTCGCTCGAGATCGAGCACGGCACATCGCCGAGGACTTCGCGCACCAGTTCCCGCAGCCGCAGCTCGTGTGCTGGTTGGACATAGGCGTTGATCAGGCAGATCGCGACGCCGGCGACCTCGCACCGGCGCAGCACCTCGAGTTCGGTGCGGGCCTGGTCCTCGTCGAGCGCGAACAGGACCGCACCGTCCGCGGTGATCCGCTCATGGATGCCGCGCCGCAGGTAGCGCTGCACCAGCGGCCGGGACGCGTCACCGAAACTGCGCCGCCAGTGCGGGTCGAGGATGGCCTCGGCAGGGCGCCAGACCCGGCCCATATCGAGAATGTCGCGATGGCCCTCGGTGGTGAGGAAGCCGATCTTCGGCAATTGCCGGGTGATGACGGCGTTGAGGCCGTGTGTACTGGCGTGGTTGAACACCGGCGCGTCCGCGACGCCGAGCAGCTCGGCGCCACGCAGCACCGGGCCTGCCACTTCGGTGTAGTCGGTGGAGATCTTGGCGGTGTGGATCCGGCCGTCGCGCCAGGCGACGACGTCGGTGAAGGTACCACCCACATCGACTGCGATCATGGTGTCTCCTCAGTGATTCGGGCTCAGACGAGATCGGCGAGCAGCTGGATGGGACCGAGCCGGTGCCAGGGCTCCCGGGACACCGAGTGCAGGCAGTTCTGGCATTTGACGACCTGCACCCACCCCTGTTCGGCGACTACGGGGTACGCCCGGAGGGCGGCAGCGCCGCACTGTGGGCAGTTCCCGTCTCGTGGTTCCCGAGCCACCTCGGGTGGCGACGATGCGTCGGGCATCACTGGTCCTCCTACGGCGATGGAATGTCCGGCCGAGTGCCGTGGCGACGACGCTAGAAGCGAGAGATCCGGGTCACAATCCGTCTGGCGAAGGCCCGATATCCCCGGAGCGAACCCGGGGCGGTTACTCGCACACGGAATGTATATTATATTCAGCATGTGACACCCATCACGCTCGAGAGGAGGGTGCACCGTTGTTGCCAGCGCCGGCGGCGTACGTGAGCGCCTTTCACACGGAGGATCCCGCTGCCGCACACGACCACGTGGCTGCCACCTTCGCCCACCACGACCTCGTCCTCGACGAGCGTCTCGGCATCGACTTCACTCTGGAAACGGCGCGGTCGGACAGCCTGACCGTCGGACGGATGTCCTACGGCACCACTGCGCGGATCGAGGGCCCACCGATGCAGAAGTGCTATCACGTGAACCTCTCGGTCGCCGGACACAGCAAGGTGGCCCAGCGCGGAACCTGCCGATCGTTCGAGGCGGGACAGGCCGGGGTGGCGTTCGTCCCCGACGCCCCGGTGTCCATCCGCTGGAGTGCCGAGGCCGCGCACTATCACATCAATCTGCGCCGCGAGGTCTTCGAACGTCACGCAGCACGGTTGGCCGGCCACCGGGATCCCCAGCCGATCAGGTTCGATCTCACCTTTCCCATCGACACCCCTGCCGGGCGTGCGCTGCTGGCCTCCACTCGGTTCGTGTATGCGGAACTGGCCAGGGAAGGCGGCATCGCCACGATGCCGCTGGCCTGCCGCGAGCTCGAGACGACACTGATGACGCAGCTACTGCTGACCGCCCCCAGCCAGCTGACACCGGCCCTGACCGGATCCGCGCCGAGCGTCGGCTCCGCGCGCATCCGCGACGCGATCGCCTATATCCACGCCCATCCGGATGCGGACATCTCGACCGCGGAGCTCGCTGCCCGCGCCGGAGTCAGCGCACGGGCGTTGCAGCTGGGATTCCGCGACGCGGTCGGCATGTCACCCAGCGCGTATGTCCGCTCGGTGCGCCTCGACCGGGTACGTGACGAATTGTCTTCCGGCCGAATATCTTCGGTGAGCGACGCGGCCATGCGGTGGGGTTTCTTCCACCTCGGCCGCTTCGCACAGCAGTACCGGGAGCGATTCGGTGAACTGCCGTCGGAGACCGCGTGCGGCACCGGCCGAGATGGTGGAGCGCACTAGGAGGCGGCAATGTCCAGTCCATCGTTACGCACCGATGTGACCGAGTTGAAGGCCACCATCGCCGAGATCGCCGAGCACGCCCATGCCGTGCTCGACCGCGATCCGGCCGACGAGCGGATGGCCGTCGGGGACCTGAATGAACTCTGGGAGGCGGTGACCGCACAGGCGCTGCGCGAGGCGGATTCGGGCGGCACCTCCCCCGGGCGGCTGGCGGATCTGATCGAGCTGCTCGATCGAATCCGCGCGGCCGAAGCGATGCAGACGCGCATCCGGCAACAGAACCGGACCCGCCGGCTGAGCAAGGTGCACGCCGCGCTCACCGAAGTGAGTAGCGCGACCACGGTGGACTCGTTGCTCACCGGGGTCCCGGAGGCCGTGTGCAGGCTCGGTTTCGACCGTGCCCTGGTATCCACCGTCGACGGCGTCTGGCGGCTGCACACGATGTTCGTCGTCCGCGATCCGCGGTGGGCGGCCGACATCGTGGCGGTCGGCCGCGAGAACCCTCCGATCCTCGACCACGGCATCGTCGAAAATGACACGGTCGTCGATGCGCGGGCCGTGCTCGTGCACGAGGTGCAGGACAATCCGCGAGTCAATCGGCCGCTGGCGGAGATCACCAAGTCCTCCTCCTACGGGATCGCACCACTGATCGTCGACGGCGAGGTGGTCGGCTTGGTCCATGGGGACTGCTACCACCAGCAGCGGGTACTCGACGAGGTCGATCAGCTGGTGTTGTCGTCCTTCGCCCAGGGGTTGAGCCAGCATCTGGCGCGGGTGTCCGTCCTGGAAGAGGTGTCGGCGATCCGGGCGCAGCTCGACGGGCTCGGGCGATGGCGTTCCCCCGCGCCCGCTGTCGCCGAGTCCGTCGCGGTGAGCCGCGACGACGATTCGGTACTCACCCGCCGTGAGGTGCAGATCGTGCGGCTGCTCGCTGCAGGCGATTCCAACGCGAAGATCGCTCGCCGGCTGACCATTTCCGAAGGCACCGTCAAGACCCACATCACCCGCGTGCTTCGCAAGCTGGGTGCCGCCAACCGGGCCGAGGCCGTCTCGATCTGGCTGCGGAACTCGGGCTCCACCGGCCCGCTCCCGGTCTGAATCGGGTCGACCGGCCGAAGGTCGTACAAAAGTCTTACCCACGCCAGATGTCGCAACGCCTGACGCACGGAAAAGTGATCTGCGACATAGAGCGGCCCATCGGCCGCGGTAGACGGCACGGAGGCGTGGAATGACGCACAGCGAGCAGATAGCCGAGTGGATCGTCGGCATCGATGTCGGTGGCACGTTCACCGACATCATCGGTCTGAATCAGAGCACCGGAGAGATACGCGACGGCAAAGTTCTGTCCACTCCGGAGCAGGAGGTCGGTGTCCTCCGGTCCCTGGCGGCGATCGATGTCGCGGTGCCCGACGTCGCCGAAATCGTGCACGGACATACCGTGGGCATCAACGCGCTGCTGAGCCGGACGGGCGCGCCTACCGGTCTGATCGCGACCGGCGGTCACCGCGACCTGCTCGACATCGGACGCATGCATCGCGAGTTCGGCGACCGCTTCTACGATCCCACCTGGTTGCGCCCGCACCAGCAACGCCCGATCGTCCGGCGAGAGTCGCGTTTCGGGGTTCCGGGTCGATTGCGTTACGACGGCACCGAACTACTCCCGCTCGACGAGGACGCCGTGCGCCGGGCCGCGCGCGAGCTCGGAAAGCAGGGCGCGCGTTCGGTGGCGGTGTGCCTGATGAACTCCTACGTCGACACCGCGCACGAACGACGAGCCGCCGAGATCGTCGCCGAGGAACTGCCCGGTGCATACATCCAGACCTCGGCGTTGTATCCGGTCACCCGCGAGCACGAGCGCACCACAACGGTTGCCCTGGACGCCTATGTCGGCCCCGCCGTCGTCGGCTATCTCGAGCGCCTGATGGCCCGGCTGTCCGAGCAGAACTACCGGGGCACCCTGTGGATCATGATGATGAACGGCGGGGTGGCCACCCTCGCCGACGCCGGCCGCGCACCGGTGTTCCAGCTCGTCTCCGGCCCGGTCGGCGGGGTGAGCGGCAGCGTGAAGCTGGCCAACGACAGCGGCGCGCCGAACCTGCTCACCATCGACGTCGGTGGCACCAGCACCGATGTGGCCGCCATCCGCGGCGGCAAGACTCCGCTGACCGACACCTGGACCCTCGAAACCGGGCTGACGTTGACCATGCCGTTGGTCGATGTCGAAAGCATCGGTTCCGGCGCGGGCAGCTTGATCCGGCCCAGTGCGCTCGGCACCATCGCCGTCGGCCCGGCCTCGGCCGGCTCGAATCCGGGCCCGGTCTGCTACCAGCGCGGCGGTGTCGAGCCCACCCTGACCGATGCGTGTGCGGCTCTTGGCATCCTGCAACCCGATCTGTTCGCCAACGGTGCGATCCGGCTCGATGTGGACGCCGCGGTCGAGGCGCTGCGCACCACAGGCAAGCAGTGGGGCATGTCCGCGACCGAACTAGCCGGCGCCGCTTACGAAATCGCGTGCCAGGACATCGCGGCGAAGGTCCGCAGCATCTCGGTCTACCGTGGCCTCGACGTCGGCGAGTTCGCCCTGCAGCCATCCGGTTCGGCCGGGCCGATGCTCGCCGACCGTGTCGCACAGATCCTCGGCGTCGGCACCGTCATCGTGCCACGCAGCCCCGGCCAGTTCTCCGCGCTTGGTCTACTGCGCAGCGACCTCATGGTGACGCGCGCGCAGTCCATCATGACCCCGCTGGTCCCCGACCGCGCCGACACGATCGAGGCCGCGTTCACCGCCTTGCAGGACGCCATCACCACCGATCTGAGCGCCCAGGGTGTCGACGTATCACGTTTGCGATTCGACCGCGCGCTGTTCGCCATGTACCGGGGACAGACCTGGGACAACCGGTTGGCGATCGCGGCAGGTCCGATCACCGCCGAACGGGTCGGCGAACTCGTCCCGCAGTTCCACGAGTTCTACCGGGATTCCTACGGTTTCGCGGCCCCCGAGATCCCCGTCGTCGTGTCCACGGTCGAGGTGACCGCGGTGATCCCACGCGAGATGAGCGCCGCGGACCGCACCCCGGAGCAGGGCGAGGCACTGCTGCGAACCGCGCAGCTGACGTTGCCCGGCACCACCGAGCCCGTCGAGGTGCCGATCCACATCCGCGAACGACTCGTGCCGCACCAGCCCGTACCGGGGCCCGCCCTGATCGCCGAGAAGTTCGCTACCACCCTGGTCCTGCCCGGCCGGGCGGCCCGGGTGGACGACGACCTGAATCTCATCATCGAGCCGCAGGCCTGAGGAGCAACCATGACCATGACCACCGAAACCCCTGGCCCCGCGGTCGACGTCGAACTCGACATCCTGCGCTACGGCCTCATCGAAGTCGCCCGCGACATGCTGGATTCGCTGATGCGCAGCGCCTTCTCGCCGGTCTGCCGCGACATCCTGGACTGCACCAGCGCCATCCATATGCGCACCGACGACGGCTGGGAGACAGTGGCGCTGTGGGAAGGCTGCATGCAGCACGCCTTCACCGCACCACACATCGCCAACTTCGTGATGGACGATTGGGACATCGACACGATGCAGCCCGGCGACGTCATCTTCGTCAACGACCCGTGGCGCGGCACCATCCACCAATCCGATGTGAACCTGCTGCGCCCGGTGTTCGTGAACGGCCGGGTGGAGTTCCTGCTGCATTCCACCTCGCATCTGGTAGACCTCGGCGGCGCGATCCCCGGCGGCTTCTCCAATGGCACCCAGACGCACTTCGAGGAACAGCTCAAACTGCCACCGACGTTGTTGTACGCCAACGACGTTCCGGTGCGGCCGACCTTCAACTTTCTCCTCGAGAACAACCGAGTGCCACAGCTCGTTCTCGGCGATCTGCGCGCACTGCACGGCTGCCTGGTCGTCGGTGAACGGCAGTTGCAGGAACTCATCGGCCGCAGTGGCTTGGACAAGGTCCGGGCCGCGGGCCGCTATGCGATCGACTCCACCGAGGCGAGCATGCGCCGCGGGATCGCCGCCATACCCGACGGCGATTACACCGCCGAGGACTTCCTCGACGAGGACGGCGTCAGCGACGAGGCGATCCCGGTGCACGTCACGGTGAAGGTCCGCGGCGATTCCATGGAGATCGATTTCTCCGGCTCCGGCCGGCAGCCGCTCGGCAACTGCGGCACCGCCTGGTGCGAGGCCACCCGCTGCATCGAAGCGGTCAAGCTGATGGTCGACCCGTCGACACCGGTCAACAGCGGCACCCTGCGACCGGTCGAGACGATCCTGCCGCCGGGCAGCGTGGTGCAGGTACTGCCGCCATCGAGCTGCTCCAACCACGCCGATATCGGCGCTCGCGGGATCAATGTGGTCACCCAGGCGCTGAGCCAGGCCACCGATGAGGCGTTCGCCAGCGATACCGGCACCGCGGTCGTCGTCAGTCTCGGCGGCATCGACACCCGGCCGGGGCACGAGGGCACGCCCTGGGGCGCGTTCGCGCTGGCCGGCGGCGGTTGGGGCGGGACCTGGAAGGAAGACGGCGTCTCCTTCTGCGTGATCCCGATCGGCAACTGCCGCACCTCCGTACAGGAACATCTCGAGATCGAGAGCCCACTGGTCGTCGTCCAGCACGAGATGGTCATCGACACCGCGGGCGCAGGCCAGTATCGCGGCGGCGCCGGCTCGGTGTATTCGATCTACGCCGAGTCCGACACGATGGTCACCGTCACGGCCGACCGGGTCCGCGTCGGCGCCCCCGGCGCCAATGGCGGCGGCGCCGGGGCTCCCGCATTCGGTTGGTACATCGAGAACTTCGACCTCGCCCGGCACGGCGACCCCCTGGACCTGCGTGGCATCGAACCGCTGTTCGGCATGTTCGACGCCGACGGGCGGCCCGATCCCAACAACGGCGAGTTCGGGCTGGGCGCGCGCTATCAGACCGGCAAGTTCTCCGGCCTGGTCTTGAAGGCCGGCGACGCGCTGCGGTTCGTCATCGGTGGCGGCGGCGGTTGGGGTGATCCACTCGAACGCGCCGTCGACCGGGTCGCGGCGGATGTGCGGGCCGGGCTGGTGAGTGTCGAATTCGCCGCCGCCGGCTACGGAGTAGTGATCGCCGACGGCGTGGTCGACGAATCGGCCACGGTGGCACAGCGGGCCCGGCTCGCCGCCGAACGCGCGGCCGGGCGCTGGCAGGTACCGGTCGCCACTCCCCTCACCTGGACTCTCTGAAGAAAGCGATAGTGTCATGGCAGTCGATCGACTCCTGTTCCCCCGTCCCAGTACCGACCGCGTGTATGTCGAGCGCGTGCCGGTCGAGGGCACCTGCCCGGCGTGCGGGGCGGCCGGGCTCGCCCGCTACCCGGTGGCCAACTTCCTCGGCCCACGCATGGTCGTGAAGTGTCAGCAGTGCTTCCATCACGTCTCGGTGACACGTCCGGAGCCCGAAGACCACTGGCCGGCATGGCGCTCCCCGGCCAGAGACTGGCCCGCCTCCCGCGTCGGATGATCCCGCCCCTGCCCACCAATCGTTTCGACAGACAGGTCACATCATGTTGCTCGACGGGAAAATTGTCCTCATCACCGGCGCCGCGGGCGGAATCGGCACGGCCACCGCACTGCTCGCCGCAGCGGAAGGTGCGCGCCTCGCGCTGACCGATGTCTCCGAAGACGGGGTGGAAGCCACCGCCGACCAAGTACGGGCAGCCGGCGGCACGGCCATGACGCTGCCCGCGGACCTCACCGATGGTGGCGCCGTGAACGCGATGGTGGCCGCGGTGGTCGCCGAGTACGGCCGCCTCGACGGTGCGTTCAACAACGCCGGCGTCAGCGGTGGGCAGATCGGGCAGGGCGGGCGCCGCGTGGCCGAGTGGGACGAAGAAGCCTTCGACCGCGCGATCGCTGTGAACCTCAAGGGTGTCTGGCTGTGCCTGCGGGCGCAACTGCCGCAGATGCTGGCGCAGGGCAGCGGTGCGATCGTCAATACCGCATCCCTGGCCGGGCTCTCCGGCTTCAAGACCACTGCCGGGTATTCGGCGGCCAAGCACGGCGTGGTCGGGCTGACCAAGACCGCGGCGATCGAGTACGCCCCGACCGTGCGGATCAACGCCGTATGCCCCGGCTACACCGACACCGACCTGATGAAGGACGCCAAACGCCGCAGCGGCGACACCATCATGGCGCGCATCCCGACGGCCCGGCTCGCGCAGCCACAGGAGATCGCCGAGATGGCGGTGTGGCTGCTGTCCGATCGTGCCTCCTATGCCACCGGCGGCGAATTCGTCGTCGACGGCGGCTATCTGGCCGGGTGAACCACCTCGTATCGAATTACTTTCCAAGACAAAGGATTTACCCATGACTGCCCTGATCGGCGAGGCGGCCGGTTACATCGACGGTCGATGGACCGGCGGAGACGGCGCCCCCATCGCCACCATCAATCCGGCGACCGGCGCACAGGTGGCATCCACGCCCGCCACCGGCCCCGCACAGGTGGCCGCGGCCGTGTCGGCGGCGCGGCACGCCTTCGACGGCGGTGCGTGGAGCCGCCTCGGTCCCGGCGAACGCGGCGCCCTGCTGCATCGACTCGCCGACCTGCTCGAGCAGAACCGGGACGCACTCACCCGGCTCGCCGCCACCGAGATCGGCACGCCGATCAGCAGCGGCCCGACCTTGCACGTCGACCTACCGGCGAAATTCTTCCGCTGGTTCGCCGAGGCCGCCGCGCGGGGTCCGCGCGATGGCTACGAGCAGCCGTTGCCGCTCGACCATGATCCGATCACCACCAGCAGCCTGCTGCTGCGCCAGCCTGCGGGCGTGGTGGCCGCGGTCGTCGCTTACAACGTGCCGATCATGATGAGCGCCTACAAGCTCGGTGCCGCACTCGCCGCGGGCTGTTCGACCGTGCTGGTCACCTCGCCCAAGGCCGTGCTGCTCACCTCGGCGTTCGTCAGGCTGATCGACGAGGCCGGGTTCCCTTCCGGCGCCGTCAACTTCGTGTTCGGGCCGCCGACCGTTACCGAGCAGGTGGTCACCTCCCCGGAGGTGGACATGGTCACCTTCACCGGTTCGGCCGCGGTCGGCAGCAGAATCCTCACCCTCGCCGCTCCGACCTTGAAGAAGGTAGTACTCGAACTCGGCGGCAAGTCGCCCAATATCGTGCTGCCCGGCACAGACCTGGAACGCGCCGTCCCGGCCTCGGCGCTGCGGTTCACCCGCAACAGCGGCCAAGCGTGCGGTGCGACCACGCGAACTCTGGTGCCGCGCAAGGATTTCGACGAGTACGTGCAGCGTTCTGGTGAGTTCCTGCGCGGTCTCACCGTCGGTGATCCACTCGCGCCGGACACCGTCCTCGGCCCGCTCATCACCGGCGAACACCGCAGCAATGTCGAGGGTTTCCTCGCCCGCGCCCGCGACGCCGGTGCGCAGATCCCGGTCGGCGGCGGGCGACCGGCCGGCCTCGACGACGGCTTCTTCCTGGAAGCGACCCTGGTGACGGGCGTACCCAACGAGGCCGAGATCGCCCAGGAGGAACTGTTCGCACCGGTCGGCGTGGTCATGCCCTACACCGACCTCGACGACGCCCTCCGGATGGCCAATGACGTCAAATACGCGCTGAACGCCAATGTGTGGGGACCGACCACCCAGGCCATCGAATTCGCCCGGCGACTACGGTCGGGCACGGTCACCATCAACGGCGGCGGTGGTATGCGTGCCGACGCCCCCTGGGGCGGCCCGGGCCACAGCGGCATCGGCCGGGAGGGCGGAGAAGAGGGCCTGCGGGAGTTCTTCGAAGTCAAACACGTCCAGTGGCCGCTGTGAAGCTCAGTGGCATCGCCGCGGTCGTCACCATCCCGCCCACCGGCAGTGTTGTGACGACCGCGGTTGCCATTGCGGGGCCGCGCTTGCTGTCAGCGACGCGGCACCAGCGACATCGTGCGCCCGTCGGCGATGTAGGTGCCGGTGTAGATCGCTACCGACTCGTCCAGATCGAGCACGCCGTCCGGGCCGATACTGAAGCGGCGCAAGATTTCCTCGCCGCCACGCAGGGGGTCGGTGCCCAGCGCCCACAGCACCTTCCCACTGGGCGACATCGCCGAGGATTCCGCGAACACCCCGGGTTGTCCCGGCGCGAAGGCGACATCCGGCAGCGGCCGAAGTACACCGTTCGGCTCCACCTCGAAGGAGCTGATGTGCCCCGAGCCCATGTTCGGGACGTACAGGAAGCGGCCATCCGGCGTGATACTCGTGACGTGCGGGAGCAGACCGGTCGCGAACGGCGAGCCCGCGATCTCCGTCAGCGAACCGTCCTCGGCCCGCGCGTATCCGGAGACCGAGCCACTGATCTCGTTGACCACGTAGACATGCCGGCCATCGGGCGTCACCCGTGGATAGATGGGATTCAGGCCGGTCGCCACCCGCTGCTTGACCGGCGAGACGGTGCCGTCGGCGTTGATGTCGAACACGAGCAGCTGCCGGGGCAGCAAACTCGCGACATAGAGATGCTTGCCGTCCGGCGAGACAGTGCCCGAGGCGACACCGTCGGCGGATTCGCCGAACGGCATGGCCGCGCCGTTGCGCGTGGGTGTCCCGTCGGCGCCGATCCGCACCGGCACCACCTGAGCGTTCTGTACACCGACGACGACGAAGGCGTCACGGCCGTTGGGGGCGAAGATCACGTCGACCGGGATGTCCGGCATCGCCAGTGGTGTGCCCGCGGTGAGCTCGCCGTCGGCACCGATCGTGTGCGGGATCAGCTGCGGGCTCGAACCCGGTGCGACGAAGAGGAATCGGCCGTCCGGAGACGGCGTCTGCGGCCAGTTCAGCATGCCCGATGGCACCCGGCCCGCGATCGGGCTCGGCTGCCCGGTATCGGAGGCGTTGTATCCGGCGATGCCGTCGCTGAGGAAGCCATGGGCGTAGATGTGGTAACCGAGGTTGTCGGCCGCGGCAGGTTGTGCTGTTGCGGTGAATCCGGGCAGGGCGACGGCGGCCAGAGCAAGCACCCAGCCCGCCCGCGCGCGCCGCTTCCGAGCACCATCTGTCGACGTTGAATCAGAGGTCATCCCTGGAGATTAGGATTCGAACCGGCGCGTGACTGTCCAGATATCTGCACAGTGTCCACCCGCTCACCAGCGCAAATAGCTCACCCCTCCGGCCGAAGCCGAAGGGGTGCGCTGGTGCTCGAAAGCTCAGGCCTGCGATTGTGCCGGCATCAGGCCCAACTGGGTCAGGAAGCTCACGTTGTCCCAGTAGACGCGGTGTTCGGCGATCTTCTCGCCAGCCGGGCGGATTCGTCACGGCGCAGGCGTCAGATGAGCCGACGGGCCGTCGTGGAACAGCACACCCGTGTCGGCCGCGGGCAGGCCGGACGGCGCGACACTGCCGTCGGGGGCGACGGTGTAGGTGTGCACGCGTGCGGTTCCTTGCACGCTGAGCGTGTCGATCACGAACAGTTCGTCCTCGTCCGGGCTCAGCACGAGCCTGCCCGGCATCGTGCCGTCGGGAGTTGTGAACGGCGAGCCCGGCAGCGGCGAAAGCGAGCCGTCGGCGCCGATCCGGTAGCCGTCGACCACACCGCCGGTGGACGCCGGCACATACATCCGCGTGCCGTCAGAGGTGATCGCCGACCCGTGCGGGGTCCCGTGCGTCGGATAGGGCGAGCCCGGCGCATTCGACAGACTGCCGTCCGCCGCGATCACAAAGCCCGACAGGGTGTTGCTGCCCTCATTGCTGATGTACAGGTAGCGACCATTCGGAGTGATGGCGGGCAGCGCCGGTCGCTCACCCGTGGGCATCGTCGCACCCACCTGAGTGAGGGAGGCATCGGCGCCGATGGCGTAGCTGGTCACCGACGCGCCGATGAAGGTGCTGACGATCAGATTGCGTCCATCTCGAGTCACCTGCGGCAGACTCAATCCGCTCATCCCGGGAACCGGTGTCGCCGGCGCACCGGTCGGCGTGAGCACGCCCGAGCCGGTGATGTCGAACGAACGCACCTCGGTGGTGAGGGAGCCGACGGTCGCGAACAGACGCGAACCGTCCGGGGTGATGGTCACACCGATCACCGGAGCGCCGAAGTCCATTCGGCTACCGGCGATCTCACGCAGCGTGCCGTCGGCGCCGATGTCGTAGCCGATGATCGAGCCGGAGACCACATGCCCGACGTAGGCCCTGCGGCCGTCCGGAGTGATCTCGAGAGTCAGCGATCCGGTATCGCTGGCGAAGGGCGCGCCCGGAATCCTGGTGAGCAAGCCATTGTCGTCGACCCGCAGCACGCTGACGTTGCCGGACCCCGTGCCGGTGACGAGCAGGTACCGCGGACCGGCATCAGGAGCGGCGTGACCGAGCGCCGGAGACAGCGCTAGAGCGAGCGCGGCGGCCGCGGCGACAGCGGCCCGCCGCCGGTGTGGGAAAACGTGTCTGCGCATCAGGTGCGACACCTCCATGAGTTCGAGCGGGCCACCTCGCCCGCCTGAACAATGCACAATATAGTTTGCATCACACTTTCTGGCCGAGGATTTGACATTTCCTTCCCACCGGCCGGTCAGTTGTTATTCCCCACAAGGCCGATTGCCTGAAGTTATATAAAATGTGATGGTTGCGAGCGCTCGTGTACCCCGTGTCTCATCGAGGAGAACATCGATGGCTTCACCGCCTCGCCCCCGCCGCGGTAGCGCCCGCTACTTTCGTTGCACCACAATGGTTTTGCTCACCGTATTGCTCACCGTCCTCGGCTGGACGGCAATGCCTGCACCGAGCGCGTCGGCGTCCACACACCCACGGTTCCTCATCGTCGCCGGAACCGCATCGATGGGAATCAGCGTGCTGCGGATAGCCGACAACGCGTCGCTGTCGAGCGTGCCCGGCAGTCCATTTCCCACCGGCTTCGGCGTCCTGTCGCTGGTGGTGGCACCGGACGGCAGGACCGTCTACGTACCGCATGCCGGCGATTTCGGTGTCAGCGGCTATCGCCTGGACGATAACGGCACGCTGAATCCCATCCCCGGCGCCGATATCACTGTCGGCGGTCCACCGACGGCCGCTGTCCTCAGCCCCGATGGCACCCAGCTGTTCGTCGTGGTCGGGGGCGCGCCCGGCCATGTCGAGTCGTACTCGGTGGCACCGTCCGGCGCGCTGACCGCGAGTGGCGGCGCGCCCGCGCCGGTCGATGGCTTCAGCGCGGTCGGCATGGCACGCGTCGATCCCAGCGGGCGCTTCCTGCGGGTCGTCACCTATCTCGGCAACACCATGTCCAGCTATGCGATCGCGCCGGATGCCACCTTGACCCCGCTCGGCGTCACGCCCGTGCGGCTCGGCCCGGTGGCGCCCGGATTCACACCCGACGGGCGTCACCTCTATGTGAGCAACGAGTTCGGATTCGACCTGTCCGGCTTCACTGTCGGCGAGGATGGCCGGCTGACGCCGACGCCCGGCTCACCGTTTTCGACCCACGGCGTGCCGCATGGTGCCGTGGTGAGTGCCGACGGCAAGCGGCTCTACGTACCGAATGCGGTCGGCGGGTCGATCGCCGCGTTCGACGTGCACGACGACGGGCGCCTGGTCGAACTCCCCGGATCACCCTTCGCCGCCCCCGGCGGCACACTTCCCGGTCAGGTGGCGTTGCACCCGGACGGCACGACGCTGTATCTGGTGGATGTGCTCACCGCCCAGGTGACGACCCGGGTGCATACCTACCGCATCCGACCCGACGGCGGTCTCGCACCGTCCGGCCGTCCCGCCTTCGATACGGGCGTGCTCATGTCCGATGGGCCGGTAGTCGCGATCACCCCCTAGTCGGCCGAGAAAGGGCCGGTGGCAGCGATTCTCGATCGCGGCCACCGGCCCTCGGCATGATCCCCGGCCAGGATCAGGGCTGCACGCCCATCTCCGGTCCGATGTACTCACGCACCCTCGCGGCCTTGCCGTCACGGGCCTCGACGATCTGCACCAGATGCAGCTTCATCTCCTGGCCCCCGATGCTCACCTCGGTGGTGCACTCGTGGAAGAAGCCCTTCTCGGTGAAGGTGACACCGACCGAGGAGAAGGCGGGGATGGCGCCGTCGCCTGCACGCTCGTATACCGCCGCGACAGCATCCGCGACGGGGACCCATTTGTCGTCGGCGCTGTGCCACACGAGGCAGTCCTCGTGGCTGATCTCGATGAAGAGATCAATGTTGGTCAGGGCCTTGACCCAGTTGTCCGCGAGGTCTTTGGTGGCCTGATCTGGGGTGCTGCTCATCGTTGAACGACTGCCTTCCTGTCCGGTAAGTGCTTGCAGGTGTCCTGCGTCACCCATGGTGCGCGCGAACCCGCGACGCGAGTGTCCAGATTCTTGGACACCGGCGATCGGCGCAGAGCGCGTCGGGTCAGCGCGCTTGCACCATGTCGTCGCGGCTGTCGGGCTCGGGATCTGCCGGGCGGCCGGACACCGGTTCGGGCCCCGCCGTCGCCGCGGGCAACACGATGACGACGAGCGCTGCCAGCACCGCCGGGATCGCGAAAGCATAGAAATTCCAGTGCGCGGCCAACGACGACCCCAGGATCCAACCGCCCACCATGGGGCCGAGGATCGAGCCGACACGCCCCAGCCCCATGGCCGCGCCCACCGCGGATCCGCGACACGAGGCGGGGTAGCGCGCCGCGATATAGCCGTAGGTCAGCGAACTCGAACCGATCGAGCCCAAGCCGGCGCCCGCGACCGCGACCATCAAGACCGCGGTGCCGGCTTGTCGGCTCAATACCAGCAGCGAGATCGCCCCGATCAAGAAGAAAGGGACCAGCACCCGCTTGGATCCGAACCGATCGGCAAGCAACGATCCGCCGACCATGCCGACCACCGCACCCACCTGCAATGCGAGCAGGAACTGTAACGAGGATCCCAGCGGGTATCCGGCCTGGCGCATGATCTGCGGTAGCCAGGTACTCAGGCCATAGCCGATCAGCTGTCCGCAGAAGCCGACCAGCACGAACAACACGAGCGACGGCAGGTACCTGCTGGTGAGCAGCTGCCGGTAGCCGCCGGCGCGGTCACTGCTCCGGTTCGTCGCCGGCTCATGGTCGGCGCGCACCGCGGCCAGATCCAGGCCGTAGGTCGCGGCGAGCTCGGCCGCCTCATCGTCGCGGCCACGGGCCACCAGGTAATTCACCGATTCGGGCAGCCAGAAATACATGACGGGCAACACGATCGCGCACAGCGCGCCGAGGCCGTACAGCACCCGCCAGCTGTGGTCGGGCAGCAGGGCGATGGCTGCGAGCGAGGCGATGATTCCGCCGAAACTGTAGCCGGTGAGCATGAGGCCGTTGTAGATCTGTTTACGGTTACTCGGCGCGAACTCGACGGTCAGCGCGACAGCCGATGGCACCACCGCACCGAGACCGATGCCGGTGAAAAACCGTGCGGCGCCCAAGAACTCGGGCGACGTGGCCGCCGCGCAGACCGCGCAGCCCAGCGAGAACCACGCGACGCCTGCCATCATGATCGTGCGGCGCCCGATCCGGTCGGCCAGCGGACCCGCCACCAGGAAGCCGACCATCAGGCCGAACAGGGTCCAGCTGCCGATCAACCCCGCCGTCTCCTTGCTCAACCCCCAGCCCGGTTCCTCCAGCAGGCTCGGCACCGTCGCGCCGTAGATGATCAGGTCGTAGCCGTCGGCGACGATGGTCAGAAAACAGAGCATGACCACGAACAGGCCACTGCGTGTGCGCGGGGCGGAGCGAGGCATGATGACCGCCGTTCCGCTCAGCGCTCGCCCGGCAGCATGACGGCCACCATGGTCACGGGCTTATCGGTGCGGTTGCTCCAAGCGTGCTTGATGCCACGGTTGATCACGGTGTCGCCCGGGCGCAACAGGACTTCGCCGGTTTCGTAGATGGCATAGATCTCGCCGTCGATGACGGTGGCGATATCGACGGTTTCGGTGGCATGCAGGCCGACGATAGTGTCGTCGTCGGCTTTGGCATCCTCGCCGTGCAGATTGCCGATCGACTCCGCGTACACGTCGGGATCGATCTCACTGTCCGGCGGAAAGGTCGCAAGGCGCACGACCAATCCTGCGGCAGGAGGGTCCAATTCCACCTCCGCGGTGAGGGTATCGTCGGCCGACATACGCGCGGGCAACCGATCGACCCGCCACACATCGTTCACCGTGAACGCGGGCAGAGCGACGCGCGTGGAGGTGTTCTCGTCGAGGACGACAGTCGATCGGCCATTCGCATCCAGCCCGGCGATCACCCGCCGCGCTGTCTTGGCCACGTGCTCTCCAGTCATGATGTCTCCCAAGGAATCGACGAGGCGCGCTCTGCGCCTCAGTGATGGGTTGTGCCTTTGGATTCGGAGTCGCGCGGACACGGCCGGACCAGCGGACTCCACGTAGTCGCAGACTCGGCTCAGTGCACGGCCGCGAACATGAGTTTCGAGTCGTCGGCCTCGTCGGGGTCGAATTCGGCGACGATGCTGCCCTGTTTGGCCACCAGAATCCGGTCCGAGAGGGCCCTGATCTCGGGCAGATACGACGAGATCACCACCACCGCCACACCGTCGTCGGCCAGCGCCCGGATCATGGCGTGGATCTCGGTGATGGTGCCGAGGTCGACACCGCGGGTGGGCTCGTCGATGATCGCCACCAGCGGCTGCCTGGTCAGCCCCTTGGCCAGTACCACCTTCTGCTGATTGCCGCCGCTGAGTTCCTCGAGCTTGGCCCGGTTCGGCTGCAAGGTGCGCACGTGGAAACGCTCGACGAACTTCTGCGCCACCGACTTCCGCTCTCCCGGCCGCACCAGCAATGGCAGCCTGGCCGCGCTGCACAGATGTCCGAAGTAGATGTTGTCGGAGATGGAGAAATGGCCGAAGAAGCCGGAGGCCTTGCGATCCTCGGTGATGTAGACGATGCCTGCCCGGCGCGCGTGCCGCGGTGTGCGGAATCGGACCTCACGCCCGTTGAGCCGGACCTTGCCGCCGCGCAGCCGGCGTCGCTTGACCACACCGCTGACGATCATCGCCGTCTCACTGCGGCCCGCGCCGACGAGCCCGTAGATACCGACGATCTCACCCGGATGCGCGGAGAACGACATATTGCGCACCACCGGCAGCAAGGTGATGTCGTCCACCTCGAGCACCGGCGCGGGACCGGGCTCCCGATTCGACGGAATCCGCCGGTATTCCACACTGCGCCCCACCATCATCCGCACCACTTCGGTGCGGTCGACATCGGGTTTGTCGAGGGTGCCCTGTACCTCGCCGTCGCGCAGCACCGTGATCCGATCGGCCTCCTCGAACGCCTCGTCGAGCATGTGGGTGATGAAGACGACCCCGATTCCCTCGCGCTTGAGCCTGCGCATCGAAAGGAACAGTTGCAAACGCTCCTCGGGCGTCACCGACGCGGTCGGTTCATCGAGGATGACCACCTTGGCGTTGCGATGCACCGCGCGGGCGATCTCCACCATCTGTTTCTGCGCGATGCCGAGCGCCCCCGCAGTAACCTCCGGTCGGATGTGGAAGTTGTGCGACTCCAACAGCTCCCGTGCCACGACATTGAGGTGCGACAGGTTGTTGAAGGGCTTCTCGTCACCGAGGAACAGATTCTGGGCCACGGTCATCGATTCGACGAGCGAGCCCTCCTGGTAGACCATCGCGACCCCGGCCTCCGCCGACTCCTTGGGCGTGGCGAAGTTCCGCGCGCGCCCGGCCACCTCCAGGGTTCCCGCGTCATGGCCGATCGCCCCCGATATCACCTTGACCAGGGTGGATTTCCCCGCGCCGTTCTCACCGAGCAGGGCATGGATCTCCCCCGGCCGGACATCGAAATCGACCTCGCGCAATGCGTAGGTGCCGCTGTAGTGCTTGCTGACGCCGGTGAGCCGGATGACCGGCTCCATGGCGACAGCGGTATCGCTGGGCGTCACGGTGTTCTCCTCACCTTCCGTTGACTGTCCGGGGCGCGATCACATTGCGGAAACCACGTGCCGCCACCAGAATTCGCCCGTCACGTGAGGCGACTCCGGTGACCCCGTGCCGGTCGCCGTCGGCGCGGGAGTGCACGCTCTCGGTGATGCGGCCACGGCTGTCGACACGGAACGCCAGGCCGTAGGACCGGGCGGGCGCCCAGGGTTTGATCACGCCGTGCACCCGCAGCTGACCGAGCTGAAGGGTGTCGGTGTAGGGGTTCTCGCACCGCAACCGGGGGACGAACCACTGCTCCGCCGGGATCGTCGCGGTCATCTCGCGTAACACCTCGGGTTCGTCGAGCAGCAGTTCGGTGAATCGGTTACGGGCATACGGTGCCGCCACCCACCACCCGTCCGCCGTCTCGCGGATCCGGCCTGGATACACCGGCAGGTTCGCGCCCATCGGCTGTCCGGGCGCGCCGAGCGAGGCCACCGAACGCCGCTCGAGGCGATGGTCGAAGCTCAGCGACACCACGACGCCGGTGTCTCCGTCCGACTCGATGCCCGCCGGCCAGGCCAGGCCCTCGGCAACGACCTGCGCCCGCGCACCGTCGATTCGGACGATGCGCCCGCTGCGGTCATCGGCGACCAGCGCGGCCGCCCAATCGGTGACCGCACACGAACCGATCGCGCACAGCAGGGCCCCGTCCGGCAGCACAGCCAGGTCGGTCACGCACGACGCCACCGCCGGATCGGTACACAGATCGCGGGCCCGGCCCATCGCATCGATCGCGACGAGACCGACCCCGTCGACCGCGGCGATCACGCTGTCCCCCGCCTCAACGAGCGAACCGACCTGTCCGCCGAGTGTGACCAGCGGCGCGACGGCACCGTCGACCAGCCGGAACACGCTGTTGCCGCTGGAGAAAACGACCTCGCCGGACCCGCGCAGGATCAGATCGTCGGGCTCGTACTCATCCTCCGGCAGCAGCACAGCGCCCTCGTCGAGCCGGCGATTGGGCCGCAGGCCCGCCTCGAACGGCGGGACGGAGCGGTGGCGCGCCCAGTCCGGGTTCACCCATTCCTTCAGCGTGCTGAGCATCCGGCTCATCCGTCCACCTCCGCCATCGATCGGGCGGGCACTATCAGACCTGGGATCGCGGCCGGATCGATCGGACCGACTTCGCTCGGGTCCAGCGTCAGGCGCCCGATGCGGTTATTGCTGACGCCGCACAGATACAGCTGCCCGGCGCGTTCCTTCACCGCGGTCACCATCGGATAGTTCGCCAGCGACGAATCCCACAGCACTTGCAGGATCTCGCCGCGATCGTTGAACTTCATCACGCAGGACACGTTGAGCTGGGGCACCACCCAGCTGTCCAGCGGAACCTCCTGGGTCATCCGCCTGCGCACCGCCGGATAACGGTTGAGCAGATCCGACATCGGTGTGCGCATCGAGACGAACGGCAGCCAGTAATTGCCGTCGGAGGAGCGATTGAGGTTGTCGGGGTTTCCGGGCAGGTTCTCCAGCACCGGCTCCATCCGGCCCTGCTTCGGTCCCGCGATCCAGAGCCGGTCCACCCGGCACAGGCCGGTGCTGGCGATGAGGATCGACTGCCCGTCGTGGGCAGTGCAGATGCCGTTGGGGAACACGCTGTTGGAGACCACGACCTCGGTGCTGCCATCGGGATCGATGCGGACCACCCGCCCGTTCGCCCGCGATTCCACCAGTTCGACCAGGTATTCGGCCGCATTGGTGCGGGTGGAGAAATCCGAGACGTAGATCGAGCCGTCGGGGGCGACGTCGAGGTCGTCGACGGCGCGCAGACCCGAATCGTCGAGCAGCGAGAACCTGCTGCGCGCGACCTTCGTGGCCACCGGCTCTGCGTCGCCGTCGGGCGAGAGCCGGTAGATGCCCATCCCGCCGACCGCCACCAGCAATCTGCCGTCGCGGTCCCAGCCGTGCCCGAGCGGGAAACCGCCGGTGCGAGCGAAGATCTCACCCTCATCGGGCTGATCGGCCCGGAAGCGCCAGACCCAGCCGCGGCGGTCGCCGCAGTACACGTTGCCCTCGGTGTCGACGGCGCAGTCCTCCGCGCCTTCGATCCGGCCGAGGCCGATCGGCGGCGCGGCGGTCAGTGTGTCGTTGATCGTCCAGACCGTGCCCGGCGCGGTGACGTCGACCAGCTCGCCGAGGGTGATCCGGCCCGGGTCGATCTTCAGCTTGTCGACGGTGCGCTGCCGGTACTTGCCCCATTGCAGATCGAGCACGGCGAACACCAGCAGTGCCGTCGCGAGAATGACCGTGTAATAGGAACCTTCGAGTCGCATCGCCACCGTGGCCTGCTGGATCACCTGCACCACGATGATGCCGACGGTGGCCCGCAGCACCGAGCCGCGTCCGCCCTTCAAACTCACGCCACCCAGCACGACCGCGGTCAGTGCGATGATCTCCCAGCCCTGCCCCACCTCGGGATCGGTACGCCCGACGCGGGCGGAGGTGAGCAACGCAGCCAGGCCGGCCAATGTGCCGGACACGACGTAGACCAGGAACGTGACCCGGTCGACGGGGATGCCATTGCGGCGAGCGGAGCGCCGGTCGCTGCCGACCGCGGCCACCCACCAGCCCCACCGCGACCGGGTGAGCCCGACGTGCATGACGACGAGCACGCAGCCGAAGAAGAACCAGCCCGTCGGGATCAGCGCGACGGTGCCTTCGCCGAGGAAGTCCCACACGATATCGGGCCGCGGCATGCTCAGCTCGAAGCTGTAGGCCGATTGCAGCGCCGCGGCCGCGCCGCCGAAGGCCACCAAGGTGACCAATGTGGTGATGAACGGCCGCATCTTGCGGTAGGCGATGAAGTAGCCGTTCACCCCGCCCAGCAGGGCGCCGAAGACGATGGTGCCGGGCGCGACCAGCGCCATCGGCCACTCCCAGGCGCGGGAGGCCACCATCGCTCCGATCGCGGTCAACCCGACGATCGATCCGACGGACAGGTCGATCCCGCCCGCCACCAGCACCACAGTGAGACCGATGGCCAGCAGCCCCTTCTCCGATACCTCGTCCATGATGATCGGGGTGTCGGCGGGCCCGACCGGGGTGAAGAAGACGAACAGCAGGCTCAGCAGCAGGGCGAGGCCCAGCGGCACCGCGCCTTCCATCCAGCGTTTCTCGAACAGGTCCGACAGCGCCCTGGCCGGCGCGAACCGGTCGCGCCACCTGCCGCCGGTGAGCCCGAAGGCGTCGACTCCGCGGGCCATCGTCACTGCCCCTTGTAGCAGGCGATGGTGGTGTTGTCGACGTTGCCGCGGTCGACGATGGTGTGCGGAACGAAGGCGACGGTGTGGCTGCTGCCGGGCGCCGCGCCGGTCTGCACGAGCTGCTGTGTGGTCACCACTGCGGCCGTGCCGACACCCTGGACGTCGTAGGACGCCGAGGCGGTCACCTTGCCCGCGCGCAGCGCGTCGCACCAGAGCGTGTCGGCGGCCATGGTGTAAGTGCCCAGCGAGTCGGCCGGGATCACCCCGCGCGAGACAGCGCTCTGCACCGCGTCGCCGACCGCGATCGAGTTCAGGTCGTAGGTCACCAAGAATCCGCAGAAGTTGTTGCGCTGCTGCTGGATGATCGATTCGGCGGCCTGCTGGGCCAGCGAATTCTGCCACTGCGTGTGCGCGGTGGTGACCACTTCGAAGCCGGCCGGGTCGAGCACATTGTGCACGCCCTTGGACCACAGCAGTGAGGCCGCGTCATTGCCGGGACCGTCGATGATCGCCAGCCGCTTGGGAGCACCGCGCTTTTCGCAGTCCTGCACGGCGCGCTGTGCGATGTCCTCGGCGGCGGCGAGATTGTCCACGCCGATGTAGGCGTCACCGAGCCGGCTCGAGATCATGTTCACCACGACGGTGTAGATGCCTGCCCGCTGAGCGTCCTCGATCTGCTTCGACAGCACACCGACGTCGGGGTTGTGCAGAATCAGTACGTCGGCCGCTTTGCGGGCGATCAGGTCGCTGATGATCCTGGTCATCTTGTCGGTGTCGAAATTCGGGTCGTAGACCTGGAATTCGGCGCCGAGATTGCCGAAGGCGCGCTCCATCGAGGCGCCCCAGTTCATCGTGAGGTTGTAGCCCTTGTACAAGATGGGCACGAACGCGACCTTTTTGCCCTGCATCGACTCGTGCACCTTGTGCGTCGCGTCGAACAGTTGCACGTTCTCGCCGAATGTCTGCTCACCTGCGGCCGCGGGCCCGGTCGCCGCGGTGCGGGCGCCGGTGGAACAGCCTGCGAGCGCGATAGCCGAGACTGTGGCAATGGCGAGGGCGATCAACTTTTTCTTCATCGTCGAAGACTCCTTGTGCGAACGGAATTGAGGGACGCGGGATTCACAGCTCGCCGCTCTTGGCGGTTTCCTCATCACGTGGATGCAGCCAGGCGTCGAGCGCGATCGCCACGATCAGGACGCCGCCACGGATCAGGTCCTGGACGGCGGAGGTGAGCCCGTGCAACACGAGCAGGTTGTTGAGCACGCCGATGAACAGCGAGCCGGCCAGCACACCGAGGATCGAGCCACGGCCACCGGCCAGCGAGATGCCGCCGATGACGGTCGCGGTGAGGGCGGTGAACAGCAGCGGATCGAAGGAGGTGACAGTGGTCTGCACGCTGCCCTGAATGGAGACGGTCAGCAGACCGGCCAGCAGCGCCAGTACCGCGGAGACCACATAGGTGAGCACCTGCAGCGGTCGCACCGGCGCACCGGTGGCGCGTGCGGTGGCGAAGTTGTCGCCCATCGCCCTGATCAACCGGCCGGCGGCGGTGTAGGTGACGAACAGCCAGGCCAGAACGAAGACCAGTGCGGCGAGCACGACCGGCCGCGGCACGCCGAGCACCGATCCGCTGCTCAATTCGGCGATCAAGGATCCGCCGGGCAAGGCGTAATAGTTGCTGTCCAGCAGCACCATGTCGACGCCGCCGATCACCAGCAGGCCGGTCGCCAGCGTGACGAACAGTGCCGGCACCTCGATGTAGGCGACCAGCACACCGTTGACCAGGCCGACGAGCAGCGCCACACCCGTCGCGATCGCGATGGCCTGCCACTCGGGTCTGCCCTGCGACATCATCGCCAGCGTCGCCTGTGCGCACCCGAGCGCCACACCGGCGATGGACAGATCGATGCCCTTACCCAGGATCACGATCGCCACGCCGACGGCCAGGATTCCGAACGCCGCCGACAAGCGCAGCAAGCTCGCGAAGTTGCCCCCGGTCAGCAAGCCCGGTGTGGTGGCGGCGCCCACCACGCACAGCACCACGGTGATGCCGAGCACGAAATAGGCCTGTTCCGAGCGGCCGAGGCGGTCGCGGAGGCCGGGACGCGGTGCCCTCGGCTCCGCCGTCGTAGTCGTCGTCATGATGCTCCCGTTCAGAACTCGATGACGGCCTTGCCGCCTGCCTGCTTGTCGAACTCCGCGTATGCGGTTGCCGCGTCGGCGAGCTGCCAGCGATCGGTGAACAGCCGGTCCACATCGAGGCCGTGCCGGGCCACGAAGCGAGCGCATTCGGCCTGACCGGTGATCGAGAAGGTGTAGGAGCCGAGGATCGTGAGCTGTTTGCGGATGATGTCGGGGCTCACCTCGAGGGTGACGTCGTTGCCCTCGCCCACGAACGCGACCCGGCCCCATTGCGCAGCCGATTTCACCGCGCTCACCCTGGCGGCGGGCGCTCCCGAGCAATCGAGCGCACAGCTGACCCCGGCTCCGCCGGTGAGTTCGCGGATGGCGGCCACCGGATCGGTGCTACCGGAATCGATCGTGTGGGCCGCGCCGAATTCCTTCGCCCGCGCCACCCGGTCGGCCTGCACGTCGACGGCGATGACCTCGGCTCCCATGGCGGCCGCCAGCTGTACGGCGGACAGGCCCACCGGCCCCTGACCGAACACCGCGAGGGTGTCGCACGCGTCCAGTTCCAACCGGCGCAAGGCGCCGAACGCGGTCCCGGTGCCGCACGAAATCGCCGCGCCCGCAATGAAACTCACCTCGTCGGGCAGCCGGACCAGGGTGCGCTCGGGTACCTTGATGAAATCGGCGTGGCCGCCGTGCGCGGTCGCTCCGAAAATGGTCGCGCCACGCTGACACATCTGAGTCCAGCCGGTCCGGCAACGATCGCAGAACCCGCAGCCGTCGTAGTGGAAGACCATCACCCGGTCGCCCACGCGCACCGAACGCTGGTCGACATCGCGGCCGACCTCGACGACGACGCCGCACGGTTCGTGGCCGGCGATGATGCCGCCGGTATCGCCGCTCAAACCGAACGCCGCCAGCGCGGCGCCGGGCGCTGCTCGGTAGAACCGCAGATCGCTGCCGCACATCCCGGAGGCCTTCATCGCCACGACCGCGTCATCAGGACCAGGGGTCGGATCGTCGAACTCGGCGATCTCGAGGTCGCGATCACCGTTGAACACAACTCCCCGCATCGTTGTTCTCCTCTCTTATGAGCGTCGTCGGCACCAGGACATGCCGGTGCCCGGCACGGATGACCGCGACCGGTCCGGATTCGGCACCTGCCCGAACGGGCGGGTGGTGGAGTGAGATCCACATCACTACCATCGACTGTGCGCATGATATTAAATATTTGGTGGCGCCGCTCACAAGCCCGGAGCACCGGGATCAACCGAATGCCGTATGCCGATGCGACCAGTGGATGATGCGGGCCAGGACTTCCGGGAACGAATCGGGCACATAAGCCCACCTAGCGACATATATTGAATATTCTGTGCCGCAGAGGTGAGGAACTGGAGCTGGTACTTCGCGATGGACATCAGGACCCCCAACCGTGCCGCAACCCTCGGCACTACGCTGGTGACCGGCTTGGCCGCACTCGCCTCCGACGCAGCCGAGATGCTCGGCCATCCGGTGAATCCGCCCGATCGGCACTCCGCTGAGTATGCGAGGCAGTTTCTGGCCCGGTTGCGGCTGTCCATTGCTGCCACACTCACGAACACGACTGCCGGGATCGATGCACGGGACGCGGGCGCACTACTGACCCGGATCCACGCGGCCGAGACCGACATCGCGGCAGCCGAGGCCGCCGCCGGAACGGACACCCTGCAACTGACCGCCCAGGCGATCGCTCGCCTACGCGGCGCGCGCGGCGTCGACGATCTGCTGAGCCGAGCGGCGGAGGCGCTCGGCGTGATGGGCTTCGATCGTGCGCTGGTCTCGACCGTCGAGGGAGTCCAGTGGCACTTGCACACCATGTTCATCACCGGCGACAAGAAGTGGGCCGACGATATCGTGGCGGCGGGCCGCGCATCCGCCCCGACCCTGGACGGGCAGCTGGTCGAGGCCGAGATCGTCGCACACGCCCGGCCGGGACTCGTCTTCGACGTCCAGCGCAATCCCCGGGTGGTGCGGCCGATCGTCGAGATCACCCATTGCAGTTCCTATGGCGTCGCCCCGGTGGTCGTGAACGGCTCCGTGGCCGGCCTGGTCCACGGCGACTACTACTTCCAGCAGCGCGAGGTCGATGCCGCCGCGCGCGCCATGCTCGCGGTCTTCGCCGAAGCACTGGGCAATGCGCTGGCCGGCGCGCGGCTACTCGACGGGCTCACCGCGCTGCGGACCGGCCTCGACCAGCTCAGCGGCGGCCTTCCTTCCGGTCAGGCCATGCCGGCGACCATGCTGTCCAGCCGCGAAATCGAGGTGGTCGACCTCCTGGCGGCGGGCAAGGCCAATCGGCAGATCGCGCGCGAGCTCGCCATCTCCGAGGCGACAGTGAAGACCCATATCACGCATATCCTGCGAAAGCTCGGCGCGGCCAATCGCGCCGAGGCGGTCGCGTACTGGCTGCGCCGAAGCACCGCACGCTGATATCGCCATCGGTCGGCAATGTATACATAATATATAAAGCAACGTACTTGCGAGATAGTTGTAGCCATGAGAGGACGACCATGAGCCCCACCATCGTCGAACAGCTGGCGCGATTCACCGCCGCCGCCGATTTCGACACCCTCCCACCGGAGGCGGTCGAGGAATCCAAACGGCTGCTCCTGGACGCGATGGGCTGCGCACTCGGCGCCGTCGACGAGCCTAAGGGCAAGATCGGCATCGAATACGGCAAGCTCACCGGCGGCTCCGACGGCGACGCGACGATCATCGGCACCGACCATCGCGTCTCGATCTTCGGTGCGTCCTTCGCCAATGGCGAGCTGATCAACGCACTCGACTTCGACGCGGTGCTGCCACCGGGGCACGTTTCGCCGTACGTGCTTCCGACCACAATGGCCATGGCCGAGAGCCGGGGCAGGTCGGGCCGGGACGTGCTGGCCGCGGTCGCGCTCTCGCACGAGATGTCCTATCGGTTCTACAAGGCGATGGATTATCTGCGCGATGTCCAGAACGATTCGATGGACCTGTCCCCCGTGATCGGCTACAGCGTCACCGTTTTCGGCGGCACGGCTGCCGCAGGCAAGCTGGCGGGCCAGTCCACCGAAACTCTCGCCAATGCGCTCGGCATCGCCGCCGCCATCGCCCCGGTCAATGCGATGCGGCCCTGGATCAAACACGCACCGAGCTCGACACTCAAGTATCTGCTCGCCGGCACCCTCACCCAGGCCACTCTGACGGCGGTCCATATGGCCGAATTCGGGCATACCGGCGACCTGCTGATCCTCGATGACGCCGAGGTCGGGTTCCGCAAGTTCATCGGCACCCGGCGCTGGGAACCGGACAACATCACCGACGGCCTCGGTACCGAATGGCGCTTCCTCGCCGAGCAGTCCTATAAGCCGTATCCGCACTGCCGGATTCTGCACGCGCCGCTGCACGCGCTCACCGAGATCCTCGAGACCCATGACATCGCTCCGAACGAGATCGACGCCATCCGCTGTTGGGGCGAGGCCGCGGTCATGCATCCGCTGTGGCAGAGCCGCATCATCGAAAAGACCCATGACGCGCAGTTCGACATCGCGCACGGCCTGTCGGTCGGCGCGCACCGGGTGGTGCCGAGCCGGGCCTGGCACGATCCGGAACTGGTGTTCAGCGAGTCGGTGATGGGGCTGATGGACAAGGTCACCTTCGCCCCGCATCCGGATTACTTCACCGCGCTGTCCGCGCATCCGTCCGCGCGGCCAACCCGAGTCGAAGTAGACGCGCGCGGAACGACTTTCACCGCGGAACGCACGTACCCCAAGGGCAGCCCCTCGCCCGATCCGTCCACCCTGATGACCACCGACGAGCTGATCGCCAAGTTCCGGGTCAACGCCGCAGACGTGCTGTCGGAATCGAGGATGGATCAGGTCGTCGAGGCCGTGCTAGAGGTCGACAAGATCGACGATTTCGGCACGGTCATGCGCCTGCTCGCACCGAACTCCCCGTCCTGACAAGGACCGAAGGCCCCGCTCTCGGAATGCGCCGGGAGCGGGGCCTTTCATTGCGGTCGCATCAGGCGATGCGCAGAGCCCGAATCCGGTTGTACAGGGTGGATCGGCTGACGCCAAGGGCCCGCGCGGCCTGGAGTTTGTTACCACCCGCGGCTTCGATCGCGGCGACGATGACTTCGCGCTCGGCTTCCTCGAACGGCGATCCCGGCGCAGGGCTGACCCGATGCGAGATCGGGAGGTCGGTCGGGATGATGTCACCGGCCGACCGCGCGGCGGCCGCGTGCTCGACCACACGCCGGAGTTCGGCGATATTTCCCCGCCAGGGCTGGGCGGCGAGCACCCGCAGCGACTCGGCGGTGAACCTCGTCCTGGTGTGGCCGGACACTTCGGCGAGCAGTTGCTGCGCCAGGGCGGGGATTTCGTGCCTGCGCCGGCGCAGCGGCAGCAGTTCCCGGCGATCATTGCACAACGCGGGCAGCGCGGCGTGCATCTCGTCCAGGTGGTCGCCCGGTGTCGAGGTCAGCACGACGTGGCGGTCGGTTTCCCGCAGCCGTTGGGCGAGTAGCGCGGTGAGCTGTTCGGAAAGCAGCTGGATGTTCTCCACGATCACTGCGGGGCCGTGGCCACCGAATGCTTGTTCGAGCCGCGACGCCCACGCCTTGTCGCCGACGAGCACCACCCTGGTCGCGTCGAGGCAGATCGGATCGGGGCCCGCAGCGGTCTTGGCCTCGGTGGTGCGCCCGGTGCCGGACTCGCCGATGACCAACAGCGGCCAGCGCACCGTGCGATCCGAGGTGGCTCCCAGCGGCCGGATCGCGCGATCCGGCGCGAGCTCGACCAGCACCCCGTCGGTACCGTCGATCGGCTCACAGGTCAGCGTGACGTCGAGACCCGAGGAGAGGGTGAGGCAATGGCTTTCGGCCGCACCGGCCCGGATGGACTCGGTACAGGCGCGCACGGCGGCGTGGTCGGCCGGTTCCAGGATGTCAAGGGCCGCGGGCGTGGCGAGCACCAGGCCGTCGCCGATGACGACGACCGGCCTGCTGCGTCTGCCGGCTGCCGCATGGAATGCGCTCATCAGCCTGGTCTGCGCCCGCGGCGACTCCTCGAGCAGACGCTCTTCGATATCGCCGACCACGCGCCGGGCCAGCGACGCGGACAGCCGATAGTCCGCCTCGAACTGCCCGCCGATACCCAGTACGCCTTCGAGCCGCCGGGTGATCGGATGGAAGATCGGATGCCCGTAACAGGTGAAGCCGCGAAACGCCGCCAGATAGTGGTCGGCCCCGCGCACGAGCAGGCTGCGCCGGATCTCCACCGGAGTGCCGAGCGCGTTGGTGCCGACGCGTTCCTCGCTCAACTGGACACCGGGGGCCAGACCCAAGGTATCGATCGCCCTGGTGATCTCGCGGGTCGCCCCGCGCACGTCGACCACCCGGGCGGTCTGATCGACGAGCACAACGGCGACGCTGCTGCCTTCGATATCGGAGAGGGTGCGCCGCAGCACCGGATGGGCGGCACGGGCCAGGCTCGTTTCGCTGCCCTTCGCCTCGATGTCCAGTCCGGGCGCACCGTGTTCATCGAGGCCATTGAGTCGCGAGCGAGTCCATGATGCCTGGATATCGGCGCGGAAGGAATCCGGGAGAGCCCGCAGCGAGGACCTGGTCACGCCGGCACCACCCTGTCTCGACGCATACGCACCTCGGTTGTAGCTGTGATCTGCATGACAACAGATATTTTATACAGAATCTATGATCTTTAGGCGCTTTCGGCCGCGACAGACATATCGCGGCACAGCGCGATCAGTTGCCCAGACCAGCGGTCTCGGCCGGTTCGTGCTCGAGCACCACCGTCTTGGTCTCCAGGAACGGCAAGAGCCCTTCGGTGCCGCCTTCACGCCCGATACCGGAGAGCTTGAAACCGCCGAAGGCGATGGAGAAGTCGGTGCGCGGGCCGTTGTGTCCGACGGTGCCGGTGCGCAGCTTGCGCGCCATCCGATAGGCGCGATCGGCATCGGTGGTGAACACCGACGCGTTGAGGCCATAGGGATTGTCATTGGCGAGGGCGACGGCGTGATCCTCGTTCTCGGCCGGGATGACGGCGAGCACCGGGCCGAAGATCTCCTCGGTCGCGATCACCGAGGAGTTGTCCACGCCGGCGAACACCGTCGGTTCCACGAAGAAGCCGCGGTCCAGATGGGCAGGCCGGCCACCACCGGTGATCAGCTCGGCGCCCTCGGATATGCCGGTGGCGATATAGGATTCGACGCGTTCGCGCTGGCGAGCAGAGGCCAGCGGGCCCATGTGCACCGATTCGTCGAACGGATCGCCCACCCGCAGTCCGCCCATGGCTGCCCCGAGCGCTTCGGCGAGCGCGTCGTGACGCTTCTCGGTGACGATGACGCGCGTCAGGCTATGGCAGACCTGGCCGGCCAGATAGCTGATCCCGCCGGCGAGCACCGCGGCAGCGGTCTCCAGGTCGTAGTCGTCGAGGATCAGCGCGGGAGACTTACCACCGAGTTCGAGCGTGCACCGCGCCATCCGATCGGCGCAGATCGCACCGATGGTCCGGCCCGCGGCGGTCGAGCCGGTGAAGGTCACCTTGTCGACGCCGGGATGGCGGACCAGCGACTCCGACACCGTGCGGTCGGCGGTCACCACATTGAGCACACCCGCGGGCAGCCCGACCTTGTCACAGATCTCGGCCAACAGGTACGCCGAGGTCGGTGCTTCCTGCGGAGCCTTCAGAACCACCGTGCACCCGGCCATAAGCGCGGGCGCGCATTTATAGGCCATGAGTCCGGCGGGTCCGTTCCACGGCACGATCGCCGCCACCACGCCCACCGGCTCGCGCACGAGCAGTCCGGCACCGCCTGCCGCGGGCTGGTGCGGCTCACGGAAGGCGAACGTCTCGGCCAGATCGGCGTATGCGTTGAACGCGCCGGACAGAAACAGCGGCAACCGGGTCTTGGCCAGGGCGTAGGTGATGCCGGACTCGATCGACCACAACCGGGCGAAGTCCTCGCCACGCAGGGTCAGCTCCGCGGCGATGGCCCGCAGGTATTCGGCACGTTCGGCCGGTGACAGCAACGGCCAGGGGCCCGAGTCGAACGCCCGGCGCGCGGCCACTACCGCGGCATCGACATCGCCGGCGCTCGCCGCGCCGACCGTCGTCACGATTTCCTCGGTACTGCAATTGATCACCTCGAAGCTCTCCGACGAGGACACCGGAACCCAGTTTCCATCGATGTAGGAGGCCTCGGGATGGGCCGGAAGACAACCGGCCACGACCGACTTCGTCATGAATGTCCTTCGGTTTCGGGCAGCCACTGCGCCGCTGTGACGCACGCTACCCATCTGTATATACTATATTTCATATGGGCGCGCCAGGGTGCCTGCCGGATATTCCCGGCGAGGTCAGCCGCGCGGCGGCGAGGCCAGATAGCTGCGGGCCACCAGCGCCGAACGCAGATGCCACAGCCCGTTGGACGGAGCGGTTTCGAATCCGGTCAGCGCGGCGATGCGCTTGAGCCGCGAATCGACCGTGTTGGGGTGCACATGCAGTGCGCGCGCCGTGAGCCTGCGATTCAAGCCGGTGGCGACATAGCGCGCGAGAGTTTCCAGCAGTTCCGGAAATTCGTCGATCGGATCGAGCAGCCCGGCCAGAAACGCACGGCCCGGCCCGGGCCTGGTCAACTGGTATTCCAGCGCGAGATCGGCGAAGCGATGCAGTACGCCGGTCATCTCGAGCCTTCGCACCATATCCAGCAGCCCGTGGGCGTGCTCGGTGCCGGCGGGAATATCGGTCACCTGGGCATGGACGACCGTCGCGGTGATCGGGACCCCGGCCGCCCGGGTGAGATCGTCGAACATGCGGTCCAACCTGGCGTCGTGGACGGTGCCCGGCACCAGCACGGTTCCGCCGTCGATCGACAACAGCGGCAGCGCCTGTCCGCCACTGGCGCGAGCGAGCTCGGCCTCGACGCGCTGCAGCGTGCGCCGGTCGGCGATCCTCGATTCACCGCCGGACCGCGCCCGCGGCGGCGGGATCATCAGTGCGAGCACCCAGTACTCGTCGTCGAGCTCGATGCCGCATTCGCGCGCCGTCGTCGAGATGGACTCGCCACTGATCAATGCCGCGGCCAAGGTACGCGGCGCGCCATGGCGCGGATCGATCGCCGAACGCATTTCCCGCACATAGCCTTGCGACACCGTTGAGGTCACCAGGTCGAGCAGGTCGATGACGGCTCCTGTGGTGCGCCGCAGCTCGGCGCGGGCCTCTGGTGTCGGGTCGTTCGAATCGGGAGTGTCGCGCCGCGCGATCAGATCGAGGCCGACCCGCAGCGCATCGTGCACGGCGTGCAGCACGGTGTCGATCATGATTCCCTGCCGGGCCCATCGGGCACCGGCCTGCGCCAGCTGCTCGATTCCTTCGCCGCCGTCGGCGGCGCCGATCGCCAGCCGCAAGCATTCACGGCTGAGCGCGGTCTCGCCGCGCCGGATGCCGGCCGACTGCTCACGTAGGGCGATGCCGACGGTGAAATGCGCTGCCAGCCGCTGAGCGAGGCGGTCGATATCGACCAGGCCGTCCACCACCGGTTGCGACAACGATGGCTCACCACCGGCGAGATGGGTCTCGATCAGTTCGTCACGTGTTGCTAGTTTCTCCGGCACCGATGACTCCTCTGGCGTCGCGCTGCCAACGCGCGGATGTTGCTGGCTTCCAGCGACCATAGAGTCGGCGATGGCCCGGCGATGTCCAACTATCTGGACAGTTCACCAGCCGAGCAGGGGGCCGGCGCGGCTGTTTCCGACGTCGTCAGAGCCGGCGCAGGCCATCGAGTACTGCCCGGATGAGATCGGGATCCGGGCCCGCGTCGGGCGGGGGCGGAGACCGGAACAGCACATAGCCGGCCGCTACGAGATCACCGACGAGCACCTTGACAGTGACGACGAGCAGCCCCAGATGCGCTGCGAGCTCGGCGATCGACAGCGGCCGGTCGCGGCACAGACGGTAGATCTGCACATACTCGCGTTCAAGAGCATTCATCTCGTCCTCGGAACCGATCGAGATCACCAGCGTGAGCAGGTCCAGGTCTGGAAGCCCACGGCCCGCCCTGCCCCGGGTCAGCGCGAACGGCCGGACGAGGGGCCCTGGATCGTCGTCCGGACGCGATACCTGATCCGGATCATCACTCACGGCACATGCGTTGCGCCGGTTGTCACCGAAGTACGCGGCGCGGCAGACAGATGCTCGCGCACCCGCCCGACGATCACGGTCATCTCATAGGCGAGCAGGCCCAGGTCGGAATCGATATCGGCGAGCATCGCGAGACAGGCGCCGTCACCCGCCTCGCTGACGAGCAGGTAGCCGTACTCGAGTTCGATCACCGTCTGATGCAGCGCCCCTTTGCCGAACCGGTTGCCGACCCCGCGACCCAGGCTGTGCAGGGCCGAAGCCATCGCGGCGAGGTGTTCGACGTCTTCGCGTCCGATCCCGTCCGAACCGGCCATCGCCAGTCCGTCCGCGGACAGGACCACCGCACACTCGGCTCCGGCTGTGCTGTTCACCAAACCGGTGAGCAACCAGTCGAGACTGCCGCCCGGCCCGGGGTGACCCATCATGTCGTTGTTCATGTTCAGACCGTTCCTGCTCAGTCGTCGGGATGGTGGGTGGCTCGACGGGCCTGCCTGGTTCCGCGTTGCAGCGATGACATCGCAGCACGCACCGAACCCGGCGCGCGGACCCGGCCGCGCGCGCCGAAAGGTGCGGCAGCGCCGGGCGATTCGATGGCGGGAGTCCGTACCTGCGGTACCAGGGGGCCCGGCCCGCCCCGCCGGGACGGCAGTCGGCCCACACCCTGGAGCGGGGCCATATCCGGGGCATCGACGACCACGGCGGAGTGCTCGCGTTCGAGCAGCGCCCACGGCAGAAGCACGATCGCGTTGACGCCCCCGTACGCCGATTCCTGCAAACTCACCGTCACGCCGTGCCTGGCGGCCAACCGGCTCACCACGAACAGCCCGAGGTGACGCTCACCCGCCAACGCCATGTCATGGAACTGCGGCGGATGGGCCAGCAGCCGATTCAGCCGGGCGCGCTCGTCGAATCCGAGACCGAGCCCCTGGTCCTCGATCTCGACCACCACTCCCCTGCCCACGGAATTGCCGTGGATCGCGACCGGTGCGTCCGGCGGCGAGAACGCCGTCGCATTGTCGATCAGCTCGGCGAGCAGATGGATCAGATCCGCGACAGCCGCTCCGAGCACCCGCACCGCCGGTTGCCGAACCGCCCCGACCCGCGCATAGCCCTCGGTCTCCGATACCGCCCCGCGCACGACGTCGTCGAGGGCGATCGCATCGCGCCACCGCCGTCCGGGGCGTCGCCCGCCGAGAATCAGCAGATTCTCGGCATTGCGCCGGGCCCTGGTGGCCAGGTGATCGAGCTGGAACAGCAGCTCGAGATCCTCCGGGTTCTCCTGTCTGGCTTCGGCGACGTCGAGGATCTCCAGCTGCCGGCGCACCAGCGCCTGGCTTCGGAAGGCGATGTCGAGGAACACCCGGTTGAATCCGTCGCGCGTGCGGGCCTCGGCCACGGCGGCATCGATGGCTGTGTGCTGAGCCAACGCGAAAGCCTCCGCGACCTGGCCGATTTCGTCGCCGCCACGATCGACCACCGCGGTCTCGGCCGCCACATCGACGCGCTCGCCCTGATGAATGCTCTGCACTATCGCGGGCAGCCGGTCGCGGGCAAGGGCGAGGCTGGCCGAACGCAATGCGCGCAGGCGGCGCAGCAGTCGATTGGCCGACGCGAGCGACAGCAGCACGGCGATGGCGGTGACGGCGAGCATGAGACCTGCGGCAATCGCGAGCTGCCAGAGCATCCGGTCGGCAGCTTGCCGAGTCATCCCGAGCGATACCCGGAACTGCTCACGCATCAAGGCATTCAGGCCGGCGCCGATGTTCTGTTCGGCGGTCAGCCACTCGGCGTGCGGCATCGTCATCGTGCCGCGCTCGGCCAACTCGTCTTCCGCCGCCGCGGCACGCTGCCAGTCGGGCCCGTCGATCAGCGCGCGCACACCCGCCCGCACCTGCGGCGCGAGGCGAGTGCCCAGGGCATCGAACTGCTCGCGGTAGATGCCGAGGAGCTGCGCGAGGAACCGCTGCTCGGGCTCCGACAGCACCCGTCCGCCGGCACCGGTCACGAAACCGACCACGCGGGAATGGTTTTCGGCCGCACGTGCCAGCGCCATCGCGGTGAGCTCGGCATCCATCGTCTCGATGCCGGAGGATTTGTGTCGTGGCGATTCGTCACCGGCGTCCAGCGTGGCGTCGAGTAGACCGCTGTAATACCGGTCGATCGACTCGATCGTGGCGTGGCCGCTGTCGACGGAATGGCGCAGTGCCGCTATTCCCGCGAGCCGATCACCCAGCGTGCGAATGGACTCCGCCCCCGTGTTCTGGTCGATGTCCTGGGCACCGGCGGCGATGCGGGTGGTCTCCTGGATCGCTCGATCGGTCGCGTCGCGGCCGGCCCGCAGTTGCTCCTGCGCCGTGGCGGATGGCGTCAACGCGGCCATACTCGCAGTCCGTTCGGATTGCACCGCGTCGACGAAGCTCAGCAGCGAGTCCATCGACGTCGCACGGTAATCCGCCCATCGCTGCACCGAACGGGCCTGGACGCCCAGTGCAGCGACCAGGACCGCGCCGCTGAGGAACAGCACTGCGCTCGGGATGAGCGCGATCGCCAGAATTCGGGTGCGGACACTGGAGCCGAAGCGTGCGCGCCACGCGCCGCGCCGCCGCGCATCACGCGGCTGCTCGTCGATACCGGGTTCAGCTTCCGATGCCACCAGCGAGGTTCCTCCGGGAAGCCGGTTCGCGCGGGTCCGGCGTGGTGGGCGCGGTGTGGTCCGCGCGCCGGGAATGGCCGAAAACGGTGCCGGACATCAGGACACGCTCCTCCGTCTACCTCGAGCAGGCACCGTCGCCCGCCGGAACTATGCACAATATAGTTTCACTACGTACGGTGGACTGCTGCTTCTGACTTTCCATCCCCGACACCAGGTTCGGTTATGAAATGTCACAGCAGGGCCGATGCACCCCGGTTCGCCCGCATGCCGGGGTTACCCAGCAACGACAAAGGACCCCGTCATCGACGGGGTCCTTTGTCGAACAGAGCTACGCGCTGGCCTTTTCCTCGCCCGCCCACATGCCCTGCTTCTCCAGCATGGCGATGAGTTCATCGGCTCCCGACATGATGTGATCGCGCATCAGCGTGCTCGCGGCCTTCGCCCGGCGCTTCCGCAACGCCTCCAGGATGGCCGGATGGAAATGCAGCGTCTCGTTGGCATGGCCCTCGATGTTTCCGTAGAAACGGTTGGGCAGCTGCTTCACGATCGAACCGAGCAGCATCGCGAGGCGGCGGGAATCCGCCGCGAGATTGATCGTCCGGTGGAACTCGTGGCCGAGGGTGACGATCCGCTCCGAGTCGTCGCCATCGGCGATCGCCTTCTCGTGCGCTTCCACGATGTCGGACAGATGCGACAGCTGCGCCGGGGTGATGGTTTTCGCCGCCCGCCCGGCCAATTCACCGGCCAGGGTGGCCTGCGCCCAGAACAGATCGCGCACGTCCTGACGACTGAAGGCCGAGACCATGAACCCGCGCCGTGGCACGAGTTCGACGAAACCCTCGCCGCTGAGCAGCAGTAGGCCTTCGCGCACCGGGGTATTACTGACGCCGACGGCCTCGGCGATGGGCTCGGTCCGCAGGAACTCGCCGGTCCGCACGCGCCCGGAGATGATCAGCTCCCGCACATAACTGGCGACGTCCTCGGAGAGCTGCTGACGCTGGGAGTTCGCGCGGCGCGGCAGTCCCCGCGTAGTCGATTCCATGAAGGGCCGGTCCTTTCCCGTGGGCACGTCTACGCATTATGCCCCACCATGTCCGGTGCGAAGGCCAAGCATTCCACATTTGAGGCAAGCCGCGCGCCGCCAATAAGACCGCATCACCGAAAAAGGGGTTCCAAATATTTGATATGATATATATCATTCTCTTTAGCGAGGGCGGTGGCTCCCCCGGATGACAGTAGGACTCCCTGAGCGCCGGGCCGAAACCTTTCCTCCTCGCGCCCCAGTTCCACAGACACCACGCTCGTCGGAGGATCGAAAATGAACGTGATGATCGAGATGACCGCGTTGTGCCTGTCACGTCCCCGTCGCGGAGCCGACCCGGGAGCGCTCGCGGCCTGGTACGCGGCGAAGGCGCGACTGCACGAGCACCTCGCCGGGCAGGGCGGACCCGACTGCGCCGAGGAGCGCAGGCTCGCGGAGTCGGCGCGCAAGCGGGCGTCGAGCTTGGCCGCCGCGGCCGGCGACTGGGAAGAAACTCTCCCAGGTTCGGCTTCCGTGCAGCGCCTACCGTAGAAGAATGACCGACAGAGCGCCCCACCTGCGTGAGCTCGGTGGATTCCTCAAGGCCCGGCGCGGTGAGATCTCCCCCGCCGAGGTCGGGCTACCCGTGCACGGCGCCGCGCCGCGGCGGGTCAGCGGCCTGCGTCGCGAGGAGGTCGCCGATCTGGTCGCCATCAGTCACGACTACTACACCCGGATCGAGCAGGGCAGGCTCGCCCCCTCGGAGCCGGTGCTCGACGCACTGGTCCGGGTGCTGCGTCTGGACGACGACCAGCGCGACTACGTCCGCAGCCTCGCCCAGCGCGGGGAAAGGCGGCAGGCCAAACGTGCCAGCAAGGCCGTACGCCCGCAATTGCAGCGCCTGCTCGACCAACTCACCGACACTCCGGCCCTGATCTTCGGCCGCTACCTCGACATCCTCGCCTGGAATCGCCTGGCATGCGCACTACTGACCGACTTCGACGCGATGAATCCGCGCCAGCGCAATTACGTCCGCATGGTTTTCACCGATCCCGCGATGCGTGAGCTCTACGCCGATTGGGAGGGCGTGGCGCGCACCTGTGTCGCCATCCTGCGCATGGAAGCGGCCGCCAACCCCAGCGACGCGCAACTGTCGTCGCTGGTCGGGGAATTGTCCATCGCCGATGCCCAGTTCCGGCAGTGGTGGGCCGCACGCCACGTCGCGCGCCAGGAATTCGGAACCAAAACCCTGCACCACCCAGAAGTCGGCGATCTGACCCTGAACTGGGACACCTTCCGCTATGCCGGCGATCAGGATCAACAGCTCGTGCTCTGGTCGGCCGAACCGGGCAGCACCTCGCACGACAAACTGCGCATCCTCACCTCGTGGTCGGCGCCCCATCACAGCCGCGAGACGGGCGATCTTCCGAGCTGAGCGCCGGCGGCCCAACGCCGCATACCGCACCCGAACTCGTGATGCATAATATATTTTGTCACTACTATGGCCGAACGAAAGAGTGAGCGATATGCGCCAGCCACCCCGCACCGGCACTCCCGAACGAACCACAGCCCATTGCTGTTTCACCGGCTGCGTGCCGTCGGCAGGGGTGCGGGCATGAGCACCCAACCGTTGTCCGGCCTGCGAGTCGTGGAATTCGCCAGTTTCGTCGCCGGCCCGTTGGCGGGCATGACACTTGCGCAGTTGGGAGCCCAGGTCATCCGAGTCGACCCACTGCGCGGCGGACCGGACTATCGACGCTGGCCGGTCGCGGCGGGCAGCGGGGCGAGCCTCTACTGGAATTCGCTCAATCGGGGCAAACAGTCCGTGGCGGTCGACGTCCGTAGCGAGCAGGGCCGGGAACTGGTGCTGGCCTTGGCGACTGCGCCGGGAGCCGATGCCGGCGTCGTGATCGACAACGCCGTGGGCCGCCCGTGGTTCTCCTATGAGGCGCTGGCCGCGCGCCGGGCCGACGTGATCAAAGTGCATATCGGCGGCCAGGCCGGCGGCGGGCCCGCCGTCGACTACACGGTGAACACCGAGGTCGGCGTCACCGACCTGACCGGCCCCGCCGACTCCCGCACCCCGGTCAACCACGTGCTGCCCGCATGGGACCTGATCGCGGGAATGACCGCCACCACCGCGGTGCTTTCGGCGCTGCACCACCGCGAACGCACCGGGCAGGGCGCGCATCTCCAGATCGCCTTGGCCGACGTGGCACTCGCCGGGGTCGCCAATCTGGGCTGGCTCAGTGAAGTGCGCGAACGCGGGGACCGGCCACGGCATGGCAATTACATGTACGGCTCGTTCGGCGCCGATTTCGTCACCGCCGACGACGAACGGGTCATGGTCGTCGCACTGACACCGCGCCAGTGGCAGGCATTGTGTACCGCGACCGAGACCGCCGAGGTGATCGGCGCGCTCGAGCAGACGATCGGCGTCGATTTCGCCGACGAGGCACACCGCTACACCCACCGCGAGACCATCGCCGCGGTCATGCGGCCCTGGTTCGCCGACCGCACCATCGATACCGCCGGTAAAGCACTTACCGAGGCGGGTGTGCTGTGGAGCCGCTACCGCCGGATGAGCGATGTGGTGGCCGATTTCGAGGCCCGCGCGGCCAGCAGGGTGCTCACCGAACTCGACCAGCCCGGCATCGGCCCGGTCATCTCCGCCCACAGCCCGATTCGCGAAGGGACGCAGTACGGTCCCGTCGCCGCCGCCTCGGCCCTCGGCGCCGACACCGAGCAGGTGCTCGCCGAGGTGCTCGGCCTCGGCGACAGCGAGCTCACCCGCTTGCGTGACGGCGGAATCATCGGGGTCGCCGAATAGCCGACCGGCGGCCTACCCCCAGACGACAGTGGCCGGGCGGTGTGCGGGTACAGCGTTGTACGCGCACACCGCCCGGCCACTGTCACGTGTGGGCGGGCGCACCCGCTCCGTCACGAATCGGCATAGAGCACGCCGGACGCCAGCAGTTCGTCGACCTTGCCCGACGGATACACTTCGGCCGCGACGGCGCGGGTGTCCGCACCCACCCGCGGCGCCACGCCCGGACGGTCGGGGCGTTCGCCGTCGAAGCGCCACGGCGGGCGCAGCAGCGCCAGGCCGTCGTCCTGCGGTTCCACCATGCCGAGCCAGTCGACCTGTTCGTGCTCGACGTAGCCCGTCATCGTCAGCACCGGAGCGAACGGGACATCCTCCGCGGTGAGCGCCTTCTCCCATTCCTCGGTGCTGCGGTGGACGAACTCGGCCTCGACGATCCCGGCGAGGGTGAAGTAGTTGGCCTCGCGCGGCCGGTATTCGGCGAACCGCGGGTCCTCGGCCAGATCAGTTCGATCCATGGCTCGGCACAGGGCTTGCCAGAATTTCTGCGACGACGACAGGTGGATGGCGAGGAAATCGCCGGAGGCGGTTTTGACGCAGAAGTTCTGCGCCTGTGGATGCCTGCTCTGCCGGGTCGGATCGGCACCGAGTTCGAAGGCCTGGGTGATGCCGTCGGTGGCGAGGACGCTGACCGCTTCCATGATCGATGTCTCGACTTGCTGGGGTTGCCCGGTGCGCAGTCTGCCTACCAGCGCGGCCAGCACCCCGGTCGCGGTGCTCAGCCCGGTGATCAGGTCAGCGTTCAAGCCGCCGGCCAACTGCGGGTTCCCTTCATCACCGAGCAGCGAGTACAGCCCGCCGAATGCCTGACCGATGGTGTCGTAGGCCGGCCGGTTCGCCAATGGACCCCCGTTACCGAAGCCGGTGACCGACCCGTAGACGATGTCGGGACGCAGGGCACGGCAATCCTCCGGGCCGAGCCCCATCGCCGCGACTTTGCCTGGGCGCATATTCTCCAGCACCACATCGAAACGCGGCACCAGCGCCCGCACCAGGGCCACGCCCTCCGGGCGCTTCAAATCGACCGCCAGGCTGCGCTTGCCGGTGTTGTACTGCCGGAAATACGGACTGGCGTCGTTCTGATGACGCCGGAAATCCTCGCCGACGACCGGTCGTTCCACCTTGACGACCTCGGCGCCGAGCGCACACAGGAACGACGTCGCGAACGGGAGCGAGATGTAGCCCCCGAGCTCCAGGACCCGGATCCCGTCCAGCGGCTTGTGCTGCATGCGTGCCTCCACTCTCAGTTGCTCATATTATATATTATGATCGGCCTCGGAGGTGTCAACGGTCACAGCGGTCGACTGGACGTGGGACTCATGAGCGAAGCTACCCGCAGCGCTCCGGACATCCTCCGGGCGCGGAATCACGAACCGATCCGGTCGTTAATATCATATACTTTGTATGACCGGCATCACGCTGCGGTGGACGGCGTCCACCGCCGGATGGGATCAGCGAATTCACCTCGCACCCGCCGTTGAGCCGACATACCGACAAGGAGCTTGGCAACCCATGAGTACCGACACAGGCGTATGGCAGGGGCACTACGACCAACTGTTCATCGGCGGTGAATGGACCACACCGGCATCGAACCGCACCATCGAGGTCGTCTCACCCGCCACCGAGCAGGTGATCGCCTGCGTCGCCGAGGGCGTGGAGGCCGACGTCGACGCCGCCGTCGCGGCGGCGCGTTCGGCCTTCGACCGCGGCCCGTGGCCGCGCAGCGAACTCGCCGAGCGCATGGCCGTACTCGGCCGGGTCAGCCAGGCGCTGGCCGCCCGCCAGGACGACATCGCCCGGCTGGTCAGCACCGAGATGGGCTGTCCGATCACCTTGTCGAATACGATGCAGGCCGCCGGCCCGCGCTTGCTGCTCGACGCGTTCCTGGAACTGGCCCCGCAGTATCCGTGGACCGACACCCGCCGATCGGCGACCGGGAATGCCCTGGTCACCCGCGAGCCCGTGGGCGTGGTGGCCGCGATCGTGCCGTGGAACGCTCCCCTGCTGATCAGCATGATCAAACTCGCGCCCGCGCTGCTGAGCGGATGCACCGTGGTGCTCAAACCGGCGCCGGAATCGGCGCTGTCGGCCTATCTGCTCGCCGAGATCTTCGCCGAAGCCGGCCTCCCGGAGGGCGTGCTCAGCATCGTCAACGCGGGCCGGGAGGTCAGCGAATACCTGGTGCGGCACCGCGGCGTCGACAAGGTGTCGTTCACCGGCTCGACCGCGGCGGGCCGGCGCATCGCGGCGATCTGCGGTGAAGACCTGCGGCGGGTCACCCTCGAACTGGGCGGCAAGTCGGCGGCGGTGCTGCTCGACGACGTCGACCTCGATGTCGCCGTGCCGGCCATCCGAGCACTCTCACTGCGCAACAGCGGCCAGGTCTGTAGCAACAAGACCAGGATCGTGGTCGCGCGCTCGCGCCGTGACGAACTGCTCGACCGCCTGCGCGCGATGGTGGATTCGATGCCAGTGGGCGACCCGTTCGATCCGGCGACCGAAGTCGGCCCACTGGTGAGTTCCGCACAACGCGCACGGGTCGAGGGATATATCACCGCCGCCAGGGATTCCGGCGCGAAGCTGCTCGTCGGCGGCGGCCGACCGACCGGGCTCGATCGTGGCTGGTATGTCGAGCCGACCATCTTCACCGATGTCGATCCCGATGCGAAGATCGCTCAGGAAGAGGTCTTCGGGCCGGTGCTCACCGTACACACCTTCGGCACCGAGTCCGAAGCGATCGACATCGCCAACAACTCCTCCTACGGGCTCAACGGGTCTGTGTTCGCCGCCGACCCCGAACACGCACTCGCCGTGGCGAGGCATATCCGCACCGGCACAGTGGAACTCAACGGCACCCCGGCCGGGTTCCACGCGCCGATGGGCGGTTTCAAGAACAGCGGCATCGGCCGGGAAGCGGGCATCGAGGGTTTCGACGCGTATGTCGAGATCAAGTCCTACGGCCTGCCGCCGGCACTGCTGGACACCCTGAGCTGATTCGGCCCTTTCGAAAGGTTCTCCATGTCAACCCCTTCCCCGCTCGAGACCGCCGTGGCGCGGCTGGTCACCGACCTCGACTACGACTCCATCCCGGCCGCTGCGCTCGACGGTGCCCGCCGCCTGATGCAGGACCAATTGGGCGTGCAGATCGGGTGCGCCGCGCTGCCGTGGAGCCGGACGGTCCTCGAGCTGACCCGCGGCTCGCACGCTCCCGGCAGCGCCCATGTGACTGCCTCCGACGAGACGATGAGCGCAGCCGACGCGGCCTTCGTCAACGCCACCTACGGTCACGGCTTCGAATACGACGACGCCCACCGTGCCAGCTCCAGCCACCCCGGTAGCACCGTGGTCTCGGCCGCCATCGCGGTCGGCGAGGAACTCGGCGCCTCGATGGCCGAGGTGATCGCAGGCATCGTCGCCGGCTACGAGGTCTACACCAGGATCGGCATCCTTGCGGCACCGCAGCTGCTCGAACGCGGTTTCCATCCGCACGGCGTGCTGTCGGCATTCGGCGCCGCCGCCGTGGTCGCGAAGATGCGTGGCTTCGATGTCGAGCGCACCGTGCACGCACTGTCGATCGCGATGAGCCACAGCTCGGGAACAACCGAGTACACCTCGACGGGCGGTTCGGTGAAGCGCCTGCATTCGGGTATCGGCACCCGCAACGGCATCCGCGCTGCGGAGATGGCCGCGGCGGGCATCACCGGGCCCACCACCTTCCTCACCGGACCCAAGGGGTTCTATCGCACCTTCGCCGGCCGTCCCGTCGACGAGGCCGCTGCCGAGGCAGCGTTCGCGCCCGGCGCATCGTTCGAGATCGAGCGCGTGTGGATCAAGCCGCACTGCTGCTGCGGCATCAACCACGCCTATATCGACGGCGCCCAGCAGCTGGCCGCCCGGGCCGCCGACGTCGAATCCATCCGCCTCGGCATCCAATCCGGCGGTGACGTGATCATCGGCACGCAGAACGCCAATGCCTACGCCCCGCAGACCATCGAACACCTCCAGTACAGCCTGCCGTTCCAGTTCGCCCTGGCCATGCTCGGGCGCGGCAACGGATTCCGCACCCACCACGACTACATGCGCGGGCGGCTGGACCTCTCAGAGGGCAGCGAAATCGCCGAGCTGGCGCGGCGGGTCAGCATCGAGGTGGACACCGAGCTCGATACCGCCTACCCCGGTCGCTGGGTCGCCGACCTCACGGTCACCTATCGCGACGGGTCCAGTGATCACATCTTCGTCGACAGCCCACGCGGCACCGCGGAAAACCCGATGTCACAGCCGGATCTGGATGCCAAGTTCCGCGATCTCACCGTTGCCGGTATGGGCGTCGAACGCAGCGAGGCCCTGCTGACCGCGATCAAGGCCGGTGATCCGGCCACCAAGGTCACCGAGTTCGCCGCCCTGCTGCGCGACTGACCCGAAAGATCCTGGTCGGGCCCGCAATGTCGCGGGCCCGACCAGGGTTTCTCGAATCTGCCGGGTTGTGGTTGTCGTCCCAGGGGCCAGAAGGATCGGACTGGGTAAATACACGTTTGCTCAAGGCACGAGATACAGACGCTCGTTCGGCAAGCGGGGCAGGTCGGTGTAATGCGCGGCGGCGACGGCGATCTCGCAGGAGAGCCGTCCGGCCACATCCTGGACGAAGATCAGCGCCGCGGTCAGGCAGGCCACGAATTCCATGCGGATACCGGCGAGTTCGATCATCAGCCGGACATCGGGTTCCTGTGGGCATGGTGATCGTTTCATCGGCACTCACTCGGTTCGAATAACGACTGTGCCCCGGCGGGCCTGTTCGGTTCGCCGGGGCACGGTCAGGCGCCTGAACGGTGATCAGGCCGTCTCGAAGGTGGCGGCGAGCCCTTGGCCGCCACCGATGCACATGGTGGCGAGTCCGCGGCCGCCACCGCGCCGACGCAGCTCGTGCAGCAGTGTGGTCACCATACGGGCGCCGGTGGCGCCGATCGGATGACCGAGCGAAATCCCGGATCCGTTGACGTTGAGCCGATCATGATCGCGCCAGCCCCAGCCCTCGAGCACCGCGAGCACCTGCACCGCGAAGGCCTCGTTGAGTTCCACCAGGTCCATGCTGTCGAGCAGACCCACGGTGTCGGTGCCCTGCCGCGCGGCCAGTCGGGCCACCGCGGGCACCGGCCCGATCCCCATCCGGGAGGGATCGCACCCGGCCGCCGCCCATCCGGTCAGGAAACCGATCGGCTCCAGCCCGAGCGCGTCGAGCTGATCCTCGGCGACGATGAGAAGTCCTGCGGCGGCGTCGTTCTGCTGACTGGAGTTGCCCGCGGTGACGGTGCCGCCCGGGGTGATGGTGCGCAGCTTCGACAAGGTCTGCGGGGTGGAATCGGCGCGAACACCTTCGTCGGTGGCGAAAACCACCGGATCTGCCTTGCGCTGCGGCACCGTCACCGGGACCACCTCGTCGGCGAAACGCCCCTCGGCCCATGCCGCCGCGGCCCGCTGGTGGCTGCGCGCGGCGTAGGCGTCGGCTTCTTCTCTGGTCAGACCGTAATCGACGGCCAGGTTCTCGGCGGTCTCGATCATTCCGGAGATCTTGCCGAAACGGGCTTCCGGCTGGGAGCGCTCGCGGCCGCGGTCCAGGCGATCGAACAGCTGCACCGTGCCCGCCCGCGCACCCCAGCGGGTCGCGGTGGAGTAGTACTCGATCCGGCTCATCGACTCGACACCGCCGGCCAGCACGACGTCGGCGGCTCCGGTCTGCACCATCATGGCGGCGGTGATCAGGGCCTGCAATCCGCCGCCACACCGGCGATCCAATTGCATCCCCGGCACCGCGAGCGGCAGGCCGGCATGCAGGGCGATCCATCGGCCAACGCACGGTACCTCGGAATTGGCGTAGGACTGGGCGAAGACGACGTCCTCGATGCGTTCGGGGTCGATGCCCGCGCGTTCTACCACGGCGTTCACCACGGTGGCGCCCAGATCTTCGACGGCGACCTCACGCAATGCTCCGCCGAAGGTGCCGACGGGCGTGCGGGTGGGGGCGACCAAGGCCGCCCGGCGCAGGGTACTGGTCACGGGATACAGTCCAATCCTGATGTCTGCTGGGTGTTGTCGCGGTCAGATCGCATTGCGCGCGATCAGCTGCGCGGCGATGACATTGCGCTGGATCTCGTTGGTGCCCTCGCCGACGATCATCAGCGGCGCATCGCGGAAATAGCGCTCCACGTCGTACTCCTTGGAGTAGCCGTATCCGCCGTGCACCCGGATCGCATCCAGCGCGATCTGCATCGCGGTCTCGGAGGCGAACAGTTTCGCCATCCCGGCCTCCATATCGGCCCGCTCCCCCGCGTCCAGTTTCTGCGCCGCATCCAGCGTCAGTAGCCGGGCCGCGCGCTGCTTGGTGGCCATGTCGGCCAGCATGTTGCCGATGGACTGATGCTTCCAGATGGGTTTGCCGAAGGATTCGCGTTCCTGTGCGTAACGCACCGCATCGTCGAGGGCGGCCTGGCCGACGCCGAGCGCCCGGGAGGCCACCTGGATGCGGCCGACCTCGAGACCGCGCATCATCTGGGCCCAGCCCTGGTTCGGCACACCACCCAAGATGGCGTCGTCGCCGACCCGGCGGCCGTCGAAGACCAGCTCACACGCTTCCACACCGCGATAGCCGAGCTTGGGGAGTTTCTTCGAGATCACCAGGCCGTCACCGGGCTCGACCAGCAGCACACTCATCCCCTTGTGCGCCGGCTTCGCATCGCGGTCGGTGATACACAGCAGTCCGATCAGGCCGGAATGCGCCGCATTGGAGATCCAGGTCTTCGACCCCGTGATCGACCACATGTCGCCGTCGCGGGTCGCGGTCGTCCGCATGGCCTGGAGGTCGCTGCCGCCCCCGGGTTCGGTGAGCGCCATGGTGGCCCGGATCGAGCCCTCGGCCATCTTCGGCAGATACTTCGCCTTCTGCTCGTCGGTGCCGAATGTCTTGATCAAGTAGGTGATGACGGAGTGGCCGCCGATGGCTCCCGCCAGGCTCATCCACCCGCGGGCCAGCTCCTCGGTGACTCGCGCGAAGCATGCGGTACTCACATCCACGCCGCCGTATTCGGCGGGGGCGAGCAGTCCGAAGAATCCGAGCCGCTTCATCTCCTCGATGAACGCCTCCGGGTAGATATCGTCCTGTTCGAAGTCCCGCACCCGAGGCTTCACCCTGTCGTCGACGAACTCCGACACCAGGTCCACCATCTGCTGTTCATCGGCGGAGAGGCTCATACTCGGCCGCATCCCTTCTCGTGTCGTCATGCACAAAATATTATATCATCTTCGCGGGCGGGACAATCGCCCGTGCCACCAGGCCCGGATCCCGCCTATGTGCCCCAGAACCCGCGTGATTCGAGCATCGCGACGGCGTGATCGCCACCGCGCACGAAATGCGCTTCGGTCAGGGCGTGTGCCTGTGCCGCCGAACGCGAGCGCAAGGCGGCAAGGATCTCGCGATGATCGCGATCGGCGACATCCGGCCACTCCAGATGAGCCTCATAGAAGCCGTGCGGCCCAGCACTGCCGAGCACTTTGAGCTCGGAGATCAGTCGCCGCGAACCCGATGCCCGATTGATCAGCCGGTGGAAATCGAAATTGAGCAGCTCCCGCTCCGCACTCGACACCGACTCCTCCATCCGGCCCAGAATCGCGTCCAACGCGTCGAGAGTGCGCTCGGATATCGTCGTCGCGGCACGAGCGGCCGCACGTCCGGAGACCACCCCGAGAATCCAGTAGTGGTCACGAACATCGTCACGGGTCATCATCGCCACGAACGCGCCGCGGCGCGGCGGCAGATGCACCACACCCTCGATCTCGAGCGCGATCAGCGCCTCACGCACCGGCACTTTGCTGACGCCGAGATAGTCGGCGATCTCGTCCTGATCGATCTTGTCACCGGGTCGCAACTCACCGGAGAAGATCCGCCGGCGGATTTCCTGGGCCGCCGCGGTCTTGAGGCTGACGGGCGCCGTTACGCGAGGAAGGCCGATGTCGTCTGTCATGAAAAATATTGTATCTTTTATCCCAGTTCTCATCGGTGAACCCGCCGCCGGTCCGGGCTCAACCGAACTCGGCGCGGATCGCCTCGGTATCGGCGCCCAGCGCAGGCACCGATCCGTTGCGCACCGCCCAGCCCCGCGCCACCGCCGGCGGCAGCAGGGCGGGCACCGGCCCGGACGGGGTGCCGACCTCACGCCATCGGGCACGCGCGCGCAGCTGCGGATGCTCGGCGAGCTCGCGCACGCCGTTGAGACGGGCATTGCCGATCCCCGCGGCGTCGGCGGCTTCCTGGATCTCGGCGAGTGTGCGCTGGGCACACCACTGGGCCAGCACCTCATCCAACTCCGCACGCAGCCGGACGCGGTCGTCGTTGTGCGCGTAGCGCGGATCCGCGGCCAGCTCAGGACGATCCATCAACTCCGCCAGCCGATGCCATTCACGGTCGCTGGTGGTACCGAGCACGGCGGTGTGGCCGTCGGCGGTCGGGTAGGCGCCATAGGGCGCGATCATCGGTGACCCCATGCCGACCGGCTCCGGTTCGGTGCCCGCATGCAGGTACTGATTGAGCGCGAAACCCATCATCTCCGACACCACGTCGAGCATCGACAGCGCGATCACCGCGCCACGTCCGGTGCGCTCACGGTCGTAGAGCGCACCGAGCACCGCCGAATAGGCGTACAGCGCCGTACCGACATCCGCGATGGGAATACCCGGTTTGGCCGGATGGCCCGGCGTTCCGGTGATGCTGCACGAGCCCGCCTCCGACTGGATCAGCAGGTCGTAGGCGCGCTTGTGGTCCAGCGGTCCCCCACGCCCGTATCCGGAGATGTCGACGATGATCAGCCGGGGGAACCTCCGCTCGAGGTCGTCGACACCGAGGCCGAGCCGGTCCAGCGCGCCCGGCGCCAGATTGGACACGAGCACATCAGCGGCGGCCAGCACACCGAGCAGGACCTGCTTGTCCTCGGGCGCCTTGAGGTCGAGCGCGGCCGACTCCTTGCCGTGATTGAGCCAGGTGAAATGCGCGGACAGACCACCGACCACGGTGTCGTAATGCCGGGTCGAATCGCCGTAACCGGGCTGCTCGACCTTGATGACCCTGGCACCGAGATCGGCCAGGTGCCTGGTGCACAGCGGGGCCGAAATCGCCTGCTCCAGACCGACAACGGTGATTCCGGCCAGCGGTGCCGCGGCGTGCGCTCCGGTGCCGGTCACGAGAACCTCGGCGCGCGCTTCTCGCGGTGCGAGGTCACGCCCTCCACCACATCGGGTCCGCCGAACCCGTAGAACTCGAGGCCCAACGAGGCGTCGAAGATCGGCATGGCCTGCCGGTACCAGCCGTTGAGCGCCATCTTCGTGTGCTGAACACCCGTGCGTGAGCTCGCGGCGAGCGTGGTGGCCAGCGTCATCGCTCGCTCCTGCACGTCCTCGTCGTCGACGCAGAGTGACACCATGCCGATGCGCTCGGCCTCTTCGCCGGTCAGCACCTCGTTGGTGAGCAGGTGGTACTTGGCTTTGGCCATCCCCGCCAGCAATGGCCAGCAGATGGCGGCATGATCGCCCGCCGCGACACCGAGCCGGACATGCCCGTCCACGATCTTGGCCTTACGCCCGGCGACGGAGATATCGGCGAGTAGCGCCACCACCAGACCGGCACCCACCGCGGGGCCGTTGATCGCGGAAACGATCGGCTGGGGCACCTCGATGATGTTGCGCACCAGATCACGCGCCTCCCGCATGACCCTGGTCCGCGCCCGGTAGTCCCCGATCATGTCCTCGACCAGGTCGAAGCTGCCGCCGGCGGAGAACGCCCGCTCGCCCGCACCACGCACAAGCACCGCGCGCACCGACTCGTCGAGCGCGATCACCGGCCACACGTCGGCCAGCTCCCGGTGCATGTCCGGGCCGACCGAATTCAGGTTCGGGCCGTCGAGCACGATGCGGAGCACCCCATCGGATGGCCGATCGATGGTCAATGACGGAAAGTCTGCGTAGTCGGGCACGGATAATCCTCTCGTTTCTGATTCCTTGCGGTGCGGTCGGTTCCGCGCCGTTACCGGCCGGTGGCAGTGGCCGCAGCGTCGGCTGCTTCCCACCGCGCCAGCACCCGCGCGGCCTCGATGCTGCCGCGCGGCGGCACCGAGGGCGCCCTGGCCGGGGTCCGGCCGAATCGCGGCGCGGGCGCGGGTTGCAGCACCTCGCCAACGCGACGGTAGAGGCCACGCGCGCGATTGTGCGGGTCCTCGGCCGCTTCCTCGAAGGTCAGCACCGGAGTGACACAGGCGTCGGTGCCCCGGTACACCTGCTCCCACTCATCGCGGGTGCGTTCGGCGACGGCAGCGGCGATCAGCTCACGCAGCCGCGGCCACTGCTCGCGATCGTCCTGGCCCGGCCAGTCGGTGGTGTCGACCCCGAGCCGACTGATGAACTCCCGGTAGAAGTCCGGTTCCAACGCGCCGACCGCGAGATAACGCCCGTCGCGACACTGGTAGGTGTCGTAGAAAGGTGCACCGGAGTCGAGGAAGTTGGTCCCCGGCTCATCGGAGAACAAACCGGCCGCACGCAGACCCTGGAGTTTCGCCGTCAGCACCGCGACACCGTCGACCATCGCGGCATCGATCACCTGGCCGCGACCGGTTCTGGCCGCCTCGACGAGGGCGCAGGCGATTCCGAACGCACCGATCGCGCCGCCGCCGGCGTAATCGCCGAGCAGGTTGATCGGCGGGCGGGGAGCACCACCGGCGGTCGCCAGCGCGTGCAGGGCACCGGACTGTGCCACATAGTTGATGTCGTGGCCGGCCTGCTGGGCCAGCGGGCCGGATTGGCCATAGCCGGTGAGGCGGACATAGATCAGGCGTTGGTTGCGTCCCATCACGTCATCGGGGCCGAGCCCGAGACGCTCGGTGACGCCCGGGCGGTAACCCTCGATGAAGACGTCGGCGCTGTCGGCCAGCCGCAGCACCGTCGCCCGCCCGTCCGGGTCCTTCAAATCGACAGCGACGGAACCGACTCCGCGATTGACCACATCGGCTTCCTCGGCCAGCCCCACGGTCTGGCTCAGCGCCCGCGCTGACCGGTGCGCCGGCCGCACCACGCGCACCACATCGGCACCCATATCGGCCAGCAGCATCGAGACATACGGCACCGGCCCCATGCCCGCGAGCACCACCACCCGGATTCCCGCCAACGGTCCCGTCATGATCCGGCCTTTCGTCAGTAGGAACGGGGCAGGCCGAGCACCTGCTGAGAGATGTAATTGCGCACCATTTCCTGCGAGAACGGCGCATTGCGCAACAACCGCACCTCACGCCACAGCCGCTCGATGTGGTACTCCTTCGCGTAGGCGTACCCGCCGAGAGTCGAGAAGGCCCGATCGCAGGCCTCGAATCCGCTTTCGGCGCCGAGATATTTGGCGGCGGCGGCCTCGGGCCCGCACGGCAGGCCTGCGTCGAAGAGCTTCGCGGCCCGCACGACCATGCCCTCGGCGGCCTCGAGCCGGATCCAGGAATCGGCCAGCGGATGCGCCACCGCCTGGTTCTGACCGATCGGGCGGTCGAACACCACGCGGTTCTTGGCGTATTCGGCGCCGATCTCGAGCGCGGCCCGGCCGAGGCCGATGCCCTCCATGCCGACGACGATGCGCTCCGGATTCAGGCCGTCGAGCAGGTAGTAGAAGCCCTTGTCGACCTCGCCGACCAGGCGGTCGTCGGAGACCTCGAGGTTGTCGATGAACAACTCGTTGGTGTCGATGGCGGCGCGGCCCAGCTTGTCGATCTCACGCACGGTGATCTTGGACCGATCCATATCGGCGAAGAACAGCGACATCCCCCACAGCGGCTTGTCTTCGCGCCGCGGCGAGGTGCGGGCCAGCAGCAGAATCTTCTGCGCGTTCTGCGCGTTGGTGATGAACACCTTCTGGCCGTTGATCACCCAGCCGCCATCGACCTTGGTGGCCTTGGTCTTGATCCGCGAAGTATCCACCCCGGCAGTGGGTTCGGTGACGCCGAAGGCCATCAGCAGCTCACCGGAGGCGAGTTTGGGCAGGTATTCCCGCTTCATCTGCTCGGAACCGTACTTCACGATCGGCGCAGGCGGGAACACGTAGAAGTGGATCGCCGAGCCGCCGCTCATGCCGGCACCGGAGGCGGAGATCTCGCCCATCATCACCGCGGCCTCCTCGAGGCCGAGCCCGATCCCGCCGTACTCCTCCGGGATCATCGCGCCCAGCCAGCCGCCCGCGGCGAAGGCCTTGACGAAATCCCAGGGGTATTCGTGTTTGCGGTCTTTGTCCAGCCAGTAGTCGTTGTCGAACTTGCGGGCCAGCTCACGGGTGGCTTGGCGGACGACCTCGACGTTGCTACCGGTATCGGTGCCGGGGGCTGCGGTCATGGCGGTTCTCCTATTCATTACCCGTGGACACGGGAATCGCTTCGAGTGGGGTGGCGGGGTCCAGCGCGGACATATCTCCCGCCGGCACGCCGAGGAACCGAGCACGGATGGCCCGGCGCATGATCTTTCCGTTCTTGGTCTTCGGCAAGGTCGCGACCGGATGGACGGCAGGCGCGAAGGAACGACCGGCGTTGGCGATGGCCGTCTCTTGCAGATCGTCGGTGGCCGCACCGTCACGGAGCACGACGAAGGCCACCGCACGTTGCCCACGCTGCTCGTCGGGGACGCCGATCACGGCCACCTCGGCGATGCGCGGATCGCGCAGCAGCGAGGCCTCGATCTCCGCCGGACCGACCCGTCGGCCGGACAGCTTGAGGGTGTCGTCGGAGCGGCCGTGAATGCGCCACATCCCGTGTTCGTCGACGCTGGCCAGGTCGCCGTGCACCCATACGCCGTCCCAGCGGCTCCAATAGGTGTCGAGGTAGCGGTCGCGATCCTGCCAGAACGCATGGGTCATGCCGGGAAAGGTGTTGCGGACCGCCAGTTCGCCGATCGCGCCGACGACCGGGTTGCCGTCATCGTCGAGGACCGCGGCGTCCACACCGGGCAACGGACCGTTGAACGCGGCCGCCGCGGCGGGCAGGAACGGATAACCGATCAGCAGGCCCCCACCCACCTCGGTACCACCGCTGTAGTTGACGATCGGCCGCGTCCGGCCGCCCACCTGATCGAACAGCCACCACCAGGTGGGCTCGTCCCAGGCTTCGCCGGTCGAGACGAACGAACGCAGGCTCGGCATCTGCGGCGCGACCGCGTCGTTGGCTTTGAGCGCGCGCGCCGCGGTGGGCGCGATCCCGGCCACCGTGACGCCGTTGCGTGCGATGACCTCCCACATCCGGATCGGGGTCGGATGCACCGGCAGGCCCTCGATCATCACGATGGTCGCACCCAGCTGAAGCGGGCCGGTCATCAGCATCGGACCGACCAGCCAGCCCAGATCGGTGATCCAGGAGACCACATCGCCGGTGTGCACGTCGAAGCCGTAGCCGAAGTCGACCGCCGTCTTGACCGCGAAGCCACCGTGCGAGTGCACGATTCCCTTCGGGCGGCCCGTGGTTCCAGAGGTGTAGACGATGGTCAACGGATCGTTGGATTCGGTGTCGGCGGTCGCCACCGGGGCGGGATCGGGATCGAGTTCGTCGAAGTACACATCGCGCCCCGCCCGCATCGGCACCTCGACGCCGAGATGACGCACCACGACCACCGACCGCACCGTCGGCGAAACGGCCAGCGCGGCATCGGCGGTGGCCTTGAGATCCACCTGCTTGCCGCGTCGAGTGGTGCCGTCGGCCGTCACCAGCAGCACCGCCTCGGAATCCTGGAGCCGGGTGGCCAGCGCCTCGGGGGCATAGCCGCTGAACGTGGGCACCGATACCGCACCGATCATCGCGATGGCCAGGAAGGCCACCGCGGCTTCGGGGACCACCGGCATGAACAGCACCACTCGGTCGCCGCGGCCGACGCCCAGCTGGGTCAGATTCGCCGCAAATCTGCGTACCTGCTCGTCGAGCTCGGCGAAGGTCAGGGTGCGGCGCTGCCCGGCATCGCCCTCGTACACCACCGCGGTGGTGTCGGCCAACGCGCCGCGCGCATGGCGATGCGCGGTCAGCTCGGCGATATTGACCGTGCCGCCGGGGAACCAGCGCGGAAACTCCTTGCCCGCCGACTCGTCGAGGACCCGCTCGAACGGCGTCGCGAACTCGACGCCGAGGTCAGCGACCGCTGCGCGCCAGAACCACTCCGGGTCCGCGATCGCGCGGCAGTGGAGTTCGGCGACGGCGGCCGCGTCATCGCCGAGACCCCAGTCACGCATCGCCGCGAGCAGCCTGCTGCGTTCGCGCACCGATTCGCCGGGTATCCAGGCGAAATCCTCCGGGGACTGCACATCCACCATGCCGCGTTTCTCCTTCGTCGGTCGTCGTCTCAGGCCTGCTCGACCGGGCGCTTCATCATCAGGCCGGCGCGCAGCGCATCACAGACGATCTCGTCGCGCTGGTTGATGCCGAGGTGGCGGAACATGACGATCCCGGAGTCGTTGCGGCTCTTGGACTCTCGTTTGCTCACGATCTCGGTGCGGACATGGATGGTGTCGCCGTGGAAGACCGGCTTCGGGAACTTGATCTGTTCGAAGCCGAGGTTGCCAAGCGTGGTGCCCTGGGTGGTCTCCGGAACGGTGACGCCCGAGACCAGGCCGAGGATGAACAGGCTGTTCACCAGTCGCTGGCCGTAGATCGAGTTCTTGCTGTATTCGGCATCCAGGTGCAACGGAGCCAGGTTCAGCGTCATCACGCTGAACAGGGTGTTGTCGGCCTCGGTGACCGTGCGGCGGGTCGGGTGGTCGATGACCATTCCCGGTTCGAATTCCTCGAAGTACAGGCCCGGCATGTGATGTCCTTTCTCGCGCACAGCGGTGCGGCCGTCCGTGGTGTGATCCACACCCTAGCTAATAATATATTATGTATGCAACCGCCCGATACTCCAGCTGGTGCCACAGCGGGACGTATCATATATTTTATCATCGAACCACCGCGACCAACCGACATAAGGAGCCGACAGTGTCCGAAGTGAGTGCCGAGGACTTCGCGCCGATCCTGGCGCAGGTCCGACAGTTCGTGCGGACCAAAGTGGTGCCCCGCGAGGCCGAAATCCTGGCCACCGACGCCATTCCGGACGATATCCGGCGGCAGGCCGCCGATATGGGCCTGTTCGGTTACGCGATCCCGCAGCAGTGGGGCGGGCTCGGCCTCGACCTCACCCAGGACGTAGAGCTCGCCATGGAGCTCGGCTACACCAATCTCGCTTTGCGTTCGATGTTCGGGACCAACAACGGTATCGCCGGACAGGTGCTGGTGAACTACGGCACCGACGAGCAGAAGAAGCAGTGGCTCGAAGGCATCGCCAGCGGTGAGACCGTGGCGTCGTTCGCGCTCACCGAACCCGGTGCGGGCTCCAACCCGGCCGGGCTGCGCACCAAGGCCGTCCGCGACGGCGACGACTGGGTGATCACCGGCGAGAAACGGTTCATCACCAACGCACCGCTGGCCGGTCTGTTCGTCACCTTCGCCCGTACCCGCGAAGCAACCAAGGGCGATCCGGGTATCGCGGTGTTCCTGGTCCCGGCCGATACCCCAGGAGTCGCTGTCGCCCCGAAGGATTCGAAGATGGGCCACGAGGGCTCATGGACCGCCGACGTCGCGTTCACCGACGTGCGCGTGCCGGCGGATGCGCTGGTCGGCGGCGCCGAAGAGGTCGGCTACCGTGCCGCGATGAGCTCGCTCTCGCGGGGCCGGGTCCACATTGCCGCGCTGGCCGTCGGCACCGCGCAGCGCGCCCTCGACGAATCGGTCGCCTACGCCGCGACCGCCACCCAGGGCGGCACCGCAATCGGCGATTTCCAGCTGGTCCAGGCCATGATCGCCGATCAGCAGACCGGCGTGATGGCCGGGCGGGCCCTGGTCCGTGATGCCGCGGCCAAGTACGTCTCCGGCGAGGACCGGCGCATCGCGCCCTCGGTGGCGAAGCTGTTCTGCACCGAGATGGTCGGCCGGGTCGCCGACAACGCGGTCCAGATCCACGGTGGATCCGGATACATGCGCGAGGTCGCGGTCGAACACATCTACCGCGACGTGCGGCTGCTGCGTCTCTACGAAGGCACCAGTGAAATCCAGCGACTGATCATCGGCGGTGGTCTGGTACGCGAAGCCAAGAAGAACTCGTGAGCGCCCCGACCGCACCGAGCATCACCGACCAGGTCAGCACTGCGGCCACCCTGCTGTTCGTGCCCGCCGACCGGCCCGAACGGTTCGCCAAGGCCGCCGCGGCCGGCGCCGACCTGGTGGTGCTCGACCTCGAGGACGCGGTTGCACCGGAGAACAAGGCGAGCGCGCGTCGTCACGCCGCCGATTGGGTGGCGGCCGGGCACCGGTGTGCCGTACGAGTCAATGCCGCCGGAACTCCCTGGCACGACGCGGAACTGGCGGTACTGGCTCCCGCACGGTGCGCGGTGATGCTGCCCAAGGCCGAGGACCCGGCGATCGTGCGCCGGGTGGCGCAGGTACTCGGCCCCGATGTGCCGTTGATCGCCCTGATCGAGACCGCACGCGGGGTGCTAGAGGCGGCACGGATCGCCGCCGTCGCACGGGTGCGCAGGCTCGCGCTCGGCACCTTCGACCTGGCCGCGGAGCTCGGCATCGATCCCGCTGATCGCGCGGCGCTGTCCGCGACCCGCCAGCAGCTGGTCCTGGCCGCCGCCGCGGCCGGGCTGCCCGGCCCGATCGACGGCGTCACCGCCGCCATCGACGACGCCGAGCGGCTCACCGACGACACCCGCTACGGCGCCCGCCTCGGATTCGCCGGCAAGCTCTGCATTCACCCGCGCCAACTCGCGCCCGTCGCCGCCGCGCTGCGGCCGAGCGAGCGTGAACTGATCTGGGCGGTGCGCGTCATCGACGCGGTGGAGGCCGGATCCGGCGTGGCCGTCGTCGACGGCACCATGGTCGACAAACCCGTCGTCGACCGGGCCCAGCGCATTCTGGCCCGAGCGGGCACCCTACCGAACACCGACAACTGTGAGGACAATCCATGACCGGGCCATTGCTGCACAACAAGACCGCCGTCATCACCGGCGCCGCTCAGGGAATCGGCTACGCGATCGCCGAACGATTCATTGCCGAGGGCGCACGCGTGGTGGTCGGCGACATCGACGGCGCGGCTGCCGCGGCCGCGGCCGAGCGTCTCGGCGGCGCGGAACTCGCCCGCGGCGTCCGCTGCGATGTCACCTCCGCCGACGAGGTACAGGCGCTGCTGTATGCCGCCGCCGACTCCTTCTCCCCCGTCGATGTGATGGTAAACAATGCCGGTATCACCCGTGATGCCACCATGCGGAAAATGACCGAGGAGCAGTTCGATCAGGTGATCGCCGTCCACCTCAAGGGCACCTGGAACGGCACCCGGCTGGCGGGCGCGATCATGCGTGAGCGCGGCAGCGGGGCGATCGTCAACATGTCGTCGCTGTCGGGCAAGATCGGCCTGGCCGGTCAGACCAACTATTCGGCCGCCAAGGCAGGCATCGTCGGACTGTCCAAAGCCGCCGCCAAGGAACTCGCGCACCTGGGTGTGCGGGTCAACGCCATCCAGCCCGGCCTCATCCGCACCGCGATGACCGAGGCCATGCCGCAGAAGGTCTGGGATCAGAAGATGGCCGAGATCCCGCTCGGGCGGGCCGGCGAGGTCGGCGAAATCGCCGATGTCGCGCTCTTTCTCGCCTCCGATCTGTCCTCGTATATGACCGGTACGGTGCTCGAGGTGACCGGCGGGCGGTTCATGTGAGCCTCGTCGATACCGATTCCGGCTGGCTGCCGCACACCGAGACCGGCACCGAACTCCTGGACCCGGGTCCCGTCGCGGCCCTCGCGGCGATCTTCGACGACGGGCTGGCGAGCCCGTTGCCGGGCGATCCGCTACCGCCGCTGTGGCATTGGGTCGCGCTGCCGCGCTGGGCGGCGTCGGGTGTTCTCGGCGCGGACGGTCATCCGCGTCGAGGCGGTTTTCTACCGCCAGTCGCCTTGCCGCGGCGCATGTTCGCCGGTGGCGAGGTGCATTTCCACGCACCTCTGATCGTCGGCACGCAGATCCGCAGGGAATCCGAGGTGATCTCGGTGGCGGAAAAAAGTGGCCGAACCGGTGCGCTGGTGGTGGTCGACGTGCGAACCAGACTGTTCGACCACAACGACGTGCTCGCGGTCGAGGAGGTGCAGAACCTCATCTACCGGGAAGCTGCCGCACCGTCGTCCGGGCCCGCACCCGAACCGCCCACCGCCACAGCCGAACCCGCGGCCCCGCTGCATCGGGTCTCGGATACCGAGTGGACATTGCGCACCGACCCCGCGCTGCTGATGCGTTTCTCCGCCGCCACTGCCAACGCGCATCGCATCCATTACGACTGGCCCTACGCCACCAGGGTCGAGGGCTATCCGGGACTTGTCGTGCACGGCCCGCTGCAAGCGCTGGCACTGGCCGAGACCCACCGGCTGGCCGCCGGCGCCCCGATCGCATCCCTGCGGCATCGCGGCCGGGCCCCGCTCTTCTGCGGGGAGCCAGCGCGCCTGCGCGCCGAGGCCGGGCCCGATAGTGTCGCGCTCGCGCTGTTCGGGCCGCGCGGCGAAGCTGCCGGACCGAACGCGACCGTCGATCTCATCACCCGATAGACAGGAGCCACCGTGACCCGAGTGTTCACCTCCCTCGATGAGGTGCGAGCCGCGCTGGGCGAGCAGATCGGCCCCAGCGATCCGCTGGTGGTCGATCAGCAGCGGATCACCGGCTTCGCCGAAGCCACCGGCGATCTCCAGTGGATCCACGTCGATCCCGAACGCGCCGCGAACGGCCCCTACGGTGCGACCATCGCGCACGGCTATCTCACGCTGTCGCTGCTGCCGCATTTCAGCCGATCGCTGGTGTCCTTCGAATTCGGTTCCGCGCGCATCAATTACGGCGTGGACAAGGTGCGCTTCCCGGCCCCCGTGCCGGTCGGGACACAGCTGCGGGCGACGGTCACCCTCACCGACATCACCGAATCCGCCGCGGGGGCGCTGGTGACGACGAAGTATGTCGTCGACGGCGGCGCGAGCAAACCGGCCTGTGTGGCACAGACGCTGGTACTGATCGCGGGCTGATCCGCAGACCACTGATGGGCCGTCGGCGACACGCGTTCGACGGCCCATCAGCGCGCCATTAGCCGATCTTTTGCATTTTATCTATAATCGACTATCCCTCCCGGAACGGCCCGGGCTCGGCGACGCGGCTCGCTCCCCCGCCGGCGGCGGAGCGCACGACCACCGGTCACGGCCGCCCGACACAGAAGGAGGCGCGAGCACCGTGAAGGCGATCGACAACGGTATTCCCGTGCGCACTCGGCGGCATCAGCAGTTGCCCGAGCAGGTCGCCGGGTATGTGCGGGAGCAGATTCTGTCGGGCGTGCTTCGGCCCGGTGAGTTTCTGCGGATGGAGCCGATCGCCGAGGCGGTCGGCGTCAGCATCACCCCGGTGCGCGAAGCGCTGCTCGCGCTGAGCAGTGAAGGGTTCGTCACCGCGTTGCCGCGCCGCGGGTTCGTCGTCGCGACCTTTACCAGGCAGGACATCCGCGACCTGTTCTGGGCGCAGGGCCAATTGGCCGGCGAACTCGCCGCGCGCGCGGCGAAGCGGATCAGCACGTCCGAGATCGAGCAGCTGACGCGACTGGTCGACCAAGGCGAACAGGCACGCGCCAGAGGTGATGTGGACGAGATCGGCGAACTCGGCCACCGCTTCCATCGCATCATCAACATCGCGGCCGATTCCGACCGGCTGGCCCGATTGCTCGCCGCGGTCGTCAGCCATCTGCCGAACCACTTCTACGCATCCATCGAAGCGCACGTGGAGACGATGGGCGCCCAGCACGAACAACTCATCGATGCCTTGCGACGCCGCGACGCGCGCCGGGCGAGGAAGATCATGGCGGCGCACATCGAGGAGAGCGCCGATTACGTGGTGCAGATGCTCGAGGAACGCGGCCTGTGGGCCGACGCCGAGGCGACGGGCTGACCCGCCGCCTCGGCGTCGCCGGCGCTCACGCGTCGACCGACATCGCCTCCGCCAGCGCGATGATGCCCTCAGCGGTCTTCACATGCGCGATATCGATGTGCTGGCCCTCGAAATCGACGGCGGCACTGCCGGCGGCTTCGGCTTCCTTGAACGCGAGAATCATGCGGCGGTAGAAGTCGACCTTCTCCGGCGACGGAGCGAACACCTCGTTGGCGATCGCCACATGCGACGGGTGGATGGCCACCAGACCGCGGTAGCCGAGGCGACGATTGTCCTCGCAGAAGCGGCGGCAGCCTTCGAGGTCCTTGATGTCCTGCCACACACCCGCCACCGGATGGTGCAGACCGTTGGAGCGGGCGGCCAGCACGATCCGGCTGCGCAGGTACAGGGTCTCGAGGCCCTCGGGGGTGAATTCGAATCCCAGTTCCCGGCCGACGTCGGCGCTCGGACCGGTGGCCCCGAGCAACGAGGCCACTCGTGGGCTGGCCGCCGCGATCTCTTCACAGTGCGCCATCGATACCGCTGTCTCGTAGGACACGATGAGTTCGACGGTCCCCACCTCGATACCTTCGCGCTGCTCGATATGGCTCAATACCGCGTCCAGCCGGACGATTTCGGCAGCGGTGAACACCTTCGCCAGGAACAGGCCCGTCAGGCCCGGCCGCACGACGGCCTCGAGATCGGCGCTGAGCAGCCCGCTCACTTCCGGGTTGGCCCGCACCCACAGGTCCGGGCGCACGCCGTCGGCGGTCAATCGATCGATGGTGTCGGCGACGGTCTTGCGGCCCTGCTCCTTCTCCGCTGCAGGCACCGAATCCTCGAGATCGAGAATCAGGGCGTCGGCACCGGAGGCGACGCCCTTGTCGGCCCATGCGCCCTTGTGGCCGGGGACGAAGAGCATCGAGCGATACGGTTTCATCGGGTGCCTCCTTGGCATGCTGCGAGTTACGCACGGTGAACGAAGATGCAAGATAATATATTCTATACCATCTTGGACGGTACGTGGGCCTGCCCGCTCGCGTCCATGCGCGCCGCCGTCGCACCACGAGATACCGCCCGGGAATCCACCGATCAGGACATCCCTGCCGGAAACCTCGGCTACTCCCCTGCCAGACGATTAGATTCACACTCGTCGCCCCCGGGTCGATCACCTCGCCATGAGGAGGAATCCATGCACATCCGGCAGGTGCCCGGCCTCCATCGTGCGGTCTCGCCGCTGGAGCTGTTCTTCGATCTGGTGTTCGTGCTGGCCGTCGGTCAGCTGACCCACCATCTGATCACCCACCTGAGCTGGCACGGCGCTGCCGAGACACTGGTCGCGTTGATCGGGGTATGCGGGGTCTGGGCGTTCACCACGTTCGAGGTCACCATGCTCGATATCGAACGCACGGGCACTCAACTGGTCACGATCACGGTGATGGGCCTCGGCCTGTTCATGAATGCGGGAATCGCCAATGCGTTCGGCGACAGCCCGTGGTTGTTCGTCGTACCTATGCTGCTCGCACTCGTGGGGCCCGGAATCTATGCGGCCGCGACCGCGCCTTCGCCTGAGCTGCGCCGCCATTTCGTGCATGTGCTGATCTGGTTCGCGGTCTCGTCGCCCCTGTGGCTGGCAGGCGCCGCGCTCGAGGGCGACCTGCGGCTCTGGTGCTGGGCGGCGGCTGCGTGCATCGACCTGGTGGGCACCTGGACCGCGCATCCAGTGCCGAGCGGCGCCATCCACACCCGGCGACTCCCCTTCGACGCCGACCACATTCTGGAGCGGATGCGGCTTTTCCTGATCATCTTGCTCGGCGAGACGGTTCTGACGCTCGGAAGAGTGATCTCGGCACATCATTCCGACCTCCTCACCCTCGTTCTGGCCCTCGGCTGCTTCGTCGCACTGGTCTGCCTGTGGGTGATCTATTTCCGTCGGGCCGAAAAGCTCGTCGAGGACCATCTGTCATCGACCGAAGATCCGATCGGTGCCGCACACCTCGGGATCAATGCCATCTACGCGGTGGTCGCCGGCTTGGTGGTGTTCGCTGCCGGTAGCGAGCTCGTGCTCGCACACGCACACGACCCCGAGTCAGGCACCGCGGGCGTGCTGATCCTGGCCGGTCCGGCAATCTACTTGATCGCGCAGGCGGTGTATTTCCACCGGACCACCGGTTCCGGCTGGCCGGCGCGTCTCGTCGGCGCCGCCGCGCTGGCGTCGGCCGCCTGCGTCGCGTACTGGCTGCCCGCCTACCTCGTCGTGATCGCGCTGGTCGTGATTCTGCTGGCACTGGCGATCGGCTTCTCCCGCACCGCCGCCGGGCCAGGACCCGCCGTCACGCCCGAGCCCGGGTGAGTGCAGGGCCGGCGATCCACCGCCGCGGCGACGGCACTCTCCTTGCCGCCGTGAACTCCAGAGCCCGATAGCGCCTCCGGTTACCCGCCGAATGGAGTATTTAATATATGATGTATTCAATCTGCTACGCATGCATCGGGGCATAGCTACATCACGGCTCGACCGAGGGAGTATCGACGGTGTCTCGCGCATTCTTCGACCTGGCACCGGAATCGGGGCACGCGGCAGAACCACTGCTGCCGACACCGGTCGCCGCCAGCGGCTGGGGGCCGGACCATATGCGCGGAATGGCGGTCTGTGGCGCCATGGCGCGCGCGGCCGAACAGGCCATCCACGCCCTCGGCCGCCATGATCTTCGGCCTGCGCGTTGGAACGTCGACCTGTTCCGGGCCGCACGGATGCGACCATGCGCCACCTCGACCTCCATCGTGCAGACGAGCAGCAGGTTGTGCCTGGTCGATGTGACGCTGACACAAGCGGGCGAGGCGGTAGCCCGGGCGACGGCCTTGTTCCTCCGCCCCAGCGAGACGCCGACCGGCTCGGTGTGGAGCGGCGGTGCATGCCCGCAGCCACCCGAGCGCGATCGTGTGTCGAGCGGCGACCCGGAGCGGCTGTTCTACAGCGAGGAGGTCGGCTGGACGGTGTCAGCGGCCCCACACCACAACGGCCGGCGCAAACAGACCTGGCACTTTCCCGTACCCGTGGTTCGCGGTGAATACCTGTCTCCATTCCAACTGGCCGCGACGGTGGCCGATGTCATGAATGTGGTCGCCAACCTGGGTAGTTCGGGACTCGAATTCATCAATCCCGATGTCGCACTGACATTGGCTCGATTACCGCAAGGGACCGAACTGGGCCTGGCCGCGACCGATCGAGTCGAGCTGGACGGCATATCGGTTGGTACCGCCGTGGTTTTCGACCGAGCGGGCGTGCTCGGTGCGGCTACCGTCACCGGGCTCGCCGATCCGCGACGGGCGGTGGACCTGCGCGCGTTCGCCGAGCGTGGCGCGGGACACCTCTACCAGCAGGAGTCGCCGTGAACTCACCGACCATTACCCACAGCGATTTCCTTGGACCGCGTGGCAGGCCGCGTTCGCTTCGGGGGCGGCAAGTGCCACGTAAGAAGGGGCTCGCGCTGCCGGCGCCCCGCGCCGAGGCGTGGGAGTGGCAGCTGATGGCGGCCTGTCGAGCACACGACGTGAACATCTTCTACGCCGCAGAACACGAAACCGCCAGCATCCACCGGGCAAAGCGTATCTGCGACACCTGCCCGGTCCGCACGATCTGCCGCGACCACGCCATAGCGGCCAACGAACCTCATGGCATCTGGGGTGGACTCACTCCCGGCGAGCGAATCCGTTACCTATGGCGAGAGTCGAGCAGGAACGTGTAGCTCGGTGGACCCGATAGCTCCGGCCCCCCGGGCTCGCTGCGCACCATGTGCGAGATCATCCGGGAGAAAGAACTGAGGGGCCCGAGAAATCAATGACGATTCCCGGGCCCTGCGCCGAAACCGACTGAGCGAGCGACGATTACGGGCGCGTCGAGGTCACACCCGGGCCGCCGTACTCGGTGAACGGCGGCAAGCCGGGCCTGCGCGCGGAACCGCACAAATCAGTCGAACAAGTCGAGCAGTGAACCCTCATTGTCCGAGCCGATGATTCCGACGGGTTTGCTGCTCGTGTCATCGAGGATCGCGTCGAGGTTGGCTTGGATGTCCTCGGGAGTGACCTCGGCGTTCGTATAGCCGCTGTTCATCGAGAGCGCGAAACGCTGCATCAAACCACCCTGGCTGAGCAGTGTCTCGCCAGTGATGGAGCAGTCCTCGTGCGCGAGGTAGGCCACTGTCGGGGAGACCATCGCGGTGGTCATCGAGTCCTCGAGCTTCTTTTTGAGATCGTCGGGGATCTCCGCCTCCGCCGCCATACGCGTGTACGCGGTGGGGGCGATCGCGTTCACCCGAATCCCGACCTTCAGCGCTTCCATGGCGAGGGTGCGGGTGAACGAGAAGATGGCGCCCTTCGAGGCAACATAGGCACTCTGCTCTTCGAAACCGACCAGCGTCGGCGACGCGGTGTTGACCACTCGCCCCGCGCCTGACGCGATGAGATGGGGCCACGCGGCCGCAGTCACCGCCGCGGTGCCGAAGAAGTTGACCTCCATATGCCGGCGGATCCCCTCGATCGCTTCGGGACCGAAAGGCGTCAAATGATTGATGCCGGCATTGTTGACAACGATGTCGAGACGGCCGAACTCCTCGATCGCGGTCCGCACGATCGCCTCCGCGCCGGTCGATACGTTGTCGTAGTTCGCGACAGCCTTTCCGCCCGCCGCGACGATCTCGGCGACCACGGCATCGGCAGGAGAGGTGTCGGACCCTTCCCCGGAAGCAGACGATCCGAAGTCGTTGACTACCACCGATGCTCCCCGTGCAGCCAGCAGGAGCGCGTGCGAGCGGCCGAGCCCCCGGCCGCCGCCCGTGACGAGGGCGACCTTCCCGTCGAAACGCAACATGGTCTCTCTCTTTCCTCCATGACTCGCATGGACGACAGGTCGACGGGACGCCAAGGTACCCATCACAGCGACAATATATTTAATAGTATATGGCAAACACAGCGGCGGAGCGCAAGGAGAACGCGCAAATGCGGCCACTGATGCGCGGCAAGAACTGATCGAGATTCGGCATCCGGGATCGGTGCACCGCGGGCGCGAAGACGTCCCGCGAGTCGACCTACATCGTGGAGTCAGCCGTCTGCGGCAACAGATTCACCGCACCTCCGGTCGCAGCACCGACTCGCCGAACCAGTGGCAGACGAGCAGCGCCATCTCGACATCGAGCCGATCGCCGGAGATGGGTCCACCACGACGTTCGATCGCTCGGTTGACGCGGTATTTCACCGAATTGGCATGCAGGTTGAGGGCCTCCGCGGCGGCCTTGTGGCTGGAGCCGGTGAGCAGGAATACCCGCAGCGTCTCCCGTAGCCGTGCGTCGTTGTCGCTGTCGACGGCCAGCGGGCCGAGCACCTGCTGGACCCACTCGCGGGCCGCGGCGAGATCACGTCCGAGCAGGGCCGCGGCGGTCAGCCCCGGATCTCCCGCAGCGGTGACCCGGGCGGCGGCCGATCCGCCCGCCAGCGCGACCGTGCGGGCCTGGAGGGCCTGGCGATGCGAGCTCCGGAAGCCTTCGACGCCCGGCTGCGGTGTGCCGAGCGCGACCCACGGTGCGTCCTCGCGCGTCTCGGCGAAGCGGCGGACCTGCTCGGCGCAGTTGTGCGCGGTGGCCGCGGCGAGCGGTATCCACCCCCATCCGGTCAAACGGTCCGCGGCCACGAACAATCCGGCGCCGAGTGCTCCCATGGACTCGGCGAGCTCACGGACGAACCGCTCCAAGCGACCGAGCTCGTCACCACCGGTCGGCAACCACAGCACCAGTGCCAGATGCGTACGCCGCAGCGGATATCGGATCGCGTCGGTCACCGCGTCGACGTCGACGGCATGACCGTCGAGCACTTCCCGCACCCGGACCGCGCGGGTGCTGTTGCGGTTCTCCAGCCAGTGATCGCGTTCGTTCTGGTAGGTCTCGACCACCTGCTGGGAGATCCAATCGATATACCCGAACGTGATCGTCGTGATCTGCTCGAAGATGTCCAACCGAACCTGCGGGTCGAGGTCGAGGTTTCTGACCTCTTCGGAGACGATGCCGAGGAGTTTCTGCTGGCCGAGACGGTAGGCACGGACCAGCGCGTTCGGCGCGATGCCGTGCTGGGCGAGCCGGCGGGCGTACTCCAGTGCGGCAGTCGGTGGCTCCACGTTCTCGATCGGGATGGCGTGCTGGATCGCGGAGAAGATGGTGTCGACATTGCCCTCGACGCTGTCGCGCAGCAATTCGTGTAACTGCTGATCGCCCTGGAGATCGGCGATCTCGGCGAGCAGATGCTGTGCGATCGTGCGGCTCACCTCGCCGAGCCGGTCGGTGAGGCGTTCGACCACGACGGCCGCCTGCACGCCGACCGCCGCATCATCGTCTGCGCTGGACATGGCCACACAGTAGAACGCGCATCGCCGTCCAGAGTGCGCATTCCCGCGTCCTTGTCTCCGGGAGACAAACCGGCCCGCGAGCTTCATCGCCGCACGACGGTGTGATCCAGCTCTCAGATTCCTAGCTTTATGGCACAAGCCACGCCAGTACAGCCAGGAGTGACGATGAACCTGTCCACGCTGCCCGATCGCCGCGCCGCGCAGCATCCCAGCGCACCCGCTCTCGCCGACGACGACGTCGAACTCGACAACACCGGGTTCCTCGAGGCCGTGCGCCGGGCCGCCGGCGCCCTGCGCGCCCACGGGGTGGGTGCCGGTGACGTCGTCGCGGTGATGCTGCCCAACACGGTGGATCTGGTCGTCGCGCTGTTCGCGGCCTGGCGGCTCGGCGCGGCGGTGACACCGCTGAACCCCGCGCTCGTCCCGGACGAGGTGGGTTATCAGGTGGCCGATGCGGGTGCGGCGGTGCTGGTTGCCGCGGGCCCGCTCGGGTTCGACGTCGATGTCCCTGTGGTGCTGCCGGTGCGCGAGCTCAGCGGCGACGTCACCGCCGACCCGGTCGATGTGCCCGCCGACGCGCTCGCGCTGCTCATCTACACCAGCGGGACGACCGGGAGGCCGAAGGGCGTGATGCTCGACCACGCCAACCTGAACGCGATGTGCGCGATGATGATCGGCCAGTTCGCGCTGACCGCGGCCGATCGCAGCCTGCTCGTGCTTCCGCTGTTCCACGTCAACGGCATCGTGGTCAGCACTCTGTCACCCCTGCTGGTAGGCGCGTCCACCACCATCGCGGGCCGGTTCAGCGCCCAGACCTTCTTCGACCGGCTCGTGCGCAGCGGCGCCACCTATTTCTCCGCGGTACCGACGATCTACGCGATGCTCGCCGACCTGCCCGCGGACGTGCGCCCGGATACCTCCGCGGTCCGTTTCGCGATCTGCGGCGCCGCGCCGGCGAGTGTGGAATTGCTGGAGAGATTCGAATCCAGGTACGGCATTCCCATCGTGGAGGGCTACGGCCTGTCGGAGGGCACGTGCGCCAGCACGGTCAATCCATTGGAACGGCGCAAACCGGGAACCGTTGGTTTGCCGTTGCCCGGTCAGCGGGTGCGCATCGTCGACGCCGATGGCGCGGATGTCGGCCCGGGAGAAGCCGGCGAGGTGCTCATCAGCGGCCCGAACATCATGCGCGGCTACCTCGGTCGTCCAGCGGAGACCGCCCGAACGCTGGTCGACGGCTGGCTGCGCACCGGCGATATCGGCCGCTTCGACGAGGACGGCTACCTGGTGCTGGTCGATCGTGCCAAGGACATGATCATTCGCGGTGGGGAGAACATCTACCCCAAGGAAATCGAGGCCGTGGCCTACCAGCTGCCCGAGATCGCGACCGCGGCGGTCATCGGACGCGCCCATCCCGTCTACGGCGAGGAGCCCGTGCTGTACGTGGCGCTGAACGCCGGCGCGCACATCGACGAGCAGCGCATCCGAACCCACCTCAGCGCCTCGCTATCGAAATACAAAGTGCCCGTGGAGATCACGATTCTCGATGAACTTCCCGCCAATGCCGTGGGAAAGCTCGACAAGCCGAAACTGCGGCAGTTGGTTCTCGACGCCGACCGCTAGCGGCGACGCACCCCACCCGTCCATCTAGAAGGAGCCACATCATGGGTTTCACGAAACCGGATCTACCGGCGGTCGATCCAGACGAATTCTTGCGGAAACCGCTCATGGAGCGGATGCGCATCCTAGGTCTCGATTGGGCCGAAAACGGTTTCGGTTCACCGAAGATGGTGCACTGCGTCTACATCGCCAAGCTCATCGTGTTGTACGCGATCGGTGGCGTCACCATCGCGACGGCGACCTCGGGGCTGCCTGCCTTCTGGCATGTCGCCGAATGGTGGAACCAGCCGATCGTGTACCAGAAGCTCATCCTCTGGACGGTGCTGCTCGAGGCCATCGGCGTGGCCGGCTCCTGGGGGCCGCTCGCCGGCAAGGTGAAGCCGATGACCGGCGGCATCCTGTTCTGGGCCCGGCCGGGCACCATCCGCCTGCGGCCGTGGGCCTGGGTGCCCGGCACCAGAGGCGATCGCCGCACCTGGTTCGATGTGGTGCTCTACCTGGCGTTGCTGGTCAGCCTGTTCGTGGCCATTGTCCGGCCAGGGGTTATCAGCACCTCGCTGTCGGCCGCCCTGCCGGACAATACGTCCGGCCTGGTGAATCCGCTGCTGGTGGCCGCGCCGATCGCCTTGCTGATCCTCAACGGCCTGCGTGACAAGACGATCTTCCTCGCCGCTCGCGGCGAGCAGTATCTGCCGGCGCTGGTCTTTTTCGCGGTGCTGCCGTTCACCGACATGATCATCGCGCTGAAGCTGCTGATCGTGGTGGTGTGGCTGGGTGCAGGCTTCTCGAAGTTCGGCAAGCATTTCTCGAATGTGGTTCCGCCCATGGTGAGCAACAGCCCGTCGACGCCGTTCAAGGCCATCAAGCGGGCGCACTACCGGAGTTTCCCGAACGATATGCGTCCGTCGCGGCTGGCCGATGTCATGGCGCATGTCGGTGGCACCACTGTCGAGATCATCACTCCGCTGGTCCTGCTGTTTTCCACCAACCTGTATCTGACGATGGCGGCGGTGGCGATGATGGTGATCTTCCACCTGTTCATCGTCTCGACGTTCCCACTTGCGGTGCCACTGGAATGGAACGTGCTGTTCGCCTACGCGACCGTGTTCTTGTTCCTGGGCTTCCCTAATGGCGCGGGCTATGCTGCCTGGGATATGTCCTCGCCTTTGCTGCTCGCGGGTGTCGTGGCGGCGCTGCTCTTCTTCCCGATCCTGGGTAACCTGCGTCCGGACAAGGTGTCGTTCCTGCCGTCGATGCGGCAGTACGCAGGAAACTGGGCCTCGGCGATCTGGGCGTTCACACCTGGAGCCGAAGCGAAGCTGGACCGCGTGACCCGGTCGGCGAAGAACCAGATCGACCAGTTCATCGAATTCGGATACGAGCCCGAGTGGGCAGAGATCACGCTGCAGAAGACCATCGCTTGGCGCAGCATGCACAGCCAGGCGCGCGGATTGTTCTCGCTGCTGCTGTCGCGGCTGCCCGATATCGACACCCGGACCGTGCGCGAAGGCGAATTCCTCTGTAACTCCATCATCGGGTTCAATTTCGGTGACGGCCATCTGCACGGCAAGGACATGATTCGAGCCGTACAGGACGAAGCGCGGTTCGAGCCGGGTGAGTGCGTGGTCGCCTGGGTCGAGTCAGAGGCGTTCGGCAGCGGCATCCAGCGCTACCAGCTGATCGATGCGGCACTCGGGGTGATCGAGCGTGGCTCCTGGCGGGTCGCCGACGCCGTCGCCGAACAACCCTGGCTGCCCAACGGCCCGATCCCGTTGCAGGTCAGCTGGACTCGGGCCGGTGCGAGCGAGCCGCGACTCTCGCAGCAGGGCGACTACGGAGTAGTGGCCTAGTCCGGGCCCACGGCAGCGTTTCGTCGAACCTACATCCAGGAAAGGAACCGCATGAGTACCGCAGTAGTGGTCGGTGCCGGACCGAATGGACTCGCCGCAGCCGTCACCCTCGCCGGCGAAGGCGTGCAGGTGACCGTCCTCGAGGCCGACGAGGAAGTCGGTGGTGGCGTCCGTTCGAGCGAGGCCATCGTGCCGGGCCTGCTGCACGATCACTGCGCCGCCATCCATCCGATGGCCGTCGGTTCACCGTTACTGACCGGATTGGGTCTCGAGCGTTACGGTCTGCGCTGGCGCTGGCCCGAAATCGACTGCGTGCACCCGCTCGACGACGGCCGGGCGGGGGTGCTGCACCGCTCCATCGACGACACCGCTGCCGGTCTCGGCGGTGACGGCGCCCGGTGGCGGGCGGCGTTCGCCCGCCCCGCGGCCCGATTCGATGCCCTCGCCGAGGACATCATGGTGCCGCTGCTGCACCTGCCCCGGCATCCGCTGACCCTGGCCCGGTTCGGCGCGCCGACCGTGCTGCCCGCCTCGACGGTGGCGCGGTGGTTCCGCACACCGCCGGGGCGGGCGCTGTTCGGTGGTGTCGCCGCGCATACCTTCCGGCCCCTGCACTATCCGATGACCGCGGCGATCGGCATGGGCATTATCGCGGCGGGTCACCGGCACGGGTGGCCGGTGGCGCAGGGAGGTTCGCAGGTCATCACCGATGCGCTCGCCGACCTGCTGGGCGATCTCGGCGGCAAGATCGAGACCGGTGTTCGGGTCACGTCGGCGGCGCAACTTCCGTCCGCCGAGGTGACGTTGTTCGATCTCGAGCCCGGTGCGGTGGCCGAGATCCTCGGTGACCGGCTGCCTTCACGGGTGGCCGACGCTTACCGTCGCTTCCGGCGGGCACCCGGAGCATTCAAGGTGGATTTCGCAATCGACGGCGGTGTGCCGTGGACCAATCCGGCGGCACGTCGGGCCGGCACCGTGCATCTCGGCGGCGATTTCGCCGAGGTGGCCGCCACCGAGCGCGAAATCCACGCCGGGCGTATGCCGCAGCGCCCGTTCGTGCTGGTCGGCCAGCAGTATCTGGCCGATCCCGGACGCTCGGTCGGCGATATCCACCCGCTCTACGCCTACGCCCATGTCCCGCACGGCTACACCGGCGACGCGACCGCGGCCGTCATCGCCCAGATCGAACGTTTCGCGCCCGGCTTCCGCGAGCGAATCATCGGCACCGCGATTCGCCCCACCACCGAAATGCCGGTCTACAACGCCAATTACGTCGGTGGCGACATCATCACCGGCGCCAAGGACATCCGCCAACTGGTCTTCGGCCCCCGGATCGCGTTGAACCCGTACCGGGTGGGCGTCCCCGGGATGTACATCTGCTCGGCCGCGACGGCTCCCGGCCCGGGCGCGCACGGCATGTGCGGGTACAACGCAGCGCAAGACGCATTGGCCCGGCTCCGCAGGTAGCGGTGCGGCTGTCACCGGGACCGCGCACCCTTCGTCGGTCCGGACTTGGTTATTCAGCGGGCACGGTTGCTGTCGCGATGGGTGTAGCCCTTGGGGTCACGCCATACTTCGCCAGGGTGGTCGGTGAACCACCGTTCTGCCTCGGCGGTGACGGCGGTAACTCCGCTGATGGCGTTGGCGGCGGCCGCCATCGCGGGCGAGGTGTCCACGCCGACCAGGCGGCCCGTATGGCCAGCATCGTTCAGGCGCGCGAGGAACCGGGCGTCACCGCATCCGATGTCGGCGAGGTCCTCGGTGCCGGCGAGGCCGAGCGCTTCCAGGACGGCGGCGGTCGGGTCATGCGGCGGACTCGTGCTCGACCCGGTGCAGCCGAGGCGAGCACGTCGGTAGGCACACCAGTTGAACCGAGTGAGGTTGCGATCGGTTTTGTGACCGTTTCGACCGTGACGGGCCGGTATTCGCGCTGATCTCCAGTGATGACGAAGGCCCCGCACCGCGCGTCACCGGTACGGGGCCTTCGTCGAAAAGAGCTGCTGGGAGCTACTTTTCACGCACTGAGCATCACTTGTTCGCCAGTGCCTTCGCCTCGCGACGGCGGCGGTGCAGGATGGGCTCGGTATAGCCGTTGGGCTGCTTGGTGCCCTCCAGGATGAGCTCCTTGGCGGCCTGGAAGGCCACGCTGCCGGCGAAGTCGGGGGCCATCGGACGGTAGTTCGGGTCGCCGGCGTTCTGCCGGTCGACGACCGGGGCCATCCGCTCCAGGCTGGCCACCACGTCGTCGGCGGAGACGATGCCGTGACGCAGCCAGTTGGCCATCAGCTGGCTGGAGATGCGCAGGGTGGCGCGGTCCTCCATGAGCGCGACATCCTTGATGTCGGGCACCTTGGAGCAGCCGACGCCCTGGTCGATCCAGCGCACCACGTAGCCGAGGATGGACTGGGAGTTGTTGTCGAGCTCCTGCTGCTTCTCCTCGTCCGACCAGTTGATGTCGGCGGCCAGCGGGATCTCCAGGATCTGGTCGACGGTGGCGCGGGCGCCGCCCTTGGCCAGCTCGGCCTGCCGCTTGAACACATCAACCAGGTGGTAGTGGGTGGCGTGCAGGGTGGCGGCGGTGGGCGAGGGCACCCAGGCGGTGTTGGCGCCGGCCTTGGGGTGGCCGATCTTCTGCACCAGCATGTCGGCCATCAGGTCCGGCATGGCCCACATGCCCTTGCCGATCTGCGCCTTGCCCGGCAGGCCGGTGGCCAGGCCGGTGTCGACGTTCCAGTCCTCGTAGGAGGCGATCCACTGCTGGGCCTTCATATCGGCCTTGCGGACCATCGGCCCGGCCTCCATGGAGGTGTGGATCTCGTCGCCGGTGCGGTCGAGGAAGCCGGTGTTGATGAAGACCACGCGGTCCTTGGCGGCGGCGATACAGGCCTTGAGGTTGACCGTGGTGCGGCGCTCCTCGTCCATGATGCCGACCTTGAGGGTGTTGCGCGGCACGCCGATGACGTCCTCGATGCGGCCGAACAGCTCGTTGGTGAAGGCGACCTCGTCGGGGCCGTGCATTTTCGGCTTCACGATGTAGACCGAGCCGGTGCGGCTGTTCTTCAGCTCGGTGTCGCCGTTGAGCGAATGCTTGGCGATCAGCGAGGTGATCAGGCCGTCCATGATGCCTTCGGGCACCTCGTTGCCCTCGGCATCGAGGATGGCGTCGGAGGTCATCAGGTGGCCGACGTTGCGCACGAACAGCAGCGACCGGCCGTGCAGCACCAGCTCGGAGCCGTCGAGCGCGGTGTAGACGCGGTCGGGGTTCATGGTGCGGGTGAAGGTCTTGCCGCCCTTGCTGACCTCTTCGGCCAGCGTGCCCTTCATCAGGCCCAGCCAGTTGTGGTAGCAGAGCACCTTGTCCTCGGCGTCCACTGCGGCCACCGAGTCCTCGAAGTCCATGATCGTGGTGACCGCGGACTCCAGCACGACGTCCTTGATGCCGGCGCTGTCGGTGCTGCCGATCGGCGATTCGGGGTCGATCTGGATCTCGATGTGCAGGCCGTTGTGCTTCAGCAGGATCGAGCTCGGGGACTCCGGGTCGCCCTTGTAGCCGACCAGCTGGGAGGCGTCGGCCAGGCCGATCTCGGTGCCGTCTTCCAGGCCGACCTCGAGCTCACCGTCGACGATCTTGTACGAGGTGGAGCCGATGTGCGAGCCGGTGATCAGGGTGACCGAATCGTCGAGGAAGTTGCGCGCCCACTCGATGACCTTGTCGCCGCGGACCTTGTTGTAGCCCTTGCCCTTCTCCGCGCCGTTCTCCTCGGAGATGGCGTCGGTGCCGTAGAGGGCGTCGTAGAGCGAACCCCAGCGGGCGTTGGCGGCGTTGATCGCGAAGCGCGCGTTCATCACCGGCACCACCAGCTGCGGGCCGGCGGTGGTGGCGATCTCGTCGTCGACGTTCTGGGTGGCGATCTGGAAATCGGCCGGCTCGGGACGCAGGTAGCCGATCTCGGTGAGGAAGTTCTTGTAGGCGGCCTTGTCGTAGTTCGCGCCGGGGTTCTCGCCGTGCCAGGCGTCGAGCTTGCCCTGGATCTCGTCGCGCTCGGCCAGCAGGGCACGGTTACGCGGGGCGAGATCGTTGATCACCTGTTCCGCACCGGCCCAGAACGCGGCGGAATCCACGCCGGTACCCGGAAGCGCCTCGTTCTCTACGAACTCGTGGAGAACGCGTGCCACCTGTAGCCCGCCGACCTGAATCCGCTCTGTCATCTAAGCCTCACTTGTCGAGAAACGAGTAGGAAAAGTCGCAGCCATGTTACCCGTCGGTAGTGCTACGACCGTGCGTCGGGGTCAACACCGGCACCGGCCGGTATGTTCCGCCGCCACCCGACCCTACCGGGCGTTTTACCACTCGCCGACGAGGAGCCGGTGCTCCCGGCGACCCTTGCCGCGGTATGCGGCGGTGGATAGTGTGCTCTACGGAACACCCGCGATCCACGGCGATCCGCCGCGGCAGCGCAGATGCCGACGAAAGGCCGACCATGGCTTGGGATTTCGAGACCGATCCGGAGTACCAGGCGAAACTGGACTGGGCCGCGGAGTTCGTCCGCACCGAGGTTGAGCCACTGGACCTGATCTACCCGAACCCTTATGACCGCACCGACACCGAGGCGATGGCGTTGATGCGCCCGTTGAAGGAGAAGGTGAAGCAGGAGGGCCTGTGGGCCTGCCATCTCGGCCCTGAGCTGGGCGGTCCAGGGTTCGGCCAGATGAAGCTGGCACTGCTCAACGAGGTGCTCGGCACCTCGGTCTGGGCGCCGTCGGTGTTCGGATGCCAGGCCCCCGATTCCGGCAACGCGGAGATCCTCGCCCACTACGGCACCGAGGAGCAGAAGAGGCAGTACCTCGAACCGCTGCTGGCGGGCGAGATCGGCTCCTGTTACGTGATGACCGAACCCACCGGCGGTTCTGATCCCACGTTGTTCAAGACCCGCGCGGTACGCGACGGCGACCACTGGGTGATCAACGGCGAGAAGTGGTTCAACTCCAACGCCCAATTCGCCGCGTTCCACATCGTCATGGTGGTGACGAACCCGGATGTCAGCCCGTACCAGGGCATGTCGATGTTCATCGTGCCCGCGGACACACCCGGCCTCGAGATCGTCAAGAACTTCCACGTGCACGGGTTCAGCGAGCACGAGGGTCACCTGCGGTTCACCGATGTCCGCGTACCCGCCGATCATCTGCTCGGTGCCGAGGGACAGGGTTTCATCGTGGCACAGACCAGGCTCGGCGGCGGGCGGGTGCATCACGCGATGCGCACAGTCGCCTTGGTGCGCAAGGCCTTCGACATGATGTGCGAACGCGCGGTCTCGCGTCCGATGCGCCAGGGCCGCCCGCTGGGCAGCTTGCAGATGACCCAGGAACGGATCGCCGACAGCTGGATCGAGATGGAGCAGTTTCGGCTGCTGGTGCTGCGCACCGCTTGGCGCATCGATAAGGAGCAGGACTATCTGAAGGTGCGCAAGGACATCGCCGCGATCAAGGTGGCGATGCCGAGGGTGATGCACGATATCGCCCAGCGCGCGCTGCATCTGCACGGCGCGATCGGCGTCAGCCAGGATCTGCCGTTCGTCGACATGATGAACTACGCCGAGGTGATGGGCCTGGCCGACGGTCCGACCGAGGTGCACAAGATCACCCTCGCCAAAGAGGTGCTGAAGAACTACGCGCCCGGCGACCCGGTGTATCCATCGGGGTACCGGCCGGCGCTGCGTGAGCAGGCCCGCGAGCACATCGCCCAGCGGCTGGAACACATCGTCGGCAATCTCTGACCCGCCGGCGCCATCGCGCCTGGTCGGCAGGGGTTTCGCCCCGGGCGCGCGACCTGCCCGAACACCGGGCGATCGAACCAGGTGCGACGCACGCTCGTAGCTTCGTCCATGACTGTCACCACAGACCTCCTCGAAACCACCGACTGGATCGCCCGAGCCCGCGAGATCGGCGAAACACTGCGCCCCGGCGTCGCCGAACGCGACCGCAGCGGCCTGCTGGCCACCGAAGCGTTCGATCGACTACGCGCCGCCGGTCTCACCGCGGCGCTGGTCCCGGGCGAATTCGGTGGCGGCGGCGCAGGCCACCGCGAGATGGGCGCGATCCTGCGCGAGCTCGGCCGCCACGATCCCTCGACCGCCGTCGCGTTCGCGATGCATTCGCATCTGGTGGCCGCGCAGGTGTGGCGGCACAAGCACGGGATGGACGCGAGCGCGGTGTTCGGCAAGGTGGTGTCGGGTGCGATCCTGGTGAGCACCGGGGCCTCGGACTGGGTGGGTTCCAATGGCGGCGCCGAGCGCGTCGACGGTGGTTACCTGGTCAGCGCACGGAAGGCGCCCGCCAGCGGCTGCGAGGTCGGCACGATCGCGGTGACCAGTATCCGCTGGGACAGCGCGCCCGACGGGCCGCAGGTGCTGCACTGCGCGATCCCGATGAACGCGCCCGGTGTGCGGATCGAGCACACCTGGGACACCCTCGGGCTACGGGCCAGCGGCTCGCACACCCTCGTCTTCGACGAGGTGTTCGTCCCGGACGCCGCCGTGGCGATGATCCGGCCCGCCGACACCTGGCCGCCGATCCTCGACACCGTGATCGGCGCCGCGATGCCGCTGGTCATGTCGGCCTATCTCGGCATCGCCGACGCCGCCGTCGAGCTGACGGTCGCGCAGGTGTCCGGCCGGGCCGACCCGCACACGCTGCAAGTGGCCGGGGAGATGATGAACGCCCACACCACCGCCGAGGACCTCATCGAGGCGATGTTCACCGCATCGCAGAACCTGGGATTCGCCGCCACCGATCAGTACGCGGCCCGGATCCTCAGCCGTAAGACGGTGGCCGCGACCGCCTTGATCGACACGGTGCGCCTGGCCATCGAGACCGTCGGCGGGGTCGGCTACTCGCGCACCTGCGAGCTGGAGATGTACTACCGCGACATCCACGGCTGCCTGTTCCATCCGCTGCCCCGCGCCAAGCAGACCCGGTTCACCGGGCGCGTGCTGCTCGGGCACGGCCCGATGGGATGACACCCGATTCGGGCGGGTCCCCCCGCCCCGGTGGAGTTGAATGGTGGCAGAGCCCGTCCTCGCAGCGGAGCGGACAGACACCGAGGAGATGGCCGTGAAACGACTCGCCCGTTCGCCACTGACCTGGATGCTGACGCTGATCGTGGTCACCGGCATCGGCATCGGGCTCGCGTATTTCCAGCCCTGGCGGTTGTTCACCGACACCACGGTCGACGAAGCGGCTCCGACCGTCAGCGTGCCGGTCACCCCTGGTGCGCCGCCCGCCGAGCCCCGGGTGCTCGCCCGCGGCGCACTCATCTCCCATGAGCACGACACCTCAGGGACCGTGGTCGTGCTCGGCCTGCCCGATGGCAGCCGGGTACTGCGGCTGGAGAATCTGGACACCTCCGACGGCCCCGACCTGCACGTGTGGCTGTCGGACGCGCCGGTGCTGTCCGGTCGAGACGGGTGGGGCGTCTTCGACGACGGCGCCTACCGCGACCTGGGCAAGTTGCGCGGCAACAAGGGCAATCAGAACTACCCCATCCCGGCCGAGGTCGATCTGACCCAGCTGACCAGCGTGTCCATCTGGTGCGACCGGTTCAACGTCTCCTTTGGCGCGGCACTGCTGCAACAGGCGTGAGGTACGGCCGCCGCGCGTGACCGGCCGGCCGAAAAATGGCCCGACAACACCACATCCGGTGTGCCACCATGATCTCCACGCCGATCGACCGCATCCGGCGGTGATCGACGAGAACTCAGGAGAGGAGGTGGCTTTGTACTCGACGCAGAAACCCGTGCGACTGTGCGCTCCGGTCGTACTCGCCCAGCCGCGGCTCATGCCCGGCATCGCGAGCTCGGAACTCGAGTCCGGCCGCCTCCAGGACGGCCGCTGACCCCGAGCCCCTGCTCCCCTCTTCGCTGTTCGACCTTCCTTCTCGCTCTGCCGAAACATGGTGATTCCCATGCCGATACGCCATGCCACCACCGTGGTGGCCCCGTCTGCCGACAACTGGATACACACCCCGGTGCTGGTGCTCAACGCCAGCTACGAGGCGATCGACGAGATCACCGCCGACCGCGCGGTGGTGCTGTTGCTCAGCGGTGCCGCCGAGTCGATCGCCGAGCGGGAGCCGCGTTTCCCGATTCGCTCCAAGCATGTGGAAATCGTTCTGCCCGAGACGATTCGGCTGTTGCGCTACGTCTACCTCGACCATGTGACCCAGATGCGCGACGAGAGCCGGGCCACCCTGGCCGGTGTCCTGCGCCGCGACAAGCACCGCTGCGGGTACTGCGCGGGGTGGGCGCGCACCGTCGACCACATCCGTCCGCGCAGCCGGGGTGGGCCCAACACCTGGGCCAACCTCATCGCCTGCTGCGCACCGTGCAACACCAGCAAGGCCGACCGCACCCCGGAGGAGGCGGGAATGCGGCTGCTGTGGGAGCCGAAGGCACCCGATCCGCTGGCCAAGCGGCAGCGCCACATCTGGAAGCAGCTCGCCGCCACCACCTGACGAGATCCGCAGAAAGGAGAGGATCGCCATGACCGTCACCACCTTGACCGACCTGCTCCCGCTGTCGGACAGCCGGGAGTGGCACCGCGCCGCCTGCCGTGGTGACCCCAACCATGAGGCGTGGTTCCCGTATCCGTCGCAGGATTTCGCCTACGCCCGCGAGGTCTGCGGGGGCTGCCCGATCCGCCTGGCCTGCGGCGATTTCGCCGAGCGCACCGGACAGTCCGGTGTGTGGGGTGGGCACGAATTCGATCGCGGGCGGGTGATCCGCGAATGATCCGGAGCTGTGGCCCGTCGTCGTCCACCGGCGGCGGGCCACAGCCCGGGTGTGGCGGCCCACACACGCATACACTCGTGCCCCGTGGGTACACATCGCAGCCATTCCAGGTCACGGGGCATCAGCAAAGGTCCGGTTATCGCCGTGGTGGCTGTGCTGTTACTCGTCGGCGCGGTGTTCGGCTGGTTCCAGTTACGCGACCGCTCGAGCAGCGACAGCAGTGCGGCGGCCGCGGAATGCGTGGAGGGCGATACCGTCCTCAATGTGACCGTGGACCCGTCGCTCGAGGCGCCGGTACGCGCGATCGCCGATCGGTACAACGCCACCGAGCCGATCGTCGGCGATCACTGCGTAACGGTGGCGGTGCAGGGCAGGCCGGCCTCGGCGGTTGTCGCGACGTTCACCGCAAACGCCCCGTGGGATCCCGCGCTCGGCCCGCAGCCCGCGCTGTGGATCCCCGAGTCGATGCGCCAGATCGAATCCGTACGGGTGCCCGGGCTCATCCAGGGCACGCCCGCGTCTGTAGCCGTCAGTCCGATCGCCTTGGCGGTCCCCGGTGAACTCGGCGCGGCCTTGCAGCGTGCGGGCATCACCTGGGCGGATCTGCCTCGCCTGCAACGCAGTTCACTCGACGAGCTGCAATTGCCGTGGGGTGGGCTCGCAATGGCGATGCCGCCTGGTGATGCCACGCTGGCCGCCGCGACGGCCGTCGCCTCCGGGGTGTCGGGGGCGGAGCCGCTCACCGAGGAGGCCGCACGGTCGGGTCAGGTGGTCGCGGCCGTGTCCGCTCTGGCCACCAGCGCACCGGAGGTTGCCGACACCCGCACCGCGCTCGGCGCGCTCACCTCCGCTCCACCGGCGGCCGCCGCCCTGCACGCGGTCGCCGCTACCGAGCAGCAAATCAACGCGCACGGCGGGCTCACCGCCTTCGTTCCCGCCGGCGCTGCGCCGGTCGCCGACTATCCGGCGGCGTTGATGACCGGTCATTGGGTCGACACCACCCAGAACATGGCCGCGGGCGTCTTCGCCGACTATCTGCGCGCTCCGCAGCAGGCGGCCGTGTTCGCCGCCGCGGGGTTCGGCCCCGCGCCCGCCGCCACCGCTGCGGTACCCACACGTGCCGCGCTGGACAAGATCGGTGCCACACTCGCCGATCCGGTGCTCGGCGTCTCGGCGACCGTGCTGCTCGACGTGTCCGCGTCGATGGCGGGCACCGATGGATCCTCCACTCGGCTCACCAATACCCTCGGCGCATTGCGCTCCACCATGAACGTCATGCCGCCCGACTTCGGCCTCGGTGTCTGGACTTTCGGCAAGAACCTGGACGGGAACACGCCTTATCGAGTGCAGGCGGCGACCGCACCGCTGGCCGCCGAACACCGCACCGAGGTCACCCGATCGCTGAACGCCATCCGGCCCTCCGATCTTCGGGCCGATCAGTGCTATCCCGCGCTGCTGGCCGCGTACCGTGCCGCCGTCTCCGGATACACCACCGGCCGCACCAATTCGGTGCTGCTGATCACCGATGGCCCGGAAGACGATTCGGCACTCACCGGCGCGCAGCTACTCGCCGATCTCACAGCCGCAGGCGATCCGGCCACCCCGGTGCGGGTGGATGTGATCGTCATCGGCGGCGAGGGCACCGACACCCTGCGTACGGTCACCGAGCGCACCGGCGGAACTTACACCCGCGTCCCGACGTCCAATGACATCAGCTTCGGCACGGCGATGGTGCAGGCTCTCACGACGACGTAGCGGTTCACCCTCCGGTGCCCGCCTCGGCCCGACCGATCCCGATCTACACCAGAACACCGCCCGCTGCGAACATACGGCCGTCACTGCCGCGCAGGTCGGTTCGCAGCGGCGGCATGCCCGGACCTTGCCAACGTCCGGGTTCGCTCGTCATTTCGAAAGGCCGATCGGCAGCCGCGCCAAACCGCCCGATTCCATTGCCACCGTGATGATTCCGTCCGGTCCGGAGACCAGCCCATGCGGTTCGGCGCCAGGCAGGTCCACGCTGCTGATCTTGCCGTCCGTGGTGATCCGGCCCAGCCGGCCCGAGCCCCATTCGGTGAACCACAGCGCCTGATCGGGGCCGGTGGTGATGGCGTGTGGACGCGCGGCGCGATCGGCCAGGGCGAACTCCTCGATGGCGCCGTCGGTGCTGATGCGGCCGATCTGACCCGCGCCGATTTCCACGAACCACAGCGCGTGGTCGGGGCCTACCGTGATGCCGACCGGGTTCGCCGCCTCGGTGGGCAGCGGGTAGACGGTGATCTCGCCCGCGGTGGTGCAGCGGCCGATCGCGTTGGCCTGATTGAGGGTGAACCACAGTGCCCCATCAGGCCCCGCGACGATCATCGACGGCATGCCCTGCACCGGAAAGCGGGCGATCTCGCCGTCGGCGCCGAGTCTGGCGATATGTCCGGATTGCAGTTCGGTGAACCACAGCGCCGTGTCCGGGCCGACGCACAGACCGTACGGCGCGTCGGCGTCGATGCTGGTCCGTTCGCCGTCGGCGGTGATCCGCCCGATCCGATCGCCGCGGAATTCGGTGAACCACATCGCCGCGTCCGGGCCTTCGATGATGATGGTCGGCTGCCCGTCGGCGGGATCGAGGCCGAAGGTGTCGACCACGCCGTCGCGGTAGCGGCCGATGGCACCGGTTGTCGCCATGGAGAACCAGATCGTGCCGTCGGAGGCGATCGTGACCCCGTAGGGCGCGCCGGGTACGACGATCGTCTGGAAAGTGTCGGTCAAACTTGCGGGTTCCCTTCTCGATCGTCCTCGTCACGCCTGTCCGTAGCCGCCATGCCGATTCCAATCGCAACTTGTGTAGCCTTAAGCTAGTGGAATGGAGACACTAACGCAATAGGAGTTGTCTTTGGAGGTCAAGAAGCGGCCGGGCGGGCGCAGTGCACGTGTCCGCGATGCCGTGCGCGCGGCGACCATCGCCGAACTGGCCGAGCACGGCTATCCAGGCCTGACCATGGAGAACGTCGCCAAACGGTCCGGCGTGCACAAAACCACCGTCTACCGGCGTTGGACCAACCCGGAAGGGCTCATCGCCGATGCGCTCGACCTCGCCGCCACCGAACCGTGGCCGATCCCGGACACCGGCAGCATCGAGGGCGATCTGTGCGCCATCGTCGAACTGGTACGCACCGGCTTCGCCGACCCGCAGGCGGGCCCGATCTCCACCGCGTTCATTACCGCCGCCATGCAGAACCCTTCGGCGGCAACAGCGCTCAACGCCTTCTTCACCGCACGTCATCAACAGTCCGCGCGGGTGATCGAGCGGGCTGTCGGCCGCGGCGAACTGCCTGCAAACGTCGATGCGCACGCGGTGATCCGGTTCGCTGTCGCCCCGATCTACTACCGGCTCTTCGTCTCACACGAACCGGTCGCCGCCGCCGATACCGAAGCCGCCGCGCGTGCCGCCATCGCTGCCGCCCGCGCCGGCGCGCTCTGAGACCACCGGGCCGTACGTTCTCCGGTCGGGGGCGCTTCCCGGCTCTGCGTCGCAACCCTGATCTCGACAATGTGGTTGCACCACAACCGGATTCCCGCGTCGCCACGGCATGACCCGTGGCGGCGGTCGCGCATTCGTCAGTCGGTGTAGGCGTCCAGCGGCGGGCAGGAGCACACCAGATTGCGGTCGCCGAAGGCGCCATCGATACGGCGTACCGGCGGCCATACCTTGGCGCGGGCGTGGCCGAGACCGCGCGGATACACCGCGATTTCACGACTGTAGGGGTGCTCCCACTCCCCGACCAGGCTCGCGGCGGTATGCGGCGCACCGCGCAGCGGGTTGTCGGTGACCGGCCAGACGCCGGCGCCGACCTGATCGATCTCACCACGGATGGAGATCATCGCCTCGATGAAATCGTCGAGCTCCGCGAGATCTTCACTCTCGGTGGGCTCGACCATCAGGGTGCCCGCCACCGGGAAGCTCATGGTCGGCGCGTGGAAACCGTAGTCGGCCAACCGCTTTGCCACATCATCGACGGTGACGCCGGTCTGCTTGGTGATCTCGCGCAGATCGAGAATGCACTCGTGGGCGACCATGCCGTTCTCGCCGGTGTAGAGCACCGGGAAGTAGTCGTTCAACCGGCGGGCGATGTAGTTGGCCGACGCGATCGCCGACAACGTCGCCCGGCGCAGGCCGTCGGCGCCCATCATCCGGATGTAGGCCCAGGTGATGGGCAGAATCGAGGCCGAACCGTATTTCGCCGCCGACACCGCGTGCGAACCGGGCTCCAGCGGATCGCCGGGCAGATACTGCGCCAGATGCGAACGCACCGCCACCGGTCCGACGCCCGGACCGCCGCCGCCGTGCGGGATGCAGAAGGTCTTGTGCAGATTCAAATGGCTGACGTCGCCGCCGAACCGGCCCGGCCGCGCCAGGCCCACCAGCGCGTTCAGGTTCGCACCGTCGATGTAGACCTGCCCGCCCGCCTCGTGCACCAGCGCGCACAGTTCGGCGACCTCGTGCTCGTACACGCCGTGCGTCGACGGATAGGTGATCATGATGCAGGCCAGCCGGTCGGCGTGATCGGCGATCTTGGCGCGCAGATCGTCCAGGTCGACGTCGCCGTTGTCGCGGCAGGCCACCACCTCGACCCGCAGCCCCGCCATGGCCGCCGACGCCGCGTTCGTGCCGTGCGCGCTGGACGGGATCAGGCAGGTGTCACGGTGAGTGTCGCCGCGATCGAGGTGATAGCGGCGAATCGCCAGCAGGCCCGCGTACTCGCCCTGGCTGCCCGCGTTGGGTTGCAGGCTCACCGAGTCGTAGCCGGTGATCGACGACAGCCAGCCCTCCAGATCGGCGATCAGCCGCAGCAGGCCGGGCGCGTCCTCGACCGGCGCGTACGGATGCACCCGCGCGAATCCGGGCCAGGTGATCGCCTCCATCTCGGCGGTCGCGTTCAGCTTCATGGTGCAGGAACCGAGCGGAATCATGCTGCGGTCCAAGGCGATGTCCTTGTCGGCGAGCCGGCGCAGATAGCGCAGCATCGCGGTTTCGGTGCGGTAGCTGGTGAACGCGGGATGAGTCAGGAACTCCGAGGTGCGGGTCTCGATCGACACCGGCTCGCCACCCGGCTGCTCCGAAGGCAGTGCGGTACCGAAGGATTCGAGCACCGCAGCCACGTGGGCCTCGGTGGTCGCCTCGTCGCAGGCGATGCCGACATGATCGGCATCCACCAGCCGCAGGTTGATGCCACGCGATTTCGCCTTGCCCACAACGGCTTCCGCACCGCCGGGCACATGCGCGAGCACGGTGTCGAAGAACCGCTCGTGCACCACGGCGCCATCGAGACCGGCGGCGATCGCGGCCGCATGTCCGTGCACACGTCGCGCGATCGCGCGCAGGCCGTCCGCACCGTGATAGCTGGCGTACATGGCGGCGACGATGGCCAGCAGCACCTGGGCGGTACAGATATTGGAGGTGGCCTTCTCCCGCCGGATGTGCTGCTCGCGCGTCTGCAGGGCCAGCCGGTAGGCGGGCGCGCCATCGGCGTCGACCGACACACCCACCAGCCGGCCGGGCAGCTGCCTGGCATGCTTGGTGTGCACCGACAGATAGCCGGCGTGCGGGCCGCCGAAGCCCATCGGGACGCCGAAACGCTGGGTGGTGCCGAAGCAGGCATCGGCGCCCTGCTCGCCCGGCGGCGTGATCAAGGTCAGTGCCAGCAGATCCGCTCCGACGGCGACCAGTGCGCCCCGCTCGTGTGCGGCCTCGATGATCGGCGCCATGTCCACGATCCGGCCCGAGGCGCCGGGAACCTGGGTGAGCACCCCGAAGAATTCACCGTCGGGCAGCTGTCCGGAGGCCAGGTCGGCTTCCACGATCTCGATGCCCAGCGGCTCGGCGCGGGTGTAGAGGATGGTGCGGGTCTGCGGGAACAGGTCGGCGTCGATGAGCAGGCGCGGGGAGGCCGACTTGTTGGCGCGGCGCAGCAACGTCATCGCCTCGGCGGCGGCGGTGGCCTCGTCCAGCATGGACGCGTTGGCGACCTCCATGCCGGTCAGGTCCGAAACCATGGTCTGGAAGTTGAGCAGGGCCTCGAGCCTGCCCTGGCTGATCTCGGGCTGATAGGGGGTGTAGGCGGTGTACCAGGCCGGGTTCTCCAGCAGATTGCGCACCAGCACCGGCGGCGTCAGCGTGTCGTAGTAGCCGAGCCCGATCATCGAGGTCGCCACCGTGTTGGACTGCGCGAGCGCGGCCAGCTCGGCCAGCACTTCGTGCTCACTGGCGGCCGGCGGCAGCCCGGACAGGGCGGAGCCATCGAGGATCCCGGCGGGAATCGCGGCGGCGGCCAGATCATCGAGCGAATCGACGCCGACGACGGGCAACATCCGGTCGAGTTCGGCGCTGTCGGGTCCGATGTGGCGGTCGGCGAAGGTGCGTCTCACGGCTAACTCCCAGGTCGGGCGGGTCGACCCAGTGGTCGACGGGTTCCAGCCCTCCCCCTCTGTCGTGGCGCCTGAGAGATTCGGTGGCGACGACCGGACGGCCGTGCCCCTTTCCCCATGGGCGGGCAGCCCGCAGCCACCGCTTTCCAGAGGCGCCGAAGCCCGTACGGTCCCTGTTGCCTGAGAGATTGACGGGGAGGTGCTGCTCCTTCGGCGCCCGGACTCGAGGCCCGGAACTCTCCCGCACGGCGGCGACGCCCTGTCATTTTAGGCCGCAGCTGCAGAACAGCCGGTTTTCGGCCCCCCGGATGGCTCGGGTGTCGGCGGCCGCGACTCGCGCCTGCGGCACGCACGCTGCTGCCCCGAAACCCGAGCCGGGCAGAAACCACGCGGTCTACCTGGCGGTTTCCGGTCAGGAAGAGAGCTGCGGCCATAGCAGGGCGCACGCTTGTGTGATCTTGATCTGTGCTCGAGAACACGGTGGTCCCGGCGCATCCCCGGCGTCGGGACCATCGTTTCGGCACAGTCGGCGGCCCGACCGTGCGCGGGCGTGACCGGACGGGAACTAGCCCGTCTTACGGTTCATCCGTGCTTTTCGGCGGTAGGCGAGCTCGTCTTCGGGTCGGTCGCTGGCCGCGGTGGCGCGTTCGGCCGGGAAGTTGGCGATCGCGCCGGTCAACTCACGCATGGCACCGCTGACGGCGATACCGAAGACGCCCTGCCCGCCCTGCAGTAAATCGACGACCTCCTCGGGTGAGGTGCACTCGTAGACCGAGGTGCCGTCGGAGAACAGGGTGATGCCCGCCAGATCCTGTACGCCGCGGCTGCGCAGGTGGTCGACCGCGATGCGGATGTTCTGCAGCGAGATGCCCGCGTCCAATAGTCGCTTGACGATCTTGAGGACCAGGATGTCCTTGAACGAGTACAGCCGCTGACTCCCCGAGCCGGCCGCCCCGCGGATCGACGGCACGACCAGACCCGTGCGCGCCCAGTAATCGAGCTGCCGGTAGGTGATACCGGCCACCTGGCATGCGCTCGGCACGCGGTAGCCCACCAGGTCGTCGGGCACCGAGTCGTCCGGGAACAGTCCTGGCTGTACCTCGTCCTGGTAATGCTCTGCCACTGACCACTCCCTTGTTCCGCCGACGCGTTCTCAGCCTCATCGATGACCCGGCTCCGTCACGGCCCACGAATCGAGCACCGGTACCCCGGCGCGATCCTGCCGAAACGGACGTGGCCCAACTATCGAGATTACTCTTCTCGATTGTCTCGGGAGCGGTCTCGTCCGACCAAACGCGACGCGCGGTAAGAGTCTCGACCTGTACTTAAGGTCTAAAAAATAGTTTCCGCGCTCAGCTGTCGGTGGCCTTGAAATCGTCGGGCGAGACCGACTCGAGGAACTCCTTGAACTTCTCCACCTCGTCCTCGCGCTCGTCCGGCATCACCAGACCCGCCTCGTCGAGCACCGCTTCCTCGGCAAAGATCGGGCAGCCCACGCGCAAGGCGATCGCCACCGAATCCGACGGACGTGCGGAGATGCGCAGATCGTTGTCGAAGACCAGATCCGCGTAGAAGGTGCCCTCCTGCAGATCGACGATCCTGACCTCTTTCAAGGTGTGCCCGAGATCGGTGATCAAGATCTTGATCAGGTCGTGGGTGAGCGGGCGGATAGGGGTGACGCCCTCCTGCTCCAGCACGATGGCGGTCGCCTCGGCCTGCCCGATCCAGATCGGCAGATACCGGTCACCGGATGCCTCCCGGAGCAACAGCACGGGCTGGTTCTGTGGCTGCTCGACACGGATGCCGATCACGCGCATTTCGCTCATCGCACTGCCTCCCAATACTCGCCGACAGCCCGCCGTGTCCCTACCCGAGCTCGCCGTAACACGAGTCTAAGCGAATTCCCGACGGTGCCGCGATGGCTGAGTTCACGGCGTTGCGCGGTCGTCGAGCACCGCTGCGGACCCTCTCGAACGCCGCGCGATCAGTTGCCGAGCGAGGCCCGGACCGAGGCCTTCACCAGGCTGGTGTGCAGGGTCAGCGACAACGCCGCCAGCTCACGCACGGTCTCCTCCGCACGGGCGCGCGCACCGGCGTCGCGGCTCTTGGCGATGGGGGCCGCGATCTGGGCGACCAGGGCCGCCTCACGGTCGGCGGCGAGTTTGAACGCCCGCAGATGCCGTGCCTCCAAACCGAACTCCGACATCGCGCGAGCGGTTTTGGCCAGCGTCACCGCGTCGGCGTCGAAGAAACCGGCGGCGCCGGGGGTGATCAGATTGGCCCGGATCAGGTCGTTGAGGAATTTCTCGTCGATACCGGCCTGCTCGAGCAGATCGGCGCGGGTGAGCCGGACCTCGTGGTCGAAGCGCAGCTCATCCGGGGAGATCTCGCCGGGAACCACGCCGAGCCTGCGCGGGGCCGCGGCCCGCTCCCCCGCGGCACGCTCGCCCTCGCCGGCGGCACGTTCGGGTTCGGTGCGCACGGAGTGCGCCCGGGCGCGGGCTTCCCGCACACCGAGCGTCGCCGCACCACTGTCGATCGCTTCGAGCTGTTCCTTGATCACCTTCAGCGGCAGGTACTGATCCCGCTGCGCGGTGAGCACGAAACGCAACCGCTCGCAGTCGGCCACCGAGAATCTGCGGTAGCCCGAGGGCGTGCGTTCGGGCCGGATCAGCCCCTCCGCCTCCAGGAAACGGATCTTGGAGATGGTGATGTCGGGGAAATCCGGCCGCAGCAGGTCGAGCACGGAGCCGATCGACATGCCTCCGCGAGCCCACTGCGCCGCGCCCGTCATGACATCGAGTCTTTCATGTGAGAGCGCCGATCACGTGTACCGGCGCACCGCCTGTCACAAGCTGCCCGCACCCGCCGCCGAATCGGTGGTCTGGGCGCGCGGACCGGTGAGGAATACCAGCCGGAACTTGCCGATCTGCACCTCATCACCGTTCTGCAGCTCGGAGGAATCCACCGGCTCCCGGTTGACGTAGGTGCCGTTGAGGCTGCCCACATCGACCACCTGGAAGGAATCCTCGTCCTGACGGAACTCGGCATGACGGCGACTGACGGTCACGTCGTCGAGGAAGATGTCGCTGTCGGGGTGACGTCCGGCCGAAGTGGTCGGCTGGTCCAGCAGGAACCGCGAGCCCGCGTTCGGACCGCGCTTGACCACCAGCAGGGCCGCGCCGACGGGCAGTCCCTCGACACCCTGGACCGGTTGTTCGCCGGTCGCCTCTCCGGAGCGTGACGCGTCGACCTCGTTCAGGAAATCCGCGCGGAAGACCGACGTCGTCTCGGCCGCGGTCTCCCCGTAACCCGGGTCTTTGTTCTCGCTCACCGTTTCTCTCCTCCTCGAACCTGATAAGGCAGTTGCTGCCTCGACCGCCGCGACCTCGAGTCGCGGCCGCACAACCCACCAGCGGCCGGCAGCACATCCGTTGGCATTGACCGTACCCTGCCGGGGCGGACCCGTGCAGGGAGAACTGGGAAGGCCGGGTCAGCCCCCGATAACTCCTTGATAACCTGCGGCATCGAGCAGTTCACCGAGTGCGGTGTCCAGCGCCGCGGCATCGCTCACCTCGAGCTCGAACAGCCACCCCGAACCGTAGGGGTCGGTGTTCAAGGTCTCCGGTGCGTTCTCCAATTCCTGGTTCGCCCCAACAACTTTCGCGTTCAGGGGAGCATAGATGTCGGAGACGCTCTTGGTCGATTCGACCTCCGCGATGCTCTCACCGGCCGCGACATCGACGTCGACGGCAGGCAACTGAACGAACACGACGTCACCGAGCTGGGACTGGGCGTAGTCGGTGATGCCGACCCGGACCCTGGAGGGGCCGATCCGACGCACCCACTCGTGCTCTTCGGTGTAGCGCAGGTCCTCGGGCGTCTGGGTCACAAGGCATCCTTTCGTTGTGCACGGTGCACGCAACTCTATAGCGAGCGCCGGTCCGAGCGTGGATCAGTGGTCGGTCCTGCGCGGTATCGCCCGTGCTACGGCGATGGCCTTACCGGTGTAGAGCACGCCGGTCCAGACGTAGACCGCGGTGCCCCAGACCAGTAGTGCCCCACCGAAGGCCCGGCCGAAACCATCGCCCGGCCAGTCCATCTGCCCGGCCAGCAGCCAGGGCAGCGCCGACATCAGCGCGAAGGTGGCGGCCTTGCCCAGATAGATGACCTCGGGCGGATCCAGATCGCGGCGCCGGTACACCGACAGGGTCAGGGTCAGGATCAGGTCGCGGCCGATCAGCAGCGCCGCCACCCACCAGGGGATCAGTCCGCGGATCACGAAGGCGGCCAGGGTGGTCACCAGATACAGCCGGTCGACGAACGGATCGAGCAGGGCGCCCAGCTTCGAGGACTGGTCGAGCAGCCGGGCCAGTTTGCCGTCGAGGAAGTCGGTGACGCCGCTGACGACGAGCAGCGCGAAGGCCCAGCCGTCGGCATGCTCGACCAGCATCAGCCACAGGAACACCGGTACGCCGATCAGCCGCAGCACGCTCAGCGCGTTGGGCACGGTCAGGATGCGGTCGGCGAAGACGCCGCCGAACACCTCGCGCTCGGCACCCCGGCCGGATTCGGTCGTCCCCGATTCGCTTGTCACAGCCCCGTGCATACCGCATCGGCGCTCTCACGCGCCATCCGGCCCGCACCTGGGGGCATCACATGGCCCCGTGCGGGGTGCGTGCGGGCTCACTCCCGTACCGGGCACCCGTACGCGGCGCCGGAGTCGGTAGCGTACGCGGTGATGAGCAGTCGAATCGACCTCCGCAGCCACGTCTCCGCCGACGACGTCCGCGCCCGCGGCGCGGCACTGCGCGAACAGGTGCCCTTCAGCGCGCGCGATCGCGAGGCCGCCGCCCCGGATCGCCCCGGCGTGCTCCCGTTCGTCGCGGCGAGCAATGCGGGCCGGTTGGCGCATCTGGTCCCGCTGCGAATCGGACGGATGACCACCTCGCCGTTCACCTTCTATCGCGGTGCGGCCGGTCTGATGGCCGCCGACCTCGCCGCCGGGCCGGTCACCGGGCTCACCGCCCAGCTGTGCGGCGACGCGCACGCCGCCAACTTCGGCCTCTACGGCACCCCGCACGGCGACATCGTCATGGATATCAACGACTTCGACGAGACCGTGGCCGGGCCATGGGAGTGGGACCTGGAGCGGCTGGCGGCGAGCCTGGTGCTGGCCGGGCGCGAGGGCGGCTCCAGCGAGGACGACTGCCGTGATGCCGCGCGAGACGCGGTGCGTTCCTACCGTCGCACCATCGCCGCGCTGGCCGAGATGCCGTTCATGGAGTCCTGGACCGCCCTGCCCGACGAATCGATGATCAGCAAGGCCAAGGCCGACGATCTGCTCGACGATTTCAAGAAGGCGGCGAAGAAGGCCCGTAAGAACACCAGCGCCAAGGTGGTCGCCAAATGGACCGAGCACCTCGACGACCACGAAACCGGCATTCGTAAGCAGCGTTTCGTCAACGATCCGCCGATTCTGACCCATGTCGACGAGGCGGTGGCCGAGGCCGCCATCGACGCGCTGGAGAACTACGGGAGCACGCTGCGCGAGTCCAGGCAGGGTTTGCTGGCCCGATTCTCGGTGTCCGACATCGCGTTTCGTATCGTCGGGACGGGCAGCGTCGGCCTGCACAGCTACGTCGCACTGCTGCACGGCAACGACGGCGAAGTGCTGGTGCTGCAGTTGAAGCAGGCCAATCCGTCGGCGTTGACGCCCTTCGTCGCGCCGGCCCCGCCGCGCCACGAGGGTGAGCGAATCGTGCAGGGCGCCAGGCTGGTTCAGGCCGAGACCGACATCCTGCTCGGCTGGACGAGCATGCGGGTGCCCGCGACCGCCGAGGAACCCGAGCGGGAACTGCCGTTCGTGGTGCGCCAATTCCGCAACCTCAAGGGCGCGATCGACCCTGCCGAACTGGATTCGAAGGATCTCGACGATTACGGCAGGCTCGCGGGCGCACTGCTGGCCCGTGCGCACACCCGGTCGCTCGACCCACGCGCCACCGCCGGATATCTCGGCGAGGACGAACGTTTCGAGGAGGCGGTGGCCGAATTCGCGGTGCGCTACGCCGACCGCACCGAAGCCGATCATGCCGAGCTGGTCGCCGCGGTGCGCGCCGGAAAACTTCCCGCGGAGCCCGCGGACGGGTAGCCTTCGGACCGGCGCCACGCCCGTCCGCCCCGGACACAGCGCGGAGCCGCAAATCTCGGGTCGGCGCCGACCCGCCTCGTATCCTGTCCGGTACCGGGTGTCGACGTGAAGGGCGGTCGCCAATGCTCGTGCGAGTGCAGAACAGCGCAGGCACCAATGCCGAACGGGCATTGATCGACTGGTTGCGCACCTGGAAGGACCCCGGTAGCCCACACGGGGTCGCCACCATCAATTGCAGCCTGTTCCATCAGGACACCCTGCATCAGTTCGATGCGGTCATCTGGACGCCGACCAGCTGCGTGGTGATCGAGGCCGAAGCACTGATGGCACGCCAGGAGGGCGTGCTGCAGATCCCGCTCAACGGCGCGTGGACGGTCTCGGGTGAGCCCGCCGTCTGGGAGAACAAGGACCGGCGCACCCCCCTGGAACGCTCCCGCGATCACACCTTCGCGCTCCAGAACTGGCTGGCGGCCCGTGGGCTCGGCCAACGCGCGGTGCACGGTGTGGCGCTGATCGTGCCGATGCGCGGCGCCCGGATACAGCTCGAACAAGCTTGGAGCGACCCGAGTTTCGATGCCATTCTCGGCGACGATCCGGAGCGCCTGCGGCACTACTTCGACACCCTGGCCCAGGCCGAGAACCACCTCTGGACCGCCAACGACGTCGCGATCGCCTTCCGCGGGCTCGGCATCCTGCCGTATCTGCCCGCCCCACAGGAGTTGCTCAACGAAGGATTCCTCGGCCCCATCGATATCACGCTGTGGCACGGCGGCCCGGCGCAGGCGCAGGCCGAGGCCTACGCCGAGGAGCTGGCGCAGGCCGAACGCGAGGCCGCCAAGCCCAAGGTGCTGCAAGCGCCCTGGTACAGCCCGTGGAAGCTGTATCCGCCGGAGCGCGGCGACGTCGATTTCGGGCGCGCGTTCATGCGATCCACCCTCGCGGTCGGCATGGTCATCGCCTTCGCCTGGGTGCTGTGGATGGTGATCACCGCCATCCTCACCTACGGTCCGTAGGCGCTTGTCGGCGGCGGTGACTATCGTCGTTGCGGTGATCGCAGCACCCGGAACGGGCGAACCCGCGGCGCGTGGACCGGATACCGCACCCGACGCGCCGATGCCCGACCGAACCGGCCCGTGGGGTGCGGCCGCGGTCGCGGGCACGGCCACCGTCGCGATTCCGCTGAGCTTCCCGCCCGACGGCGGGCCGACCGGCCTCGATCAGCGCATCGGCGAACCGATCAGCGCCGCCCTCGATCCCCGGCCGTGGGTCGCCGAGGTGCTGGCGCTGGCGAGCAACACCTGGGTGGTGATCGCGTTGATGCTGGCCGGCGCCGCCTGGTTCGGCTGGCAGCAGCGCTGGTGGCGCGCCGCGAGCATGGTGGCGGTGCCGGAGGTCGCGGCCGGGCTCAATACCTGGGCGCTCAAACCGTTCTGGGGTCGTCCACTGCACGACTATCTCGCCTATCCGAGCGGGCACACCGTGCATCTGGTAGCGGTCGCGACGACGTTTCTGGTGCTGATCGAATCCACCAGGGCGCGGCTGATCATCGCCGGCTGCGCGGTGGTGGCGTGGGTATCGGCGGCTATCGGCATGATCGCCCTCGACTATCACCATGCCACCGACATCATCGGCGGCGCGGGTGCGGCGATCGCGATGTCGGTGTTGCTGTGTTCGGGGATCGCGCAGGTGCAGCGTCGTACGGCGCAGTCCGGGTGACGATCCACGCGCCGAGCGGGTGCGGCCCGACTCGGATCGCCCCCGAGCCCGGCGTGCAGGACCCGCGCCGAGCGCATCGTGCCACTCGGCGCGGACGAGACAGGCCCTACCCTCTCACTGCCGCTCGTAGACGCTCGCGTCGTCGAGCATGGCCGCGCGCAGCATGGATTCGGGCACGCCCATCGCCTCGATGAGCGTCAGCGCGTCCGGGCGCAACCGGTCGACGAGTTCGTTCACTCCGCGCCGCACGGCTTTGCCCCGCTCGACCGACATGAACCTGTGCATGATGAACCACGCCAGGTTCTCTTCGAGGGTGGCGTAGACGAACAGATCGCACACCGTCTCCGCCAAGGCGCGGGCGTCGGGATCCTCGATTCCGCTGATGCCCTCGATGAACGCCTCGAGCACCAGCCGATCGATATGGGCCGAGCCCGCGGCCAGAATATGATCCTGCGCGTTGTTGAACGCCTCGAACGGGCTGGTCTCCTCGGCCCGCGCGCGCAGCCGGTGCGCCGCGGTGCGGACCAGATAGTCCTCGCGGTCGGCGAACAACTGCAACTGGACCGCGCGCTTGGACAGATCGCCCTCGTCGACGGATTCGTCGCCGCGATCACGCAGGGTCTGGATCAGCTGACGCACGCCCGAGCGCTTGCGCACCACATCGCCTGCCATGGTGGCGGCGAAGCGCACCCAGCCCAGCGCGTCGAGATCGCGCACCTCATCGGAGTAGGCGGTCAGCAGTTCCTTGGCGACCAGCTGGGTCAAGACGACGTTGTCGCCTTCGAAGGTGGTGAACACATCGGTATCGGCCTTGAGGGTGACCAGGCGGTTCTCGGTGAGGTAGCCGGCGCCGCCGCAGGCTTCGCGGCATTCCTGGATGGCACGGGTGGCGTGCCGGGTCTGGGCGACCTTGAGGCCCGCGGCGCGCTTCTCCAGCGCGCGTTGGGCGCCCGGATCGAGGTCCTGGCCGGTCTGCACCAGATGCATGCGCCGGACCAGGTCGTTCTGCGCGAAGGCCAGCGCGTAGGACCGTGCGATCAGCGGCAGCAGTCTGCGCTGGTGATTGCGGTAGTCCAGCAGAAGGATCTCGCCGCCGTCGTCCGGGTCGCCGAATTGCCGGCGCTTCAGGGCGTAGCGGCCTGCGATGCTCAGCGCCACCCGCGCGCCTGCCGCCGCGGCGCCGCCTACGCTCACGCGGCCGCGCACCAGGGTGCCGAGGGTGGTGAAGAACCGGCGGCTCGGGTTCTCGATCTCGGAGCTGTAGGTGCCGTCCGGTGCGACGTCGGCGTAGCGGTTGAGCAGGTTCTCCCTCGGCACGCGCACGTGGTCGAAGACGATGCGGCCGTTGTCGACGCCGGGCAGCCCGCCCTTGAGCCCACAGTCAGAAGTGGTGACGCCGGGCAGGTCGTTGCCCTGCTCGTCGCGGATCGGCACCAGCAGGCAGTGCACGCCGTGCTTGCCCTCGGCGGTGATCAGCTGCGCGAAAACCGCTGCCATGCGGGCGTGTTCGGCCGCGCCGCCGATGTAGTCCTTACGCGCCGACGGGGTCGGGGTGTGCACCACGAATTCCTGGGTGGCCGGATCGTAGGTCGCGGTGGTCTCCAGATTGGCGACGTCGCTGCCGTGGCCGGATTCGGTCATCGCGAAGCAGCCGAGCAGATCCAGCGAGATCAGCCGTTTGATGAAATCGCGATGCCGCTCGGTGCCGAGGTTTTCCACCGCGCCGCCGAACAGGCCCCACTGCACGCCCGATTTCACCCATAGCGACAGGTCGGTGTAGGCCAGCATTTCCAGCCCGACGACGGCCGCGCCCGGCTCACTGGTACCGCCGTTCTCCCGGCGAAAGCCGCGTTCGGCGATACCGAGCCCGGCCAGCGCCCGCATCTGCTCGAGCACCCTGGCCCGTGCGGCGCGGTGGTCGAGTTCGGGATCGCCGGCGAACCGGTCGCCAGCCAGTTGTTCCCTTGCCTGTTCCCGGACCTCGCCCCACGGTCCGTCCAGGGCTTCACGAAGGTGATCTGCCGTCGATGCGCTGCCGGTAGCCATGACCCGACCATAGCCGCATCCGTCGGCGCCGGGCCGAAAGAACGCGGGGCGAGATCGGTCACCACAGCACGGTTCGCCCCGGCCGCCGGGACGGCGGATACCGCGTCTGCCTGCGGTTGCGGGTATCACGATGCGCGGGCCCGGTCGGGGTGACTACCTTCACGGCTATGGCTATTGGCGCGCCCTCGGGAGGAGACATCGGCGAACCACGCGTCGACGATTTCGCGGCGCGTGGTCCACGACGACGCAGAATTCTCCGGCTGCCGGTCGTGACGCAGGCCTTCGGACGGCTGGTCGGTGACCGGCAGGCGACCGCCGACACCATCGTCGCCGCTCCGACGCCGCTGCAGCCGATCGACCTCACCGACGACGCCAAGGTCGCCGAGGTGCTCGACCTCGCCGTGCGGATGGGTGAGGTGGTGCTGGCCTCCGGCACCTCGGTCAACGACACCACCACGACCGTCCGGTTCATCGCGGCCACCTACGGTCTGGCGCGCTGCGATGTCGATGTCACCTTCGACGCCATCCGCATCTGGGCCGACCGTGGCCGCTCGCTGCCGCCGGCCAGCAGCATGCGCATCGTGCACTACCGGGGGATGGATTTCACCCGGCTGGCGGCGGTGGACCGATTGACCCGGCGCATCCGCACCCAGATCGTCGACCCCGAAGACGCGCGTGCGGCGCTCGACGCCATCACCTCGGCGCCACACCCCTATCCGCGCTGGGTGGCGACCTTCGGCTGGTCACTGCTCGCCGCCTCGATCGCGGTGCTGCTCGGTGCCGGTGCGCTGGTCGCGGTGATCAGCTTCGCCGCCACGGCGGCGATCGACCGCGTCAACCGGATTCTCAATCGATACGGACTGCCCTTCTTCTTCCAGCACATGGTCGGCGGTGCGATCGCCGCCGCACCCGCGATCGTGCTGGCGACGCTGGCCGAACCGCTCGGCATCGACGTCGACCCGACGCTCATCATCGCGGCGGGTATCACCGTGTTGCTCAGTGGTCTGCAATTGGTCGGTTCGGTGCAGGACGCCATCACCGGCAGCCCGATCACCGCGGCGGCACGCATGCTCGAGGTGGTGATGATGACCGGCGGCATCGTCGCCGGGATCGCGCTGGCGCTGCGGATGGGCCAGATCCTCGGTGCCACCTCACCCCCGCTGGATCTCACTCCGGCCCGGGTCTTCACCGATCTGCCTGCCAAACTGCTCGCCGGTGCGGTGGCGGCGCTGGCCTACGCGCTGGCCTGTTACGCCGAGCGCCGGGCACTGGCCGCCGCCGCACTCAGCGGCGCGGTGGGCACCGTCGTCTTCCTGCTGGTTCAGCACGCCGGGTTCGGGCCGGTGGTGTCCTCCGGCGCCGCGGCCACGATCATCGGCCTCGCCGGTGGTCTGATGGCGCGGCGCGCGTTGACCCCGCCGTTGATCGTCGCGGTCGCGGGCATCACCCCGCTGCTGCCGGGCCTCAGCGTCTATCGCGGCCTGTACGGCACGCTCAACGACGAACTGCTGATCGGGGCCAATCAATTGCTGGCCGCCCTCGGTGTCGGGTGTGCGCTGGCCGCCGGTGTCACCCTCGGCGAATGGTTCGACCGGACGGTGGTGCGCCCGCCGGTGCTGCGCCGCTTCGGCAACCTGCGCCGGCCCATCGTCCGGCGCCGTCGCAGGCCCGCCGGACTGCCGCCGTACCTGCGCAAGGAGATCCCGCCCTACCTCCGCAAGCAGAAGTGAGCCCATCGCGGGAATATCGGTGAGCCGGTATCGTCGAAGCGATCGGTCCGCCGCGGCGCGGTCCCGCCACGGCGTGCCCGGGCCCGCGGCCGGCCGCGCAGACGGTTTCAGTGAGGGTGAGGTGGTTTCGGATATGTCGCACGGTCCGAATGTGTCGGAGACCGATCACGCTACCGCGGAGCCGCTACCGTTCTCGGTGCAGATCCGCAGCGCCACCGCCCGTCAGCACGAAGAGGCGGAGAACTCCTCGTTCATCTCCGACATGCTCGGCGGCGAACTCGGCGTCGAGTCCTACCTGCGCTACACCGGCCAGCTCTGGTTCATCTACCGCGCGCTGGAGGGCCGCTGGGACGCTTTGGCCGATGACCCGATCGCCGGGCCGTTCATCCGTCCCGAGCTGGCTCGCACCGCCGAACTCGAACGCGACCTCGCCCATCTGGCCGGCCCGCGGTGGCGTGACGGGCTCGAACCGCTGCCCGCCACCGCCGCCTACGCCGCGCGCATCGATGAGTGCGCGCGCGAGTGGCCGGGCGGCTATATCGCCCACCACTACACCCGCTACCTCGGCGACCTGTCCGGTGGCCAGGTCATCCGCGGGACCGCTGAGAAACTGTGGAATCTGCCCCACCGGGGTGATGGTGTGCGGTTCTACGTCTTCGACGGCGTCGGCAACCCGGCCGCGTTCAAACGCGAGTACCGGGCGCTGCTGGACCGGATTCCGCTCGACGATCTGGAGCGTCGCCGCGTCCTCGATGAGGGTCAGCGGGCCTTCGCGATGAATACCGCCGTGTTCGAGGAGCTGGCCGAGGAATTCCCTACGCGACGGCCGTCCTGATCCGGTAGGCGACATCTGGTCAAGCGACCGATTGTCCGCTCTGGACGGGCGATTCGGTTATCTGTCACCCTCGGTTTCATAATCCTTATCTGAAAACTGTTGTAACACACAAAATCCCCGTCGGCGCCGTCGTGACCATTCCCACAACGACTCCGCGCCCATCCGGCTTGCTACCGACGGGTAACCCCGATTACTGTTCCGATCAGTCAGGACGAAGGTGTTCCTACTTTCGGCCCGGCGAAATCTTTCGGGGGGTCGAAATCTTCGATTGTCCGCATTCACCGCTGCATGCCGGACAGCTCTGTGCGACAACGGCTTCGAGTGAACAGCAGGGGTAGACAGTGGTCTCTTTTATTGTGACAGGCGGTACCGGATTTTTGGGTCGTCGTGTCGTGCAAGGAATTCTGGACAATGAACCGGACGCACAGGTGCATGTGCTGGTTCGCCCCGAATCGCTGGCCAAGTTCGCCTCGCTGGCGACTCGCTGGCGCGGGAGGGAACGGCTGCACCCGCTGGTCGGCGACCTGACCGCGGACGGCCTCGGACTCACCGAGCCCGCACCCGCCGCCGATCACATCATCCATCTCGGCGCCGTCTACGATATGACCGCCGACGAGACCACCGCGCACGCAGCGAATGTGCGCGGCACGAATTCGGTTCTGGCACTGGCGAAACAACTCGACGCGGTGCTGCATCACGTTTCATCGGTGGCGGTGGCCGGTGATCATCGCGGCCAGTTCTTCGAAGAGGATTTCGATCTCGGGCAGCGCCTGACCTCGCCCTACCACCGCACCAAGTTCGCGGCAGAGAAAATGGTGCGCGAATCCCAGGGTGTGCGCTGGCGGGTGTATCGGCCGGCGATCATCGTCGGCGATTCCCGTACCGGCGAAATGGACAAGATCGACGGCCCCTACTACTTCTTCCCCGCCATTGCCGCGCTCGGCGGGCTGCCCGCCGACTTGCCGCTGCCGCTGCCCGATCTCGGCGCGACCAACGTGGTTCCGGTCGACTACGTGGCCGCGGCCATGGTCGAGCTGGTACGCAGGCCGGGCCTGGACGGGCGCACGTTCCACCTGGTGAATCCGCGCCCGCAACCCTTCGGTGAGATCTACGGCGCGCTCGCCGCCGCGGCCGGCGCGCCCTCGGGCGTGGGTCCGCTGCCGGGCAGCCGTCGCGCGTTGAGTGGGCTGTCGCATCTGCCCGGCGTGCCCGCGGTGCGCGATTTCCTGTTGGAACGGGTGGGCATTCCGGCCGCGGTCGCGCCGCACGTGTCGTTCTCGGCGGAGTTCGTCTCCGATTCCACCCGCGCGCTGCTGCGCGGGCTGCCGGTGCCGGAGTTCGACAGCTACGCGGCCCGGCTGTGGGAGTACTGGCGCGCCAACCTCGATCCGGATCGTCACCGGCCCGCCTCCGCCGAGGAGATCTTCACCGGCCGGGTAGTGCTCATCACCGGCGCGTCGTCGGGAATCGGGCTGGCCACCGCGCATGCGGTGGCGCGGCGCGGTGCGACAGTGCTGATGGTGGCGCGTGGCCGCGCGGAGTTGGCGGCCGCGGCGGAGGCGGTGGGTGCCGATGGCGGTGACGCGCACGCCTATCCATGCGATATCACCGATGCCGAGGCCGTCGACACCCTGGTCGCCACGATTCTCGCCGACCACGGCGGGGTCGACTACCTGGTGAACAATGCCGGCCGGTCGATCCGCCGCTCGGTGGTCAATTCCACCGACCGGATGCACGACTTCGAACGGACCATGGCGGTCAACTATTTCGGCGCGGTCCGGCTGATCCTGGCGCTGCTGCCGTCGATGCGCGAGCGCCGCTTCGGCCACATCGTCAACATCTCCTCGATCGCGGTGCAGACGAAGGTGCCGCGGTTCGCCGCCTACGTCGCCAGCAAGTCGGCGCTGGACAATTTCAGTGAGATCGCCGCGGTGGAGAATCGCGATGCGGGTATCACGTTCACCTCGGTGCGGATGCCGTTGGTGCGCACGCCGATGATCGCGCCGACCGATCTCTACCGTTCACTGCCGGTCCCCGATCCTGCGCAGGCGGCGGCCATCGTGGTGCGGGCACTGGTCGAACGCCCCGACCGGATCGACACGCCGGTCGGCACGTTCGCGCAGGCGGTGGAGCTGCTGATGCCGTCGGTCAAGCGCACGATCATGCACCAGGGGTACCGGATCTTCGGTGAATCGAAGGCCGCCGCCGGGGTAGCGCCGCGGCCGGAAGGCCCCGGTGCGGCCACCGCCGATCAGTTCGCCGAGCAGCCGCGCAACCCGTTGACCGCGCTGTCGCCGGTCCTGCTGCCGCTCATGGCCTTGCCGGGTCCGGCGGCGCGGATGGCCAGGGTGGTTCCGGGCCTGCACTGGTAATCCGGCAGCTCAGAGCAGGCGAGCCGCGAAGTCGGCTGCCGCGGCGATGGTGTCGCGGTAGCCGACGTGCGCGTCCGGGTTCATCGCGCCGAGCTCACAGATCGGATCGCCTGGCGCGCAATAACTCCTGGTCCGGCCCGCATAGATGTCGGTGACCGACCACGCGTTGAGCCGCAGCGGATCACCGAACAGCAGCACCGCGGCGATCCGTGGCGCCAGCGCGGGCGGCAGCTGCCGGATTCCCGGCATCAGGGCCATCACTCCGGTGCCCAGCGCCCCGTGCACGACGAGGGCACCCTGTGAGTACCCGGTGACGATGTAGCGCTGTCCCGGACACTGTGCGGAACGGTCGACGAGGTGGCCGACCAGATCGGTGGTGCCCTGGCCGACCGACCCCGGGTCGAGCAGGTCGGCGGGATAACGCACCGGATAGGCCCCGACGCTCACCGGAACCGTCTCGGTCACCGCGGCGTACAGCGGATCGCCCACCACCGCACCGAGATAACCCGGCTCATGGGTGCCGCGGGCGACGACCAGTTCCGCCGCCGCACAGCCGTCTCCCCTGGCCGCAGCACTCCAGCACCCGGTACCGAGCGCGAGCAGAACTGCCGCGAATAATGTTGCCGCAGTACGAATAATGGTCCGACCACACTGTCCGGCCATCGTGATCACCGCCGTTCACACCCGAAAGTGCCTGCCGGGGAGACGGTGTCGGCACACCGGCCCGGCCGTATCCGCGAAGGTACGAACGGTGCCCTACCGGGTCAAGCCGGATGCGCCAACCGATATCGACTCAACGCCCAACCGTGTCCTGATCCGTCACGGAACGAGCACCGCGGCGCCGCGAATCGTCCGTGCGCGAGGTCGCCGAGGGCGCGATCGGCGGCGTCGAGCGGATCGGGGTGGGTGGCCAGGTGGATGCGCTGCCGGCCCGCGGCGGCGAGGAACTCGTGCGCGTCGTCGCGGGTATTGGCGGTGACGCAGCGGATCTCGCGTTCCCGGAACAGATGCCGCTGATAGTTCATGGCCGGGACATCGCTGAGGTGTATGCCCGCGGGCCGCTCCCCATCGGGCCCGGCGTGCGCACTCGCCAGCACCGCATCGGCGATACCTGTCGCTGACCTGCTGCTCCATCGCACTCCTCGTGCTCGACGACGAGCGGTGTGGACGGTTTCTGCGACGAAGACTACTCCGCTGTGACGACCCGGCCGTCCGATGGGCGTGGTGACGCCGCGGTCAGAAACGAGATGCCAGCACATCCGCGGCTTCCCGCGCGAGACTCATGAGCATGCGAGCCTGACTGCTGATATCGGTGGCGGACCGGTCGGCCCCTACCCGGGTGCTCAGCGACAGAGCCGCGACCGCCATCCCCCGCCTGCGCACCGGCACCGCGACACAACCTATTCCGGGCACCGATTCCTCATTGTCGACCGCGACGCCCTGCCGGTGCCGGATACGGGCCAGTTCACGGTGTAGTTCGACGCGGTCGCCGATGGTGCGTGCGGTGAGCTGCGGTAGCCGCTCCCGGAACGAGGCGTCGACCACACTCGGCTCCAGTGCGGCCAGCATGGCCTTGCCGAGAGCGGTGCTGTGCGCTGGCATGCGCCCGCCCAGCCGGGTGGGGACGTTCGCGGTATGCCGGCCGCCCACTTTGTCCAGGTAGAGGACCTCGCGCCCGTCCAGCACACCGAGGTGCCCGACGAGTTCGAGATCGCTGTGCCTGCACAGGTCGTGCAGCAGCGGGCTCACCGCGTCGCGGATTTCGTTGTGCCCAGCGGCCAAACCGCCGAGTTCGAGCACGCGCAGGCCGAGCCGGTAGCCGCCGGGTGCGTGCGCGAGCCATCGCAGCCGGATCATCTGATCGAGGATGCGGTGGACGGTGGAGCGGGGCAAGCCGGTGCGTTCGACCAGTTGGTGCAGGGTGAGTATCGGGGTGGCACCGTCGAAAGCGTCCAGGATGAGGGTCATCCGCTCGATCATCGAGACCGGCGGCTCGGGGCGTGGCACCGGATCCCGACCGGCCCGCAACGCGCCGGTCCCGGGGTGAGTCGGCACCTCGACCGTCAAGATCAACCTCCATCGTGCAGCGGGTACAGCTTAGGAGCGGTGCACCCACGGGCAGTATGGATTCGGCCGGCCGAGACCACGATCACATACCGGCCGGTCTCGGTATCACGGGTCGCCGTCAGTTGGGCAGCAGCGGGGTGATGAGCCTGCTGCACAGCCATCGGCCATCGACGAGCTCCATGCGAGCCGACATCGAGATCTGCTCGGTCTCCTCCGGTTTGCCCGGCGGCGAGTTGATCTGGGTGAGCAGCACATCGACGTCGGCGACGGTGTCGGCAGCGCTCATGGTGGCGGTGCATGCGGCGTCGGCGGCACGTGACCGGATCGGGTCGGAGGCCACGAGCATCCCGACCACCGGCAGCACCCCCTGCGCCTGGGTTTCCCATTCGCCGGTGGCGCCGTCATAGACGCGTTGCTCCCATCTGTCGGGATCGTCGTAGTCGTAGGTGGCCATCAGCTTGCTGTACTCGCAGGCCGCGTGTTCGGCGGCCGCCTGTGCCCCGGCGGGCGGCGTGGGCGGTGCGGGCATCTGCGGGTCGCCGCCGCCGCGCAGCACCACCGCGGTGATGGCGGCGGCGGCGAAGAGCGCGAGGGCGGCGAGCGCCGCGGCCAGTGGTTTGCGTGCGGTGCGCCATCGCGATGCCGGCGCCCGGTTCATCGCGGAAGTGGCGACCGCGGGCCGGTCGCCGGATCCGGCTCCCGGCGCGGCGTTCGGAGACAACGCTGTCGGGCCGGTCGCGCGCGGCGCGGTCAATGCCCGGCGGGCAGCGGCCGCCAATTCACCACAGCTGCCGTATCTTTCGTCGCGATTCTTCGCCATGGCTCTCGCGATGACGTCGTCGAAGGCCGGTGGAACCGCCGGGTTGCGCGCGCTCGGACGCGGCACCGGTGCGTTGAGGTGGGCGGCGATGAGCTGACCGGTGCTGGCCCCGGGATAGGGCAGCTCCCCGGTCAGCATGTAGTAGAGGGTGCAGCCGAGGGCGTACACATCGGCGCGGTGGTCGGTGTCGGCGCGCAATTCGAACTGCTCCGGCGCCGCGTAATGGAAACTGGCGTACAGCTCCCCGGTCCTGGTCAGGCCGTCGACGCGGTCGAGGGCCTTCGCGATACCGAAATCGGTGAGGTAGACCTGCCGTTGCGGTCCCCATTCCAGCAGGATGTTGGCGGGTTTGACATCTCGGTGCAACACACCGAACCGATGCGCGTGATCGAGGGCCTTCGCCGTTTCCTCGGTGATCCGGACGGCGTCGGCGGGCCGGATCGGCCCCTCCCGCAGTGCGGTCGCCACATCGGTGCCCTCGATGTACTGGATCGACATCCACAGCCGGTCCTGCTCCTGCCCCCTGGCATACACCGCGACGATATTCGGGTGCGCGAGCCGCGCCGCGGTATCGGCTTCCCGCAGGAATCGTGCGCGCACCTCGTCGTCGTCCCCGATTACGGGGCTGAGCAGCTTCAACGCGACCATCCGAGGCAGATCCCGGTCATGCGCCAGGTACACCTGCCCCATGCCGCCCTCCCCCAGCAGCCGTTCGATCCGATAACCGGCGAACTCCTGCCCCACCGCCAGCCGTCGATCCACCCGCAATCCCTCCACGAAACTGCCGCATACCTTAGCGGATGGGCGGGGCCCGCCGACCGCCACGAATTCTCATGGCGCGGGGGTGTGGATCGTGCGTGCGACGGGATTCGGCTCAGAGACCGGGCCACCCGTACCGGGAGGAACCGGGCGCCAAGCCCGCCAGCCGGGGCTGGGCGGCCTGCTGCGGCGCGGGCTGCGGTGGGGATGCCTGGGTGCGGGCGGCGTCGGCGATGGTGCGGCGGTAGGCGTCCATGTCCATCCAGCGGATCTGCTGGACCAGTTCTTCGAGGTGGCCGGCGGGCAGGTAGCCGGCCTGCGAGTACACCAGCAGGCCTTCACGGAAACCCATCAGCCACGGATAGCTGTCGACCTGGGCGGCGGCGACCAGGCCGGGTTCGGCCTCACCGTCGATGGTGGCGTGCACGATGTCCGGATGAGTATCGGCCGAGGATTGATAGACCGGCGCGAAACGGGTGCACCAGCCGCACCAGGATGCCCAGAACTCCACCAGCACGATGTGGTTGCTCGCGATGACCTGGTCGAAGGTCTGCTGGGTGAGCGCTCTCGTCGGCATCGGTGTTCCTCCCGGCGACCGGCTCGGACCCGAGTCGCTCCTCGCGTGCAACCGACCTCGAATCCTGGCACAGAACGCGCCCGCCCGCGCGCCGAGGTCGCCCGCACTCACCGCGATCGCCTCGCCGACCGGGCAGCTGCGCCGGGACAGGACGGCGCCGGCCTCATCCCGCGCTCGCCGATGAATTCCGTCCTCTCGACCGGTCCTATCCCTGAACGGCCGGTGTGCGCGGCCGGCCGATGCGCGACGAACAGGAGTCGACAATGACCGAAACCGATGTCCGGGCGGTGGTCGCCGAGCAACGCCGATATCTCACCGAGGTGCTGGGTGGGCTGGACGAAACGGGCTGGGACGCGCCGACGCTGTGCGAGGGGTGGCGGGTGCGCGAAGTCGTCGCCCACATCACCATGCCGTACCGGCTCTCGCTGCCGCGGTTCGTCCTCGGCATGATCAGGGCAGGCGGCAATTTCAACCGCATGTCCGATCGCAGCGCCCGCGCCGACGCGGCGCACATGACCTCGTCACAGCTGCTGACCTGCCTGCACGACAACGTGCACCACCCATGGAAGCCGCCCGGCGGTGGCTACGTCGGCGCCCTCAGCCACGACATCATCCACGGCCTCGATATCACCGTCGGCCTCGGCCTCGACGACGTGCTGCCCGAACATCGGCTGCGACCGGTGCTGGAATCGGTGCGGCCGAAGCAGGTGAAGTACTTCGGCGTCGACCTCGACGGCATCCAGCTGCGCGCCGACGACCTCGACTGGACCTACGGCACCGGCGCCCCGCTCACCGGCCGCGCCCAAGACCTGCTGCTGGTGTTGTGCGGACGCAGCCTCCCGGCAGGTCGTCTGCGCGGTTCTGCGGCGGATCGGTTCAGCGCCGCCCGGTGAGTCCGGCGCCGCCGAAAATTCATCCCACGCTTGCGTGGCCCGCGCGGTACAGTCCCCCGGTGGCATGGATAGCCCCCGAGATCGATCGGATCGAGACGTTGTCCGTGGCCGAGGAACGGCCGATGTTGCAGTCCTGGCTGGCCTACCACCGCCAGACGCTGCTGCTGAAATGCGCGGGCCTGGACGCCGCTCAGCTCGCGCAACGGTGCGTCGCCCCGTCGAAGATGTCCCTGCACGGTCTCGTCCGGCACCTCACCGAGAACGAACGCGGCTGGTTCCGCGTCACCGCCGCCGGCGAATCCCTCGGCTACCTCTACTGCTCCGAGGACAATCCCGACGGCGATTTCGACGACGTCCCGGACTCCGACCCGGCCACCGACCTCGCCACCTACCACCGCGAGATCGAAGCGGCCGACGCCGCCGTGGCCGCCCTCCCCCTCGACCACCGCTGCCACCACCCCGTCACCGGCACCGAATACACCCTGCGCTGGATCTACCTGCACATGATCGAGGAATACGCCCGCCACAACGGCCACGCCGACTTCCTCCGCGAACGCATCGACGGACGGACGGGCGAGTAGGACATCCGCCGGCTGCGCCGCGGCCGAATGCGGCCGGCTGCACTCCCCCGGGGCACCGAGCTGCCCCGGAGCGAACCGGGCGGTGCGATGATCGCGGGCGACCACCGCACCGCCGACCGTCAGATCATCGAGGGCACGGCCGTGTTCGCGGCCACCATCACCGCGGCCATGGACGCGGTCAGCACGGAATCGCTACGGCCACACGACCATCCGGTTCGGCCGTTGATCCGGTACTCGAGGTAGGTGATGGCCGGACCGGCATTGCCTGCTCCGAGCGATTGCTGATGCAGGGCCAGGACTTCCACCGGGCGGCCGATGTCCCGGAGCGCGCAGGCCAGTGCGTCGATCGGCCCGACGTCGTGATGGTCGGTGGTGTGCGTGCGCCCGTCGGCGGTCAGGGTGATGGTGGTAGTGGATTCGCCGGACTGCCAGTGGTCGAGGGTCACGGTGGCGGAACCGGTGGCCAGGTAGGTCCGGTCGAACAGTTCGCGCAGCTCGGCCGCGGTGATCTCGGCACCGGTGCCGTCGGTGTGTTGCTGTACGTGCCGGGCGAAATCGATTTGCAGGCGCCGCGGCAGGTCCATGCCGAATTCACTGTTCAGCAGGTAGGCGATGCCACCTTTGCCGGATTGGGAATTCACCCGGATCACCGCGTCGTAGCTGCGGCCGAGGTCGGCGGGGTCGATCGGCAGATACGGGACCTGCCAGTCGAGCTCGCGTTCGGGGCGGCCGGTGGCGGCGGCGCGGGCACGGTGCTCGGCCAGTCCCTTGTTGATGGCGTCCTGGTGGGTGCCCGAAAACGCGGTATGCACCAGATCGCCGACGTAGGGATGGCGCTCGGGGATGGGCAGCCGGGTGCAGTGTTCGACGGTGCGGCGGATCTCGTCGATATCGGAGAAGTCGATCATCGGGTCCACACCCTGGGCGTGCAGATTCAAGGCGAGGGTGGCGATGTCGACGTTGCCGGTGCGTTCACCGTTGCCGAACACGCAGCCCTCCACCCGCTGCGCCCCGGCCAGCACGGCGAGTTCGGCGCAGGCGATGCCGGTGCCGCGATCGTTGTGCGGATGCACCGACAGGATGACGCCGTCACGCCGCGCCAAGGTGCGATGCATGTACTCGATCTGATCGGCGTACACATTCGGCGTCGCCACTTCCACCGTCGCAGGCAGGTTGAGGATCACCGGCCGTTCGGGCCTGGCATCCCACAGCTCGGTCATCGCATCGCAGATATCGCGCACATAACCCGGTTCGGTCAAGTTGAACACCTCCGGGGAGAACTCGAAGCGCACATCGGGCAGATCGCCCGCGAATTCGAGCACATCGCGTCCGCCCGCCAGGATCATGTCGCGCAGTTCACGAATGTCCTTGCCGAGCACGGTGTTGCGCCATACCGGCGCGGTAGCGGTGTACATGTGGATGACGACCTCGTTGCGCAGTCCACGCACCGATGCGACGGTCCGTTCGATCAGGTCCCGCCGGGCGGGCGTGAACACCACAATGGTGACGTCGGACGGCACGATATCGGTGTCGGCCAGCAACCGCACGAAATCGAAATCGGTCTGCGAGGCCGACGGATAGCCGACCTCGATCTCCTTGTACCCCATGGCGACCAGCAGTTCGAAGAATCGCCGTTTGCGTTCGGGATCCATCGGTTCGGCCAGCGCTTGATTGCCGTCACGCAGGTCGACCGGCACCCACAGCGGCGCCTCAACGATCTGCGCCGAAGGCCAATCACGGTGCACCAGTGGCACATCCACACGTTCGTAGACGTTGCGGTAGCGGTGCGAGGGCATCTGCGAATGCCGCTGCCGGTTCCACGCGGGAGCCTGCGCGGGGATGCGGCCCGCCGGCGTGTCGATGGTGGGGAATGCACGCGATGTCATGGTTCTGCTTCCTGGCCGTGCGGCCGTCACGAAAGGAGGTGACCGGCCGACGACGAAACCCCACGGCGGGGTGGCCGATCGGTCAGGCCCCGCCGTGGCGGTCGAGGAGCAGGCGGTACGCGAGCATGGCCTAGACTATACACAACTCCTCAGACAAGTAGAGAGGTTGGCGCATGGACAGCCAGGTACGCCGGCATCCGCTGGCCGAGCAGGCAGCCGAACTGCTGCTGGCACGCATCCGCGGCGGCGAATGGCCGCTGGGACACCGGCTCCCCGGCGAGACGACCTTGGCCGCGCAACTGGGTGTGGGCCGCTCGACGGTGCGCGAAGCGATCCGCGAGCTGGCGGGCAAGGGCGTGCTGGCCAGCAGACAGGGCGCGGGGGTGTTCGTCACGGCACTCGATGTCAGCGAGGAATGGGACATCGTGCTGCGTCGCGCCACCATCGCCTCGGTGATCGAGGCCCGCATCGCCATCGAAGCCGAGGCGGCCGCCCTGGCCGCGCACCGGCGCACACCCACCGACCTGCGGGCGATCCGGCGCGCGCTGGCCGGCCGGAACGTACCGGGGCAGACGGTCGCCGAGCACGTCGACGCGGACATGCAGTTCCACCGCGCGGTCCTCGTCGCCGCCCACAACGACATCCTGGTGCAGCTGTTCGACGCATTCCTGCCGCGCCTGCGACTGGCGATGATCGACATGCTCGAGATCCGCCCGGTCCCCTCCGAGCGAGCCGATCACGCCGCCCACGAACAGCTCGCGGACGCGATCGCGGCCCGAAACCCCACGGCGGCAGCAGAATTCAGCCGCACCCACCTCACCGCCCTGAAGGAGGCGTTCTCGTGACCACACCGGTGCTCGATCTGACCGAGGTGACCTTCCGGCGCGAGGGCAAACAGATCCTCGACGGCATCTCGCTGACCGTGCACGCCGGCGAACACTGGGCACTACTCGGGCCCAACGGTGCGGGCAAGAGCACCCTGCTCGGATTGTGCGGCGCTGTCACCCACCCGACCTCCGGCACGGTCCATGTGCTCGGCGAGCAGCTGGGACGGGTGGAATTGCAGCGGCTGCGCCGATCCATCGGGCATGTCAACCCGCGCCATCCCCTGCGGTATCCGTTGACGGTGCAGGAGGTGGTGCTCACCGGGCTCACCGGCACGATCGATACCCCGATGCGCTGGAGCCCATCGGCCGACGATCTGGCTCGCGCGCACGCCATGATCGACACCGTCGGCCTGTCCGGTAAGGCCGGCGAGATATGGCCGACGCTGTCACAGGGTGAGCGCGGCCGCACCCTGATCGCCCGCGCCCTGATCGCCGATCCGCGCCTGCTGCTGCTCGACGAGCCGTCCACCGGCCTCGATGTCGCCGCTCGCGAACAGCTGCTGGAGACGATCGACGCGCTCGACCGGACCCATCCGGAAGTGGCGTCGATCCTGGTCACCCATCACCTCGAGGAGCTGCCGAGCACCACGACCCACGCCCTGCTGATCGCTGCGGGCCGTACCGTGGCGTGCGGGACCGCCGAGGAGACCATCACCACCGAAACGATCTCGGCGACCTTCGCCCACCCGGTCGACGTACACCGCACCCACAACCGCTGGACTGCCCGCTCCCCCATCCCCGAGCTCAACCGCTCCTGAACATTTTGTGCCACACAGCGCTGCGGGCGGGCGGCGCGGCGATATCGCGGCCCCCGGGTGCCGGACAGAGCGGCGGGTGCTGGTCGCGCCGCGCTATCGGCGGCGCAGGAGAATCCCGCGAATGAACGCCGCCTGGCCCGAGTGCTGGATGTCGTCGTCGATGACGCTGATCAGCCGAACACCGAGCGTGACCGGCGGATCCCACCGGGTATCGACCACGCGCGGCAGATCGGCATCGGTGAGCCCGCCGACGTAGTCGACCGTCTGGGCGTGCACCGCGTCGTGGTAGCCGAGCAACAGCTCCGCAGGCACCTGCGCGAGCGCATCGACCTCGGCCGCGGAATGCCCGTACCCCGTGTCGGCCGCCGGGAACGGCAACCCGAACCGCCGCACCCAGCCATCGCGGGTCCACACCTGCTCGGTCCCCGCCACATCCGCGATGTGGTCGTCCTGCACCCGGGTCAGGTGCCACACCAGCCAGGCGATCGAGTTGGCCTCCGGATCGAGCCGCGCCCCCAGCTCGGCCCCCGTCAACCCCTCCACTGCCCCGCGCACGTTCTCCCGGATCCGCCCGAACCCGTCGATCAACAGCTCAGCACTGGTCATGTTCGGTGCAAGACCGGGGCCGGTGCCCGGTATTCCCCTCGGATCAATAGAGCTCACATTCCCATGACTCCAGCGCCGGCTCACCTGGCGGGAGCTCACCGGTGCAGTACCGATACAGCCACGTGGCAGCGCGCCGCTCGGCATACTTCTCGTTGATCGGCTCGCCGGATTCGTCCAGTTCGAGGACATTCACGAAGATGGCGAAACAGATCTCCATCTGGGACGGCGAGTCCTTCAGTTCATCCCAGTAGTCGATGCCTTCCAGCATCGGATGGCCGACCGATCCGCGGGCAACCCACCCGGCGAAACGTCGAAGCGCACCCGACACACCATGAGACAGCTTCTGGGACATCTGTGCACCGTACGTCGCGGGCAGATCGCGCCTCCACTCGACCGGTCCCGTTCGGTGCGATGCGGGCGACAGCGCCCGCATCCCACCGCGCCGTCACGGTGCCGAAGATTCCATCGCGAACGCGAGCGCAGGCGAATCCGACGCCGGCGCGATCCGCACGGGCAGCTCGGCCAACCCCCGGATGAGCAGGCTCTTGCGCCACACCAGGTCGTCGAACCCGGCGTTCAGCGACAGGGTGGGGATGCGGTCGAGCAGCCTGGTGAGGGCGATGGTCGCCTCGGTGCGGGCCAGGGCGGCGCCGAGGCAGTAGTGGATGCCGTGGCCGAAGGCGATATGCCGATGGTCGGTGCGGCCGGGATTCATCCGGTCCGGATCATTGAACAGGCGTGGATCACGGTTGGCGGCGGCGAGGGAGATCATGATGAATTCGCCGGCCTCGATATCCTGGCCGCCCAACGTGATCGGCGCCGTGGTGTAGCGCGCGGTGGCCAGGTGCACCGGACCCTGGCAGCGCAGCACCTCGTCGAGGAAGGCCGGGATGCCCTCCGGGTCGCGCCGCAGCCGCTCCGCGGTGGCCGGGTCGCGCAGCAGTTCGAGCACCGCGTTGCCGGTGAGGTTGACGGTGGTTTCGTGACCGGCGGCCAGCAGCAGGAACAGCATCGCGATGAGTTCCTGCTGATCGAGCCGGTCGTCGTCGTCCTTGGCGATGATGAGCTCCGACAGCAGGTCCTCGCGCGGATCATCGGTGCGGGCGGCGATCAGCTCGGTGAGGTAGGTGAAGAAGCTGATCCCGGCCGTAGTGCGGTCCTCGATCGGGGCGGCATCGTTCACCAGAACAGCTGTCCAGGAACGGAAGTCGTCTTTGTCGTCGTCCGGTACGCCGAGCAGTTCGCAGATCACCGCGATCGGCAGCGGGAAGGCGTAGCTGTCGAGCAGATCCACGGTGTGGTGTCCGGCCATCTCGTCGAGCAGACCATCGGCCAGTTCGGTGATCCGCGGGCCGAGCTCGCGAATGGCACGGCCGGCGAACGCTTTCGACACCAGCTTGCGTAGCCGGGTGTGCTGCGGTGGGTCGGCGAAGAGCATGTTGTCGTTGATGGCGGCATTGAACATCTCGGCGGCACCGTGTTTGGCCAGTACCGCTTGGCCTTCCGGTGATCCGATCCGCTTGCTGATGCTCGGCTCGACGAAGGCCTGCTTGGCCACCTCGTGGTCGACGACCAGCCAGCCCACCACCCCGTCCAGCCGAATACGGTGGATCGGTCCGCGTTCGCGCAGCGTCCGGTAGACGGCGTGCGGATCCTGATAGAACTCGTCGGTCAGCTCGAGAATCTGATGTGCGGCCGTCACGAACGACCACCGTCCCGCGCTGCCGCGTCCGGCGATGAATCCAGGGAGTGCACGTGCCACAGTCCTTTCCACGTTCGAACAGTTCTGACGTGTGCCCCGCGTGGACCCGATCCAGCGCACGGTCCGCGCGCGAATCGCGGCGGACAGTGTGGCGCTCCGAACTTTCGATCAGGTCTGCGACGGTGCGTGGTCGAGCAGTGTCGATCGGTGTGACGCGGAAAAGCCCGGTGCTGCGACCGGTTGGGGCCGACGGCATCTCGATCACCCGCCGTGGCGGCCGCTTTTCCGGGTGACATCATTGCACGGCCGTCCGGGCCGGCCGCAGCGGATCGGCGAAAGCCGTCCCGGATCGCCCCGCCTCAGGCGCGCACGGCCTCGGCTTCGGCCAGTTCCTTCAGCGTCCGCAACTGTTTGCGCATCATGATCACGTCGCCGAGGGCGAGCACCCGGCCCACCAGGCGCGGACCGCCCATCCGGACCCGGACGACGAGCCTGGTGCCCGACCCCTCCGGTCGCACCGCGTAGGTCACGCAGATATCGTCGGCGCGCAATGTCACATGCCTGCCGAGGGCAAACGATTCCAGCACGAACTGCCCCATGAACTCCTGCCCGACCGCGAGTTCGGTCAACTGCGGATCACGCACCCGCGGACTGGATTTCCAGCGATTGCCGATGCGATAGCTGTAGGTGGCCACCCGCAGCTGGCACAGCCAGGAGAACACCGCGGCGGGCGGGGCGGCGATGCTGATGGCGCGGTCGGCGACCAGGGCATCGGGTTCGAGGTCATCGCACGGCAGCGGCGCCTCGCGTTCGGCTTCGGTGGCGCCCCACACCAGTCCGGCGTTCATGCCGCCGCCACGACGCGGGCGAGCATCCGGCGGACCACCAGCTTGTGCCCACCGGTGCCGATCACCAGCGCCCGGTAGATCGAACCCGCGAGGCCGGGGAATTCCGCACGGGTGATCGCACGCACGACGGTATGGCGTGGGCCGTCGTCGTCGAGTTCGAAGGTCAGGCTGTACCGGGAGAAGGGATGGCTGCCCGCGAGGGCGAGCCGACGCGGCGGATCGGCCTCTTCCACTGCGAACCCGCCGGGCACGGTCGACGGATCGGCCGGATCCTTACAGACAACTTTCAGCAATGCCTTCCACGTCCGGTCGCGGTTCGCGTCGACCGATCTGGCATGCTCATCGATATAGGGCAATCGCTCCATATGGAAGGAACGTACTAGTACATGGCTCCGCCCCGCAAGCACGACACCGATGTGATCCTCGACGCAGCCCGCGCTCTGGTACTGGCCGACGGACCGCGCGCGGCGAGCGTCGCCGCGATCGCCGACGCCAGCGGCGCTCCGGTCGGCACGCTGTACCACCGCTTCGGCAACCGCAACGGTGTGCTCACCGCGGCGTGGATCCGCGCGCTCGAACGGTTCCAGGACCGAGTCGAGGCCGCTGCCGAGGAGCCGGACCCACTGGAGGCCGGCGTGGCCATGGTGCGTGCGGCGCTCGGATTCGGCCGTGACCTGCCCGAGGATGCCCGGCTGCTGCTCAGCCTGCGTCCGAGCGATCTGCTCGACGGCAGCCCCGACGAGGAGTTCGGTGCCCGGCTGGCCGGCATGAACGCGCCGCTGATCGAGCAGCTACGGCGGATCGCCGCAGGGCTGTTCGGGCGCGCCGGAGAACGTGAAGTCGACGCGGTCGCCCGCGCGATCGCCGATCTGCCGTACGCCGCGCTGCGCAGACACGCCCACGCGCCCGAACTCCCGGAGTGGCTCGACGACGACGTCACCGCCGCCGCGCGCACGCTGCTCGAGTCCTACCGCCGCAGCTGAACCGGACGCCCCGGTCACCGAGCATTCCGCGGGCTACCGATAACGTGTTCTCATGACCGAAGACCTGGCCGGCAGCGCACTGCCCGACGCCGAGCATCACGAGGGCGGTTTCCGGCCGATGTCGGAGCTCATCGACGCCGCCAAGAACGCCGACATCACCCGTGGCGGCCCGCACTACGGCGCGTTCATCGAGGAAGTCCGCAAGCTGATGGACCGGGTGCGGCTGTCGTGTCCGTCCGATGAGCTCGCGCTGGAGACGATCGGGGTGCTCAAACAGCTCAACGACCGGCTCGATGCGGCCGTCGTCGACGAATGGTCGGCCCCCACCTGGACCAGGGCGGATCTGCCCGCGCGCGGCAACATCACCATCCCGCCGTATGTGATCGACAAGGCGAGCAAGGACGGCGTGGAAGCCAGGATCACCTTCCGCACCTTCCACCTCGGCGGAAACGCCGCCGCGCACGGCGGCCAGATCGTGGTCGGCTTCGACGACCTGCTGGGTATGGCAGCGGCGCTCTACGCGGGCGGTGTCACCCGCACCGCGTCACTGACCGTCGACTATCGCTCCATCACCCCGCTCAACAAGGAACTGTCGTTGCGCACGTGGGCCGAGCGCCGGGAAGGCCGCAAGGTGTACGTGCGGGCGACGCTGCACGACGGTGAGCGGCTGTGCGCGGAGGCCAACGGGCTGTTCATCGTCCTGAAGCCGGGCCAGCCCTGAGTGTGCCGTAGAAGGCCCTGAACGCGACCATCCGGCCGGCCGCCGCGAGCCGAAAGCCGCGATACGACCGGCCGGAACGGTTCAGCGCGCCGGGAAATGCGCCTCCAGATACGGCCCGAAGCTCGCGTCGACGGCTTCGGCGGTGAGATCGAAATCGGCGAGGGTGTACTTGTGCGCCGGGCGCGCCGCACCCGAGGTCGACTCCGAATGCAAGGCGGTCATCGCCGCGCGGGCCTCGTCGGTGAGGTCCAGGCCGAAGTGGCGGTAGATCCCCTCGACGGTGCCGATGGGGTCGGCCACGAAATCGTCGTAGTACACATCGCAGAACTGGGCCGCGTCATGATTCTTGCGGTCGTCGAGGAACCGCTGCGCGCCGCGTGACCACAGCTCGAGCTGCGTGCGCCCGACGACTCCACCGCGGAACTTGTCCGACCAGCCCGCCGAGGCCTGCTCGTTCAGGCTGCACACCGAGGCGATGATGGTGCTCGGCGCCCGGTGCATCTGGATGATCAGCGCGTCCGGATACACCGCGAGCAGCGCGTCCAGGGCGAACAGGTGGCTCGGATTCTTCAGCACCCACCGCCGGTCGACGTCGTCGAGTCCGATGAGTTGCAGGTTGCGGCGGTGCCTGCGGTAGGCGCCGGTCCAGTCCTGCTCGCGCAACCACTCCGAATAGGTCGGCAGATAGGCAAGGCACTCATAGGAAATCGACATCGCCGATTGACGCAGCAACTGCCAGCACTCTTCGACCTGGTCGGCCGAAATATGATGCACGCCCATGAATTCCGGGTGTTCGACGTGATGCTTGTGGTAGGCCGCCTGCAACCGCTGGAAGATCGGGTTCTGCTCCCATGTCTCGCGCGGTGGCCGCGGCTGCGGCATCTCGGTCAGCCACATCTCCAGCCCCTGATGCCGGGGGTCGGCGGTCAACAACCGGTGCACGGCCGTGGTGCCCGAGCGCGGCAATCCGGTGACGAAGATCGGCCGCTCGATCGGCACCTGCGCATGCTGCGGGTACTGCTGCCAGGCCGATTCACTCAGCAGCCGCGCGATGAGCGCACCGCGGAGGAAGGCACGGTTGACCTTGTTGCCGAACGGGGTCAGTTCCGCATCCCTGGCGTAGGAATCGAGCAGGACCTGCAGCCCTTCGCGGTAGTCGTCGGTGCCGAAATCGCTCAGCCCGACCACTTTGCTCGCCGAGGCGTGCAGATCGTCGATGGTGCCGACGTCGTCCCTGCCGATCATGTTCGTCTCGCTCCTCAATTGTGGTACTCCCCGCAGTTGACATCCAGGCACGCCCCCGTGATCGCCCGCGCCAGTGGTGAGGCGAAGAAGACCACCGCATCGGCGATCTCGTCGGGCTCCGGCAGTCTGCGCAGGTCGATGGTCGCGGCGGTTTCGGCGTACACCTCGTCGCGGGTGATGCCGCGCTGTTCGGCCAGGTAGTTGAAATACCATTTCAGGTTGTCGGCCCAGATATAGCCGGGGGCAACGGAATTCACCCGGATGCCGCGCGGGCCGAGCTCGGTGGCCAGGCTCTGCGCCAAGGCCAGCAGGCTCGCCTTGGCCATCTTGTAGGGACCGAAGGTGCGCCGCGAGTGGTGCAGCACGGCGGAGTTGATCATCACCACCGACCCCTTGGCTTCGGCGAGGGCGGGCACGAACAGCCGAGTCAGGCGCAGCGCCGCCAGCACATTGGTCTCGAAGCCGGCGCGCACCGCGTCCAGCTCGACGTCGGCCAGATCGACGATGGGCGGGATGGCGAACGCGTTGTTCACCAGGGTGTCCACCCGGCCGAACGCGCTGTGCGCCGTTTCCACCAGATTCGCCGCCGCCGCTTCGTCGTTGATGTCGGTGGGGACCACGACCGCACGCCTGCCCAGGTCGGTGATCTCCTTGGCCACCTCGGCCAGGCGGGATTCGGTCCGCGAGGCGAGCACCACGTCGGCGCCGGCGGCCGCGGCTTGTACCGCGATGGCGCGACCGAGGCCGGGACCGACCCCGGAGACGACGACTACCTTGTCCTGCAACAACATCAGCCGAGCATCCTTTCCGCGACCGCCGCCTGCCGGGCCGCGATGCGCTCGCGCCACTGCTGCGGCGTCACCCGAGCCTGCTCGTGATACGGCAGCCTGGCGTCGATCTCATCGAATTTCACCACCTCGACCGTCGGCCCGTCCTCGGGTTTCATCTCCCGCGACAGCCGCTGCCAGCGGAACTGCAGGTAGCCGCGGGCGTGGCCGGTGCATTCGATCCAGTTGGCCAGTCCGGGATCGCGTTCGCTGACCACCAGCCGGATCATCCCGTCCGGATCCACGTGCGCCTGATCGGCGGTGAGGCTGGTCTGGTGGTTGATGTAGTCCAGCGACAGGTACCACATGCTGCCGAGCTGGAAGCCCTGGTAGGGCGCGTCCGATTTCGGGACGGTGATGATCATCGCCTCGTCCTCGGCGAGTTCGTAGTGCCCGGCCGAGGAGAACTGCGTGGTCAGCCCGCCCGGCGTGCTGCGCGGCTCGGTCATGGTGTTGACCGGCAGGTTCAGGTAGAACCACTGCGGGAAGGCCAGGAAGGTCTGCAACCGCGACACCAGCATCTTGCCCGCCACGCCGTAGCGTTTGGTCATCAGGTCCTTGGTCAGCGGCGGTGGCGCGGCACCGGCCTTGTCCGCCCGATGGATGCGCAGAGTGCCCGGCTTCTCAGCGCCCCAGTCGCTGAACACCTCACGGACCACGAGCATGGCCGAATCGGGCGCGAGGGTGATGTAGTTCGGACCGGCTTCACCCGGACCGAAACGAACCTCGAAAGATCCGTCCGCGGCGATATCAATCGCGCGATCGTCGAATGCGGTGGTGCTGTCGGGCACATCGACCGGCGAATAATCGCCGTTCAATACCTGGAAACTCAGATCGCGAGTGGAACCGCGAGTTCCGGTGACCACATATTCGGCATCCGGGCGCAGATACGAATGAAAGTAGAGGGTGTCCGGATTGTCCAGCCCCATTTTCGTGTACGGCCCCGTCGACTGGACGAAGAACGGGAAATCACGCTCATACGCCCACGCCATCTGAATGGCGGCTCGAATACTGCCCGCCAGATAGTCGTAGCCCTCGACGAGATCCTGTTCGGTCCGAATGTGCGGCGCTTCGGTGATGATCTTCTCGGCGGCGGCGATGGCGTCCGCGAACGGTTGCGTCAGCAATAGACTCTCCGGTGTTCCATATATGTACCGCTCTGGTACATTCCGATACCAGAGACATTAGAACGTGTTCTAGGAGTGGTCAATGGTCGAACGGCGATCCGCGCCGACCCAGCGCGTGGTGCAGGTGCTGGATTTCATCGTCGAGCAGCAGGGCAAGCGGGTGGGCCTGTCCGAGCTCGCCCGCACCCTCAGCCTGGCCAAACCCACCGCACTCGGCATCCTCACCGAGCTCACCGCGGGCGGCTACCTGGTCCGCGATCCGCGCACCCGCACCTATGGGCCCGGCCCCGCGCTGATCGCGGCGGGCCGGGTCGCGCAGGACAGCTTCGCCATCGCCGGCGTCGCCCACCCCGAGCTGGCCCGGCTCAGCCGGGCCTACCGCACCACCTGCACGGCATCGGCGCTGGTCGGTGAGCAGATCATCGTGCTGGAGAGCACCGGCCCCGGCATGGTCAAGGTGGGCGCTTCCTACCCTTTCGCGCCGCCGGTCGGCCTGATGTACGTGCTCTGGGATACCGACGCGGCCTTCGACGCGTGGCTGGCGATGCCCGCGACGGTGCCGCTGCAGCAGGACGAGGCCCGGCTGCGGCAGATCGTCGCCGAATGCCGCGAGCGCGGCTACCTGGTGGAATCCATGACCGCGGCCGGACGGCGGTTGTATTCGCTGCTGGCCGGCGTCGCCGCCCGCGAACTGCCCGACGAGCTCCGCGAAGTGGTCGCCGAGCTGGTCACGAGCCTGGGCGAGCGGGTGTATCTCGGCACCGATCTGCGGCCACGCAAACAGCATCCGGTGAGCCTGCTCGCCGCACCGACCTTCGACGCCGACGGCAGGCAGAACATGGTGCTCACGATGTATGTCGGCGCGTCGATCACCGGCGCGGAGATCGCCAGGCGCGGCGCGGACCTGGTGGCCGCCGCCGATGCCGTCACCGAAAAGTCCGGCGGACGCCAACCGTTGACCAAATCCCGAAACGTGTTCTAGTTTTGCATCGTGAGCCAGTACGCAAAGTCGGCGGCGAACACCTACGAGCTTCCCCATCTGGACGCGCTCGAGGCCGAGTCGGCACATATATTCCGTGAAGTCGCAGCGACTTTCGAACGCCCGGTGCTGTTGTTTTCCGGTGGCAAGGATTCGGTGGTGATGCTGCACCTCGCGGCCAAATCATTTTGGCCCGCGCCGCTACCGTTCCCGGTGCTGCACATCGACACCGGGCACAATTTCGACGAGGTGATCGAGTTCCGTGATCGCACGGTGGCGCGGCTGGGTCTGCGGCTGATCGTCGGCCGGGTCCAGGATGACATCGACGCCGGCCGCGTCACCGAGGACAGCGGTCCCCGCGCCACCCGCAACCGGCTGCAGACCACCACCCTGCTGCGCAGCGTGCGCGAGGGCCGCTTCGATGCCGTATTCGGCGGCGCGCGACGCGACGAGGAGAAGGCGCGCGCCAAAGAACGGGTGTTCAGCTTCCGCGACGAATACGGCCAGTGGGACCCGCGCCGACAGCGCCCCGAGCTGTGGAACCTCTACAACGGCAGCCACCGGCCCGGCGAGCACATCCGGGTGTTCCCGCTGTCGAACTGGACCGAGCTCGACATCTGGAGCTATATCGCCGCCGAGGGCATCGAGTTGCCCTCGCTGTATTACGCGCATCGCAGGCCGGTGGTGCAGCGCGACGGAATGTTGCTGGCACACACTCGTTTTCTTCACCTGCTCGACGGCGAGACGCCGTACGAGTCGACCGTGCGGTTCCGCACCGTCGGCGATGCCACCTGCACCGGCTGCGTCGAATCCAGCGCCGCCTCCCCCGCCGAGGTGGTGGCCGAAGTCGCCGCCGCCCGCGTCACCGAACGGGGCGCCACCCGCGCCGACGATCGCATCTCCGAGGCCGGGATGGAAGACCGCAAACGAGAAGGCTACTTCTGATGACCACTTTGCTGCGCCTCGCGACCGCGGGCAGCGTCGACGACGGCAAGTCGACCCTGATCGGACGGCTGCTGTTCGATTCCAAGACCTTGTTCACCGACCAGCTCGACGCGGTGGAACGCACCAGCCGCGATCGCGGCGAGGACTACCCGAACCTCGCACTGCTCACCGACGGCCTGCGCGCCGAACGCGAACAGGGCATCACCATCGACGTGGCGCACCGCTATTTCGCCACGCCGCGCCGCAAATTCATCATCGCCGACACTCCCGGCCACATCCAGTACACCCGCAACATGGTCACCGGCGCCTCCACCGCCGATCTGGCGCTGGTGCTGGTGGATGCGCGCAAGGGCGTGGTGGAGCAGACCCGCAGGCACGCCTTCCTCGCCGCGCTGCTCGGCATCCCGCACCTGGTGCTGTGCGTGAACAAGATGGATCTGGTGGACTGGTCGCAGCAGCGGTTCACCGAGATCCGGGAGGAGTTCGCCGGTTTCGCGTCCAAACTCGACGTCACCGATCTGACCTTCGTGCCCGTGTCGGCGCTGCACGGTGACAATATCGTGCACCGCGGCACCTCGATGCCCTGGTATGAGGGCACCCCGCTGCTGCATCATCTCGAAGAGGTGCATATCGCCTCCGACCGCAATCTGATCGACGCCCGGCTGCCGGTGCAGTACGTGATCCGCAGTCACACACCGGAATTCCGCGGCTACGCCGGAACCATCGCCGGCGGCGTCTTCAAACCGGGTGACGAGGTGACGGTACTGCCCTCGGGCCTGAACACCACGGTCCGGTCGATCTTCGGTCCGGGCGGAGTGCCCATCGACGAAGCGTTCCCGCCGCAGGCGGTGACGGTCCAGCTGGCCGACGAGCTCGACGTCTCCCGCGGTGACCTGATCTGCCGTCCCGCCAACCGGCCGCAGGTCGGACGCGATCTCGATGCCATGGTGTGCTGGTTCGCCGAGGACGCCGAACTCACTCCCGGCGCGTCCTACACGCTGCGCCACACCACCCGGGCCACCCCGGTGCAGGTACGGACGCTGGACTATCGTCTCGATGTCAACACCCTGCACCGCGACGAGGCCGCAACCACCTTGTCACTCAACGAGATCGGCCGGGTGCAGCTGCACACCCGGCAACCGCTGCTGTTCGATCCCTACCGGCGCAACCGCACGACCGGCAGTTTCCTGCTGGTCGACGACAGTACCGGCAATACCGTCGCCGGCGGCATGATCACCGGCCCGAGCCTGCCGTCATCGCGGGTGGTGTGGCATTCCACCGCGGTCGAGCGGGCCGAGCGCGCGACTCGTGGGATGACGGTGTGGTTGACGGGCCTGTCCGGCTCGGGCAAGTCGACGGTCGCGGTGGAGCTGGAACGGCGCCTGGTGGCGTCCGGGCGTCCGGCATTCCTGCTCGACGGCGACAATCTGCGCCACGGCCTCAACTCCGATCTCGGGTTCTCGGCCGAGGACCGGGTGGAGAATGTGCGCCGGGTCGGTGAGGTCGCGCGACTGTTCGCCGAGGCCGGTGTCATCGCCATCGTGTCGCTGATCAGCCCGTATCGCGCCGATCGGGACCGGGCGCGGGCCGTGCACGAGGCCGCGGGCATCCCCTTCCTCGAGGTCTTCGTCGATACTCCGCTCGAGATCTGCGAATCGCGCGACCCGAAGGGCATGTACGCCAAGGCCCGTGCGGGTGAGATCCGCGATTTCACCGGCGTCGACGCCCCGTACGAGCATCCGCTCACACCGGGCCTGGTGCTCCGGCCCGCCGACGGCGATCCGGCCGCGATGGCGTCGACCGTGCTCACCCTGTTGACGAGCATGGACTGACACCGGAGGCGATGGCCGCCGGGCGTACCCGCCGCCCGGCGGCCATCGGGGCCGCGAATCGCAGTAAAGCCTCCGCGCACCGGAGCGGCACCGCCTATCGTCGGGCGAGAACGCCGACTCTCCCCGGCCGTCGATGCACCACATGACGCGCCGGCAGAGCCGGACCGGACACTTCGAGCCGCACCACGTGCGGTGGGGCGGCGGGATCATCGAAAGGGAGCGCCTTGGGCACCATCGCAGTACACGAATTCATCTCCCTCGACGGGATGTACGACGACCCGAGCTTCACCTTCGCCTACGGGTTCGATCCGAAGATGGGCGACACACTGGCCGAGATCACCGGCGCCGCGACCGGGATTCTGCTCGGGCGCAACACCTTCGAGATGTTCGCACCGGCCTGGTCGACGCGCACGGTCGACGACGATCCGGGTGCGCCGTTCTTCAACGACACCATGAAGTACGTCGTCGGTGCGCAGGAACCCGCGGTCGAATGGGCCAACAGCACCCGCCTCGGCCCCTACGACCCGGAGGTCATCCGCAAGCTCAAGGCCGAGACCGACGGCATCCTCTACATCAGCGGCAGCGGCCGGCTGGTCCGTGCCCTGCTCCGGGACGGCCTGGTCGACAATCTGCACCTGTTCGTGTATCCGATCGCCCTGGGCACGGGTGAGCGATTCTTCGACGACGCCACCACCAAGCTGGCCCTGGTATCGACCGACGTCTACGACAACGGCGTGGTGCACCTGAACTACGGGCCCGCCGCGGACTGATTCGCCGCGGACGGTCGTCGCGCTCCCCTGGCGACCGGCCCGGGCGCTACCACGCACAGTATGGTACACAGGAGGCAACTTGTACCGAAGGGATGCTCGATGCGGTCTACTCTCCTGTCCCGGCGTGATCTCGACTTCCTGCTCTACGAATGGCTCGACGTCGAGCGGCTCACCGAGCGCAAGCGCTACGCCGAGCATTCCCGGGAGACCTTCGACGCCGTCCTCGATCTGAGCGAACAGCTGGCGACGAAGTACTTCGCCTCGCACAACAAGCTCGGCGATGCCAACGAACCGACGTTCGACGGTGAGCGCGTCACCCTCATTCCCGAGGTGGGCGCCGCGCTGCGGGCCTTCGCGGAGGCCGGACTCCCCGGTGCCGCGATGGACTACGAACTCGGCGGTTCACAGCTTCCGGCCAGCGTCGCCCAGGCCAGTTTCGCCTGGTTCCAAGCGGCCAATCCAGGCACCTCCGGCTATCCGTTCCTCACCATGGCCAATGCGAACCTGCTGCTCACCCATGGCCGCGAGCACATCGACCGGTTCGTTCGCCCGATGGTGGAGGGCCGATTCTTCGGCACCATGTGCCTGTCGGAACCGCAGGCCGGTTCGTCGCTGGCCGACATCGTCACCCGCGCCGAGCCGCAGCCCGACGGCACCTACCGGCTCTTCGGCACCAAGATGTGGATTTCCGGCGGCGATCACGAGCTGGGCGAGAACATCGTGCATCTGGTGCTGGCGAAGATTCCCGGTGGACCGGCCGGGACCAAGGGGATCTCACTGTTCGTGGTGCCCCGGTTCCTCGTCGGCGACGACGGCTCCCTCGGCGAACGCAACGACGTCGCGCTGGCCGGACTCAACCACAAGATGGGCTACCGCGGCACCGTGAACACGGTGCTGAACTTCGGCGAGGGCAAGTGGACCCCTGGCGGCGCACCGGGTGCGATCGGCTATCTGGTCGGCGAGCAGCACCGCGGGCTCAGCTACATGTTCACGATGATGAACGAGGCGCGCATCGGCGTCGGCCTGGTGGCCACCGCACTCGGCTACACGGGTTATCTCGAATCGCTCGAGTACGCACGCACGCGCACGCAGGGCCGGACCAAGGGTGCCGCCGATCCCAGCACGCCGCAGCGGCCCATCGTCGAGCACGCCGATGTGAAGCGAATGCTGCTCGCGCAGAAGGCCTATGCCGAAGGCGCGCTCGCGTTGGTGCTCTACTGCGCACGCCTGGTCGACGAGCACCGCACCGCCTCCTCCGATGAGGAACGCCGCGCGCTGACGTTGTTGCTGGACATCCTCACCCCCATCGCGAAGAGCTGGCCGTCGCAGTGGTGCCTGGAGGCGAACAGCCTGGCCATCCAGGTGCACGGCGGCTACGGCTACACCCGCGAGTACAACGTCGAGCAGCACTACCGGGACAATCGGTTGAATCCGATTCACGAAGGTACGCACGGCATTCAGGGCCTGGACCTGCTCGGGCGCAAGGTCACCCAGCAGGGCGGTGCGAGCCTGCGCGCGCTCGACGAACGGATCCGCGCGACCATCGGCGAGGCCCGCGCACAGGGCGGTGAGCCCGCCGAAATGGGTGCGCAGCTCGAATCGTCGTGGCTGCGACTGGTCGAGGTGACCGCAGGCCTGTTCGCCGACGGCGACATCGAAGCCGCACTCGCCAACAGTTCGATCTATCTGGAAGCGTTCGGGCACATCACCCTCGCGTGGATCTGGTTGCAGCAGACCCTGGCCGCCGCCGGACGCAAGGGCGATTTCTACGACGGCAAACGCCATGCGGCGCGGTACTTCTTCCGCTATGAACTCCCCCGCACCGCACCTCAGCTCGAGCTGCTGGCCGCCCGCGACACCACCACACTCGAGATGCGCGACGCCTGGTTCTGACACCCCCATTAGATACATATCTTACCGGATGTATCATTCTTGGGTGACCAGCGACGAACCTACCGTATCCCGCCCACCGGGGCGTCCGGCCTCCGCGACCCGAGAAGAGGTCGTGGAGTTGGCGCGGCTGGCGTTTCTGGCCGGTGAGCGGGTGGATGTGCAGGCCATCGCGGCCAAACTACGGCTCAGCCGCGCCTCGGTGTATCGCTGGTTCGGTTCACGTGACGGCGTGCTCGGCGCGGTGCTGGCCGGTGAGTTCGAGAATTTGATCGAACGGGCGGATGCCCGCCGCCGGGCCAGTGGTGCCCAGCGGATCCTCGACGTGCTCTACCGGGTCAACCGGTGGATGGCGGGCAACGAACCGTTCCGCCGCTATTTCGAGAACGAGCCGATCGCCGGTCTGCGCATCCTCACCACCGGCGACGGTCCGGTGCAGCCGCGCGTGGTCGCCGCGGTGGAGGACCTGATCGCCCGCACGGAAGAACAGGACGATTACCGGCCACCGCTGGAGCGCTCGCTGCTGGCCTACACCCTGGTCCGGCTCGCCGAAGCCTTCCTCTACAGCGACAACGTCACCGGTCTGCGCGGCGACGTCGACCGGTTGCGTCAGGTGCAGGCGGCGTTGCTCGGACTCACCCCCGAGGGCGAGGACATCCGCGCGCCGCGGCGTTCATTGGAATCGGCGTGATCACAACCGTCCCGGGCCCGGCGAAGGTGGCGCAATGGCGCTCGGCGCGCGTGTTTGCCCAGGTCGCGCGACCCACCGACCCGGCGTAATCAGCACACCTGCCGCGAGCCGCACGATCAGCGGTGAAAGGGCGGCCGGAATCGCCGCTATCGTCGCTGTTCATGCAGGTCAGCGACAGAAACTCGGAGACGCCTTCTCCGGTGCGCCGGTTACGGGCCGACGATGCGCGCCGGGTCGCCGACATCGTGCGCCAGCAGATCCACACCGGCGCGTTCGCCGACACCCTGCCCGGTGAGCAGGTCCTGGCCGCCGAACATCAGGCCTCCCGCAATACCGTGCGGGAGGCGCTGGCGCTGCTCCAGGACGAGGGCCTGATCGACCGCGCACCCAGGGTCGGCACCAAGGTGACGGCCCGCAAACTCGACCACGGCCTCGACACCCTGCTCGGGTTGCAGGAGACCTTCGAGGGTCACGGGGTGGTGCGCAATGAGGTCAGGGTCGCGACCCGGATCAGCGCACCGCCCGCCGTGGCGCGCCGGCTGGCGCTGGCACCGGGTACCCGGGTGGTCTACCTCGAGCGCCTGCGTTACCTCGGGGACCTACCGTTGAGCCTTGATCTCACCTACCTCGTGCCCGGCATCGGGGACGCGGTGCTCGAACACGACCTGGAACGCACCGACATCTTCGTGCTGCTGGAGCAGATCAGCGGCCGGTCGCTCGGCTCGGCCGACCTCGCGGTGGAGGCCCTCTGCGCCGATCCGCACACCGCGGCCACCCTCGACATCCCCGCGGGCGCCGCGCTGCTGATGCTCGAGCGTCTCACCCGCCTCGAGGACGGCACCCCGGTCGATCTCGAGTACGTCCGCATGCGCGGTGACCGGATCACCATGCGCGGCAGCCTGTCTCGCAGCATCCCCGAATGGAAGGTCCTTTAGATGGCTCTGGCGAACCAGCGCACCGATATCCCCGTGACCATCGACGAATCGCTGTGCATCTCCGGCTGCACGCTGTGCGTCGAGATCTGTCCCCTCGACTCACTCGCCATCAATCCCGACAACGGCAAAGCCTTCATGCATGTCGACGAGTGCTGGTACTGCGGCCCTTGCGCCGCCCGCTGCCCCACCGGCGCCGTCACCGTCAACATGCCGTATCTCCTGAGGTAGTTCACATCATGAAACAGTGGAAACGCCTGGTCGCTGTCGCCGCCGCGGCGGCGTTCACGCTCACCGGATGCTCGCTCGAGGAGGCCACCTCCGGCGACACCGTCAAGGTGGTCATCGGCTATCAGTCGAAGACCATCAACACCGTCACCGCCGGTACGCTGCTGCGCGCCCAGGGCTATCTGGAACAGCGCCTGCAGCAGATCACCGATGGTGGCGGCGCGAAGTACGAGGTCGAATGGCAGGACTACGACACCGGTGCGCCGATCACCGCGCAGATGGTGGCGGAGAAGATCGATATCGGTTCGATGGGCGATTACCCGCTGCTGATCAACGGGTCGCGCACGCAGGCCAACGAGCGTTCGCGCACCGAGTTCATCTCCGTCACCGGATACAACCCCAAGGGTGCGTTGAACATGGTGGTGGTGGCGCCGGACTCACCTGCCGATGAGTTGAAAGACCTGGCCGGCCAGAAAGTTTCGGCCAGTGTGGGTTCGGCCGGGCACGGCACACTGGTGCAGGCGCTGACCCGGGCGGGCATCGACCCCGTCGGCGGCGTCGAGGTCCTCAATCAGCAACCGCAGGTCGGTGCCTCGGCGCTGGAGTCGGGTCAGGTGAGCGCGCTGTCGCAGTTCGTGGCGTGGCCCGGGCTGCTGGTGTTCCAGGACAAGGCGAAGCTGCTCTACGACGGCGCCGAGCTGAACGTGCCCACCTTCCACGGCGTGGTCGCCCGCAAGGCGTACACCGCCGAGCATCCGGAGGTGGTCGACGCCTTCTTGCAGGCCCAGCTGGACGCCACCGAATTCCTGTGGCGGGAACCACTGGAGGCCGCGCGCATCGTCGCCGAGGGTTCGGGTCTGCCGCAGGAGGTCGTGTACCTGTACAACGGGCCCGGCGGCACCTCCTTCGACACCACCCTCAAACCGAGTCTGATCAGTGCGTTCAAAGACGATGTGCGGTATCTGAAGTCGATCGGCGATTTCGCCGACCTCGATATCGACGCCTTCGTCGACGACACCCGCATCCGCGCCGCCTTCGCCGCACGGGGCGGCCGCGATTACGACAGCGCCCTGGCCGACACCACCAATCAGACCACCGGTTCGGGCACCGAAGTCTGGCTGGACGGGCAGACCGTCACCCAGCCCGCCGACGACGCCACCGCACTGCTGCGCGCGGTGAAAACCGCACGGTCACAGGGTGCGACCATCCGCTCCGCCTACATCGTGGATACCGAACTCGGCACCCGCTGGTTCGCCGACAAGGCGGTCTGGCTGCGTGACGGTGAGACGTTCCTGCCGTTCACCACCGCGGCCGCGGCAGGCCGGTACCGCCAGGCCCACCCCGGCGCGCAGCCGGTGAGCTACGACCAGGCCGTCAGTGAGGTCAGGTCATGACACGGTCACACGCCGAGTCACCGGCGGTCGCCGAGCCGGCGGCAGAGCGTCGCGTCTCGGACGTCGCGTCCGACGCCATCCCCCGTGCACACCGCGAGTCGGCCGGGGCCGTCGGCTCAGGCCCCCACCCGGGCGCAACCGATGGCATCGAATCGAGTTCGCCCTCGGCGCCCCCGGCCACCACGACACCGGTGACCGGACGTGGTTCGGTGGCCGGCTCGGTGTGGTCATCGCGGGCACTGCGTCCGGTTTCGGTGCTGGCCGCCGTCCTGCTGTGGCAAGTGTTGACGGCCAACGATGTTCGCCTGTGGTTGCGCTTCGACACCCTGCCGACGGTCACCGAGATCATCACCGCGTTCGGCCACCAACTGGGCACCGAGGTCTACTACTTGGATCTGGGCCAATCGTTGATCCGCATCCTCACCGGCTTCGCCGTCGCGACGGTGCTCGGAGTGGCCAGCGGCATCGCGCTCGGCCGTTCCCGGCTGTTCGCCGACATCCTCGGCCCGCTCACCGAACTCGCCCGGCCGGTGCCCGCGATCGCGGTGGTGCCGATCGCGATTCTGCTGGTCCCCGATGACGAGGCGGGCATCGTCTTCATCACCTCGCTGGCGGCCTACTTCCCGATCATGGTCAGTACCCGCCATGCGGTGCGCGCGCTGCCGACGCTGTGGGAGGACTCGGTGCGCACCCTGGGCGGAAACCGTTGGGATGTGCTGGTGCGTGTGGTGTTTCCCGGCGCGCTGCCCGGGATTTTCGGCGGACTGTCGGTCGGTATCGGGGTGGCGTGGATCTGCCTCATCTCCGCGGAGATGATCTCGGGCCGTCTCGGTGTCGGTTACCGGACCTGGCAGGCCTACACCATCGTCGACTATCCGGGTGTGTTCGTCGGGATCATCACCATCGGCGTCCTCGGATTCGCGACGTCGGCGGCGATCGAACTGCTCGGCCGCCGCGTCACCCGCTGGCTGCCGCGCGGAGCGGAGAACGCGCGATGACCACCGCGATCACCACCGGCATGAGTCTGCGCCTGGACGAAGTGTCGCTGTCCTACACCGGCGATCCGGTGATCAGCCGGCTCAGCCTGGAGGTGCGGCCCGGCGAAATCCTGGTCCTCACCGGACCGTCCGGATGCGGGAAATCCACCGTCCTGCGCGCGTTCGCCGGACTGCTGGCGCCCGACTCCGGCCGGGTGCTCGCCGACGGCGAGCCGGTGACGACGACCTCCCGTGACCGCGCGGTCGTCTTCCAGGACAACGCGCTGCTGCCCTGGCGCAGTGTGCGCGCCAATATCGAGCTCGCGCTGAAGCTGCGCGGCGAGCCGAAACCGGGTCGCCGCGCGTCCGCCGACCGCTGGATCGAGGAGGTCGGGCTGACCGGGTTTGCCGATTTCTTGCCCAAGAGCCTGTCCGGCGGGATGCGTCAGCGGGTGCAGCTCGCGCGCGGCCTGGCCGGTGCACCACGCGCGGTCATGATGGACGAACCGTTCGGGGCACTGGACACCCAAACTCGAAACACCATGCAGCGCTTACTCATCGATACCTGGCGCACGCACCCGACGACCGTGGTCTTCGTCACCCACGACGTGGACGAGGCGCTGCTGCTCGGCGATCGGGTCGCGGTGCTCGGCCGGGCCGGGCAGCCGCTGCGCGCCGTCATCGATGTTCCGAATCCGCGCACGGCCGCCGCCCGGCCGGTCGAGCGCGCCCAGATCGTGGAGGCTCTCACGTGACCGCTCCGACCTTGTTCGCGGCACCCGATCTCGCCGACGCCGTCCGCCTGGACTGCGATGTGCTCGTCATCGGCGGCGGAACGGCGGGCACGATGGCCGCCCTCACCGCCGCCGAGCAGGGCGCGAATGTGCTGCTGCTGGAGAAGGCGCATGTACGCCATTCCGGTGCGCTGGCCATGGGAATGGACGGGGTCAACAATGCCGTCATCCCGGGCAAGGCCGAACCGGAGGATTACGTCGCCGAGATCACCCGCGCCAATGACGGCATCGTCGACCAGCGCACCGTCTATCAGACCGCGACCCGCGGTTTCGCCATGGTGCAGCGGCTGGAGAGCTACGGGGTGAAGTTCGAGAAGGACGAATACGGCGAATACGCGGTGCGGCGGGTGCATCGGTCCGGGTCGTATGTGTTGCCGATGCCCGAGGGCAAGGACGTCAAGAAGGCGCTGTACCGGGTGCTGCGCCAGCGCAAAATGCGGGAACGGATCCGGATCGAGAACCGGCTGATGCCGGTGCGTGTGCTCACCGCCGACGGCCGGGCCGTCGGCGCGGCGGCCCTGAACACCCGCACCGGGGAGTTCGTCGCGGTGGGTGCGAAGGCGGTCATCCTGGCGACCGGGCCGTGCGGGCGGCTCGGGCTGCCGGCCTCCGGCTACCTGTACGGCACCTACGAGAATCCGACCAACGCCGGCGACGGCTACTCGATGGCCTATCACGCCGGCGCCGAGCTCAGCGGCATCGAATGCTTCCAGATCAATCCGCTGATCAAGGACTACAACGGACCGGCATGCGCATACGTGGCCAACCCGTTCGGCGGGTACCAGGTCAATGCCGAGGGCGAACGCTTCGTGGATTCCGACTACTGGTCGGGGCAGATGATGTCGGAGGTCAAGCGCGAGATCGAATCCGCGCGCGGACCCATCTACCTCAAGGTGTCGCATCTGCCGGAGGAGACGCTGACGACGCTGGAAGGGATCCTGCACACCACCGAGCGGCCCACCCGCGGCACCTTCCACGCCAACCGCGGCCACGACTACCGCACCCACGATATCGAAATGCACATCTCCGAAATCGGTTTGTGCAGTGGGCATTCCGCGTCCGGCGTCTGGGTGGACGAGAACGCGCGCACCACCGTTCCCGGCTTGTACGCCGCCGGCGACCTGGCCTGCGTTCCGCACAACTACATGATCGGCGCCTTCGTCTTCGGCGATCTCGCCGGGGCACACGCCGCCTCCACGCTCACCGAGGTGGCGGCACCGCAGCAGCTTCCGCAGGAGCAGCTCGCCGAGGCGCACGAGCTGATCTACCGGCCGCTGCGCCACCCAGATGGGCCGCCGCAGCCGCAGGTCGAATACAAGCTGCGCCGTTTCGTCAACGACTATGTGGCCCCACCCAAGACCGCCGCCAAACTCTCGATCGCGGTGGAAACCTTCCAACGGATGCGCGGGGAGATCGCCGAGATGGGCGCGCGCACCCCACACGAGCTGATGCGTGCGGTGGAGGTGTCGTTCATCCGCGACTGCGCGGAGATGGCGGCCCGCAGTTCGCTCACCCGCACCGAATCGCGATGGGGGCTCTATCACGAGCGCGCCGACCTGCCCGAGCGCGATGATGTGGGCTGGCGCTACCACCTGAATCTGCGCAAAACCGTCGACGGCGACATGGAGTTCCTGAAGCGTCCGGTGGCGCCGTACCTCGTGCCGGTGCCTGGGCTGGACGACCTGCCGTCGGCCGATGCCGCGATCGAAGTCGTCGAGCAGCCGGAACTGGTCGCGCGCCGCGCGCCTTCGGCAGCGACCGTGGTGACCGTCGAGAAGGAACCGGCCGCACCGCCCTCCCCGCGCCTGGTCACCCTACTCGGATTGGACGCACCGACAGTGGCGCAACTGGCGGAGTATCTGTCCGATGCCGACCCCGTGGTCCGGGTGGCCGCCCTATCGGTGCTCACCGAGCACACCCCGGACGGGTTCGCCGGCGCCTTGATCGACGCACTCGACGACGACGCCGCGTCCGTGCGCGCCGCGGCCGCGGCCGGATTGCGTGAACTGGTCGAGGTGCTGCCCTCGGCCGACGGTTTGGCACAGCGACTGCGCTCCGCCGATCCGGTGGTCCGCGCCACCGTCGTCGATCTGCTGCGGGCGCTGCGCGCCGGAACCGCCGCGCACTTCGGTGCCGCGCTCGCCGATCCCGATCATCGGGTGCGGATCGAGGCGGTGCGCGCGCTGGTCTCCCTCGACGACGGTCCGGCCGTGGCCGCCCTCGCCGGCGATGCGAACCGGGAGGTGCGGATCGCGGTCGCCCAGGGCCTGGCCACCATCGGCACCGGCGCCGAGGCCATCCGCGCCCTGGCCGCCGACCGTGACCCGCTGGTGCGCGCGGCGGCGCTCGCGGCGTACGCCGCACTGGGGACCGATATCGACTCGGCCACCGAACTCGTCGCCGCGCTGGGTCATTCGGCCTGGCAGGTGCGCGTCGGCGCGGCGCGCGGACTGGCGGGCGCCGACCCGGAGCTCGCCCTGCCCGCGTTGACCGAGGCGCTGTCGGATCCGCATCTGGATGTACGCAAGGCCGCGGTCCTGGCGCTGTCGAGCTGGGCGAGCCTGGATGCGGCGCGGATCGCGTTGAAACAGGCCGTCGACGACCCCGACGCCGACGTCCGAGCCTATGCCCGCCGCGCACTCGCCGGGTGAGCCGCGACCGGGGCGCCGCCGCTTGTGCTCGGCCCGCCCCGCCTCGCTCACCAGCCGCGCCGCTGCGGCCGCGAACCCACCAGCTCCCCCGGACGGGCATGTCCACGACTGCGGTAGACGATGTAGGGCCGGAACAGGTAGGCCACGGGCGCGCTGAACGCATGCACCAGACGGGTGAACGGCCACAGCGCGAACAGCGTCAACGCGATGAGGACGTGGATGTGGAACGACAGCGGCGCCTGCGCCATCAGATCGCCGCGCGGTTGCAGGATCCAGATCGACCGGAACCACGGCGAGACGGTCTCGCGGTAGTTGTGTTCCTCGCCGATCACGCCCGATCCCATCAGCGTCGTCGCGAGGCCGGCCACGATGGCCGCGATCAGCACGACGTACATCAGTTTGTCGTTCCACGTGGTCGCGGTGAAGACCGGACCGGTGGCGCGGCGCCGGTAGACCAGCAGCGCCGCGCCGGTCAGGGTGGCGACACCGGCGATGGTGCCGAGGGTCAAGGCCTGCACGTGATAGGCGTGTTCGCTCAGGCCGAGGGCATCGGTCCACGATTGCGGGATCACCAATCCGATGATGTGCCCGACGATCACGACGAGGATGCCGAAGTGGAACAGTGGGCTGCCGATCCGCAGCAGCTTGCTCTCGTACAGCTGGGAGGACCGGGTGGTCCAGCCGAACTTGTCGTAGCGGTAGCGCCACCAGGTCCCCACCGCCAGGATCGCCAGTGTCACATAGGGAATCACGTCCCAGAAGATCTCCGCGGCCGACACGATCAGCGACCTCCTCGTTCCGGCGCACTCCGGCGCGGTGGCACGGTCAGCGTGAACGGTTGCAGCCCGACCTGCTCGGCGGGCGGGCCCGCCGCCACCAGTTCGCGAGCCCGGCGCACGTCCTGATCAGTTGCGGCGGGCAGAGTCGCGGCCACCGCACCGAGGACGCCTGCGTAGGGCGAGCGCCGTTCGGCGAGGGCGGTATGCACCGCGTCGATTGCCGGACGGTGCGCTGTGAGCAGCTCGCCGCCGATGCGCGGGTCGACGGTGGCGGCGAATTCGAGCACCACGGCCAGGTGGTCCGGGGCCTCCCCCTTCGGCGGTGCGGCACCGGCCGCCCGATAGGCCTGCGCGAAGGCGAGCATGGCCGTGCCGCGGTTGCGGGTGTCGCCGTCGGTCCAGTAGGTCAGCAGCAAGGTCGTGCGTCGCTGCAGATCGAAGGTGTCGACGTAGTGCCGCGCCGCCTCCGACAACGCTGTTCGCCGCAGATATCCGACGGTCGCACGCAGTGGTTCGGCGTGCTCATCACCGAGCCGATCGCACAAGGTCTCGACGGTGGCGAGCCGCGCGGACTGCGCGTCGTCCGGGTAGGCCAGTAGCAGCGAGGCCGATTGCCACACCAGTCGATGCGCGGCCCGGTTGTCATGGTGGCGCCGCCACCTCATCGGTCCGTCCCCCGGTGGCCGTTGTGCTGCGGGAACATGCCCTCGGGAACGCCATTGCCGTCCCAATTGAGCAGATTGACCCGGGAGGGATTGCGCGCGGTCGCACCGAAGGATTCACTGGTCTGCCGCTGCCGCAGCGCGTGAAATGTCTCCACCGCGACCGGAACCGGTCCCCCGCTGGACTCCCCGAACGGCCCCTCGCCGTACATGCCCGGCCCACCGTCGAAATCCAGCGCGCATTCGCTCACCGCCTCCTCGAGCCGATGTCCCTCCTCGGCATAGGCCGACGGAATCACGTACCGGTCTTCGTATTTCGCCAACGCGAGTAGCCGGTACATCTCATAGATCTGCTCTTCGCTCATACCGACCGCCGCCGGAATACTGCCCTGCGGCTCGCGACCCAGGTTGATGTCGCGCATATACGAGCGCATCGCGGCCAGCTTGCGCAGCACGTTGGCGACCACCTCGGTATCGCCCGCGGTGAACAGGCCCGCCAGGTATTCCATGGGTATCCGCAGGGCTTCCAGCGCACCGAACAGGTTGCCGGCGTCTTCGCCGTCGTGGCCGTCCCGACTGACCGCATCCACCACCGGCGACAGCGGTGGCACGTACCAGACCATCGGCATGGTGCGGTATTCCGGATGCAAGGGCAGCGCCACCCGGTATTTCGTGATCAGGGCGTAGACGGGCGAGCGTCGCGCGGCCTCGATCCAGCTGTCCGGGATGCCTCGGTCGCGGGCGCCCGCGACGACCTCCGGATCGCTGGGATCGAGCAACGTGTCGAGCTGCGCTCGGTAGAGGTCGCGGTCATCGGCGACGGACGCGGCGGCGAGCACCTTGTCCACGTCGTAGAGCATCAGTCCGATGTAGCGCAGCCGGCCCACACAGGTTTCCGCGCAGACCGTGGGGATGCCGACCTCCACGCGCGGATAACAGAAGGTGCATTTCTCGGCCTTGCCGGTCTTGTGGTTGAAATACACCTTCTTGTAGGGGCATCCGGATACACACATCCGCCAGCCCCGGCATTTGTCCTGATCCACCAGCACGATGCCGTCCTCGGTGCGCTTGTACATCGCCCCCGACGGGCACGACGCCACACAGGCCGGGTTGAGGCAGTGTTCGCAGATCCGGGGCAGATAGAACATGAACGTCTGTTCCAGCTCGAGCCGGATCTTCTCGCTGACCTGCGCGAGGACGGGATCGCCCGGCACGATCTCCGGTGAGCCGGCGAGGTCGTCGTCCCAGTTGGCCGACCAGCCGACCTTCATCCGTTCACCGGTGAGCAGGCTGCGCGGCGGCGCGACGGGCATCTGATCACCCAGCGGTGCGTTGGTGAGGTTGTCGTAGTCGTAGGTCCACGGCTCGTAGTAGTCGTCCATGGCGGGCATCTTCGGGTTGGAGAAGATGCGCGCGAGCTTGGCGAGCCTACCGCCGTCGCGCAATCGCAGGCGGCCCTTACGGTCGAGGACCCAGCCGCCGCGCCAGCGTCGCTGATCCTCGTAGGTTCGTGGATAGCCTTGTCCCGGGCGGGTTTCCACGTTGTTGAACCACACGTACTCGGTGCCCGAACGGTTCGTCCATGCCTGTTTGCAGGTCACCGAACAGGTATGGCAGCCGATGCATTTGTCGAGGTTCATCACCATCGCCAGCTGCGCCATCACCTTCATCAGTACCGCACCTCCTGGCTGCGGCGACGCACCACGGTCACCTCATCGCGTTGATTGCCGGTCGGGCCCAGATAGTTGAAAGCGAACGAGGTCTGCGCGTAGCCGCCGGCCAGGTGGGACGGTTTGATCAGCAGCCGGGTCAGTGAATTGTGGATGCCGCCGCGATTGCCGGTGGTTTCGGTGAGCGGTACGTCGATGGTGCGTTCCTGGGCGTGATGGACATAGACCACGCCCTCGGGCATCCGATGGGAGACGATGGCGCGGCACACCAGCACGCCGTTGCGGTTGACCGCCTCCACCCAGTCGTTGTCGGCGACACCGATCTTCGCCGCGTCGCCGGGGCTCATCCACATCGTCGGACCACCCCGCGACAACGACAGCATCAGCAGGTTGTCCTGATATTCGGAGTGGATCGACCATTTGGAATGCGGTGTCAGATAGCGCACCGTCAGCCCGACACCGTCGCGGCCGGACCCCAGCCGGGGCTCCGCGAACAACAGCGCCATATCCAGTGGCGGCCGGTAAATCGGCAACTGCTCACCGAGCTCCTCGATCCAGTCGTGATCGAGATAGAAATGCATGCGGCCGGTGAGCGTGTGGAACGGTTTGAGCTGTTCGATATTCACCGTGAACGGCGCGTACCGTCGTCCGCCGGTCTCACTGCCGGACCACTCCGGGCTGGTGATCACCGGCACCGGACGGGCCTGGGTGTCGGCGAAGGTGATCCGGCGCTCCTCGCTGCCCTCGGCCAGATGGGCGAGCGGGCGCCCGGTGCGCTTTTCGAGCTCGCGAAACCCCTGTACGGCGAGCCTGCCGTTCGAGGTGCCGGAGAGCGCGAGGATCGTCTCGGCCATCTTCTCGGCACTATCCAGGGCCGGACGGCCCGCCGCCACACCGGAATTCATCACACCGTGCTTACGGGCGAGCTCGGCGACCTCCTGATCCGGGTGCACCGTCACGCCTTTGGTGGTCAGGCCCGCCGATTCGACGAGCGGACCGAGCGCCGCCCACTGCTGCGCCAGCGCCGGATAGTCGCGCTCGACCGCGACCAGCGGCCCCATCGTCGCGCCGGGCACCGGCGCCACCCGGGTGGTTCGCCAATCCTTCTCGGCGCCACCGGGATAGGCCATCGCACCGGGCGTATCGTGCTGCAACGTCCCGAGCACCAGATCGGTGCGCTTGCCCAGGTGTTTCTCGGCCATGACGGAGAAGCGGCGGGCTATCGCGGCGAAGGCGTCGAAATCCGAGCGCGCCTCCCACGGCGGGTCGATGGCGGGGGTGAAGGCGTGAATGTAGGGGTGCATATCGGTGCTGGACAGGTCCGATTTCTCGTACCAGGTGGCCGCGGGCAGCACCACATCGGACAGCATCGTGGTCGAGGTCATCCGGAAGTCGATCGACATCAGCAGATCGAGCTTGCCCTCGGGGGCCTGCTCGTGCCAGGTGACGTCGGCGGGGCGCAGGTGTGGTCCGGCCGGTTCGGCTTGCACATTCGACGTCGTCCCCAGCAGATGCCGCAGGAAGTACTCGTTGCCTTTGCTGGAGGATCCGAGCAGATTGGCCCGCCACACGCTCAGCACCCGCGGCCAGTTCTGCGGAGCGTCCGGGTCGGCGAGCGCGAACGTCAGCTCCCCATCGGCCAATCGCTGCGTCACGTACGCCGCCGGGTCGGCGCCGGCCGCGCGGGCCTCGTCGGCCAATTCCAGGGTGGAGCGGTCGAATTGGGGGTAGAACGGGGTCCAGCCCATCGCGGCGGCCGAGGCCAGCACGTCCATGGTGTGCTTACCGCGGAATCTGCCCCGCCCGGTCGGCGCGGCCAGGGCGTCGGCGCGGTAGCCGTCGTAACGCCACTGGTCGGTGTGCACGTACCAGTACGAGGTACCCGCCATCTGGCGAGGCGGCCGATGCCAGTCGGTGCCCATGGCGACGGTCGCCCAGCCCGTCACCGGCCTGCACTTCTCCTGCCCGACGTAATGGGCCCACCCGCCGCCGTTGCGGCCCATCGATCCGGTCAGCATCAGCAGGCTCAGGATGGCGCGGTAGGTGGCGTCACCGTGGAACCACTGGCAGATGCCCGCGCCCATGATGATCATCGAGCGCCCACCGGATGCGATGGCGTTGTCGGCGAATTCGCGGGCGATGCGGATCACCTGAGCGGCGGAGACGCCGGTGATCGGCTCCTGCCAGGCCGGCGTGCAGGGTGAATCGGGGTCGTCGTAACCGCTGGACCATCGTCCCGGCAGGCCCTGTCGTGCCACGCCGTATTGGGCCAGCATCAGGTCGAAGACCGTGCAGACCCGGTGGCCGGCCACGCTGCGCACCGGAACACCGCGCTCGATGGTGCTGCCGCGGCCGTCGAGGCTGTCGAACCGCGGCAATGTGATGACGGCGGTGTCGCCGTCGCGCGCGGCGACCGTCAGCGCGGGCACCAGATCGCCGAGGTCGAGGTTCCATTTACCGACGCCCTCGGCGCCGAAACGGAACCCGAGCGAGCCATGCGGCACCGCGGGTTCACCGGTGGCGCCGTCCAGCAGGATCGGTTTGAAGGCGGCGTTCTCGGAGCTCTCCCCCAGATCGGCGGCGGTCAGGTTCTTGCCAGGTACCAGCCGTCCGTCGCGCTCCTCCAGCTTGATCAGGAACGGCAGGTCGGTGTAGCGGCGAACGTAGTCGACGAAGAACGGTTCACGCCGTCGCACGAAGTATTCGGTGGCGATGACATGCCCCATCGCCATCGCCATCGCACCGTCGGTGCCCGCCGCGCACGGCATCCATTCGTCGGCGAACTTCGTGTTGTCGGCGTAATCGGGGCTGACGCTGACCATCTTGGTGCCGCGGTAGCGCACCTCCGCCATCCAATGCGCGTCCGGGGTGCGGGTGACGGGCACATTGGAGCCCCACATCATCAGATACGCGGCGTCCCACCAGTCCCCGGATTCCGGGACGTCGGTCTGGTCGCCGAAGACCTGCGGTGACGCGACGGGCAGGTCGGCGTACCAGTCGTAGAAGGAGGTCATCACCCCGCCGAGCAGTTCGACGAAGCGCGAACCCGCCGCGAACGACACCATCGACATGGCGGGGATCGGCGAGAATCCGGCGATCCGGTCCGGGCCGTAGGTCTTGATGGTGTGCACGTGCGCGGCGGCGATGATCTCGGTGGCTTCCTCCCAGCTCACCCGTACCAGTCCGCCCTTGCCCCTGACCTGCTGGTAGCTGCTTCGCCGGGCGGGGTCGGCCTGGATCGCGGCCCACGCCGTCACCGGGTCGCCGTGTTCTGCTTTCGCGGCGCGGTAGAGGTCGAGCAGGACGCCGCGCACGTAGGGAAAGCGCACGCGGGTGGGTGAGTAGGTGTACCAGGAGAATGCGGCGCCGCGCGGGCAGCCGCGCGGTTCGTATTCGGGGCGATCGGGTCCGACGGACGGGTAGTCGGTTTCCTGGGTTTCCCAGGTGATGATGTCGTCTTTGACGTAGATCTTCCACGAGCAGGAGCCGGTGCAGTTGACGCCGTGGGTGGAACGCACGACCTTGTCGTGGCTCCAGCGGTCGCGGTAGAAGACGTCGCCTTCGCGGCCGCCTTCCCTGGTGATCGTGCGGCGATCCGGTGAGATGTCGCCGGGGGTGAAGAATCGTCCGCTGCGTATCAGCAGGTCTTCGATGGAACCACCGGTGTGTTCGTTCGACGCCACGTGAGTCTGCCTCTCGTCCGCTGTACGGTTTCGCCGCAAACGTCCGTTCAGCGGCAGGGGCCGCGCGGGGTGTGCGATTCAGCGGGAACTGACGTCACCGATTCAGCAGAACATGCCGGCGTGGGTTCCGCGGTTCCGAACCGGTGGATGCAGGTTACGTTTCGGCCACAATGGCCGTTCGAGTCGCCGGCGTGCCCGGCGATCCATCGGCGGCGGTATGCGGGTGTCGGCAGGGTGGCGCGCCGCCACCCGCATACCGGCCCGTGATCGGCCTCAGGCGCCGATCACCGCGTTCATGATGGTGCCCGCGCTGGTGGCGACGACACCGCCGGCCATGGCGCCGGCCACCATCTTCGGCGATTGCAGCCCGCCGCCGCTCCACTTCTCCCAGGCGAATCGGCCGCCGCCGTAGGTGATCGCGGCGACGCCGGACAGCAGAACGAACCAGGTGAGGTACCGGGTCATCTGCATGATCTTGTCCGCCAACGGCGGTGCTTCCGGGGTGGGGTTGCCGATCTGTGCGACCACCGCGCCGTAGCTGTCGTGCAGCGCAACGAGAATCATGCTCACGTTCGTGCTCCTTTTCGGATGCTGAGTGATGCTGGAGATTTCCGTCTCAGGACTCCTGGCATCGCGGCATGTGCGGAAACGACCGACCGCGACGCCGCGGAATCATCTGCGGCTGACGATGCAGTCCGCCCGGTGCCCGATGTTCATCGGGGGCCGTGCCATGTCGTCTCCTAGTGCGCTCGTCGCTGGAAACACGCTGACCGGATCAATTGAACAGCACGCCTTCGCGATCCGAGGGAAGACACACGATCCAGCGGCGCGTCACGGCGTGGCGCGCGGCGCGTCGCCGTAGACGACGAGCCAGATCGCGCGTCCGAGCGAGTCGGCCAGGACGTCGTCGGAGATGCCGGTATCGGCGGAGAACGCGACCGCGATGGAGCGTTCCACCATGGAGGTCAGCACCACCGCGGTCGCCGTCGGGTCGACGGCGGAGCTGATCTTCCCGGCCCGGCGGTCGCTGTCGAGGCGGGCCCGGACCATCGCGGCGAAGGTAGCGACCCGCGAACGCCAATACGCGCCGACGTCACGGTCGTAGGCGGAAACCTCGGTCAGCGCCAGGAGCAAGTAGCGATGGGTGCGGAAGCCGGCGATCATGGCCCGGATCGCTTGCACCACACCGTCGACGCCGTCGCTGTGATCGGCGGTCCACCACTGTTCGGCGGCATCGAACAGATCGGTGGTGGCCAGGTCGGCCATCCGGATCAGCAACTGACTCTTGTCCGGAAAGTACCGGTAGAACGTCGATCTCGCCGATTGCGAGGCGGCGGCGATCTTCTGCACGGCCAGTTCGGTGTACGGGGTGCCGTCGGCGAGCAGCTCTTCGACGGCTGCCAGCACGCGCCGTTCGAATTCGGCGCGGCGATCGTCGGACGGCTTGCGGCCGCCGCGCGGGACGCGCGTCAGCGACGGCATCGGCTGCTGGCTCGCTCGGAGGGCTCCATGCGGCCATTGTGCCTCGGGGCGCGGATATCCGGCCGAAGCACCATCGCCCGTTGACAGCGGGGCGGCAGACGTTCACCATCAATCGGACATAGTGTCCGAGACGCGATGACCGAGGCGTGAGAAATGGCCGATTCCTCCAGTACTGCGGTCGAATACACCGATGTCATCGTGGTGGGCGCGCGCTGCGCGGGCTCCGCCGTCGCCATGACGATGGCCCGGATGGGGCGGCGCGTCATCGTCCTCGACAGTGCGCACTTCCCGTCCGACACGCTCTCGACCCATTTGCTCTGGCCGGGTGGACTCGCCGAGTTGCACGCGCTCGGCGTGCTCGAACAGGTCGAAGCACTCGGCGCGCCCCGGCTGACGTCGGCCTTCGCCGCGGGTGCCGGCTATCGGGTGCCCTCGGAATTCACCCCGGCCGGCGGAATCGACTACGCGATGTGCGTGCGCCGCACGGGGCTGGACGCGGTTCTGGTCGGCGCGGCGCGCACGGCCGGCGCCGACGTGCGCGAGCGCTGCCGGGTGGTGGAGCTGGTGTGGGAGCACGATCGATGTGCCGGGGTGCGGTATCGCGACCACGCGGACACGCTCGTCGAGCTGCGGGCCCCGCTGGTGATCGGCGCCGACGGCAGGCGTAGCACGGTGGCGCGGCTGTGCGGAGCACTCGAGCCGTTCCTGCACGCCCCGAGCGGCCGGGAATGCTATTACGCGTACTGGCGCGAGGACAGTTCATCGTGGCGTCACGTTGCCGCCCAGTGGCGTGCCGGACGCGACCTGGGCACGGCGTTTCCCTGCGACGACGGGCTGCTGCTGTCGCTGGTCCAGCCACCCGTCAGCGAGGAAACCGGCCTCGGACCCGGCCGCGCCGAACAGCGCTACCTCGAGGCGATCGCCCGGATTCCCGGCCTCGCCGAGCGGCTGCGCGAATGCGAGCGGGTGGGCCGGGTCCGGGCCGCCACCGGGATCGCCTCGTACTTCCGGCGCTCGAGTGGACCGGGCTGGGCATTGGCCGGGGACGCGGGACATTTCAAGGATCCGGTCACCGCCCAGGGCATTCGCGATGCGCTGCGCTACGGCCGATTGCTCGCCGACGCCGCTGCCCCGCTGCTCGAGCATCCGAAAGCCCTCGACCTCGCCATGTCGCACTGGGCCGATCGACGCCTTCGCGAGTGCCTGCCGATCTACCAGTGGACCAATCGGCTCGCCCGGGCAGAAGACATGCATCCCTTGGAGATCGAGCTCTATCGCACCGCTACCCGCGACCCGTCCCTGGCCGCCGCGGTGACCGGCATCTTCTCCCGCACCACCGAACCGGGCGCGGTGTTCACGCCGCGCCGGGCGGTCGGGCTGGCTGCCGGTGCGCTCCGGCACACGCCGACCGCCGCAGGCGCGGTGCTGGCCGACGTCACCCGTGAACTGCGCGAGGCGGCCGCCGACTGGCACGAGGCACGAACCGCGTTGCGCGCCAATCGTTACCGCGCCCCCGCACCTCCGCTCACACCCGCACCGATCGCTCACCCTTCCCGCGCTGGAGACGAAGATGTCTGAATCGCCATCGAATACGGCCCCGTCCTGGACCCGTCGCGATGTATTGCGCGGTGCCGTCGTCGCGGGAGCGGGAGCGGCGCTATCGCTCGGTGCGGCCACCTCTGGTGCGACCCCTGTCCGCCGCTCCCCCGGTGCACGCGGCAACCGCGATGTCGCGATCCTGGGCGGCGGGGTGGCCGGGCTGTCGGCCGCACACGAGCTCATCGAACGCGGCTACACGGTGACGGTGTACGAGCCGGCCTATCTCGGCGGTAAGGCCCGCAGTCTCGGCGTTCCCGGTACCGCCACCGACGGCAGGCTCGATCTGCCCGGCGAGCACGGCTTCCGTTTCTTCCCCGGCTGCTATCAGAATCTCCCGGACACCATGCGGCGCATACCGTTTCCCGGCAATCCGGACGGCGTGGCGGGAAATCTGGTGCGGGTCGAGGGCACCGTCGCCGGATTCCGCGGCAGGCCACCGGTGTTCCTTCCGGTCGAGCCGGCCGCGATCGGGCAGCTCACGCCGGAACTGTTGCAGAACACCCTCGTCACGGCCTTCGGCTTCATCCCCGAGCTGCCGCCCGCCGAGCTGGCGTTCTTCACCAAACAGATGATGATGTGGTTCACCTCGTCCACCGAACGGCGGTTCGGGCAGTGGGAGTACCTGACCTGGGAACAGATTCTGCGCGCGGACGGAAAATCACAGGCCTACCGCGATTACCTGGTGTCGGCGCTGACCCGCATCACCGTGGCCGCCAAACCGCATATGAGCTCGGCACGCACCATCGGCACCATCGGTGAGGCGCTGGTGCTGGCGGGCACCGGGCTGATCCCGCAATACGCGGCGGGAATCGACCGGATCCTCAATCGCCCGACCAATGAGGCGTGGATCGATCCGTGGGTCGCGTACCTGCGCGGGCGGGGCGTGCGGTTCGTGATGGATCAGCGCGCGACCGCGCTCGACCTCCAGGGCGGACGCATCACCGGTGCCACCGTCATCGATTCCGGCGGCGCCGCCACGCGGGTCGAGGCGGACTGGTACATCTGCGCGATGCCAGTGGAGCGAACGGTGCCGCTGCTGAGCCCGGCGATCCTGGCCGCAGATCCGCGGCTGGCGGGGATGGCCGAACTGGTGACCGACTGGATGGTCGGCATCCAGTACTACCTGACCCGGCCCACCGAGATCCCCGAAGGCCATATCGCCGCGCTCGGCTCGCCGTGGGCGATCACCGCGCTGCGTCAGGCACCGATGTGGGTCGGCGATTTCGCGCAGCGCTACGGTGACGGGCGCGCGGTCGAATGCCTGTCGGTCGACGTCTCCGACTGGGACACCCCCGGCATCCTCTTCGGCAAAACCGCCAAACAGTGCTCGAAGGACGAGATCGCCCGCGAGGTGTGGGCCCAGCTCGAGCAGTGGCTCAATACCGGCACCGGCTGGCTGCGGGCCGAGGACATCCACTCCTGGCACCTGGATCCGGGCATCAGCTGGTCCGGTGGCACCACCTACAACGAGACTCCACTGCTGGTCAACACCGTCGGCTCCTACCAGCATCGTCCCGACGCGCGCTGCGCCATCCCGAATCTGTTCTTCGGGGGCGACCATGTGCGCACCAACATCGACCTCGCCACCATGGAAGGTGCCAACGAGGCCGGGCGCGCGGCCGCCAACGCCATCCTCGACGCCGCCGACGACCCCGCGCCGCGAGCGGTCATCCACCCACTCGTCGACCTGCCGATCTTCGCGGCCGCCAAGCAGCTGGACGCGGACCGCTTCCGGGCGGGGTTGCCGCATGTGCTCGATGTCTGAGTTCCTCGGTCCAGGCCGGCGCCGTGCAGCACGACCCCGGTTCGAGCCGATCGAAACCTCACTATGAGCGAATTCATAGCCGAGCTGTCGATCGGTGTTCAGCGGTACCCAGAGTCATTCGGCGCCCGGCCCTTTCGCCTCCCATGGTCCGACCGCGGCGCTGTGCGCACCCTTCGGCCGACCGGGCGGCGGTCGCCCATGCGACGTCGTGAACTGGGAAAACGGCCTACCCTCGGGCGCTGACCCGATGACTACGGCCGCCCCGGGGACGCTCGCGGCCGGAAGGATACCCACCGATGCCCTGCTCGAGCCTCGATCTCCACACCGCCGATATCGCGCTGAACCTGGCGGTCCGCGCACCGTCGATCCACAACACCCAGCCGTGGCGGTGGCGGATCGGTCGCCGCGGGATCGATCTGTTCGCCGATACCAGCCGCGGACTCGGTGCCACCGACCCCCACCAGCGCGCGCTGGTCGTCAGCTGCGGCGTCGTGCTCCATCACCTGCGCGTGGCATTCGCCGCCTTGGGATGGGCGACGAGCGTCGAGCGCCGGCCGGATCCGCGGGACCCGGAGCATCTGGCCCATATCGACGTCACCCGCAGGCCGCCGAGCGACTCCGATATCGAGCTCGCCGCGGCCATCCTGATGCGGCAGACCGACCGGCGCCATTACCTGCACCGCCCCGTTCCGGCCAGGCTGATCCGCGCGCTCGCCCAGCGGGCGGCCGACTGTGGCGCCGTGGTCCGGCAGATCCCCGAACCGTGGCTGCCACGGCTGGCCGGGCCCATGCGCCGCGCCGCCGCCTCGCACGCCACGGATTCCGCCTACCAGGCGGAACTCGCCCGATGGAGCGGTGGCGAGCGCAGCACCGACGGCGTACCCGGCCGTAACGCCCCACCGCCCCGCGCCGCCGGCGAGATTCCGGTCCGCACCTTCGCCGATGCCACGCTGGCCGACTCGGCCGATCAGCCCGACGCCGCCGTGTGGCTGGTCGTCGGCACCGCTCGCGACGATCGGCGATCGCAGCTACGCGCCGGTGAGGCCACCAGCGCGGTATTGCTCACCGCGACCGATCTCGGCCTGGCCACCAGCTTGCAGACCGAACCGCTCGGCATGGCGGATCCCCGCCAGGAGATCCGAGCCGGCCTGCTGCACGACTGCGCCTATCCGCAAGCGATGGTCCGGGTGGGCTGGATGGCGCACACCGCCGCGCCGCTCACCTCGACGCCGCGACGGCCGGTCGCCGACGTGCTCGAGATCTGATCACCCAACTCTCCCGCGGCATCGTGTGACAGGTGCCACACTCTTCTCATGAGTGATCACGTCTATCGCGTTATCGAGGTGGTCGGTTCCTCTCCAGACGGCGTCGACGCCGCGATCGCCAATGCGGTCACCCGGGCCGGCGAGACCGTGCGCAATCTCGAATGGTTCGAGATGGTGAGCGTGCGCGGCCACATCGTCGACGGTGCCATCGCACACACCCAGGTCACGGTCAAGATCGGGTTCCGGATCGACCCACCGGACTGAGCCGGTCGGCTGGGATAGCGCCGCGCCGGTTCACGCGGCGAGACGACGGCCACGCTAACGGCTCCCGCCAGTGGGCCGATAGGGCTGGAGAGCATTCGGGGATGCCACACGTCCACATCTGCCGAAGGAGAACGTCCGTGCATCGCGGCGCCGCAGTCCGCGCCCTTCACCTGTGCCGACCGGCGCAGGGGCTGGTTTCGGGCCGCCGGCCACTGAGCACGGGCTCGCGACAACGACCGCGCACCAGCTGACCTAGGAGGCTCACTTGGCACGCCGAAAGATCACCGCCGCCACCGCCCTTGCCGCCACCGGCCTGGCCCTCACCACCGCGTTCGCCACCACCGCCGGCGCCCGCCCGATCGGCCCCTTCGACGTCGGCGGGGCCATCGAGGTCAAATACGACCAGGCCGGCGGCTACAACACCTTCGGCAATCCCATCACCCCGGAACTCGACGCCAACGGCGGAAAGTTCCAGGCCTTCGAACGCAACAACTCCATCTACTGGTCCCTCGGCACCGCCGCCCACCAGATCGGCGGCGCCATCCGCGACAAATGGGGCACCGTCGGCTGGGAGAACAGCCCCCTCGGCTTCCCCATCACCGACGAAGCCACCGCCAAGAACAACGGCCGCTTCAACCGCTTCAACGGCGGCGACATCTACTGGTCCCCCGCCACCGGCGCCCACATCATCTGGGGCTCCATCCGCGACACCTGGCTCGCCGCCGGCGCCGAAAACGGCCGCTACGGGTACCCGACCAGCGACGAATACGACCATCAGGGCGGTAAAGCGCAGGACTTCCAGGGTGGGCGCATCACCTGGAAGCCGTGAGGCGGACCAACAGTTCGCCCGGCCGGGTATGGGCTGGTGGTAAAGCTTCCGCCCAGCCGAAACTGCGCGTGTCGGTGATCGGACAGCGTTAGAGTCGACGAAGAACCGGGTCGGGGCCGACAGAACGGGATTGATCCGATGCAGTCCGCCGCACCACCTACAACCGTCCGCTCCCGACTTGCCGGAGCCGTCTTCGGTGCCGCCCTCATCGCGGCATCCGCCGGCGCTGCGACCGCCGCTCCCTTGGTGGATAGTGGCTCCGCCGGTGCCACCGCGACCCAGCAGGTCAATCTGAACGACTACTGCCAAGATCCCGGCGCGGTCGCTCAACTTGCGGACGGCAGAACGGTCTATTGCACGCGTGTCGCACAGACCGATGCCTACGTCTGGTCGCTGTCACGAAGTCTCATGCCACACGACCCCAACCTGCGCGACTACACCTGCGACGACTCGGGTTGCCATTTCCCTGACGGGTCAGACGTGCCGGGCTACAAGCGCTGCGGGCTGCTCTGCGGTGAGCCACCCACCTCCGGCGATGTCCAAAGCGGTCTCTACGACTGCGTGCAGTCCGGCGTGCCGTTCGAGGAATGCCAAGCCCGTAGGCCCCGCGGATAGTTCGAGGAGTGATCGGCTGCTTCGATGAAAGGAGCTGAGCATGGATCGGGTGGAAGGTGCGGTTTCCGACCGGTTCACCGGGCTGCGGGCGCTGTTCATCAACGCCACGCTCAAACCCTCCCCCGAGATCAGTAATACCGACGGGCTGATCGAGCGTTCGGCGGGGATCATGCGGCAGCACGGTGTGCACGTCGACGTCGTTCGAGCCGTCGACCACGACATCGCGACCGGGGTGTGGCCGGATATGACCGAGCACGGGTGGGCGCGGGATGCCTGGCCGGGGTTGTTCGAGCAGGTGATGGCGGCGCACATGCTTGTGCTGTGCGGGCCGATCTGGCTCGGTGACAACAGTTCGGTGATGAAACGGGTGGTCGAACGGCTCTACGCCTGTTCGAGCCTGCTCAACGAGGCCGGGCAGTACGCCTATTACGGCCGCGTCGGCGGGTGCCTGATCACCGGCAACGAGGACGGCATCAAGCACTGCGCGATGAACCTGCTCTACAGCCTGCAGCACCTCGGATACACCATCCCGCCGCAGGCCGACGCCGGCTGGATCGGCGAAGCCGGACCCGGGCCCTCCTACCTCGACCCGGGCTCCGGCGGCCCGGACAACGACTTCACCAACCGCAACCTGACCTTTATGACCTACAACCTCATGCACCTGGCCGCGATGCTCCGCGATGCCGGCGGGTTCCCCACCGAAGGCAACCGGCGCAGCGAATGGGACGCCGGCTGCCGCCCCGACTTCGCCAACCCTGAACATCGCTGAACGATCCAACCGACACGACGAGGAAACGCATGGCCCCGACACGCCCTACTTCGGGCTTGTCAGCGCGCTGCACGGGATCGGGCCGTGCTCGGTGGAGGTGGCGGTGAACTGGCGCAACCTCGATACCGGGGCCGCCGGGACCGTCCACCAGCAGATCTACGGCACCGGCGGCACCCAGATCCGCTTCGATCCGGGGCCGGGCCGGATCGTCGGAACACTCACCACGAACGCGCTACACAAGCCGGGTTCGTTCGAATTCCAGCGAACCGCAAAGTAATTCGGCCGCGAGGGGTGAGCGGCGACATCCGGGGCGAGCTGCCGCCGCTCCGCCCGGCCGAGTTCCGCCGGCTTCCGTCCCGGCGCACACGGTGGACACCTTCGCGCCCCGCGATAACCAGCCACTCGGTTCACCACTCGCGGGCGGCGATCAGCTCCGACAGGTCCGCCTCGTGGAAACCATAGGCGCGGGCGATGAACCAGAAGTCCTCGCCTATTTCTTCACGTGCCACAGTATCTAATCCGCTTCCCGCCGAGTCGAATTCGAGCTCGAGCGCATTGAAATCCTCCGTAGCAGCGTGGGTGAGGACGTACAGCGCCGAGAGGTCGGCGGGCTGCTCGACTTCGATGCGCTCGCACAGCCCGAGCAGGATCGCTTTACCTCGCTCCACCAGTCGGCTGGGATAGTAATCGTCCTCGTCGAGGAGACGAAGAAAATAGCGGGTGGCCACCTGCTGATTGGTGATCGGCATAACGTCCCATTCTCGGATTTCGACAAGGCAGTCGGTGCAGCGCGCCATCGAGCACCTCGCCGACGTGGTAGTGGTCTCCCATCTAGGCACGCTCCAGGCCCGCACTCCGTGGTGGGTGGTGACCGAGGCAGCCGAACTCATCACCCGCACGCAGCGGTATCCCCGATGGTCGATAGTCGCCGTGTCGGCCGAGCCGCAACTGTGATCGCGGTGGGATATGTCATCGCAGTAGGCCTTCCATTGGCCGTGCTGGTCCTGGCGGGAGCGCTGCCCGGTCCGTGGGGCAAGCAATGAGCTCTCGGCGTCACTATGACGAGGCCGCGAACGGCCGGTTCCGGGGAGCCGTGGAAGCCGGCATCCCCGGAACTCGGCCCGGATTTCGAGCGGACCGAAGCGGGCGCTCAGCCCGCGACGGCGGCGACCTCCTGTGCTACTTCGAGCTGCGGGTAGGTCGGGTATTCGATGCCCGAGATGTACTGCACCGTGCGCACCACCTGGCAGGAGTAGCCGAATTCGTTGTCGTACCAGACGTACAGAATCGCGGTGTCGCCTTCGACGATGGTGGCGTTGGCGTCGATGATGGAGGCCGCGCGGGAGCCGATGAAGTCGCTGGAGACGACGTCGGTGGCGGCGGTGTAGTCGAGGTTGCGGCTCAGCGGGCCGGACAGGGATACCCGGCGCATGTACTCGTTCACCTCGGCCTTGGTGGTCTCGCGCTCGAGGTGCAGGTTCAGGATCGCCATCGAGACGTCCGGGGTGGGGACGCGGATCGAGTTGCCGGTGATCTTGGCCTTGAAGTCGGGCATGGCCTTCGCGACGGCGGAGGCGGCGCCGGTCTCGGTGAGCACCAGGTTGAACGGCGCGGAGCGGCCGCGGCGGTCGGCGTTGTGGTAATTGTCCAGCAGGTTCTGGTCGTTGGTGAACGAATGCACCGTCTCCACGTGGCCGCGCAGGATGCCGAATTCGTCGTCCATCGCCTTCAACGGCGGCACGATCGCGTTGGTGGTGCACGAGGCGCAGGAGAAGATCTGCTGCGACAGGTCCAGGCTGCGGTGGTTGACGCCGTGCACGATATTCGGGACGTCACCCTTACCGGGCGCGGTCAGCACGACCTTCGCGATGCCGGGGCGCAGGTGCTTCGACAGGCCCTCGCGGTCGCGCCACTTGCCGGTGTTATCGATCAGGATCGCGTCGTTGATGCCGTACTCGGTGTAATCGACCGACGCCGGGTCATTGCTGTAGATGAACTTGATGACGTTGCCGTTGGCGATGATGGTGTCGTTGTCGGCGTCGACCTTGATGGTGCCGTTGAACTGGCCGTGCACCGAATCCCTTCGCAGCAGCGACGCACGCTTGACCAGGTCGTCGGCTCCGCCGCGGCGCACCACCACCGCGCGCAGATTCAGGCCGTTCCCGGAGCCCGCCTTCTCGATGAGCAGCCGGGCCACCAGCCGGCCGATGCGGCCGAAGCCGTAGAGCACGACGTCCCTCGGACCGTTCGATTGCACCTTGCCGTTGGTCACGTCGGCCAGGATGGCGGCGGTGAACTCGCGGATCGACAGGCCGCGATCGTCGGCGCGGTAGGCCATGATCAACTGGCCGAGGTCGATCTTGCACGGCCCCAGATCCAGCTCGGTGAGGGTCTGGAGGACGGGCAGCGTTTCGCCGACCGACAGCTCCTCGCCTTCGATCTGACGGGCGAACCGATGCGTGCGCAGGATGCTGATCACCGACTTGTTCACCAGCGATCGACTGTGCAGCAGGATCGTCACGCCCTTGTCTCGATACAACGTACCGATGATGGGGATCATCGCCTCTGCGGCTGCTTCCTGGCTGTTCCAGCGGTCGAGTTGTTCAGTCGTCAACGCAGATCCTCGGGGCTTGATCGAAAGGTTCGCCGCATAAATGCTAGTCAGGCCCGGTGGCATCACCGGAGCCGGATACCGCATTGTGAGATCCGCTGATGGCGCGCACCGAGGTACGGCCGTCAGCCGGCGGGCCAGCCTCCGTTGCGTCGGCGCATGTCGGCCTTGGCGTCGTCGTCGCCGGCGAGATGCTCGATGCCGAGCTTTTCGGCGAACAGGTGACGCTGGGTGATCCAGCCGAGCACCGACAGCCCGATCCAGGCCAGCGTGGAGGTGATCTGCTGCCAGCCGGGTTCGGGGCTGCGCAGGAATTCGAGCGAGTCGCTCATGCGGGCGACGCCGCTGAGGATCATGCTGGCGCCACCGATCGAGGTCAGCCACAGCAGGGCGCGGGCGCGGAACTTCTGCGCGAGGAACGCGCCTGCCACGCAGACCGCGAGCGCGACGATCATGCTCAGCGCCCAGTTCTTGTCGCCGGGTTGCAGCACCATCGCGAGCTTGGTGCCGATCATGGCGCCGGTGAGCCCACCGATGAAGTAGGCCGCGAACCGGAAGATCAGCGAGGTCACCACCCACGACGAGATCGCGCCGATCAGCGCGACCAGCAGCAACCACCAGAACGAGGCGTCGAACAGGTCGGCGATCATCCAGCCGAGCCCGAACCCGATCGCCAGGATCCCCAGATGGACCGAACGGATCCCGTAGAAGCACAGCAGTACGCCGACGACCGCGACCACGATGCCGTTCATCGGGCACCCCTTTCGACTGCCGGAACACCCACCTGGCGAGCAGGCGCAACGGCCGCTCACTGCACGCGATAGCGACGTTAGGAGCCGACGGCGGTGGACGGCTCACCCGCTGCGGGTGAAGTGCCGCCCGGCCCCGATGCTGCGAACCGGGCCAGACGCTGCTGACTCGAACCAGGCTTTGGTAGGGACTCTTGCCAAAACTTTCATTCTGGTAGAGACTCTTGCCAGAAGCTGCCAACGCGGGCTCCAGCCGATCCCTGGGGGTTCCCGCCGTGCGCGCCTACTCAAAGGAGAGTGACCATGGCTTCGACGATCCCCGGCCGGCACCCGGACGCGCCGCAGACCGTCCCCGGACTTGGGCTGGCCCCGTTCGCCCGCCTCCTCGGGCTGCGCAAGCCGACACCCGCTCAGTTCGATGAACTGGGTGCGGCGCTGACCATCGGTGACCAGCCGATGGACGAGCTGGTGGACTGGATGTACCGCGAGGGGATGGCGAACACCCGCCCACTGTTCGAGCGCGCGCTGCGGGAGGGCATCGCCGCCGTGCCGGAGGCTCCCGCGCCGCTGCGGGAGTTCTTCGAGTACGTCGAAGCCGTCCCCGATTGGGTCGACTGGCGAAAGATCCGGCACGCCGAACTCGTCTTCGGCCTCGGCGGCCGCGACGGGCTCTACGTCGCGCGCGACATGTCCTTCCTCGGCGGCTACCTCGCCTCGGGTTTCAACAAAACCCTGTTGCGCACGGGGGCTTTGGAGAAGGGGCCGGCCAAGCGGTTCGCCGAGACGACGCAGTGGGCGATGGACGTCACCTCGACCGACGGCATGCGGCCGCTCGGCCTCGGCTACCGGTCGACGATGCACGTGCGGATGATCCATTCGATGGTCCGCCGCCATATCGCGGCACAACCGGATTGGCGCGGCGAGGAATGGGGTCTGCCGATCAACCAGACCGATATGGCCGCCACGATCATCGGCGCGCTCATCGCTCCGATGATCGGCGCCATCGGCATGGGCGGGCTGGTGACCCCGCGTGACGCCGACGCCGTCGCGCACTTCACCCGCTACGTCGGCTGGGTGATGGGCGTGGAAGAACGCTTCCTGCCCAAGGATTTCCGCGACAGCGTCCGCATCCTGTACCACACGATGACGGCCATCACGAACCCCGACGAGACCTCGCCCCAGCTGGCGCTGCCGATGCGCGACGAACCGCTGGGCTGGCATTACGACCACCTCGCCGGACCGCGCCGGCGCATCGCCCGCTCGCAGCACCTGTCGATCGCCACCATGCTGCTGGGCCCCGACGCGATGAAGAAACTCGGCCTCCCCGCCTACACGTTGCCGTGGTACCCGATGCTGCGCGCGCCGATCAACCTCGCTCGCACAGCGTGGGCACGCGTCGTCCCCGGCCAATTCGCACGCTCGGCCGCGCGCGGACGTGCCGCGCAGATCGCCTTCATCCGCACACTCACCGGAGCCGAAACCGCCGTCGTCGGCGACTCCGCGCAGGCAATCCACCAGGCCGCCTGACGCGGCTGCCCGCACCGGGGTAGCGCAGTCACTGTGCTCGCCACGAAGCTCGTGGCTCGTGCGTGATCGAACTCGGTGGGAGTGGGTACTGCCAAGAAAACACCGAGGAGGATTCCCATGCCCCGACAGAACGACACCGACGACGCCGACGAGCCCGAGGGCGGACGCCCCGGTCCCACCGATCAGGGCCGCGACGGCGGCATGGCGACCCGCGAGGTGGCTCCGGAGATCGCCGAGACCGACGGTGCGCAGGAGCCGCCGGACTGATCACTCCCCCGGCACACTCTCCTCTAGTGCCAGTGGCCAGTGGCCGATGCTGGTCAGCGGCACGATGCCGTACTGCCTGATCGCCAGGTCGCGGTAGTGACCGGCGGTCGAGGCGCGAGGATCGAGCCGAAGCGCGTGGGCGAGCCAGCCGGTCGCCTCCTTCACGGCCGCGCGAGGCAGGCGGGCCGAGTCGGGTCCGAGGACGTCGTCGGCGCAGCGCGGGTCCACGATCACCGCCGCGGCAAGATGCTGGAGGCAGCGGGCGACGGCACGGTCGTCGCACAGCGCGCGGTTGGCGGTGAGCGAGAGCCGCCAGCACCGCAGCGCGCGGATCCCCTCGCCGCGCGCCCACCACACATGCCCGAGGATTTCGTGCATGTGCGCGCGGCCGCCCGGGTCGCGGCCTTGACTGGTCAGGGCCTCCGCCAGTTCGAGACGATCCTGCGCGTCGTCGAGCCTGCCCTGACACAACAGGACCACCCCGAGGTTGACGAGTGCGCATACCTCGCCGGGGATGTCTTCGCGCGGCAGCATCCACCAGACCCGTTCGAGGCGCTTGCGGGCCTGTTCGAGGTGCTCCGGGCCCGCCGCCGGGTCGGGGAGGTCGGCGAGGGCCGTTGCGTGTTCGCGGCGCGCGGCCAGATCGGCGTAGCGGCCGCCCTGGCCGTTGCGGGGTGTCCGTTCGGCCCGGCCCGCGCGCAGCCGCACCTGGGCGGCGTGCGCGCCGAAGGTGTCGAGTCCGGGCAGCCGGGCCACCGCCTCGGCCAGCGGCACGTCGTAGCCGCCGGTGCGCGCGTGCCATACGTCGAGGGCGTCGGTGATCCGGATCAGTCCGGGCGTCGCGCTGCGGGGCAGCCGCACGCCGAGCTCCGCGCAGCCGAGCACCAACCGCCGCAGGAATGGTTCTTCCACCTCGAACCAGCGGCGCGCTGCGGCGGCGAAGCGCAGCGTGCCGAGGCCGATCGCCCATCGTTCGGCCTGGTCGGCGTGGTGGCGAGCCAGTGCGGTGATCGCGGCCTGCCACTGCACCTGCGCCCGTACCTCGGCCATCGCATCGGGCGGCGGCACCGCGACGACGCGATACTGCTGCACTCCGGCGTTCTCGACGCATCCCTGGCGCTCGAGTTCGGCTAGCAGCAGCGGCGCGCCGGTGTAGGCGGGCTCGCCCGCGTCGGGAATGCGCGTGGGTGCGTCCAGGATCGCGGTCAGCACATCGAGCAGGGCAGCGGCGGTGTATTCGTGCACCGGCAGCGCGCCGAGCACCCTCGCCTCGACGCCCGAGCCATGGTGAACCGTCAGCGGGCGAGGTGCACACGTATGCACGCCGACCGGGGTCTCGGCATCGTCGAATTGCGCCAGTAGTTCGAGTTCTCGTGCGGTGTACGGGCTTTCGCGCAGTCTGCGCTGTTCGGCCGACAACCAGCGAATCACCAGCACCACGACGACGGTCACGCCGATCACCAGCAGCGCCACCGAGATCAGCAGTCCCACACCGCGTTCGAGGAACAGACTGGACACGATATTGATGACCAGTCCGAGCAGGATAGCGCCGGCCAGCGCGCCGCCGCCGAACCGCAGGCGGATCCCGGTGGACGGCACCGCACGCACTACCGGGGATCGCGGCCGCGGCGTCTGATCGGTCACCGCAGCACTCCTCCGGTGAGCGCCGGCACCAGGAATCGCCGCCAGGTGGCCAGCAACAGCGTGACCGGCACGATCGCGAAAACCAGTGATCCGGCCGCCAGTTGCGGCAGATTCTCCTCGAAGTGGCGGGCCTCGCCCCACAGCAGCAGCGACCACGGGCTCACCCCGGCCCCGCTGATCATCAGGCTGACGAAGAAGTCGTTCCACACCTGAACGAATTCCAGCACCGCGGCGGCGACTACCGCGCCGCCGACCCCGGCCCACAAACGCCGCGCCACCGCCCCGGGGCGAGCCAGCCCGTGGATCGCGGCCGTGCGCGGATTCTCGGCGGCGGCCCGTAACGCACCGCGCAGGATCAGCACGGTGACCGGGATACCGGCCGCGGCGTGGACCAGCATCAACGGATACTGCGTCCCCGAGAACCCGAGCGCCCCACTCACCTGGTCGATCGGCCCCAGATACATCTGGGCGGGCAGCACGGCCAGCACCACCAGCCCGGTGATGGCGATCCGGAACCGCCAGCTGCCCGGCGCGGTGGTCGACAGCCAGCGCGCCACCGGCAGCGCCGCCGAAACCGCAAGCACGGTGGCAACGGTCGCGACCAGGGTTGTCAGGCCGAGCGTCGACGGCAGACCGGCCTCCCAGACCCGGCCGAGCGCGGGCCAGCCGTGGCCACCCGGACGACGCGTCGACACCCACAGCAGCATGAGCAGCGGCGTCGCGAACACCGCGGCAACCAGCACCGCGAACACCGTGGTCGGCCACGCCGTGCGTGGCACGCCGTACGGCTCATGCGGGTTCGGGCGCAATGGCAGGCGAATTTCCCTGGCGCCGCCCGCCTTCCACAGCGCGAACGCGCACATGCCGACCAGGACCGCCAACGGCACCGAATACATCGCCGCCTCGGCGGCGGTGCTCTCCCCCGTCACCAACCGCCACCAGCGCACGGTCGCGCTGTCGCGCTGGTACTGATAGGAGGCCGGAACGCCGATGAGAATCACGTCGAAAACCCGCGCCGCGGCGACCACCACGGCGATCCCGGTGACCAGCAGCACCGGTTGCATCAGCCTCAGCAGCCGCCACATCAGCACCGCGGGCCGGAACGCGGTGGTGGGACCGGTGAGGTAACCCCAGCGCACCGAGTCCGCTTCGATCGCGCGCAGCGCCGCCGAGAAGATGCCTGCGAGAAAACCGAACCAGGTCCACCAGAAGGCGAACAACGGCATCCATCGGTACCCCGTGCGGAAGGTGCCGACGTCGCCGACGGGCACCGCCTGGTCGAACATCACCCGGAATGCCAGACCCGAGACGAACGCGGCGATGCCGAACGGCACCACCAGCGGCAGCCACACCCAGCGCACTCCGCGCCCGAACCACGCCGCGGCCAGCGCCAGCGCCATCAACACCAGCCCGGCCGCCACGAACAGCAGCGTGCGCGCATACACCCCGAGCTCGTCGGCATTCGCGATGCGGCAGAACAGCAACGGACCCGGCGCGAGCACTACGGCATACACGGTCCACATGAGTGCCCGCGGCTGCGGACGCACCGCCTTCCGCAGCACGAACACCGCGGCGACCCCGCAGGCGAGCACAGCCAGCGGCACACCCACTCGCGGCCCGGCGGTCGCCACCGTCCACGCCGAGGCGACCACCAACAGCACCTGCAGCAGCACCGCGGGCACGAGCTGGGCTCGTTCCCACCCACGCCAGGGATGCCTGCCGCCGATCAGCGCGCCACGCATCCGCCGCGTCGCGAGCTCGAGCCGCACACCGTTGCTGGAGAAACCGGGGATGGTGTTCATCTCACCGCCCGGTGAGAGCGAGGACGGCCTGGTTGACCGCGCGGACGACGTGGGCGCGGTCCGCGTCGACGGCGATCAGGTACTCGGTCAGTACCCGCCACAATTCATGGCGGCCGCCGGCCGGGCCGAATCGGTCGGGCAGTTCGAAGACCACCTCGCCGCGCAGCCGCTGGGCCGACATCCGCAGGAACGGCGAATAGGCGGCATCGGTGGCCAGATTCGGGGCGAGGAACCCGTGAAACGAGTTGATCCACTGCAACGGCGCCGCGGGCGCGGCCAGCGCGACGAGCACCCGCTCGGCCCGCTCATCGGCGGCCCGGTTCAGCACGAGCGCGTCGCCGCCGAAGATCAGTGGCGCGGGACCGTCGGCCTCGACCGCGGGAAAACCCGTGACACCGACGACGTCGTACGGATTGCGACCCGAGGCCGCGACGGCCTTGCGCACCACCGGCTCGGCGAAATCCGGCGCCACCACCATCACCGCCCGGCGCCGTTCGAACACCTCCCGCACCGCATCGGAGAACTGCATGGTGAGTGCCGTGCCGATGCCGCCGGGATAGGCCGATTCGTGCACCGACCAGGTGCCGAGCCGGTGCAGAGCCGCGCGCACCGCGTCGCGTTCCCAGACCGCGTCCGGGCCTGCGTCCGCGAGCGCGATGTAGGTGTCCGGAGATTCGGCGTACAGCAGGTTTTCGAACAGGTCGGTCAATGCCCAGCCGTCTCCCGCCGATAACGCGAGCAAATGCATGTCCTTGCCGGCGAGGAACTCGATGCGGGTGAGCCAGTCCTCCAGGGTCCACCGGGCCGGATCGCCGAGCTCGTAGTCGCGCGCCGATTCCCGGTCGTACCAGACCAGCGATTTGTCCGCGGCCTTGAACGGCACACCGTAGGGGCGTCCGTCGTGGTAGAGCAGCCCCCGCCACACCGCGGGGTAACGCGGCTCCAGCGCCTCATCCGCCCACAGGGACTCGGGCACATCCCGTAGCGCACCCCGGGCCGCCAGCTCACGCACGCGCCCGGCCAGCGGCAACATCACCAACTCCGGCGCCGAACGCCCACCGGTCAACGCCGTACCGATCTCATCACCGAGCGGAATCACATCCACCGAGCCCGACAAGCCCAGCGCCTCCAGCACCCGCCGGAACGCCGCCAGCTCCGACCCGCTCCACGCCACCGCGATCCGCACCGCCCCCGGCGTCCCAAGCACACCGTCGCCACACGCCGCCAGCGGCGCCACCAGCGCCGCATGCAACACCGTCCTACGGGTCAGCATCGCCCCCCAGTCCCAGCCGTCATCTCCGCGTGAGCACGGCCTATTATGCTAGGCGACAGGGTATTTCGCCGCGGATTGCCCGGCTTCGACCCGATCGGCCGTTGGCATCACGCTCGGCACGGACGTTCGGCAGCGAACCTCTCGACGCCACTGCGACCCAGGTTCACGCAACGAAATTCGGGCACCGAAGCCCGGCGTCTGGTAGCGGCTCCTTGCCGTGGACTTGCCGCACCGACGCCTACTCCCCCCCATCGCAGCGGGCACCTCGGTCCCCGGCCGACCAGCCACGGGACAGCAATGCGGAATGCGCGTGCCCGGCGGAACGGCAAGCGATGGCAACGCCGACGGCCTGCCACCGCGATACAACCGAGAGTTACTGCCTCGCCGTGCTGCGCTTGGGCAGCTTCCAGCCCGGACGGGGGAAGTGGCAGGTGTAGCCGTCGGGGAAGCGCTCGAGGTAGTCCTGGTGCTCCGGCTCGGCCTCCCAGAACTCGCGAGCCGGGGACACCTCGGTGACCACCTTGCCCGGCCAGAGGCCCGAGTCCTCGACGTCGGCGATGGTGTCCAGCGCGGTGCGCCGCTGGTCCTCGTCGAGGTAGAAGATCTCCGACCGGTAGCTGGTGCCGATGTCGTTGCCCTGGCGGTTCTTGGTCGTCGGGTCGTGGATCTGGAAGAAGAATTCCAGCAGGGCGCGGTAGTCGGTCCGATCCGGGTCGTAGACGATCTCCACCGCCTCGGCGTGGCCCGGGTGATTGCGGTAGGTCGGGTGGTCGTTGCTGCCGCCGGTGTAGCCGACCCGCGTCGACAGCACCCCCGGCTGCTTGCGAATCAGGTCCTGCATCCCCCAGAAGCATCCGCCGGCCAAAATCGCCTTCCGTGGATTGCTCACACCGTCTCCTTCACTGCTTCCGGATAGCGCCGTCCGCGCCTCTGGTCGACCAGTAGAACGTGGTGGCGGGCGCAGGATATTCCACGATAGTCCCGGTCCTCGGCGTCGAGCGAGGTGGCCGTGGTGCCAAGACACCGCTGCGCAGTGCGCCCGATCCGCTCCGAGTATTCGGCCGCCAGCTATCTATGAGCGAATACCCTTGCAGCGCAATACCTTATCGATCACAATGAACGAAGCCTTCGGCGCAGAGGGGACGTGTCGGCCGTCGTGCCGCATCGGACTAAGTGGGGATTCAGATGAGATTCAAGCGTTTCACCGCCACCGCCTTCCTGACCATCGGGGTACTGGGCGCTTCCGCGGGTGTCGTGCACGCCCACCCGGCAGCACCGGCCCCCGACGCCATCGCGGTACACGGCACCGAACAGGGCATCGGCTACACCGCAGCACCCACCGCCGACGGCACCGGCGTGTCGGCCACCGTCGCCCAGGGCGGCTTCGCGCTCACCGCGGACGGAAAGGCCGTCACCCTCGCCGATGGCACCGGCCGAGTGGTCGCCACCCTTCCGATGGCCTTCGTCGCCGACGGCCACAAGTTCGGCCTCGCGCCGCAGATCAGCGACGCGGGCCGCACCCTCACCCTCACCCCCGTCGGCGCCCCGGCCACCACCACCGACCGCCTCGCCTCCTTCGTCGACGACGATGCCGCCACCCTCGCTCGCAAGCAGCACAACGCGGGCGTCGGCGCACTCATCGGCGCCGGAATCGGCGCGGTCCTCGGCTTCTTCCTCGGCGGAGTCGGCGCCTTGGTCACCGTGCCGATCGGCGCGGGCATCGGCGCGCTCATCGGGTTCTCGACGCCGTAATCGAGAGATTTCCGACGACGCGGTTGCTCGTGTCGGCCCGCGGTAGGAGGTGGACGCCGCGGGCCGTCGCACTCGGTGCGCCGACTGCCGCTCAAGCGGTGAACGGCCGATGAGCGGCCGGGCATCCAGCAGCGGGAAGTTCCAGCTCGATCAGATACCGCTCCTGGGCAGCGCGCACGCACGGGCTGGTCGGGTCGTGCCCATACCCGGGAATCACCATCAGGTGTGCGTTGCCGAGTGCGTGCTGTGCGCGTTGGGCAGCAGGCAGCGGGGTGGCAGGATCGAAACGGTTGTTGATCAGCAGCGCGGGCGTTCTGGTGCGCAACGTCCACGGTCCGAGATAACGCTGCGGGTAGCCCGACTCGGGTGCGGGCCAGGCAGCGCAAGCCTGGAGCGGATACAGCCAGTAGCCGCCGAAAGTGGGTGCGGTGCGGTCGAGTTCGCGCCCGAGTTCCGGCCAGCGGTCCGGATCGCGCGGCAGTGAGTTGTCGGCACAACTGATCGCGACGTAGGACTCGAGGAAGTCGTAGTCGAACGGCGCCGACGCCAGAATCGCGCGGGCAGCGGCCGGATCGCCGAGCGCTGCCCGTTCGAGCTCGGACAGTAGCCGGGCCAGTGCGGACCAGCCCTGATCGGGATCGTAGAGCAGAGCCGCGTGCACCAGCATCAGATCGTGGTAGCTGAACGGCAGCGCCTCGGCGCCCGACCCGATCACGATCGGAGCCCGTTCGAGCGATGCGAGCAGCGTAGTGTGCCGCTGACGGAGATTCCCGCCGGCGAACGCGCAGGCGCCGGGCGCGGCGGTCTCGCACAATCGCAGGAATTCGGTGAGCACTTCCTCGGTGCCGGTGGCAGCGTCACCGAGGGCGGTGACGCTGTCGTTGGTATACCGCTGGGGGTCGATCATGGAACCGAGCTGCAAGGCGCGCACCCGGTCGGGGAACAGCGCGCCGTACACCTGGCCCAGGTAGCTGGCGTAGGAGTAACCGACGTAGGTCATCTGCGGCTCGCCGACCGCGCGACGCAACAGTTCCAGATCGCGCGCCGCGTCGACGGTGGTCAGGTACGGAAGCATCGCACCGCTGTGCTCGGCGCACCCGGCGGCCAGTTGCCGAGCCGCCGCCGCAGCCGCCCTGTCCTGCTCACCGTTCACCGGTGGAATGCGCAGGCCATCCCAGAACTGTTGTTGCGCGGCATCGTCGGCGAAACATCGCACCTGTCCGCTGCGCCCGATGCCCCGCTGATCGAAGGTCACGACATCGAAGCGTCGCGCGATCTCACCCGACAGAATCTCGGTGTCGCGGGCCCAGTCGTATCCCGAGCCGCCCGGCCCACCGACCGCCGCGAAAACCGTCCCGATGCGCTGCTCCGGATCGGCGGCGGGCTGCCGGACCAGCGCCAACGACACCGTTCGCCCCTGCGGCCGCGCGTAGTCCACCGGCACCCGCACCCGAGCGCACTGATGGCCGTCGAGCCCCGGCTCCGCACACGCATCCCACCTCAGCTCCGGCGTGGGCACGGCGTCGGCCTCCGCGGCCAAGCGGGCCACCATCGCCGACGCCTGATCGACGCGCTCTCCGGTGGCCGCGCATCCCGCGACGGTCACCGTGAACATCACCGCAAGAACAACTCTCGCCCACCGCATCACCTGATGATCCGCGACCTCCCTCGGCCGAGCATCCTCCTTTGGTGCGACATCCAGGGTGCGAATTTCGGGGTTGACAGCCGCGAGAACAGCCCGGTCGACGCCTGAGCGGGTTACGACACTCGGGGACCGGCACTCACTCGGTCTCCCTGCGGTCCCCGGGCTCCGGCATGGCGAGTGTCAGCAATCCGATACCCATGGCCACCACCGCGATAGCCGCCATCATCGTGATGGTGCCGGCGACGGTGTGCGAACCGAAGAACAGTGTGGTCAGCACCGCGAGACCGACGGCGTTGCCGATCTGTTCGATGGTGGGCAGCACACCGGAAGCTTCCGCCATCCGGTCGGCGTCCAAGCCGGACAGCATGATCGGTTGGAGTTGCACGCCGAAAACGCCGACGCCGAACCCCGAGGCGAACACCGGCCCGGCCCAGAGCAGCGCGTTGATCTCGCCCCCGCTGAGGTGGAGGTAGATCGCGCCCGCGGTCATGCAGCCGCCGAACAGGGCGATGCCTGCGGCGAGAACGCGGATTCCCCAGCGCTGCACCAGGATCAGCGAGCCGATCGCACCGGCGCCCGCGCCGAGGGCGAACAGGGTCATCACCAGGCCGGTGCGCCACGGCGAATAGCCGAGCACATCCTGCATGGTGATGGAGGCGGCGAAGACGAAGGCGGTGAACAGGCCGAAGAAGGCGCACACCAGGATCGAGCCGATGCGGAAGCCCTGGTCGTCGAAGAGCTCGAGGCGAACCAGCCTGCTCGCGCCGCGCACCGCCTGCCTGCGTTGATGGGCGAGGAATACCGCTGCGAGGGCGAGCCCGGCCGCACCCACCGCGATCAGCTCCGGGTTCCAGCCGTGCTCCTGGATCTGGGCGAGGGCGAAGATCAGCGCGAACAAGCCGGCCGTCGACAGCACCACACCGCCGAGATCGAGCCGGTCGCGGCCCTCCGGCCGGCCCATCCGCAGGTACCGCCAGGCCAGCACGAAGGCGAGAACGCCGATCGGCAGGTTGATCAGGAACACCGACCGCCACCCCCAGCCACCGATATCGAGGGTGATCAGCGCACCACCGACGATCGGGCCGAGCATTCCGGCGAAACCAGCGACGCCGCCATAGAGCGCGAAGACCAGTGGATGACGTTCGCGTGGAAAGCTCGCGGTCAGAATCGCAATGGTCTGTGCCGCCATCCCCGCGCCCGCCGCGCCCTGGATGACGCGGGCGAGCACCAACTCCGTCGCACCGGTCGCCAGCCCACACCACAGCGATGCGGCGGTGAAGGCGACCACCGAGGCCAGGAACATCACCCGCCTGCCCACCATGGCGCCGATCCGGGCGGCGGTGAGCAGCGTGCAGGCGAAGGCCAGCGAATACCCCGAGATCACCAGCAGCTGTGCCGACCGGGAGGCGCCCAGATCGGCGGTCAGCTCGGGCAGCGCGGTGTTGACGATCGTCACGTCGATCATCTGCATGAACACCGCGATCAGGCAGCCGGCGAAGGCCAGCCAGGCCGGCAGTTCGCCGCTGACCTTCTCCCGCAGCGTCGCCAGATCCGGCACCATCGTCACGCAGTGAGCTCCATGATCGCGCGCTGCCCCGACAGCGCCAGCTGGGTGGGGAAGCTCATCCGCACCAGCCGATGCGGCGCCGCTTCCTCGAAATGGGCGATGAACGGCGGCAGGATGCCGCCGATCACCTTGTCCAGCAGCATGTTCACCTGCGCGAACCCGGGCCGCAGCCGTACCTGCCAGCACGGCACGCTGCCCGCGGGCACCTCGACGGTCATGCGCTTTTCGATCTTGGCGAGCAACGGCCAATGCACGGAGAAGGCCAGCCAGACGTCGATCTGCTCGATATGCCCCTCGGCGAATTCGAGACCGCGCAGCAGCGTCAACCCGCCCGCGATCGGCATGATGTTCAGCGGAAACGGCGCCGGTCCCGCACCGAATTGCAGATGCGTGGTGTGCAGGAAGTTCGCTTCTTCCCGCGAGACCACCGTGCTGCCGGACCGGGTTTCGGCTCGGTAGTGCTCGGCCCGCAACCGCTCGCCCGCGCGTTTGAACCGCTGCTCGATCGTCATGGACAGATCGCTGCCACCGCGCCCCGCCCCGCCGAGGCGGGCCTCGACCGTCGAGAGGTACCCGCCGGGCTCCCGCACGATGAGGTTGGTCATCTCGAAGCCCTGTGGCTGATCGGCGGGCCGGACCGAATACACCGATTTCTCGCCGTCGGGAATCCACGGATCCCGGAACACGGTGGGCACATATCCTCCTGGGTCAGCGGGGTTCCGCGGTCGCGGCGATGGCCACGAACACCGATTTCATGGCGGCGACGTAGCGTTCCACCGAAGCGTGCGCGACCTCGGTGCCTGGATAGATGACGCTCAACCACGTCCCCGTCGGCAGCCGGTTGATCCAGATGAGCACTTCCTCGGAGGCAGCGCGGTTGGCGTACACGCCCGCGGTGATCTCGTCGAAGAACTCGTGCCCGGTGAAATCCCGTGCGTCGATGAACGAGATCATCGGGGTGACCCAGCCCGGTTCGGCCTTGATCTCGGAATCGGCGGGCAGCAGTTCCAGCACGCGGTGAAAGGACGTGGGCGCCAGCCGGAGCCCGTTCTCGTAGGCGCGCTGGGCGATGGTCAGCGCCCGGGTGTGGGGGGTGCTCGGCCCGAGTGGGAACGCGACGGGCACGAGGGTCACGTACCAGCCCACCGAATTACCTTCGGCCGCCGATGTCCTGGTACTGATCGGCGTCATGCCGAAGTAGTAATCGGAATCGGTGAGTTCTCGTTCGGCCAGCGCGGCGGCCGCGAACGCGCCGCCGACGAATTCGGCGTCGTGCGCGCGGCACACCTGCTCGAACCTGGCGGCGTCGTCCTCGTCCAACAGCAGAATGCTGCGGTGCGCGCTGCGGTTGTATCCGTCGGACCGCTTGCCGAGATCCAGCGGAAACGACGGCAGCCGATTATCGTTGCCCCGCAACAGCTCCAGCCATTTGCGCACTCCCGGCGACGACAACGTCAACCGGTCGCTGTGCGCGCGCTCGGCCAGGCAGTAGTCCAGGTAGCTCGCCGCCGGCGGTAACGGCTCCGCCTCGCCCCACATCTGCGCCGCGTACAGCTGTGCGAAATCGGACGCGGACAGGTACTGCCCCAACCCGTCGGTGTGCAGGTGGTCGACGGCGAGGTACACCGTGGTCGATTCGCCGTGTTCGATCGCACCGAAGGTGAAGCAATCCCATTGGAACGGACCCGGTGTGGTCTTCTCCACGTGGGTGCGAATCGATTCCGAGTCGTCGATCATGCCGTAATCGATGGGTACGAACTCGACCGCGTCCTCGGGTACCAGATGCCGCCGCACCACCCCACCCGGTTCGATGGCGAACCAGGTGCGGAAGGTGTCGTGCCGCAACAGGAACTGATGGATCACCCGGGTCATCGTGTCCCGGTCCAGATCGCCGATCGGGATTTCCGCGGTGACCAGGCACAGCCCGGAGAACCGGAATTCGGCGTGCGCGTGCCGGTCGGCCAGCCGCAGATACTGTTCCTGTTGCAGTGACGGCGGCGCCGGATGTTCCGGCGCCTGTTGCGCACGTTCGAGCGAGCGCGGCGAGGCGACCCAGGTGATGAGACGGCCGGGGGCCGGCTCCCACTCATCGATGAGACCGAAATCGACCATGTCGGTGTCCTCGTTCCCTATCGGGCCACGGCCATGGACGATTCGTCGACGAGGTCGCTCGCCGCGGAACCGTTCCCGTTCGGGTGCGCGGCACCCGCGTCGCTGTGGCCGTTCGCGGCGGCGGCGACCACCACCGGCGCTTCCGGCACCGGCTGCGTCTGCCCGGCGTCGTGGGCGAGGATCAGCTCCGCGACCTTCGGACCGGCCTGTTCCAAGCTGAACGAGCGACCCATCTGCAACGACATCAGATCGATCCCGAGCGTCTTGGTGACGCGAGCGCCCAATTCGACCGCCATCAGCGAGTCGAGACCGAGCTCCGGCACCGGGACCGTCATGTCGATCGACTCCACCGGCACGCCCATGACCACGGCCAGTTCCTCGGCCATCTTGCGGGCGATGTAGGTGCCCCGTTTGGTCTCCTCCATGGCGGCCAGTTCCTCGCGCAGCCGCGCCAGTTCCGAGGTGTCCTTGGCGGAAGCCTTGGCCAGCGCGATGGTGCGCCCGGTGCGGGTCAACTGGGGGAAGGTGCCGGTCAGTTTGGCCCAGTCGGTCGGGATGATCGCCGCACGCGACACTCCGAGCCGCAGGGTCTGCTCCATGTAGGCGGTGGCGTCGGCCATGTCGATCGGGCCGAAACCGACCAGGTCGAGGTATTTTTCGGCGGTTTCGTCGGAGGCCATGCCGCCGGTGGCGCCGGAGAGGTGGCCCCAGCCGATGCACAGCGCCCGCTCACCGGCCCGCGACCACTTCTCGGCCAGCGATTCCACCGCGACGTTGGCCGCGCAGTAGTTGTACTGGCCGTAGATGCCGTACATCGAGCCGCCCGAGGAGCAGAGCACGAACATGTCGAGGGTGATCCCGGCGTCGGCGACGGCCCGGTGCACCACCTGCGCACCGTGCACCTTCGGCCGGTACACCCGGTCCAGCTGTTCGTATTCCATCTTCGAGATGCGGTTGTCGGCCACCGCGCCCGCGGCGTGGAACACCCCGCGCAACGGATGCTCGGCGCTGTGGTTGCGGGCGATCACCGCGGCGATCGCATCGGCATCGGTGACGTCGGCGAGTTCCTCGATCACCTCGATGCCGACGGTGCGCCACGCGTCGAGCTGCTGACGCGCCTCCTCGGTGGCCGGGCCGCGCCGGCCGAGCAGCACCAGTCTGCGCGCACCGCGCAGCGCCAGCCAGCGGCCGATCGCCAGGCCGAACCCACCGAAACCGCCGGTGACGAGGTAGCTCGCGGTGTCGCTGATCTCGACCTCGGGCAGGTGGGGCCGCACCGGCGGTTCGGGTGAATCCATCCGCAGGGCGATCCGGGCCGGCCGCGACGAGCGCAACGTCTCTTCGAACGCCTTGCTCACCTCTTCGGTTTCGTACAGCTGGTACGGCAGCGGAGTGTAGGTGCCGTCGGTGACCTTCTCGAACACCCGCTCGAGCAGCCGGGCCAGCCGCTGCGGCTGCACCGCCACCAGCCGGTCCAGGTCCATCGAGTAGTAGGCGAGGTTCTTGTCGAAGTTGGCCAGCTCCAGCAGTCCGCCGGTATAGATGTCGGCCTTACCGACCTCGACGATCCGGCCGAACTCCGCGGCGGCATTGAAGTTCTGCCGCAGGATCTCCCCCGGCGCACTGCTGACGATCACATCGGCACCCACGCCATTGGTCAGGGCCAGCACATCGTCGACGAAGTTGAGCGAGCGCGAATTCACCGCGTAATCGGCGCCGAGGGCGAGCACATGGGCACGGCGTTCGTCGGTGCTCGCGGTGCCGATGATGCGGGCTCCGCGTGCCTTCGCCACCTGGATGGCGGCGGTGCCGACGCCGCCGGCCGCGCCGTGGATCAGCACCGTCTCCCCCGGCTCCAGCCTCGCCAGATCCAGCAGCGCGTATTCGGCGGTGCCGAAGGCGATGGTGCTGGTGCAGTGGGCGGGATCGGTGTCGGCGGGCAGCACGACCGCGAGCTGCCGGTCCACCACGGCGTACCGGCGCATCATGCCCTTGGAGGCCACCGCCACCAGGTCACCGACCGCGACGTCATCGACGCCGTCGCCGACGCGCACCACGGTCCCGACGCCTTCCATACCCGGCACGGTGCCGAAGTAGGTCGGCGCCAGCTCGCGTTCACCGAGCAGCCCGATGATCTTGAGCGGGTCCTTGTAGTTCAAGCCGATGACCTGCATACGGACCTCGATCTGACCGGCGCCCGGTGCCGTGCGCGGGCATTCTCGCCAGGCCAGCGCCGACAGCAGCCGGTTGCGTGGGATGTCGAGTGCGAAGTTCGCCTCCGGATCGGTCAGCGGTGTCGTCGCATCGAGTTCCTCGAGCCGGTCGGGCAGCGGCTTGGTGACCACCGGCGCCCAGCGTGTGCCATCGCGCAACAGCACCTCGTCACAGTTGTCGTGCGAGAAAGCGCCCGGCACGGCCAGTTCGGCGACCAGGTCGGCGATCGCGGTGCCCGGCTCGATGTCGACGAGCCGCCACCGCAGCGGGGTCTGCTCGTTGAGCAGCACGCGCCGGGCACCGGCCAGCGCGGCCTGATGCGGATTCGGCGGAACCTGGCTGTCGGGCAGGGTGAACGCGCCCTCGGTGACCAGGGTGCAGTGGACGACGCCGTCACCGAAGACCGATTGCGGGGTGTCGGCGCCCTCGACGGGTGGGTTGGCGAATTCGTCCACCGCGACCGCGAGACGCTTCAACGTCCACAGGGCGGTCATATCGTCGTCGACCGTGCCTGCGACGAGGCAGACATGCAGTCGATCGGTGCCGTCGGCCCTGGCGGCCGCCAGGTTCGCGACCAGGTCGGCGTCGAGCGAATCCGCGGCCGGATCGGCGACGTAGAGCCGTGAACCGGGCAGCGCGGCCGCGAGTTCGCCCGCACGGCTGCCCGCACCGAGTTGCACGATGACGGTGGACACCGTTCCGGCCTCGGCCAGCGCGGCCGGGTCGATCGGGTCCCGCTGTTCCATGGTGTCGCTGTAGTAGAAATCGGCCATCCGGTGCATCGGGCTGTCACCGGGTTTGAGCGCACCGATCTGCAGGCCCGTCAGCCTGGCGACCAGCAGGTGATCGGAGTCGAGCAGATCCACGTCGGCGCGCAGTCGGGCCGACGGGTCCCGCCGGACGACGACGGTGATCTCGTCCGGCAGATCGGCCAGCAGGCGAACGGCTGCCACACCGACGGGCACCATCACGCCCTCGTTGATGCGTTCATCGGCGAACAACAGGGCGGCGCACTGCATGGCGGCGTCGACGACGGCGGGGTGGGCGAGGTGCCCGGAATCGGCGGCGATCGAGCCGTCGACGGTGGCCACCACCGCGTCGCGGCCGACCCGCACCGACGTCACCCGCTGGAACGACGGACCGTACTGCAGGCCCGCCGCGGCCAGACCGGAGTAGAACATCGCCGGATCCACATCCACGCCGACCTCGATGGACGGCACCCGGACCACGGTCTGCTCATGGCTGCCGGTCAACGTCCGCCCGGAGGCGTGCACCGTCCATGCGGTTCCGGTGGCGCTGCGCGACCGGATCAGGAAGCGGCCACTGGCCTCCTCCACGCTCAACGCGACCAGCGGCACGTCCGGTGCGCCCATGATCAGCGGCGCGATGAACCGCACCCCTTCCAAGGCGACCTGTTTCGCGCCGATCCTGGACGCGGTGGCACTGAGCGCCGCGTCCAGGTAGGCCGCACCTGGCATGATCTTGATGCCGTTGACCACGTGATCCGACAGCCACGGCAGCACTTCGGTCCCCACCTGCAACAACCATTCGGGGCGGCCCTCGACGTCCGGATCGCCCAGCATCGCATAGGAATCGGGGGTGCCGAGGCGGGCCTGTTCGAACAGTGGCAGCGCCGAATGCAGCCGGGTGCGCTGCCACGGGTAGCGCGGCAGCGGCAGATGCGGAGTGGCCGGGCGATCGGGCGGGAACAGCTGGTCGCGGTCGAGCACACCGGCGGCGTGCAGGCCGATCAGGGTGCGGCGCAGGCTCACCGCATCGGGCTGCTCGCGGTCGAGGGTCGCCACGGTGGTGCCGTTGACGTCGGCGCTGAGCATCGCCTCGCGAATATTGCCCGACAGCACCGGATGCGGGCCGACCTCGAGGAACACGCGGCTGCCCGCGGCGGTCAGCGCGCTGATGGCGTCGTAGAAGCGCACCGGCTGACGCACATTCGACCACCAGTACTCGGCGTTCCAGTCGCCCTCGGTGACCTGTGCGCCGGTGACCGTCGAGTACAGCGGCACCCTGGGCGCACGCGGGTCCAGCCCGGCGAGCACCTCACGCAGTTCGGCTTCGATCGGCTCCATCAGCTTGCTGTGATAGGGCACTTCGACGCGCAGGCGCCGGGCGAAAACACCCTCCTCGGTGAGCTTTTCGGCCAGCTCGTCCAACCTCTGCACGTCACCGGAGAGGGTGAGTGCGGTGGGGCTGTTGATGGCTGCGATATCGATGCGCGGATCGCCGCCGATGAGTTCGACTGCCTGCTCCTGGCTCAGACCGACCGCGAGCATACCGCCGGTGCCCGCGGTGGTCGCCTGCAACCGGGCCCGGTGGTAGGCCACGCGCACCGCGTCCGGCAGTGACAGCATCCCGCTGATGTAGGCCGCCGACACCTCGCCGACGCTGTGGCCGACGATCGCGGCGGGCTCGATCCCGTACTGCGCCAGCTCACGCACGAGCCCGACCTGCACCAGGAAGTTGGCCGGCTGCGCCACCTCGGTGTGGGTGACCCGCGACTCGTCCTCGGGTTTGCGCAGCTCCTCGATGATCGACCAGCCCGCGACGGCCCGGAACTCGGCGTCGACCTCCGCGGCGGCCGCGGCGAACGCGCCGCCGTCGGCGAGCAGTTCCCGGCCCATCTTCCAGTGCTGCGGGCCCATGCCGGAGAACACGAACACCGGTTCGGCGGCGCGGGAAATGATGGTCTTGGAGGCGTCGCGGCCTTCGCCGCCGGCGTAGGCGCGCAGGTCGTGGATCAGCTCGTCGGTGGAGTCGCCGAGCAGCACACCGGTGCGGTACGGGTGCTGCGCCATCCGCGTCCACGCCGCTTCGGCGAGGTGCTCGGGGTCGGCGCCGGCGCTGAGCAGGTCGGCGAAACGTCCGGCCAGCGTCCGGGCGGCGGCGGTGCTGCGCGCGGAGATGGGCAGGATGCCCAGGTGGGTCCAGCTCGTCCTGGTCTCGGCAGGCTGCCGGGGAGCGCCCCGGTACTCCTGCAAGATGGCGTGGGCGTTGGTGCCGCCGTAGCCGAAGCCGTTGACCGCCACCGACATCGGCGGCGCGTCGGCGGGCAGCGGTTGTGCCTCGGTCTGCACGTGCAGGCCCAGCTCGTCGAACGGGATGTCGGGGTTCTGTTTCTCCAGCCAGCCCTGCGGCGGCAGCGTGCGATGCTTGATGGCCAGTGCCGCCTTGATGACGCTGGCCACGCCCGCGGCGGCCTCGGTGTGCCCGATGGTCGCCTTCACCGAGCCGACGCCGACAGTGCCGTCACGCCCGGTCGCCGCACCGAATACCTGGCCGAGGGCCCGCAATTCGACCGGGTCGCCGACCAGCGTGCCGGTGCCGTGTGCTTCGAGGTAGGTGATGGATTCCGGGGCCAGGCCCGAACGCTCGCACACCGAACGCGCCAGCGCCTCTTGCGAATCGACATTGGGCACGGTGATCGCGGTGGTGCGCCCGTCCTGATTCGATCCGGTGGCCTTGACCACGGCATAGATCCGGTCGCCGTCGCGCTCGGCGGCGTCGAGCTTCTTCAGCACCACCATGCCCGCACCCTCGCCGCGACCGTATCCGTCGGCGGAGGCGTCGAAGGATTTGCAGCGGCCGTCGGCGGCGAGGAAGCCGCCCTTGCACATCAGGACGAACGTCTCCGGCTGCAACATCACGTTCACCCCGCCCGCCAGCGCCACTTCGCAGTCGTCGTTGTCGAGTGCCTGGCAGGCCAGATGGAACGCGACCAGCGACGACGAGCAGGCGGTGTCGACGGTGATCGCCGGGCCGACGAGATTGAGCGCGTAGGCGATCCGGTTCGACAGCATGGTGTAGGACGCGCTGGCCGGGGTGTGCATATCGGTGTGGAACAGCGCGGGACCGACCACGCCGATCACCGACTGGTCCACCACGAACCCGCCGACGTACACGCCGACCGACGAGCCGGCTGCGCGTCCGGCGTACCCGGCGTCGTCGAGCGCTTCCCAGGTGACCTCGAGCATCAGTCGCTGCTGCGGGTCGAGCACCGTCGCCTCACGCGGTGAGATGCCGAAGAAGTCGGGGTCGAATTCCCACGGATCGATGGTCATGAAGGCGCCGCGCTTTGTGTAGGAGCGGCCAGGTGTGCGCGGCTCCGGGTCGTAGTAGCGGCGGTAGTCCCAGCGGTCGGCGGGCATGTCGACGACGCCGTCCCGCTTGTCGATCACGAAATCCCAGAAGGTCTCCGGTGAGTCGATTCCACCCGCGAACCGACAACCAATACCCACGATGGCAATATCAGACACACATTCCTCCGGTGTCTCGGTAGCGGCGATCACCGCAACCTTTTCTCGGCGATCACACTCGTCTCATGCGGCCCTACGCAGTCGACCGATGGGGCCCAAACTATGACCGAACGAAACGATATGGAAACGATTCGACCGAGGTTGGGGAACTCCACTGGCGCGTACCGGTGCGGCTTGTGATCGCACACCAGTCCGCCACCCGGCGCACCGGAAGGCGACCGGCTCCGACGACCGGCGAGAGTCGTGAATCCGCATTTCACCACCGCATTCCACACCGGACAAAGCCGCAAGCGCACGCCCCTTGACGACGCACGGCGCACCGATACACATGCGTCACAAACGATTACGACTCGCTCTTGTGACGCCACGGAAATCGGCACCGTTCCGCCCGGAGCGCTGCGGCGAAGTTGTATCGTCGCGTCGATCCTCATGCATACAGCCGGCATCCGCGATTATTCATCGCTACCGGTGGTGAATTCGTGAGTACATTTCGTCCCGCCTTGTCCGATGATGCCCGGCGGAGTCGGCGCCGCGTAGCAGCAGACCGGGCCGAACCGTGCAATGAAAATGGGAGGCGGCAATTGTTCGCCGAATTGACACAGTGGGCCGATGTGGTGGTGCGGCGGCGTTTCACCGTCATCGGGGTGATGGTGGCCGGACTGCTGGCCCTCGGCTGGTACGGGCTCGGGCTGGGCGGGCAGCTCAGTTCCAGCGGCTGGGATGATCCGGGCTCGGAGTCGGTGCGCGCGGCGCAATTGCGCGATGAGGTGTTCGGCACCGACCACAGCGCCGATGTGCTGCTGCTGTTCCACGCTCCCGAGGGCACGGCCATCGATGACCCGGCGTTCGCCGACCCGATCGTGGCGTGGCTGAACGCACTGCCGCAACGGTTCCCCGAGCAGATCGAGCGCGTCAACGGCGCCTTCTGGCCGACCGACACCGGCGTGGCCATGCCCGATATCTTCGGCACCGACGACCGACGGCACGCCTTCGCGTCGGTGGCGATCAGCGGCACCGATGACACCGCGCAGATGCGCAACTTCCGCGCCGTCGCCCCTGCTCTCACCCTGCCGGGCGTCGATATGGAAGTCGCGGGTGGACAGGCCGTGGCCGGCGCGTTGAACGACACCATGGCCGATGATCAGCGGCGAATGGAGCTGTTCGCCATCCCCGCGGTGGCGGTGCTGCTGTTCTTCCTGTTCGGTGGGGTGGTGGCCGCGGCGCTGCCGCTGATCGTCGGCGGGCTCACCGTGCTGGGCGCCTGGGGCCTGCTGCGGCTGCTCACCACGGTGACCGAGGTGAATTCGTTCGTCTCCCCGGTGGTTTCGATGGTCGGGCTCGGGCTGGCCATCGACTACGGGCTGTTCGTGCTCAGCCGGTTCCGGGAAGAGCTGGCCGACGGCCGCGAGGTGGACGACGCCGTGCGCCGCTCGGTGTCGACCGCGGGTCGCACCGTGCTGTTCTCGGCCACCATCGTGGTCGTTGCGGCGGGCGCCATCCTGGTCTTCCCGCAGGGATTCCTGAAATCCTTCGCCTACGGTGCCATCATCACCATCTCACTGGCAGCGCTCACCTCGATCACGGTGTTGCCCGCCCTGCTGGCGGTGCTCGGGCGCCGAGTGGATCGGTTCGGCGTCGCCTGGTTCCGCCGCACCAGCGCCCCGAACCAGGAGCCCGACAATGTGTGGGGCCGCATCGCGGGCCGGGTCATGAAGCGTCCGCTGGCGGTGGGATTCGTGGTCTGTCTCGGGTTGCTGCTGGTGATCCTGCCGATGCGCAACCTCGCCTTCGGATCGATCAACGAGCGGTTCCTGCCGCCGGAGCATCCCACCCGGCTGGCCCAGCAGCACTTCGACGAGTTGTTCCCGCTGCGCCAGATCGACCCGATCGACCTGGTTGTCGTCACCTTCGATACCGGTGCGGGCGAGACGGTCCTGGCCCGCGCCAATCAGGCGCCCGGCCTGGCTGCGCCGTTCCCCGCGTTGATGCAGCGCCCGGCCCAGCCGAATGTGTTCGCCACGCAGACCGTGCTCGGCGCCTCCGGCGAGGCCGGGGAAACCATCGACTATCTGCGCTCCATGCCGCTACCGGCGGGCACCACGCTGCTCGTAGGCGGTCAGCCCGCGATCGAGAAGGACAGCATCGACGCGCTGGTCGCGCGCATGCCGTACATGATCGCGCTGGTCTTCCTCGCCACCACCGTCCTGATGGCGCTGACCTTCGGGTCGCTGGTGCTTCCGGTGAAGGCCGCCGCCCTGAACCTGCTCGGTCTCGGCGCCACCCTCGGGGTGCTGACCTGGGTGTTCATCGACGGCCACGGCGCGGATCTCCTCGGTTTCACACCGCAGCCGATCATGGCGCTGGTGCTGGTGGTGATCGTGTCGGTGATCTATGGGCTGTCCACCGACTACGAGATATTCCTGCTCTCCCGCATCGTCGAAGCACGGGCGGCGGGCCTGTCCACCACGGATGCGATCCGCGCGGGCGTCGCCCATACCGGGCGGATCATCACCGCCGCTGCCCTGATCCTGCTGGTGGTCACCGGCGCGTTCGCGCTCTCGGAGCTGGTGATGATGCAGTACATCGCCTTCGGGATGGTGACAGCGCTGCTCATCGACGCCACGGTGCTGCGCGTGCTGCTGGTGCCCGCGAGCATGAAACTGCTCGGCGAGGCGTGCTGGTGGGCCCCGGCGTGGATGCGGCGGGTGCCGCGCGCGGTCGTGGTCGAAAAGGAACCGGCGGTCACGTCATCCGGTGACGCGGATCCGGCGCCGGCAGCGGGTGGACTGCGCTGAGCGACCGCTTCGCGCACAGGCGATCGTCGACTACAGCCATCGCGCGTGCGCCGGGCAGGCCGCTCTCCGAATCCGGCCGCCGACCAGCTCTCCCGCCTTCCCGGGGGCCATCCCCGTCGAGCGAAGTGCCCTCACTCGGTGATCGCGGCCTCGATCATCGGCCACGAATGGTGCAGGTCCTGCTGCCAGTAGCCCCAGGAGTGGGTGCCGCTGGGCCGGAGGTCGACGGTGGCGGGAATGTTCAACTCGCGCAGCCGGTCACGCAACTGCTCGGTGCAGGTATGGGCGACCGCGTCCAGCATGCCGCCGAGCACGATCTGATCGGCGAGTTTCCCCGGGTCGCCGTGGATTCCCGGACCGTCGAGGGCATCCAGCGGGCCCGGCCGGCCGGTGCCGGTGGCGACGTAGATGGCGGTGCCGCGCAGCTCTTCGGCGCGTAGGTAGGGATCGTTGGCCGCCCACAGCGGGTCCGACGGCGGCCCCCACATCTTGGCGGGATCGCCCTGCTTGCCCAGCACGACGGCGGTGACCAGCGCCCGGCCGCGCGGGTCGCTGGTGCGGACACAGCCGCTGTAGGAGGCGATGGCGCGGAACTTCTTCGGGGCTTCGATCGCCAGCTGGAAGACCGCGGCGGCGGCCATCGACAAGCCCGCCACCGCATTGACGCCGGTGGTCGTGAACGCGGAGTCGATCACCGGCGGCAGCTCTTCGGTGAGGAAGGTCGTCCAGCGGTTGCGTCCGAGCCGGGGATCGTCGGCGCGCCAATCGGTGTAGAAGCTGGCGCTACCGCCGACCGGCATCACCACGTTGACCTGCTTGCCGGCGAAGAACTCCACGGCGTCGGTGGTGGTGAACCAATTCTTGCTCTCGGTCCACGCGCCGTTCTCGTCACCGCCGTCGACGCCGTTGAGCAGATACAGCGTCGGCGCGGGCCGCGAAGCATCGGCAGCCGGAAGCACTTCGACCGTGATGGGCCTACCCATCGCAGCGGAATGGACCGTCAGATCCACGACGCGCCCTGGACCGTGCTGCGCGGTGAGCAGCCGTGAGCCGTTGTCCGCCGGCCTGGCGGCGTCCATCGCGCGCACCGGGAACGGCGGATCGGCGGGCGGGCCGGGGGCACCCGTCGCCTGGCCCTGCGATCCGCCGAGCGCCAGCGCGAGCGTCAGCACCAGCAGCGGTGAGCCGCGCAGGCGGGTGCGGCGGTCCCGGCCGCCGGTGCGGACATCCACTCGGGAACCTCACGATCGTCTCGGATGGGCCTTCGTGCGGCCGAGGCTACGACCGGCGCCCCGGGATCCGAGACAGATCGACCCAGGTTTGGGTCCACACCCAAACGGGCCGACGCGGCGCTGGTACCAGCGACAACGGGGCCCGATCCGAGTACGGGCCCGGGGCGGCGTCTCATCGTCGACGTCGGCGCGCCGGATCGGGCCGGTCATCACCCTCGACGGGTGAAGCGGAGACGCATCGAATCGGGCACATTCGGATCACTATCCGCACCCCACGAAGGGATGAACGATGTCGCACTCCACTGAAACCGACTCTCCGGTCAAGCAGGGCTTCGCGGCGGGGACCTCCATCGGCGCATCGATTCTGCTGCTCACCGTTGGTGTGCTGTCGATCCTCCAGGGCATCTCCGCGGTCGCCGAGGACCAGCTGTTCGTCGTCGGCATCGAATATGTCTACGAATTCGATACCACCACCTGGGGCTGGATCCACATCATCCTCGGCATCGTCCTGGTGGTCAGCGCGATCGGCCTGATGTCGGGCACCACCTGGGGACGCATCGCCGCGGTCACCATCGCGGCGCTGTCGATCATCGCCAACTTCCTGTGGCTGCCCTACTACCCGCTGTGGTCGATCCTGATCATCGCGCTGAACATCGTCGTCATCTGGGCGGTGACCACCTGGAACCCCGATCGGATGTGACGTGCGGGGACCGCGATTTCACCCTCGCCGTGTGACGCGGTGGCGGCAGCAGATCCCTAGGTTGACGGTATGGGTGCCGTAATCGGAGATCTGCTGCCGTTGGCCGTCGGTGTGGCGATCTCACCGATCCCGATCGTCGCGGCCATCTTGATGCTGTTGTCCGCCAACGCGGGCAAGACCAGTACCGGATTCGGGCTCGGCTGGGTTGTCGGCATCGTCGTGGTCACCGGCATCGTCGTCGCGCTGTCGGGCAGCCTGAGCGATTCCACCGACGACCAACCGTCAGCGGCCGCCTCCTGGATCAAGATCGTCCTGGGCGTCCTGCTGATCGGGCTCGCCGCCAAACAATGGCTCGATCGCGCCGATACCGCCGTACCGGGTTGGATGCAGGCCATCGACGAGTTCGGATTCGGTAAAGCGGTCGGGCTCGGCGTGCTGCTGTCGGCGGTGAACCCGAAGAACCTGCTGCTGTGCCTGTCCGCTGGCGTCGTCATCGGAACGGCCGGGCTCTCGGCCGGCGGCGTTGTCCTGGCGGTCGTGATCTTCACCGTTCTCGCGGGCTCGACCGTGCTGGTGCCCGTCATCGGCTACGCGGTGGCCGCCGACACGCTCCGTGGCGGGCTCGACACCATGAAGGCCTGGCTCCAGGCCAACAACCACATCGTGATGGCCATCGTGCTGCTGATCATGGGCGCGGTGGTGCTCGGGAAGGGCATCGGCGGATTGTGACGGCCGACCCGAGCGAGACGAGAGCACCGGCCCGCACCTGGCCGGTGTTCCTCTCGTTGCAGCACTACCAGCGCGGCTGGCTGCGCCCGGACGTACTCGCCGGGCTGACGGTCTGGGCGGTGCTGGTCCCCGAAGCCCTGGCCTACGCCTCCATCGCCGGGGTGCCGCCGGTGGTGGGGCTGTACGCCGCGGTCCCCTCGCTGGTGCTGTACGCGCTGGCGGGCAGTTCCCGGCATCTGGTGGTCGGCCCGATGTCGGCGACAGCGGCGCTGTCGGCGGCGATCATCGCGCCGCTGGCCGGCAGTGACGGCGCGCGCTTCGTCGCGTTGTCGACCGCGCTGGCCATCGCCACCGGCATCGTCGGTTTGATCGCCGGGCTCATCAAGCTGGGCTTCATCGCCTCCTTCATCTCCGAACCGGTGTTGAAGGGATTCATCGTCGGGCTCGCGCTGACGATCATCATCGGCCAGGTGCCGAAACTGTTCGGCATCGAGAAAGAACACGGCAATTTCTTCGAGCAGGCGTGGGGCGTCATCCGGCACCTCGGCGATACCCAGTGGCGCACGCTGCTGATCGGCGCACTGTCGCTCGCGGTGGTACTGGGGCTCAAACGCTGGCTGCCACTGGTGCCAGGCTCGCTGCTGGCGGTGCTGCTCGGCATCGGCGCGGTCACGGTCTTCGGGCTCGATGAGCACGGGGTGGCCATCGTCGGGCACATCGACGCCGGACTGCCGTCGGTCGGCCTGCCGGACGGGGTCGGCGCGAGTGACCTCATCGACCTGCTCGGACCCGCGGTCGGGGTGCTGCTGATCGGGTTCGCCGAAGGGCTCGGCGCAGCGAAAACCTATGCAGCCAAAGCCGGTTACGAGGTCGACGCGAACCGCGAGCTGTTCGGACTCGGCGCGGCCAATCTCGGATCCGGGCTCAGCTCGGGCATGGTGGTCAACGGCAGCCTGTCCAAGACCGCCGTCAACGGCAGCGCGGGCGCCAGGACCCAGCTCAGCGGGCTCGTCGTGGCGGCACTCGTGGTGCTGACGCTGCTGTTTCTGACCGGGCTGTTCGAGAAGCTACCGGAAGCGACGCTGGCCGGTGTGGTGATCGCCGCCGTCATCGAGCTCGTCGATATCGCCGCGCTGCGCCGCCTCTACCGGGTCTGGACCGCCCGGCTCGGCAGCATCTACGGCCACGCCGCCCGCGCCGATTTCCTGGCCGCCATCGCGGCGATGGCCGGGGTGCTGCTGTTCGACACTCTCCCCGGCCTGGTCATCGGTATCGGAGTGTCGATGCTGCTGCTGCTCTATCGCACCTCACAACCGCATATCGCGACCTTGGCCAAGGACGGCTCCCGCTGGGTAGACGCCGAACGCCATCCGGAGCTCGAGCGCAGGCCCGATGTGCTGGTGGTGCGTGTGGAATCCGGGTTGTTCTTCGCCAACGCCGATTACGTCAAACAGCACATCGAGGCGCAGTGCACCGATCGCACCAAGCTCGTCGTACTCGACGCCGAGACCTCGCCCGTCATCGACGTCAGCGCCGCGCAGATGCTGGCGGAGCTGCGGACCGTGCTGGCGCGGCGCCGTATCGATTTCGCGGTGGCGCGCGATGTCGGGCAGTTCCGAGATGCGCTGGCGCGCTCGATTTCCGGTTCCGAGCCGGTGCCGGTGTATCCGACGGTGCGCGCGGCTGTCGATGATCTCGATCGCCGTTAGCGGTTCGACGGCGGCTCGCCTCGCTCCGAATCGGGTGTGGGAGAAGCCGGTTCGCTCGGCGGCGCCGTGGCCGCAGGTGGCGCTTGCCCGCCGGCACCGGATTTCACGGACTCGTCCGGGGTGGGCACCGCGTCTTCGTCGTCGCCGGAGGCACCGCCGATCAACGCATCGACCCAGCGGGTCGAGGGGTCGATGTCGAGCAGCAGCGCCTTCACCAGCAGCGTCAACGGGATCGCCAGCAGCGCACCGAGCGCACCGAGCACCCAGGACCAGAACACCAGCGATAGGAAGGTCACCGTGACGCTCAAACCCACCGCGTCACCGACGAATTTGGGCTGGATGATCGACTGGATCACGAAATTGATGACGCTGTAGACCACGATCACCCACACCATCGCCATCGGACCGCCGTCGAGCAGCGCCAGCAGCGCGGGCGGGATCAACCCGATGACGAAGCCGATATTGGGGATGTAGTTGGTGATGAACGACAAGATCGCCCACAGTACCGGCAGCGGCACACCGAGCAACCACAGCGCGCCACCATCGAGGACGGCGACGATCAACCCGAACACCGTGGAGACGAGCAGGTAGGTGCGGGTGCCGTGCACGAAACGTGACAGCGCGAAGGCGATATCGGGGCGCGCTCGCCGCACCAGCCGCATCCGCCTGCCGATCGTCATGCCGTCGACGGCCATGAACAGCAGCAGGGCGAGCACGAAGAACAGGTTGGAGAACACCCCGAGCAGTCCGGCCAGCACGTCATCGAGGTAGCGGACGAGTTTGCCCAGATCGACGCTGCTCGTGGCCGTGTTGATCCGATCGTGGTCCACCCCGGCGCCGGCCAGCAGATTCCGTACCCCGGCCAGCAGGTCGTCGAGGTTGTCGGTGTATTTCGGTAACTCGGTGGCCAACTGGGCCGCCGAGACGATCAGCGCTCCGATCAGCCCGACGATGATCGCGCCCACCGCCACCACCGCGGCCACCATGCCGAGCCAAGCCGGCCAGCCGCGCTTGCGCGCCCACCCCTGCACGGGCTGCACCGCTATGGTGAGCATCAGGGCGAGGAAGACGGGGCCGAGGATCCCCGCGAACACCTTGGCCCCCGCGACTGCGACCACCGCGCCGGCCACGGCCAGCAACACGATCAGCCCACGCGGAATCGACCACATCGTGGACGGCGCACCAGCCGCCACCGGCGAACCCTCGGCTCCCATGGGCGACCTCCTCGGCACGCGTTCAGTTGGCGACGACCTCGCGCAGCTCGGCCTCCTGCGCATGCGGTCCCGTTCGGGCGAATCGGCGAAGTCAACCCAGCAATTGCCGCTTCGCCGCGGCGAACTCGTCGTCGGACAGCACGCCGGAATCGTGCAGTTGACCCAGCTGCTGAAGTTTCGCCACCAGGTCCTCGCCCCCGCCGGCCGCGGGCGCGGGTGCGGGCATCGGCGGTGATGGCGGTGGTGGTGGTGCCTGCTGTTGGGCGGCGTAGGCCTGGCTTTCGGCCGCACGCCGTTGGGCACGGCGATCCACGGCGTTGGCCGTCGCCCGTGCGGTTCCGGAGATCACCGCGGTCCGCGCGACAGTTCCCAACAACCCCGGGCGCCCGACCCGTCCGCCACGAAAAACCATTGCCGTCCTCCTCTTTCGATCGATGACCCGCTACTGGACCGACAGCGCCGCGTCGACGGCATCGCGGGGAATTTGCACATGCAGCGCGACCTCACCGCCCGCGCCGCGCACTGTGCCCGCCAGCGTGCGCGCCCACGTCTGCTCGTACACGATCACCACCGCCGAGGTGCCCGGGTCCATCGCATCCCGGACGACATCGAGATCGGCATCGCTGACCAAGCCGCGCGGATCGACGGTGAGGCCGTCGAGTCCGGTCTCGGCCAGCGATTCGTCCACCTCGATCTGGCGGACGGCCCCGCCCTCATCCATCGCGAGGTAGATGAGGTCGAGCACGGTGACGTAGCCGGCGTCGACCACCGCCGCCAGCTCGGCCCGCACGGTCGTATCCACCCTGGTACCGGGAAACGAGACCACGACCATTTCCACCGGTCCGAGTTCAGCTGCGTTCGACATGGGCTATACCGTTCCGGTGCGCCAGGTGGACACCGCCCAGATGACCACGATGTTCAAGGCGATGAGCAGCAGCGACCACCATGGGTAGTACGGGATCCACAGGAAGTTCGCGACGATGGACAAGCCCGCGAGGAACACCGCGACGACGCGGGCCCAGACGGCTCCGGTCATCAGCGCCAGTGCCGTGACGGCGATCAGCGCGCCCAGCACGATGTGGATCCAGCCCCAGGTGGTCAGGTCCCACCGGTAGGTGTATTCCGGTCCCTCGATGAACAATTCGTCGTCGGCGACCGCGGAGACGCCCTCCACGATGGACAGTACGCCGAGGACGAGCAGCAGCAGCGCGGCGGCGATCGTGGTGACCGCGGCGACGCCCTGGCGGACCGGATTGCGCGCGGGTTCAGTCATGTGTGTCATGGCCAGCCCTTTCTCGGTGATCGGCCGTAGTACAGGTATGCCGTAGCGCGGGCGGGCGGCGCGTCACCCGAAACGGATGAACCCGGGCACTACCGGATGATGCGGCCGCCGACGGTGTGCACGATGACGACGTCGGGATGCCATGGCACCAGATCGCGCACCGTCCGCTCGAGCTCCTCGACCGGAGGCAGCTGTTCGCGCGCCAGCACGTGGATGGTGGCCGCGTCGTTGTGCAGGCTGACGTCGGTGACCTGGGCGCCGGGCACTCCCGCCAGCCAGGATCTGGCCGCGTCGGCGATCTGGTCGGCCCACAGCGACGACAAGGAGTTCACCACCATCGGCACCGCCACCAGGATCAGTCCCGCTGCCAGCACCGCGTACGCCCGGCCCCGGCGCACCGCCGCGGTGCCGGCTTCGCGGGCGTATCCGGTCGCGACGAGCACCAGGGTCGCGGTGATGATCATCGCGACCATGTTGGAGGCGAACAGCACGAACGCGCCGAGCGCGAGACCGGGTGCGTCGGAGCCGAGGCATACCCCGACCACGGCCAGCGGCGGCACCAGCGAGATCGCGATCGCGACGCCGGGCAGCACGTCGCCGACGTCGCGGCGGATGATGGCGATGACGCCGACCAGTCCGGTGGCCAATGCCGCGGTCAGATCCATCAGCTTCGGCGAAGTGCGGCCCACCACTTGCGAATTGGACAGCACATTCGTGGGATTCGGCAGCACCTGCGAGAACAGGAACCCGACGAAGACCACCAGCACGATGCCCGCCAGCACCAGCAGCAGGCTGCGCGCGATCAGCGGTCCGCGTCCGGCGGCGATGCCGAGTCCCACCCCGAGGATCGGCACCGACAGCGGCGCGACGATCATCGCCCCGATGACGGTCGCGGTGGAATCGCCGACCACGCCGGAGGCGGCGATGATTCCCGAGAGCGTGAGCATGATCCAGAATGCCGATCGTTTCGTCGCCGATTCGCCCACGCCGAGATCGAGCCGATCGGTGAGCTCGTCGAGCGTGCGCCGCTGACCTGCGGGGACCAGCAGATGCATGGCCGCTCCCTTCAATCGGGTAATTGCCGCATCTCGAGCAGGGTGAGCCCGAGGTTGTCGATGCGCGCGAGGATGGTGCGCATCGCGGTCGGTCCGGTCAGCGGCCCGTACAGCACGGTCGTGCCCTGTCGATGTCGCCCTGGGGTGAGTTCGGGGAAGGCGGCCAGCGCGCGTTCGGACAGCTCCCCGTCCAGGATGAACTCGTAGCGGATCGGCATCGGGGCGCGGCCTCCCTCCGTATGTGCTGTCCTCCCCTGGCGGATTCATCGACTACCGCCCCGAGTGTGGTCGGACCGGGCACAGGTGGCCTCATCCCTTGCGGGTGAACTCCGATCAGAGCAGTCCGCTGCGGCGGGCCTCGGCGAGCACGTCGGTGCGGGAATTGACGCCGAGCTTGGCGTAGATGCCGCGCAGATGCGTTTTCACGGTATTGATCGAGACCCCCAGATCGGCCGCGATCTGCTGGGTGGTGCGGCCCGACGGCAATTGTCCCAAAATGCGCTGTTGGGTCTCGGTGAGCGCGGGATGCCGGTGCGCACGGGCGGCGGCCGGATTGTGCCGGACGAAATCCACGAAATCCTCGTCGGGGCCGAAACTTCCGGCGAATTCATCCAATTGCTTCAGTACACCGGGAACGTCGAGAAACGGTCGCGCGATCTGGTCGGCTGCGGCGATGCGGACCGCGGATTTCAGTGCCTCGATCGACTTGGTCGCATTACCGAGCTCGGCGTGGGCGCAGGAGCACAGCAACCATGCGGCGACCGCCTGCACCGGATGCGGCTCGCTGGTCGCGAGCAGTGGCTCGACCAGCCCGATCACGGTTTTGGACCGATGCGCCGCGACGGCGACCGCCGCGGTGGCGACGACGGTTTCCGGGATCTCGCCGAGCACGGCCCTGGCCTGCTCGGTGAGCAGATGCGCGGTGCGCGGTTCCTGCACATGCAGCAGCACCCAGACCACATGCGGGATCAGCCCACCGCTGATCGCCGCCGACGGATGGGTACCGAGCATGTCGATGGTGGCGCTGCGGAGCAGATCGGCGGTCGGGCGGCGGTCGGCGGCGCTGTCGAAAGCGGCCAGTGTGCCGACGATCTGGGCCGGCAGCCCACCGGCAGGCGCGGTCTGCCCGTCGATGCCGGCGGATTCGGTCAGCAGGCCGATGGCGAGGCCGGACTCCGGCACCTCCCCTTGGAGGTAGGCGCCGAACACCTCGAGCGCGACCGCGTGCGCGGCGTCGGGGGTGTGGGTGAGCTGGTATTCGCGGGCGAGGGCGATCGCCCGGCCGGCGCGGCGGCGCATGGCGGTAATGGCTCCCGTGCGGCCGGAGGCCGTGGCCAGCCGGGTGACGGCGCGCAGATGCAGTCGCGGATGGCCGGAGGACTGCGCGAGGGCCAGCGCGGCCCGCATGCGCTCCTCGCCCACGGCGACGTTGTCGCCCATGATCTGGACGGTGGCCGCGGCGATGGCGAGATAGCACTGCACCTCCGGCGGCTGCACCGGGGTCGGTGGCGGTGGCACCAGCGCGGTGGCGGAGTCCGCGGTGGCCACCCCGATCTCCGCGTCCACCGCGTCGATGAGTGCGTCCACCACCTCGGGCTCGGCCAGCGAGGCACTGGGTCCTGGTCGGCCGCCCAATGCCTCTCGGAAGGCCACCGCCGCGGCGAGATCGCCACTGAGCAGGGCATCGATGGCGCGCAACAGCAGGAGGAACGGGTCGTCGAGCACCGCCGAACCCGCGCGCCGCAGCGCATCGAACACTGCGGGCCCGCCGCCGGCGATGACCTCCGACACCCCGTGCGCGGACAGGAATTCCAGCAGATGGCGTGGTTCGGACACCTCGGTCAGCTGCGCCCATGCCTGTGTGGATTCGCCCGCGGCCAGCAGCGACTGCGCGGTGCGCACTCGCAGGTCGTCGTGGTATCCCGCGCCGAGCCGGTTCACCTCGGCCAGGAAATAGCCGCGCAGGAACGGGTGATAGGCGTACCAGACCCTGCCCTCGCGCACCTTCGCGGTGAGCGGATAACTGATCCGCTCGAGTTCGTGCAGCCAGTACGCGGCCCCGCCGCCGACCAGTTCGTCGGCCATCCGTTCGGTGAACTCCACCGGCATGCTGGTCTGGGTGAGGAACTGGCGCAGGGCGGGCGCCAACGCGTCGATCAGTTCACCCGCCAGGAGGTCGGAGATGGAATTGGGCATCCGGGCGAGCACGGCGAGCGCGGTGCGGTAATCGCCCGGATGGGCGGCCAGGTAGATCGCCGCGATCCGGATCAGCGCCGCCCAGCCGTGGGTGAGCTCCATCAGCGTGGCCAGTTCGGCGTCGGCCAGCTCGCACCCGTGCTCCAGGCACAGCCGCGCGGCATCATCGGCGGAGAGCGCGAGTTCCTCAGCGCCCCAGCGGGCCAGCCGCGACTCGAGCTCGAGCAGATGCCACCGGATCGGCGGGTCGAAACGCGCGCAGAGCACCACCGCGACCCGCGACGGAAGATGCCGTAGGAAGTACTCCAGACCGGCAAGGGTCATCGGGTCGGTGATCAGATGGGCGTCGTCGATGACGACCACGGCCCGCCGGCCGGATCGCTCGAGATCGGCCACGAGTTCGGTGGCCCGGGCGACCGGTGTCCGCAGCGCCGCCGCCACCGGCGGCGCCAAGCCGAGCCGGGCGCGCAGGTCGGCCCACAGTCCGTCCAGTGTGTAGCGCTGCTCGGTGATCGTCACCCAGGCCATCGTTGGTGTGCCGGGCAGGCTCCGCGCCGTCCGTGCGGTCCAGTCGGCGAGCAGGACGGTCTTACCGCTGCCGACCGGAGAGCAAATCAACAGCACACGGCCGGTCCCGGTGCTGGCGAATTCATCCAGCTGATAAAGCAGCGCTGGCCGTGGAATAGGCGTGAACGGCAAGGAAGGAATGTCCGAGGTGGCCGCTACGGGCTCGGCATGATGGTGCGTATCGAGGTCGTTCGAACCAGCCATCAGGCCTCCGATGCGACAAGGTGCAACCCACTAGCTTCGGACCACTGCTCGCGCTGGAGTTTACCGGAACGTTGCCCTTTCAAATTTGCCGTGCCGATTTCGATTCCGCATCATCCCATGACCGTATGAACATTTCCGGCGCACAGCAGCGGGCCCACCGTCGGCGGCAGCGGCGGCGGGCCCGGTGCGGAGGCTGTTATGGCGTGACGATCGGGAACCGCGGATCCGGCGTGTCGAGCAGCCCGACCAGAGTGGACAGCACCGCATGGTCGCCGTCGAACGCGACGCCCTCGCTCTTGCCGAGCACCAGGTTCACCAGCTGCGGTTTGGTCATGGTCAGCGTCAGGTCCGCCGAACCCCGCAAGGGCGCATCGTCGGTTCCGGTGCGGTGGGTGAGCGCACCGTTGGAGAGGGTCAGCCGGACGACGCGATTCTCATCGGTCAGCTTCCAGTCCATGGTGAACCCGCTCTCGGCGGCCCGCGGGCCGTCGACGCGCACCGCCAGCGAGTCGATGAGCATGTCCACCGTGAGCGCGGACATCATCTCCGGGTCGGACGTCTGAACCGGCGTGGCTGTCACCCCCTGCCGCAATTCCTGTGCACCGACCAGGAAGAAATTGCGCCACGTTCCGTTCTCCGCACCGTATCCCAGCTTCTCGTACACCGCGGCCAGTGCCTGCTTCGCCGAATCGTTGCCGGGCTCGGCGAACACCGCGTGATCGAGCAGGGTGGCGGCGAAACGCAGATCCCCGGCCTCGGCATAGTCCCTGGCCTTGGCGAGCACGGCATCCACACCGCCGTAATCGGCGACATATCGCTTGGCGAGTTCTTCCGGCGGATGTTGCCACAGGTGCGCGGGATTGCCATCGAACCAACCCATATAGCGCTGGTAGATCGCCTTCACATTGTGGTTCAGCGAACCGTAGTAGCCACGGTTCGCCCAGGCCCGGTCGAGCACGGGGGGCAATGAGAGCGTTTCGGCGATCTCGGTGCCGGTCAGGCCGCGATTGGTCAACCGAAGGGTCTGATCGTGCATGTAGGCGTACATATCCCGCTGCACGGCCAGCAGCTCGATCCAGCTCTCGCTACCCCAGGTGGGCCAATGATGCGAGGCGAAGGCGACATCGGCCTTGTCGCCGAACAACGCTATGGCCTCGTCCAGATAGCGCGCCCAGACGCGACTGTCCCGCACCAGCGCCCCACGCAGCGTCAGGATGTTGTGCATATTGTGGGTGGAGTTCTCGGCCATGCACAGCGCGCGCCGATCCGGGAACAGGAAGTTCATCTCGGCCGGTGCTTCCGTGCCGGGGGTGAGCTGGAAGACCATCCGCACCCCGTCGATCTCCTCGACCTGGCCGGTACGGGTGATATCGACCGTCGGCGCGATCAGCGTGACGGTGCCGAGCGAGGTCGTCATGCCGAGGCCGCAGCCGATCTGGCCATCCGGCGCTTTGTCCAGGCCGGCGCCGTACATGTAGATCGCACGCCGGGTCATGGCGTTGCCCGCGTAGACGTTCTCGCTGACCGCGTGTTCCAGAAAACCACTGGGCGCCAACACCGGCACCGGCGCGTGCCCCTCCGGCACCACCCCGCGCGCACCACCGAAATGGTCGACGTGCGAGTGGGTGTAGATCAAGCCCGTCACCGGACGATCGCCCCGGCATTTGCGGTACAGCGCCAAGGCGGCCGCGGCGGTCTCCGTCGAGATCAGCGGGTCGATGACGATGACGCCCGTACGGCCCTCGATCAACGTCATGTTGGACAGGTCGACGTTGCGGACCTGGTAGATGCCCTCGGTGACCTCGAACAGCCCCTGCTTGTTACATAGTTGGCCCTGCCGCCACAGACTCGGGTTCGCCGTCGGCGGGCATTCGCCGGACAGGAACTTGTAGGCGCCGTTGTCCCAGATCATCCGGCCGTCGGTGGCGCGCAGCTCGGTCGATTCCAGCGCCTCGATGAAACCGCGGTCGGCATTATCGAAGTCGGTGGTGTCGTCGAAGTCCAGATGTGTGGTCATGCGTAGTCACCTCGAATGTGTGAATGGATGCCCGTTCCGCAATTCGCCTGTGCCCGAAGCGTTATCCGTACGGATCTCCGGCATTCTCAGGCGAGCGCCTTGGCTTTCAGCTGATCGAACTCGGCCTGCGAAATCGTGCCGTCCTCCAGCAGTTTGCGCGCATCGGCGATCTGCGCCGCCGGACTGGTGCCCGCGGTTTCCCTGATGTATCGCTGCTGCGCCGCCTGAGCTTCATCGATCGCCGCCGCCTGCCGCTCCGACATCCCCTTACCCCGCACGATGAGATACACCAGCGAGGTGAGCAGCGGGAAGATGAACAGCAACACGATCCACGCCGCCTTCGCCCATCCCGAGGTCTGCCGGTCCCGGAACAGGTCGCCGATGATGAAGAACAGCATCAGCAGGTACGCGATGAACGCGAAACTCACCACGATCAACCAGAGCACTTCCCACACCGACATCCTCGAACCCCGATCCTGTCGAGCTCCGGCCACGCCGGCCGGCAGCGAATGCTTCGGACGCTAGTGACAGCGAGCGGTCGCGCGGTTCACCCGTCCCGGGTGAAATGCGTCCGGTGCCGCGGTCACCGCAGGTCGACGATTCCGCGGACGGTGAACAGCGCACCGAAACCGAAGAGCACGGCCAGCGACAGCACCCTGGTGTTGCGGATCATCCAGATCTGCAGGGCGTCGAGCCACTGCTGGGCGCGCTCACCCAGCACCACGAACACACCGATCGGCACGAGGAAATCCAGCGACGCGGCGAACAGCAGCAGGAGCGTGGCCAGCAGTGCCGCGCCCGGGCTCGCGTCCGAGCTGGAGATCGCGGCCATACCCGACATCATCAGGAACAGATTGGGGTTGATCACCGCCAGCGCGATGCCGATCACGAAGGCCCGGCGCGGGCCGCTGGACTGCAGTTCCCGCAACATCTTCGGCGGCTCGTCACCGGCGCGCCGGGAGACCGGTTTACGCAACCAGATCCACGCGCCGGTGAGCAGGAACAGCACACCGACCACCAGTCCCGTCCCGTGCGAGACGCCCTTCGAGGTGGCACCCGGATCGGAAGCACCGCCCAGCAGCGCCGACAGCGCGATCAGCGCGTACACCGTGCAGAACGCGCCGCCGAAGGCCAGCGCATTGCGGACCGGTTGTCGCGAATGCAGCAGCAGGATGCATCCGGCGATCGCGCCCGGCGTGACGACCAGCCCGGTCATCTCCGGCAGCAGCACCAGCAGCAGCTCGCCCATTGTCGGCTCCTCCGTCCGGGACAACCGCGGGAGCTCACGCTATCGGGAAGGCGCGGGCAGTGACGTCATTCGTTGCGGGTGAAAGCGCTAGTCGCCGGGTGTGCGGGAGCGCAGCCGGGCCTCGGCGTAGGCAGCCAGCGTCGACTCCCCGACCGTCGGTGTGGCCGGGAAGAACTCCAGCCGCACGCCCTGCCGGTCGAGCAGATCGTCGGTCCAGAAATCGCGCACGCGCGGGTCGACGCCGCTGAGATACAGTGCGCCGCCCACCTCGTCGAGACGGCGCACATAATCGGCGACGACCGCGAGGAACGTCGCGCTCACCGTGGTGCGCCCGCGCAGCCGCAGGATCACCGTCGGCGCATCCGCGCCCTTCGGGTCCGGCAGCCGCGCCTGCAATGTGCGTGCGCCGGCATAGAACAGGCTCCCGTACACATCGAGGATCACGATCTGGCGGTCGCTGAGCCGCCGCGGCGCCGGCTCTTCCACCAGGTGCCTACCGTCGACGCGCAGCCGCACCACCTTCAGATCCATCGCTTCCCGGTTCAGCTGCAAGATCAGCGACAGCGCGACGCCGATCCCCACCGCCGTGGTGACCGGCAGCAGCAGCGTCGCAAGGAAGGTGGCCGCGAGGGCGATGCGCGAGGTGGAGCCGCTGCTCCAGATGGCCGAGAGCCGTACCGGATCCATCGCGCCGAAGGCCGCCATGATGAGGACCGCGGCCAGCGTCGGCATCGGAACCGCACCGACCAGTGGGGCGAACACCACCAGAATGCCGAGCATCCATACGCCGGACCAGATCGCGCCCCACCTGGTGCGCGCGCCGGCCGTGGCATTGAGTGCCGTCTGCCCGACCGATCCACCGACCGGCATGCCGCGAAACAGGGCCGCGGCGATATTGCCGACGCCCTGGGCGGTGAAATCGCGATCGGGTTCGGAATGCGAGCCATCCGGATTCGGCACCGACTGCGCCACCCCGGCACCCTGCACCAGCACGATCACCGTCACCGCTGCCGCGCCGGCCATCAGTGACGGCGACAGCACCGTCGGGTCCGGCAGCTGCGGCAGCGGAAATCCCGTCGGTATGGCGCCGACATCCGAGACCCTGGCCACCGAGTCCCAGTCGGCCACCAGCACCAGCAGCGTGGGCAGAATCAGCGCCACCGGCGATCCGAGCACACGCAGGCGGGTACGGGCCATGCCGGCCAGCAGCCCGAACGCCAGCAGCCCGATCACCGATGACGCGATATCGATCTGGCCGGGATGGGTGAGGACGTGTATCGCCTTGCCCACCGCGAGCTCGGCGTCCGCGCTGACACCGGTGAGCTGGGCCAGCTGCCCGAACACGATATTCGCCGAGATACCGAGCAGGAACCCGGTCATCACCGAATGCGAGACGAAGCGGGTATAGCGTCCCAGCCGCAGCACCGCCGCGACGATCATGGTGATGCCCGAGATCATCGTCAGCATGGTCAACGCGGCGGGCCGGTCTTCCGGTGCCACGCCCACCAGCGCCGATCCAGCGGCAAGGGCCGAGGCACTCGTCGCCGTCACCACCATCAGCCGAGTACTGGTCGACAGGCTCCCGAACAGCCGTCCCGCCATACTCGCGTACAGCCCGTGTACCGGACTCACCCCCGCCAGCACTCCCGCCGCCATCCCGTCCGGAACGCTGCCGATCGCACCCGACAACCCCGCGACCACATCCGATTTCCGCATGCGCTCGCGGGGCAGCAGATCCCGCAACCGCTGCGGTAGCCTCCGCACGATTCAGTGGCTCCCGTGGCACATGGTCGGCTCCTTCCGCAGTGCCGCCGCTCGACTGTCACCCGACCCGGGGACGTCGCACATCACCCGCCGCGGGTGACCCGGACGCAACGATGGCACCCGTCGTCGTGAGCGTCTCTCACCGGATCGGCGGCCCGTTGTGGGCTGCCGCGTGCTCGCGGCCACCACCGACGATTGAGACTCTCACCACTGATGACCCCACCGAGACGGACTCTACCCGTACGGGAGGGTAGGGTTCAGCCGTCGCGAGCCGCTCATGCCCGTCAACGCCGACGGTGCCGCGTTTCGGCGGCTGCGCACATCATGCGAACTTGTCCGCGAGCGCCTGCTACCGCTGTCCGGCCGGCCGCCTCGACCCGTTTTGGAGTCCCGATGCCTACACCTGTGCCCACCGTGCGAAACACCGAGGGTTCGGTGCTCGCCGCGCTGCGCAGCCCGCGGTTGTTGCGCACCGAGGTACTCGCAGGCCTGGTGGTGGCGCTGGCGTTGATCCCGGAGGCGATCTCGTTCTCCATCATCGCCGGGGTCGATCCTCGGGTCGGGTTGTTCGCCTCGTTCACGATGGCCGTCACGATCGCCATCGTCGGTGGACGGCGGGCCATGATCTCGGCGGCTACCGGGGCGGTCGCGCTGGTGATCGCGCCGGTGGTGCGCGAGCACGGGCTCGATTACCTGATCGCGACGGTGATCTCGGCTGGCGTGTTGCAGATCGTGTTGAGCGTGGTCGGGGTGGCCAAGCTGATGCGGTTCATTCCACGCAGCGTGATGGTCGGGTTCGTCAACGCGCTGGCCATCCTGATCTTCCTGGCGCAGATACCGCATCTGCTCGGGGTGCCGTGGCTGGTGTATCCGATGGTCGCGGTGGGGCTGGTAATCATCGTGGTGCTGCCGAAACTCACCACCGTCGTTCCGGCGCCGCTGGTGGCGATCGTGGCACTGACCGCGGCGACGATCGTTTTCGCGTTGGATGTGCCGAATGTCGGCGACGAGGGCGAACTGCCATCGAGCCTGCCGGCACTGCTGGTCCCGAATGTGCCGTTGACGGTGGAGACGCTGAAGATCATCGCGCCGTACGCGTTGGCGATGGCCTTGGTCGGGCTGCTCGAATCGCTGATGACCGCCAAGCTGGTCGACGACATCACCGACAGCCACTCCGACAAGACCCGCGAGGGCTGGGGCCAGGGAGTGGCCAATATCGTCACCGGCTTCTTCGGCGGTATGGGCGGATGCGCGATGATCGGCCAGACCATGATCAATGTGAAGGTCTCCGGTGCGCGCACCCGGATCTCGACCTTCCTGGCCGGCGCCTTCCTGCTGGTCCTGGTGGTAGGACTGGGTGATGTCGTCGCGTTGATCCCGATGGCGGCCTTGGTCGCGGTCATGATCATGGTGTCGGTCGGCACCATGGACTGGCATTCGATCGCACCGAAGACGTTGCGCCGCATGCCGATCGCGGAGACCACCGTGATGGTGGTGACCGTCGCGGTCACCGTGGCCACCCACAACCTGGCCTACGGCGTCATCGTCGGCGTGCTCACCGCCATGGTCGCGTTCGCGCATCGGGTCGCGCATTTCACCGACGTGACCGAGGTAGGCGACACCGACGACGACACTCGGGTGTACAAGGTGCGCGGCGAGTTGTTCTTCGCCTCCAGCAACGACCTCGTCTACCAATTCGACTACCTCGGCGATCCGCGGAATATCGTGATCGATATGTCCGAAGCCCATATCTGGGACGCCTCCACCGTCGCCACCCTCGACGCGATCACCACCAAGTACGCGAGCAAGGGCAAGAACGTCGAGATCATCGGCCTGAACGAAGCCTCCGAGCAGCGCCGTGAGCGCCTGTCCGGCCATCTCGCCGGAGCCCATTGAGATGAGCGAGACCACCGCCCGCGCGCACCTGCAGATCGGGCAGGTCGCCGAACGAACCGAATTGTCCATCAAGACCATTCGCCACTACGACGAGGTGGGCCTGGTGACCCCGTCGGCGCGCAGCGCCGGCGGGTTCCGCCTCTACACCGCCGAGGACGTCACCCGCCTGCTGGTGATCCGCCGGATGAAGCCGCTGGGCTTCACCCTGGCCGAGATGAAGGAACTGCTCGACGCGCTGGACACCCTCGCCGACCCGGAATCGGGGCGCGAGCAGCGGGCCCTGGCCACCGGGACCGTGCACGAGCTCAGGGCCAAGGCCGAAGACAGCTGCGCGAAACTACGCCGCCAGCTCGCCTACGCCGAGGAGTTCACCGAGCTGCTCAGCGCTCGCATCGAGCAGTAGCCAGCCGAGCCCCGCTCGCACCCTGTTGCCCGGAGAGGCCAGCGGGCGTCTCGCCCAGCTCGCATTGCCGGAATCAGCGGGCAACGCCACCGCAAGCGAGGGCCAGGACCGAATCGCCGATTTTCCGTCGAACACGGGGGCGAGGTCCCCGGAATGCTGAACACTGGAGATGTTCGGACGGCGCGGCGAGAGGAACCGGAATGCGGCCGAAGGTGGCGGTCATCGGGAGTGGTTTCGGGGGGCTGGCCGCGGTGATCGAGTTGAAGAAGCGGGGCTTCGACGACATCGTCGTGTTCGAGAAGGGCGACGATGTGGGCGGGGTGTGGCGGGAGAACACCTATCCGGGAGCGGCCTGCGATGTGCCCTCACCGTTCTATTCGTTCTCCTTCGAGCCGAATCCGCGCTGGCCGCACCGGTTCTCCCGGCAGCCGGCGATTCTGGATTATATGCGCGACGTCGCCGACAAGTACGACGTGCGCCGCCACATCCGATTCGGGATCGAGGTGCTCGGCGCGGCGTTCGACGACGCGACCGGGCGGTGGACGGTGCGGTTGAGCACCGGCGATGCGGTCACCGCCGACGTGGTGGTGTCCGCGGTCGGGCAGCTGGCGCGGCCGTCGCTACCGGAGATCGCCGGGCGCGAGCGATTCGCGGGCGCGAGCTTCCACTCCGCGCGGTGGCGCCACGACGTCGACCTGACCGGCAAGCGGGTGGCGGTGATCGGCACCGGCGCCAGCGCCATCCAATTCGTCCCGCAGATCCAGCCGCTGGTCGAGCGGCTGACGGTCTTCCAGCGCACCGCGCCCTATATCGTTCCGCGCCCGGACCGGGAATTCTCCCCGCTGCACCACAAGGTCTTCGAGAAGGCGCCGGTGACCGAACTCGGCGAGCGGGTCACCTGGTACGCCGTGGTCGAGGGGCTCAGCGTCGCATGGGTCTACGCCAAACCGCTGGCCGCCGCGATCCGAGGGGTCGCCAAGTGGCATATGCGCAGGCAGACCAAGACGAAGCCGGGATTGTTCGAGAAGGTGTGGCCGGACTATCCGGTGGGCTGCAAGCGCATCCTGTTCTCCGACGACTACCTGCCCGCCCTGACCCAGCCCAATGCCGAGCTGTGCACCGAACGCATCAGCGAGATCACGCCATCGGGCGTGCGCACCGCCGACGGGGTCGAGCACGAGTCCGATGTGATCATCTGGGGCACCGGTTTCACGGCCACCGAGTTCCTCGCCCCGATGACCATCACCGGAGCCGGTGGCCGCGACCTGCACGAGGAGTGGAAGGACGGCGCCCGCGCCTACTACGGCATGACAGTGCCGGGCTTCCCGAATCTGTTCATCATGTACGGGCCCAACACCAATACCGGCGGCGGCTCGATCATCTACTTCCTCGAGGCGCAGGCGAAATACCTGGCCGACTACGTGGATCACCTGGGCCGAGCCGGGGCCCCGCTGGCGGTGCGCCCCGAGGTCGAGCAGGCCTTCGACGAGCGGATCCAGGGCGAGCTCTCCGGCAGCGTGTGGAGCCGCTGCTCGTCCTGGTACCGCCAGCCCGACGGCCGCATCACCACCAACTGGCCGTTGCTCGGGATCCAGTACAAGGCGCAGGCGAAGTTCGATCCCGCCGATTTCGAGGTCGTGTCCTGATCCCCGCGTCGACCGACCTGATCAGATGGTGCCGGTGAGGATCGGCGCCACGGCCGCGCGCGCCAGCCGTTCCACGGCCGCCGGATCGGTGAGGTCGACGGCGAAGCTCGGCGCGGCGAGGTAGCCGATCATCAGGTGGACCAGCGCGTCGGCCTGCGCGTCCGGATCGCGGACCGGGATCTTCCCGTCGGCCTGCGCTTTGGCGATATTGGCGCGAACGGCCTTGTAGCCGAGGGAGATCGGTGACGGGTCGCCGTGGCCGAGGGCCTGCAGCAGCTCGGCCCTGCGTACCTGGTCCGCGTCCCGGAACAGGATGTGATCGCCGAGGCCAAGACCGGCGATGAAGCCGATGACCACCTGCTCGGTGGGGTCGGTGACGACGGTGAATCGTTCGGCGAGATCGTCGAGGAAGCGGCCCATATCGCGGGCGAGGGCGCGCTCGAAGAGCTGATCCTTGCTGGCGTAGCGGCGAAACAGGGTGGTGCGGCCGACGCCGGATTCGGCGGCGATGTCGTCCATGGTGGCCTCGCGGGTGCCGCGGCGGGCCAGCACCCGCAGGGCGGCGTCGAGGACCTTGGCGTCGGTGTCGTCGCCGCCGGGCACCGCGCCGAGCACCTGGGTCATGGCACGACTGAGCAGGCTCGGCAGCGGCGCACCCGGTCTGGTCACGGCATCAATATTGACACGTGGAACTACTAACCGTCTAATAGTCCCACGGAACTATTGGGCACCCAGTAGTTCCATCAACGTCAAGACAAGGTGGTGACCGACGTGGGTCGTGTTCCCCGCGTGCTGCGGCAGGCACGTAACCAGGCGCGGGCGGTGCGGCAGCTCACCGACGCCGTGCTCGGCAATCCGCGCATCCTGCGCGATCTCGCGGCCGGCGCGCTCGGCCGTGCCGGATCACCGGAGCCCACGCCGATCGACGTCGACCACGTTCCTCCCGCCGGTCTCGCGGAGTTCGACAAACGCGCGCACGCCGCCACGCACCTCGACGCCCCGGCGGAGACGGTCGCGGCCTATCTCACCGACCCCGCCCGTTTCCCCGAATGGCTCACCATGCATGCCGCCTTCCGCGGCGAGACACCGACGGGTGCGTACGCCGGACTGGAATTCGGCCAGCAGGTGAAGTTCATGGGCCTGCCCGCCGATATCGCCTGGACGGTCGTCTCCGCCGAGCCCACCGCCATCGCCTTACGCGGTCGCGGTCCGATGGGCCTGACGCTCGGATTCTGGTTGACGGTCCATTCCGACGGCGCGGGCGCGCTCGCCTGCTTCGACGCCGGACTGTCCGGGCAGCCCGTCGAAGGCCCGCTGGGCGCGTCGCTGGTGCGCACCCTGTCCGAGGCCTTGCGCGAGTCGCTGGACCGGGTGCCGGACCGGGTGGCGGCGGCCGGGCCGCTGGCCACTCGCCGAACCGCGAAGCCCGTGGTGCACACGGCTTCCGGCCGGACACTGGCACCGAATACTCCCGTCCTCGTTGGCGCCGGCCAGTTCGTCTCGCACACCCCGGACACCGCCGCCGACCCGGCCACGCTCGCGGCCAAGGCACTGCGCATCGCCGCGGCCGATACCGGGGCGAGCGCAGGCGAGAGCCTGCTCACCCGCGCGGATGCGGTGTTCTCGGTCGCCAGCGCCTCCTGGCAGTACCGCGACATGGGGGCGCTGGTAGCCGCGGCGGTCGGCGCCCGCGAGGTCGACACCGTGCAGTCGTCGAGGTACGGCGGCGATGGCGGTCAGCTACTGATCAATGAAGCGGCCCAAGCCATTTCCGACGGCACCTACGAGATGGTGCTGGTCACCGGCGCCGAAGCCGGCGCCACCCTGGCTGCCGCGCAACGCTCCGGCGCCGAGATCGACTGGCCGGAACAAGGTCCGGAGACGCAGCCGACCCGCACGGCGGGCATCGATCGCGAAGCCAACAACGCCGCCGAGATCGCTGCCGGGCTGGGCGCGCCGATCTATATGTACGCGCTCATGGAATCTGCCAACCGGCATCGCCTCGGCCGGGAACCGAAGCAGCATCTGCGCGCGATCGGCGAGCTGTGGTCGCGGATGTCGGCCATCGGGGCGCGCAACCCGAATGCCTGGCTGCCGCAGGAATTCACCGGCGACGAACTCACCACGCCGTCGTCCGACAATCGGATGGTCTCGGCGCCCTACACCAAACTGCTGTGCGCCAATCTCCAGGTGGATATGGCGGCGGGCCTGGTGCTGTGCAGCGTCGCGGCGGCCGAAGCGGCGGGCATCGCGCAGGACAAGTGGATTTTCCTGCATGCGGGGGCATCGGCGCACGACGAGTGGTTCGTCTCCGAACGCGCGGAACTGGCCGCCTCTCCGGCGATTCGTACCATCGGCGCCGCCGCGCTCGAGCACGCAGGTATCGGTATCGACCAGATCGGACCGGTCGACCTGTACTCCTGTTTCCCGGTGGCGGTGCAGATCGCGGCCCGCGAACTCGGCCTGCCGGACGACGATCCGGCCCGGCCGCTGTCGGTGACCGGCGGGCTGACCTTCGGCGGCGGACCCGGCAACAACTACGGAACCCATGCCGTCGCCACCATGGTGGAGCAGCTGCGCGCGCATCCCGACACGTTCGGGCTGAGTACCTCGCTCGGCTGGTATGTCACCAAGCACGCGATCGGCGTCTACTCGGCGACGCCGCCGCGGCAGGCGTATGCGCATCTACGGCCGATCGTCGACCATCCACCGGCGCGCCCGGTCCGGCAAGGCTATGAAGGGCAGGCCGTCGTCGAGGCCTATACCCTGCCGTATGACCGGGACGGCCGCCCCGAAGCCGCCATCCTGAGCCTGCTCACCCCCGAGGGTGCTCGAGTTCTGCTGCGGCGCAAGGAATCCGGACTGCTCGATCTGCTCGCCGATACCGATGCGCTCGGACTGCCCGTCACCGTGCGCGGCGAGCAGATCACCATCGACGGCGACCGCCCCATCGAGTTGCCCGCCCCTCCCCCGCCTCCGGTGCTGGTGGAGCGGCGCGGCCCGATCATGATCCTCACTCTGAACCGGCCAGCGGTCCGCAATGCGGTCAACCACGCCATGGCCGTCGCGCTGGAACGCGCCTGCGACGCGTTCGACGCCGACCCCGCCCTGCGAGTCGCGGTACTCACCGGGGCCGACGGCTATTTCAGTTCCGGCATGGACCTCAAAGCCATGGCCGGCGGTGAAGCACCGTTGACCGAAGGCCGCGGACCCCTCGGGCTGACCGGGAAGCCGCCGCGTAAACCGCTCATCGCCGCTGTCGAGGGTCCCGCACTGGCCGGCGGCTGCGAACTCGCGCTGGCCGCGGATCTCATCGTGGCGGCCCGCGATGCGCAGTTCGGCATACCCGAACCGAAACGTGGCCTGATCGCCGCGGCGGGCGGTGTGCTGCGATTGCGGGAGCGGTTGCCCCGCAATATCGCCATGGAACTCGCGCTCACCGGCGATCCCATGCCTGCCACCACACTGGCCGAATTCGGTCTGATCAACGCGATCACCGAGCCGGGCGACGCCTTGGACGCCGCGCTGGCCCTCGCCGAACGGATCGCCGTCAACGCTCCGCTGAGCGTGCTCGGCAGCAAACAGATCATCGAGGAGGCCGGCGACTGGGACCGCGGCGAGGCCTTCGACCGGCAATCCGACATCGCCTCCACCGCCCTGTTCTCCGAGGACGCGGCCGAGGGCGTGCGCGCGTTCACCGAGAAGCGCGATCCGATCTGGAAGGGCCGCTGATCGGCGCTCAGGCCTCGAACAGCAGGTAGAGCCCGGTGAAGGTGAAACCGACCATCACCAGCATGAGGGCGAGCTGTCCGGTCAGCCGGTGCCGTGGCGGCAACAACCGCAGGCAGCGGTCGTGGGCGGCGGCGACGCCGAGGATATGGCCGGTGAGCACGGCGAGCACCTTAATGGTCGCGAGCACCGAGGGGTGGCTGGACAGGATGTAGTGCACCTCGAGGTCGGCCAGGCCGGCGAGGTTCCAGCCGCGCCCGAACGGGTCGGCACACAGAATCAGCGTCGCCTGTCCCTTCTCCACCAGGAAGGTCAGGTAGTGGGCGATGATGTAACCCGCGACGATCGGGGTCAGGCTGTGCGCGAGCAGGATCGGCAACCTCGCGCGCTGCTCGCGGGTGAGCCCGCCGGTGGCTCGGGTCGCGAGCTCGAAGACCGCCCAGACCACCAAGATGAACCCGAGCAGCCCGGCCGTCCGTAGCAGCGTGGTGATCAGGGTGGAGTCGCCGCCCACCTCGATGAGCAGATCGCGCCAGCCGGGGAACATCGAAAAGCTGTCGAACGCCGTCGACCCCAAGAGGGTGGCGGCGACGGCGACCGAGCCGAGCAGCGCCGGCGTCCCCGCCAGATTGTTCAGCGGCCACCGAAACACCGGCGCCGCGTCCGCACCCCGCGCCAGCGGGCTCAGGCGGGCGAGCAGACTGCTGTAGACCTCGAGCGGGTCCGCACGCTCGGCCCACACGGTGCCGAAGACCACCAGCCCCACTGTGTTCAGCACCAGATAGCCGGTGAACCAGATGGTCACCGCGAGTACCGAACCCGGCTCCGGTGACGCCAGCTCCAGCCAGACGAAACTGAACAGCAGCACCGCGGCCGGCCGGTACCCCCAGGACTCCGGATACCGGAGCAACCCCTGGCCGGGCGCCCGGCCGGTGCACCGGCACAGCAGCCGGTGCGCGGCCCGCGGCGGCGACACCACCTTCCACACCGGCCCGAACACCAGCGAGGCCACCGGCACACCCACCCAGACGAAGATGTAGACGATGCCGGGCACCGGATTGTCCGCCGGATGCTGCGAGCCGGCGAATCCGGCCGCGACGACTCCGGCGGCGCCGATCAATCCGGCCGCGGCCAGCAGCGTCCGGGCCACCGTCGAATCGAGCACAGTGCGCGCGGCCCCGGGCAGCCGGATACCCGGCGAATCCGGGTCCAGCCGGGGTTCCCGCCATGCGAAGGCCAGCACCGCGAACGAGAACGTCAACGCCCAGGCCGCGCCGATCAGCGCGTACGACAGCGGGATCGGCAGATCGGTCGCGCCGGAGATCCCGTGCGCGAGCACATCGCTCACGGGCGGACGTCCACCGTCGCCACCGTGCGGTGCGATCCGTGCAGTTCGATCTCGACCCGGCCGGGCACCTCGACGGTGAAGGCGAAGCGCTGACCGGCTCCCGGCACCACCGCGAAGGTGTGCTCCGGAGTGGCGTGCACATGCAGCTCTTCCTCGGTGTCACTGTCGACGACCACTTCGATGGGCCGTCCCACCGTGGCATCCAATCGGGCGTTCACGGGCGTCACCGAACCGTCGGCGATGCGCACCTCGATCACGAGAGCATCCGCGGCGGCCGAATCGGTGGCCGAGGCGGCCGTCGGCTGCGCTGGGGCCGAGGTGGTCTGCTCCGGTGTGGACGAACAGGCCAGCATGGTGGCGCCTGCCATCAGCGTCAGCGCGCAATACCGCAGGGTGCGGCTCATCGAGGCTCCTCCTCATCAGGCGAATGATGTTGCGTTGGCGTGGTTTCCGGCCCGTTCTCGCGTTTCTCCGCGCGGCGATCGCGCACCGCGATGAACACGATGATGCCGACCACCACGAACGCGGGGGCGAAGGCCGGGACGGCGAGCAGCACCGAATGGTCGGCCAGCACGTCCACCCGGTCGACGGCCGCGATCATCCTCCGCGCACCGGACTCGGCTGCGGCGCCGCCGCCAGGTAGCGGTCGTTGATCCGGGCCGCACCCCACGACAGCGAGCCGATCAGGATCAGGCTGCACAGCAGCACCAGCAGCGAGGCGGCGCCGAACAACCACGCCGGATGGTCGAAGGAACGTTCGCGCTGCAACACGGTGATCTCGGCGACGAAGTCACGGGTGAACTCCGGCGGCGCCGCGACCTCGGCCGCACCGATACCCGGGTCCTCGGGCATGAAGATCGGCAGCGCGGTCTGCATCCGCCCGTCCTGCACCCGCAGCACCGTCTTCCAGGTGCCGTGCGCCGGAACGGGTTCGGTGGATTCGTAGTGACCTTCGCCGACCCGACGCAACTGATCGACAACGAGGCCACGGCCCGGACTATCCGAGCCGACGCCCCCCTGCCAGGACAGGATCTGCACCCATTCGGGATCGTCGCCGACGAGGTCGGTCGGGCTGAAGCGGATATCGGCGGTCACCATGCGCCCGCCGTCGACCGGTTCGGCCTCGCGCAACGTCACCGTGGCCTTCGCGTTCTCGGGTACCTCGATGATCAGCCCGTTCGCGGTGGCGGCGGCGACGATCAGCACCGCGGCGACCATCAACCCACGACGCACCGGCGGACGCGGCAGCACCTCACCGCGCAGCACGATGCCCAACAGCGCACCGACCACACCGCCGGCCACGCCCGTCGGTACCGCCATCGCGAGCAGCTCCGGCCACATGGACGCGGGCCACGGATCGACGAACATCGCCGACACCCACAGCGATTCCAGCCAGATGCCGATGGTCGCCACCGCGAACCCGGTCAGCGCACCCCACCACACCCGCTGCTTGAGCAACGGCAGCAAGGCCATCAGCTCCACCACGACCGCGGCGCCGAGATACAGCGGGAACACATTGCGCGGCGCATCGATGATCGGGCCGCCGACGAGGTAGGCGACCACCCCGCGCACCAGCACGGCGAAGGCGACCACGACGAACGTGCTGAACGCGCCGAGCGTGATGCGGGCCGCGACGAGGGTAATGGTGGCCGCGGCGACGAGGAGCATGGGCTGCAATACCAGCCGGAACTGCTCGACGCCGAAATCGTATTCGACCGGAAACACCGACAAACCGATGATCAAGCCGCCGAAGGCGAACGCGCGCAACAGCCAGTTCACCCGGTTGTCCGCACGTTCGGGATCGGGCCGGTTGCGCGAGCCCTCGAATTCCAGCAGCAGCACACCGACCAGGGACAGACCCGCACCGCCGATCAGCATCAGATGGGTCGGGCCCCACAGCGTGACGTCCTGGCCGAACAGCCGGTGCCAGATGTCATCGAGCGGGAACCCGATCAGCGCGTACAGACCCGCGCCGGCGATGAGGATGCCGCCGACGGGCGCGTACCAGGTGCGGGTGATGCGCACGGACGCCACGCCGGGCTTCTCGTCCAGCGGCAGCACGATGGCCAGCATGCCCGCGGTGAACAGGAAGAACAGCCCCGCGAGGATGAAGTAGTGCGCGGGGTTGGCCAGCGGACCTTCGTCCCGGCCGTTGCCGATGTGCAGGCTGACGTCCCAGATGAAGCCGAGCAGCGCGGTGAGGATGGTGGCCAGGAACATCACGATCGGCAGGGCCACCCAGCCGGGCCGGTTCACCAGGGCGCCGACGCGGTCGGCCAGTGAGCCGAGCCAGGTGATGCGGCGAGTGCGATGCAGGTATCCCACCCACAGCAGCACCAGGGCGATGACTCCGGCGGAGCCGGTCATGATCGCGACCTGGTCGAGCGCCGCGCCGCCACCTTCGGCGCCCTGTGCGGACAGTCCGCCTGCCACATCGTGCATCGCGCCGGACACGAAGACCTCCCACTGCAATGAGTCAACACTCGTCTCGAATGAATGTTACGGACAGTACTACATAACTTCCGTTGTCGGCACAGCTACGTCCTCGCGCAGTTGGCCGACGGTTTTCGACTACATCCACTGCCATACCCAGATCGCATCGCCACACACGACGCGAACGTGGTCCCACCATTTCAGAGCACAACCGTTCACCCACTGACTGTGACGCCCATCTCATTACGGCCGTCTGGATTCGCACCGTACCCCGCCGACCGGGCGGCCCGCCGGTTTCTCCGCCGCGAAACCGGACAACCCGTCAGAGACGACACGACCGCAACCCCGAAGGAGGACTCATGGTTTCTCAGGACACGATCGCGCAGCTGCGCCAGGACATCACCACCGCCGAGGACGCGGGTGACACCTCGACCGCGAACCGGCTGCGCGTCGAATTGGAGAAGGCGCTCAATGCCGAGGCCGAGGAAGGCGACGACACCCAGTAGGCAGGATCGGCCCCGCCCCCGGCGATCTCGTGTCAGCCGGTGACGATGGGCACCAGATACGTGCGCGCGAAATCGCGCATCTGCTCGTCGGTGTCGAGCGGAATCGAGCCGACCGGCTGCAGGATCAGCGAATGCACGAACCGGCAGGCGATCTCCACCCGGGTGCTCAGCTCGGGTGAATCCGGGAGCAGGCCGCGCTCGACCGCCTGCCGCACCGCCGCGACGCCCGCGGCGGTCGACACGGTGAACGCCGCGCCGCCTTCGGTGGTCAGTTGCGGCAGCAGCCGATCGGACTCCACCGTGAGCATCCGCTGCACCAGCGGATGCGCGCGCCAGCGGGTGACAACGGTGACGAAGATGTCGGCGACGAGGTCGGCCAGCGTGTCGTTACGCGCGGCGACGTCGTCGAGTTCGGTGAGCACGGCGTTCACCTCGCGCAGCGCCACCGCACGCACGACGTCGTCGCGGGAACCGATGCGGCGGTAGACGGTCACCCGATCCACGCCCGCCTTGCGGGCGATGTCCTCGATGGTCGTCTTCTTGATGCCGAGCTCACCGAATTGCGCCAGGGCGGCGTCGAGGATCCGCGATTCGATCGAATCGGTGTCGTCCCTGCTGGCAGCCGCTGTGGTCACAGCTCCCAAACTAGCAACCCGGCACGGCAGTGCAACATTCTGTGGCGATTTGTTGCTGCAACATTGCAAAGCTATTTGTTGCACTGTACGGTCGGCGCATGGCGGAAATCGACGCAACGAGGCGTCCGTACCAGGAAGAAGCGCACGCGATCCACGCCCGCGACGTGCACTTCGACTTCGAGTCGGTGCCCATGCACTACATCCCCGACGAGGTACTGGCCACCCACATCGTCAACGTGATGCACCTGGTGCTGCCCGAAGGCGAACGCGCGATGGCGATGGCCTTGGCCGAGGCACTCCCCCATATCGACGACCCTCGGCTACGTGAAGAAGTGCAGGGCTTCGTCGGCCAGGAGACGATGCATGCCAGCAGCCACGAAGGCGCCCGCAAGCATCTGCAATCGCTCGGCCTCGACGCCGAGGGCTACGTGCAGGCGGTGTCCTGGCTGGTCGATCGGGTGCTCGGCGATCACGGCCTGACCGGGCGGGCCAAGCGTGCCTGGCTGCGCGAACGGCTCGGATTGTTCGCCGGGATGGAGCACTTCACCGCGGTGATCGGCGAATGGCTGCTCGAAGCGCAGGTACTCGAGCAGAAGGGCATGCACCCGACGATGCTCGACCTGGTCCGCTGGCACGGCGCCGAGGAGGTCGAGCATCGCAGTGTCGTCTTCGACGCCTACATGCATCTGGACGGCGGCTATGCCCGGCGGGCGCGCACCGCGCTGCTGGCCACCGCGACCCTGCTGCCGCTGTTCATCGTGTCGACGGCGTACCTGTATCGCAAGGATCCCTCACCCGACAAGGGCCGGTTCTGGCCGCTGCAATTCGTCAGCGCGACCGCGCGTGGCGTGATACCGAGCTGGACGGTGTTCTTCACCGAGATGCCCCGGTATCTGCGGCCGAGTTTCCACCCCTCGCAGTTGGGCTCGATGGACAACGCGTTGCGCTACCTGGCCCATTCGCCGGCCGCCCGTACCGCGCACGCTCCCGAAGGCGACGAGCACCTGGTGGCGTGGTGATGGTGATCGATCGTCCCGCTCCCCCGGCGAGCCTTCGGGTGCTCGCCACAGCCGTCGACGTGTACAAACACCTGTTCGTCGCCGGGCCCGCGGCTCCCCTGCTGTCCCGGCCGAAGCCGGTGCGGCGCAGTGGCTTCGAACTGGCCATGGTCGTCGCGTCGAGCACCTCGGCGGCCGAGGACGTGCGCGTGCTCACACTCCGTGCCACCGGCGGTGGTCCGCTCCCGAGGTGGACACCGGGCTCGCACCTGGACCTCGTCCTGCCGTCGGGCAGGCAACGCCAGTACTCCCTCTGCGGCGATCCCGCCGACCGGTACTCCTACCGGATCGCGGTGCGCCGTCTCCCCGACGGCGGCGGCGGTTCGGTCGAAATCCACGACACCCTGCGCGCCGGTGACACCATCCGGGTGCGCGGGCCACGCAATGCGTTCAGCTTCGTCGACGCGCCCTCGTATCTGTTTCTCGCCGCCGGTATCGGCATCACCCCGATCCTGCCGATGGCGAAGGCGGCGGGAGCGCGCGGACAGCTCATCTATCTGGGCCGGTCGCGCTCGACGATGCCCTTCCTCGACGAGTTGCCCACGACCGCCGAGGTCCTGCCCGACGACGAATACGGCAGCCCGCGCATCGCGGAGCTGATCGCCCGCGCCGCACCGGGTGCGGCGGTGTACGTCTGCGGCCCGCCGCCGGTCCTGGCCGAAGCCCAGCGCGCCTTCTTCGACCTGAACCCCACCGGTTCGCTGCATACCGAACGCTTTTCGGCCCTGCCGGTGCGCGACGGTAAGCCCTTCGATCTCACCCTCGCCCGCACCGGGACGACGGTGCGCGTCGACGCGGCGGAAACCGCGCTCACCGCCATCGCGCGCGCTGTCCCCGATGTCCTCTATTCCTGCCGGCAGGGCTTCTGCGGGACCTGCAAGGTGTCGGTGTTGTCCGGCGCGGTCGATCACCGTGACCGGCTGCTCACCGCCACCGAGCGCGAGGACCGGATGCTCACCTGCGTCTCCCGTGCCGCGGGCCACTCGCTCGTGATCGATCTGTGAAGCCCATGGCCCCGAGTACTCGACGCACGCGCGTCTCGACCCACCCCGACGAGGAGTCCCCTGCGATGTCCAGCATCGAGCACACCCCCATCGCCATCGTCGGCGCCGGATTCGGCGGAATCGGGCTCGCCATCAAGCTGCGGGAGGCCGGTTTCCACGATCTGGTGGTGCTCGAACGCGCCGGCGATCTCGGCGGCACCTGGCAGGCCAACACCTATCCCGGCTGCGCCTGCGATGTCCCCTCGCATCTGTACAGCTACTCGTTCGCACCGAATCCGCGCTGGTCGCGCACCTACGGCAAACAGCGGGAGATCCTCGAGTACCTGCGCTCGGTGGCCACCGAACACGATGTGGTGCGCCATATCCGATTCGACACCGAACTGACCGGAGCGCGCTGGGACGAGCAGCGTGCGCAGTGGCACATCGATACCTCGCGCGGCCCGCTCACCGCGGACTTCCTGATCTCGGCGGCGGGAGTGTTCGCCGAGGCGAAGTACCCGTCGCTGCCGGGGCTGGAATCGTTCGAGGGCACGGCCTTTCATTCCCTGCATTGGGACCATGAGCACGATCTGACCGGTGAGCGGGTCGCGGTCATCGGCACCGGCGCGTCCGCGGTGCAGTTCATCCCGGAGATCCAGCCGAAGGTCGGCAGGCTGACCGTCTTCCAGCGTTCGGCGCCGTGGATCGTGCCGCGCATGGACCGGCGCACCGTCGCGCTGGAGCGGATGATCTTGGACCGGGTGCCGCTGGCGCAGAAGGCCATCCGCGGCACCTGGTACACCCTGATCGAGGGCTTCGGCTTGGTCGGATTCGTGGACAACCGTTTCCGTCATCCCTATGAGCTGCTGGGGCGGGTGCAGTTGCGACGTCAGATCCGGGACCCGGAACTGCGCAAGAAGGTGACCCCCGATTACATGATCGGCTGCAAACGCGCCATCTTCTCCGACGCGTATCTGCCGGCGCTCGACCAGCCGAACGTCGATGTGGTCACCGATCCGATCGCCGAGGTCAGGCCGCGTTCCATCGTCACCTGGGCGGGTGCGGAGATCCCGGTGGACACCATCATCTACGGCACCGGATTCGACCCCATTCCCTCCGTCTTCGAGCGGTTCGTCGGGCGCAAGGGCCGATCCATCGCCGACCTGTATCACCGGCGTCCCCAGTCCTATCTCGGTACCGCCCTCGCCGAATTCCCGAACTTCTTCGCGACCCTCGCACCGTTCGGGGCGGCGGGCAATCAGTCCGCGATCTACATGATCGAATCGCAGATCACCTACATCGTGGATGCGTTGACCACGATGCGCGACAGCGGCGCACGGCGGGTGGAGGTGCGCCGACACGTCCAGGACGCGTTCGTTCGCGAGATGGCCGAGCGCAGCGCGTCGACGGTGTGGCTGACGGGTGGGTGCACCAGCTACTACACCACCCCCGACGGCGGCAATGCCGGGCTCTACCCCAACTGGAGTTTCGAATACCGGCGCCGCACCAGCAAATTCGACGCGCAGTCCTATGAGGTGACCCTGTGATCAGCCAACTGCTCAGCCCCTTCACCGGTCGCGACAGCTACCGGGTCGCCGGCCGGACCGCGCTCATCACCGGCGCCGGCCAGGGCATCGGGCTGGAGCTGGCCGAGATTCTCTACGCCCGTGGCGCGTCGGTGGTGCTGGTGGATATCGACGAGGCGGCGGCACAGGCGGCGGCCCGCGCGCTCGGTCCACGGGCGCTCGCGCTCGGCGCCGACGTCGCGGACCGGGACCGGATGGCCGAGGTCGTGGATCGCGCGATCGGGCATTTCGGGGCACTCGACGTCGTCGTCGCCAACGCCGGAGTGACCCCGGCACCCGCGACCGTGCGCACGATGGATCCTCGCGAATTCGATCGCGTCATGGGGATCAACCTGACCGGGGTGTTCAATACCGTGCATCCGGCTCTCGATGCGGTGATCGCATCGAAAGGCCATGTGGTCGTGGTGTCCTCCTGTGCGGCGTTCGCGCCGGGCATGGGCGGATCGCCGTACATGATGAGCAAGGCGGCCGTCGAACAGTTCGGCCGCGCACTGCGCGTCGAACTCGCCGCCGTCGGCGCCAGCGCGGGCATCGCCTACTTCGGGGTGGTCGAGACCGCGATGACCCACGACATGCTCGACGCCGACGAACTCGGCATCGAACTCGACGCCATGCTCCCCTGGCCCCTCAACGTCCGCATCACCGCCGAACAGGCCGCCCGCACCATCGCCGACGGCATCTCCCGCCGCGCCGCCCGCACCATCGCCCCCGCCGGCTGGGAGCCCTACGCCCTGCTCCGCGGCGCGGTGAACATCGTCCTGGACAGCCGCCTGGCCGCCGACCCGAAGGTGCACGGGCTGATCCGCCGGCTCGAACAGCGTCGATAGCGCGGCTGGAGGCGTAGCCGAGCCTCGCGCAGGTGCATACAAGTGGAGCCACCATGAGCGAGGCGCGCAAGGTCCCGCGGCAGCGGCGGTCCAGGGAGACGGTGGATACGCTGCTCGAGGCGGCCGCGCAGATGTTCACCCGGGAGGGGCTGACGACGACGACCAATCGGATCGCCGAGCGGGCGGGGCTGTCGGTGGGGACGTTGTATCAGTACTTCCCGAACAAACACGCGCTGTTAGGGGCGATCGCCGAGCGACACCTGGCGGAGTCGGCCGAGCGGCTCGAGGCGGTGTTCACCGAACTACGCACCACGCGACCGGATTTCGAGGACACCATGCGGTCAATCCTCGAGGCTGTGGTCGAGCTGCACCGTGACCGGCCGGCACTGCACGCCCTGTTGCACCGGGTCGCACCGCGGATGCCGGGCGAAGCGGCCGCGCTGCAAGCTTTCGAGGATCATCTCGCCGCCGAGGTCGCCTTCCATCTCGAACGGTGCGGCCGTGGCGGCGCGGACCCGCGGTATCTCGCTCAGACCCTGGTGCACACCATCGACGCACACCTGCACCGCGTGCTGACCCGGCACCGGCTCGACACCGATGCGCTGATGACGCTGGCGCGGCAGATCGCTGCCGCGCCGGCCGATCAGCCGTCAGTGTGAGTGCGAAACCTCCTCCAGCACACCGATGAGCGTGTCCCGCAGATGCCTGATACCTGGATCTTCGATCGGAAAATGCCCGCAGCCGTCCAGGAGGACGAGTCGTGTCTGCGCCGCGATCCGGTGGAGAAATCGGATGCTCAGTTCGGGCGGGGTCCAGCGATCGGCCGCAGGATGTGCCAGGGTGAGCGGCGTCGTAGTCGAATCCGGCGGTGTGTGCGTGAAGTCGAGGAAATCGGCGAGGAACCCCAGCGGTACCCGAACGCCGCCGCCCTTCGGATCCGCAGCGCACAGCCGCGACAGCTCGGGATCCAGGCTCATGTTGCCCATATCGACCAGCCACTTGATCGGCACCCGGAGCCCGCCCGCCAGCGGCCGCACCGACCGCAGCACCGTCGGTGCGGCGCCACCGGTGAACGACCAACGCACCGCCGCCCGCCGCGCGGCCGGATCGGCCGGATCCAGGAGACAGGTCGCCACCACATGGGCAACCGCTCCGGTGCGGGCGGCGACCTCATAGGCGAGCATCCCGCCCATGCTGGCGCCGAACACGATCAACGGCCTCGGATCGGATGCAGTTTCCGCGCAAACGAACTCGCACAGCAGCTCGATCCAGTCGGTGTAGCGCACCGAATGCGGGTCGGGCACCACGGTATCGCCATAGAGGGGCATATCGATCGCCATTGTGTCGACCCCGGCCTGTGCGGCGAGCGCCGCGATCGGCCACACCAGCCCGGCGTGCCCGCCGGCTCCGTGCACCGCCAGCACCCGCACCGATGCCTCCGGCACCCTTGCGCGAGCGACATGCACCCGATGCCCGCGCCACGACCACCACGTCGATTCCGGGGCGGTCAGGGATTCTGCGCGGTAACCGGCGGGAAGGAACTGGGCGTATCTGCGGTAGTCCATGCACCAAGCCTGCGGCTCACGACAGCGGCCCACAACTCGCGTTCCACTCCCGGCACGGCCTGCCAGAAATAGCCTTTGAACTGCAACGATGGTTTCGCGCACCTTATGCCGAGCGAGCTGCTCGCATTCGTGGCGGCCGAGCGCAACTTCAGCGCGCGCCTCGTCGGACTGGTGAGCCGAGCCGCTCACTGCCCCATGATGTATTCCACCGACGGCCCGGCCGTCCATCCGCCGTCGACGGCGAGTTCGGCGCCGGTGGTGTAGGAGGCGGCGTCGCTGAGCAGATAGGTGACGGCGCCGACGAGTTCCTCGGCCCGGCCCACCCGCTGGAAAGGGTTGTTGGGGAAGGCGCCCGGTTCGGGGCTGATGCCGGTGGGGGCGGTCATCGGGGTGTAGATCATGCCGGGATGGACGGAGTTGAGGCGAATGTTCTCCCGCCCCAGCTCCACCGCCGCCACCTTGGTGAGGCCACGCACACCCCATTTCGCCGCACCGTATCCGCCGGTCAAGGCCATACCGATGAGGCCGGCCGCCGAGGAGATGTTGACGATCGAGCCGCCACCCGCCGCGCGCATGGCGGGCACCGCGGTGTGGATGCCGGTGAACACCGACACCAGGTTGATCTGAATGATGCGCTGGAAGGTGTCGAGCGGCTCGTCGGCGACGGTCTGGCCGGACGCGGAGATGCCTGCATTGTTGACCAGTCCGTTCAGCTTGCCGAACGCGGCGACGGTGGCGTCCACGGCGGCCTGCCAGTCGGCCGGATCGGTCACATCGAGGTGCACATAGCCGGCCTGGTCGCCGAGCGAGGCGGCCACCGCCGCGCCTTCCTCGTCGAGCAGGTCGCCGATCATCACCTGACCACCCGCGGCCACGACGCCGCGCGCGAATGCTGCACCGAGCCCACGCGCGCCACCGGTGACCAGGACGACTTTGTCAGCGAGATTCATGGGGATTCCTTTCGTTTCGCGGTGCGGATCCGGCACCGCTCGGGGTTTCGGTGCGCCCGAACATGGCGCGGGCGACGGCGGCGGCCGCCGCGGCCGACGACAGCCCGTCGCGCACCATGTGGGTCATGCCCGCGATGACGAACAGCACCGCCTGACCGCAGGCCACGGTGGTGGCGACGGCGGCTTCGTCGGCGCCGATCCGGCGGGCGATGCCGGGCCGGATGACCGCGGCGGTCTCGTAGCTGGCCTCGAGCCACACCCGCCGCAGGGCCGGGTCGGCGAAGACGGTCGCCATGATCGCGCGCGATCGCTCGTCGCCGGTGTCGGCGAAGGTGCGTTCGAAGGCGTGCACGAGTACGTCGGCGAAGGTGTCGGCCTCGGGCCTGGCGTCGATGGCGCGGGCGAAGGCGTGGTTGCCGTCGTCGAACATCGGGCGCAGGCTGTCTTCTTTGGTCGGGAAATAGCGGTAGAAGCTGCGTTCGGCGAGCCCGGCCGCAGCGGCCAGTTCCGCGACTGTCGGCGACGACCCACCCGCGCGGACGAACAGGTCCGCGCACGTGCGGGAGATTTCCACCAGGACTTCTGGTTCCAGTGGCTTGCGTGCCATAAGCCCAGCCTACGCCTTAGTGGCAGAAACTGCCGTTATCCGTCTACTGAGTGGGAGAGGCCCCCAACTTCCAGATGCGCAGCGCGAGGTGGAGGTCGAGTCGGCGGGTGCTGTCGAGCCAGTCCTCGCCGAGCAGATCGGCGATGCGGGCCAGCCGCTGCCGCACCGTGTTGCGGTGGATGAACAACCGGGCGGCCGTGTCGGCCAGTGCGGCATGGGTTTCCAGGTAGGCCCAGGCGGTCTCGGTGAGCGCGGTCCCGTGGTCGCGGTCATAGGCGAGCAGCGGCGCGATTTCGCCGAGTGGCTCGTACTCGGCGCCGAGCTTGCCCGCCGCGTCGAGCAGCAGGCCGACGGCACCGAGCCTGGCCCCGTCGAGACTCTGGCCCGCGCGGCCCAGCAGGACCAGCGTCGACAGCGCGCGTTCGGCCTGCCGGTGGGTGGCGGCGACGGCGTCGAGCCCCGCGGCCGGCCCGGCGTAACCGAGGGTGGCGAGCACACCGTGCGCCGCGAACTCCCCTTCCAGAGCGGCGACGGCGTGCTGCCCGGCAGCGACGAGCACACAGAAATGCCCGCCGTGCTCGGCCACCAGCGCCGGACTCGCCCCGAGGGCACGCCGGATGTGCGCATCGACGCGCCGGTGATCGGCGCCGTGCACATCGATGACGATGCTGGTCAGCCGATCGCCCGGCCGGAGCCCGAAGCGCGCAGCACGCCGTTGCCACTGCTCGAGATCGACCACACGTCCGGAGAGGATGTCGTCGAGCACCTCGAACTGCTGGCGCTGCGCGGAATCGTGGGCAGCCTGGTCGAACAGGCGCAGCACGGTCAGGAAGATCGCCAGCCGCTCGAGTAGCCCACCCTGCCCCGCGGGAATCGATCCGGCCAGGACCAACGTCGCCAGATGGGTGCCGCCGGCCTTGGCGGGCACCAGGGTGCGGTCTCGCAGGGCCCGGGGTTTGCCGGTGGCGATCACGCCGGCGAACTCCGTGCCGTTGGCCTGCTCGGCGATCGCGTCGACCCACGCGTGGTCGCCGGGATGGGCGGCAAGCACACCGCCGGCGGGGTCGAGCACCACCGCGGGCGCCGCGAGCACCTGATGCGCGAGTTCGGCGAATCCGTCCAGTCCGCGTCCGCCGACCACGGTTTCGATCAGCCGCTCATCCAGCGCGATCACGTCCTGGAGCTGGCGCACCCGGCTGACGTGGAGGTCCTGCTCGGACGCGAGATCATCGAGCGCACTGGTGATCTCGGTGAATCGTTCGGCGTTGTCCAGCGCGACGGCGGCGTGTTTGCCGACCGTGTCGATGAGATCGATCAGGGTGCTGGGATAGCTGCGCGGCGACCGGTCCGCGATCAACAGCGCGCCGATCACGCTGCCGTGCAGATTCAGCGGCACCCCGAGGATCGCGCGCACACCTTCGGCGCGGACGATGGCGTCGATGTGCGGCAAGTGCACGATGCCGGGATCGGCGAGATAGTCGGCCGACTGATACGGCGACAGTCCGGCCGCGGCCTTGCCGAGCACGCCGGTGCCGATCGGCATCCGGATGGTCCGGTAGGCCTGGGTGATCACACCGTCGGACTTGCGGATATAGGTCTCGCGGGTGCGGTAGTCGTTGAGGCTGATGTAGGCCATATCGCTGCCGGTCAGCAGCCGGGTGCGCCGCACGATGGCGGCCAATACCGCCTCCACGTCGCGGATTCCGGTCAGGTCGGTCGCGGTGTCGTGCAAGACCCGCAACAGCTCTTCGCGTTCGCGCCGTTCGGCCAGCCTGCGGTGGATGCCGCGCGCGGCCGCTGCGGTGGCCTCGGTGATCTCGTGCCGCCGCAACGCCTCGGTGAGCCGGGCGTCGAGTTCGGCCTCGGAGATGCCGGCATCGATGTCTTCCAACAACGACATATCCATAGCCGACCCCTTTCTATATGCGCGGCGCACACCTACCTTCTGAATGAATGTACGTTCCGGTCATATACAGGTGGTGACCGCGGCCATATCGTGGAATCGCTCGCCCGCACCCGGCACCGCCGGGTCCATCACGACGTCAGGGAGCCGATGAAGATCACCGGAGCAGTCCTCGAGGAATCCGGCCGGGCCCGGCCGTTCGCACAATCGCGGCCGATCACCGTGGGAGAGGTCGAACTCAGCCCGCCCGGACCCACCGAACTGCTGGTCCGCATCGAGGCGGCGGGCGTCTGCCATTCGGATCTGAGTGTGGTCGACGGCAACCGCCTGCGTCCGACGCCGATGCTGCTCGGTCACGAGGCGGCGGGCATCGTGGAGGCCACCGGCGACGCCGTGACAGACCTGGCCCCTGGTCAGCGGGTGGTGATGTCGTTCCTGCCGCGCTGCGAACAATGCGAGGCTTGCGCCGAGGACGGGCGGCTGCCGTGTTCGGCGGGCACTCTCACCAACAATGCGGGCGAGTTGTTGCACCATACGCGGCACCTGACCCGTGACGGCGAAACCCTGCACCACCACCTCGGTGTCTCCGGTTTCGCCACCCACGCCGTGATCGACCGCGCCTCGGCGGTGCCGGTCGACGCCGATATCCCGCCGGATATCGCCGCGGTCCTCGGCTGCGCGGTACTCACCGGCGGCGGCGCGGTGTTGAATGTGGCCGACCCGGCGCCGTCGGATTCGGTGATGGTGGTCGGGCTCGGCGGGGTGGGTATGGCGGCGGTGATCACCGCGAAGGCACAGCACGTGCGGCAGATCATCGCCGTGGACACGGTGGCGGACAAGCTCGAGCAGGCCAAGGCGCTCGGCGCGACCGAGGTCTACACCCCCGAGCAGGTCGCCGAGAACGGGATCAAGGCCCGCTACGTCATCGAATGCGCCGGTCATCCGCGCGCCTTCGAAACCGCTTTCGCCGCAACCCGATCGGGCGGCACCACGATCACCGTCGGCCTGCCCGCCCCGGCGGCGCGGGCCTCGATCTCGCCGTTGACCATCACCGCCGAAGCACGCACCGTGGTGGGCAGCTATCTCGGTTCGGCTGTCCCGTCGCGCGATATCCCGCGGTATGCGCAGATGTGGCGGGAGGGCAGATTGCCGGTGGACAAGCTCATTTCGTCACGAATCGCCTTGACCGAGATCAACGAGGCGATGGACCTGCTCGCCGACGGGTTGGCGATCCGCCAGGTCATCATGTTCGACGGGACCGAGCGGGTGAAGGCATGATCGCCGCCGACCGAGTGCTGAAAGACCTACCCACCGGGCATTTCATCGACGGCCACTGGACCGATGACGCCGCCACCCTCGCCGTCGACAACCCCGCCACCGCCACCACCCTCACCCACGTCGCCGACGCCGATCCGGCCACCGGCCGCGCCGCCCTCGACGCCGCCGTGCGCGCCCAAGCCGGCTGGGCCGAGACCGACCCACGTGCTCGCGCCGACATCCTGATGGCCGCGTTCGCCCTGTTGCACGAACGGGCCGAACAGTTCGCCACCCTGATCACCCTGGAGATGGGCAAACCCCTCGCCGAAGCGCGCGGCGAAGTCGCCTACGGCGCCGAATTCTTGCGCTGGTTCGCCGAACAGGGCGTGCGCGCCGCGGGCAGCTTCCAGCGCGCTCCGTCCGGCGGCAACCGGATCATGACGCTGAAACAGCCCGTTGGCCCGGTTTTCGCCATCACGCCGTGGAATTTCCCGCTCGCCATGGGCACCCGCAAGATCGCGCCCGCGCTCGCGGCGGGGTGCACGGTGGTGATCAAACCCGCGCCGCAGACACCGTTGACCACCCTGGCCCTGATGACGGTGCTCGACGAGGCCGGGCTGCCGCCGGGTGTGGTGAACTGCGTGACGACCTCGGCCGCGCCGCAACTGTCGCATCCACTCATCACCGATCCGCGGCTGCGCAAGCTGACCTTCACCGGCTCCACCGCCGTCGGCCGCGCGCTCACCGCGCAGGCCGCCGAGCGGATGCTGCGGGTATCGATGGAATTGGGCGGCAACGCGCCGTTCGTGGTGCTCGCCTCCGCGGATCTCGATCGCGCGGTCGCCGGAGCCGTGGCCGCCAAGATGCGCAATAACGGCGAAGCCTGCACGGCCGCGAATCGGTTCCTGGTCCACGAATCGCTGGCCGAGGAATTCGGCCGGCGGCTGGCCGATGCCCTGGCGGGGCTGACGGTCGGCAACGGCCTGGATGCCGACACCGACGTCGGACCGCTCATCGACGCCGCCGCCGTCGCCAAGGTGAACGCGCTGGTCGACGATGCCGTCGACCGCGGTGCCCGGGTGCTCACCGGCGGCAAGGCCCTCCCGGGCCCCGGCTACTTCGTCGAACCGACCGTGCTCACCGATCTCGATCCGGCCTCGGCGATCCTGCGCGAGGAGATCTTCGGACCCGTCGCCCCGATCCGCACCTTCGCCACCACCGACGAGGCCGTGGCCATGGCCAACGACACCGACGCCGGTCTCATCGGCTACGTCTTCGCCGAGAACATCGGCGAAGCGCTCACCGTTTCCGAGCGGCTGGAGACCGGGATGATCGGCCTCAACTCCGGCGTCGTCTCCAATCCCGCCGCGCCGTTCGGCGGTGTGAAGTCCTCGGGTCTGGGGCGGGAAGGTGGCGTCGAGGGTCTCGAGGAGTACTTGGAAACCAAGTACATCGGGATTGCGCTGTGAGCTGATTGATCACCACGGCACCGGGTAAGCGGGGAGCATGTCCCCTGTGATCGAGGACCATTTCGTGCTGCCCCGCCCCCGCGGCCCGCTGTCGGAGGCCGTCATGCGGACCTTGCGCGGGCAGCCGGGCAACCCGGTGCCGCCTGCCGGCCATGTCGATCCGTACAGCGATGACCTGCACCTGGCCCTGCATACCTGCTATGAGCTGCACTATCACGGCTTCGACGGGGTGGATCCGGACTGGGAATGGGATCCGGGGCTGCTGCGGCTGCGTGCCGAACTCGAGCGGGCCTGGTCGGAGGCGCTACACGATGACGTCCCCGGCGGCGACGACCTCGACGGAGAACTCGAGTATCTGCTCACCGCACCGGTGGACGCCCCGGGTGTGGCCAGGCATCTGCACGAACATCCCGATTGGACACACCTGCGTGAATACTTCGTGCACCGCTCGATCTACCACCACAAGGAAGCCGACCCGTATGCCTGGGTGATTCCGCGGCTGCGGGGCCAGGCCAAGGCATCGCTGGTGGCGGTGGAGTTCGACGAGTTCGGCGGCGGGCGCGGCGAGCGAGTTCATGCCCGGCTGTTCGCCGACCTCCTCGAAGGAGCCGGCCTGGATTCCGGCTACCTGCACTATCTCGACGCGGTGCCAACGCCGATGATCGCGCTGGTCAACACGATGTCGCTGTTCGGGCTGCACCGGAAGTGGCGCGGGGCGCTGGTCGGGCACTTCGCCACCGTGGAGATCACCTCACCGCCGGGATCTGCGCGGCTGGTGCAGATCTTGGAACAGATGGGCGCCGATCCGGCCTGTGTGCTGTTCTACCGCGAGCATGTCGAGGCCGACGCGGTCCACGAGCAGGTCATGCGTGACGGCGTCATCGGCGATCTGGCGGCCCGCGAACCCGCCCTTGTTCCGTCTATCGTCTTCGGCATCCAGGCGACGAATCTGCTCGAGGATCGCTTCGGTGATCATGTGGTGGATAGCTGGCGCGCCGGGCGCAGTTCGCTGCTCGATCCATCGGTCCTGCCGAGCGCGCCGACGACCAGCGAGAATGACCCGGCGTAAACGGGATATCCCCCTCGCATGAGACTCATCAGCGCCCCCGGCGTCTACCGCCCCCAGGCCGACTCGTGGCTGCTCGCCCGCGCCATGACCGAGGCCGGCCTGGCACCCGGCGGGCGGGTGCTCGACCTGTGCACCGGCACCGGCGCCGTCGCGATCGCCGCCGCCAAGGCCGGCGCCGCCTCGGTGACCGCGGTCGACATCTCGCGCGCGGCCGTGCTCTCGGCCTGGCTCAACATCCGGCTGCGCAGGCTGGCCGTGGAGCTGGTGCACGGTGACTTCCGCACCGTCATGCACAACCGCCGGTTCGATGTGGTGCTGGCGAACCCGCCGTATGTTCCGGTCGCCGACGGTGCCAGGTCCCGGTTGGGCGCACAGGCGTGGGACGCCGGCCATCACGGCCGGGACCTGCTCGACCCGCTGTGCGCCCGGCTGCCGAGTCTGCTGGACCTCAATGGCGTCGCCCTGCTGGTGCAGTCGGCGATCAGCGGACCGAATATCACGGTGTCGCGGTTGAAGGCCGGCGGATTGAAGGCGGCCGTGGTGGCCCGCACACACATCCCGTTCGGGCCCGTCATGCGCTCGCGGGCACAGTGGCTGGCCGAGCAGGGACTCATCGAACCCGGTCAGCGACATGAGGAACTGGTGGTGATTCGTGCCGACCGAACCAAGCCCTGAGCCCACCCGCGTGCGGTTCACCGCAGACGGCCCCGCGCTCGTCGACGGCCCCGTCGAACTGACCACCGCCGATGGACGCACCGTGCGCTCGGACAGATTTCAAGTCGCGATCTGCCTGTGCAAACGGTCCAAGTGCTACCCGTTGTGCGACACGAGCCATCGCAGGCACCGGCGGGAGTGACCTGTCGCCCATCTTCACGGCGGTGATCTCGTGGTCGGCGCGACATCGTCGGCGCGCTGATCGCGAGCGACACCGCCTGTCCGGGCGCTCACGCGGCCGGGACATCACCGGTCGGGCCGAGCCGACGCCGTTGTCGAGCTGTCCTGCTCCGACCGGCATTCATGCGGTTCCCCCCGGGGGCCGGTGCCGTTTTCTCGACAACCGGCCCTGCCTACAGTCGCGTAATTCCCTGTCCGACCGGCGCGAAACCGACGTTCGCGCCGGCTTCACCCGCGTCGAGCCGCGGTCTTCCGGCGATTGGTCTTCTCGATGGCGTCGATCAATTCGGACTTGGTCATCTTCCAGCGGCCGGTGATCTCCAGCCGTCCCGCGACGTTGATCAGGTGCTTTTTGGTCGCGTTGGCGTTCACGCCCTCGGCGGTGTCGCCCTTCGCGTTCGGCCCGCCGCTCGCGGCCCGTTCGTCGGAGGGTCCGCGGCGTTCCTTCGGCTCCCAATGGTCGCCGACCTTCTCATAGCTGTGCTTGAGCGCGCTGTAGGCCACCCGGTGCGCGCGGGATTCGCTGCCGTACTCCTCGAGCGCGGCGTCGTGGGCCTTGGCGAAGGTTCGCTGCGCCTTCTCACTCGAGCGCGCCACCGTGCTCGGCAACTCCGAGCGCTTGGCCTCGCCACGTGCGGTTGTCTTCGGCATCGCAGAGCTCCTTCCTGAGCTTCCGGCGTCCGGCCGGGCGTCGCCGGCCGACCGCTCCGCTATCGATGACGTACCCGGTGCACCACCGCCGAATCGCCGGGCCGCGGCGTTACGGTGATCGGTGAGCCCGGTTCGAGGTCCTCGACCGCTTGCATGAGCGGGTTCGCTGCGGGTACGCCGCAACCAGGTCCCCGGACCATCGCAGGTGAACACAGAGGAACGCTATGCCGGTACGTCGCACACACTCCACGGGCAATGCCCGGCCGCGGCGTCCGGGCCATCGTCGCGGCTCCACGCCCGCGGGCGCCGATCACGACACCTGGAACTGGCATGCCCGGGCCGAGACCCCCACGCAGCGGCTGGACCGCAATTGGGCGCATCTGCTGCAGGAGCTGCGGGTATTGCAGACCGGCGTGCAATTGCTGACCGGTTTCCTGATGATCCTGCCGTTCCAGTCCTCGTTCGATGCGCTCGATTCCGGTATGCGAGCGGTGTATCTGGTCACCGCGGGCGCGGCGGTGGGCGGCACCATCTTCCTGGTGGCTCCGGTCTCCTGGCATCGGCTGCTGTTCCGCAGGCACCGGTTGCAGACCATCGTCACCGCGGCGCACCGGTGCACGCTGGCCGGTCTGGCACTGCTCGGGGTGGCGATGTGCGGGGTGACGACGCTGATCGTCGATGTGGTCGTCGGGCCGGTCGCTGCCATCGTCACCGGAGTGGCGACAGCGGTGGTGTTCGTCGTGGTGTGGCTGGTGGCGCCGATGCGCAGGCGGTTGAGCGTGATGCGGGGCGACGCCGCTCCGCGCAACGGTCGCCGGGCTGCCTCGTAGACCAGCAACGGACCCGGCGCGCATACGTCCCGGAGGGGTGCGGGGCGTGGCGACGCCGGGTCCGGATCAGCCGCTAGCGGCTGCGACCGTCGGGTGGGCGGCGGTCAGTGGCCGCCATGGCTGTGCTGCCCACCGCGTGCCTTCGCTTCGGTCGGCTGAGCTTGGGCGCCCTTGCGACCGGCCTGGCTCGGATCGGCGGCGTTGCGCTCGCCGAAGCTACCCGTGCTGGCCTGGCCGCCGCGGCGGGCCTGCTCCTCCGTGTCCGGACGATTGCCGAACTGCCCAGGATTCTTGGAGTCTGCCATCTCGTACTCCTTTCTGGTCTGAGACCGTCACCGGCCTCGAGGGGTGCGATTCCCGGTCCGTCACGGACTAATCGCCGATGCCCCGACTTTTTCTCACCGATCTCCACCGGCGAACCGGTTGTCCGGCACCAGGTCTCGCGGCCGACGAATGACCTGCGCGGATACGGGTAGCCCGGCATCATGCGCGCGCTCACCGTGGATCCGGCCCGCCCAGAATCACTGCGCCTGGACGAGCTGCCCGACCCCGAACCCGGCCCGGGCGAACTTCTGGTCGATGGACTCGCGGTAGGTGTGTGCGGCACCGACCGGGACATCGCCGACGGCGCCTACGGCACGCCGCCACCGGGCAAAGACCGGCTGATCCTCGGCCATGAATCCCTCGGCCGGGTCCGCAGCGCACCGGACGGCTCGGATTTCTCCGCCGGAGATCTCGTCGTCGGAGTCGTGCGCCGCCCCGACCCGGTGCCGTGCGAGGCCTGCGCCCGCGGCGAATTCGACAACTGCCGCAACGGCCGCTACACCGAACGCGGCATCAAGGAGCTCGACGGGTACGGCGCCGAACAGTGGTGTGTGGACCCGGAATACGCGGTGACGCTGGATCCGCGGCTGGCGCGGGTCGGCGTGCTACTGGAACCGGCCAGCGTGGTCGCCAAGGCCTGGGAGCAGGTCGAACGCATCGGTGAGCGCGGCTGGTTCGCGCCGTCGCGGGTGCTGGTAACCGGTGCCGGGCCGATCGGGCTGCTCGCCGCCCTGCTCGGCAGCCGGCGCGGCCTCGACGTGCACGTGCTCGATCGGGTCGAGCACGGCGCGAAACCGCGCCTGGTCCGCGATCTCGGCGCCACCTACCACCACGGCGACGCCGCCGCGGTCGCCGAGAGCCTGCGCCCCGACATCATCATCGAGGCCACCGGCGCGAATCAGGTGGTCTTCGCCGCCATGGGCAATACCGCCCCGTTCGGGGTGGTGTGCCTGACCGGAGTGTCGCCGGTGGGCCGGTTGATCGAGGTCGACGCCGGCGCTGTGCACCGCGACATCGTGCTGGAAAACGACGTGGTGGTCGGCTCCGTCAATGCCAACCTGCGCCACTACCGTCTCGCCGCCGACGCACTCGCCGCCGCCGACCCGGCCTGGCTCGACGGCCTCATCACCCGCCGCCTGCCACTGACGAAGTTCGCCGATGCGTTCACCCCCGACCCCGATGACGTGAAGGTCGTCATCGCCCTCGATGAGCACTGACCGCTGAGAAAGGACATCACCATGGGCTTTCCCGAACAGCAGCAAAAGGTCCCCGGCATCCAGTCGCAGATGCAGCCGCGCCCGGACTGCGGGGAGGACAGCTACCGCGGCTCGGGCAAGATGACCGGTAAGGCCGCCGTCGTCACCGGCGCCGACAGCGGAATCGGCCGGGCGGTCGCCATCGCCTTCGCCCGCGAGGGCGCCGATGTGCTCATCTCCTATCTGGACGAGCACGAGGACGCGCAGGAGGTGGCGCAGCTGGTGGAGCAAGCGGGCCGTCGCGCCGAGCTGGTGCCGGGCGATCTGGCCGATCCCGATCACTGCCGCACCGTCATCGAGCACGCCGTGCGCGAATTCGGGCACATCGATGTGCTGGTCAGCAATGCCGCCTACCAGATGACCCACGAAACCCTGGAGGAGATCAGCGCCGAGGAATTCGACTACACCTTCCGCGTCAACGTCGGCGCCTACTTCCATCTGGTCAAGGCCGCGGTCCCGCATATGCCGCCGGGCTCGTCGATCATCGGCAGCTCCTCGGTCAATTCCGATATGCCCTCCCCGACGCTGGCCCCCTACGCCGCGACCAAGGCGGCGATCGCCAACTTCTCGGCCAGCCTCGCCCAACTGCTGGGCGACAAGGGAATCCGGGTCAACAGCGTGGCGCCCGGCCCGATCTGGACGCCGCTCATCCCGTCGACCATGCCGGTGGAGAAGGTCACCGCCTTCGGCGACGACGTCCCCCTCGGCCGCGCCGGCCAGCCCGCCGAACTGGCCGCCGCCTACGTCTTATTGGCCTGTGACGACGGCAGCTACATCTCCGGTGCCCGCCTCGCCGTCACCGGCGGCAGGCCCATCCTCTGACTCCTGCGGCCCACTGAGAAACGTTCGCCGCAAGGCGGATTCGGTGTGCCGCAACCAGAGCGCCTGGACCGGGGCGACCGGTGGCTGATCGATCGGGCGGACCACTGTCTGCCCGTGGTGGTAGGTGCCCGGTTCGGCGGTGACGAAGGCGAAGCAGTCGGTGCCGATCACGGCGGTCGTCGGCGCCGTGCCCTGGATGTGGTTGACGACGACGGACGGCTCGAACCCGGCGCGCCGGCAGATCGACAGCAGATAATCGGCATAGAAGGACGTACCGGGCGGGCCCCACACGATGAGCCGTTCACCGGCGAGCTGATCCATCCGCAGCGAAGTGTGCGCAGCCAGCGGATGAGCGGCGGCCACAGCCACATGCAACGGCGTGTAGGCGATGACGGCGGCGGCGACGTCCTCGGGCGTTGTGGCGCCGCGCCGCAACGCCACGTCGGCCGCCCCCTCGCGCAGCGCGGCGACCAGTTCGTCGGGGAAACACTGGCGCGCGGTGATCGACGCGTCCGGGAAGGCCGCGCGGACACCGGCGGTCAGATCGAATACTTCCTCGGATGAGATCGCGGGGGTGTGGGCGATCACCAGCTGCGCGCGCTCGCCATGCGCGGACTGTCTGGTCGACCGGGCCAGCGCGGCCGCCGCGTCGATCACCGGCCTGGCCCCCGCGTGCAGCGCCGCACCCGCCGCGGTCAGCGAGATCCGACGGCCCGAACGGTGCAGCAGCCGCACCCCGAGATCGCGTTCGAGGGTCTTGATGGTGCTGCTCACCGCCTGCTGAGTGAGATGCAGTTCGGCCGCGGCCCGGCTCATGTTCATGTGCTCGGCGACGGCAAGGAACTGGCGGAGTCGGCGGGGGTCGAGCACGTCATCAGGCATCCTGCCAGGCTAACAAGTGTTGCTTGTGAAACTACGGCGAAGATCTGTTTTTCATTTGTCACGTTCGGTCATAGCGTCGGTGTCGACACCACTTCCCGAACAAGTGAGGACACCACGATGACCGACAAACTGGCCGGCAAATCCGCCATCGTCGCCGCGGGCGCGAAGAACCTGGGCGGCCTGATCAGCACCACCCTCGCCGAACAGGGCGCCGACATTCTGGTGCACTACAACAGCGCGAGCACCGAGGCCGACGCCGAGAAGACCGTGGCCGCGGTCGAAGCCGCGGGCGCGAAAGCGATCACCTTCCAGGGCGATCTCACTGTGCCCGCGACGGTGACCGCGATGTTCGACGCCGCTGTCGCAGCTTTCGGCACGGTCGACATCGCGGTGAACACCGTCGGCAAGGTGTTGCGTAAACCGATCATCGACGTCACCGAGGCCGAGTACGACTCGATGTTCGACATCAACGCCAAGGCCGCCTATTTCTTCTTGCAGGAGGCGGGCAAGCGGCTCGCCGACGGCGGACGCATCGTCACCGTCGTCACCTCGCTGCTGGCCGCGTTCACCGATGGCTACTCCACCTACGCCGGAGCGAAAAGTCCGGTCGAGCACTTCACCCGCGCCGCTGCCAAGGAGTTCGCCGCGCGCGGCATCGCGGTCAACAATGTGGCACCGGGCCCGATGGACACCCCGTTCTTCTATCCGCAGGAAACTCCCGAGCGCGTGGAGTTCCACAAGTCGCAGGCGATGGGCGGACGGCTGACCCGCATCGAGGACATCGCGCCGCTGGTGGAATTCCTCGTCACCGACGGTGGCTGGGTCACCGGGCAGACCATCTTCGCCAACGGCGGCTACACCACCCGCTGATCCGGCGCCCCGGTAGCGGTGGGTAAGAGCCGTCGCAGCACATCGGTGATGGTGATCAGCCCGACCGGTTCGCCGGTCGGGCCGCCGGTCACCACCGCCAGATGGGTACGGGTTTCGCGCATGGTGCGCAGCGCCTCGTAAATGGGCATGGTCGCCGACAGGGTCAGCACCGGGCGCATCAGCTCGGCCGCCGTGGCCTCCGGTGTGGCGGTGAGGCTGTCGCGCACGTGCACGACCCCGCGGAAACCGTCACCGTCACGCACCAGCAGCCGCAGGTGGCCGGTAGTGCGAGACATCGCTCGGATCGCCTCCCGATGTGCGTCGGGTGCGACCGCATCGGGGTCGGCCTCCCGGCGCATGAGGTCGCCGACGGACAGTTGTTCCAGCTCGAGCGCGCTGATCAGGTTGCCGCGATAACGTTCGTCGAGGGTGCCTGCGGTAGCCGAATGTTCGACGAGATGACGCAATGCCGCCGGGTCCTGCCCGGAATCCACTTCGTCGACCGGCGTCACCCCGACGCGGCGCAGGCACCGGTTCGCCATCTGATTCAGCAGTTTCAGCAGCGGCCTGGTGACCGCCATGAAGGCGCGCATCGGAATCGCCAGCACCGTGGCCGAACGCTCGGGATGCGCGATCGCCCACGACTTGGGCGCCATCTCCCCCACCACCAGATGCAGGAAGGTGACGATCACCAGGGCCAGCACGAACCCGGCGGCATCGGCGGCCAACAACGGCGCGCCGAGACGCTCGAACAACGGCGTGAGCCAGTGGTGCACGGCAGGTTTGGTGACCGCGCCCAGCGCCAGCGTGCAGACGGTGATGCCGAGTTGCGAACCCGCGAGCAACACCGACAGTTCCGACGAACTGCGCAGTGCGGCGCGGGCGGCGGAGCTGGTCGCGGCGGCGTCTTCGAGGCGGTGCCGCCGCGCCGCGATCAGCGCGAACTCGACCGCGACGAAGAAGGCGCTGGCCGCGATCAAGGCGGTTGTGACAGCCGCGACAACCCATGGATTACTCATCCTCGGCCGCCTTCCGCTCGATCCGCAGATTCACGAACACCGACGCGGGCACATGCTTGGCCACCGCCCTGACCTCCGCCCGCACAGTGCGCTCGACCGAACCGTGCTCATCGATGTAGTCGGCGCCGCTGGGTTCGAGCGCGATCTCTATCCGAGTGCCCGGATCCGGAAGGCCGCCGTATGCGGAAATGACGAGCCCGGCGATCGTTTCGTAGTCACCGGCGGGCAGCTCGACGTCGAGCACGCGCTCGACCTCGTCCAGGTGCACATCACCCGCGACGAGCCAGCCATCGGACTCGGCGACGATGGCGGTATCGGGGCCGATGTCGTGTTCGTCGGCGATCTCACCGACCAGTTCCTCGGCGATGTCCTCGATCGTCACGATGCCGGCGAAACCACCGTATTCGTCGACTACCAGCGCCATCTCGTCGCCGGCCGCATCCAGCTGCGCGACGACCTCGGGTAAGGCCAGGGAGCCGGGAACCACGACCGCCTCGCGCAGGTGCTGAGCGGCGGTCCCCTCGGCGGAGCCGTCGAGCAGGTCGTGCAGGTGGATGATGCCGCGCAGGTCGTCACTCGAGGTCCCGACAACCGGGTACCGGGTATGGCCGGTACCCATGCGGGCCAGTACGTCGTCGACCGGGTCGTCGATGTGCACGGTGTCGACACGCGAACGCGGGATCATGGCGTGCTCGGCATCGGCGGTCGGGAAGTCCAGGATCCGGTCGAGTAGCGTCGACAATTCGTGCGGCAGTTCGCCGGCGTCCCGCGAGGTGGCGACGATGTGCTCGAGGTCGCGCGGAGTGGCCGAGTGCTCCACGTCGTGCACCGGTTCGATCCGCAGTGCGCGCAGCAACAGATTCGACGACTGGTCGAACAACCGGATCAGCCAGCCGAACAGCTTCAGATAGACCGTGGTGGACATGGCAAGCCGGCGCGCCACCGGTTCGGGCCTGGCGATGGCGAGGTTCTTCGGGAACAGCTCACCGAAGAGCATTTGCACAAGTGTGGAGAACGCGATCGCCAGCACCGCGCCGACCGCGATGCCGGCACCCGCGGGCACCCCGGTCCCGCCGAGCAATTCGCCGAGCCCGCGCCCGATCAACGGTTCGGCGACGTAACCGACGAGCAGGCCGGTGACGGTGATGCCGAGCTGGGCGCCGGAGAGCATGAACGAGGTCCGACGGGTGACGCCGAGCGCCCGTTCCGCCGATCTGTCACCGGCTTCGGCGCGCGCTTTCAATCGGGACCGATCGACGGCCATGTACGCGAATTCCTGGGCGACGAAGTAGCCGGTGAGCGCGGTGATGAGCAGGACGACGAGGATGCCGAGCGCGATGCCGGCGACGGTCAGCATTGCCGCTGCCCCGGTCTCGGGGGGTCGTCAGGGGGCGGGCCGGGTTTTCGGCCCTTGCGCGATGCGCGTTTCATGCGTGTCTCTCCGTGGCTGGAACGACATGTGGACAAGGCGCCCGGTCGGTGCCGGGCGGGCCGCCCGATCGGGTGCCCAACGATATCGGCGGTAGGACGGGAAGCGTATGACCGACGCGTTCGGGTTCGCGGAAATGCTGCGGGCCGCATGGTTTGACACGCTCGGCGAGCCCACCCCGGCCGCGACGACTTTCAGGACCGCACAGATTCCTCGGCGTCCTCGGAAGCGGCAGCGTCGGGTTCGGTGGAATTCCGGCTCGCCAGCATTCGCTTGCCCACCTCGATGACGATCGGCAGCACCGACACCGCCACGATCAGCAGGAAGATCAGGTCGATATTGTCGCGGACCACCGCGATCTGGCCGAGCAGATAACCCAGATAGGTGACGCCCGCACCCCACAGCACGCCGCCGACGACGTTGTAGAGGGCGAAGACCGGATAACGCATGCCGGAGGCACCGGCGACCACCGGCGCGAAGGTGCGCACAATGGGCACGAAGCGGGCCAGCACAATGGTGATCGGCCCGTGCTTCTCGAAGAACGCGTGCGACTCGTCGATGTACTTCTTCTTGAACAGCCGGGCATCGTCGTTCTTGAACAGCGCGGTGCCGCCGCGTGCTCCGATGAGATACCCGACCTGATCACCAGCGATGGCAGCCAGCGGAATCAGGATCAGCAACAACCAGATCGGCGCGAACGGCTCGATCTCGGTGGATTTCGAGGCGGCGATGAGTCCGGCCGTGAACAGCAGCGAATCGCCGGGAAGCAGCGGGAACAGCAGCCCGGATTCGATGAACACGACAGCCAGCAGGCCGACCAGCATCCAGGTACCGAAGGAGTTCAGCAGGTTCACCGGGTCGAGGAATCCCGGCAGCAGCGCCAGGTGGGTGATCGACTCGGCCGACAGGTAAGTGCTCATCGAGATCCCACAGTAACACGCGCAACTGTATGGTTCGGGTAACTCATGACGCTCCACACAGGCCGGGACCCGGCACGCGCTGTATCGTGTGACCGCCGCGCGAAAGGAGGCCCATGCCCGACACTCTGGTCCGCATCGGCGAATTGGCCGCCCGCGCGGGAGTCAGCAACCGGACCATCGACTACTACACCGGACTCGGCCTGCTCACCCCCGCCGAACGTACCGGGGGCGGCTACCGCCTCTACCACCCCCGCGACGTCGACCGCATCCACCTCATCCAGCGCCTGGAGGCCCAGGGCATCCCCCTCGACGAGATCGCGGCGGCTCTTCGAGCCCGGCCCCGCGACACCGCCGAAACCCTCGCCCAGCTCGACGGCGACCTCAAGAACCTCCAGACCGCCGCCGAATCCGCCCCCGCCGAAATCCAGGGCCTGCTCAACATCATCGCCGCGCGCGTGCACTCCCTGGTCTCGGTCGCGATAGAAATCCAGCCCACCCTCCCGCTGCTGTGAGCAGCCGACGGCCCGCGCATCGCACGGGCTGTGCGCCGGTCAGAAGACCGGCCGGAAATGCTCGACGGTCGGGAACGGGTCGTAGAAGTGGTGCAGCAGCACCTTCCACCGCTGATAATCCGGCGACTGCCGGAAGCCGACGGCATGGTCTTCGAGCCGATCCCATTCGACGAGCAGCAGGTAGGTACCGGGCGATTCGATCGACCGCGAGAGCGTGAGCTTGCCGAAGCCCGGCATCGCCGCGATGATCTCGCGGGCTTGTGCGAAAGCGGCTTCGAAATCGGCGTCACGACCGGGGAGAACATTCAAGAGAGCGTGTTCGATCACCATGGGGGCATCTTCGCAGGCGTGACAGTCGACCATGCAACCGAAGATCCTGACCTCCGACGTGGTGATCACCATGGGTTGCGGCGCCGCCTGCCCGTGCTTCCCCGGCGTCAGCTGCCGCAATTGGGTGCTCGACAATCCCGCGGGCAAGGACATCGAGGCGGTTCGCCCGATTCGCGACGAGATCCGAGCCCACGCCGAACTACTGATCGCCGAACTCCTGCTGGCGCACAACCTGATCGACGGCGCCGAGCCCGCGGCCGCGCGGAGCTCCGGATCCGAGCCACTGCCGTGGGCACCGGTCGATCTGTGCACGCTCCCGACAGCCGAACAGCCGCTGCGGGAAGCGGAGCTCGAAGCCCTGTTCGCCACCGCGCTGACCTCCATCGAACGCGTCTCCCCACGCACGCCCGCATGACCCTACGAGGCGGTCGCCGAGAAATCCGCGCGCGAACTCGCCGCCCGCGAGTCAGCCTGCTGCTCATTCTTCACGTTCGAGTTCACCACGGCCGGAACCGATTCCATCCAGCTGGGTATCGAGGTTCCGTCCGCTCAGTTACCCGTACTCGACGGATTGGTCACCCGAGCCCAGCGGGTGTCGGCGCCCTGATCGCGCCGTGGACCGGCGCGGTGCACCCCACACCGGATCGGCGCCGACACGAGTGAAGGGCAGGCGCACACACGCCAGCCCTTCACCTACAGCACTCGGCCTAGAACACGAGGCCCGCGACGAAAAACGAGGATCCGCCCGAGCGGGACCATCACGTCGCCGAGCACGCTACCCACTCCTGGCAGGAGCACCGTTGCCCCCTATCGGTCGGTTGTCGAACGATCGAGCCGTTGGTGCAGCTCGAACACTGTAGCCCCGCGACTCGGATAGAGCTCCAATGGCCGCATGCGTCGGCGGTTCCGGCTCGGCAGGAACCCACCCCCTACGGCCCCGCGCCGAGACGCTGCTCGGCGCCGTCGGGAGCTTCCCGCACAGCGGGAATCGTCGGCCGGTGACGCCGATCCGGCCGTAGCGTGTGCTGCGTCACGCGCACGTCCGCCCGCGGACGGGCAGCGGCCTGGCCGCAACGGGCATAAGAGCAGTTCACGCGGCGGGTTCTCCGCCGGAGGGTGCCGTCCTGCGGTCCGACGCCGAGCGCGCGTCCACAGCGCTCATACCAGAAGAAGGAGTACACCATTGCGCACCCGTTCCGCACCCGCCCCAACGGTTGGTGACACCACCGTCGACCTGCTGGTCGTCGGCGCAGGCACCGGTATGGCCGCCGCCTTGACGGCGAACGAGCTGGGGCTGTCCACCCTCATCATCGAGAAGACCGAATATGTGGGCGGTTCGACGGCGCGCTCCGGTGGCGCGTTCTGGCTGCCCGACAACCCGATCCTGCGGCAAGCGGGCGCCGGTGATTCGCAGGAACGCGCCGAGACCTACCTGCGTGCCGTGGTCGGTGATTCTGCCCCGGCCGAACGCGGCAAGGCGTTCGTCGACAATTCCGCCGCGACCGTCGAGATGATGCAGCGTTTGACGCCGATGAAGTTCTTCTGGGCCGAAGGCTATTCGGATTACCATCCGGAACTTCCGGGTGGGTCCGCGATCGGACGCACCTGCGAATGCCGACCGTTCAACGCGTCGGTGCTCCGCGCCGAACGCCGACGGCTGCGCCCCGGCCTGATGGAAGCTCCCGTGCCGATGCCCACCACCGGCGCTGACTACAAGTGGATGAACCTGGTGGCGAGGGTGCCCAGCAAGGGCGTTCCCCGCATCCTCAAGCGGCTCGCGCAGGGCGTCGGCGGTCTGGCGCTGCGCCGCGAGTACATGGCGGGCGGTCAGGCGCTGGCGGCCGGCCTGTTCGCCGGTGTGGTGCGTGCGGGGATCCCGGTCTGGACCGAGACCAGCCTGGTCCGCCTCATCACCGAGGGTGATCGCGTCACCGGCGCCGTCGTCGCCCACGATGGCCGGGAAGTCACCGTGACCGCCCGTCGTGGTGTGGTGCTCGCCGCCGGCGGCTTCGACCACGATATGGCGATGCGGCACAAGTACCAGTCCGAGCGGCTCGGCGAGCATGAGAGCCTCGGCGCCGAAGGAAACACCGGTGATGGGATCCGGGTCGCCCAGGAGACCGGCGCGACGACCGGGTTGATGGATCAGGCCTGGTGGTTCCCGGCGGTGGCGGCGCTGCCGGGCGGAGCACCGACGGTGATGCTGGCCGAGCGTTCGCTGCCCGGCTCGTTCATCGTCGACCAGACGGGGCGCCGGTTCATCAACGAGTCCATCGATTACATGTCGTACGGGCAGCGCATCCTCGAGCGTGAGCGTGCGGGCGATCCTGTGGAGTCCGCGTGGATCGTGTTCGATCAGAAGTACCGCAACAGCTACATCTTCGCGGCCGGGTTGTTTCCGCGCCAGCCGCTGCCGCAGTCGTGGTACGAGGCCGGAATCGCCCACAAGGCCGACGACCCGGCCGAGCTCGCCCGCAAGATCGGCGTACCGGAGCACACGTTCGCCGAGACGTTCCGCCGTTTCAATGAGGACGCGATGACCGGCACCGACAGCGAGTTCCAGCGTGGGCAAAGCGCATACGACCGCTACTACGGTGATCCCACCATCCAGCCGAATCCGAATTTGCGGCCGCTGACCAGCGGACCGTTCTACGCGGTGAAGACGACCTTGAGCGATCTCGGCACCTGCGGCGGGGTTCTCGCCGACGAACGCGCGCGCGTGCTGCGTGAGGACGGCTCCGCCATCGAGGGCCTGTACGCCATCGGCAACACCGCCGCCAATGTCTTCGGCCGCACCTACCCGGGAGCGGGCGCGACGATCGGCCAGGGACTCGTATTCGGTTACATCGCAGCACGAGACGCGGCCGGCCAGTCGTAGCAGCGCCCATCTCGATGTAAAGATATTTCGCCGCCCGGTCATTACGACCTGGGCGGCGAAATGTTTTTCGGACGCATAAATCCCCAGAAACGACGAAGGCCCCCGACCGTGGTCGGGGGCCTTCGTGAAAGGATGTTCCGGCGGTGTCCTACTCTCCCACACCCTGTCGAGTGCAGTACCATCGGCGCAGGTGGCCTTAGCTTCCGGGTTCGGAATGGGACCGGGCGTTTCCCCACCGCTATAGCCGCCGTAACTCTATGAAACTATCCACGCCAGCGCGCCCCCGCACCGGGGCAAGCGAGCATGCGTGTGTTGTTTCAGATACTGCACAGTGGACGCGTAGCTTCTTTGTTGGTAAGTCCTCGGCCTATTAGTACCAGTCACCTCCACCCGTTACCGGGCTTCCAGTTCTGGCCTATCAACCCCAT
>NZ_JAAGVC010000060.1:0-10345 GCF_010858045.1 Nocardia cyriacigeorgica
CCACCACGAGAAATCAACGCGGACCTTCCACTTCCCCACCCCACTGCCCTATCGGTCGTTAGGCTTGTTCGCACATCACCCCGGGCCCCCTTCCCTATGAGGAGCACGAGTTGCGTCAACCGAACCGCCGCCACGTTCTCGCCGGGCTCACCGCCGTCGCCGCCACTGCCCTGGTCGGTGGCCGAGCGGCGGCCAGGCCGCAGGCCCCGCAGACGGTGGCACCGCTCGGTGACGATTTCCTCTGGGGCGTAGCGGCTTCGGGTTTCCAATCCGAGGGCAATGCGCCCGACAGCAATTGGATGCGCTATATCGCGGCAGGTAAGACCGAGGATCCGTACCTGAATTCGATCGACTTCTATGGTCGTTTCCGCTCCGACATCGCACTGGCCGCGCAGCTGGGTGTGCGGGTCTACCGCATCGGAATCGAGTGGGCCAGGCTGCAGCCACGGCCGGGCGAATGGGATCCGGCGGGATTCCGGTTCTACGACAACGTCATCGCCGCGATCGAAGCGGCGGGCATGCGGCCGATGCTCACCCTGGACCACTGGGTGTATCCGGGTTGGGAGGTGGACCGCGGTGGCTGGCGAAATCCGGCGATCGTGGACGACTGGCTGGCCAACGCGCGCGTCGTCGTCGATCGCTATGCCGGACACGACCCGCTGTGGATCACGTTCAACGAGCCGGCGATGTACGTGCTGAACGAAGTGCGCCACGGCGGGATCGGCGCCGGCGATGTTCCGGCCATGCAGGAACGTATCGCGCTGGCCCACAACACCATCTACGACCACATCCACCGCGTACATCCGGGCGCGCTCGTCTCCAGCAATGTCGCCTATATTCCGACCGCCGAGGACGTGGTGAACGGACCACTGATCGACCGGATCGGCGCGAAGCTCGACTACATCGGCATCGACTACTACTACGGCTTCTCCCCCGAGACGCTGCTGGCGGGTCTGCCGGATATCAACCGGCTGTGGACGATGCCGTTGCAGGCCGAGGGTATCTATTACGCATTGCAGCATTATGCGCGCCGGTTCCCCGGCCGACCGCTCTACATCGTCGAGAACGGGATGCCCACCGAGAACGGGCGCCCACGGGCCGACGGCTACACCCGGGCCGACCTGCTGCGCGACACCGTGTACTGGCTGCAACGCGCGAAGGCCGACGGGATGAACCTCATCGGCTACAACGATTGGAGCCTGACCGACAACTACGAATGGGGTTCCTACACCCCGCGCTTCGGTCTCTACACCGTCGACGTCCGCACCGACCCCACGCTGACCAGGCGGCCGACCGACGCCGTCCCCGCCTACGCCGACATCACCCGCGCGGGTGGCGTGCCGCCCGGCTACCGGCCCACCCGCGGCCCCGCGAACTGCTCGTTCGTGGATGCGGTGGCAAGCTGCGCCGATCCGGTGCGGGTCCCGCGCTGACCGGCGGGTTCGGCGGCGCGCACCTGCCGCGCCGACCGTCGACCGCGATGGGCGTCACCCTCGACGTGCCCGGCCGGTGCGCCGGATCCGTGTAAGACTGGCGGCGTGAACGGGCCGAACGTGGACAAGACCGCACCCGAGAAGACCGCTCGCGATCGCACGCCGAATCGGGGTGACGCCATCGGTGTCGGGGTGCTGTGGCTGGCGAAATGGGCGTTGTGCGTGGTCGCGATCGCCGCGGGCGCCTGGGTGATCGGCAATGTGGTCGCCAAGCTGTGGGTGGTGTTGCTGCCGGTGCTGCTGGCGATCGTGGTCGCCACCGTGCTGTGGCCGCCGGCCCGCTGGCTCATGGATCACAAGTTGCGTCCGGCCGCGGCCGCCTCCATCACGGTGATCGGGTTCCTCGGCGTGCTGGCGGGTGTGATCGCGCTGATCGTGCCGTCGGTGGTCGATCAGGCGCCTGCGCTGGCGGACAAGTCCACCGAGGGCATCAACAAGGTGCGTGATTGGTTGCAGGGCCCGCCGCTGAATGTGCGCGACGAGCAGTTGGATTCCGCGGTGGACGCGGTGGTCAGCCGATTGCAGTCCAGTGCCGAGCAGATCGCGACCGGCGTGTTCACCGGCGTCAGCGCGGCGACGTCGGCGCTGATCACGTTGTTCCTCGTGCTCGTGCTGTCGTTCTTCTTCATCAAGGACGGCCCGCGTTTCCTGCCGTGGCTGCACAATACGGTCGGCTCCCCTGCCGGCCGGCACCTCGAGGAGGTGCTGGCCCGGGTCTGGGCGGTGCTCGGTGGGTTCATCCGCACCCAGGCGGTGGTCAGCATGATCGACGCGGTGCTGATCGGTCTGGGACTGGTGATCTTGGATGTGCCGCTGGCGTTGGTGCTCGCGGTGATCACCTTCCTCGGTGGGTTCATCCCGATGGTCGGCGCGTTCGTCGCCGGTGCGCTCGCGGTGCTGGTCGCGCTGGTCGCCAATGGCCTGACCACGGCGTTGATCGTGCTCGGCATCATCGTCGCGGTGCAGCAGCTGGAGGGCAATGTACTGCAACCGGTGTTGCAGAGCCGCAGCATGAAGCTGCACGCGGTGATCGTGTTGCTGTCGGTGACGGCAGGCGGCGCCCTCTACGGGATCGTCGGGGCGTTCCTGGCGGTGCCGGTGGCGGCGGTGGCGGCGGTGGTGATCCGCTATGTGGGCGAGCAGATCGATGTGTTCACCACACCGCCGCACGAGGAGCCGGACGCGGACGCGGAGCCGGGATCGGATCTGGCGCCCGCGACGGACTGATCGCCGCACGCCAAGGTCGAAAACGCCCTCATCGCCTGCCGCCTGCCGCTACAGTCCCGGTTCACCAGGGCCACCGGATGTTTCGGTGGGGTGTGAAAGGTGACCGTTGACAATGCGGAATACGACGGCGCGGCGCGTGCGAGATGCGGTCGCGGCGGCCGTCGCGGGGGTGTTGCTGGTGTCGGGTTGTTCGGGCTCCGGCGCGGACGCGGTGGGGCCGGGAGTCACCAGTGCGCCTTGTCCGCAGGCGGTGGACGAGAGCAAGGGTTGTCTCTATCTGGGTGTGCTGTCGGATCTGGGCGGCGGGCCGTTCGCCTCGCTCGGCACCGCATTGCAGGACGGCCAGCATGCCTTCTGGTCCGCGGTGAACAGATCCGGTGGGATCGGCGGCCGCTACGAGGTCGACGACACCACCTATGTGGAGAACACCAGCTATGACCCGACGCGCTACGCCGCCGCGTACGCGAAGGTGCAGCCACATGTGCTGGCTTTGGCGATGAGCCTCGGCACCTCGCAGACCCAGACGATTCTGGGGCAGATGGACAGCGACGACATGCTCACCGGTGCGGGCACGCTGTGGTCGGGCTGGCAATACTCGCAGACCGATCGTGGTCTGGTGCTCGAGATCGGCTACTCCTACTGCACCGAGGCGGTCCTCGGGCTGGATTGGCTCGCGCAGCGGTACGGTCGGCCCGAGCGGATCGCGGTCGTGGCCTATTCCGGTAATTACGGTGAGGACTACGCGTCGGGAGCGCGTACCTGGGCGATGACCAACAACGTGCCGGTCACCGCGAACATCACCACCGCGTCCAATCGGGAACTCGGCAACCAGAATTCGGTGATCCAGCAGTTGCTGGCCGATCCGCCGGACGCGATCGTGCTGGCCACCGGCCCGGTGGAGGCCGGCGAGATCGTCGGCAAGCTGGTGCAGCGCGGCTACCCCGGCCGGTTCATCGGTTCCCTGCCGACGTGGAACGCGGCGCTGCTGGACTCCCCCGCCGGGCCCGCGCTGATCGCCCGCTACGCGACGACCGCGCCCTTCGACGGATGGGACGGCGCCAGTGCGGGTGCGGTGAGCGCGCGGGCCGCCGCGCCGCGGGTCCCGGAGAATTGGGGTTACAACGCCGGCTGGGCGTTGAGCTATCCGATGCGGGCGGTGCTGGAGAAGGTGGTGGCCGCGGGCACCGTCGACCGGGCGGCGCTGCGTACGGCCGTGGCCGAGGGGTTGCCGGTGGATTTCGAGGGCATGCTCCCGCCGCACGACTATGCGGCGGGAGCGCCCGACCCGGCGGCGCATCGGGCGGTGGTCGGGGTGCCGGATGCGGGGGTGCCGAGCGGGTTGCGGACCGTGGCCACCGATTTCCACGGTCCGACTTCGCGCCGGCTACAGCTCACCGAACCGTGTATCCGGTTCTGACGGCGGCGGTCACCACCCCGGCGTGCCCGAGACCGGGATATTGATCCAGCTGGGCTGGTTCGGGTCCAGTCGCACGTGCTGCGGTTTGAGCTCGCTCTCGTTGAGCAGTGGGCGCAGCGGCAGCCCGCGCGGGAAGTTCATCGCGTAGACGTCCACGCGCAGCCGGTGCCCGGGCTGCAGGATGGCGTCGGTGGCGGTGAGCCCGATATCGATGACGGTGGGTTGACCGGGCACCAGCGGTTGCCTGGTGGCGAGGGTGAGCACGGGGTATGGGTCGGTGTAGTCGCCGTTGGCCGAGCGGCTCGCGCGCGTCTCGTCCACGGTCCGCAGTGAGGCGGTGAGCTGGCCGCTGGTGAGCACGGTAGAGCGTCCGTCGGGCGCGACATCGTTGACGGTCACCGACCAGTAGCCGTCGGTGGCGTCGTGGACGGCGTTGAGGTGCAGGCTGATCGGACCGGAGATCTCGGTCGGTCCGTGCACGGGGGCGCTGGTGAAGGTCAGGGCGCTGGTTTCGCTGATCCGCGAGTCCTTGGCGCAGGCGTCGAGGATGCCGGTGATGCCCGCGGTGCCGGTGGCCGAATCACGCGAGCACAGCGTGGCCAGTCCGGGTGCGACGGTGAGCTGGGCGGGTGCGCCGGGCGCGGGGCTCAGGCTGCCGTCGTGGACGCTGCGTACGGTGCCCGACGGTGCCGCGTCGAGGTACATGCGGCGGTAGTCCATGCCGGGGCGGGGGAAGGCGGTGGTGCTGGTCCAGCCGCCGCCCTGCTGCCACAGGGTGACGTTGTCGTAGGTGTCGATGCCGTTGTCGATGCCCTTGAGCCACTTGTCGAACCAGGCGCGTTGCAGCACGTCCAGTCGCGGTGGCGCGCCGGGAAGGCCGTTTCCGCTGCCGGTGGTCAGGTGGTAGATGTCGCCCATGATGAGCTTCTTCTGCGAGTCGGGCACGTCGACGGCGTTGTAGACCCGGGGCGAGGAATAGGTGAAGATGTCGTGCCAGCCGCCGTAGACGAAGGTCGGGATGTCGATCTTGTCGGGGTGGCCGAGCCAGGATTGCCGGATGGCGCTGTCTTCCTGGATGAGTTCGAGCAGGTGCGGCGGAATGGCGTCGACGCTGGGCACGGTGAGCGCGGCGAGCAGGTAGTTGACGAAGGTCAGTGGGTCCTGGACGCGGTCGGCCAGCCATTTCCAGTCGAACCGGCCGTCGAACATCGACTTCACGTCCGGGATCAGTTTGGAGGTGTTGACGGCCAGTAGCCAGGCGGGCAGGAACCCGAATCCCACGCCGCCGCCGGTGGCCGCGATGTCGCGCAGTAGGTCGCTGCCCGGCACGATCGGGAAGATCGCTTGCAGCGCTTCGGGTTTACGTTCGGCGGTCTGCAACTGGTTGATCGCCGAGTAGGAGATGCCGGTCATGCCGACCTTGCCGGTGGACCAGGGTTGGGCGGCGGCCCAGTTCACCACTTCGACGCCGTCGAGCTGTTCGCGTTCGCCGAAGACCTGCCAGGTGCCCTGGGAGAAGCCGGTGCCGCGCACGTCGACGACGACCTGGGTGTAGCCGCTCTGAATGAGCTTGCGGTCCACGCCGAACGATCGCAGGGTGCCCGCGGGCATGGCCTTGGTGATCTCGGTGAGCCCACCCAGGCCGTAGGCGGACAGGTCGAAGCTCTTGAAGAGTTCGGTGAGGGCGTCGGCCAGCACCGGGAAGGTGAGCGCCGAATCCAGCACGTTGCCGACGAGTTTGGTGTACGGGGTGAGGTTGACGATCGTCGGCGTCTTCTCCTCGATCGGCCTGCCCGCGGCGTCGGCCGGGCGGTAGACGTTGGCTTTGAGGACGGTGCCGTCGCTCATCGTGATGGGCACATCCCAGTCGATGTGCACATTCGGGTAGGCGCGTGGGCCGTCATGGGTGGCGGTCCAGTGCGCGCCGAGCGCGCCGCCGTCCGGTTGTGCCTGCCCGGTCTGGGCCGCCACCAGCGCGGTGGTGACCGCGACGATGGTCACCAGGGTGGCTACGGCACTCCGAACGAGACGTCGATGTCTGATCATGTGTCCCCTCATCCCGACAAGAGCGGAACTCCATCGTTCCTGACTCGCGGGTAACCATAGGATGGATCACATTCCGTAGCAACTATGACCCGGATCTCACCGGTGGCCGGTCGCGGCGAAGAGCTCGTGTCCGACGAGCCCATATCCTGGTCGCATGACCGTGCTGACTGATGGGCCGCCCGATCGGCTGCCCCATGGCCCGCACCGCCTCACCCGCGAAGAAGTCGAGAACTCGCAGTACCAGCGGTTGTGCGCGGCCGCATTGGAGGCGGTGGGTGAGCTGGGCTATGCCCCGACCACGGTTACCGAGATCGTCGGGCGGGCTCGGGTGGCCCGGCGCACCTTCTACGCACTGTTCGGCGGCAAAGAGGAATGCTTCGCCGCCGCCTATGACAGCGCGGTGGCCGATTGCCTCGGACTGCTCGCCGAGACGATCACCCTCGGCGCGGATACGCCGTTCGCCGAACGGGTGCACACCTCGTTCCGGGTGTTCCTGGAGATCCTGGCCGCCCGCCCGGCCGCCACGCGCGCACTCTACATCGAGATCCTGGCCGCCGGACCGGCGTTGATCGAGCATCGCGCGCGGGTCCATCGGCTCTTCGCCGAGCACATCGTGGCGGTCGGGCGGATCGGTGTGCAGCGCGGTGAGGTTCCCGTCGATCCGGATCCGGCGCTGATCGACATGCTGCTCGGCGGGATCAGCGATCGGATCGTCGCCTGCCTGTACGAGCGCGGTGCCGAGCATTTGCCGGAACTGGCGCCACTGTTCACCAGGACCGCACTCATCCTGTGCGGTGCACAGCGACCCGGCGCGGGTTCAGCGGAATCCGAGCAGGGTTAGCCAGCCGGTCAACTGCAGGTCGAACACCTCGGTGCGGTCGGTGAAGGTGCCCGGCCCGTACATGTCGAAGACGTCGAAGCTGACGGCGCCGAACAGCGCGCTCCACAGCACCAGTGCCCGCGCCAGCAGCCAGTCGGGGATCTCCAGGCCGAATTCGGTTCGGATGCGCGCGAAATCGCCGAGAGTGGCCGAGGAAATGGGCTTGGTCGCGGCCGGCTCGTCGAGTGCCGCGTCGCGGTGCGCGGCTTCGACCAGGCGCAGCAGTGTCGCGATGACGCGGGTGCCGGGCGCGACGGTCTGTTCGGCGGGCGCGGCGTAGCCCGGCACCGGTGTGCCGAAAAGCAGTCCGTACCAGGCGGGTTCGGCCAGACCCCAGTCGCGGACGGCGTGCGCCGCGGCGCGCAGCCGGGCGGCCGGATCGGCGGCGGCGGCCGCGACCGCGGCGTCGACGGCATCGCCGAGGGCGTCGTACCCGTCGACCACCAGCAGCGTCAGCAGTTCGTCGCGGCTGCGGACGTAGCGGTAGACCGCCGACGAGACGACGCCGAGTTCACGGGCGACCGCGCGCAGCGACAGCGCGGCGGCCCCCTCGGTGGCCAGCTGGGTGCGCGCGATGCGTTTGATGTCTTCCATCGTCTGGGCGCGTGCGCGGGCCCTCGGTGTGGTCATGCGCTCACCCTGACCCATCGCCGAGAGCGATGTCAACAACAGTGATCACCGCTCCCCCACAGCGTGGCCGGCCGCCGGCTCAGCGCCCGGATTCGTCCAGCTCGGCGACCGCGCGTTCGATTTCGTCGGCCAGCGTGGCGCCACCGACCTCCCAGGCCGCGGCACGGAACCGGTCGCGGAATCGGCTGAGGTCGCTGCCGATGCCCTCGCCGCCGTAGCTGGTCGCGGCCGCGTCGCGGAAGGTGCGCACCATTTCGTCGGCGAGCTCGGCGATGCGCGCCCGGATCAGTTTGCGCAGTGCGCCGCTGAGGGTGACGTCGGTGCCGACGTCGTAGAGGATCAGCGCCCCCTTGAGCATGGGCAGGTCCGGGATTGCCCAGTTCTCGCCGTGCCGTTCCAGGTATTGGGCGGCCAAGAGTTCCTCGACGATGTCGGGCCGGCGGTCGCCGAGCAGTTCGGTGAGTTCGTCGTCGTCGAGGACGGCGGATTGGTCGGAATGTCCCGGCTTGCGCGGGTCGAACACCGCGCGCCAATCGCTCGCGCCCGCCCCGGCGTCGCTGGCGAAGACCTCGCGGATCGCGTCCAGGCGCAGGCCGCGGGCCTGCATGGCGAGGATGTCGCGCAGCCGGTCGAGGTGTTCGGTGCGGTAGAGGGCTTCCTTGCCGACTCGCTCGGGCTTGGGCAGCAAGCCGAGCGAGTGGTAGTAGCGGATCGTTCGCGCCGGGACGCCGCTCAGTTCGGCCAGCTGGGTGCGGCTGTATCGGGACACGCGACCAGCATAGATACCAAGCGCACCCTTCGTTGACAGTTCCAACTGTCGTCATTAGCGTAACCGGCGTCACTGCCGACGCCCACCGAGGAGTTTCCCCATGTCTGAGCAAGCGACGGACTACGACGTCCTCATCGTCGGGTCCGGGTTCGGCGGCAGCGTCACGGCGCTGCGATTGGTGGAGAAGGGATACAAGGTCGCCGTCATCGAGGCCGGCCGCCGCTTCGCCGACGACGAGCTGCCCAAGACCAGCTGGGATCTGCGCAAATTCCTGTGGGCGCCCAAGCTCGGCTGCTACGGCATCCAGCGCATCCACCCGCTGCGCGATGTGCTGATCCTCGGCGGCGCCGGCGTCGGCGGCGGCTCGCTCAACTACGCCAACACCCTGTACGTGCCGCCGGAGCCGTTCTTCCAGGACGCCCAGTGGCGCGATATCACCGACTGGCGTGATGAGCTGACCCCGTACTACGAGCAGGCGCAGAAGATGCTCGGCGTGGTCCGCAATCCGCACATGACCCCCGCCGACGAGGTGTTCAAGCAAGTCGCCGAGGACATGGGCGTCGGCGACACCTTCGTGCAGACGCCGGTCGGAGTGTTCTTCGGTGAACCCGGCAAAACGGTGGAGGATCCGTACTTCGGTGGCGTCGGCCCCGAGCGCACCGGCTGCCTGGAGTGCGGCGACTGCATGGTCGGCTGCAAGTACGGCGCCAAGAACACCCTGGTGAAGAATTACCTCTACCTCGCGGAAAAGGCGGGCGCGCAGGTCATTCCGATGACGACCGTCACCGCGTTGCGCCCGCAGCCGGACGGCAGCTGGGAAGTGGCCACCGAACGCACCGGCGCCTGGGTCCGCAAGAGCCCGGCCACCTACACCGCGGGCAAGGTGGTGCTCGCCGCGGGCACCCTCGGCACCCAGAAGCTGCTGCACGCCATGCGCGATCAGGGCGTGCTGCCCGACCTCTCGGAACGGCTCGGCGTGCTCACCCGCACCAATTCCGAGTCGATCGTCGGTGCGGCCACCAAGAAGGTGATCCCGGGCCAGGACTTCACCAAGGGCGTGGCGATCACGTCCTCGATCCACCCCACTCCCGACACCCATATCGAGCCGGTGCGGTACGGCAAGGGCTCGAACTCCATGGGCCTGCTGCAGACGCTGATGGTCGACGGGGGCGGGCGCATCCCGCGCTGGCTGCGCTTCCTCGGCATCGCGCTGCGCCATCCGCTGACGTTGCTGAGCTTCCTGAGCGTGCGCAACTGGAGTGAGCGCACCATCATCTCGCTGGTCATGCAGCATCTGGACAACTCCATCACCACCTACACCAAACGCGGGCTCTTCGGCCGCAAGCTCACCTCCAAGCAGGGGCACGGCCAGCCGAACCCGACCTGGATTCCCGCCGGTAACGACGTCACCCGCCGGGTGGCCGAGAAGATCGACGGCGTCGCAGGCGGCACATGGGGTGAAGTGTTCAATATCCCGCTCACCGCGCACTTCCTCGGCGGCGCGGCCATCGGCGCCGACCGCGAAACCGGAGTGATCGACGCCTACCACCGCGTCTACGGCTATCCCACGCTCAGCGTCGTCGACGGCGCGGCCGTCTCGGCCAACCTCGGGGTCAACCCGTCGCTGACCATCACCGCGCAGGCCGAACGCGCCGCCGCCTACTGGCCCAACAAGGGTGAGCAGGATCTGCGTCCGGATCAGAACGCCCCGTATCAGCGCATCGCGCCCATCGCGCCGCGCAATCCGGTCGTCCCGGCGCATGCCCCCACCGCGTTGAAGCTGCCGACCGTGCCGAGTCGCCGCTCCGACAACGCTCCCGCGGCAGGCTGATCCCCCGTCTCGTTGTGCCCCCGTCGGCTCCTCGCCGGCGGGGGCACGGCGT
>NZ_JAAGVC010000060.1:10355-21119 GCF_010858045.1 Nocardia cyriacigeorgica
GGGCACAACGAGACGGGGGATCAGCCTGCCGCGGGAGCGTTGTCGGAGCGGCGACTCGGCACGGTCGGCTCCTCGCCGGGGGGGGCACGGCGTATCCGGCGACGTCGGCGGCGCGAATCGGCCCGCGATGGACGGAATCCGGCCCGGTGACCTTCACGTGCTCGTATGTTTGCCCTACACAGTGAGATCGGAGATGGACAGTGGGTACAGGTGAGGTCGCTGCGGACTATGTGATCGTCGGGGCGGGGTCGGCGGGCGCGGTGCTGGCCGCCCGGCTCAGCGACGATCCCGATACCACGGTGCTGCTGCTGGAGGCCGGGCCGCAGGACAAGAACAAGTTCATTCATATTCCGGCCGGGTTCGCCAAGCTGTTCCGCAGCGAGGTGGACTGGGACTACCTGACCGAACCGCAGCCGGAGCTCGACGGCCGCCAGATCTATTGGCCGCGCGGAAAGACCTTCGGTGGGTCGTCGTCGATGAACGCCATGATGTGGGTGCGCGGGTTCCGCGCCGACTACGACGAATGGGCGCTGCTGGCGGGCGAGGATTGGAGCTTCGCCAAGGTCGTCGAACAGTACCGTCGCATCGAAAACGTCGAAGGCGCCCTATATCCCGACGAAGGCACCGACGGTCCGCTGCACATCGCCCATCAGCGCAGCCCACGCCGATCGACGGCCGCCTATCTGGAGGCGGTGCGCGAATGCGGCTTCACCGTGGAGCCGCCCAACCGGCCCGCGCCGGAGGGCTTCTGCCAGACGATGGTGACCCAGCGCGGCGGCAGGCGCTGGAGCACCGCCGACGCCTACCTGCGTCCGGCGCTGCGCAGGCCGAACCTCATCGTGCGCACCGAAGCGCTGGCCACCCGCGTGCTCTTCGACGGAACCCGCGCCACCGGCGTGGAATTCCGGCAGGGCGACGCCACGGTCACCGCGACTGCGCGACGCGAAGTGGTGCTGTGCGGCGGCGCGATCAACACACCGCAGCTCCTCATGCTCTCCGGCATCGGCGACCGTGCGGAACTGGAGCGCCACGGCATCGAGACCGTGCACCACGCACCGGAGGTCGGCGCGAACCTGCAAGATCATCTGGTGGCGGCGGTCGGCTACGGGGTGGAATCGGATTCGCTGTTCGCCGCCGAGAAGCCACGTCAGCTGCTGGATTATCTGCTGCGCCATCGGGGCATGCTCACCTCCAATGTCGGCGAGGCCTACGGCTTCCTGCGCAGCGACCCCGATCTGGAGCTGCCCGATCTGGAGCTGATCTTCGCCCCTGCCCCGTTCTTCCATGAGGGGCTGGTCGATCCCACCGAGCACGGTGTGGTGCTGGCGACGGTCCTGCTGCGCCCGCACAGCCGGGGCCGCATCAGCCTCGCCTCCAAGGATCCGGCCGCCAAGCCGATCATCGACCCGCGCTATCTGTCCGACGCCGAGGGCGCCGACCGAGCCGCGATCATGTCCGGGCTGCGCACCTGCGTGCGGCTGGCCGAGGCGCCCGCGCTGAAATCGGTGCTCGGGCCGCTGATCTACCCGCCGCAGCCGCCCGCCGATATCGAGCAGACGCTGGAGCTGTCGCTCAACCGCTACTCCCATACCCTCTATCACCCGGCCGGGACCTGCCGGATGGGCTCCGACTCGGCCAGCGTCGTCTCCCCGCAGCTGCAAGTGCGTGGGGTACAGGGCCTGCGGGTGGCCGATGCGTCGGTGATGCCGGTGCTGGTGCGCGGGCACACGCACGCGCCGTCGGTGCTGATCGGTGAGCAGGCGGCGACGTTCATCAAGCGCGACGCGCGCGGCTGAACCGGGCGGCACGCCCTCGATCTCGGTGAGAACCGCACGAGGGCGGGCCGGGCCGGCGTCGCGCGGCAGCGTTCTCGCTGAGATCCGGTCTCCCGGTCGCGAGCGGGAAGGTGGCGCGCGGGTGGTTCAGAGGGCGGGCACCCGGGCGAATCCCAGCGGCGGGGTGGGATCGCGGTCGGGGCGCACCACCGGCCGGAAGTCGGGATGGTTGAGCAGCATGCCCGCATTGCGCGCCGCATAGCAGCGCACCAGCGGCAACGCCCGCGCCACTTCCGCCCGTTCCACCGGTTCGGGATCGACGAATCCGATGGAGTCCAATCGCAGCCCGAGGGTGTGGCTGATCCGGACGATCGCCGAAGACTTACGGCCCCAGCCGATCTCGACGACGGAGAACATCTCGAGCAGTCCGTGCCTGCGCAGCATGTCCGTGGTGCGCGTCCGGTCGCCCCGGCTGGCCACCGCATGCCACATTCCGCGTTCGCTCAGCATCCGCAGCGTGCGCAGAGCGGAACGATCCAACGCGCCGGCCGTGCCGTCGTAGACGACGCCGTCCCACAGCGTGTTGTCCAGTTCCCAGACAAGACATCGCAGTGCCGGTTGCATCTCGGCGCCCCTATCGGTCTCGTATCGCTGTTGCCGCGCCGAACACGGCAGGCGGGTCCAGCACACCATCCAGCGCACGGCACGGGCCGGGCAAGACCCAGCTTTCCCGGGCCGACGCGGCCGGGACGATGCTACCCATACCCATCACCCGACGACCACTCGTGCGCGCGCCGTCATCGCGGCAACCCCAGGCCGTCGGCCAGCACCGGCCACGAGTCCTTCATCGCCTGCTGCCAATACCCCCACGAATGGGTGCCGGTGGGCTGGAAATCGAAGGTGGCCGGAATGCCCAGCTGATGCAGCCGGTCGCGCAGATTGTGGGTGCACCAGTTCACCGCCGCCTCGATCAACCCGCCCAGCACCAGCTGATTGGCGAAACCACGCGGACCCGGCTGCATGTGGGTGCCGTTGTACACGTCGAACATCCCCGGGATGCCGGTGCCGGTGGAGATGAACAACTTCAGCCCGCGCAGTCCCTCGGCATTGACATACGGGTCGTTGGCGGCCCACATCGGGTCTCCGGGCGGGCCGTACATGTTGTCGGTGTCACCACCGCCCCACGACTCCACCGCCATCTTCACGAACTGCTGCCCGATCGGATCGCTGATCTGCGCGCACCCGCTGTAGGCCGCGACGGCGCGGTACAGGCCGGGTTTGGCGATGGGCAGCTGCAGCACCGAGGTACCGGAGGTCGACAGCCCGGCGATGGCGTTGACGCCGGTGGTGCCGAATTCCGCGTCGATCAGTGGCGGCAGTTCCTCGGTGAGGAACGTCTTCCATTTGTACACACCGAGTTTCGGATCACGGGCACGCCAGTCGGTGTAGTAGCTCCATCGCCCGCCGATCGGCTGCACCACGTTGACGTCCTTGTCGGCCAGGAACCGCAGCACATCGGTGTTCTTCTGCCAGGTCGCGCTGTCCTGCCCACCACCACCGCCGTTGAGCAGATACAACGTCGGCCGCGGCACCGACCGGTCTGCGGGCCGCTGCACGTTCACCATGATGTCGGTGTCCATCGAGGCCGAGTGCACCCGCAGCTGCACCGTGCGGTCGTCGACCTCCCAGGATCCGGTGATCGAGGACGTGGGCTCGGCCGTCGCGTTCGGTGCCACCGCCGCGGCACCGGGCGCCACCGCCATCATCGCGAACGCGACCGCAAGCACGCGTCCCCGCGCACGGCGGGCCATTCCTGATCCGATCATGAGACGCGAAAGCTCCTGTCCTGGACGGCGACCGGTGGCGGCGCCGTCCAGCTGGTCGACTGCTGGTGAATCACCGACCAACCTAGAGCGCGCGGAGGCCGTCACCGGGCGAACAAGATCGCCTCTGGATACCTCACCAACAGCGGAGTTCACGCCTAGAGAGACAACACAATCCGGCGTCGTCGTCCAGGTGTGCGCGGCCACCGGCGACCACACCGCGCGGCGCGGCGCGTAACCGACGGCGAGACAGGTGAGCTACTCCCGGGCCAGCGCGGCTTCGACAGCGGATTCGGGAGTGGTGGCGATGATGCCGGATCCGACGTGTTTCCCGTTCGCGTCGAGAATCCGCCACCCACCCAGCGTCACCACCCGGACGGCGCCGCGGTGGTTCGCGAGCGCCAGTTCCGACAATGTCCCCCATGAGCCACCGATGATGATGACGGCGTCGGCGGACCAGACCAGGATGGCGTTACGCGCCTGGCCCATATTCGTGTAGAGCACGGCGGACAAGCCGTCGCATACGCCGTCCCGGTCGGTGTCCGGGCGAACCCCGATGACCAGCCCACCGGCCTTCGAGGCACCCTCGGCGACCGCTGCCATCACCCCGCCACCACCCCCGCACAGCACCGTCGCCCCCGCCTCGGCCAGCAACCTGCCGACCGCACGCGCGTTGGCGGCATCGGCCTCGCCGCATTCGCGCGGCCCGCACACAGCTACCTGGATCGGGGTCAACCTCACTCCTTGCGATTCGAATGTCCGGCGTCACCGCTACGCGCGGCACTGATGATGCGAATACGCCGCGCCACCATGGCCGATGATGCGCTGCGGACGATTATCGACGCAGCCTCGGAGTGCGCGGATCGTCTTCGCGATCGGCGGCGCGTTACCAGCCCCTGGTTGCCCGTACATCGATCGGGTACAGCCACGACAGGTACCCCTATCTGTGAGGAGAAGTGATGCAACGGTCCCGTGGCTATCTGATGCGATCGACGGTGGCGGCTGCCGCGTTGGCGGCGGGTGCGGTGCTGGCCGGGTGTGGTGACGACGACGGGTCCGATCCGGCGCCCCGGACGCCGGACCTGCCGACGATCACCATGACCACCCAGGGGGCGGCGACGACCTCACCCGGCGGAGACGAGGACACCGTGACCCCGCAGGCGGCGCAGCAGCTGTGCGACATGATCGAACCCGAACTCGACAATTGGCGTGACCAGGGCTCCACCGTGGCCAAGGTGAGCTTCAACGGCACGGTGCAGAACTGGGCCGCACGCAATGAAGGGCTCAACGACGAGGTGATCCGTGACAATTCGATCGTCGACACGGTGACCACCCAGACCTGCCCCGATGTGCGTCAACAGGCCATCGACATTCTGGAGGTGCCGGATCTGGCCTCGGCATTGGCCGGTTGGGACAACTGATGACATGACGCCGGCGGCTGCCCGTCATCGCGGCGGCTGCGCCTCGGCCGAATCCGGTAGCGCGGTATCGGCGCCCAGGCCCTTGTCCTGAGCAGCGGCCCTGATCGCGTCCACCACCAGCAGCAGCGCCGCGCGCCGCGCGGTGGTGGTGCGGTAGGCCAGCGACACGGTGCGGGTGAGGATGTCGCCGAGCGCGACGATGTCGACTCCCGGCGGTCGCAAGGCGAGGCCGAGATCGGACACCAGGGTGACGCCGAGCCCGGCAGCGACCATCGCCATGGCGGTGGCCTGCTCCTCCACCTCGTGGTCGATCCGCGGCGACACCCCTGCCGATTGGAACGCCAACCGGACCGCGTGCCCGAAGTGCGAGCGGGCCGGCGCCAGAATCCACGGGTATTCGGCCAGCTCGGCCAACGTCACGCTGGTGGCGGGGACGGCACCGGCCGGTACCGCGGCGTAGAGCCGCTCCACCGCGATCACCGCGCGTTCCAGGCCGCCGTCCCATGCCATCGGGTAGTTGGAGTAGTCGAGCACGAACGACAGATCGAGCGCCCCGTCACGGACCGCCGCGGCGGTCGATTCCGGGGCGAGTTCACGGGTGCGCACCAGAATGCCGGGGTGGGTGCGCGCGAGGGCGTTGAGGGCGTCGGGCAGCAGACCGGAGGCCACCGAAGCCCACACCCCAGCGGTGAGTTTCGCCGTCACCGATTCGGCCGCATCCTCGAGCGCCTGGGTGGCGCGTTCGACCGAGGCCAGGATTTCTTCGGCATGCTCGGCCAGCAGCACTCCTTGGTCGGTGAGCTGGACCCGGCGTCCACGCCGCTCCAGCAGCCGGGTGCCGACATCGCGTTCGAGCTGCGCCAGCTGTTGCGACACCGCCGAGGCGGTGTAGTGCAGCGCCGACGCGGCCGCGGTCACGGTGCCGCGGCGATGCAACTCGCGCAGCATCCGCAGGCGGGCCAGCGACAGATCCATGTCCCCGAGCCTAAGCGCTCCGTCCGCCCGCAGCGCTGTGCAGCAACGGTGAACACAGCCGTGAACCAACCGTAAATAGACGGGTGGACCTGTGCGAATGCACGCTGGGCAGCACAGGTCGTACCCACATCGGGTGGGATCGAAACCGGACCGGAGTGTGCGCAACGCGGCGATTGCCCGACGGCCGGAACGAGCACGAACAGGGAGGTGTCCGTCATGACGACAATGCACGAACCGGTCGGCGGTCCCGCACCGGTGAGCGATGTCGCTGGATGCGCGCCGGCGCCGCCCAGCGCTGCTGTTCGCCGGACCGAACCGTATCTGCGCTTGCAATGGACCGATTCGCTCACCGGCGCCACCGGCTATCTGGTCGTGCACACCCTGCGCGCCGGGCTGGCCACCGGCGGCACCCGGATGCGTGCCGGATGCACGATGAGCGAGGTGGAGGACCTGGCGCGCGGCATGGCGGCCAAGACCGCCACCTTCGACCTACCGGTCGGCGGAGCCAAGGGCGGAATCGACTTCGACCCCAAGGATCCGCGGGCGATCGAGGTGCTGGAACGGTTCTGCGAGGCGATGCGCCCGTGGCTGGACGCGCATTGGGTCACCGCCGAGGATCTCGGCGTTCCGCAACATCTGATCGATGCGGTGTTCGACAAGCTCGGCCTCGGGCAGAGCTATCATGCCGCGATCCGTCGCGCCGACGACCCGGCCGCCACGCTGGCCCGGGTGCGCCGCGGGCTCGACGCGGCGGTCGACGGCGGTTTCCTGCTCGGCGATGTGATCGGCGGATACGGCGTCGCCCACGCCTGCCTGGCGGTCGCGGTCTGGTGGGGGCAGGCGCCGGCCCGGACGACGGTGGCGATCCAGGGCATCGGCACCATGGGCGGAGCCGCGGCCTACTACCTGCACGAGGCCGGGATGACGGTCACCGCCGTCGCCGACGCCGCAGGCACGCTCTACCGCGCCGCCGGCCTCGACATTCCGGCGCTGCTCGAGCTGCGCGACGGCTACGGCGAGATCGACCGCAACCGGCTGCCCGCGGGCATCGAACAGCTGCCGCGTGGCGCGATCTTGTCCTGCGACGCCGACATTCTGGTGCCCGCGGCCATCTCGTACGCGATCACTCCGGACAATTCCTTCGGCGTCCGGGCCCGGGTCGTGGTCGAGGCCGCGAACGCCGCCACCACACCGGAGGCCGAGGCCATGCTCGCCGCCCGTGGCATCCCGGTGGTGCCGGATTTCGTCGCCAATGCCGGCGCGGTGGCCTGGGCGTGGTGGCTGCTGCTCGGTGAGGTCGACGACAACCCGGACACCTCGTTCGACCGGCTGCGCACCATCATGCACACCAAGGTCGCCCAGCTCTTGGCGGCCCGGGCCGAGCAGGGTCTCACCCCGCGCGAGGCCGGGCAGCGATGGGCCGACGATCCGGCACCGATCCAGGGGCCGGTCGTCATCCCCTGATCGGCGCCGGAGCGGTCCATCGGCGCCGCGGATCAATACCGTGAGGGCGAGCAGGGATTCCCGAGCCCGGAACCGGTGGCCAGATCGCAGATGCCGCTGGTGAGCATCTGGAACGGGGTGATGCCGAGCAGCACGATGATGCCGATGATGTCGCCCTGCTGCGCAAGGACCCCGGCCGATCGCGCGGCCGAGGAGCCAGCGTCGAGCATGGACGATCCGGTACCTGCCTCGGCCACCGGCGTGACCGGAGCCGCGGACCCGGCGTCGGCATTCGCACCGGCCGCGGCGCCGACCAGGGAAGCCGCCGCGAGTGAGGCCGCGGCACAACGGAGGGAATTACGCACTGTCGCGCTCCTTTATTCGATGAATCGGGTGGTCAGCGATGCGGCTTGCTCATATCGCGGTTCATGGTCGGGATTTCGATGCTGATCGGCATCCGCAGCTCGGACAGATACGTCAGCGCGCCCTTGCGCAGGAATTCGTCGAACAGCCAGTACACCTCCGCCGTCGGCGGTGCCACGGTCAGCACGCCTTCGCGCACCGCGATGAACGGCCCCCAGCTCAACCGCAGCAGCGGATCCCAGACCGGTTCCCGCGGAATGGCCAGCCCGTCGGCGATGCGGTCGCCCAGCAGGAACCGGGTGAACGAGCCGAGCACCGGCTTGCTGAGGATGGCGAAATCGACGTTGGCGCCGAGGCCGAGCAGCCGGTCGGCCAGCCGCGCCCCTTCCGGGGTCGCGGCGAGGATCGGGTCGAGAACCTGCGCCGCTTGCGAATTGGCTTCGGGCCAGGAATTGGGGATGTACTCGTCGCGGATACCGAGCATGTGCCCGGCGACCTGCCAGGAATGCAGGAACGCCTCCGACTCGTGCGGCGGGATCGGCACCTTCCAATTGGTCAGGTGCTTCATGACGGTCGTCGGCAGACTGTGCCAGGTCACCATCATGTCGTTCTGGCTGATCGGAATGTCTTCCTCGGCCGACTGCACCCAGTGCGGAGATTGCGGAAGCAGATGCCGCACCGCCGCATGCACCAGCCGCGTCTTGACGCACGTGACGACCATTTCCCCGTCCGGGGCGTAGGCGTTGTTGCTGCCGATGTCGTAGCCGAGTTTGGCGGTCTTGGTGATGCGGTCCTTCAGGTCGTGGCCGCCCTTGGAGTAATAGACCGCGCGGGCTTCCTTCGGGATGACGGTGCTCATCATTCCGCTGGCGAAGCCGTAGAGCACGCCGAGGTAGAGCCCGCGTTTCTTATTGAACTCGATCGCGGTGCCCAGTTTCGCCGGATCGGTCCAGTGCGGCATCTGCCGGGCGTACTCCATGAAGTCGCGCAGTTGCGGCGGCAACCCGTCGGGCAGCGGTTGACCGTTTCTGGTCCAGGTGCGCAGCAACTCGTTGACCCTGGGGACTTCGCCACGGTCGATCAGACCAGCGACCAGTTCGTCGGCCTCGGGATCCCACACCGTCATCGGGTCGGCGCCGGTCCCGGATCCGGCGACCGAACCGTTCGGCGACCAGGTCCAGGGCTGCGCGCGGGCAGGCGAGACCACCGCCATGGCGCCGATCGCCCCCAGAATCCCCCCGGCCTTCAACGCATTACGCCTGTTGATTGCATCCATGACGTCCACTCCTCATCGAGTACAAGCAGATCCCGATCACGCGGAGGGCGGCCCGGACGCCACCTCCGCGACATCGCGGAATAGTCATTAACTTAACAGGGCGCCGTAACCTTGTACACGTTTTCGGAACAACGGTGCGTCCACTCCCCTTCCGTCAGCAGTCGGTCCGCGCGGACATGATCAACAACGCTGAACGGACACGAATTACCACGGAGAACCGCGTTCCGCAGATGAAGTGCGCTGTGATGCGGAGAGGCCGCCCGGCACCGCGGCCCCAGCTGCACAAGGGGCACTAGGCGCCAGCAATGCCCAGTAACTTAGTGCAACCGAGAACGTCCATCGACCGTGAACCTCACCGCGTTCGGTCCATCGCGCCTACCGCCATCGCCACGTCTGGGGTCAGGGCGGCAGCGAGACTTGGCGACGAATTCCGCGTGCGCCGCCGGATCCTGTTCCCGCGCCGAAATGCGCACAACACAGGCCGCCGGCTGCCATCGGTGATCGATGGCGGCCGACGGCCTCAGCCTCGGTCCCAGAGTCGGTCCATCATGGCGTCGAGAGCCGGCCCGATACCGGACCGGCTCCGACATACCCCGGAAACGCCGCATGCCCACCGAACGGCCGGGTGCGTTTCGGCCGTTCGGTGGGCACTTTCCGCCGCGCGCTCGATGCGGAGGACGGACAGGGGCGGGTTGAGGGGTCTCCCGTCCGCCGGCACGCTGGGCACGGCGGCCTGGCAGCCATCGGGCCGGTCGCCGGAGTCGTTAGTCGATCCGGTCCGGTGGGTGCCGGTCTAGGGGGTGGTCAGAGTTGTCCGCCGCCGCCGATGAGCCAGGGGTTGAAGGTGCATTGCAGTTGCGGGAACTGCACCGGGTCCAGGGCATTGAGCGCGATCGACAGCGCGCGGGGGGAATACATCATGGTCAGGTGGTCGGAGATGTCTTGTTCGCAACCGTCCTGCAGGGTGATGTTGCGGACGGTAGCCCCCGGACCCGGCTTCAAAAAGGTCAGATCGTAGGGGTTGGTGATCTCGTCGTAGCGGGTACCCACGATCGTGTAATCCACCCCCGCCACGGTGTCCCCATTGGCGTTGAGTTGGTTGACGAAGTCCGAACCGATGGTCTGCTGGATCCCGGCATGCCCGACGAAGATCTCGATGAACCCGAGGATATCGATGCCCAGGTTGTTGATCGCACGCCCCAGCGCACCGATCCCGTCCAGGCTGGTGCCGTGATGGGTGGCGCCATAGGTGATCAGGTTCTTCACCTTCGCCGCGCCGCCTTCGAACTTGGTGTACCAGTTCGACATCGACCCACCCTGCGAGTGCGCCACGATATCGACCTCACCGGCACCGGTCGCGGCCAGCACCCGATCGACGAACACCGCCAACTGCTTGGCCGAGTCCTGGATGTAGCCGGTGCCCATCACCCCGGGCAGCACCGACCCCACACCGCCGCCCTCGAGCAGGTTCGACCGCCCGTAGTTGAAGGTGAAGGTGCAGAACCCGGCATCCTTGATCGGCTGCCCCATATAGGCGTAACCGTTGTAGGCGTTCATCCACGTGCCGTGGATCAACAACACCGGCCGCGGATGCTCGGGCGTCGGCTTGCAATTCCAGTCATTGGCCCCCGGCGGCGCCGCATCACCATTGGCCAGCCCATAGGCGAATGCCGCCAGCCACGACGTCT
>NZ_JAAGVC010000061.1 GCF_010858045.1 Nocardia cyriacigeorgica
GGTTCGGGGTGCGCGAGAAGCGCGGGGCGGGGGCGTGCTGGGTGATGTTCTCCAGGTCGAGCAGGGCTTCCCGGGCCACGATGTGCTCGTTCTCGGTGGCTTCGGAGAAGGTCAGCACCGGGGTGACGCAGGCGTCGGTGCCGATGAAGATCTCGGTCCACTCGTCGCGGGTCTTGGTGCGGAAGCGTTCGGCGAACAGCTTCTTCAGGGTGTCCTGGCCCGCCGGGTCGATCTGATAGGGCAGGCCCTCGGGATCGATGCCGAGCCCGGCGAGCAGCTGCGCGTAGAACTGCGGCTCGATCGCGCCGACGGCCATGTACTTGCCGTCCGCGGTCTCATAGGTGTCGTAGAACGACATGCCGGTGTCGAGCAGGTTCACCCCGCGCTCCTCCGACCAGGCGCCGGAACCGCGCATACCCCAGATCATGTGCGAAAGGGCAAGGGCGCCATCGACCATCGCGGCGTCGATGACCTGCCCCTTGCCGGAGGTCTGCCGTTCCACCAGCGCGGCGAGGATGCCGAACACCAGGAACATCGAGCCGCCGCCGAAATCGCCGACCATGTTCAGCGGTGGCACCGGACGCTCGCCCTTGCGGCCGATGGCGTGCAGCACGCCGGTGAGGCTGATGTAGTTGATGTCGTGGCCCGCGCGGTCGGCCATCGGGCCGAACTGGCCCCAGCCGGTCATCCGGCCGTACACCAGGCGCGGATTGCGGGCCAGCACCGCGTCGGGGCCGAGGCCCATGCGTTCGGTGACGCCGGGACGGAAACCCTCGATCAGCACGTCGGCCTTGTCGAGCAGTCCGAGCACCTTCTCGACATCGGCCGGATCCTTGAGATTGGCCTCCACGATGGTGCGGCCGCGCAGCTGCGGGCGGTCGAATCCGCCGGGCAATTGACCCGCCCGCTGCACGCGCACCACGTCGGCGCCGAGATCGGCCAGCAGCAGTGCGGCGTGCGGACCTGGGCCGATGCCGGCCAGTTCGATAACCCGGATGCCCGCGAGCGGGCCCTGCGTGGTGGATGGAGTGCTCACGCCCTACCTCGGTTCGTCGTCGAATCCTGCGCACCGGGGGGCCGGTGCTCGTCACCGGGAGCAGCCCGGAGACTGTATTGACAGTACGACAATAACCCGGCCCGCTGTGACCCGTACCTCCATGCTGCACGACCTGGCCCGATAGGACAGAATCCGGACATAAGGTTCGCCCGGCGACCGGGCGGTACGCGGCTGCGTCCTCCGGTCGGACGGCGCGAGCGCATCAGGACGGGCCGGTGCTGTCGAGGCCGCCGCGCCGACAACGGAGGGACTGGTCAGTGAGCGTGTGGGGCGAGATCGTCGTCGGCCTGGTGATCGTGGTCGGCCTGCTCGGCATCGTCATCCCCATCCTGCCCGGCGTCATCCTGATCTTCGCCGCCATCGGCGTCTGGGCCTTCCTCACCGGTGGCGCGACCGCCTGGGCCGTCTTCGCCATAACAACTGTGCTGCTGGTGATCTCGGGCGTCATCAAATACACCTGGCCCGGCCGGAAACTGAAGGAAGCAGGCGTACCCAACCGCTCCCTCTACCTCGGCGCCATCCTCGGCATCATCGGTTTCTTCGTCATTCCGGTCGTCGGCCTGTTCGTGGGATTCATTGCCGGCGTGTACATCTCCGAACTCCAGCGGGTCCGCGGTCAACGCCTGGCCTGGCAGTCCACCTGGCATGCGGTGAAGGGCGTTGGCCTGTCGATTCTGGTGGAACTGCTCGGAGCATTGCTGGCAGCGGGGGTCTGGCTCGCGGCCGCGATCATCGTCTAGGCCGGAGACGGCGACGGCTGCCGTGCCCGCCGCCGCTGTTGGCGGCGCACAAGGGATTCGAAAGGGTCCGGCAAGGTGCGGGCGGTTGTCTTGGCGGCATCAGGTGTGCTGCCGGAGGGCGGTGCGATGGCTCGGGAGGAACCTCCGTGTTCGATTGGTATGTCTGGATGCTCGTGTTCAGCGGCACGCTCATGCTGGCGATGGCTGCTGTGAAGGGCGGGCAGAGTGAGGCCTCGCGGTGGCTCAATGGGGCGTTCGGGGCGGGATTCCTCGCCTACGCCGGGTATCTGGCGTTCGTGTTCGAGGGTGGCAGCTATCTGATCTTCTTCCAGGCGTTCATCCTTCCGGTGCTGATGGTGGTGAACTTCGTTCGGACGACGGACTGGAAAGCGCTCACCACCAGGCCGACGCCGACGCAGCAAGCGTGGCGGGCCTACCAGAAGGAGCAGGAGCGGCTCGCGAGGCGGTGAGCGGCCCCGGGTGGCTTGCGGGCGACGATCCGGCGTTCTCGACTCCCAGATTTCTCGAATAATCAGATGTAATTAACTTGTGATAACGGTTCGTTATTGCTTCGTTATACGACAGAGGTGTGTTCCGCTGTACTCGTCATGCCGATGACTGAAAGATCGACGCTCGGATCGACTGGACCGAACAGATCACCGTGACGTTTTTCGAATCAATTCGAAGGCCGTGGTGAACAACGCTCGTCCGCCATCGGCCTCGATGTGAGCATCGGAGGACCGCATCATGGCATCATCTGACGACGACGTTCGATATTCTCGCCGGTTGCGCCGGGTATTGCTGCTGGCACTCGGGTCGGCCGCGGCGGTGGCGCTGCTACCGGCCACCGGCTCGGCGACGGCGCAACCGCTGGTAGTTCCAGGAATCGGCACATTCGAAACTCCGTTGGACACCGTGCCGGACAGCTTCACGGCTCCGAAAATCGACAACATTCCGGCACATGAAATTCCCCAGGTGAAAATAGGTGAAATTCCGGCCATCGTGCCCGCGAGGGCCGAGCTCACGCCGGTGCGGGTCGAGCCGATCGACCTCACCATCCCACCGCTACCGTTCGCCCTACCGCAGCTCCCGGGCGTGCAGCCAGCAGCACCCGCGTCCGTCCCCGAGCAGACCCGTGGCGAGGCCGCGATCGCCGCCGCCCGCAGCAAGCTCGGCGCGACCTACGTCCCCGGCGCGACCGGGCCCCATTCCTTCGACTGCTCCGGATTGGTGCAGTGGTCCTACCGCCATGCGGGCGTCGACCTACCGCGTACCAGCCATCAGCAGCTGGCCGCCGGAACTCCCGTCTCGCGCAACGATCTACGCCCCGGCGACCTGGTGTCGTTCTACGGTGGCGGGCACTCGGCGCTGTACTCCGGCGGCGGCAAGGTCATTCACGCCGCGACGTCCGGCGAAGGCGTCGTCGAATCCGATATGGCGACAATGCCATTCGCCGGCGCCCGCCGATACTGACCGATCTCACTCCACGATCGGCAGCGGAACCGTATCCGTCGCTCCTGATTTCGGCAGTTCCGCGCGCGGAATAGGCATGGTAGGCGCGGGCGGGGCGTGCAACGGAAGTGTCGGATCGGGGTCGGCGATCGGCCGCTGGACCGGCGGCAGCCGGTAGAAGGCGCGGGCGTTGTCTTCGAGCACCTTGTGCATATCGGTGCCGACCACGTCGCAGATCAGGTCGACATCCGAGTCTTCGAACGGCCTGCCCGCACGGGTGCCCGGAAGGTCGGTGCCGAACATCAGGGCTTCCGGGTTCACCGCGTGAATGCGGCGCAGCGCGGTGGCGACCTCCATGTCGACGCGGCCGAACCCGGTGGCCTTCACCCTGGCGCCGCGGTCGACCAGATCCAGCAGGAACGGCAGTCCTTCCTCGGACATGCCCATGTGGTCGACCGACAGGGCGGGCAGCTTCAACACCACCGGTTGCAGCGAGGCCAGCATCTGACCGTCGATATAGACCTCGACATGCCAGCCCGCGAGCTCGTAGGCGCGCACCGCCTGCAAGGTCATGGCGGCGATGTCGGCGGCGGCGCGCTTGAGGTTGAACCGCAGCGCCCGCACCCCGACCTTGTCCAGCTCGACGATCTCCTCGTCACCCGCGTCCAGCGGCAGCCGGGTGACGCCGACCCAGCCCTCGCCGAGTTCGGCCAGCGCCGCCCGCAGATAGCTCTGATCGCTGCCCTGGAAGGACGCGCTGACCACGGCCCCACCGGTGATGTCGAAGCGCGACATACGCTTTCGATAGTCATCGATGGTGTAGGGCTCCGGCAGGTAGCCCTCATTCTCGATCAGCGGAAACCGCGGATCGATGATGTGGACATGGGCATCGAACACGTGTACAGCATGCCTCAGCGTCGGATTTCGCGCCTCCCCGATCCCGGGGAGCGGTCAGACTTTGTGCGGCTCGCTGGCGCGCAGCATGTCCTCGCGTTCCACGACCTTGACGCGCTCGCGGCCTTCGGGTTCGCCGAGGGCCCGCTCGTGGGCGTCGAGGCGGTACCAGCCGTCCCAGGTGGTGAACGGGATGCCCTTGCCCTCGAGGAACTCGATCACCGCTTCGGGCTCGGGGCGCTCGGCGGGGGTGAAGTCCTTGCTGTCGTCGAGCAGGCAGGCCACGGTCTCGTTGGCGTCGCCCTTGGTGTGGCCGATGAGACCGACCGGGCCGCGCTTGATCCAGCCGGTGACGTAGGTGGCGGGCATGTAGCGCGCCTTGCCGTCGGCATCTTCGTCGGCCAGCACGCGGCCGGCCTCGTTGGGCACCACGCCGGCCTGATCGTCGAAGGGCAGGTTGGTGATGTTCTGCGACAGGTAGCCGACGGCGCGGTAGACCGCCTGCACATCCCAGGTCTTGTACTCGCCGGTGCCCTTGACGTTGCCGGTGCCGTCGAGCTGGGTGCGCTCGGTCTTGAGGCCGACGACCTTGCCGTTCTCGTCGCCGAGCACCTCGGCGGGCGACTCGAAGAAGTGCAGGTAGAGCCGGTGCGGGCGGTTGCCCTGATCGCGGATGGCCCACTGCTCGAGGGTGTTGGCGACCATGTCGACCTGCTTGGAGTGGCGGCGCGCGGCCTCGGAGCCCTCGTCGTAGTCGATGTCCTCGGGATCGACGATGACCTCGATGGTCGGCGAATGATCCAGTTCGCGCAGCTCCAGCGGGGTGAACTTGGCCTGCGCCGGGCCGCGACGCCCGAAGACGTGCACCTCGACGGCCTTGTTCTCCTTGAGGCCCTTGTAGACGTTCGGCGGGATCTCCGTGGGCAGCAGTTCGTCGCCGGTCTTGGCCAGCACGCGCGCGATGTCCAGCGCGACGTTGCCGACACCGAGGACGGCGACCTTCTCCGCATCCAGCGGCCAGGTGCGCGGCACATCCGGGTGTCCGTCGTACCAGGAGACGAAGTCGGCGGCGCCGTAGGAGCCGTCCAGGTCGATACCGGGGATCGGCAGGGCGCGGTCGGCGTTGGCGCCGGTGGAGAAGATCACCGCGTCGTAGTAGACCCGCAGGTCGTCGAGGGTGATGTCGGAGCCGTAATCGATATTGCCGAGCAGGCGAACCTGCGGCTTGTCGAGCACCTTGTGCAGGGCGGTGATGATGCCCTTGATGCGCGGGTGGTCGGGGGCGACGCCGTAGCGGATCAGGCCGAACGGCGCCGGCATGCGCTCATAGAGGTCGATGGACACATCCGCATCCGACTTCATCAACGCGTCGGCGGCGTAGATACCGGCCGGTCCGGCACCCACGATCGCGATGCGGAGCGGGCGTGCAGCTGCGGTCTGTTCGGTCATCGTTTACGCGCACCTTATTGGTCGAGACAGTTAATGGGCGTCGGTGTTTAGCTTAGGCTAACTTGACGCACGGCTGGATTTCACCTGCACGGCACCGGCCGCGATCCCGCCGATTCTATCGGGGGCCTCGCGAGTGGCCTCGGGGGACCAAGGGATCATCAGCTCATGAGCGATCAGCAGCCAGATCCGGGCGCGGCCCGGCGCGAACCGGGCGACGAGCCCGAATCCGGCGATTCGACCCGGTCGATGGCGCCGTTCATCATCGCCGCGGTGATCGCGGCGCTCGTGCTCGCCGTCATCGTCATCGCCGAGCTGGTCTCGCCGGTTGAGAAAAATGTCACAGAGGCCGACCGGGTGGCCGCCGCGGTGCGTGACTTCGGTGAGGTGAGTTCGCGCTACGGCCTGCTTCCGCCGGAGGAGGCGGTGTGCCCGGACTTCGATCCGAAGCGCTCGCCGATGGCGGGCAGGCTGGACGAAGGCGAGACCGGAAAAGCCGTAGAAATCACGAAACTCGAGGATCTGAAGGTCGAGGGCGACCGCGCGACCGCCACCGTCACCAGCAAGGTCGATGGCGCCGAGGCAGCCGGGAACTGGACCCTGAAACGGGTCGACAACACCTGGCTGGTCTGCCACTGAACCCCAGCGCAAGGCCCTGATCGGGGGTTTGACAGGGCAACCCCCGGCCAGGCAATCTCATTTCAGGTCATGAGTGCCAGCGTCAAGCCCCGGCTTGCTGGCCGGCAACCCTCCTCCGCGGTGGGGTGCTCCGGGTGACGACCTGGCGCGCATCGAAGCCAGATGCGGCAAGTGCGGATTCTCGAGGAAGGTGCCACACATGACTTATGCCGGCGACATCACTCCGAAACAGGCGTGGGAGATATTGCGCGACGATCCCCGGGCGGTTCTGGTGGACGTGCGGACCGAGGCCGAATGGAAATTCGTCGGCATCCCCGACACCAGCGCCATCGACCGGCAGACCGTGCTGATCGAATGGGTCGACGGCACCGGCGCGCGTAATCCCGAGTTCGCCCAGCAGCTGCGCACCATCCTCGACGGGCGTGACCCGGATGCCCCGGTGGTGTTCCTGTGTCGCTCCGGCCAGCGGTCGGCGCATGCCGCCAGCCTGGCGACCAGCGCGGGCATCGAGCCGTCGTACAACGTCAGCGAGGGGTTCGAGGGCCCGCTCGACGAGTTCGGTCACCGCGGTAGCGCCGGCTGGCGTGCCGACGGCCTGCCCTGGCGGCAGTCGTGATCACCGGCGGCGCGTTCGACCGGCCGCTGCCGGAGGGCGTCGGTCCGGCCACCCTCGGCGTGCGCGGCGGCCTGCGGCGTTCGGGGTTCGAGGAGACCTCCGAAGCGCTCTACTTGACCTCGGGCTTCGTCTACGAGAGTGCGGAGGCGGCCGAGGCGGCGTTCACCGGTGACGTCGAGCATTTCGTCTACTCCCGCTACGGCAATCCGACGGTCGCCACCTTCGAGGAGCGGATGCGGCTGATCGATGGCGCCGAAGCGTGCTTCGCCACCGCCAGCGGCATGGCAGCGGTCTTCACCGCGCTGGGCGCGCTGCTCGGTGCGGGTGACCGGCTGGTGGCCGCGCGCAGTCTGTTCGGTTCGTGTTTCGTGGTGTGCAACGAGATTCTGCCGCGCTGGGGCGTGGAGACGGTGTTCGTCGACGGCGAGGATCTCGACCAGTGGGAGCAGGCGCTGTCGGTGCCGACCACCGCGGTGTTCTTCGAGACCCCTGCCAACCCGATGCAGACCCTGGTCGACGTGCGCCGGGTGAGCGAGCTGGCCCATGCGGCGGGCGCGAAAGTGGTGCTGGACAACGTCTTCGCTACGCCCCTGCTGCAACGCGGCTTCGAGCTCGGTGCCGACGTGGTGGTGTATTCGGGCACCAAGCACATCGACGGGCAGGGCCGGGTGCTCGGCGGTGCGATCCTCGGTTCCGCGGATTACATCGGCGGGCCGGTCAAGAATCTGATGCGCCACACCGGCCCCGCGCTCAGCCCGTTCAACGCCTGGACGCTGCTCAAGGGCCTGGAGACGATGCCGCTGCGGGTGAAGCATTCGACCGAATCCGCCCTGCGGATCGCGCGGTTCCTGGAGGGCAACGACGCTGTCAGCTGGGTGAAATACCCGTTCCTGGAATCGCATCCGCAATACGACCTGGCCGCGAGTCAGATGAGCGGCGGCGGCACCGTTGTCACCTTCGAGTTGAAGGCGCCCGAGCACGAGGCGAAGAAGCGCGCCTTCGAGGTGCTGAACCGGCTGCGCATCGTCGACCTGTCCAACAACCTGGGTGATGCGAAGACCCTGATCACCCATCCGGCCACCACAACCCATCGCGCGATGGGTCCGGAGGGACGCGCCACCATCGGGCTCACCGACGGTGTCGTGCGCATCTCGGTGGGGCTAGAGGATGTGGAGGATCTGCTCGGCGATCTGGAGCACGCGCTGAGCTGAGTTCGCTCGCCGCGGCGTCCGTACGCTGCGGAAAGGGCCGGTGCCCGGTGGTGCCGGCCCTTTTTCACATCCGAGGTATTGACAGCATCCTGTCAAACATGACAGCATACTGTCATGACCACGAAGACAGTGCACGTAGCCGTTTACGATCTGCTCGCCGACTGGGAAGTGGGTGCGGCGATCGCGCAGATCAACCACAACGTGGGTTTGCAGCGCGAACCCGGTAGCTTTCAGGTCCGCACTGTCGCGCCGATGGGCGAGACCGTGACCACCATGGGCGGGATGCGCATCGTGCCGGATCTGGCGCTGGCCGAACTCGACGCCGCCGACAGTGCGCTGCTGATCCTGCCGGGATCGGAACTGTGGGACCGCGGCGGACTCGGTGGTTTCGCGTACGCGGCACGGAAGTTCCTCGAAGCGGGCGTTCCGGTCGCCGCCATCTGCGGTGCCACCTTCGGCCTCGCCAAAGAGGGCCTGCTCGATGAGCGCCGGCACACCAGCGGCGCCGCTGAATACCTCGCCGCGAGCGGATATGCCGGGGCGGCCAACTATGTCGACGCGCCCGCGGTCACCGATGGTGACCTGATCACCGCGGGCCCCTCCGCGCCATGGGAATTCGCCCGGGAGATCTTCGCCAGGCTCGACCTGTTCGAGCCGCAGGTGCTCGATGCCTGGTACCGGCTGTTCGCCAAGAGCGATGCGTCCGCGTACCCCGTGCTGGCCGAGTGGGAGGCCAAGGCGGCGGCCTCGTGAGTGTCGATTCCGGCCGGTCTGTCGCCGCCCATGCCGAGCAGGATCTGTTCAGTACCGCGGCGATCACCACATTCCGCTTGAACGGCCAGTTCCTCGCCATCGCCGAGGAATTGGCCGCCCCGGCCGGGATGACGGCGGCCTGGTGGCAGGTGCTCGGCGCCGTGCTGCGCGGGCCGCAGTCGGTCGCCGGCATCGCCCGCGCCATGGGCATCACCCGCCAGAGCGTGCAACGCATCGCGGACCTGCTGGTCGACAAGGGGCTGGCCGAGTACCGCCCCAATCCGGCGCACCGGCGCGCCAAGCTGGTGGCGGTCACCGAATCCGGTCGCGCGGCGATCGCCCTGATCCGTCCGCACCATGCGGTGATGGCCCAGCGGCTGGCCGACGAACTCGGCCCCGATTTCGCGCCGACCGTTGCCGCGTTGGTGCGCCTCAGTGCGGCGCTCGACGTCATCGGCACACCGCGCGAATAGGCGGGCAGTCGGTCGCGGACCCGGCGTGGCCGGGGACCTGCTCGGGCTCCATCGACGACGGCCGCGGCGAGACGGCCTGCGGGGTAACCCCAGCACCTGTCGTGGGTCGCAGGATGAAACGGCTGCTCGCCGGGGCTGAAACGTGTTCTAATTTCGCTATGGCGGTCGACGGCAGGTGCGATCCAGCGTTTCACGCGGTACGCGAGGTGTTCGAGGCCAACCTGGCCGACGGCCTGGATACGGGGGCGGCCGTGGCCGTCTTCGTCGGCGGTGAGCCGGTCGTCGATCTCTGGGGCGGGGTGGCGGACGTGAAGACGGGGCGGGCCTGGGATCGGGATACGCCATGCGTGTCGTTCTCGTGCACGAAGGCCGTCACCGCGGCGGCGGCATTGATGGTCGCCGAGCGGGAAGGCATCGACCTCACCGCGCCGGTCGCCCGCTGGTGGCCGGAGTACGCGAGGCTCGGCAAGGAGAACACCACCACCGAAGACCTGCTGACCCACCGCGCCGGACTACCCGCGTTCACGCAGCCGCTGACTCCCGCCGATGCCGCCGACGCCGCGGCGATGGCCGCGCGCCTGGCCGCGCAGGAGCCGATATGGACACCGGGGACACGGCACGGCTATCACGCGCTGACCTTCGGCTGGCTGGTCGGTGAATTGGTGCGGCGGCGCACCGGCGACACGGTCGGCGAGTTCGTGCGGGCGCATATCGGTAGCGAGTTGTGGATAGGTGCCCCGGCCGAGGTAGCTGCTCGCGCGGCCCGCGTCGGCTTCCCGCCGGAATCCCAGACGCAATGGGCAGCACAAGAACTCGCGATCGGCGACGATACGGTGCAGAACCTGGCCGCCGCCTACCGCGACCCCGGTTCGCTGCTCATGCGGGCCTCCACGAATCCGGCCGGCTCCTACAACGATCCCGCTGTGCTGGGTGGCGGCTGGCCCGGCGCCGGGATGGTCACCACCCCGCGCGCGCTGGCCACCTTCTATCGCGATCTGCTGCGTGGCCGGCTGCTCGCCCCGGACACAGTGCGCGAGGCCATCCCTGAACGGGTGCGCGGGGCCGATGAGGTGTTGCTGCTGGACAGCGCTTTCGGGCTCGGTTTCATGCGGCCATCGCCCAGCTTCCGGCTGCCGCCCGCGGCCCGCGCGAGCGCCTTCGGCCATCCGGGCGCGGGAGGTTCGATCGGCCTGGGCGACCCGGACCACGATGTCGCGTTCGCCTTCATCCCGAATCTGCGCCGCGACGGGCTCGCGGGCGATCGCCGCGCCTACGACCTCGTCGAGGCGGTGTACGCGGCGTTGTAGGCCGCCGAGGTCAGCGCGGCGCGGTGAAATCGATCTGGCGGTGGGCGTTGGCGAGTGCGGTGACGACGCAGGTGCCGATCGGGCCGGTGCGGTCGTAGAGGGTGGCCGAGCCGACCGAAATACCCGCCGAGGCAATGGTGTTGTCGGCGCGCAGCCCGAGTTCGTGACCGATCGGCAGCCGCGCGAGGGTGAGCGTCATATCGGCGTTGATGTAGCCCTGGCCGTCCGAACCCCAATGGCACACATGGTTGGTGGAGTCGCCGAGGAACGCCGCGCGCTGGAATGGCGTGATCTCCTCGCCGGCGACCAGCGGCGGCAGGCTGTGCCAGGAGATCTTGCGGTCGGCGTTCTGGTTCGCGGCGATGTCATGGGTCCACTCCCGGTCGCCGCTCTTGAACAGGCCGCGCTCGCCCTCGGGGGAGAGGCGCCGCTCCGGCACCGGCAGCTCGAGCTCCGGGCTCCACACCTGGCCCGGCGGCTCCGAACCGGTGGTCAGGAACACCGCGGTCGCGCGGGCCCGTACCTCGTCGTTCTGCACGATTTCGGCATCGGCCACGAGGATCCGCTTACCCTCGCGCACCACTTCGCTGCGCACCGCGAGCGGCTCGTTCAGCACCGGCCGGAACAGATCGGCCGTCAGCCGGGCCGGGACGAACCCCGCCGGGCAATGCCGTTCGAGCTGCCTGGCCAGCGCCGCGCAGACGCCGGTGCCGCCGATCTGATTCGACGACCAGCGGCTGACCGCGAACCGTTCCGGGACGAGCAGGTCCCCGTCGGTGGTGAAGAAACTGACCATCCCGTCGGCACCCTTCGCGCGATCGTTCGTTCTGCGAAAGGTAACACGTGCCGATTTCCGCGGGCCCGCCGCTCAGTCGGCGAACGGCGTCTCGGTGCGGCCGATGAGATCGGCGACCGAATCCACCACGAGGGTGGGGCGGTACGGGTACTGCTCGACCGAAGCGCGGGTGGAGATGCCGGAGGTCACCAGGACGGTGCGCATGCCCGCCTCCATCCCGGAGATGACGTCGGTGTCCATCCGGTCGCCGATCATGACGCTGGTCCGCGAATGCGCGCCGATGCGGCGCAGCGCCGAGCGCATCATCAGCGGGTTGGGTTTGCCGACGTAGTACGGGTCCCGGCCGGTCGCGCGGGTGATCAGGGCGGCGACCGATCCGGTCGCGGGCAGCACGCCGTCGCGGGAGGGGCCGGTGGCGTCGGGGTTGGTGGCGATGAACCGGGCGCCGCGCTCGACCAGCCGGATCGCGGTGGTGATCGCCTCGAACGAGTAGGTGCGGGTCTCGCCGAGCACCACATAGTCCGGGTCGCTGTCGGTGAGCACGTAGCCGATCTCGTGCAATGCCGTGGTGAGCCCGGATTCGCCGACCACATAGGCGGTGCCCTCGGGGCGTTGATCGTTGAGGAAGGTGGCGGTGGCCAGCGCGGAGGTCCAGATCGCCGACTCCGGAATGTCGAGCCCGCTGTGGCGCAGCCTGGCCTGGAGATCGCGCGGCGTGCGGATGGAGTTGTTGGTGAGGACCAGGAACGGGATCTCTTTGTCGCGCAGTTCGGCGAGGAACTCGTCGGCGCCGGGGATCAGATGATCCTCGTGCACGAGCACACCGTCCATATCGGTCAGGTAGGAAAGGATCCGATCGTCTGCGGAGGTCACCCGGCCAATTGTCCGCTATCGGCTGTGCAGCGGCCCGCATTGCGTGACACATCACCCCTATGCGCGCCCGGCCAGTGCGTCCGAGCGGCGATTCTCCCGGCGGGGGTTCAGCAGCCGGGCAGCGCTGGTTATGGTCGAGGGCGGGTCGCGCTCAGTGCGGCGCGGCAGCGATATCGGGCGCGGCACCGGGAACAATCCCCGGCGGCCCTCGGCTGTATCGGGCGATCGCGGAAGCGGTGCAATGGTGTGCGGTGACCCCGCACGAAGCGACAGGAGTGGCGCAGGTGGCGGATCTCAAACTCGGGTACAAGGCGTCGGCCGAACAGTTCGGGCCGAGGGAGCTGGTGGAGCTGGCGGTGCTGGCCGAGGAACACGGCCTCGACAGCGCGACGGTCAGCGACCACTTCCAGCCGTGGCGGCACAAGGGCGGGCACGCGCCGTTCTCGCTGGCCTGGATGGCCGCGGCCGGTGAACGCACCGAGCGCATCCTGCTCGGCACTTCCGTGCTCACCCCGACCTACCGCTACAACCCGGCGGTGATCGCGCAGGCCTTCGCCACCATGGGGTGTCTGTATCCGAACCGGGTGATGCTCGGCGTCGGCACCGGTGAGGCGCTCAACGAGATCGCCACCGGCTACACCGGCGAATGGCCGGAATTCAAGGAGCGTTTCGCACGGCTGCGCGAGTCGGTGGAGCTCATGCGCGCGCTGTGGACCGGCGAGCGCACCGATTTCGACGGGCAGTACTACCGCACCGTCGGCGCCTCGATCTATGACGTGCCCAAGGGCGGTATCCCCGTCTACATCGCCGCCGGTGGCCCGCTGGTCGCCAGGTACGCCGGCCGCGCCGGTGACGGTTTCATCTGCACCTCCGGCAAGGGCATGGACCTCTACACCGAGAAGCTGATGCCCGCCGTCGCCGAGGGCGCGGCCAAGGCCGGCCGCGAGGTCGCCGATATCGACCGGATGATCGAGATCAAGATCTCCTACGACACCGATCCGGAACTGGCGCTGGAGAACACCCGGTTCTGGGCGCCGCTGTCGCTGACCGCCGAGCAGAAGCACTCGATCACCGACCCGATCGAGATGGAGGCCGCCGCCGACGCCCTGCCGATCGAGCAGATCGCCAAGCGCTGGATCGTCGCCAGCGATCCCGACGACGCCGTCGCCCAGATCAAGCCGTACCTGGACGCGGGCCTCAACCACCTGGTCTTCCATGCCCCCGGGCACGACCAGCGCCGGTTCCTGGATCTGTTCCAGCGCGATCTGGCGCCGCGGTTGCGGGCGCTGGGTTAGTCGGCTGCCGCGGCCCGGCTCGTACGGTGGGCCGGGCCATGATCTCCCGTTACCGCCGCGAGAGGTCGTCGGCGCCGGTGTCGACCGAGCACGCCGATGGCACGCGGATCCGGATGCCGGCGTAGGCGATCGGCTGGTCGTCGCCCGTGCCGGTCGACCATGCGCTCGACGGGCATCGCCCGGACAGGCGTGAATCAGGCGCGGGTGAGCGCGAAGATGCGCAGATCGCGGGTGGTGCGTTCGCGGTACGCGGCGTATGCCGGGGTGACCTCCACGAATCGCTCGTAGATGGCGTCTTTGGCATCGTCCGGCACCGGCGTCGCGGTGACCGGGATCGTTTCACCCGCGATGACGACCGTCGCCGCCGGATTCGCCAGCAGGTTCGCCGTCCACGCGGGGTGGTGGGCCTGGCCGAAGTTGCTGCCGACCACGTAGAGCGTGTCGCCGTCGTGCACGTACAGCAGCGGCTGGGTGCGCGGCTGCCCGGATTTGCGTCCGGTGCTGGTGAGCAGGATGACCGGCGCGCCGATCGGCCCGAGCAGGGTGCGCTTGCCGTTGGTACGGCGCAGCACCGCGCGGTCGGCGGGGGTCAGCGTGCGGATCAACCACGATCCGGGCTTGCTCGCGGCGATCGGATGCGCCAGCCGCGAGAGCAGACTGTCGCGGGAACCCCATTGCGTATTCGGAAACGGCTCGGCCATTCCGGGGACTATATCGGCGGGGCGAACGTCACCCGGTCCGATTGCCGCCGGTTCACTAAGCTCTGCGATATGGCCGACCTAGCTCCGTCCACCGTGTACATCGCGTCACCCGAAGGCGACACCGGCAAGAGCACGGTGGCGCTCGGCGTCTTGCAGATGCTGTGCGCGACCACCGCGCGGGTCGGGGTGTTCCGGCCGATCACCCGCTCCACCGACGAGCCCGACTACATCCTGGAGCTGCTGCTCGAGCACAGCACGGCCGATATCGAGTACGCGCAGGCCATCGGCGTCACCTATGAGCAGGTGCACGCCGATCCGGACGCCGCGATCAGCGAGATCGTGATGCGCTTCCACGAGGTCGCCAGGTCCTGTGACGCGGTGGTGGTGGTCGGCAGCGATTACACCGACGTGGCCAGCCCGAGCGAGCTGCGCTACAACGCCAGGATCGCGGTGAATCTCGGTGCCCCGGTGCTGCTGGTGGTACGTGGTTCCGAGCGCACTCCCGACGAGGTGAAGCAGCTGGCCGAGCTGTGTTCGTCGGAGCTGTCGGCCGAGCACGCGCAACTGGTCGCGATCATCGCCAATCGCTGCGCTCCCGATCAGCTGGAACAGGTGTGCGCGGCGCTGTCCGGTTTCGAGGTGCCGTCGTGGACGCTGCCGGAAGTGCCGCTGCTGATCGCGCCGACCATGGCCGAACTGTGCGCCGCGATCGACGGCGAGATGTACAGCGGCGACCCGGAGCTGCTGCATCGCGAGGCCATGAAGATCATGGTCGGCGGGATGACGGCCGAGCACATTCTGGAACGGCTGGAAGACGGGGAAGTCGTCATCGCACCGGGCGACCGGTCCGACGTACTGCTCAGCGTGGTGAACGCGCATGAGGCCGAAGGCTTTCCGTCGCTGTCGGGCATCATCATGAACGGCGGCCTGCTGCCGCATCCGGCCATCGCCCGCCTGATGACGGGTCTGAAGCCGAAGCTGCCGATCCTCACCACGAACCTCGGCACCTACGACACCGCTGGCGCCGCGCACCGCACCCGTGGCCGCATGTCGGCCGACAATCCGCGCAAGGTCGATACCGCGCTGGCGCTGATGGAACAGCACGTCGACGCCGGCGAATTCCTGCGCAGGCTGGAGGTGCCACGCTCGACGGTGGTCACTCCGCAGATGTTCGAATACCAGCTCATCGAGCGGGCGCGGGCCGACCGTAAACGCATCGTGCTGCCCGAAGGCGACGACGACCGGATCCTGCGCGCGGCCGGCCGGGTGCTCCAGCGCAAGATCGCCGACCTGATCATTCTCGGCGACGAGACCGCGATCCGGGCCCGCGCCGCCGAACTCGGCGTCGACATCGCCGACGCCGAGGTGCTCGATCCGCGCACGTCCGAACACCTCGAAGAGTTCGCCCGGGAATACACCGAACTGCGCAAACACAAGGGCATGACGCTGGAGCGGGCCCGCGAAACCGTCACCGACATCTCCTATTTCGGCACCATGATGGTGCACAAGGGCATTGCCGACGGCATGGTGTCCGGTGCCGCGCACACCACCGCGCACACCATCCGGCCGTCGTTCGAGATCATCAAGACGGTGCCCGGTGTGTCCACGGTGTCGAGCGTGTTCCTGATGTGCCTGGCCGACCGGGTGCTCGCCTACGGCGACTGTGCCGTGGTGCCCGACCCGACCTCGGAGCAGCTGGCCGATATCGCGATCTCCTCGGCCGCGACCGCCGAGCGTTTCGGGATCGATCCGCGGGTGGCGATGTTGTCGTACTCCACCGGTGAATCCGGTAGCGGCGCCGATGTGGACAAGGTGCGGGTGGCCACCAAACTGGTCCGTGAGCGCGCGCCGCAGCTCCTGGTGGAGGGCCCGATCCAGTACGACGCCGCGATCGAGCCGACGGTGGCCGACGCCAAACTGCCCGATTCCGAAGTCGCCGGGCGGGCAACGGTGTTCATCTTCCCCGACCTCAACACCGGTAACAACACCTACAAGGCGGTGCAGCGCAGCGCGGGTGCGATCGCGATCGGTCCGGTGCTGCAAGGTCTGCGCAAGCCGGTCAACGATCTGTCTCGCGGTGCGCTGGTCACCGATATCGTCAATACCGTCGCCATTACCGCGATCCAGGCGCAGGGCGAATGAGCCCGGCTGTCCGGCCGGTCACAGGGCGGAACAAGCGGGTCGGGGGGCGGGTTACCGGTGGTGTGGCGGTGCGGTGCTCGCGCCGGCGGAGGAGGCGTGATGGGTAACGAACGGGTGCTGGTCATCAACTCCGGCTCGTCATCGATCAAATATCAGCTGCTGGAACCCGAATCCGGGGTCGTCGCCGCGTCCGGCCTGGTGGAGCGCATCGGCGAGGACGACGGCCGGGTCGAACACACCGTGGACGGGCAGACGGTCGAGCGGCGCGGACCGATCGCCGATCACACCGCGGGGCTGCGGCTGGCGTTCCGGATGTTCGCCGACTCCGGGCACGACCTGTCCGGCGAGGGGGTGGCCGCGGTCGGGCACCGGGTGGTGCACGGCGGCGAGGTGTTCTACCGGCCGACCCTGCTCGACGATCGCGCCATCGCCACCATCTCCGAACTGTCCGCGCTCGCACCGCTGCACAATCCGGCCAATGTCATGGGTATCGAAGCCGTGCGAGAACTGCTGCCCGATACCCCGCAGGTGGCGGTGTTCGATACCGCGTTCTTCCATGATCTGCCCGACGCCGCGAAAACCTACGCGATCGACGCGAAAGTCGCGCAGGCGCACGGTATTCGCCGTTACGGGTTTCACGGGACCTCGCACGAGTACGTATCGCGGCGGGCGGCCGAAGTGCTCGGGCGGGCGCCGGAAGAGGTCTCGCAGATCGTCTTCCACCTCGGCAACGGCGCCTCGGCGTCGGCGATCCGGGGCGGCAGGGCGGTCGATACCACCATGGGCCTGACCCCGCTCGAAGGTCTGGTGATGGGTACGCGCTCCGGAGACCTCGACCCCGGCATCATCGCGCATCTGATGCGCACCGCGAACATGGATATCGACCGGGTCGACCAATTGCTCAACCGCAATTCGGGACTCAAGGGATTGTCCGGCGTCAACGATTTCCGTGAACTGCGCAGGCTCATCGATGGCGGTGATCAGGCCGCGCGGCTGGCCTACGACGTCTACATCCACCGGCTGCGCCGCTATCTCGGTGCTTACCTGATCGAGCTCGGCGGGGTGGACGCGATCACCTTCACCGCGGGGGTCGGGGAGAACAGCTCCGATGTCCGCGCGGACGCACTGGCCGGGCTCGAGCGATTCGGCATCGCGGTCGATCCGGAGCGCAACACGGCGAAAGACCGTTCGGCGCGGATCATTTCACCTCCCGACGCGGAGGTGACCGTGCTCGTCGTGCCGACGAACGAGGAACTCGCCATCGCGCGGGCGGCGCAGACGGTCGTCGCCGAGCACGGATAGGCGTCGGTGTCCTCCGGTTCCCGTTACGGATCGGAGCGTCCGGCGCGCTCAGAACCAGGTCTGTGCCCGGATGGCGTTGGCGAGATCGACCAGTGCGTAGCGATGGGTGCGGTTGGGGGAGATGCGGGCAAGGGTGCGCAGGCCGGATTCGGTGCCGTCGCGCAGATCGCGTTCGGTGAACGGCTCGCCCAGCAGCGTCGCGTCCGGGCGTTTGGGAGTGTGGCCGGCCTGTAACCAGGCCAGGGCGGTGCCGAGCACCAGCAAGCGCAATTGCACCGCGCGATGCTCGTTCGACGGCAAGGCCTGCACCCGAGCGGCCGCGAATTGCAGGGTGGTCTCATCGAGTTCGGCGGGCGCAGCCGCGGTGAGCAGGAGCAGGACCGCCGTCATCCGCGCGGTGGTGAAGTAACGGGAGGTGGCTGGGACCTCGTCGAGGGCATGGACGGCGTCGTCGACCCGGCCGGCCGCGATCAGCTGCCTGGACAGACCGAACGCCGCGCTCACCACCCCGTGATCGGTGCGCCAGACGGTCGCGTAGAACTTCTCCGCGTACGCGCGCCACTGCTCGGGATCGGGCGAATCCCAGTGTTGCAATACCAGTTCCGCGGTGGCGGCGAGCGCCAGCTTGGGTGCGATCTCACCGGGCAGCACGCTCAGCACCGCGTCGAAGCGGGCGAAGGCCTTCTCGAAATCGAGTTCGACCAGCTCGGCCAGGCCGGTGTACCAATCGACCCGCCAATCTCGTTCGGCGGCCGGGATACCGGCGAGGACATGGGTGAGGGCCGCCGGTTCCCCGCGATCCAGATGTACCCGTGCCTCGGCCAGCCGCAGCTCCGTCTCGAGATTCGGCGGTGCGTTGTCCGGGTCGGCGGCGGCGCGTTCGCGTGCGTCGTCCAGGGCCTCGAGCGCATGCTCGGGGTCGGGGTGCACGGCGGCCGACAGCAGTGGTGCGGACGGATCGGCCGGGTCGACGACCGGCACCGGAAGGGCGAGGGCCACCTCACGCGCGGACAACTTGCTGCTGCGCGGAACGCCATCGGCATAGGCGTCGGTCTGTCCCAGCAGTTCCTCGGTGCCGAACCCGGCCCGCTGTGGACTGAACACTGTGGACAGCTGTGGATGTTCGACGCCGGTCTCCATCGCGAGGATCTCGCGCAGCACGCCGGCCAACTGCGCGGACATGGCGCGGGCGGAGGGGAAGCGGCGCGCCGGATCCGGGTCGGTGGCGCACAGCAGCAGCCGGTAGAAGAACTCATGCCGGGCCAGCACGGGATGCTCGGATGGATCGGGGATGCCGTCGAGGTAGCGGCCGTGTTCCATCGGCATATCGACCGTCAGTACCGCGAGCGTGCGGCCGACGGTGTAGATGTCGGTGGCGACGGTCGGCCCGGTCTTGGCGATCTCGGGCGCCTGGAAACCCCTGGTGCCGTAGAGATTTCCGTACGCCTCGATGGTGGCGACGGCGCCGAGGTCGATGATCTTGACCTGGTCCTCGGTCACCATGACGTTGTCGGGTTTGAGGTCGTTGTAGGTGAGGCCGATCGAATGCAGATGGTCCAAGGCCGGCAGCACCTCGAGCACATAGGCGATGGCCTCGGCGATCGGCATCCGCTCGGATCGTGGATAACTGTCGAGAATGTCGCGCAGCGATCGCCCGCCCACGTACTCCATGACGATGTAGCCCACCGTGGTGCCGTCCGAACCGGTGTGCTCCACGAAATTGTGGATCTTGACGATGCTCGGATGCGCGACCTCGGCCAGGAACTGCCGCTCCGCCATCGCGACGGCCTGTGCCTCGGCGTCCTTGGTGTGCAGTAGCCCCTTGAGCACCACCCACCGATCACTGACATTGCGGTCGATCGCCAGATAGATCCAGCCGAGCCCACCGTGCGCCAGGCAGCCCTGGATCTCGTACTGACCCGACACCATGTCGCCGGGATGCAGGGAGGGGCGGAAATCGAACGGCGCGCCGCAATTGTCACAGGTGCCGACGGTGGTGCCGGGATGCGTCGGCGTGGTGCGGCCGACCGGGGAACCGCACCGCCAGCAGAACCGTTTCCCCTCCGCCACCACCGGATTCGCGAGCACCGCCGAGCGCGGGTCGGCAGGCTCCACCGTCGGAATCTCCACCAGCCCGGCACCCAGTTTGCGCACCGCAGGACGCGAGAGCGCCGTGCGCACACTGCGACCCGAGGTGCGCATGGTTGCGGCCGAATCACTCGCTGATGTGGGGACTCGGCCAGGAGTTGCTCGAGTGCCGGGGAACGCCTGGGTGCCGGGGCCGAGCTGCGTGCCGGGAAAATCCTGTGGCCCTGGGAATGCCTGGGTGCCGGGCTGGTGGAGATTCCGACGGTGGAGCCTGCCGACCCGCGCTCGGCGGTGCTCGCGAATCCGGTGGTGGCGGAGGGGAAACGGTTC
>NZ_JAAGVC010000062.1 GCF_010858045.1 Nocardia cyriacigeorgica
GCGCTGATCGCCGCTGCGCTCCTCGTGACCGCGACGGCGGCGGCCGCGTGGGGGGCGTTCATCGGCCTGGCGTCGACCGGGGTGGTGCGGAGTGGCTGGGTGGTGCGAGGGGGCTGGATGGTGCGGACTGCCTGCGTGGTGCGGAGTATCTGCGTGGTGCGGCAGTGCGACGCGGACGAGAGTGGCCAGGACGACCGACAGCACGGCGAGCGCACCGTAGACGCTGCGCCAGCCGCACAGGTCGGCGAGCCCTCCGGTGACGACTCGCGCGCCCAGGATGCCGATCACCACCCCAGCGGTCACCACGCCGATATTTCGTCCGCGTTCACCAGGCGTCGAGACCGACGCCGCGTAGGCCACCGTGGTCTGCACGACGACCGCGACCACCCCGGTCGACGCCAGGCCGATGAACGCCACCCACGCGGCCGACGCCGTCGCGGTCACGAGGAGCGCAGCGGCGATCAGCGCGAGGTGCGCGGCAATGAGGCCGCGCCGGTCGGCGACCACATCGCCGAGCGGAACCAGCAGGATCAAGCCGGCCAAGTAGCCGAGCTGAGCAGCAGCGACGAACCACCCCGCGCGTTCGGCCGGCACGCCGAGATCGCGCGCCATTGGCTCCAGAATCGCCTGCGCGGCATAGATGCTCGCGACCGCGACACCACACACCAGTGCGAGCAGAGCTCGCTGCCGAACACCCATCACCATCCAATCGGTAGCAAAATGCAACTGATCTGACGGTAAGGCATGATGGTTTCAAACTGCAACTGATCGGAAAGGTGACATGCCGCCCACTGTGAGCTGGACCGACCCGCACTGCCCGGTCGCCCGCACCCTCGACCTCGTCGGCGACCGGTGGAGTCTGCTCGTCATCCGCGACGCCATGGACGGCGCTCGATCGTTCACCGAATTCCAGCGCCGCACCGGCATAGCCCGCAATATCCTCACCGACCGCCTCCGCAAACTCACCGACCACGGCCTGATCACCCAGCGCACCGCCCCCTCCGGCCGCCGCAGGGAATACGTACTCACCGAAGCCGGCCGCGACCTGTTCCCGGTCATCGTGACGCTGCGGCAATGGGGTGAACGGCACGCATTCGGCCCAGGCGAAACCCGCTCCGCCCTCGTCGATGAACGCGGCACGCCGGTCCAGCCGCTGGCGCCGATCGACGCGGACGGTGCGCCGCTCGGGCCGGACAACACGCGAGTACTGAAAGTCGACTAGCGCGGCCGGCGGTCTCCTTCACGTGCCGCCCGCGAGCAGGCCGTCGATCACCTGCCGCGCCATGCTCACGCTGTCCTCCTCGCCCAGGCGCAGGGCCAGATTGACCGCATTCAATACCGCGCTGACCTGGAAGGCGGCCACCGCGGGATCGAGGTCGGCGACCTCTCCTGCGGTGACGGCCAGTTCGAATTGCGTCGCGAGAGTCGTGTGCCACGCGCGCTGTTGCGCCGATAGCGCATCTCGGACCGGGCCGGGCCGGCTGTCGAAGATCGGCAGGTTCGCGCCCCAGAAGCAGCCGCCGGCGAACAGGGGTTGTGCGGCGTAGTCGATCCACCGGTCGACCAGCGCACGGATTCGCGCGGCGCCGGCGGGGGCATCCTCGGCGGGCCGGACGACGGCTTCGGCGAAGGCTTCCTGCGCTGCTTCCACGGTCGCGAGCTGTAGTGCCTCTTTGGTCCGGAACAAAGTCTGGATGCCGGCCTTGCTCATGCCGAGATCTCCGGCGAGGCGCCCGAAGCTGAGGACGTCGAGACCATCTTGCGAGGCGATGTCGACGGCGCGGCGGGTGACTGCGCGCCGGGAGCGGGCTCCCCGCTGTAGCCGCAGGTCGGCGCTTTCCCTCGCCGTTGGGTGCCCAGTGGTGACCATACGGTCGATCGTATGCCGCTCGGGGAATCCGGTCGACGGGTTGAGAAATACATACGGTCGACCGTATTGTTATCGGTGTCGCATCGGAACGTGCTCGGGTACGTCGCCGAGCCCGGTGCGGGCGAGGAGGAATGCCCGATGGATGGCGTAACCGCCGAGCAATCGCTCACTTCGAACACGAGGGGTCGTGACCATTCGACGGCAATCGTGTGGATTCTGTGCGCGGCTGCCTTCATGGCGATGCTCGCCGTCCTCGCCGCCGCCACCGCCCTCGGCCTCACTGCCCGTACCCGCACGTCGTAACCGAAACAAGGAGCCGCACATGCCGGACATGACCGAACACACCGACCCCCTCTGCCTTTCCGAGGCAACCGCCGCCGCCTTACTGGTCGACGCCCCCTGGCGCCGATTCGGCGTCATCGGCGACAGCCTGTCCGCCGGTATCGGCGACCCCACGCCCGGCTATGCGAACAAGGGGTGGGCGGACCGAGTCGCGGATGCCCTTCGGCTCGTCGCCCCCGATGCGCAGTACCGCAACCTCGCGGAGATCGGCGCCACCACGTCCGAGACCATCACCGGCCAGCTCGACCGAATGGCCGAATTCGCCCCCGACCTGCTGCATCTTCCCTGCGGCCCCAACGACATCATGCGCCGTGACCCCGATTTCGACGAGATCGAACAGACGCTGCGCCGCATGTATGACGCCGCCTCCCGCACCGGCGCCCAACTGATCACCTTCACGCTCGGCAGAGCATTCGTCATGCCGTCATTTGCCGACTGGAACCAGCGGAGCCGGGCGATGAACGACATCACCCGCCGCGTCGCCGGCGACTACGGTGCCCTCGTCATCGATATGTGGAACCACCCGGTCAACGATCGCGACAACCTGCTCAGCGCCGACCGCATCCACTTCTCCACCTCCGGCCAGGCGGTGATGGCCGCTGAAGTCATCCGGGGACTGGCTGGTGTGCCGGCGATCCGGTGAGGGTGCGTGTTTACCAGGTAACGCGGGCCCTGCTCGACTCGTGGGCGAAATCGGTACCGGAACGTAGCCGAAGCTTCCCATCCACCGGGAGATCGAGCTCGACGCCCGTCGAGCCGCTCTTAATGTGACTCCGGCCACTGACACGTCCCAGTGTGGTGCGCAGCATATCCACGAGGAGTCCCAATGAATCTGATGAAGTCTCGCCTGTTCGCGGTGATCGCGACGATCATCGCGGCGGTGGCGCTGATGGCAGCCGGAGCCGGTAGCGCGGCCGCGGCGCCGCACACCGGGGAAATGTTCCTCACCTTTGTCCGCCACGGTGAATCGGCAGGCAACACCTCCGGTCTGATCGACACTTCCGTGCCGGGACCCGGCCTCACCGAGAAGGGGCGGGTGCAGGCCGCCGCGGTGGCCCAGCTGCTGGGCGATTGCAAGTTCGACGGTGTCTACGCGTCCACGATGGTGCGGACCCAGCAGACGGCGGAGCCGACCGCCCAGCTGTGCGGCCATCCGACGGTCGTCGAAGAGGGATTCCACGAGATCGAGGCGGGCATCTACGAGGGCACCCCGGAGAAGGACGCGCGCGAGGGCTACTTGGCCGCACCGATCCAGTGGTTGCAGGGCAACCTGGATGCCAGGATCCCCGGTTCGCTCAACGGCCACGAATTCAAGAAGCGCATGGACGACTCCATCCAGGACATCCAGGACCGCGGCAACAAGCGCGCGGTGATCTTCTCGCACGGCGGCGCCATCATGTTCTGGGCACTCATGTCGGTCTCGAACCCTGATATGAGCAAGCTCCAGTCCGATCCGCTGCACAACACCGGACGGGTGGTCGTGAAGGGCACCCCGGCCAAGGGCTGGAAGCTGGTGTCGTGGGACGGCCATCCCGCGGCCTGAACCTTTACATCCGGTTCGCCGGCGGTAGGTGCGCTGACGGGTGTTGCGAACGACGCGATGCCAAGCGTCAGCACACGCACCGCCGCCGGCAACGCTGGGGCGGCCCAAGTCATGGTGAACGACGTGCGCTCGCAGCTCATCCGTGGCGTGGGGGCGGTGATCGAACCGAAGACGGCGCAGGTACGGGCCGTCGCGCTCGAATGGTCCGGTCAGGCCTCGTCCACCCAGTACCGGTTCAACCGCTCGATCGCGGCCGCCTTCGACATCGAGGCCACCTCCGCCTCGCTCAAGCCGACACGGTGGATCAGCAGGTGGACGAGGTCGGTCGGCAGCGACTCTCGGGGGGTGGCGCGCAGCCCTCGGTCCGGACGAACCTTGTCCAGCACGCACGCCCAGAAGGCCGACTCGTCGACGACCAGCTGATCACGGAGGATATGTGCCCACATCGACGGCCCATATCCGGTGCGGTCCACCGGGCGGGAGATCCGGGTTCGCAAGGTTCTTCCGTTCGGCAGCGGCAGCTGGTAGGTGACGTGATGTGTACCGGTGCGTCCCCGGGAGTCGCGAACCCGCTGCCACTGTTCGATCTGACAGAACTGCTCATGATATTCCCGCGTCGGCTCCGGCCGGTTCACCGCGCCGCCCCGACCAGCCAATCTCGCAGCTGCTCATCGGTACTGAGCTCGACCAATTGAACAAGCCCCCAATTCTCTGTGTGGTCGGAGGCGGTCCGTAGTCCGCCCTGCCAGTCCTCGGCGTACTCACGCAGGGCGTCGATCAGCTCCAGGATCGCCTCATCGAAGGTCGCACCGTCGGCCGCGATCGGCGTCCCATCGATAAACGCCCACCAAGCGTCGTCTTCGTTGACTACCTTTGCCTGCGGACAGAGTCGCGACAGGGCATACCGCAATCTCTCAGCATCGACGACGGCGGCCTGACGCGAATCGCGCGTCACTGTGGCCACCCGTCCTTCGTCTGCGGCGTCGAGTAATTGCTTCAGATGGGCACGTGCCGAGGTGTAGCTGTCGTAGTGAATGGCGGACATCGATACCTCCCTGATCGCCGACTCCAGAATGCTCTGCATCGGCGAGTACGTCAAGTACGTCACGTACTTGGCTGCTGGGCGCTGCCGGGGGGGGTGCTAATCGAGGAAGTAGGCGTCGACCTTCTCATCGGTATCGAGGATCTCCTCCGAAGCCACGCCGAGTTCCATCGCCAGCTCGACCGATCCGACGAGCGCGACCTGCACGTCAGGCGAGAAGGCTCGTTCGAGCAGCCCGAGATAGCTCGACATGCTCTGATCCAGCTTTGCCAGTATGGCCTGGTACTCGGCGGTGAGTTGCTCGTCGAGCGTGCGCTGCTCGTCGAGGTAATGCTTGATCAGCGCAGCCTCTCGCTTGGTCAACGAAGATGCGATGGCCCTGTACAGCACAGTGCCGACCGTGGTGCCGATGACGGCCCCGAGGACCGGGATGGGGATGGTCGCCTGGCCGACGAAAGAGGCCAGCGCGCGTACTGCGGCCTCCAAGGCGAGGAGCTCGGAGGTCTCGATGAACTCGAGTTCGTCGATCTGGTCCCGGCGGAGTTTGTTCGCTTGCTCTGCGATGCTGAACGATGTGGTGACGATCGAGCTGGCGACGGCCGCGGAGGTCGCGGTGAAGTTGGTGAGCGCGTAGATGCTCAGTCCTCGGACGCCACCCTCGCCGAAACCCGAGCCGGTTTCGGCTGCGATGTCTATCCAGTCGCGCTCGCTGAACTCACTGAGCCGCTTGCCTTCCCGACGCTTTGCGGCCACCGCCAGTACGAACGCGGTCCCGCCCGCAGTCGCGGCAGCCGTGAGTGCGGCCGTGCCTCCTTCTCGCACCGTCGGACGGCTGCGCTGGTAGGCATCGTCGCGCAGGGACCGATCCGTGGCGTGGAGCGAGCGCTTCTCGGCCGCCATGGTCGAGGTGTAGGCATCGCGCTGCACTTCGCTGTACTCGAGCGTCGAGGGTTCGAGCGATTCGAAGCCGACCGATCTGTCTTGGAAGAACGCCTGGACCCGCTGCCAGTCTCTGAGGGAAGGTCCGTCGCCGCTGCGTGAAAGCAGCTTGCTCGCTTCCTCGGGCGATAAGGCATGTAGCTGCTGGATCACCTCGAAATGATCACGGGGTATCTGATATTTCCCACCGTTGCGCACGTATTCGGGGTATTTCTGGAGGTGCTCGGCGATCGCGCCCAGTGAGAAACGGCCACCCGCCGCGACGAATTTCTGCTGGATCTCGACACTTCCGCGCATCAGGTCGACGGGTCCGTTGTCGTTGACCCACTGGTAGACGGCCTCGTGGCCGAGGATCTGCCTTCGGGCATTGCCGATCCCCACCTCGGCGATCTCGGCGATGAAGCCATGCATGCCATGCTGTCCGCCGCGGTTGGCGGCGACGACCTCGAGGTCGATCTTCCTGACGGCTTCATCGACGCTGGTGAGCGCGTCCCAAAGGTTCTGGTCCTGCTGGCTGAGCGCGCTCAGAAGTCTGTCTATGCGGAGCTGGTTGAGATAGCTCACCCACGAAGCTATTGCCTGTTCTTGGATGCTCGTGACGAACTCGGCAGCGTCACTCACTATCGGCATCCTGTTCGATGCGCGCGCTCAGCATGGTCGCGCACGACTTCGTGTTGTTCACCAACGTCGCGAGTGTCGACCGCTCGGCAGGGGAGAGCGCGTGGAAATCGGCTCGGAAGTGCACCAATGCTTCGCCGTAACTCTTTACCAGCCCTTCGCGGAGCAAGGTCGTCCGCTGGAGGAGGTCGTCGATCTGGGCATCCATGCCTTTGACGAGGGCGGTGTTGCGCTTGATCGCGGTCAGCGCTTCGTGCTTCGCCTCTCGATTCTCGAACTTCTTCTTCGCGAACAGGGCGATCGACGCGAGAAGGGTTGCGCCCGCGATTGACCAGCCGATCGGGCCGGCAAGCGCGAGCAGTGTGGTGCCTGCCGCAGTGCCGCCGCCACCGGCCGCCAGCGCGCCGCCACCGAGCCACGCCAGTGCTGCCTGGCTGGCTGCCGCCCCGGAAAGGGTCGAGATCGCGGTGCCGGTCGACGCTGTCCCGAAGGTGGTGGCGACCCACATCGCCGCCGACGGTGCCAGGCCCGCTACGGCGGTGCCCGCCGCGAACCCGGCACCGGCACCGGCAGCCGACCGTCGCGCCGCTACCAGCTCTTTGTGCGCGAATTCCTCCGCGCTCGAGAACCGATTCCGATGTAGCTCGATCTCGTCGAAGTCAGTGTCGAATGATTTCGGGGTGTTGGCGATACTGTTCACCAACTGCTCGACCAGCTCGATCAAGTCCGTCGAACGTTCGCGCTGACGCAACAGCGACAGGCCCCTGTCGGCCATCGCCGTGAAGGCGCCGTTGTATTCCGCTACGGCCACTTCGTAGGGGTCCGGTCGTTTCGCAGTCAGCTTCTCGACTCTGCCTCTGGCAGCGACCTTGACGTTGCCAACCTGCCCGGCGAGCTGCGATGAAGCGGTTCGCGCCGCCTTTCCGATACCGTCGACGGTCCTGCCGATGCCCTCCTTGGCGCTGCCTACGTCGAGCTGTTCTACCATCGCACCCTCCAAGACCATTGCGGCTCAACTACGTAGCGGAGAATATCGGCCAGGTGGCACAGGTTGGACGGGATGCACACTCCGGTCCGGCCAGGGCGGGCGGGATCTGTGGGACGGCCATCCGCCTCCCGAACCTCGAACTGGCGAGACCGGACCACACAGAGTGCAGTGCGGTCTCGTGGAGGTCGGCTCGAGTCAGGGCGGTGACGTCGTCGGCTCACGCTGCGATCTCGCGGACCGCGTCGGCGATGGCGCGGAAGTCTTTGCTCAGGATCTTGGAGTGATTGCTGGAAACCTTCGCGCTGAGCACGACATTCGGGTTGTTGGCGAATACCGGCTCGAGTGAGGTCCGCGCCTTTTCCATCTCGCCGTCCTCGCTGCCGAGGCTGTTACCGGTGGCCACCACGAACCGCACCGGCCGTCGCAGGCGCTCGAGGACCGGGCCGCTGGCGTCGGCGATCTCGTTGAGTTCGATATTGACCTCGGCGTGCTGGGCGGCGCTCATCCGCGCGGCCATTCCGAACGGACGGGTCAGCGGGAGCAGGAACCGCATGCGGTGGAACAGTTTCCGGATACGTTCGGCTCCTTCGGCGCCGGTGAGTCCGTAGGGTGCGGAGTCGACGGTGACCACGCCGGCAACGCGGTCTGGGTTGCGGTCGGTCCAGTGCCAGGCCAGCACCCCGCCGTAGGACCAGCCGACGAGAATCGCGCGATCCACCCCGCGTGCGGCGAGGACGGCGTCGATATCGCGCAGGCACGCCTCGAAGGAATAGTCGGACGATTGCTGCGACTTGCCGCGGGCCCGCTCGTCGAAGGTGATGTGTCGCAGGCCGGGCCCGAGCTCGGCGATCACCTTCCGCCAGTGCTTGTGGTCGGCGTAGGCGCCGTTGAGGTAAACCACCGGAGTGCCGGTGCCGCCGGTGTCGGTCACGTACAGGGCGGTGTCCTCGACGGGCACCATGCCGGTCCACGCCGTTGCGGTCGAATCGTTGGTCTGGGAGATCGTTGTGTTCGTCATGTGAATACAGTCGCCGCCCGGGCTGACACCGCCCTGATACCGTGCTGACACCTCCGCTGACACCCTCGCGCCGAGTTCGGGAAGCGGCGTGGTGATCATCTTCGATGGGGCGATCGCGCGAGAATTCGCGACCCTGATCGTCACGCCCATGCGCGCAATCCAGGGCTCCACAAGGCGGGAACCTTCTGCCGTGCAGCGCGTTCCGTGCGTTTTCGGCCGCCAAGCGCTCAGCACCGCGCAAGCCGGCCGTGTTCTTCGAATCAGAACATCCCATTCGGGATCCGGCCGGCCTCGGGCACGGGCTGGACCACGTCCCAGTGCTCGACGATCTGCCCGTCCTCGAGCCGCCAGATGTCCACGACGGCCATCCCGTTCTCATCGTCGGCCGTGGTCATCCGGTAGTGCATGACCACGAGGTCGTCTTCCGCGATGACCCGCGCGAGGTCCAGCCGCGACGCGGCAACCGGCGCGGAAGCGATGAACTCGATGAACGCCTCGCGCCCGCTGGGATTGCCCGGGCTGTGCTCGACGAAATCTTCCCGCAGCAGCGTGCGGAGGACCTCGACATTGCCTTTGGCGAATTCCCGGAAGCCCTCGACTACCAACTGTTTATTGGTCTTGTGCATGCCATCACTGTTGTGGGCCCGGAGGTGCATTGTCGATTACCTGCCTGGTAATTGCCGGGGCACCCGGCCGGTGGGCACACTCGGGGGAATGACGAACGATCGTCGCATCGGTGAGCTCTTGCGCGAATGGCGGCACCGCAGCCGGCTGACCCAGCTCGACCTGGCCATTCACGCCGAAGTGTCGGCTCGGCACATCAGTTTCATCGAAACCGGGCGGACCATCCCCAGCAGTGCGATGGTTCTCCATCTGGCCGAGCGGCTCGGTATTCCCCTGCGCGAACGGAACCGGCTGCTCGTCGCCGCCGGGCACGCGCCGATCTTCGGTCAGCACCCGCTGGACGACCCCGACCTGGCCCGGGTGCGGGAGACGGTCCAGCAGGTTCTGCTGGGACACGAGCCCTACCCGGCGCTCGCCGTGGACCGCCGCTGGAACCTGCTGCTTGCCAACAGCGCGGTCGAGATATTCCTCCAGGGCGCCGACCCACGACTACTCGAACCGCCGATCAACATGATGCGGCTGGGTCTGCATCCGAACGGCCTCGCCCAGCGACTACGCAACCTCGACCAGGTACGCGGCTACCTACTGCCCCGGCTGGCCCACCAGGCCGCCCGCAGCGGAGATCCGCAACTGCACGCCCTGTACGAGGAACTGGCGTCGTTCGGCCCCGACCCCGAGCCCGGACCGCCCGACCCGGCCGAGATCGCGCTAGAGCTGCGAATCGCCCATCACGGAACCGAACTCTGCTTGATCAACACCGTCACAACCTTCGGCGCGGCTTTCGACGTGGCTGTGGATGAGATCGCTGTCGAAGCCTATCTGCCGGCGTCCCCGGAAACTCGCTCCTTCTTCCGGATGGGGCAGGACACCTGGCCCTGACCCGATGCGCGTCAGGGTAGCCCGCAGTGAGTCAGCCGTGCGCCGTGTGACGGTGCGCGGATACACAGTCGGCGATCAACGCCGCTAGACCAAGCCCAGGTCGGGATCCCCGTTCCAGGTGACACTTTGCGCATACTCGCGGCATTGCGACTGTGCGAGCGCGCGGTATCACCATGCCGGTCAAGCGTTTACGGCCCAGCGCGCCATCGACACCAGGATCTCGCGAACTGAGTGGAACGCGCCCCGTCGAGCATGGTGTCCGTCGTCGGACGCTAGACCGTCCGATAGATATCGCGGAATGCTTCGCGGACCACTGCCGCATCCGGCGCGCCCCGCTCCGCTATCCCCGTGACCACTTCGGACACCCGCCAGTAGTTGGACGGGACCAGGCGGCCGGACTCCACCGCCGCCAGGGCAACGTGGGCGGCTTCCTCCGCCTTGTCCGCCGATACCAGGGCGAACCCAAGGTCCAGGTTCGCCGACGCGATCCGGCGCGGTCGGGCGGTCGGCGAACGCTGGAGATCGGCAAGGACGTGCCGGGCGTAGGTCTCCGCTGCCGGATCTCCGAGCCAGGACAACGTGGTGGCCACGTAGGCGTCCGATTTGGCCGGGTCGTAACGGAAGTGATGTTCCGGCCGGTCGGGCGTGCTCAGCCCAGAGACCAGGCGCGCGACTCTGCGCAGCGCGTTGTAGGTGCCCTTGCTGTCCCCGAGCCGGGCGAGGGCGCGACCCTCCTGTGCGGTGGCCTGGATGTATGCCGAACTGTCCGCCGGCGCGATGGCCTGGGCCGCGCGGGACAACTCGGCTGCTTCGGGGTACGCGCCGTTCGTGAGTTGTTGCCACGCCCGTGTTTCCAGGCACCACGCCGCGATCTCGGGGTGTCCGGCTTCGTCGGCCAGTTTCCACGCGAGATGCCCGCGCGCAGCTGCCGCCGAGGTCTCGTCCAGGTCGATATGGCATGTGCTCGCCAACAGCGAGAGCCATCCGACGGCGACCAGCAGGCGGCGGTGCTGGGCCAAGGTCTTGCGGGAGTCCATGAGTCGCCCGGCGTAGCCGAGATGCTGCCGGATGCTCACCAGCAGTTCGCCTGGTGGCGTGGTCGGGTAGCTTGCCGCCAAGTCGTCCACGGCCAGTTCCAGCCGTTCCAGGGTGTCCCCGCCGATGTCGGAGGATGCCACGCGCGCAATCCATTCCGCCGCCGCCCGTTCCCCGTCGTCCGGTTCCACGAACAGCGCTGACCCGATCCCGAGCGCGTCGGCGTAAGCGCGCACGTGCTCCGGCCTGATCTGGCGCTGCCCGGTCTCCAACATCCCGAGTAGCGGCTTGCTGTAGTGCGTGCGCGCGGCCATCGCGGACAGGCTCAGCCCGGCTGCCTCTCGTGCGGCGCGCAGTCGCTCACCGGTGACGTGCTCCTCAGCGGAGTCCATGGATTCCACGGTAACCGCGCAAGGCCTGCGCGGTAGGGCAGTGCCGTGTTCTGTCGCGGGGTGTAGACCGATGTGGGCGGCAAGGTGGCCCCTGGCCGAAAAATCCACTCATACCCTTCGTTTCAGCCCCGCCGCCGGATACCGAACCGGACCGGCACCGGTTCCCCGGCGGCGGGCGCGACCCAGCCGTAGAGCGAAGGGGAAACGATGCGGCCGAACGCATTCGGATGGATCGACTACGAGATGAGTACCGCATCCGAGTGGGATCGGGCACAGATACCGAGATTCGCGCGACGGCTCGGCTACCGCGTCGTATGGCCGGGCGAACGCTCGGTGCTGCCCGTGGCCGAGCAAGTCCGCAATGCCGGGGCGGAGGTGGTGATCCTGCCCGCACCGGATCATCTCGGACCGCTGGAGCTGAACAGGGTGATGGACGTGGCCGACGTGGAGGTGATCTTGCCCCGGTTGTCCTTCGCCCGCTGGGGACTGGTGAGGGGCGACTGGTGATGACGCTCGGCTGGGTCGTCGTGATCGCTGTGCCGATTGGTGTACTAGTGTGGGCGGTGTTGTGGCCACGGCGGTGACAGAGGGAACGTCCGCTATGTACGTGAGCGTTGGCCGCTGTCGCCGATCGGACTTGGCGACATCGGTCGACCGCTGAGATCGCTGTTCAGCATGCTGACTGGTCGGTGATCGGACGACAGATCAGCATTTCGGTTCCGCCCACCTGGAACTCGTAGTCGACATCGACGATCCGGCCGTCTATCGCGTGCGTGCGTAAGTCGGCGAGCAGATTGTCCAGACGCGGGTAGCGGGAGGCCTCGCCGATCGGTACGAGCGGAAAGACACGCAGTTCACCATGGGCGACTCGCATCAGCTCGATCAGGGCGCTGAGGTGAAAGTCGTAGTCGAGGTCCTGGGCATAGCTGAACAGTAGGTGCGAGCTGAGTACTAGGTCGAAATCATTGTCGGGGAAGGGAAGCCGGGGCAACCGTCCGGGGACGTAGCGGCTCGGGTCTTGTCGGGTATGGGTGGCGAAGCGTTCGGCCGCGTGATGGCGCCGGAGCCGGTGCTGTTCGGGGTCGGTGAAGCGACTCCACTTGTAGAGGTGCTGGTGGGAGCGCACAAATCGGTTGCCGCGCTCGACCTCGGTCAGGGCGGTTGCTGCGACCTTGTCGATGCCACCGTCGAAAATATGCGACATCGCACGCGGTGACATCACCACCTTGGCGGCATATTTTGGCGGTGAATCCCGCTGCGCCACTGGGGCAGTCGAGTATCCGTGAACGGAGGTCGGCGTCGGTGAGGTTGAACATCGCTCGGTATTCGTCGAGCGAGCGAGAGCTGACTAGGATTCGGCCGAAGCTTTCGGCTGGCGACTGTTCGTCGGTGTAGGGCATTGGTGGGTTGTCCTTCCTCGATTCCAGCGCCACCCACACGGCTGGAACGAGCTGTCGCCCGACGACAGGACAGGGCCGCGGATGAGGCGGCCACACAGGGTCTTCGGCCGCTAGGACAGGTGCCACCAACGGCGCGCGAAGATCATCACCGGTCGATTAGACCACAAGCGGTGTGCAACACGGAGTACGAGGTTCCCCTATTGTTGGACGGCGGGGTAAACAGGTTCCGATCTCGGACCAGCTGTGACCGAAGTCGAAGAGGCTGGACGGGTATCAGTCCCAACGAACGAGGTCGGGCCATCGGAGTGGTGCTCCAGTGGCCGAACGGCATCTATGCACAAATCCGGTTCGGCGGCGACAGCTACACCGTGACTATTACGGCTGGCTTGCCCCGATAGGACACATCTCGTTCATTCGCGATGTGGCAGTCGTGCCACTCCGAAATCGGAGCAGCGGCGGTCGCGGCAGAAGAGGCCCGTGGGCAGCCGATGCCGTCGTTACTTGCTGTGTCCGGGCAGCAAGGCATTCACTGATGTCGCAGGCGCGATCGTCACAGCGGGACGACCGATCTCGCCGGCCGTGCGGTCGTGGCGCGGGTCCTCGAAACGGCGGGAGTGGCACTCGTCCGACGCCTCACTCGCTCGGCTTGAAAGGGAGATCACTGCGTTCACGGCCAACTGGGCTGTGCAGCACACCCAGTCAGATCGGTTTGCGTTCTTGGCCTCCCACCCGGGCCGCTGGATTAGGCTGGGCGTGACCTCCAGCTCAGGGGCGGTACGGGACCTGGTCACCGTGCCGTGCCGGGAAAGGAGGTGATGGGGATGGCTAAACACCGTCGGAGCAAGAAAGAAGCCCCGGTCGATTACGGCCTTCTGGTTGCGACAGCTTCCGTGATCGCCGGGGCTCTGTTCCTGGTCAGCCGAGTTCGAAAGGCTAGCTAACCCATCAGGGTGGGGCGTCGTGGCTGCGGCGTCCCACCCGCTCGGCGTATGACGATCATACAGGTGTATGACGACCATACAGGTGTATGACGACCATACGCGGGACAAGAGTGGGTCGGAAAGCTCTTCCGGCGACTGCCTGTGGGTATTCATCCCTTCGTTCGGCGTAGCTGACTGATCCTGCCGTTGGTCAAGCCCAGCTGTTCACCGACCTCCGTGACGGTATGTCCGCCGGCGATAGTCTCGTTGATGGCCTCTTGACGGACTGCTGCGGCCTCGGCTGACCAGGTCTGATCCGCGAGATGAGCGCCGTAGCTAGCCGGTACACGGAATTGGAGCGGCGTACAAACTGCGTACAGAAGCGGCGGAATGGCTCGATGGTGCCGGGAAGAAACCTCCCTGACCTGAGCAAACGCTGTGCACCTAAGCGGACCTCTTTCAAACCGTGGAGGTTTGAAAGAACCCGCTTTGGTACGCCTCACCGGAGCGCTTTCAAACATGCCGCGACCCCTGGAGCGACTAGTGGCCAAGCTTGGTGAACAGCCCGGCGAAGCCGTCGGAAGTGCTCGGCCCAGGAAGCTCGCCCACAAGCTCGCATCGGCAAAGACCGAGCGACGACCGTACAAACCGAACCGGAAGCTGGCACCTGAGGAGATCGTGAACCTGGTGGCCCAGTACCGAGCTGGTGCGTCTATTGCAGAGCTGGCCCGTGAGTTCGGCATGCACACGCAGACAGTGGACGCCCATCTGAAGCGGCAGGGTGTCGAGAAACGGTCGCTTCGCAAGATGACGAATCGGCAAGTGAACCGAGCAGCCACGCTGTATCAAGCAGGCTGGTCCACGACGGATCTTGCCAAAGAGTTTGGCGTCGCCGCACCAACGATTCGAGCCACGCTTATGCGTGCGGGCGTACAGCTGCGCAGTCCGGCCGAGGGGCGGTGGCACACGACTCGTAAGATGCCGCGCCGTAGGAAGCAATAACTCGACGTCATAGAACCGGGTCACATGCCTCTCGAATTGGCTGTGGTCCTAGTTGAAGCCAGGCCGAAAAAATGGCTGAGTACTACGAGCCTCTAGCAGGCCCGCTTCATCAAGGAATATGCTCGGCTCTGCGCGGCTTGTCGACTTGGTCCAATTGATCTGGTCAGAATAATAGACCTCGATAGATTCCCGAGCGCGGGTTAGCGACACATAAAACTTCCTGCGCTCTTCTGCCATTTTCTCCGGATTGCCGATCGCGTTAAAATGCGGAACCAGGTTCTGGTTCATGCCAAGAATGACGACATGATCGAATTCTAGTCCCTTGCTAGAGGTCATCGTGGTGACTTCGACACAGTCTGACTTGCGCACTCTTTGGGCAAAAGCACGGGTCGAAAAATCCTTCAAGGCCCCGGTAGTGACAGCGAGATGCATCGCTTCGGCATCCGGTGCGTCCCCGGCGAACTGAGGTCGTTTCGAGGCGATGTCAAGGCCCGCATCCCGCAGGGATTCAATCGCACTGCTCGCGGGATCATCGAGGTGCCTGCGAATTTCAAGTAGAACTCGGGTAAGTTCCACGGCTCGACTCCAGTCCCAATGATTGCCTAATAGGCTTCGCCAGCGGCGTTGTAGATCCGCTAGCCGATATTCGTCCTCGTCGCAGGCTAGTGATGACCAAACCACACAGCGCTCAACAAAGCTGGTTAGTGTGCTGAGTCCGTATTCTTGGCTATTACGAAAGAACACTGGCAATTGACGCTGTCTCAGTGCTATTGCTGCGACACCACAAAAACGATTATCAGGGCAGATGACCACGATCTCATTGAGTGACACACCCTGCTGCTGAAGCTCCTGGATGTAGTCGGCGGCCTGGACACTCTGACCAGCGGAGCCACCAGGACAAAAAGTAGCTCGAACACGGCCTCCAACACGTCTACCAACTACCTCGTATTCTGAGTGCTTCATTGACTTAGCAACACGAAGAATTTCATGGCCGGATCGGTAGTTTGATTTCAGCTGAATCGGTGTCACGCCTTGTCTGCACGACAGGTCATGCAACAACTCCGGTTTGGCGCCGTTGAAGCCGAACACTGCTTGATCTGGATCGCCGACGGCGAACAAGTCAGATTCGGTGAAGTAGTCAAAGCAAAGGGCCTTAACCAGCCTGTCGAGGCCCGGCGCAAGGTCTTGATACTCATCTACGTAGATAGATGGGTACTTGGCGTTCAGCACCTTTCTGACAGTCCGGCTTTTCTCAACGATCTCGACTGCCGCCTCGATGATTCCTGTGAAGTCGATAAGGTTCGCGCTCGCGAGGTTGTTTAGGTAGCGCTGCGCCACGTCGAAAACTACGTCACCGGCGGCTGCCCATTGCTCGTCTGTGGCAAATCTATTGCGCAGGACATTTATCGTGGAGTCTAGGTACCTGTCATCCCCCGCGCTAGGAGTACTGGCAATGGCTGCCTTCATGGCTGATTGGGTTTCTGCTTTGGTGGCGACCGAGCGGTGTGTTAGCTCCGCTCTACCCGTCAGTTCTGCAAACGGCAGAATTATCTTTGTATACGCAAAGCTGTGTACGGTACCTATAAATAGCGTCGGCCTGCGCGATGAACCGATCGCTTCGATCCGGGCGCGCAATTCCTCCGCTGCGGCGTTTGTCAGGGTGACGCACGCAGCGCCGTGGGGTGGCGGAATTTTGTTTACAAGATCGAAGGCGACTCGCGTAGCGAGTAGCTTGGTCTTACCGCTGCCTGGAGGGGCATGTACAACAACATGCCCGTCGGTTGCAAATGCCTGCCACTGTTCGGGGTTCGATCGAAGCTCATCTACAGCCTGTGTCAGCTTCATTCCGATACCAGGTATTTCAGCGCTGCTTCGACATAATCGGGCGGTAGAAGTTCACAGGCAGCGATGCGTTGGGCAAATCTCCCCTTGCCACCTTGTTTCTTGATGACATCCAAGTACTCTTCCTTTTCAGGAAGTTTGCCCTGCCAGCGATTGATCGTGTCCAGCGTCTTTGATGCGTTGGAGCGCAGGACCTCCACACAGTTGGTGAGATTGTCTCCATGAGCGGTGATGATGTCGTATTCAAAGGTGTCGCTGCCGACGAATATACCGTTCTCTTCGGGGGTTCCTGTAGCGGGGAGGTCTTCTATGAGTTTCTGTGCGCGGCGATCGCCGCGGCACTTTCCATTGATAATATCGGCGTCGGTCAGTATCGCCCATGGGATACTTAGTGCTTGGCAGAAGCGCGCGTAAGCGAGAAAGTGGGTGCCGTGGATGGCACAGACAGTAACGCCGGCCTTGTCCAGATCGATACCGATCGACTCTGCCAGTTTAGGAACCAGGACCTGCTCTGCGAAACCTTCCACCAACAGCACTTTTCGTGCAAAGACCAACTCGGCACGGGTGGCGTCAAGATAGCGGCCGATGTCTCCCCACTGTGAAGTTGTGAGGTCGGCAGTGTGAGCCAGGGCCGCTGTTGAGGTTCCGTCCTCGCATCGCAGGAAAACCAAGCTTCGTGGATCCGCCACGCTTGCGATGTGTGGTGACTGGGTCGTCAGCAGGACGTTGCGGATGCTCTGTGGCTGTTCGTCGTCAGCGCCCAAGAAGCGGCGGAAGATGAGGCGCTGAAGGTGCGGATGGAGGTGAGCTTCAGGCTCTTCGATCGCGAGTACAACATGCGCAATTTCTGTATCTATCAAGCGTGTCCGAAGGCCGAGTTCCAAGAGCGCCATGTAGAGAATATTCAACGTACCCAGGCTTGCAGTAGAGAGATCGCGGTGTGCGTCACCGTCCACGAATACGCGCATACCGCGGATAAGCCGTAGCGGATCTTCGGGCGCTGCGGCCAGCTCGGTGTCCACCGAGTGGTTCGAACCGACCAAGTCTGTAATCTCCCCGGAGATGCTGTCCGCCAGCTGTTTGATCTGATCTAACGCGTTCAGATCATCATTGGCGTCCTTCATTGCTTTGCGAACGTCATCTAATTTGTCCTCCGGCACCGCCCGCGCCGCAGCTTCGAGCAAGTCTCGAAGCGGAGATTTTCGCCAGCTCTTGATATCTGACTCGACGTCACGCAATGCATGCAGATATTGAAAGTGGATATACCGTCTCAGCTCGCGCGAGATCTGCTGGTCTTCGTTCGTGCCACCAAAAATGCGTCCCTCATACGGCAGCTTTCCGGAAGGGGTCGTCTCACCGGTGTCAATTGGGGCAAACTGATAGGTAAGCCGAGCGCGAAGAGGATTTTCCGACAGTAGTCCGTCTGCGAGCGCGGTCATCAGCGTCGGATCGTCGTCGAACTCGGTGAATTCGACCACGACCTCGATGACGTCCCCTTCGGCCATCGGGTCATACGTCGAGTCGCCGCCGGACAGCCCATCCCAGAAGTCTTCGCGACGAAGTTTCAGGTCGGTGTACGAAAGTGACGGGTCAAGTACAAGCCGCAACGCCTGCAACAGGTTGCTCTTACCGGCGCGATTCTCGCCGACAATCACTGTCCCCGGCTGGAGTTCAAGATCAATATCTGCCAGGTTTCGGAAATTGCGCACCGCGAGCCTACAGACGTGCATCTGTCCCACCTTCGCTCATAGCTCCACCTCTCGATGCAGTAGAAGTCGTTGCGGACAGTGGTGGGCGTTACACATAGAACAGGTGTCAGCAACTTTGTGGCGACACGCCGGATGACACGCCCATGAAGATGCTGCGGGTAGTGCGCGGGAGCCATCAAGAGGGCGTCGAGTGTCACGTCTCATGCTGCAGCTCCTGTGCTGCGGTTCCGCGGCTTCGACGGCGGTGTAGCAATAACTTCTTCCAGCCAAGCCACAAGGTCTGCTGCTTTGGCATTGTCCCGCATCCCATCCCGCAATCGGACGAACAAGCCATCGGCCTGCTGAAGGGTATGACCGAGAAGCCCGCACTGGCGGCACGCCGAACCGAGCCCCCCTCGGCTACCGCAACGTCGGCATCATCAATGAGCAAGGAGCTGAAATCCGCACCGTGGTGGTGGATCCCGAACGCGCCCCCGTGATCGCCTGGGCCTTCCAGGCATACGCGTCAGGAGAATGGACGCTAAAGACACTGGCAGCGGAATTGGAGATGAAGGGTCTGACCACTCGGCCGACGCCGAAGCTCCCATCCAAGCCGGTGGAATACACCAAGCTGCAAGCGATTCTGCGCTCGCCGTATTGCAAGGGGGAAGTTGTCTACCGCGGCGCGACGCATCCCGGCCGACACACGCCCCTGGTCGATCCGGTCACCTGGCAACTGGTGCAAGCCCTACTGACGTCACGGGTCAGCGGCGAGAAGCAGCGCGAGCACCCGCACTACCTCAAGTCGACCGTGTTCTGCGGCGGCTGCGGGAGCAGGCTCATCGTCACCCACGCGAAGAACCGACGCGGCACCGTCTATTCGTACTTCGTATGCCTCGGACGACATCAGAAGTTCAACGACTGCCAACGGCGGGCCGTCCTGATCGAGCGCTTCGAGGAACTGGTCGAAGAGGAATACAAGGCAATCCAACTGGTTTCCGAACTGCGCGAACAGATCGAAGCCGGCCTCCGAGGTGAACTGTCCGCGAGCCGGAAAGCCGCCGATCGTGAAGCGAGAGAGTTGGACACGCGACGGAAGCGCCTGCTCGATGAGCGCGGCAAGCTCCTGCAAGCTCATTATGCAGGGGCGATTCCGCTCGACCTGATGAAGGATGAACAGGACCGGATCGCCGAGCAACTGGCTCGGATCGAGTCCCGCCTGGAAGCCAGCCTGCTCAACATCGAGGTTGTGGAACACAAACTTGCGCACCGCGTTGAACTACGCCAGCAACTGCTACGCGGGCTATCTGGAGGCCAGCAGCAGCATCCGCCGTCTGTTCAACCAGGCGTTCTTCGAGAAGGTCTACCTTGAGCAAGACGAGGTCCGCGTCGAACTGGCCGAACCATTCAAGACGCTGCTCGGCGGCGAGCTGATCGCTCGTGAGACGAGTCCCGTCGAAGCAGCTAGCGCCGATCTGGTCAATGGCATCGACGCGGCGGACCAACGGCCGGCGACTGACGGCGTGGAGCTGATGGATGCCATCCGCAATACGCCGCCTACCAGCGCGGAAACAGAAAAACCTGCACCGGTCGGTACAGGTTTGAAAGGCAATGGTCTGGTGCCCTCGGCAGGATTCGAACCTGCGACACCCGCTTTAGGAGAGCGGTGCTCTATCCCCTGAGCTACGAGGGCCAGTCCGGTGGGGGACGGTGGGAGTCTACCGGGTGTGGGGCGTGGGGACAGCATCTGTGGTGCGTGCGATCCCGGAGACGGGGTATGAGGGGGTTAGGACAGGTTGTGGAAGGAGATGGATATGCGGCGGATGTCGGTGATTATTGCGGGAGCGATGGTGGTTGCGGGGGTGGGGAGCGGGGTGGCTGCGGCCGAGACCGGCGCGCCTGCTCCCGTGGTGGGGGAGC
>NZ_JAAGVC010000063.1:0-1203 GCF_010858045.1 Nocardia cyriacigeorgica
GTTGTCCACAGGGGCTGGGGGTGCGGTCGAGGCCGGGGCCGATCTGGCCGGCGCCGTTGGGGCGGGACTGGACGGAGCTGTGGATGCTGGTGTGGGGCTCGGCGCCGGAGTGGGCTCGCAGCTCGAGGGCGCGGTGTCCGGTGGCGCCGAAGGTGGGGCGCAGGCCGGCGCCGATCTGGGGGCGACGATGGCCGCTGGGCTGGGGACAGTGGTCGGTGCCGGGGCCGAGATCGGTGGCGGTGTGAGCACCGGACTCGAGGGCGTCATCGAGGGTGGGGGCGAAGCGGGCACCGGGCTCGAACTGGGTCTCGGCGGATTGTTCGGTGGGGAAACCGACCTGTCCGCGGGTGTGGATGGTGCTGTGGAAGCTGTGGGTGAATTCGACAGCGACTTCGGCTCGGGCGCGGGCCTGGAGTCCGGGTTGTCCACAGGTGTTGATACCGCCGCAGGCCTCGGTGCGGGTGTGAGCGCTGCGGCCGACGCGGTGACCGGTGTCGGCGGACAGCTGGGGACAGGCCTCGAAACGGGGTTGTCCACAGGCGTCGGCGCAGCCGGTGACCTCGCTGCCGGTGTGAGCGGCGCGGTTGACAGCGTCGCGGGCGCCGGTGCCGAGCTCGGCGGTGGGCTGTCCGCGGGCGCGGATGCCGCGGGCGAATTCGGTGGACAGCTGGGGACAGGTCTGGAGACCGGTGTCTCCGGCGGCATCGATTCGGCGATCGGAGCCACCGGTGAGCTGGGTGCCGGTCTGGAGACCGGCCTCGGTGGCGCCGCCGGGACGGTCGGTACGGATGCCGTGGCAGGCCTCGGCGGCTCCGTCGACGCCGCCGCTGACACCACGGCCGACCTCGGGATGTCGGCGAGCTCCGGCATCGACTCCACCGCGAGCACCTGGTCCACCGTCGACGTCTCCAGCGCCTTCGGTTCCGGCCTGGACGGTGGCCTCAGCGGTTCGGGTGAGTCCGGCCTGTTCGCCGACACCGGCGCCGCGGCCACCTCGCCCACTGCGGACGACGACGCTCTGCTCTGACCACGACGGTCGCACCGAGAAGGAGAACAACCGAGATGGTTGTACCGGCCACCACAACACCGCCTGCGGCGTCGCTGCTCGCGGTGCTCGGTGAGACCATTGCCGCTGCCCGCGCCGCGGATCGCGGTGACCTGGTCGCCCGCCTGGAAACAGCGGCCGACCGGGTCCGCGATACG
>NZ_JAAGVC010000063.1:1209-18146 GCF_010858045.1 Nocardia cyriacigeorgica
GGACCCGGTCGGCCGCTGTTTCCAGGCGGGCGACCAGGTCACCGCGATCCGCGGCGGCGGATCGTGATCGCGGGCCAGCGCGATCAGGGCAAGAGCCGGTTCGTCAACGCGCTGTTGAACAGCGATCTCTGCCCGGTCGGCGACGACGCCACCACCACCGTGCCGACGGTGCTCTCGCACGGCCCGGCACCCGCTGCCCACCTGGTGTTCACCGGCGCCGACCGGGCCCATGAGGAGCGCGTGCACGTCGACGACATCACCGCCGCCACCCGCACCCCGGTGGTGGCCGATCGCCGAGCCACCCGCTTGGAGATCACCGCCCCGAATCAGCTGCTGGCCGACGGCATCGTCCTCGTCGACACCCCTGGCATCGGCCAGGGAAACAACTGCACGGCAACCATTCTGGGCATGGCACCGGCCTCCGATGCGGTGCTGGTGCTCTCGGATGCCTCCACCGAACTCACCGAACCCGAGCTGGCGTTCCTGCGGCAGGTCCGCCAGCTCTGCCCGGCGGTGGCCCTGGTGCTCACCAAGATCGACCTGTATCCGCATTGGCGTCAGGTGGCCGCCGCCGATCGCGCCCATCTGGATCGCGCCCAGCTGCCGGTGCCGATTATCGCGGTGTCGTCGCTGCTGCGTTCGCACGCGCTGCGGTTACAGGACAAGCAGCTCGGCGCCGAATCCGGGTTCGGCGTGCTCTTCCAGTTCCTACGCGAGCAGGTGGTGGCGCGCGATCAGCGGGCGACGCGGATCGCGGTGTCCCGCGATATCCATTCGGCGGCCGAACATCTGGCGCTCGCCCTCGGCAGCGAGCTGGTCGCGCTGCGCGATCCACGGCAGGGCGCGGCCGCGGTCGCGGAGTTGCAGGCGGCCAAGGCGGCCGCCGAGGAATTGCATCGCCGCACAGCGGCCTGGCAGCAGACTCTCGCCGACGGGATCACCGATCTCGCCGGCGACGTCGACCACGATCTGCGCGACCGGCTGCGCACCGTCGCCCGCACCGCCGAGGAATGGATAGACGATCACGATCCGGGCAGGCATTGGGCGCGCATCGAGGAATGGCTCACCGGGACAGTCGATTCGGCCCTCGGTGACAACCTGCTGTGGACGGGTGCGCGCGCGGAGAAGCTCAGTGAGCGGGTGGCCGAGCATTTCATCGAACTCGGCGCGGTCGACCTGCCCGATGTGCGTCCGGGTGAGCAAGACGATCAATCGCGCTCGGCGGCGGTCACTCTCGCGGATCTGGAACCCGATATCGGTATCGGCAGCAAGCTGCTGGTCGGTATGCGCGGTTCGTACGGCGGTGTGCTGATGGTCGGCCTGGCCAGCACGTTCGCCGGGCTGGCCCTGCTCAACCCGATCTCGCTGGGCGCGGGTGTGCTGGTCGGTGGCAAAGCGTTCCGCGACGACGCGCAGGCCCGGCTCGCCAAGCGACGCAACGAGGCCAAGGTCGCGGTCCGCCGCTACGTCGATGATGTGGCGTTCCAGGCGGGCAAGGAATCCAAGGATCGCCTGCATCGCATCCACCGAGCGTTGCGTGACCATTACACCGGCGTCGCGCAACGCAGTCTGCGTTCCATCGACGATTCGCTGCGCGCCGCGCAGGAGGCCGCGACCATGGAGTCCGCCCGCCGCGCCGAACGCTGCGCGGAGCTGGAACGTCAGCTGCGCGCGGTGGCCGCGCTGCGTAATCACGCCGACGCCCTGCGTCCGCCGGCGATGAGGTCTACCGAGACGGGATCGGCGGCGGCGCCGGATATCAGCCCGGTACGGTGACCGCGTGAGAGCGGAGCTCGAGACCGAGCCGGGAGTCGTGACGCAGGCACGCGGGCTGATCGGGGCGGCGCGCCGGGAACTGGCGGAGGTGCCGCGGGCGCGCGGGTTGCTCGCCGACTGTGCGCGCAGGCTCGACCAGCCGTTGCGGGTGGCGCTGGCCGGCTCGCTCAAAGCGGGCAAATCCACGCTGCTGAATTCGCTGGTCGGCCAGCAGATCGCGCCCACCGACGCGACCGAGTGCACGCGGGTGGTGACCTGGTATCGCAACGGGCCGACGCCCGCGGTCACCGCCTTCTCCGCCGACGGTCGCGCGGCGAACGTGGTGGTGCGCCGCGGTGCCGGCGCGCACGGCCTGACCTTCGATCTCGACGGCCTGAACTGGGGCGCGCCCGGGCGGCGCGAGGTGGACCACCTGGAGGTGGAGTGGCCTGCCGCGACCCTGGCCGCCACCACGATCATCGACACCCCCGGCACGTCGTCGCTGTCACGTGAGGTGTCGGCCCGCACCGCCCGCCTGCTGACGCCGGAGGATACGAGCATTCCCGGCGCCGACGCCGTCGTCTACCTGTTGCGCAGGCTCGACGAGGCCGACATCCGGTTCCTGGAACGGGTCGGGACCGCCGGTGGTGGCGCGGGCCCGCTCGGTGTGATCGGGGTGGTCTCGCGCGCCGACGAGATCGGCGCAGGCCGCATCGACGCCCTGCATTCGGCGCGCGAGGTGGCCGCCGGGTTCGCCGCCGAACTGGAACGGACCGGATTGTGCCAGGCGGTGATCCCGGTGGCCGGGCTGCTGGCGTTCGCGGCGGCGACGCTGCGCCAGCAGGAGTTCGCCGCGTTCGAGGCGCTGGCAGGTGTGCCCATGGAGGAACTGTCGGCCGCGCTGCTGTCCGCCGACCGCTTCGCCCGTCCCGATCTGCCGCTGCCGGTCGCGCCGCAGTTGCGCGCCCAGCTCGCCGATCGTTTCGGGCTGTTCGGCATCAGGCTCGCGATCACGCTGGTGCGGCTCGGCGCTCGCGATTCGACGACGCTTGCCGCCGAACTCACCGAGCGCAGCGGGGTGAACGAATTGCGCTCGGTACTCGACGTGCAGTTCGGTCAGCGCGCCGATCAGCTCAAGGCCCATTCGGCGCTCAGCGCGCTGGACCGGGTGCTCACCGCCTATCCCGGCACCGCCGCCGATTCGCTGCTGCCGCAGGTGCGCACATTGCTCGCCGACAATCACGGTTTCACCGAATTGCGTCTGCTCGGCCGGTTGCGCACCGAGGAGCCCGGCCTGCCCGCATCCGAGCTGGCCGAACTGATCAGGCTCATCGGCGGTTCCGGCGTAGCCGCGCATCTGCGGCTCGGCCTACCCGCCGAGACCGATGCCGGGACCAAGCGTGCCGAAGCTGTGGCCGCCGCGCGTAAATGGCGTGCACGCGCCCAGCACCCGCTGGCCGACCAGTTCACCGCAACTGCCTGCCGCACCGCGGCGCGCAGTGCCGAAGGCATTCTCGCCCAGCTCACGCCACGGATGTGAGCTGATCCGTGCGTCGCGCTCGCGTGGGCTGCACACTGGAAAGGGATGGGACAGCGAGATGTGGTGCACGCGTTGCTGGACCGGGCGGGTACCGGGTACGCCGCCGCGGCGGGCATCCATTTGGCCGACACACCGGCCCCGCTGTTCCAGCTACTGATGCTGTCGGAGCTGCTCAGCACGCGAATCTCGGCCGATCTCGCGGTGGACGCGGCCAAGGAGCTCATCGATAGCGGTTACCGCACGCCGCAGCGCGTCGCCGATGCCGACTGGCAGGAACTGGTGGACGCGCTCGGCCGGGCGCACTACCGCCGATACGACGAGTCGACCGCCTCCCGCTTGGGTGCGATGGCCTCGACCATCCTGGACCGCTACGACGGCGACCTGCGCAAACTCGCCGATGAGGCCGACCACGACCCGACCCGCGCCGCCGAACTGCTCCAGCAGTTCAAGGGCATCGGCCCGGTGGGCGCCGACATCTTCTTGCGTGAGGTGCAGGACGTGTGGACCTGGGCGCGCCCGCATTTCGACGAGCGCGCACTACACGGCGCCGAACGCGTCGACCTGCCCACCGACCCCGACCGCTTGGCCGAGCTGGCCCCGCGCGGTCATGTCGCCGACCTGGCCGCCGCCCTGGTCCGCGTCACCCTCGACGACGACATCGCCGAAGACGTGCGCTCCGATAAGCGGTGAGCGGGCGGGCCGTTGCGTCCACCACCTTGGTCATGGTGATCGTCGTCGCGTCGGCGAGGGTCACGCGGCCGGGCTGATCGTCACCTCCACATGCATGCCCGCTGCGCCGACCATGTTGACCAGGGCGTCGAGGCTGAACAGCTGAACCTTGCCGCGCATGCTGTTCCAGTTGCGCGCCGCCGTCACCGACAGTGCGGGCTCGGTCATCCCGGCCCTCGCTGCCGATCCGGCCACCGAACCCGTCGCCACCGCGGCCCGCGAAGCGATGTCCTCGGCCGTCGAACTGTCGAGCTACCTCTGCGCTGCCCTGCTCGCCGCGGCGCTGCTGGCCACCCTGTTCATGGGCCCGTCCGGGGCCGGGCGGCCGGACTGAGCCGCACCTCCACGCGCATGCCGCTCGGTTCGACGAACCGGTCGGCTGTCGGTGTGCGGAGGAGGATGGGCGAGGCGGTGACGGGTTGCGAGAAAAAAAATCCTCGCCCCCGGGGAATAGACCCTGACCACCGCTGGTTGAGCTGGTCGAACAACATTGAGTGTGTTCGACTCAAGTTTGACTTGACGCCCGGTGTGGGCGACGGGCAGGATTGAGCCGACCACGCTCAGTATTGCTGGGACCGTGCTCCGTGCAGTGTCAGGGGCCTGGTCCATGGCGCGGTAAGCGCCGATATGGGCTGATAGCCCCGACACCACACAGGCATCGAAAAATAGGAGGAAACAATGGCTCGTGCGGTCGGAATCGACCTCGGGACCACGAACTCGGTCGTCGCCGTTCTCGAAGGTGGTGAGCCGGTCGTCGTCGCCAACTCGGAGGGTTCGCGCACCACGCCGTCGGTCGTCGCGTTCGCCAAGAACGGCGAAGTGCTGGTGGGCCAGCCGGCGAAGAACCAGGCAGTGACCAACGTCGACCGCACCATCCGTTCCGTCAAGCGCCACATCGGCACCGACTGGACCGTTGGCATCGACGACAAGAAGTACACCCCGCAGGAAATCAGCGCCCGCGTGCTGATGAAACTGAAGCGTGACGCCGAGGCCTACCTCGGTGAGGAGATCACCGACGCGGTCATCACCGTCCCGGCCTACTTCGAGGACGCCCAGCGTCAGGCCACCAAGGAAGCCGGCCAGATCGCGGGCATGAACGTGCTCCGCATCGTCAACGAGCCCACCGCGGCCGCGCTGGCCTACGGCCTGGACAAGGGCGACAAGGAACAGACCATCCTGGTCTTCGACCTCGGTGGCGGCACCTTCGACGTCTCGCTGCTGGAAATCGGCGAGGGCGTCGTCGAGGTCCGTGCCACCTCCGGTGACAACCACCTCGGTGGTGACGACTGGGATGAGCGCATCGTCAAGTGGCTGGTCGACAAGTTCAAGGGCACCTCGGGCATCGACCTGACCAAGGACAAGATGGCCATGCAGCGGCTGCGTGAGGCCGCCGAGAAGGCCAAGATCGAGCTGTCGTCCTCGCAGTCGACCTCGATCAACCTGCCCTACATCACCGTCGACGCGGACAAGAACCCGCTGTTCCTCGACGAGCAGCTCACCCGTGCCGAGTTCCAGAAGATCACCTCGGACCTGCTCGACCGCACCCGCGCGCCGTTCCAGTCCGTGATCAAGGATGCGGGCATCAAGGTCTCCGATATCGACCATGTCGTGCTCGTCGGTGGTTCCACCCGTATGCCCGCCGTCTCCGAGCTGGTCAAGGAACTGACCGGCGGCAAGGAGCCGAACAAGGGCGTGAACCCGGACGAGGTCGTCGCCGTCGGCGCCGCCCTGCAGGCCGGTGTGCTCAAGGGTGAGGTCAAGGACGTCCTGCTGCTCGATGTCACCCCGCTGTCGCTGGGTATCGAGACCAAGGGTGGCGTCATGACCAAGCTCATCGAGCGCAACACCACCATCCCGACCAAGCGTTCGGAAACCTTCACCACCGCCGACGACAACCAGCCGTCGGTGCAGATCCAGGTGTTCCAGGGTGAGCGCGAGATCGCCTCGCACAACAAGCTGCTCGGCTCCTTCGAGCTGACCGGCATCCCGCCGGCCCCGCGCGGCGTGCCGCAGATCGAGGTCACCTTCGACATCGATGCCAACGGCATCGTGCACGTCACCGCGAAGGACAAGGGCACCGGCAAGGAGAACACGATCAAGATCCAGGACGGCTCGGGCCTGTCCAAGGAAGAGATCGACCGGATGGTCAAGGACGCCGAGGCGCACGCCGCCGAGGATAAGGCCCGCCGCGAGGAGGCCGAGACCCGCAACCAGGCCGAGTCGCTGGTGCACCAGACCGAGAAGTTCATCAAGGACAACGAGGACAAGGTGCCCGCCGACGTCAAGGAGAAGGTCGAGGCGGCCATCGCCGAGGCGAACGAGGCGCTGAAGGGCACCGACATCGCCGCGGTCAAGTCGGCCGTGGAGAAGCTGGCCACCGAGTCGCAGGCGCTGGGCCAGGCGATCTACGAGTCATCCGCCGCCGACGCCGCCGCGTCCGGTAACGGTGCCTCCGCGACGGCCGACGACGATCAGGTCGTCGATGCCGAGGTCGTTGACGAGCCGGTCGACACGGAGAAGAAGTGACGAACGCGAACGCTGGGAACTCCGAGGAGCCGATCAGCTTCGTCGACAAGCGCAAGATCGATCCCGAGACCGGTGAGGTCAGGGAGGCTGCCGGGGCGGGCAATGGTTCCGCCCCGGCCGAGCCGGACGCCGCCGAGGTCGACGCCGCCGAGGTACCCGTGTCCGACGCCGCGGTCGAGCTCGCCGAGCGCACCGCCGACCTGCAGCGTCTGACCGCGGAGTACGCCAATTACCGGCGCCGGGTCGAGCGCGACCGCAAGGCCGCGATCGACGCGGCCAAGGCCGGCGTTGTCACCGAATTGCTCGGCGTGCTCGATGATCTCGATCGCGCCAGGGCGCACGGCGATCTGGAATCGGGGCCGCTGAAGTCGGTTGCCGACAAGCTGAGCGACGCACTGCGCAAACAGGGTCTCGAGGAGTTCGGTTCGGAGGGTGAGCCTTTCGATCCGACTCTGCACGAGGCGGTGCAGCACGAGGGTTCCGGACACGATCCGGTGATCGGCCTCGTGATGCGCAAGGGTTATCGGTTCGGTGACCGGGTGCTTCGGCACGCGCTGGTGGGGGTAACCGACGGCGTGGGCGATCTGCCCACCACCGCCCCCGCCGACCAGGGCGAAGCCCCCGCACCGGACCAGGCCGAGGCATCGGATGCTGATGCCGGCACCGACGAAGGATAAGAGCGCGGCCGAGCCGCACCGTACAAGAGGAACGAAAGGAGGAGATGCCCGGTGAGCCAACGGGAGTGGATCGAAAAGGACTTCTACAAGGAGCTGGGCGTCTCCTCCGGCGCCTCGCAGGACGAGATCAAAAAGGCCTACCGCAAGCTCGCGCGTGACCTGCATCCGGATGCCAACCCCGGCGACACCAAGGCCGAGGAGAGGTTCAAGACCGTCAGTGAGGCGCATGCCGTGCTGTCGGATCCGGTCAAGCGCAAGGAGTACGACGAGACGCGCAGGCTGTTCGCCGGCGGTGGTTATCCGCGCGGTGGATTCACCCCCGGCGGCGCGGGTGGCGGATTCTCGCAGGAGTTCAACCTCGGCGACATCTTCGGTGCCGGTGCCACCGGTGCCGACGGTGGCCTCGGCGATCTGTTCGGCGGTCTGTTCAACCGGGGCGGCACGCGATCGGCGAGCCGGCCCCGGCGCGGCTCCGATGTGGAGACCGAGACGACCCTCGGGTTCCGTGAGGCCGCGCAGGGCGCCACCGTCCCGCTGCGGATGACCAGTCCGTCGCCGTGCACCACCTGTCACGGCAGCGGCGCCAAGCCGGGCACCAGCCCACGGGTCTGCCCGCACTGCAACGGCACCGGCGTGATCAGCCGCAACCAGGGCGCGTTCGGGTTCAGTGAACCGTGCGACGACTGCCGCGGTACCGGCTCGATCATCGACAACCCGTGCGTGGACTGCCATGGCAGTGGTATCCAGAACCGGACCCGCACCATCACCGTCCGTATTCCTCCTGGTGTGGCGGACGGGCAGCGGATCCGGCTGGCCGGGCAGGGCGAGGCCGGGTTGCGCGGTGCGCCCTCGGGCGATCTGTACGTGACCGTGCACGTCAGCCAGGACCGGGTCTTCGGCCGCAGCGGCGACGACCTGACCCTGGTACTGCCGGTCAGCTACAGCGAACTGGTCCTCGGCACCACGGTGTCGGTGCCGACGCTGGAGGGCCGGGTCGGGGTCAAGGTGCCTCCGGGCACCGCCGACGGCCGCATCCTGCGGGTGCGCGGCCGCGGTGTGCCCAAGCGCGGCGGCGGAGCCGGTGACCTGCTGGTCACCGTCAAGGTTGCGGTGCCGCAGAAACTGGATGACAACGCCACCGAGGCGCTGCGGGCGCTGCAGGAGGCGGAGAAGGCCAGCGGTTTCGATCCGCGAGCAGGATGGGCAGGTGCGTGATGTCCGGAGATCCGAAGCAGGCGTCGGGTGGGCCGTCGCGAGCCGAGTACTTCATGATCTCGGTGGCGGCCCAATTGGCCGGTATGCATGCGCAGACGCTGCGCACGTATGACCGGCTGGGGCTGGTGACGCCACAACGCACTTCGGGCGGCGGGCGACGCTATTCGGCAAGGGATGTGGAGCTGTTGCGCGAAGTGCAGCGGCTGTCCCAGGACGAGGGCGTCAACCTGGCGGGCATCAAACGCATCATCGAACTCACCAATCAGGTCGAACAGTTGCAACAGCGCGTCGCCGAGCTGAGTGCGGAACTGGAGCGCGCGCGGGCGAACTACCGCGCGGATCTGACCCCGCCGCAGCGCAGCACCGCGCTGGTGGTGTGGCAGCCGCGGCATCGCCGGTAGCCGTTCGCCGGATGAGTTCTCGGGCCCCGGCCCGGCTCCGCTCGTGGGCCGGGTCGGGGCCCGAGGTCCGTCCGGGAACGTTTCGGATTTGCCGACAGATCGCTGTCGGATGCGAACTTCATTGTGAAGCTTGCATATTGAGTGGTCGAGTGACGGATTTCACCCGTTTTATCCAGTCCTTCAGTCGGTTTCGTCGCGAATTCGTACGCCATACCCTTGTTTTGTCGGAATTGCACGTGGGATGTTTCGTCCGTCCATTCCACTGCCGGCAAACCTCGCCTACACTCCAAAGCCACGGCTGCTGACGAGTGTCCCGCAGCACCTCACTCGCCGGCACGGATAGTGCTCGAATGCGAAATGGGGTTGTGGCGCATATGGATTCGCGGACCGTCGCGTTGATCAGGACGACGTTCAAAGCGGTTGCCGCGGAAGAGGGTGGGGCGGAGCGGTTGTCCAAGTCGTTTTATGCGATCTTGTTCACCGAATATCCGGGTGTCCGCGATTATTTTCCCGCGGCGATGGACGCGCAGCGTGACCGCCTTGTCAAGGCCATCGGATACGCGCTCGACCGGCTGGAGGAGCCGGAAAAGTTGCTGCCCTTCCTCGCCCAGCTCGGCCGCGATCACCGCAAGTACGGGGTCCAGCGGGCCCATTACACGGCGGTATCGGAATCGTTGAAGACGGCCATGCGCCGATTCGCCGGTTCGGAGATGTGGACCGACGAGGTCGAACGCGCCTGGACGGAGGGCTTGGCGCTGATCTCGGACACCATGATCGGCGCCGCCGAACAGGAGAGCACACCGCCGGTGTGGACCGGAACGGTCGTCGAACGCCGCGAGGTGCTCCGCAATCTGGCGGTGATCCGGCTGCAATTGGACCAGCCGATGCAATACGCGGCGGGCCAATATCTGAGCGTGCAGATCCCGTCGCGGCCGCGGATGTGGCGCTATATGTCGCCAGCGGTCCCGGCGAATGCCAACGGCGAGATCGAATTCCATATTCGCTCGGTCCTCGGTGGCTGGGTCAGCCCGGCGATGGTCGGCAACACCGCGGTCGGTGATCAGTGGCTGCTCGGCTCCCCGCTGGGCGGATTGGGAATTCCGCGCAACGTCAAACGCAAAATGCTGATGATCGGCTGCGGCACCGGTATCGCACCGCTTCGCGCCCAGCTCATGGCAATGTCACAGCGACGCATCAATCCGAAGGTGCACCTGTTCGTCGGCGGCCACCATCCGTGCGATCTCTACGACCTGGAGACGCTGAGCCGGCTCGCGGTCGCCAACAAATGGCTCACCGTCACGCCGGTGACCGAACGCGCCGAGAATCCGTGGTGGTACTACGATTCCGGCGAATCGGAAAGAACCTGGCCCGGCCTCGAACCACGGGTGACCGGGCAGATCGGAAAGATCGTCGCCGGCTACGGCGCATGGGCCGACCGTGATGTGCAGATCGTCGGCTCACCTTCGATGGTGCAGACCACCAAGTTCCGGTTGATGGCCACCGGGACCCGAGCCATGAACATTCGTCACGATCCGCTCTTCTGAGCTATGAGCGGCCGGATCAGCCGCCCTCCCACTGAATTCGTTCCGCCGGTGTCCCGGTGTCGAGCAGCCGCTGCACGGTCGCGCGCGTCATCCCGGGCGAGCCGCACACCAGCACCTGGTGCCGGTCGAACGCGCCGTGCGAGCCGACCACCTCCGCGAGCGTCCCGTACAGCATCTCATCGGGTGCGAAGCCGATATCCACCCGGGAACGCTCGTACCATTCGTCCGGCAGATCGGGATCGTCCGGGGTCTCCACCACCGGAACCACTGTCAGCCACGGCAATTCCTCGGCCAGCAGCGTCAGCATGTCGGCCGCGTACAGGTCGCGCGGCGACGCACCGCCGACGAACAGGTAGGTCGGCGGCTGCACCTCGCGACGAGCCAGTTCCAGGATCTGCGCGCGCATCGGCGCCAAACCCGTGCCGCCCGCGATCATCACGACCTCGTCGCCCTCCGGATCGACGAAGAAGGTGCCTGCGGGTGCGCCGATCGTCCACTCGTCGCCGGCCGCGGTATCGGCCACGATCCCGCCGCTGCACCAGCCGCCGGGCACCGTGCGCACATGGAACTCGAGCTTGCCGTCCAGCGAGGGCGGCAGGGCGGGGGACAGGCGCCGCCGCAGACCGGGGAACTGCGGTACCCGCACCTCCACCGACTGCCCGGCGGTGAACGGCACGAACTCGCCGATCAGCCGGATCACCGCGAGATCATGACGCAGCCGATGATGTCCGACCACGGTCGACTTCCACACGGGCGCTTCCGGAATCGCGCCGTTGCGTGGCGCATGCGGATCGATGTCCATACCTACTCTCAGACGGGATCGGAACTGATGATCGACTCCGGTGTGCCCACTGCCAGCAGCGCGCGCCGGGTATCGGCGATCATCTTCGCCGAGCCGGCGATCTGGATCTGGCGATCCGACCACGACCCGAAGCTGGCGACCACCGCACCGAGATTACCGACCAGGCGCCGGTGCATGCCGTAGGGCGCGTCGGCAGCGGGATGCGGATACCACCACGGGTTGGTCTTCTGCTCGCACACCGGAACGATCGTCAGCCACGGGTTGCTCTGCGAGAGCTGCCACATGTTCTCCACGTCGTACAGATCGCACGGGTACACCCCGCCGATGAAGAAGTGCACCCGCGGGTTGATGCCGCGCTGCCCCATCTCGATGAGCTGGGCGCGCAATGGCGCGATGCCGGTGCCCGAACCGATCATCAAGACATCCCGGCCGCTTTCCTGATCCACATGGAGCCCGCCCAGCGGGCCGCCGATCAGCCAGCGGTCGCCGACGGTGGTCTCGTTGACGATGGCCGGGCTCACCCAGCCACCGCGGACCTTGCGGACGTGGAATTCGATCTCGCCGTAGGGATTGGCCGGAATCGCCGGCGACAGATACCGCCACATCTTCGGCCGCTGCGGCACCGCGACCGGCACGTACTGGCCCGCCTGATAGGGGATCGGGCTGTCGGATTGCAGCCGCACGATGGCGAGATCGTCGAGCACATGCCGGTGCCCGACGACGGTGGCCTCCCAGTAGGGCGGGGAATCGTCGGAGTTGGCGCCGATGGCCATGGCGGCCGAGATCAGCAGGGCGACATCGCGCCAGCCGTCGGCCAGTTCGTCACTCCAGTCGGCACCGTTGTAGGTGCGGGCGGCGGCGAACAGGGCGCGGCCGGCGAGGTCGTAATGGGAGGCTTCGACGCCGTACTTGCGGTGATCGCGGGCCAGCTGTTCGAGGAACTTCTGTGCCCGGTCCCAGTCCTCGAGGTGATCGAGCATGTACTGGATGGCGGTGACCAGGCGTTTCGGCTGCATATCCATGGCGGGCGGGAACAGATCCCGCAGCCCGGGATTCTCGGCGAACAGGTGACCATAAAACGCACTGATCAACCGCTCGGGTCCGTGCGGTGAATCGACCACCGAACGGAAGTTGGCGCGGACCAGCGCAGCCGAACGCGCATCCACGGCGTGGGCTTCCTTTCCCTCGAAGAGCTGCCCGGGGACCTACCCGTAACCGGCGGTCCTCCGTCGAGGCAAGTATCCCTGAAAACGCCGTGGTCATGTGGGTATGGGCAGGTTACCGGCATTTGTCACATGTTGGATGCGCAACACCGGTTCACCGGTCACGGTCGCGGCGTAGCGTTCGGGTCGAGTCCGCCGTGCCGCGGTCGCTAGAATCGGCAAAGTTGAGCGGAACAGACTCAACCTTTCCAACGTTGAACCGAAGGACACCGTGCCGACGGCGAAGGCAGCCGCTGTACGCACTCGGCACCGGGGAAATTATCGACCAGTAGGAAGGTGCTTTGTGGACTCGTTCAATCCCACCACCAAGACCCAGGCGGCGCTGACCGCTGCCTTGCAAGCGGCCTCGGCCGCGGGTAACCCGGAGATTCGTCCGGCGCACTTGCTGGTGGCGTTGCTGGATCAGACCGACGGCATCGCCGCCCCCTTGCTGAAGGCCGTCGGGACCGATCCGGCGGTCGTACGACGCGAGGCGCAAGAGATCATCGACCGGTTGCCGAGCGCGACCGGTGCCACCACCACCCCCCAGCTCGGCCGCGAAGCGCTGGCCGCGATCACCGCGGCTCAACGACTGGCCACCGAGATGGGCGATGAGTACGTGTCCACCGAGCACGTCATGGTCGGCCTGGCCGAGGGCGATTCCGACATCACCATGCTGCTCACCAAATACGGCGCGACCGCCGGCGCCCTGCGCGAGGCCTTCACCGCCGTCCGCGGCAGCGCCCGGGTCACCAACCCCGACCCCGAGGGCAGCTACCAGGCGCTGGAGAAGTACTCCACCGACCTCACCGAGGCCGCCCGCTCCGGCAAGCTCGACCCGGTGATCGGCCGCGATACCGAGATCCGCCGAGTGGTGCAGGTGCTGTCGCGGCGCACCAAGAACAACCCGGTGCTCATCGGTGAGCCCGGCGTCGGCAAGACCGCCATCGTCGAAGGGCTGGCCCAGCGCATCGTCGCCGGTGACGTCCCCGAATCGCTGCGTGGCAAGTCGGTGATCTCGCTCGACCTCGGCGCCATGGTTGCCGGTGCGAAGTACCGCGGTGAATTCGAGGAACGGCTCAAGGCCGTGCTCGAAGACATCAAGAACAGCGCCGGGCAGATCATCACCTTCATCGACGAGCTGCACACCATCGTCGGCGCGGGCGCCACCGGTGAATCGGCGATGGACGCGGGCAACATGATCAAGCCGATGCTGGCCCGCGGTGAACTGCGCCTGGTCGGCGCCACCACGCTGGAGGAGTACCGCCAGCACATCGAGAAGGACGCCGCGCTCGAGCGCCGGTTCCAGCAGGTGCTGGTCGGCGAGCCGTCGGTGGAGGACACCGTCGGCATCCTGCGCGGTATCAAGGAGCGCTACGAGGTGCACCACGGTGTGCGCATCACCGACTCCGCGCTGGTCGCCGCGGCCACCCTGTCCGACCGCTACATCACCTCCCGGTTCCTGCCGGACAAGGCGATCGACCTGGTCGACGAATCGGCCTCGCGGCTGCGCATGGAGATCGATTCGCGTCCGGTGGAGATCGACGAGGTCGAACGCGCGGTGCGCAGGCTCGAGATCGAAGAGGTCGCGCTCGCGAAGGAAACCGACGAGGCCTCCAAGCAGCGGCTGGAGAAGCTGCGTTCGGAACTGGCCGACGACCGGGAAAAGCTCAACCAGCTCACCACCCGCTGGCAGAACGAGAAGAACGCCATCGACCAGGTCCGCGCGCTCAAGGAGGAGCTGGAATCGCTGCGCGGAGCCTCCGAGCGGGCCGAACGCGACGGCGATCTCGGCAAGGCCGCCGAGCTGCGCTACGGCAAGATCCCCACGCTGGAAAAGCAGCTCGCCGAGGCCGAGAAGGCCTCTGCCTCGGCCGGTGACGGCGAAGTCATGCTGAAGGAAGAGGTCGGGCCCGACGACATCGCCGAAGTCGTCTCGTCCTGGACCGGGGTTCCGGTGGGCCGCATGCTCGAAGGGGAGACCCAGAAGCTGCTGCGCATGGAGTCCGAACTGGGCCGGCGCGTGGTCGGTCAGGAAGAGGCCGTGCAGGCGGTGTCGGACGCCGTGCGCCGGGCGCGGGCAGGCGTCGCCGACCCGAACCGGCCGACCGGCTCGTTCATGTTCGTCGGCCCCACCGGCGTCGGTAAGACCGAGCTGGCCAAGGCGCTGGCCGATTTCCTCTTCGACGACGAACGCGCCATGGTCCGCATCGACATGAGCGAGTACAGCGAGAAGCATTCGGTGGCCCGGCTGGTCGGCGCACCGCCCGGATACGTCGGCTACGACCAGGGCGGCCAGCTCACCGAGGCGGTGCGGCGCAGGCCCTACACCGTGGTGCTGTTCGACGAGATCGAGAAGGCGCATCCGGATGTGTTCGACATCCTGCTCGCCGTCCTCGACGAGGGCCGGTTGACCGACGGCCAGGGCCGCACGGTCGACTTCCGCAACACCATCCTCATCCTCACCTCCAACCTCGGTGCGGGTGGCGACAAGGACTTCGTGATGAACGCCGTGCGCTCGGCCTTCAAACCGGAGTTCCTGAACCGGCTCGACGACGTCGTGATGTTCCATGCGCTCAACGAGGAACAGCTCGAGTCCATCGTCGACATCCAGCTCGACCAGCTGCAGAAGCGCCTGGCCCAGCGCAGGCTGACGCTGGACGTCAGCGGCTCGGCCCGGTTCTGGCTGGCGGTGCGCGGCTACGACCCGGTCTACGGTGCGCGGCCGCTGCGCAGGCTGATCCAGCAGGCCATCGGCGACACCCTCGCCAAGGAGTTGCTGGCCGGCGAGATCACCGATGGCGACACCGTCAAGGTCGGCGTCAGCCCCGACGGGGACGGACTCGTCGTCGGCAGGTGATCGGGTGCGGCGGGCGTCGCGGTGTCCCGACAGGAATGCTCGTGGCGCCCGTCCCTCGTACGCTGGGTGCATGACCAACCCGAACGATCCGTGGGGGCAGCGGCCGGACGATTCGCCGACCGAACACCTGGGTTCGCCGGGTGGTTCCGGCACCGAGCCGCTGCACACCACCGAGTACACCGAGGCCTACGGGCCGACGGCGTATCCGGGCGGTGACCAGTACGAGCCGTGGAAGCCGCCGTCCAACCCGACGCGCGAACTACCCACCTACGACAGTCAGTGGGGCGGGTACGAAGCTCAGCAGTGGCAGCCGCCGACCCAGCCCACCCCCGATCCGGCGGCGATGGGCGGTCTCGGCGCGATGCCGCCCTCGGGTGAACCGCCGCGCCCGCCCAAGCGCAACACCGGGCTGTGGATCGGGCTCGGGCTGGCCGTGGTCCTGTTGATCGCGGTCGCCGGTGCGGTCGCCGGGTTGCTGTTCGGCGGTGGCGATTCCACCCCGTCGGCCAGTGACTCCGCGACGTCCTCGCTGCCCACCGCCGGCCGCACCCCGAACGCGACGCCGGGCCCGAGCACGCCGCCGCTGGTCATCCCCAGCCTGCCCGGGATCGAGGGCATCGACGGCATCGGCGCGACCATGGGCACCATCACCGCCAACAACGCGGGCACGCTCACCGTCAGCTCGATCGGCGGCGCGACCGTCACGGTGACCACCGACGCGAACACCCAGGTGATCTCGCTGTCGGGTGGATCGCCCGCGGATCTGCCCACCGGCGAACTCGTGGTCGTCCAGGGTGACAAGGCCCCTGACGGGTCGATTCACGCGAAGATCATCATCAGCACCGCACTTCCCGGCGGCGGACGATGACAAGTTTCGTGATCGGCCACAAACGCTGCGGCGCGCGCGGGTGGTGCCGGGCAAACCCCCGGTCGGCTCGATAGGCTAGACGACGATGACGGCTATGTGGTTCGGGTTGGCGGCGATCGCACTCGTGGGTGCGGTCGTACTGCTGTATTTCGATCGGCTCCAGCGGCAGCGGACCGGTCACGCGCGCCAGGTCTGGGCCAAGGCCCAGGGCTATACGTATGTGTCGGTGGAACCGGCGCTGCCCTCGACGTGGCGGCGCGGTGCGCTGGCCAAGCTGGGCTATCTGTCCGCGGTCGACGTGGTCTCCGGTATCCGCAAGGGCGAGAAGTTCGTGCTGTTCGACCTCGAGGATTCGGCGACGCTGGTGGCCGTGCGCAGGCAGATCGGCTCCGATATCGACGTCGATATGCGGCTGAAGACCGCCTCCCCGCCCAAGGACCACGATCTGGAACTGCTCGGCGCCATCGGTGATCGCGTGGTCTTCGCGACCAACCCGGAAATCGCCAGGCATGCCGTCGACCAGCGCATGGTCGCCTTCATCGAGACGCTGCCGGAGACGGTGCAGATGCTGTGGAGCGAGGGCAACTGGACGCTCGGCATGCTCTCGGTCGGCACCACGGCCAAGGAATGGGAGACCGCCATCGACGCGGTGCTGCGGCTGTCCGGTCTGCTGCACGTGTTGCCGCCGGTCGCGGAGCCGCGCGGACTCGACCCCGAAGGCGGGCGGTCACAGGGCCGCGCCCGCGTCAGGGCGGCCGAGGTCGACGAGCCCGTCGAGCGTCCGGCTCGCGTCGCCCCGGCCCGGTTCCGCGATCCCG
>NZ_JAAGVC010000064.1 GCF_010858045.1 Nocardia cyriacigeorgica
TGCCAGCGAATACTGATCGGTGCGGTGATCGAGCGGTGCCCCGGTGAGTTGTTCGGGCGGGGCGTACCCGTCGGGGCCGCATGCGTATCCGTCGGGTCCGTATGTGCGGGCGGCGGGGGCCATGCAGGCACCGATGGCGACCGGACACGGGCAGCCGATCGCGGCACAACCACATACACCGGCGCAGCCGTACGCGCAGGCTCGGCCCGTCGGTGCGGGCATGCGGCATACGGGTGGACCGACCAGCGCGCCCGGGCCGCAAGCAGGGGGCCGGAGTACGACGGGACCTGCCGCGGCCGCGCCGGGCCGGGCCTCGGCGACGACGGGCGCGGCATCGCCGAGGCCGTCGGTCGACGCGGTGCGTTCACGTAAATGGCTCGTCATCGGGTTGTCGGCGGCGGCGGCCCTCGCGATCGTCGCCGTGCTGGTCGCCGTTGTCGTCGCGAACCTCCCCGAGAAGGGCGGGCCGACGGCGATCCAGGCGATAAGCGAAGAATTCCCGGAGATGGTGCCCGACAGTGATCTCGCCCTCGGGTTCGACGGCCACACCTGCATGTCGCAGGACCCCTCCCGAGGACGCGAACTGTGGAAGGGGCAGAGCGCCGACGGGCCCGATTTCGGCGAATGGTCCGGGGCCTGGCACTGCTACGACGGCCGCACCGACTACTACCTGATGAAATACGAAGACGGACACGACGTTCAGCAGGTGCTCGACGGGCTGAAACCGATGGATATCACCAGCGACGTCAACGGCTCGGTGATCTACGAGAACTACCACCTCGCGGGCAAAGACCCGAAGGAACATTCCATGGTCAGCGGCTTCCCGATCGCCGACCGCGCACAGTATCTGCTCTACACCACCGGGAAGTTCAAGACCCCGGAGGAATTCATGGACTGGTGGAAGTCGCTGCCGCTGTCCTGAACCGGCCGCTGCCGCTGTCCTGAACCCGGCCGCGCAGACGATGTCACACCCGCAGGCGCCGCGTCGTCATCTCCACGTCGACCCGACAATGACGAAGGAGACGATGGTGAGCATCGAGATCAGCAACCCCGACGGCCTGCACGACCCGACCGGATTCGGCTACAGCCACGTCGCGCGCGTGCGCGGCGAACTGGTCTTCATCGCAGGCCAATACGATTCCGACGCCGAAGGCCACACCACGAGCGAAGATTTCGGCGCGCAGGTCGACCGGGCGTTCGCCAACCTCGGCATCGCGTTGCGCTCGGTGGGACTGGACTACGCCGACGTCGCCCAACTGCGCACCCACATCGTCGACCACGACCTGCCCAAGCTGGCGGTGCTCGGCGAGAAGATCGCCGAGATCTGGGGCAAGCAACCGCCCACGCAGACGCTGACCGGCGTCGCGGCGCTCGCGCTGCCGGGGATGCTGTTCGAGGTGGACGCGGTGGCGGTGCGGGAGTAGGGAGTCCGGCGTGGCCGTAGTTCTGCGGTGGTCACCGGCATGGCCCGGGAGGGCGCCTTGGTCCGGATCCCACGGCCCGCCGCCGGGCCGCCGCGCTGGTCCGCCGCGCCGCCGGGCTCCCGCGCCGCCGGGCTGCCTGGTTGCCTGGTTGCCTGGTTGCCGGGCTGCCTGGTTGCCGGGCCGACGAGGCTGCGCGTCGCCGCGCCTGCGACGCGCTGGGCTGCCACGCCGCCGGGCTGCGGGATCGACGGGCCGCGGTTCGCGGAACCGCCACGGCGCCACCTGGTTACCGGGCCGATCAGGCTGCGCGTCGGTCCCGCGCCGGGCTGCCACGGCGCCACGCCCGCTGCCAGGCCGCCCCGCTGCCGGGTCAGTCGTCGCGCTACTGGCCCGCCCACCGCGCTACTGGCCCGCCCCGCCGTCGGGCTGCCACGCCGGCTAGCCGGGTCGCCACGACGGGTTCCAGAGCCGCTCCGCTGCGTGGCCGCCGCGCCCGTTGCCAGGCTGTCCGGCTGCCGGGTAGTTGGTCGTCGCGTTACACAGCCGCCTGGCGGGCGGCCGGGCGGCCGCGCCGCGACATCGCTGTGCTGCTGGGTCAGCCGGGGACGGCCGCCCATGTCGGCGCCCACCGTGCTGGGACCGGGGCGTGCCCGTCAGTCTGGGCGCTTTCGCGGTGCCGGGCAGGTGTTGTCGGCTGCGGCGCGGGCCTCGTCGTTTGCGCCGGGTTGCGCGGCGGTGTGGTCCGCGCCCAAACCGGCGAGCAGCCGCAGGCCGTCTTCGGTCGGGCTGTTCGGTTCGGCGGTCAGTACCAGGAGTTCCATGCCCGATTCGTCGGGGAGGGCGAAGTTTTCCTGGTGTAGTTCGAGCAGCCCGACCAGCGGGTGGTGGTAGGCCTTGCGCCCGTGGGTGCGGGCGCGCACGTCGGCGCGGGCCCAGAGCTTGCGGAAGCGTTCGCTGCCCATCGCCAGCTCGCCGATGAGCGAGGCCAGGCGTGGGTCGTCGGGGTATTTGCCCGCGGCCAGGCGCAGGTGGCCGACGGCGTCGAGGGTGCAGGTCTCCCACTCCGCGTACAGACCGCGGTGGTCTTCCTCGAGGAAGATGTGCCGTGCGGTGTTCATGCCCTTCAGCGGCCGGCCGTAGAGCAGTTCGGCGAGACGGTTTCCCGCGAGCACGTCCAAGCGGTGGTCCATGATCAGCGCGGGTGCGCCGGCGACCAGGTCGAGCACCCGCAGCAGCTCCGGGCGCACCCGGGGCGCGGGGACCTTCGCGCGGCGGCGGCGTTGGCGGGCGAGGCGGTAGAGATGCTCGCGTTCGGTCTCGTCCAGGCCGAGCACCCGGGCAAGGGCGTCGAGGATCTGCTCGGAGGGCTGGGTGGCGCGGCCCTGTTCGAGGCGGACGTAGTAGTCGACGCTCACGCCCGACAGATGCGCGACCTCTTCGCGGCGCAACCCTTCGACCCGGCGGCGGCGGTCGGCGGGGATGCCGACGTCGGCCGGATCCACCCGGGAGCGCCTGGTCCGCAGGAAGCCGGCGAGATCGTCCATAGCCCCAGTATGGCCGCGGCCGCGCCCGCGAACGTGGTCCTGTCGATACCAGGAAGTCCCGTCCGACGGTCGCGGCGCCCCTGAATGCGGAGCTTCCCAGCGCTCAGGATCGAACTCATCCGATCCGATAGGAGCTCCCATGAAGACGCTGATCGTCCACGCCCACCCCGAACCGAACTCGCTCAACAGCGCGCTGAAGGATCTCGCGGTGGACACGCTGGAGACCGCCGGGCACGAGGTGCGGGTGAGCGACCTGTACGCGATGAACTGGAAAGCCACCGTTGACGCCGCCGATTACGGCCCCGCCGCCTCGTCGCCGCTGCGGGTGGCGGGGGACTCGGGGCGGGCTTTCGAATCCGGCCTGCTCACCCCCGATGTGCGCGCCGAGCAGGACAAACTGCTGTGGGCCGACACGATCATCTTCCAGTTCCCGCTGTGGTGGTATTCGATGCCGGCCATCCTCAAGGGCTGGTTCGACCGAGTGTTCACCTATCGCTTCGCCTACGGCGTCGGCGAGCACAGCGACACCAAGTACGGCGAGCGCTACGGCGAGGGCACGCTGGCGGGGCGCAGGGCATTGCTGTCGGTGACCATCGGCGGCCTCGAATCGCATTACGGCCCAAGGGGAATCAACGGCCCCATCGACGACCTGCTGTTCCCGATCCACCACGGCATCCTCTTCTATCCGGGCATCGAGGTATTGCCGCCGTTCGCGGTGTACGGCGCCGACCGGTTACCCAGCGAAGACTTTCCCGATATCGCCAAGGCATGGGAGCAGCGGCTGCTGACGTTGGCCTCGACCGAGCCGATCCCCTTCCGGCGGCAGAACTTCGGCGACTACGAACTACCCGCCCTGCAACTGAAACCCGGCCTGGAACCCGCCGGCCGCACGGGATTCGGCCTGCACGTGCGCTGATACGGAACCAGCGATCCGAATGCCCGTGAGCGCAGTCTGGGGTTTCGACGACGCCGGGCGGCGCGACCGGCGGCGGGCGAACCTCAAACCTTGGCCGCAGCGGTGAGTCGTTGCAGTGCCTTGGTGACCACCTCGGGGTCGCTGGTTTCCCAGTACGGCGGCAGCGATGCCCGCAGGTAGCCGCCGTAGCGGGCGGTGGCCAGACGGGGGTCGAGGATGGCGACCACGCCGCGATCGTCGACGCTGCGCAGCAACCGTCCGGTGCCCTGGGCCAGCAGCAGTGCGGCATGGCTGGCGGCGACGGACATGAAGCCGTTGCCGCCGCGCGATTCGACCGCCCGCTGCCGCGCGGTGAGCAGCGGATCGTCGGGCCGGGGGAACGGGATGCGGTCCAGGATCACCAGGCTCAGCGACGGGCCGGGCACGTCGACGCCCTGCCACAGCGAGAGCGTGCCGAACAAGGAGGTCTCGGGATCGTCGGCGAACTTGCGCACCAGCGCACCGGTCGAATCCTCGCCTTGGCACAGCACCGGGGTGTCCAAGCGGCTGCGCAGCGCCTCGGTGGCGGCTTTGGCGGCGCGCATGGAGGAGAACAGCCCGAGCGTGCGCCCGCCGGCGGCGGTGATGAGGCGTTCGATCTCGTCGAGGTAGGCGGGGGACAGGCCATCTCGGCCGGGCGCGGGCAGATGTTTGGCGACGTAGAGGATCCCGGATTTCGCGTGGTCGAACGGGGAACCGACATCGAGGGAGCTCCAGCGGACCGTCTCGTTGTCCGAGGGGGCTTCGGCGCCGTTGGCGGTGGCGGTATCGGTGCGGCCCGCGGACTGGGCTGGCAGGCCCCAGGTGATGGCCAGCCCGTCGAACGAGCCGCCGATCTGCAAAGTCGCCGAGGTCAGCACCACCGTGGCCGCGCCGAACAGCCTGCTGCGCAGCAGCCCGCCCACCGATAGCGGCGCCATCCGCAAGGTGCGGCGAGTGACGCCGCGCAGTTCGTCGGCGGCGAGCCACACCACATCCCGGCGGGCCGCCGGATCGGGTTCGTCGAAGGCGGCGAGCGCGCGCACCGCCGCGTCGTGCACCTCTTCGACGGCGGCGACCGCGCGAGTGCGGGCGGCGGCGGTATCGGCATCGCCCTGTGGGGTGCTGCTGCCCTGCGGGGCGAGCGCGGTGTGGGCGTTCCAGGCGGCATCGCGGACCAGCGCGAGCACCGGGGCGATCCCCTCGGGGATGGCGTCCCAGCGGCTGGCGGGCAGCTCGTCGAGGGCGGCGTGCAGGGCCTCGCCCGCGGCTTCGAGCCGGTCCACTTCTTGTTCATCGATGAGTTTGGCGCAGCGGCGGGCCGCGGCGGTGATCGCGACGGCCGACAGTTCGGCGGTCGCCACGCCGGTGACGCGGTCGACCAGTTCGTGCGCCTCGTCGACCACGACCACATCGTGTTCGGGCAGTACCTGGATGCCGCTGATGGCGTCGATGGCCAGCAGGGCGTGGTTGGTGACGACGATGTCGGCCTGCGCCGATTCGGCCCTGGCCTTCTCGGCGAAGCAATCTTGGCCGAACGGGCAGCGCGTTTTGCCGAGGCATTCCCGCGAGGACACGCTGACCTGCCGCCACGCCCGATCGGAGACGCCGGGGGCGAGCTCGTCGCGGTCGCCGGTCTCGGTATCGGAGGCCCATTCGTTGAGCCGCTGCACCTCACGGCCCAGCCGCGAGACCGCGAAGGCGTCGAACAGTTCGGCCTCGGCCGGCTCGTCCGGAATCGCGCTGTTGATCTTGTTCAGGCACAGATAGTTGTTGCGGCCCTTGAGGATCGCGAATTGCGGGGTGCGGCCCAGTGGTTTCGACAGCGCTTCGGCGAGACGGGGCAGATCGCGATCGACCAGCTGACGTTGCAGCGCGATCGTCGCCGTGGACACCACCACCGTGCGCCCGGTGCGCACCGCGTGCCGCAGGCTCGGCACCAGGTAGGCCAGCGACTTGCCGGTGCCGGTGCCGGCCTGTACCGCCAGATGTTCCTTGGTGTCGATGGCGTGATCGACCGCGGCGGCCATCGCCACCTGACCGGGCCGTTCCTTGCCGCCGAGCGCGGAGACGGCAGCGGACAACAGGGCCGGTACGGGCGGAAGTTCGGGCACCCCGGCAGCCTACTGCGCCGCACCGACAAGCCGCCGACGGTCGCGCGGGCTCGTGCCGGGGATGGCGATAACCCGCCGATAGCGTCGGCTCAGCTGTCGAGTGCGCCCTCGAGCTCCACTCCGGCTCCTCGCAGCTGCTCCAGCGCCTTTTCCGTGGTCTCCGGCGCGACCGCCGCGGTGAGTCCGAGCAGTACGCGGGTATCGAATCCGGCGGCCGCCGCGTCCAGCGCGGTGGCGCGCACACAGTGGTCGGTGGCGATCCCGACGACGTCCACCGCGTCGATATCGCGCGTCTTCAGCCAGTCGGCCAGCGGCGTGCCGTCATCGGCGGCGCCCTCGAACCCCGAGTAGGCGGCGGCATAGGCGCCCTTGGCGAACACCTCCTGCACCGGCGTGGTGTCGAAGTTCGGATGGAAGTCCGCGCCCGGCGTGCCGACCCGGCAGTGCGGCGGCCAGCTGTCCACGAAATCGGGAGTGTCGGAGAAATGCGCGCCGGGATCGATGTGGAAATCGCGGGTCGCCACCACCGCCGCGTACTCGTCGGCGTGCGCCCGCGCGTGCGCGCTGATCCGCTCGGCCACCCGAGCACCGCCCGCGACGGCCAGCGAACCGCCCTCGCAGAAATCGTTCTGCACGTCCACGATCACCAGAGCTCGACCCATACCCCAATTCTGCCCTCGCGCAGATCACCGGGCACGCCTACGGCGTCATGGTTCGGCGGGCGCTGGGGGCCGGTCACGCGCGCACTACCGAACCATCGGTGTGGCTTGTGCGCCTCCGGCTGGATCCATCGAGCGGCAGCCGCGCTGTACCTCAGGGGTGTAGGTGCGGTGGCCGAGGGCCGCTCGTCCGCCGCCGCGCAGGTCAGGTAAGGAACGTCGTCGGGATGGCGGGATCGCCGGCGGAGAGTTTGAGGCCTTCCCACGGTAGTGAGACCAACCCTCGCGCGACGAAGTCGCGGCTTTCCGCCAGCGTCGGCTGATCGAGGATCTGGCCCTTGCGGACCAGCGGGACCAGCAGGTCGCGCATTTCGAAACCGTTCGCCGAGGGCCGTTCGCCGGACGCCGGGTAGATGATCTCCTCGACGATGGTGCCGGTGCGCCGGGCCAGCCGGACCGCCCGCTTGGTTCCGCCGCGCGACTCCTTGTGACTGCTGCGTTTGGCGACCGGCACGCCGTCCACCTCGACCAGTTTGTAGACCATTCCGGCCGTCGGCGCGCCGGAACCGGTGACCAGCGAGGTGCCGACGCCGTAGACGTCGACCGGCTCGGCGCGCAGTGCGGCGATCGCGTACTCGTCCAGATCGCCGGAGACCACGATGCGGGTCTTGGTGGCGCCGAGTTCGTCGAGCTGATCGCGCACCTGCCGGGCCAGCACGCCGAGGTCGCCGGAATCGATGCGCACGCCGCCGAGCTCCGGTCCGGCGATCTCGATGGCGGTGGCTACGCCTTTGGTGATGTCGAAGGTGTCGACCAGCAGCGTGGTGCCGACGCCGAGCGCGTCGATCTGGCTGCGGAACGCGGCGGCTTCGTGCGCGCCGTCGGCGCCGCTGTGCAGCAGGGTGAACGCGTGCGCGCTGGTGCCCGCGCCGGGCACGCCGAAGCGGCGCACCGCTTCCAGGTTCGAGGTGGCGTCGAATCCGGCCAGGTAGGCGGCGCGGGCGCTGGCGGGTGCGGCCAATTCGTGGGTGCGCCGCGATCCCATTTCGATCATCCGCCGCCGTGCCGCGGCGCTGACCATGCGCGCGGCCGCCGAGGCGATGGCGCTGTCGTGATTGAGGATCGAGAGGGCGAGGGTCTCCAGCAACACGCATTCGGCGAAGGTGCCGCGCACCGAGAGGATGGGCGAGCCGGGGAAATACAGGTCGCCTTCGGCGTAGCCGTCGATATCGCCGGTGAAGCGGAAATCGCGCAACCAGTCGACGGTGTTCTTGTCGAGGAACCGGGAGACGATCTCCAGCTCGTGTTCCCCGAAGCGGAACTCGTCCAGCGCCTCGAGCAGCCGTCCGGTACCCGCGACGACGCCGTAACGCCGTCCGTGTGGCAACCGCCGGGCGAATACTTCGAAGGTGCACTGCCGGTGCGCGGAACCATCGGTCAGCGCGGCGGCGAGCATGGTCAGTTCGTACTGATCGGTCAGCAGTGCGGTGCTGGTGACCTCGTCGCGGCGATCCACGCTGTCACTGTAATGCGGGCTGCGCGCCCGCCCAGCGTCGCGGAGCCGGGCGCAGGGGCCGGTGCGGCGGGCCGACGATGCCGCGAATCCCTCGCCCGACCGGGGTGAACCGCGGCGGCATGATAAGGCAGGCAAGCCGGATATCACGGCCGAAACGGCGGAATTGATCATGCTCGGGTGTTGTGTATCCGGGTGCTCGTCGTACCCTTGACGGTATGGCCCTGTGCAATACAGCACCCCGCTATCGGACGGACGCGGCCCGTGTCGGCGCCGTCGCGGTCGCCGCGAACGCGACGCTGTCGGCACAGGCGACGCCCGAGGCGGTGGAATACACCGAGATCCTGGAGGCGGAAGATCGGCCGTGGGTCACGGTCGTCTGGGACGACCCGGTCAACCTCATGCACTACGTGACCTACATCTTCCAGAAGCTGTTCGGCTACAGCAAAGCCAAGGCGACCGAGTTGATGCTCAAGGTGCACAACGAGGGCAAGGCGGTCGTATCGTCCGGCTCCCGGGACAAAATGGAACAGGATGTGCGTCGGCTACACGCCGCGGGACTGTGGGCGACCATGCAGCGAGACGACTGACTCGGACGGCTACCGTAGCGACGTGCGTAAGTGGAGCCGGAAGAATTCGCTGAGCGGTCTCAAACTGCGATCCGAAATGGACGCCCGGGAAGCCGGCGTGCTGCGGTCGCTGGTCGGTGCGGTCTCCGGACTGCTCACCGATCGAGCCTCCTCGGCCCCCGACGACGATCTCGCCGCGCTCACCGGTCTGCGCACCGGTAACGCCACCCCACCCGACGATCCGCGCCTGCTGCGCCTGCTGCCGGATTTCCATCGCAGCGAACCGGGTTCCCCCGACGCCGACCGCGCCGACCTCAACAGTGCCCTGCGCAGCCTGCACGAACCCGAGATCATCGACGCCAAACTGGCCGCAGGAGCCGTCGTGCTGGACACCTGCCCCTCCGACGGCGGCCGCATCATCATCACCCCCGAACAGGCCGACGCCTGGCTCACCGCCCTCACCGACGTCCGCCTCGCCCTGGGCGCAGTCCTCGGTATCGATGCCGACACGCCCGAACAGTTCGACCCCGACGATCCGCGCGCCCCGCATCTGGACGTCTATCACTGGTTGACCTGGATGCAGGATTCGCTGCTGCAAGCGCTCGCGCCGTAGACCTGTCCCGCAGCGCTCGCGGACGGTGGCCGGCGCGTCCACTCGGTCCGGCGGAACGAAAGCCGTGCACACGCTGTTGCCGCAGGCGCCCTGAATGAAGACGCGAACCTCGAACCCGCTGATCAAGAGTCAACTGCCGCCGTCCAGGCGGTGCGGCGATGCGAAGCGTTCCCGGGTCTCCGCCGACCGGTCGCCGGATCTCGAAGGTGCGTGATCGTGGTTGCGTGGCCGCTCGGCAACGCACCCGCCGCACGCGCGGTAGCGTCGGCGGCGGGACCGGCGACAAGGAGTTCTCGTGAATGCGGTGGCGGGCGCGCGTAATTCGCTGACCGATGTGCCTGGTGTGCTGGTTGGGCATCACCACGTGCTCGATGACGAGGCGACCGTGGGGTCCGGTGCGGCGACGGGGTGCACGGTGATCCGGGTACCGGGCGCAGCGGTGGCCGCGGTGGATGTGCGCGGCGGCGGGCCGGGCACCAGGGAAACCGATGTGCTGGATCCGTTGAACACGGTGCGCCGGGCGGATGCGGTGCTGCTCACCGGAGGGAGCGCGTACGGGCTCGCGGCCGCCGACGGGGTGATGCGGTGGCTGGACGAGAACGGCGCCGGGATTCCGATGGACCCGGCCGATCCGAGCCGCGTGGTGCCGATCGTGCCGGGTGCGGTGATCTTCGATCTTCCGGTGGGGGACTGGAACATTCGGCCGACGGCCGAATTCGGCTATCGTGCCGCCGCCGGCGCGGCCGTCGAATTCGAACGCGGCACGGTGGGCGCGGGGGTCGGGGCGCGCGCGGGCGCCATCAAGGGCGGTATCGGCAGTGCGAGCATCGTGCTCGGTGACGGTCCGGCGGCCGGGATGACGGTCGCCGCGCTGATGGTGGCCAACCCGGTCGGCTCGGTCTTCGACCCGCGCACGGGTCTGCTCTGGGGCGCGGGCACCGACGGCCCCGATCACTTCGGCCTGACTCCCGCCACCCCCGAACAACTCGCCGTCGCCAATGCCCTCCCGGTCAAGGGCACGATCCTCAACACCACCATCGGCGTCGTCGCCACCGACGCCCCGCTGGACACCCTCGCCGCCCGCCGCCTGGCCACCACCGCCCACGACGGCCTCGCCCGCGCCATCCGCCCCGCGCATTCCCCGCTCGACGGCGACACCATCTTCGTCCTCGCCACGGGAACGGCCACCGCGCCGGAACCTCCGCCGCTGCCTCCGGCGTTCCCGACCGACCTGCTGGTTCTGGATCAGCTCTGCACCGCGGCCGCCGTGTGCGTAGAGCGCGCGATCGTCGACGCCATCCTCTCCGCCCGCTCATTGGCCGGGATCCCGTCGTACACCGAGCTGTTTCCGCGCTGACCCCGCCGGGGTGGAAGCGGTCGGGAGCCCTATCGGCACGTCGCATACTTCGTCACCGTCGGCACCACGCCCGAAGCCGCTCGCCGCGAGCTGGGACGCCGGAGCGCGCCCCGACGCGGGTGCATCGGTCTTTGCGACGGCGTTCCGGTCGACGCCTTCGCGCGTCCTGCCGTCACCGATGCCGGCTGCCGGCCGCGGTTCGGCCCGTAATCTCGGCGTCCCCGCTCGGCCTGGGCATGGTCCATGCGTCTCCGCCGCCCGTGCTCCGCCCCTGAGCGGATCAGGCCACCGATCCCCGCTGGTCGCCGCGCTGGAAGGAGCCAGATTCAGCCCGCCCGGAATACCCGAATATCCTCACTCGTTGACGGCTGTGTCAGATCGGTGACGGCTGTGCGGATAGGCGGAAGGGTTCGATTGTGCTCGTGATCAGGGCCGACCTCGTCGACGAGATGGTGGCGCATGCGCGCGCCGACCACCCCGACGAGGCATGCGGCATCATTGCCGGGCCGGAGGGCTCCGATCGCCCGGAACGTTTCGTGGCCATGATCAACGCCGAGCGCTCGCCCACCTTCTACCGCTTCGATTCGGCCGAGCAGCTGAAGGTGTGGCGCGCCATGGACGACGCCGACGAGGTGCCGGTGGTGATCTATCACTCCCATACCGCCACCGAGGCCTACCCGAGCCGCACCGACATCTCCTACGCCTCCGAACCGGACGCCCACTACGTGCTGATCTCCACCCGCGATCCCGAGCGGCACGAGCTGCGCAGCTACCGGATCCTGGACGGCGAGGTCACCGAGGAGCCGGTGAAGATCGTCGACAGCTACGAAACCAACTGACCGCCAACGATATTCGTTTGTCACCCGAGGAGTTCTCCGATGCCGGTAACCGTGTCCATCCCGACCATCATGCGCCCGTTGACCGGAGGTGAGAAGCGGGTCGAGGCCGAGGGCTCCACGCTGGCGGCGCTGATCGAGAACCTGGACGCCAACTTCACCGGGCTCAAGGAGCGGCTGCTCAAGGACGGCAAGCTCAACCGGTACGTCAACATCTACGTCGACGACGAGGACGTGCGGTTCGCCGGCGGCCTCGAGGCCGAGGTGCCCGAGGGCGCGAGCGTCACCATCCTGCCCGCCGTCGCCGGAGGCTAGGCCCACGTGGCGCGGTACGAATCGCTGATCGCGACCCTCGGCAACACGCCGCTGGTCGGTTTGCGCAACCTGTCCCCGCAGTGGGAGGGCGAGCATCCGGTGCGGTTGTGGGCCAAGCTGGAGGATCGCAACCCCACCGGGTCGATCAAGGATCGCCCGGCCCTGCGCATGATCGAACAGGCCGAGGCCGACGGCCGGTTGACGCCCGGCTGCACGATTCTGGAGCCGACCAGCGGCAATACCGGGATCTCACTCGCCATGGCGGCCAAGCTCAAGGGCTATCAGCTGGTGTGTGTGATGCCGGAGAACACCTCGGTGGAGCGGCGGCAGCTGCTCACCATGTTCGGTGCGCGGATCATCGATTCACCGGCGGCGGGCGGCTCCAACCAAGCCGTCGCCATGGCCAAGCAGATCGCCGCGGACAACCCGGACTGGGTGATGCTCTACCAGTACGGCAACCCGGCCAACGCGCTCGCCCACTACGAGACCACCGGCCCCGAAATTCTGGCCGATCTGCCCGAGATCACCCATTTCGTGGCGGGTCTCGGCACCACCGGCACCCTGATGGGCACCGGCCGATTCCTGCGGGAGAAGGTGCCGGGCATCGAGATCGTCGCGGCCGAGCCGCGCTACGGCGAGCTGGTGTACGGGCTGCGCAATATCGACGAGGGTTTCATCCCGGAGCTCTACGACGAGTCGGTGCTCACCACCCGCTTCTCCGTCGGCCCCTATGACGCGGTGCGCCGCACCAGGGAACTGGTGCTGGAAGAGGGCATTTTCGCCGGCATTTCCACCGGCGCGATCCTGCATGCCGCGCTCGGTGTCGCTCGGAAGGCCGTCAAGGCCGGTACCAGGGCCGATATCGCGTTCGTGGTCGCCGACGGCGGCTGGAAATACCTGTCCACCGGTGCCTACGACGGCACGCTGGAAGAGGCCGAGGAACGCCTCGACGGCCAGCTCTGGGCCTGAGGTCGCCGGTACCCTCGAAGGTGCGTTCGGCGGTGTCAGCGCCGCCGGCGATCGGCGTTGCCGGTGCCGGACCCGGGTCCGGCGCCGCGAGGAGGTGATGGCGGTGACCGGTGGTACCGGAATCGGGGCCTCGTTCGATCCCGAGCGGATCGCGGCGCTGCGGGCTCAGCAGTCACGTCCACCTGCGCCCGGCTCAGCACCGCCGACCAGGCCCTCGGGATCGCCCGGCCGGTTCGGCGCGGTGTGGGCACAGGCCGCTGCGATCATCCTCGGCTTCACCGCCTCGCTCTACGTGATCGAAGGTGTCGATGCCGTCTCCAGCGTCGATCTGGATCAGGCCGGCATCGAACCACGTCAGCTCGACGGGCTCTCCGGCATCCTGTACGCCCCGGTCCTGCACGGTGGCTGGGCGCATCTGATCAGCAATACCCTGCCGGTCCTGGTGCTCGGGTTCCTCGCCCTGGTCTCCGGCATCGGCCGCGGCCTCGCGGCGACGGCGATCATCTGGGTGGTCGCGGGGGTGGGCACCTGGCTCACCGGCGGATCGGGCACCGTGCATCTGGGCGCGTCGGCGCTGGTCTTCGGCTGGCTGACGTTCATCATCCTGCGCGGCTGGTTCGGCAGGCACGTCGGTCAGATCGTCATCGGATTGATCGTGTTCGCCGTCTACGGCTCGCTGCTGTGGGGTGTGCTGCCGGGGCCGTCGGGGATCTCCTGGCAGGGACATCTGTTCGGGGCGGTCGGCGGTGTGCTCGCGGCCTGGATGCTGTCGGGGGATGAGCGCAAGCGGCAGCGCGCGATACCCGGAGCCCAGCCGCGGTCGCGGTGAAGTAGTTCCTGCACCGCGGTGATGTAGGTCGTTTCGGCCGTCGAGCCGGGTCTATCGGAGACTCACGTAATCGGAGCGATGCCGCCCGTCGGCTGCGGAACCTTGTGGCGCCCCCGGCTTTTCGTTCGGATGGGGTGGAGCGGGGGCCGGCTGGGTACTCTCTGGTGATGAACGTCCACACCGTCGTGCGGCGCAGACCGGTCTCGTCGCGAGTTTCCGGTCCCAGCGGCTGCGGCCCGGCTTTTTGGGGGATCGGCTCTTGAGCGAGAATTCGTCGTGGCAGCATGGTGGGATGCGCCTTACCGTCCTCGGGTGCTCGGGCAGTGTGTCCGGCCCGGACTCCCCAGCGTCGGGGTACCTGCTCACCGGCCCGGATATGCAGCCGGTCGTCATCGATTTCGGACCGGGAGTGCTCGGCGCGTTGCAGCGCTACGCCAACCCGGGGGACGTATCGATCTTCCTCACCCACTTGCACGCCGACCACTGCCTCGACCTGCCCGGTCTGCTGGTCTGGCGGCGCTATCACCCGACGCCGCCGGTCGGCAGGGCGATCGTGCGCGGCCCGTCGGATACCTCGCTGCGCATCGGCAACGCCTCGGCCGAGGTCGGCGGCGAATGCGATGACTGGTCCGACGTGATCGACATGCGTCCGTGGAACGAGGGTGAGGCGGTCGAGTTCGGCCCCGGCCACACCGTCACCGCGCGCCGGATGTTCCACCCGCCGGAGTCCTACGGCCTCCGTATCGTCACCGCCGCCGGGCGCACCTTCGTCTACACCGGCGACACCGCCATGTGTGATCAGGTGCAGGAGCTCGCGCAGGGCGCCGATGTTCTGATGGCGGAAGCCTCCTGGACCCACGATCCCGCCAATCGTCCTCCTGGCATTCATCTTTCGGGCACCGAGGCGGGCCGGATCGCGGCCGAGGCGGGCGTCAAGGAGCTGCTGCTCACCCACATCCCGCCGTGGACCTCGCGCGAAGACGTCATCGCCGAAGCCAAGGCGGAGTTCACCGGACCCGTGCACGCGGTGGCGCCGGGGGAGACTTTCGACCTCTGAACCATCTGCGTGACCACTGAGTGGGACGCGCTCGAGCCCCCGCCGTCCCCTGGTCGCCCTGTCCCACTACGCTGACCCTCGTGTCGAGACGAGCCGATGGACGGGCGGACGATGAGCTCCGCGAGGTACGGATCACCCGTGGATTCACCACGCATCCAGCTGGTTCGGTTCTGGTGGAGTTCGGTCAGACGCGGGTGATGTGCACCGCGAGCGTCACCGAGGGCGTGCCGGCGTGGCGGCGCGACACCGGGCTCGGCTGGCTCACCGCCGAATACGCCATGCTGCCCGCGGCGACCCACACCCGCAGCGGCCGGGAATCGGTGAAGGGCAAGATCGGCGGCCGCACCCAGGAGATCAGCCGCCTGATCGGGCGTTCGCTGCGCGCCTGCATCGACCTGGCCGCCATCGGCGAGAACACCATCGCCATCGACTGCGATGTGCTGCAAGCCGACGGCGGTACCCGCACCGCCGCGATCACCGGCGCGTACGTCGCGCTCGCCGACGCGGTCACCTACCTGGCGGCCGCGGGCAAGCTGGCCGACCCGCAGCCGATCTCCTGCGCCATCGCCGCGGTGAGCGTCGGCGTGGTGGACGGCCGGGTGCGCCTTGACCTGCCCTACGAGGAGGATTCGCGCGCCGAGGTGGACATGAACGTCGTCGCCACCGATACCGGCACCCTCGTCGAGGTGCAGGGCACCGGTGAGGGCGCCACCTTCCCGCGCTCCACCCTGGACAAGCTGCTCGATTCCGCGCTCGCCGGCTGCGAGCAGCTGTTCGCCGTCCAGAAAGAAGCGCTGGCGCTGCCGTACCCGGGTGTGCTGCCCGAGCCGGCCGAACCGAAGAAGAAGTGATGGCTCGCCGGGTACTCGTCGCCAGCCGCAATGCCAAGAAACTGAACGAGCTGCGCCGCATCCTCGACGACGCCGGGGTGGCGGGGCTCGAGATCGTCGGCCTCGATGACGTCCCCGCCTACGACGAAGCGCCCGAGACCGGCGCGACGTTCGAGGAGAACGCCCTCGCCAAGGCCCGCGACGGCGCCGCGGCCACCGGCCTGCCCTGCGTCGCCGACGATTCCGGCCTCGAAGTCGACGCCCTCAACGGCATGCCCGGCGTGCTGTCGGCGCGCTGGTCGGGCCGTCACGGCGACGACGCCGCCAACAACGCGTTGCTGCTCGCCCAGCTCGGCGACGTCCCCGATGAGCGCCGCGGCGCCCGCTTCGTCTCCACCTGCGCACTCGTGGTGCCCGGCGGCGAGGAGATCGTGGTGCGCGGCGAATGGCCCGGCTCGATCGGCCGCGAGCCGGCGGGCGACGGCGGCTTCGGCTACGACCCGCTGTTCATCCCCGACGGCGGGACGACCACCGCCGCCCAGCTGACGCCCGCCGAGAAGGACGCCGTCTCGCATCGCGGTCGCGCGTTGCAGCAGCTGCTGCCCGCCCTCACCGCGCTGGCCGGCTGAACGTTCGCGCGGTACCGGCTCGGTCCGGTGCGTCGGTCGCTGCTCGCCCTCCCGGCCGTTGCTGCCCGCTGACCGTTCTAGTCGCCCGAGCTCTGCGCTGTGGCCGCGCGTGAGAGCGCCCACCTGCTCCTACGGTCGCTGTAGTAGACGGGTACCGTGGTAGGCGTGTCCGCTCCTTCCGACCGTTCGGCGCAGCATCGCCCCCGGCATAATCGGCCCGCGCTGATCGCGCTGGTGGTCGTGGCCGCGGTGGCGTGCCTGGCGCTGGGATGGTGGCAGTGGGAGCGGTTCGAGTCGTCCAGCGGCACCGGCCAGAACCTCGGGTATGCGCTGCAGTGGCCGCTGTTCGCGGCGTTCGCGGTATTCGCGTACTTCCGGTTCGTCCGCTTGGAGAGCGAAGCCGAAGAGGAGCAGACCGCGGCCGCGGAAGCCGCGCCGAAACCGGCGAAGGTGAAAAAGGCCGCGCCGCGTGAGATCCCGGCCGGCATCCTGCCCGAGCGGCCGAAGGCCAGGGTCGATCAGCCGAAGGCCGGGCCCGAGCGGGGCAGCGATTCCGCGCTGGCCGAATACAACAAGTACCTGGCGCAATTGCACGCCGACGAGATCGGTGAACGGGTCCGCGCCGCGGGCCTCGACACCAGCGACACCGAGAGGAGCGCCGGTTGAGCGCCAGCGACAACTCCACCGACACCACGCTGACCGACGGCGCCACCCCCGCCACCCCTGCCAAGGCCCCCGCGAACACCGGCAAGATCAAGAGCGCCCTGTTGCGCTACCGCGTGCTGGCCTGGACCACCGGTCTGTGGCTGCTGCTGCTCACCGCCGAGATGATCGCCCAGTACGGGTTCGACGTCGACACCCCGCGCTGGATCGCCGTCGTGCATGGCTGGGTGTACTTCATCTACCTGATCTTCACCGCCGACCTCGCGGTCAAGGTGCGCTGGCCTGCCGGCCGCACCGTCGGCACCCTGCTCGCCGGCACCATCCCGCTGCTGTCGTTCTTCGTCGAGCACCGCAACGCCCAGCAGGTCAAGCGCGATTTCGGCGTCTGACGCCTTTCTGCAAGATTCATCCCCGCTCGCGGCCTACGGTCGAAGTATCGAGCGAGAGGAGTTGAGGGCGATGACCGGCTTCACCGCCACCGTCGAGATCGACATCGATGCCTCGCCGCAGCAGGTGTGGGCGACGTTGACCGACCCGGAGCAGATCCGCGATTTCATGTTCGGCGCCGAGGTGCGCACCGACTGGCAGGTCGGCAGCCCGATCGTCTGGCAGGGCGAATACCAGAACCGCGCCTATACCGACAAGGGCGAGATCCTGGCCGCCGAACCCGGCCGCTTACTGAAGCTGACCCACTACAGCCCACTATCCGGCCAGCCGGACACCCCGGCGAACTACCACACCCTCACCTACGAACTGACCGGCGACGACACCACCCACCTGACTCTCACCCAGGACAACAACGCCGACGAGCAGGAAGCCGAGCACTCCCGCAGCATGTGGGCGACGCACATCAAACGCATCAAGCAGGCACTAGAACACACCAGTTAGCCCCACCCTCCGGGCAGCCAGCACATAGCTTGTCGACCGAATTGGGCCCCATACGTTATGTGACAGGGAGACTGCTTGTGTGATCACTCCGCGGCCACCGGGGTGGGCGCGGGGCGGTTATTCACAGGCGGGGGGTTGTCCACAGT
>NZ_JAAGVC010000065.1 GCF_010858045.1 Nocardia cyriacigeorgica
GATCACACCGATGACGATGGCGAGTCCCGCATTCACCGGAATGGGGGCCGCCGGGGTCACCAACTCGATGGGTGCGGGTGCAACGCTGCTCGCCGGGATGGGCGTTTTGTCGACCCTCAACAATTCACCTGCGTCCGCGTGGCTTTTGGGAGCGGTCAATCCGTTGAATCCACGGGCGAGAATGGCCGAGCGTCAGCGAAGGGTTACCGGGTACGGGTATTCTCGGCCGCATATGATGGAGGCGTTCCCGGCCAGCTATATGAACCGACTTCAGTTCGCCGAGGGGGCAAGGGACGCGGTCGAGGAGCACGAAATTTCTCGGATCCGAGGTTTCAATGCGACCGAAACGCTCGCGACGCCAGCGGATATCAATATTCCCAGTGGGATCGATACCGCCCGCGGTGCCGCGCTCGCCGTGCGACGGGCAGCCAACAGGGGCGCCATGGACGGCGACCTACTCGGTGCGCTCACCATGGCCGGATTCACCGATAGGCGGATCATGCTCGATGCCATCGACGCTCATAACTACGGGCAGAGTAAAACAGCCGAAGAACCGGCGAAGTTCAAACCTCTGGCTGCTGTCGAGGCCCTTCACCGGGCCTTCGAGAGCAATCCGACCGAAGCCAACCTGTACGCATTGGAGATGGCTGCGGTAGACCTCCGCACTCAGCGAATCGGTGGTGTCTCGCTGACAGATTCGCAGTTGGATGACGCCAGGCAATATCTCGCCAACCCCTCGCTGGCCAAGGTCAAGGAGTTGCAGCTCAAGGCCGATCGTGTTGATGCCGATGGTGCAGTGATCACTACGCAAACAAAAGCAGAAAGCCGTGGTGCCGAGCGAACATTGAACTGGATAGCCAACGGCCATGCGATGAATATTCTCGGCGGGGTCGATGAGCTCCTGCGGACTCCGCTCGATGAAATCCAGGCGGCACACCGGATTACCACTGTCGGCGGCGCCAACTCCCGTGTGGTTCATCCCAAGGTCCGCAACCTCAGGGACCATATCAGCGACGCCCGCGTCTTCGAACGTCACACCCAGGGCGAAGGCGCGTCGGGTGCGGATTTGGCGCCGCCGCGGTAGATGCCATAACGGGTGAGGGTGGTCGAAACAATCCATGAACGTGCAGGTATTGGCGGCGAGTGCGGTGGCCGCGGTCATCGGGTGCTTGTTCATCGTGGTCGCGGCATTCAGCGGGGTCAGTAATTCGTCCGGCGAGCAGTTCTTCAACTGTCAATGCGACAGTGCGATCGGGCCGGACCCGTCGGCTACCACCACTACGACTGCCGGTTCCACCCCATGCGATTCCGACGAGGAGTGGGAGCCGTCCGATGTGCCCTCGACAAATCCTCTCGTGTCGATGACCGTCGCGCCGGGCGAGACGGAGATCTCGGACTATCACCGCGCCTGCATGTCGGCGATAGCTTCTGGGGCACCTCCGCTGCAAACCCCGGCACTGCGCAACGCCAACACGGGTTTCGCGGTCGATTGCGCTCGTGAACTGGCATATGCGCAGGTTGGTCGTCGGGCAGGAGGATCCGACGTGGCGCAGGGAGAAGTGATTCGGGACCTGGTCTACGCCGCTTCGGCCGCAGTGCCCACCGGCCGTTGTAGTGCGCCGGCCGACGGGACCGCCTCCGGCTCGACGGGTTCGGCCTCCCCAAGTGCGCCATCCGGGTATACGACGCCGACCGGCTCCTGCGCCCAGACTGCCGATCAGCAGACGGCCGTGTACCTACCCAGTACAGTCGCAGGGCAGGCGCTGTGTGGTCAGCGCGTGCGACTCGGCGCCGTCTCGCCAGGAGATCTGGTCTTCTGGGATTATCGTGATAACGCGCCTACCCGGGCGGGGATCGCGGTGGAACATACCCGTGTCACTGCGACCGATGCGGACACGGGCGAGTTCGTAGCAGGATTGATGCGGGTCGTTGCCGTCGATCCGGCCACTGGCGAGTTCATGCTGCTGGATGTTCCCTCCGACAGCGACGCACGCGCGAAACGGGTACTCGCCGGAGCGGCGAACTGACCTACGTGCGGTGTCTCAATAGCCCATGTACGCGCCGCCCTCGCGCATGCTGGCAATCCCTGGCACATTGCTCACCGAGCCGTACCGATCGATGGAGTATCGAACCCCGGCGATAATGTTGTCCACCGGGTTCCAGATATCGCGGTGCCCCGGCAGCGAATAGGCGTTGAACGTCGGGTCGATGGTCTGCATCAGTCCCTTCGACGGGATACCTGCGGCCGCGTTGCTGTCCCACAGGTTGATCGCGTGCGGGTTGCCGCTGGACTCGTGCTGGATGATCGCCGCAATCGCCGAGCGGTCGATCTGGCTTGTGTCGTAGCCGTTCTCGGCCAGTACACGCATGGCCTGATCGATCCATTGACTCTGCTGCCCGGTCGGCATTGTCCGAGGTGGGCCCGTACCAGCGCCGCCGCGGCCCGGCCGGGTTCGGCGCCGCCTGCGAGGTGCAGGTGCCTGGGGCCGCGATTCCCGGACATATCGACCCGCGAGCGCGGCTACCCGATCCGCCGACACCGCGGCGTTGGTCTGCCCCTGGCCCAGCACGGTCCCGGCGCGCTGTAGCGCCCTGCCGAGCGTGGCGATCACCATCTGCTGGCCCTCGGGCGTGTCCGCCACCGGCCCCAAGGCGGTGAGCGCCGTGTTGACTTCGGCGATGAGTGTGCTCATCGCCGCCCTGCCGTGGGCGGTGGAATTCGCCGCATCGCCGAGGATCCGCTCGAGCTCGACGTTCAAGTTGCCGAGGGCCTCGACGCGACGAGACGTATTGCCCTCGTGGAGACCGTATTGGGCGCCCATCTCCCCGCCCAAACGTAAGGGGCCGGTCGGCGCGCCAGTACTGACGACAGGCGGTGCGTAGCCCTGCCCGGTGACCGCTGAGGGCGAGCCATCGCCATAGCGTCCTGCGATGGCGGCAAGCGCTGCCATCGCAGGCGCGGCCATCCCGACGAGCGCGGCGGGCAGAGCGCCCAAATCCGCACCGGCCGCCGCGGAGACACCGCCGGTCCGCGCGTCGCCGACCGGTGGTACCACTCCCGGCGCGGTGGCAGGCGATGTCGGAGTAGGCGTGCCACCTGATTGTGCGCCCGGCTTGGCGGCCGTCGCCGCAGCTCCCGCCCCGGGCACGGAGGAGCCTGTGGGCGGGCGAGGCTGTGCTGGGCCCTTGTTGCCGGCGCGTTGCCGTCGTTCTCTGCGCCCGGGTGCCGGGTCGACGGGGCCGGTATCGACAGTGGGCACAGCCACGGTCAGTACCCCACGTGTGCGCCGCCGGCGCGTACCGCCTTCACCCCGGGCACGTTGCCCAACGAGCCGTATCGGTCGAGTGCGTAGCGCACGCCGGCGATGATGTTGTGGACCGGATTCCAGATGTCGTTGTAGCCGGGAAGTGCGTACTGCCGGAAGGTCGGATCAATGGTCTGGAGCAAGCCCTTCGAGGGATTCCCTCGTCTGGCGTTGTCGTCCCACAGGTTGATCGCCTGTGGATTGTTGCTGGACTCGTGCTCGGCCATGATGGCGATCGCCGCGGGATCGACCTTGGTCATATCCGTGCCGGATCGGCGCAGGATATCCATGGCCTGCTGGATCCACTGGCCGATCGAACCGCCGACTCCGACGTTGCCGCTGCTGTATCCGACGCTACCGCTATAGCTTGCGGTCGGAGGCTGCCGTCCGTTGATATCCCAGAGATATTGGCTGGTCAGCCGCTGAATGTGAGTGGCCATGTCCTTCGTAGCCGATTGCCCGGACGAGACGATCGTGTGCGCCTTCTGCAATGCGGCGGTGAGGATCTGGTTGACGTGCGCCTGACCTTCCCGGGTATAGGCATGCGGCCCCAGTTCGGCCAGCGCGACATTCACTTCCCGAATGAGCTGAGTGAGCTTCTTCCGGTCGACCTTGTGGTTGCCTGCCAAACCCGAGACATACTGGGCCAGCTGATTGTCGAGATTACTGAATGCGGTCGCCGCAGTGCGCTGGAACAGCTGTCGCGCACGGCTACCGGTTACCGCGCCGCCGCTACCCGGAGTGAGGCCGAGCATCTCGCGCAGCTCGATGACTTCAGGATTGGTGGGATTGGCATCGCCGTATGCGGCTGCCAGCAGCCTCAGCGCCTTGATGGCGCGTTGCGCCGCAGGAGATAGGCCGGCGGTGGTACCGACTGCCACCGCATCGGCCACGCTCTCAGCATCGCGTCCGGGATTGGAAGCAACCGGCGTTGCGCGGGAATCTGCCGATGTCTCATCTGATGGGGACGCAGTGCCCCGAGTCGGTGCCACCGCTGACGGCTGGGGCGAGCTATCGCTCCTCTCGCCGCCGAGCCCTGAAAGCGCCGAAGCGATCATCGGTAGTACGCTCATGCCCGCGGACTGGGCGGTTTCCGCCAACGACGCGATTGTGTCGGTATTCGAGACCGAGGCGGACTCGGTATTCCCGGCCGGCCCTCTCGAGGCCCCGGGCGTCGAGACCTGCGCAGCATCGACGGCCGAGGCGTTTGATGTACCAGGCCCCGCGAGTGTGCCTGCAACCGGCGAGAAGCTTGGTCCGGTGGGCGGGACACCCGGACCGCCTGAACTATCGCGTGGTACGGAGATGGCTGCTGCAGTCCGGCTGGATGCGGCGGTGTCGGGAGGTATCGCAGAGGTAGCGGGAGTTCCATTCGGGACGGTCGACGCCGGTTGCATGGCCACACCGCCGCGTGGCCGTCGCGATGGGGGCGACCAGGGGCTCGTGGTAGCCGAGCCATCGGCAATCCGCTCGTCGTCTACGAACAGCGTTTCAGCAGGTTGCCAGATCTCTGCGCTCGTCATGAACCGACTCCGGCGCGAATTCGAATACTCGAGTGGCGATGCCGGTCCGCTGAGGTCACCCGGGGCCGGAGGCTCATCTGGCTGTCCTCCTGATCAGCGACGTGGCATCCATTGCCGAACGGTGTAGCGCCCGTCGGTGGCGAGCGCTCCCTTCATCCTCACCCGCTGGCTCGCGGCGTGGGTTCCCAGTGTTGGGGATCTTTGACAATGGGTGGGTCGGAAGGGTGTCTGGCACATGACTGATTGCCGCGGTGGAGAGCTGGAGTCCCTGGCTGCCCGGGCCCTGGTGGATGAGTGGTCGTCTCGTCATGGCCGGTGTAGGCGAGCGCTTCGGCTACCGACTGATGGTGGAGGCCTCTGATGGGATTTTGGGGAAGCGTTCTCGGGACAGCGCTGCCGATAGTCGGCGGGGCAATCGGAAGTGTTGTGCTGCCCGGGGTCGGGACCGCGATCGGTGCCGGGCTGGGTGGCTACTTCGGGGACGCGATCGAAAACGGCGGCTTCCGGAAGGAAGGGATTCTCATCGGAGCTGCGTCGATGATCGGCGGCGGCGTCGGTGGCCAGGTCGGCAAACGAGTGTTCTTGAGTGGCCTGAGTAAGAAGGGCACAAAGCGAGTGGCCACCGCCGTGAAGAATGCCAAGAACAATAGCGGTGTAACGGGCGGGGCAAGACGAAACCTGATACGGTCGGAGCGCGCCGCAGCCGTCACGAAGTCCAGGCCCGATTCGTGGCGAAACGCCTTCAATCCAGGTGAGAATCGCTTCGGCAACGTCATCACCTCGAGCAAGGAAAGGTGGGGCGCCCACCTGGCCAGAGGTGGAGGTTCGGGGCTCGGCTACTCTGCCGCCAGTTCGATGTTCCCTCCGCGTGGAGGTTCCGGATCTGCGGGCCAGAACCAGGCCGACAAGCAGACCGCTAATACCGGGACCGGGGAATGGGTCGGTGCCCACGTTCAATCTGCCGGAAAGCCGGGAACTCCCTTTGTTCTCCAGGAGAACAAGGGCCCCAATATCGTGAATCCAGCTGAACCGCAGGGGGTGCTGTGGCAACCTGCCGGATTATCGAAGGGAATGAAGGATATCTGGGGCGGAAAGACGGCCGCCGCGTCCTCCGCGCCGTCCTGATGGGTATCGGGTAGTTAGGGCATTGATGTCGTGACGCAACCTTCGTTTGTGGAATACCTCGATATCACGTATCGCCTGTTCGGCGAGGGTGAGCCGGCCGATATGGAGCTGCCGACGTTGCCGAAGCTGGAGGCCGCGGTCAGTGACAAGGCGAACCAGCCCGGCTACATGGATGCGGCGAGAATGCTGCGGATCACCGCCGGTGCGTACGAGGAGGTGCAGCAGAAGGTTGCGGACAAGGTCTCCAAGACAAAGGAGTCGACAAAGACCGGGCGGGAGAACATCGCCGCGTTGATGGATGAGATCAACCTCATCGCGCAGCAAAATTTCGATGACGTGTCCTTCCTTGGAATAGTCGAGGACGCGTTCATGGCGGTGGACGGGGTCCGGGAGATCGCGCAGAAGGAGACCGGTGGCCTCGGCGACGATATGCGCCAGGATTATCAGAACGACATGAAGGAATTCTTCGCGAAAGCCGAGGCCGATCGGCAGGCTCAAGCGAAGGCGCTCCAAGATGCGCTGTCGAAGTACCAGGGCGGCCCAACCGGCCCGAGTGCCACCGGACCGAACCAGACCGGGCCGGGCATTACCGGTCCTGGCACCACGGGCCCGGGACAAAACCCCCCACCCTGGCTCAACGACAAGGGTCCCAAGCAACCCGGTACCACTCCCGACCCGACACGCCCCGGCACGATCACACCGCCGGGCACCACCACCCCGCCGGGGACGACGAAACCGCCGACGTCGGATATCAAGCCGCCGACCTCGGATATCAAGCCGCCGACGACGACTCCGCCGATTTCCACTCCGCCGCGGGTGAATCCGCCGATCTCCTCGCCGACCTCGCCAGGCCTTGGCGGGATGCCTGGTATGGGCATGCCCGGAATGGGATTCCCTGGCATGGGCATGATGCCGGGTATGGGCATGGGGTTGCCCGGGATGAACGATCAGTTGGCGCGGCGTAACGAGTTGGATCGGGATCTGGCGCGGCGGCGTGAGGAGCTCGAGGATAGGCGGGACAAGCCGCGTGACGTGGTACAGCCGAAGCCCGCGGCGCAGCCCGCGGTGGCGCAGCAGGGTCAGGGGGCACCCGGTACCGCGAATGGGCAGCCGGTGAACGCGAACTCGGGTGCCACGGCTGCTCCCGGGGCGGGTACGCCGCCGCCCCCCGGTCAGGCCGCTGGACCGGTGCCGAACGAGAAGGGGTTGGTGCCGTTCGACTTCCCCGGGCGGCCCACACTGTGGGTATCGCCGGTGGTGCACAGCGCGCTGGGAGCCGCCGTCGCCAACAAGAAGGGCATCGATGCCAAGGCCGCGTACGCGAATACGCCGGCGAAGTGGAACGACGACAAGACGATCGGAATGCGGATCGATCCGAGCCAGTTGATCACCGGCGATGTGGCGAGCTGGAAGGACGGCACCGCGATCGCTGTCGTCTGGAAGAACGAGGGCGGTGCGGGAGCTGCGCCCGCGGCCGACGGTGCGAGCCCGGCGGCGGGCGGTGCGGAGGGCACGCTGGAGATCGTCGCCAACGGCGAACTCCAGGCGGTGACCGGCGACATCATGAAGGAGGACGGGCCGTACGGGGCGTTCAACGGCTTCTTCCATCCGAATGGGATCGATGCGGTGCCGCCCACCGACGCCGGTGCGGCGGCGCCCGCGCCCGCCACGGCGGATCAGCAGCCGACGGTGGTGGCGTAATGGGTGCAGGTTGGTCTGAGGGGAGACGATTATGGCTCTCGATGTCGATCTGAGCGCATTGGTGAAGGCGGCGTCGGGCTTGACCGACGCCGCACGTGACACCGGACTGGCGCTGCCCAGCGGCTGGGTGGTGCCCGCGGGCGCCGACCCGATCTCCGGTGCGAAGGTGCCGCAGTTGAATGCTCAGACTGCCGCTGTCGTGAACGGCATGATCGATGTGCTCAACGCGGTCGCGATGGACGCATACAAGATCGGGAAATCCGCCCAGGCCTATAGCACTCAGGACGATGCGGGGGCCCGCGCGATCGGCGGCCGCGGCGGGGAGATCATCGCGAACCCGATCGCCGAACCGGTTCCGATGCCGCATCGCAAGCCACCCGTGTACTCGGCGCCGAGCAGTGCGGCCATCGACCCGCTGACCTTCGCGAAGCAGTTGCAGGCGGGCCCGGGGCCGGGGCCGGCGAAGGAATTCGCCGAGAAAGTACGAGGATTCGCCCGTGACATCTCCCCGATCGCGAACCAGGCCGTAGCCGATTCGGCCGCCGCCATGGCGCAGTGGACGCCGGTCGGGGAGAAGGTCGCCGGCAATCTCACCCGGTACGGCGGCTGGCTCGGCCATCTGGTCACCGGAATGCGGTTGCTCGCCGATTCGATCGACTCCTACAGCGAGGCGTTCCGGATCGCGAAGTCGACGCATCCGACGCCGGAGGAGATCATCACCGCCCGCAAGGAACTGCTCGCCGCCATGCGCTCCAAGAACGAGGCGCGCACTGCCCTGGCGCTGGCGAAATTCGAGGAGCAGAACGCCCGCTCGGCGGAAACGGTCACCGGATACAGCGCTGCCACCAACACGCCGCTTCCGGGTGAAGCCGCTGCCGCGGAATCCGCCGCGGGTCAGGCCGCAGGCGGTCAGGGCTCGGGCGGCCAGGGCGGCGGCGAACAGGGCTCGGGTGAGCAGGCCATGGACCCAAGCATGCTCGCCAATCTGCTGCCCGCCATGATGAACGCGATGTCGAGCATGGGCGGCCTGCCGCTGGACCAGTCGTCGCAGGAATACCTCGACGACTATGCCCTGGGCGACGAACTGTACGACGACAGCTACGGCTTCGGTTCCCCCGGTGGCTACGGAGGCTTCGGCGGCGGTGGAGGTGGCGGCGGAGGCTTCGGCGGTTCCGTCGGCGATTTCGACGCGGCCGCCGTCGCCGCACCCACACCCCTGACCACGTCGGCTTCGGTGCCCGCGGGTCTGACGCAGGGGTTGCCGCGCGCGCCGGTGATCGAACCGCTGTCCGCGTCGTCGTCCGGCGGGTCGGGCAGCGCGATGCGGGGTGCGGGCATGCCGATGATGCCGTACATGCCGATGGCTCCAGGGGCCGGTGGGCCCGGCGGCGGTGGTGAGGATCGCAACCGGGTCGTCGCCTGGCACCCCGATCGCCTCATGTACGTCGACGACACGCCGCACACCGAGATGGTGATCGGCGAACGTCCGACCATCGCACCCAGCGTCACCCCGCCGACACCGAATTCGGCTGGAGGCAACCAGCATTCGAGTCACTCCGGAGGTTCTGCATGACCAAGATCCATCCCGATGTGCAGGCCGCCCTCGATATGGCGCGCGACCTGCGTCACCGCATCGCCGATATGCGGGAGAAGATCGATGCGATCCGGGCGCGGCGTCCCTCGCCGAGCGGTGCGGTCATTCCCGAGGTCGACGCGATGGGCAGGTTGACCGGCCTGTATCTCGCACCCGGCACGGTGGACCGATTCACCAGCCCGGAGCTGGTCGACGAGATCATGGCCGCGATCCGCGACAGCGCCGCCGACGCCGGACGCCAGTATCGCTTGGTCATGGACGGCCCCCTCGAGTCAGCCGAGCCGGAAGCGACCGCCGGTGCGTCCGGGGCGTCGTCATGACGCAGGCCGATACGGTCAGTCCTGGCGAGGCGATCCGCTGGCTGCACGAGGAAGGGCTGAGCAGGCTGGCGGGCACGGCGGCCAATGCGGCCGCTCCGTTCGGCGCCTTCACGGTGGACGTCGCCACCGGCGCGGTGACCGCATATCCGGTCACGAATACCGGTGCCGGCGCCCAACTGCTGACGTTGTCCGCCGACGAGCTGCCCCCGCCGGTGGAGTCCGCCCGGCGGTTGGTGGTGGCCGGAATCACCATGGGGGACGCGATTCTCGTCATCGATCTGGCCGCGTTCCTCCAGGTCGCGATCAGCGCCGATCATGCGGTGGCCGTGGCGCGTTCGTGGGTGATGCAGTTGCTGCTCGATCCCGAAGTCACCATCACCACCAACAGTGAGGCGGTGACGGTCGGCGACAGCCCGAGGTGTCGCCGCGGATTTTTCCCCGGTGGGGGAGCGTCGATCATTCACGTCGACGACAAACGCCCGCCCGTCACCACCCTCGTCCTCGACGCGGCCGACGACGGCGTCGACCGCATCGAGGTGGCGCCGGACGGCACCGGAGAGGTGTACCTCGGTGCGCGGTTCTGGCCGCTGAGATTCGTGATGACCATCGACGACACGATGTGGTCGGGCCTGGTAGCCGGACTCTCCGGAACCTCGGACGCGCCGGGCCCGGCCCCCAGACCCACCGCGGTGGCGGCTGCCGACGCCACCGAACGACCCCCGGAGATGAACCGATGACGCATCCGAATGCCACCGAGCCGGTCGATTTCGACGATTTCGACGAGGACGGCTATCACGGTGACGCCCCCGCCGCCCCGGACTGGCAGAGCATGATCTACGAAGTGGTCAACCTCGATCACAGCGTCGGCGTCGCCTGCAACCGTGACGGTGAGGTGGTCGGTCTGCACCTGACCGACGAAGCCAGGGAGAACGGCGATGCCTGGCTGTCGGCCGAGATCCTGCGGATCGCGCGGCTGGCCCATCTGAAATCCAGGGTGGGCTTGCGCGCCGAGATGGAATACAACGGCGCCCGCCCCTACACCGTCGACGCCTTCGATCTGCCGACCGAGGCCGCCTACCGAGCCATGGAGAACGCCGAGCTGGGCCGCACGCCCTGATACCGGCCGGATCCGAGACAGGACCCTGACATGTTGGACCGCGACAGCACGCCCGAAGTTCTGCGCCCGGTGCAGGCCTATGTGTATGCCATGACTTCCGGGGCCGGCCAGGTGGGCGCGGCGGTTGGCGATTTCACGCTCACGTGCCGCCCGTCGTCGTCGCTGGACCATGCGCTGGTCGGCGAACTCGACTGGATCACCGAAACTTTCGGCAATGCTGTGCGTAGCTGCCTCGGGCGCGCCGATATCGCACTCCGGGAAGCGGTCGACGGCGCCAATGCCCACGACATCGCCGACATCCTCGGCGCGGCCGCGGTGCGCGGACACCGCCCGGTCTGATCGCCGGAACAGCCGAACGCCATGGAGCCGGAGCGTACGAGCCCCTACTGGGACGCCATCGTCGGCGACGATTGGCCCGAGGTCTCTCCGGCGCACTGGAATGCGCTGGAGACCCGGGCGCGGGCCGCGGCCTCCGCGCTGAACACCGGTGACGCACCTCAGGCGCGGCTGGCCTTCGATCAAGCGGTGCGGGCCAGTGAACGCCTGCAACCCATCAAGGACGAAATGCTGGCGCAGCAGGGGATGCCGCAGGCCTTCGCCGACGCGCTGCTGGCCGCGAGCGAGGTCTTCCGCGGGTTCGGTGACCTGGTCTATCGGACCCGCAACCGGATTCTCGACATCGTCGACGACGCCACGGCTCGGATCACGGCAGTGCGCCGCAGGGCCCAAGGCGATGACAGTGCCGAAAGTACCGACGGCGAGGCGAACCGGCCCACGCCGGAAGAGGCCGAAGCGACGATTGCCGCCATCCTCGCGACCGCGCGCGATGACGTGCGCGATGTGGTCGCCGCGGCGCTGGCCACGCTGAGCCCGTCCGGTGTACCCGCGCTCGCCAGAATCGCGGAACTGCTGAGGCAGCCCGGTCCGTGGACGCAGCGCCGTTCGGGAGCGCCTGATCCACCATCGGGTCGTGCTCCGACGGAGCCGGTGCACGACCGGTTTCGGCAACCGCCCACGGCGCCCGCTGCGCCGAATCCTCGCGGCGGGCCTGTTCCCACGCCGCTGCCGAATCCAGTTGGACCGCACACGCTTCCACCTCCGGTGCATGAGACGCCCGATGTGATCGGGCAATCGCCGGAGGCCAGGGGGCCGGCCGATATCGTCACCGGACCGGGGCCTGCGGCTGGGCCCGTCGAGCCGGCGGGGCAGGGCGAGTCGGTCGGCCAGGGCGAGTCGACCGGGCAGGGCGCGGCGATCGACCGCACGCCCCGGGGCGAGGGCGATTCGACCGGCGGCAGCGTCCCCGTATCCGATCCTGCGGGCGGCCCGGTCCATTCCGGCCCGGTGGGTCGTGGTTCCGCTGGTCAGGTGCCGACACCGTGGGGCGCGGTCATCCCCGATACGGCCAGGGGCGCGGCGGGTTCCGATCCCGGCATCGATCGGTCGAGCAGCCCGGGCGATCGACCCTCCGGCGACGCCTCGGATCGCCTGGCCGGCGCGAGTGCCTATCGTGCCGGTTCGGACGAGCAGCGTTCCGATGGTGAGTCCACTCGCGCGAAATCATCCGGCTCCGAGACGGACCCGGGCGCGGATCCGGCCGACCCCGTGGCCGATGCCGCTATTCGCGCCGCTGGGCAGAAGAACCCGGGGGCGGACTTCGCGGCGGACAGCGATCCAGGGCCGGACCAGGCCGCCGCGGCCGCCATGGGTGCGATGCCGCCTCCGATCTTGCCGGCCGGCCCGCCACCGTCGGCGGTCACGGCCGCAGCGCCCGCTGCTCCGCCACCGCCGGTGACCGGCAAAACCGCCGTTCCATCGAGCGCGGCGGCGCAGCCATCGTCGCCGGCTGCGCCACCCGCGCCGCCGGTGGCGCCGGCGAAGGCTCCCGTCGTCGGGCCGCAACCTGCTGCGGGCGCCCCGGCGCCGACCGGGCCGGCAGTCGCGTCCAACAGCCAGCCGGCTCCCCGGCCCGGGATGCCACCACACGAGCAACCCGCGGACCCGGACGATTCCGGCGACATGGTGCGCAATGTCGTCGGCGCGGCCATGGCGGCGGCAGCAGGACCGTCATTCGTCCTCGGCGACAAGGTCGACGGCGATCTGGTCCTCGCCCGCACGCTGCTGGCCGGTGTGCTCGCCGCCGCACCCCCTGTCGTCGGGCATGCCACGGCGGTCGCGGTCATGCGCCATTCCGGCGGGGTGAGTGCGTTCCTCACCACCAACGAGGGCAGAGGCTGGTTGCCCACCGGAGTGTTCGTGCCGCCGGAACTGTCGACGCCGTGGATGTGGTCGGTCTCCGATGGCTCGGCCTGGGAGGGCCTGTCGGATCCGGCGCGGGTGCTGGCCGAGTTCGGCGTGGCGTGGGGACGCAAATCCGGTGCTCGGCTGACGGCTCTGGCCTCCTCGCTTCCGATCCACGCCGTGCTCGCCGCCCAACTGGGCGAGGTGGCGACGATCGGCGAGGTGCCTGCCTCACCCGAGATGGATCTCAGCGCGCGCACCGGCAAGCTGGTCGACCGGCTCGAACTGACGGCCTCCCCACGCATGCTGGCCAGGGTCGCGGCGGTACCCGACGACGAAATCCTCGCCCGCTGCGTCGATCTGGCTGTCGACGCCCATCAGCGAGTCACGCGGGCGCTCGGCGAGAACGCGCACGCCCTCGGTGCGCCCACCCAGCGCGAACGCGTACTCCGCGCGATTCGGCAAGACCGCGAGGTGCCCGAGCAGTGGTTCGACGAGCTGCGCGATCTGGACGATCTGCTCGCCGCGTCGATGGTGTCACGGCGGTTCGACGCGTCACGGGTGACGCTTGGCGAGTTGCGCGCCGAGCACACCGGCACCGAGGGTGCGGCGTTGCGGGCCATGGTGTTCGAGCGCCGCTGCGATGAGCTCGTGCTGCTGCTGGCCGGCGAGCCGACCCGGCAGTTGCTCCGCGACGCGATGTACGCGCACGCTCAGGTGACCGGGCATCCCGCGCTGGCCGAACCCGCCGCGCCCCGGCCCGGTGCGAACCGGCCATCGGCGGTCTCCGCGCCGACCGTCCGCTGACCAGGCGCGGATTCCCAATGGCGGGAAGCGCCGAAAATGGACGGGTCAGTGGTGTGGAAGGAGTGATCAGGCGTGCCGGAAGGTCTGAGTCTCGACCCCGCGGTGTTGCGGCAGCTGGCTGAACAGCACCGGCGCGTCGCCCGAGACACCCGGGAATGGGCGAAGCCTCCCCTGGATTGGCTCAACGACTTCCCACGGACCTACGGGGCGATCGCTGATCCCGTCTACGAAGCGCTGGTCGAGTACTACAACGAACGGCAGAAGGCAGGCAATGCCCTGGCCGACGATCACGACAGGACCGCGGACTATCTCATCAAGTCCGCCAACGACTACGAGTGGTCCGATCAGCAGGGCGCGCAGGCCGTGCGCGGCGGCGGCCAGGGTCTCGATACTCCGACCGGAGGGGGTGCGGGCACTCAGCCGGTTCCGGCGCCGACGCCCGTCGGACAGACACCCGACGCTCCGTCGACGGGCGGCCCCGGCACGGGCACCACACCACCGGACAGTTCGGCTCCGGACCGCCCGGCCCCCGATCCGGTGCTCCCGGGCGGTACCGCGCCGGATCAGACCGATCCCTCCGGCCCGACAGCCGACCAGCCGGCGCCGAACGTCACCACGCCGCCACCGGTCACACCCGGCATCGGCGCCCCCGGTGCGTCGGAAACCGCTGCGCAGCAACCCGCTGCCGCTTCCGGTGTGACCCCGCAGGTTCCCACCGCGGCGGCGGCAGCGGGCACCGACACCGGGACGAATACCGGTTCGTCCGCGCCTGCCCAGCCCACCGGAGCGTCGGCGCCCACCGCGACGCCACCGCCGTCCAGCGGGATGCCGGGCGTCGCGCCGATGGCGCCGGTCGCCGGCCCGATGGACGATCGGGCCGCCACCGCCCCGCCGTCGCAGACGAGCGGCCGCTCCGACGCCACGCCGATGATGGCGCCGGTGCCGACCCCGTTCGCCGCGGCCGTGGCCGCCGCGAAGGACAAGGCGGCCGAGCCCTCGCATGTGGTCGGCGACGAGGTCGACGAAGATCTGGTGATCGCGCGGACGCTGCTGCGTTCGGTGCTCGCCGCGGTCGACTCCTCGGTCATCGGCCTGACCTGGGCGGTATCGGTGATGCGCGGACCGGCCGGCGCCGGCGTGTTCATCACCACGAACGAGGGCCGCGGCTGGATGCCCGCCGGGCTGTTCCTGCCGCGTGAGGTGTCGTCGCCATGGATCTGGGACGAGCTGCTCGGCACCGACTCCGGCGAAGGCTCACCGTGGGAAGGCGTCACCGACCCGGCCCGGGTGCTCGCCGAATTCGGCCTGGCCTGGGGCGCCAAGGCCAACGCCAAGCTGTCCGCGCTGGTGTCATCGGGGCCGATCGACCCCGGCCTGCGCGCACAACTGCGCGACGTGTCGACCGAAGGCAACGTCCGCCCGGCCGAGGAAGTGGATCTGCGCGTATTCACTCCGGACACCGCCGATCGTCTCGGCCTGTTCGGCACGATGAGCGCCTTGGAGCACGTGTCCGCGCTGACCGACGAGCAGGTCCCCGGCCGCTGCATCGAGCTCGCGGTCGACGCACACGTCCGGGTCGGTCGCGCCGGGCCGGTGCCGGTCGAAGCCGCTGAGGCGCGGTCGGTGCGCGAACGCATCCTGGCGATGGTTCAGGCCGGCCAACCCGTTCCGGCCCCGTGGTGGGACGACCTGCGCGATGCCGACGACCTGCTCGCGGCCTCCATGCTCTCGCGTCGCGTCGATCCCGGCCGCGTCGGCATCGGCGACCTCAGGGTGGACAGCTCGGATTCCTCCCTGCGGGACATGGTGTTCGAACGCCGCTGCAACGAACTGGTGATGCTGCTCGAGGGCGAGCCGACCCGCCAGGGCTTGCGCGACGCCGTATACGCCCACGAGCAGATCATCGAACACCCCCTGTTCGTGGAGGCGCCGTCCGCGGTGTCCGCCGCCGACACCGGCCGCGTGGACCGTCCTGTCACCACGACCGGAACCGTGTCCGCGCCAGGAACTTCGGTCGCCCCGCCGAGCGGAGTCGGTGGCCCGCCCACGGGTGCTTCGGTTCCCCCGGCGGTCTCCCCACCGCCGACGACGCCGAGGAGCGCACAAGATGGCTCCTGAGTGGCAGCGCGACTCTCTGCTCGACAGGAGCCGAGATATCCCAACGGTGGCCATGGATCGCAGCGTCGATGACGCCGCCATGCACGATCGGACACCCTGATGGCCGACGGTGACAAGCCGAAGACCTATCCACTGGAGCAATACCGGCTCGATCAGGCGTACAAGGAAAGCGGCCTGCTTCGACCGGAGGACAGGCCGCCGCCCCTGGCCGAGACGTTGAAAAACTCCGAGCAGGACAAGCCTGCCGACACGGGTGGCGGTGGCGGGAGTTCCGGTGGTAAGCCCGACAGCGGTGAGACGTATGTCCAGAACCCCAACGGCTCGTACCCTGCTGCGGTCAAAGTAAAAGATGAGGGCGACGGCGGTGGCGTCACCGGCGGAAAGTCAGACGACCCGCCGCCGCCGAAGGAGGAGGAGAAGAAGCTCGACGGCACCGCACCCATCAAGGGGGCAGTCGAACCGGAATTCGACGCACCGTCGACCAAGGACATCAAGCTCGACGCCGCCACCGGCAGCAACACCATCAAAGTCGGCGATACCCTCGGGCCGAACGATGAACTGGTCTCGGACAACGGTCGATACGCCGTGCGGTTCCAGGACGGCAACCTGGTTTTCGTCGACAAGGAGCTCGGCCAGAAAGCTCTGCAATCCGGCACGGACAACGGCACCAGCTCGGTTACCGGTGCCCGGTTCGACAACGACTCCATCGACATCCTCGGCGGCCAGCATCTCGCCAAGGGTGACAAAGGCCGGGCGCTGTGGTCGCAGGGATTCGAGTTCGACAAGTCGATCCTCGACAAGATCAAGGCCTACCGGATCAACGACGATGGCACGATCGTCGCGCTCGGCGGCAAAGACAACACAGAGGTCCTGGGTGTCGCCTACTACATGGGCGACCAGAAGAAACACTTCATCCCCGTCGACTTCCCGGTGCCGCCGGGCGGTAGCGAGTTCTTCTATGACACCGTCGCGACGATGCGGCGGATCATGCAGCTCCAGGTCGACCAGCTCGGAGCCGGTAAGCCATCCGCCGCGCCTGATCCGCTCGAGGAACTGAAAAACGCGGGGCTGCCGAGCGGGAAATTCACCTCGGAAATGGTGAAGATCTACCGCGACAATCACGAGAAGATCGAAAGCCTCAACCTGGCTCTCGACAAGCGGCTCAAAGACGTCAAGGTGTTGACCAAGGATCTCGCCAGCGAGGTGAGTGACGCGAAGAGCGACATCGTCCGCAGGTTGGAGGACCTCGGTCAAGTGATGCGCTCGCCCATGTATGCGAGCGCGCGACCGTGGGGCCAGAGCCTGGAAGAGCTGGAAGCGGAGAAGAAAACCAAGGTCCAGCGCACCTACGACAAGGACGGCAACGTCACATCGTTCGAGCTGAGCAAGGAGCTCGAGCAGAAGCTGCTGGATGCTCTGCGCAGCACCTCGCTGGACATCTCCAAGAGGATCGAACGCGTCAAAGACTTCGTCGAGGGGAAGAAGCCTCCCAAGGACCCGGGCGGGAAGCAGAAAGACGGTTCTTCCGGCAATACGGGTGACGGCGGCGGCAAGCGTAATGGCGGTGGGCAGCAGACGCCGCAGGGTCCAGGCCAGCAGCAGGGGCCCGGCCCCACCCCAACCGGCCCTGGCGCCAACCAGGATTGGAGCGGCACCTACAACGATCTTCCGGTCGGCGCCGACAACCCCGGCGGCGGAACCGGCCAGGGCACAACCGATCCGAAGTTGGCCAAGTTCTTCAACGATCTCGCCAACGATATCGAGAAGATCGGGGCCGGCGGTGGCGACGGAACGGGCGGCGGTTCCGGTGGTGAGGGGGGCGGGCCCCTGCTGCTGGCCTGGACCCTGCGGCGTCTGCTGCCCACCGCCATTACGCTTGCCGCCGCCGTCACCCGTATTGCCGGA
>NZ_JAAGVC010000066.1 GCF_010858045.1 Nocardia cyriacigeorgica
ATGGGGTTGATAGGCCAGAACTGGAAGCCCGGTAACGGGTGGAGGTGACTGGTACTAATAGGCCGAGGACTTACCAACAAAGAAGCTACGCGTCCACTGTGCAGTATCTGAAACAACACACATGCTGTGTGTCGACAAACAACCCCCGCCCTCCACTGGGCTGGTTGTCTGTCCACACGCGGTGGATAGTTTCATAGAGTTACGGCGGCTATAGCGGTGGGGAAACGCCCGGTCCCATTCCGAACCCGGAAGCTAAGGCCACCTGCGCCGATGGTACTGCACTCGACAGGGTGTGGGAGAGTAGGACACCGCCGGAACATCCTTTCGCGAAGGCCCCCGACCACGGTCGGGGGCCTTCGTCGTTTCTGGGGTTCATCGATAGGGTGGCTGGCCGACGTGACCGAGTTGGCTTGGAAGCGAGGGGGATTCGTGACGAACCCGTATGACGGCAGCAGGCGTTGGACTGTGCCGATCCGGCTGCGACGAGGAAGAGCGTAGCTTCGGAGATCGTCACCGACGCCGATCGGGAGGTCGAGTGCACCGATGCCGGCCGCCGGATGGACATGATCCTGCTCGGCAAATTCCATTTCGTGAACAGAGAAGAGAACGCGACCTACTGCTTCGCCCTGCCGAACTGACCGCTGTCGGCTGAGCCCGCTCGAGCCGGGGTAAGCCCGCCCCCTACACTCGTCCCGGTGCGCCTCGTGATTGCTCGCTGTCAGGTCGACTACGTCGGTCGGCTCACCGCTCATCTGCCGATGGCCAAGAGGCTGTTGCTGATGAAGGCGGACGGGTCGGTGCTGGTGCATTCCGACGGTGGGTCGTACAAGCCGCTGAACTGGATGAGTCCGCCCTGCTGGATGGAGGAGCGCGACGGCGACGGCGCGGGGGCGCTGTGGGTGGTCACCAACAAGGCGGGCGAGGAACTGCGGATCACCGTCGAGGAGATCGAGCACGATTCCAAGCATGAGCTCGGGGTGGATCCGGGGCTGGTGAAAGACGGTGTGGAGGCTCATCTTCAGGAGCTGCTGGCCGAGCACGTGCAAACGCTCGGGGCCGGCTACACGCTGATCCGGCGTGAGTACATGACGGCGATCGGCCCGGTGGACCTGCTGTGCCGCGACGCCGACGGGGCTACGGTCGCGGTGGAGATCAAGCGGCGCGGTGAGATCGACGGCGTCGAACAGCTCACCCGCTACCTCGAACTGCTCAACCGTGACCCGCTGCTGGCACCGGTGGCGGGAGTGTTCGCGGCCCAGCAGATCAAGCCGCAAGCCCGCACGCTCGCCGAGGACCGTGGAATACGGTGCCTGACGCTGGATTACGACGCCCTGCGCGGCACGGAGAGCAACGAGTTCCGGCTCTTCTAAGCTTGGACCCATGCCCCGCCGTAAACCGCGCCCAGCGCGCCGGACGGATGCGCCGTCCGAGCGCCCGCTCGGCGATGTGTTCGGACGCACCGAGCCGGGCCCCGGCGACGAGATGTATGTGGTGCGCACGATCCCCGGCACTCGGGCGGTGAAGACCTACCGGTGCCCCGGCTGCGATCACGAGATCATGCCCGGCGTCGCGCATATCGTCGCCTGGCCGGCCTACGGCGGCGAGGACGATCGCAGGCACTGGCACCGCGGCTGCTGGAACGGCAGGCGCACGCGAGGCATCACCCGACGCTGGTCCTGAGGCCGCCGACGGCCGCGCTCAGCGCCGCGACGCGCGCAGGCGCAGGACGCGAGCGGTCTGCTCGTCGGCGGGCAGGAATGCCTCGAGATGGAGTTCGGCAACGGTCACGTCGGTGGCGGTGGCGAACGAGGTGAGTGTGGTGATCAGCCGCAGGTCGCCGTCGTCGGTGCGCAGGTGCAAGGGCACGGCGAAGCCGAGATGGTCGGGTCCGGGAGTGACGGTGGGCAAGTAGCCCGACAGTTCCGTGATGAGGGCGTCCGCGGCGGGGTCCGGGGTGAGGGCCGCGCGGCTGCGCAAGGAGTCGATGATGTGCCTGCCCCATTCCGGCAGGTTGATCACACGGGGCGCCACACCGTCGGGGTGCAGGGCCAACCGCAGGACGTTGATCGGTGCGCGCAGTAGATGGTCGGCGACACCCTCGGTGAACAGGTCGAACGCGGCATTGGCCGTCACCAGTTCGCCGCGCGGGCGCGCTACCAGGGCGGGGTAGGGCAGGTGTCCGTCGAGCACCGCGGCGAGCGCTTCACGGATCGGCGCCAACTCCGGGGCGGCCAGATCGCTTTCCGGGAACACCGGCGCGAAACCGGCGGACAACAGCAGGTTGTTGCGATCACGTAGGGGCAGTTCGAGGGATTCGGCCAGGCGGACGACCATGGTGCGTCCCGGCTGGGACCGGCCCTGTTCGAGGAAACTCACATAGCGCTGACTCGTCTCCGCGCGAATGGCCAAGTCGAGCTGACTGACCCGGCGCAGCGTGCGCCAGCGGCGCAGTTGGGGGCCGAATGCGGTGGTCTGCGCGGTCGTCATGGTGCGAGTCAACCGTGTGGGGGCACCGCGCGCCATTCCCGCCAGGGTATGAGCCATCGTGCGTGGTCACCGGCCGAGTCATTCCCTGCGGGGAATCGCGGGTCGACGTTCGCCCCGGCAGAGTTTCCGCCATGAGCAACAACGACATCGCCACCCGCTATGTAGCACTCTGGAACGAAGCAGACCCCACTGCCCGCCGCGCCCGGATCGAGGAACTGTTCACCGTCGACGGCATGCAGCTGCTGGTCGACCCGCCGGCCGAGGCCCGCAAGGCCGCCGCCGACCTGTCCATTCCGGCGCCGCCGCTCAGCGTGCACGGCTACGACGCTCTCGAACGCCGGGTCACCCGCGCCTATGAAATGTTCCTCGCCAGTGGCGAATACGTCTTCGCCGCGGCCGGACCAGCCGTCGCACTGCCCGCGAATACGGTCGGTGTCGCCTGGACGATGAACCGCCGCGACGACGGCGAGCCGCAGGGCGGCGGTTTCGATCTGCTCGCTCTCGATGTCGACGGCCGGATCGTGTTCGACCACCAGTTCATCGAGGGATCACGGTGAATGCCCTGGCCTATCGGGCGGATCCGCGGCACGGCCTCATCGTCGGCGCCCAGCGGCGGCCCGAACCCGGTCCACACCAGGTGGTCATCCGGGTCCGCGCGGCCTCGGTGAACCGGCGTGACCTGATGCTGCTCGATGGAACCTATCCGCTGCCGCTCACGCCGGGCACCGTGCCGTTGTGCGACGGCGTCGGCGAGGTGATCGCGCTGGGCGAAGGTGTCACCCGCGCCGCGCTCGGTGATCGGATCACCGCGAGCTATTTCGTGCATTGGGTCGACGGTCCGCAGACCTTGGCGCTGGCCGCCGAACAGTACGGTGCCAACCGCCATGGCTTCCTGGCCACCTACGCAGTGGTGGAGGAGGATTCGATCGTGCACGTGCCCGCGCAGCTGACCGATGCCGAGGCCGCCACGCTGACCTGCGCCGGTGTGGTGGCGTGGTCGGCGCTCACCACCCCGGCACCGGTGCGTCCGGGCGAGCGGGTGCTGACCGTCGGCAGCGGCGCGGTCGCGCTGTTCACGATCCAGTTCGCGAAGATTCTCGGCGCGGAGATCATCGCGATCACCTCTAGTGCGGCCAAGGCGCGGCGACTGCGCGCACTCGGGGCGGACACGGTGATCGATCGGAACGAGACGCCGGAGTGGGGCATGGCCGTCTTCGAACTGACCGGCGGCCACGGGGTGGAGCACGTCGTCGACGCCGTGGGTCTGCCGACTCTCGAGCAGTCGGTTCGAGCCGGTGCCTACAACTCGATGGTGACGATGATCGGCGCGATGATGCCGGCGGCGGGAACGACCCTGCCGGATAATCCCTTCGGCTCGTCGTATCTGTCGATCCGGCGGATCGCGGTGGGCAGCCGCGCCGGCTTCGAGGCGATGAATCGTGTGATCACCGAGCATCGGCTGCGCCCGGTGATCGACCGCGAATTCGGCTTCGACGAGGCTGCGGCGGCCTACGACTACCTGCGCTCGGGTGAGTCGTTCGGCAAGGTGGTGGTCGCGGGGAGTTGACCGGCCATCGCGGGTGGCTGGTTCGGAGCCCGAGCCGGCTCCGAACACGAGGAAGGCCGCCCCCGTAGGGGCGGCCTTCGGTGCTGATGGTGTTCTGTCGCCGCGCAGGCCCGAAATCAGTTAGTTGCTGATCTCGGCGTTCTCACGCTCTTCGTCGACCACGTCGTCTTCTTCGGGCGTGACCTCGGGGATGGCCTTGGTGCGCGAACCCGTGACGGACTTGGTGCCGCTGCCGCTGATCGACTTGCGCTGCTGGTCGGGCACACCGTCGAGCAGCTCGCTCTCCCGGTTGACCGCCGCAAGCATCGCCGGAACCGAATCCAGCTGGCCGCGGATGCCGAGCAGCTGGGCCAGGACGCGCCCGCGCAGCACGCGCATCTCTTCGGCCAGTTCCTTGGCGTGCGCGATCTTGCGCTCGCTGGTCTGGGTGGCCGAGGTGATGAGGCGGTTGGCCTCGTCGGTGGCGTCCTTGATCCGCTGCGCGGCCTCGGCGCGGCTGGTGGCCTCCAGCTCTTCCATGGCACGGGTGAGCTTGGTGCGACGCTCGGCCATGGTGACTTCGAAGTCCTGCTGGGCGGCCTTGCGCTTGGCTTCGGCCTCCTTGCCGATGCGGTCGGCCTCGGCCTGGGCGGCTTCGATGATCTTGGCTGCTTCGGTGCGCGCGTTCGCCAGTGTTTGCTCGAACTCGATTTCGAGCGCTTCGCGCTTTTCCTTGGTCTCGGCGAGCAGCGACTCGTACTTGCCACGCATCTCGGTGGCCTGCTGCTCGGCGATCGACACCATTTCCGCGGCCTCGGCCTGCGCCAGGGCGCGGACCTCGGACGCCTCGTCGGAGGCCAGTCGCAGCATGCGAGAAATACGGTCGCTCATGCCTTCCGCGGTGGTCGGCGGCACGGACAGCCGGTCGACCTCCTTGCGGAGCTCATCGATCTCGTCGCGCGCGTCCTCGAGCTGGCTCGCAAGGTTACGAGCCTGCGCGGCGGCCGCATCACGATCGGTAGCGGTGACCCTCAGTTCGGCATCGAAGCGGTCGAAATAGTTACGCACCTCGTCTTGCGCATAACCCTTGCGCACAACGGTGAAGGGCAGTGCAACGAAGCGATTGCGATCGGACTCAGGTGACGACATGGCCAACAAACTACAGCCTGTGTGGGGTAGATGGTGAGTCGACTGCGAATGTCATCGAGACGAGATCTTCCGCCCCGATCTTGGTACTAGTGCGTAACATTCGGGTTCGGCTCGACCAACTCCACCAGCACACCACCAGCATCCTTCGGATGCACGAAATTGATGCTGGACCCGGCGGCTCCGGCGCGCGGGGCGTCGTAGAGCAAACGCAGGCCGCGGCTGCGCAGATGTGCGGAAACCGCCTCGATGTCGGTGACGCGGTAGGCCAGCTGCTGAAGACCGGGGCCGCTGCGTTCGATGAATTTGGCGATGGTGGAGGTCTCGTCGAGCGGGGCCAGCAACTGCAAGGCAGTCGCGTCGTCGGCGGCCGCCGGGCACGACAGCATGGCCTCTTGCACGCCCTGCGCCTCGTTCACCTCGCGATGGGTTTCCACCATGCCGAGATTGGTGGCGTACCAGGCGACGGCGGCGTCGAGGTCGGGCACCGCGATACCGACGTGGTCGACGGCGACCACGTAGTCCGCGGGGATGAATTCGTTCGAGTCGGTTGTAGTGCTCACGCTTCGAACGTAGCGCGTACCTGCGCGGGGTCGTCGCGGCCGGACCCGCTACCGTTGAGTACGAGGCTGTCGTCGCGCCGCGGTGCGGGCAGCGCTGATCCACCGATGCTGTGAACTGCAGAAGGCGAGGCTCGTCGTGACCAACTCCGTGATCGTGTCCGGTGCGCGTACCCCGGTCGGCCGCCTGCTCGGCGGGTTGAAGGATTTCAGCGGGTCGGATCTGGGCGGTTTCGCGATCAAGGCGGCGCTGGAGAAGGCCGGTGTGCGCGGCGACCAGGTCGATTACGTGATCATGGGCCAGGTGCTCACCGCGGGCGCGGGTCAGATCCCGGCCCGGCAGGCGGCCGTCGCCGGCGGTATCCCGATGGATGTGCCCGCGCTGACGCTGAACAAGGTGTGCCTGTCCGGCATCAACGCCATCGCGCTGGCCGATCAGCTGATCCGGGCCGGCGAGTACGAGATCGTCGTCGCCGGTGGCCAGGAGTCGATGAGCCAGGCACCGCATCTGCTGGAGAAGAGCCGCGAGGGTTTCAAGTACGGCGATGTGAACCTGCGCGACCACATGGCCTACGACGGGCTCTACGACATCTTCACCGATCAGGCGATGGGCGCGCTCACCGAGACCCGCAACGATGCCGAGCCGATCAGCCGCGAGGAGCAGGACGCGTTCGCGGCGGCCTCGCATCAGCGTGCGGCCGCGGCGTGGAAGAACGGCGTGTTCGACGACGAGGTCGTCCCGGTGGCGGTGCCGCAGCGTAAGGGTGATCCGGTCATGATCGCCGAGGACGAGGGCATCCGCGCCGACACCACCGTCGAGTCGCTGGCCAAGCTGCGCCCGGCGTTCCGCAAGGACGGCACCATCACCGCCGGTTCGGCCTCGCAGATCTCCGACGGCGCCGCCGCGGTCGTGGTGATGAGCAAGGCCAAGGCCGAAGAGCTGGGGCTGAGCTGGATCGCCGAGATCGGCGCCGCCGGCGTGGTGGCCGGTCCGGATTCGACGCTGCAGGATCAGCCCGCCAACGCCATCGCCAAGGCGTGCGCGAAGGAAGGCATCGAGCCGTCGGAGCTGGATCTGGTGGAGATCAATGAGGCGTTCGCCGCGGTCGGCATCGCGTCCACCCGCAAGCTGGGCATCGATCCGGAGAAGGTGAACGTCAACGGTGGCGCCATCGCCATCGGTCACCCGCTCGGCATGTCGGGTGCGCGCATCCTGCTGCACCTGGCGCTGGAGCTGAAGCGCCGCGGCGGTGGCATCGGTGCGGCCGCGCTGTGCGGCGGTGGCGGTCAGGGTGACGCGCTGATCATCAAGGTGTAGTGCTGGACGCGCCGGCGTACCGAGGTACGCCGGCGCGGTCGTTCTCCCTGTGTCCGCCGGCTGCGCGCGGGTCGGTGTCCGTTCTGTCCAGTGTGACCGGTTCAACTACGACTCGTCGTAGTGCATGCGGCACAATGGGGGCCATGGGTTCTTACGATCTGCGTACCGTCACGGGCAGGTTCCGGTTCTTCGCCATCCTCGAGGCGGTGTCGTGGGCAGGCCTGCTGATCGGCATGGCGTTCAAGTACATCCCCGATCCGGGCAACGAGATCGGTGTGAAGATCTTCGGCCCCGTCCACGGCGGCATTTTCATCCTGTTCGTGCTGAGCGCCCTGCTGGCCTCGCGTGAGCTGAACTGGAACTGGAAGACCACAGTGCTCGCATTGGCCTCCAGCATCCCGCCGTTCTGCACCGTGATCTTCGAAATCTGGGCGGCGCGCACCGGCAAGCTGGCGCAGCCGAGCGCCGTGAGCGAAGCCCCGGCCACCGCACCCGTCTCTTCGTGACAAACTGGACGGCGTGACTCGACCATCCGCTCGTCGTCCTTCGCCAGCCGTCGCCGCCGCCATGTCCGGTGCGGTGGATCTGTCCGCCCTGAAGCAGCCGCCCGCGGGTGCGGGCCCCGAAGGCGGATACACGGTGACCGAGGCCGACTTCGAAACCAAGGTGCTTCGGCGTTCGACCCAGGTGCCGGTGGTGGTGGCGCTGTATTCGCAGCGCAGCCCCGGCAGCGTCGAACTGGTGCAGCTGCTGGAGCGGCTGGCCGGTGCAGGCGACGGCAGCTGGGACCTGGCGACCGTCGAGGCCGAAAGCAATATGCGGATCGCGCAGGCCTTCGGGGTGCAGGGCATTCCGACGGTGATCGCCGTCGCGGGCGGTCAGCCATTGGCCGATTTCCAGGGCGTGCAGCCGGAGCCGCAGGTGCGTCAGTGGCTGGCCGCCGTCGTGGACGCGGTCGCGGGCAAGCTGGAAGGCGGCCAGGCCGGGCAACCTCAGCCGGCCGAGGATCCGCGGTTCGCCACCGCCGAGGCGCTGCTGGAGCAGGGCGATCTGGCCGGTGCGGAATCGGCGTACGAGTCGATTCTCGAAGCCGAGCCGAACAACGCCGAGGCCAAGGCCGCGGTCCGGCAGGTGCGTTTCCTGGCCCGTGCTCAGCAGCTGCCGGATTCGGCGATCGCCACGGCGGACGCCGACCCCGGCAATGTCGACGCCCAGCTCGACGCCGCCGATATCGAGCTGTTCCACCAGCGCCCCGAAGCGGCGTTCGATCGGCTGATCGGCGTCGTCAAGCGCACCGCCGGTGATGACCGCACCAAGGTCCGCACCCGGCTGCTGGAGCTGTTCGAGCTGTTCGATCAGGCGGAGCCGTTCGTGGTGGCGGCGCGCCGCAAGCTGGCGGCCGCGCTGTACTGAATGTGCGTCACCTGGGGCGCCGCGTGTTCGCGGCGCCCTGGTGCCTCGCGTTCTCGGAGCCGCTGCCCGCCTTCGGCTTGCGCAGCGGCAACGGAAACGCGCGACGGGCCGCGAACTCTCTGCTCGGTCTCGCTTCGCTCGAAAATTGAGGCATACCTGCCGATGCCTCTGTCGCGTACCGTGTCGTGCCGGTCGTTCATCAGTGTTCGGCGGCGAGCCACACCGCGCTCGACGGCGCCAGCGCGATTACCGCCGACGCCGGCCGCCCATGCCACGGCTGCTCCTCGGCGACGACCACACCGAGATTGCCCATTCCCGATCCGCCGTATTCGACGGCGTCGGTATTGAGGATCTCGGTCCAGCGGCCGGCCGTCGGGAGACCGATGCGGTACTTGTCGTAGGCCGAGCCGGAGAAGTTGTAGACGCAGGCGATGACGGAGCCGTCGCTGCCGTAGCGCAGGAAGGCCAGCACGTTGTGTTCGCGGTCGTCGGCTTCGATCCAGGAGTGGCCGCCGGGGGTGGTGTCCTGGGTCCACAGCGCCGGATGGGCGCGGTAGACGGCGTTGAGATCGCGGACGACGCGCTGCACGCCCCGGTGCAGCGGGTTGTCCAGCTCGTGCCAGTCCAGCCCGCGGTCGTGTGACCATTCCCGGAACTGGCCGAACTCCTGGCCCATGAACAGCAGTTGTTTGCCCGGGTGGGCCCACATGTAGGCGAGCAGGGCGCGCACGCCACTGGCTTTCGTGTAGTCGTCGCCCGGCATCCGCGTCCAGAGTGTGCCCTTGCCGTGCACCACTTCGTCGTGGCTGATGGGCAGCACATAGTTCTCGCTCCACGCGTACATCAGCGAGAAGGTGATCTCGTTGTGGTGCCAGGACCGGTGGATCGGGTCGCGCCCCAGGTAGCCGAGGGTGTCGTGCATCCAGCCCATGTTCCATTTCATGGAGAAACCGAGCCCGCCGACCTCGATGGCCCGGGTGACGCCTGGCCAGGTGGTGGATTCCTCGGCGATGGTGAGCACACCCGGATGGTCGGCGTGGATGCGGTCGTTGAGTTCGGTGAGGAAGTCGACGGCCTCGAGGTTCTCCCGGCCGCCGTGCATATTGGGTTCCCATTCGCCGTCGCGGCGGGAGTAGTCGAGATAGAGCATCGAGGCGACGGCGTCGACCCGCAGGCCGTCGATGTGGAATTCCTCGATCCAGTAGCGGGCGTTGGCGATGAGGAAGTTGCGCACCTCGTTGCGGCCGAAGTCGAAGACGTAGGTGCCCCAGTCGGGTTGTTCGCCGCGGCGCGGGTCGGGGTGCTCGTAGAGCGGGGTGCCGTCGAAGCGGGCCAGGGCCCATTCGTCGCGTGGGAAGTGCGCGGGCACCCAGTCGAGCAGCACGCCGATGCCCTGGCCGTGCAGGTGGTCGACGAAGGCGCGGAAGTCGTCGGGTGTGCCGAAACGGGCGGTGGGCGCGTAGTACGAGGTGACCTGGTAGCCCCAGGAGCCGCCGAAGGGATGCTCGGCGACGGGCAGCAGTTCGATATGGGTGAAGCCGGCCTCGCGCACGTATTCGGCCAGCTGGACGGCGAGTTCGCGGTAGCTGAGGCCGGGCCGCCAGGAGCCGAGGTGCACTTCGTAGACGCTCAGTGGCGCTCGGCCGGGTTCGGTGACGGTGCGGGCGGCGAGCCAGGCGTCGTCGGTCCACACATGCTGCGATTCGGTGACCACCGACGCCGTGGCGGGCGGGACCTCGGTCGCGAAGGCGAACGGATCGGCATGGTCGACGATGCGCCCGTCCGCGCCGTGCACCCGGTACTTGTATCGGGTGCCGGGTTCGACTCCTGGCACGAACAGCTCCCAGATCCCCGAGCTGCCCAGCGACCGCATGGGTGTGCCCGCCCCGCTCCAGCCGTCGAAATCGCCCATCACGCTGACACCGCGCGCGTTGGGCGCCCACACCGCGAACGAGGTGCCGTGCACCTCGCCGTCGAGGGTGGTGTAGCGGCGTGGGTGCGCGCCCAGTACCTCCCACAGTCGCTGATGGTTGCCTTCGCCGATCAGGTGCAGGTCGAGTTCGCCGAGGGTGGGCAGGAAGCGGTAGCCGTCGGCCCCGACGACGGTCTGGCCGCCCGGATAGGTGGTGACGATCCGGTAGTCCAGCAGCTCCGGATACGGCAGCACCCCGGCGAAGACGCCGTGCCCGAGCGAATCGAGCCGGTGTTCGTCGCCGCCGACGCGGGCGGTCACCGTGTCGGCGTGCGGGCGCAGCACCCGCACTACCGTGCCGTCCGGATGCGGATGAGCACCGAGGACGGTGTGCGGGTCGGGGTGGGTGCCCGCGGCGAGCAGCATCAGGTCGCGGCGTTTCACGGCCGGGCCCCGCTCATCAGAAGTTCCTGCGGAAGGCCAGTTCGGTGCGCGCGGCCTGTGGGATCGGTGGTAGCGCGAGGATGTGCGCGACGGCTCTGGTGGGGTCGAGGCGCACGTAGTTGGTCTGCGCCCAGTGGTATTCCTCGCCGCTGACCTCGTCGTACACCACGGGATGATCGTGCCATTCGCGGCCGATGGCCGGCAGATCCAGCGAGAGCATGCCCTGTTCGGCGGCGAACGGATTGAGGTTCACCACCACCAGGACGGCGTCGCCGGTGGCCGGATCGAATTTCGAGTAGGCCAGCAGGGCGTCGTTGTCGACGTGGTGGAAGTGCAGGCAGCGCAGCTGACGCAGCGCCGGATGGGCACGCCGGATCTCGTTGAGCCTGGTCAGCCAGGGTTCCAGCGATTCACCGCGGGCCAGCGCCTCGGCGAACGGACGTGGACGCAGCTCGTACTTCTCCGAGTCGAGGTATTCCTCGCTACCCGGGCGCACGGCCTGATGCTCGAACAGCTCGAAACCGGAGTACACGCCCCAGGTGGGGGCGAGGGTGGCGGCGAGCGCGGCGCGGATGGCGAACATGCCTGGGCCGCCGTGTTGCAGGCTCTCGTGCAGGATGTCGGGGGTGTTGACGAAGAGGTTCGGGCGGGCTTCGTCGGCCTTGGCGGCCAGTTCACGGCCGAATTCGGTGAGTTCCCATTTGTGCACGCGCCAGGTGAAATAGGTGTAGGACTGGCTGAATCCGCGGCGCGCCAGCCCGTACAGCCGCGCCGGACGGGTGAACGCCTCGGAAAGGAACACCACGTCGGGGTCGGTACGCCGCACCGTGGCGATCAGCCATTCCCAGAAATCGGCCGGTTTGGTGTGCGGGTTGTCGACGCGGAAGATCTTGACGCCCAACCCGATCCAATGCCGGACCACGCGCAGTACCTCGGCGTAGAGGCCGTCGGGGTCGTTGTCGAAGTCGACGGGGTAGATGTCCTGGTATTTCTTCGGCGGGTTCTCCGCATAGGCGATGGTGCCGTCGGGCAGCGTGGTGAACCATTCCGGATGGTCGCGCACCCACGGGTGGTCGGGGGCGCATTGCAGGGCCAGGTCGAGCGCCACCTCGAGGCCGAGCCGTTCGGCGGCGGCGACGAAATCGGCGAAATCGTCTTCGGTGCCCAGTTCCGGGTGGATGGCGTCGTGCCCGCCTTCGGCCGAGCCGATGGCCCATGGTGAACCGACGTCGCCCGGTTCGGCGGTGAGCGAATTGTTGCGGCCCTTGCGGTTCACCGTGCCGATGGGATGGATGGGCGGCAGGTAGACCACGTCGAAGCCCATGCCCGCGATGCGCGGCAGCTCCTTGGCGGCGGTGGCGAAGGTGCCGTGCACCGGTGCGCCCTCGGCGTCGCGGCCGCCGGTGGAGCGCGGGAAGAATTCGTACCAGGCGCCGCAGAGCGCGCGCTGCCGCTCGACCAGCACGGTGTGCTGGGGGCCGCGGGTCACCAGGTCGCGTAGCGGCGTAGCCCGCAGGATCTCGGCGACCTCGTCGGTGAACGCCGGTGCCACCCGGGCCGGCAGCTGCTCATCGCCGCGCAAGGCGGCCGCGACCGCGCGCAACCGTTCGAACTGCTTCTTCGGCACCGCTTGCGCGGCGCGATCGAACAACCGGGCGCCCAGCTCCAGATCGTTGGCCAGGTCGGCGGCGCTCTGGCCGACGGCCAGCTTCGCTTCCACCGCGGCCCGCCAGGTGGCGATCGGATCGCGCCAGCCCTCGATGCGGAAGGTCCAGGTGCCAGGGGCGTTCGGGGTGAAGGTGGCGTTGAAGACGTCGGGTTCGTAGTCGGGAGTCATCCGGATGCGCGTGGTGCGCGAGGAGCTCGGCCCGCGCACCGCCAGGGTGGCGGCGACGGCCGCGTGCCCTTCGCTCCACACCACGGCACGCACCGGGAACACCTCGCCGACGACGGCCTTGGCGGGCCGGCCTCCGGGGATGAACGGGGCAGTGTCATCGATAGCGATGCGGCCGGTCACGTTCCCAACCGTACCGGTCGCCGCCGGGATCCATGTGATGAGCGCCTGGGCGGGGGTCGTGCTGGTCTACCCGGGCTGACAATGTTGGGTAGGGTTCGGCTGGTGAAGGCACTGCGTCGGTTCACAGTCCGCGCCCATCTGCCCGAGCGCCTGTCGGCGCTTGGCGAATTGTCGACGAATCTGCGCTGGTCATGGCATGGGCCGACGCAGGATCTGTTCGCCGAACTCGACCCGGCGCGCTGGCTCGAGGTGGGCCACGATCCGGTGCGGATGCTGGGGGAAGTGCCGCCCGAACGGCTCGACGAGCTGGCCGCCGACCCCGATTACACCGCCCGGGTGGACGCCGCTGCGGAGGATCTGCGCGAGTACCTGGAGACCCCCGGCTGGTTCCAGCGGCGCGGCACCGAGGTGCGCGGGGTGGCCTATTTCTCGATGGAGTTCGGCGTCACCGAGGTGCTGCCGAACTACTCCGGCGGGCTCGGCATCCTGGCGGGCGATCATCTCAAGGCCGCCTCCGATCTCGGGTTGCCGCTGATCGGAGTCGGGCTGCTGTATCGCTCGGGCTATTTCCGGCAGTCGCTCACCGCCGACGGCTGGCAGGCCGAGCACTATCCGGCGCTGGACCCGCAGGGCTTGCCGCTGCGGTTGCTGACCGCCGACGGTTCGCCGGTGCTGATCCATGTGGGCATGCCCGATCGCCGGGTGCTGCGCGCCCGGGTGTGGATCGCGCAGGTCGGGCGGGTGCCGCTGCTGCTGCTGGATTCCGATATCGCCGACAACGATCCGGAACTGCGCGCCGTCACCGACCGGCTCTACGGCGGCGATCAGGATCACCGGATCAAACAGGAGATCCTGGCCGGCATCGGCGGTGTGCGCGCGGTGCGCGCCTACACCCACGCCGAGGGGCTGCCCGATCCGGACGTGTTCCATATGAACGAGGGCCACGCCGGTTTCCTCGGACTCGAGCGGATCCGCGAGTATGTGGCCGCCGGACTCGATTTCGATGCCGCGCTGGCCGCGGTGCGAGCCGGGACCGTGTTCACCACGCATACGCCGGTGCCCGCCGGTATCGACCGGTTCCCGATGCCGATGGTGCGCAGGTATTTCGGTGGCCCGCACGGGGAGGCCGAATCGTCGCTGCTGCCGGGTCTGTCGGTGGATCGCATCGTCGGGCTCGGACGTGAGTCGGATCCGTCGGTGTTCAACATGGCGCATATGGGGCTGCGGCTGGCGCAGCGCGCGAACGGGGTGTCGAAGCTGCACGGCGAGGTCAGCCGGGAGATGTTCGCCTCGCTGTGGCCCGGATTCGACGCCGCGGAGGTGCCGATCGGCTCGATCACCAACGGCGTGCACGCCCCCACCTGGGCGGCGCGGGAGTGGATCGACAAGGCGCGCGAGCGGATCGGCGCCGAACTCGTCGAGGAGGCGCGTGGCTGGGAGAAGCTCCGCGATATCGACGCCGCCGAACTATGGGCGACGCGCAATACGCTGCGCGCCACCCTGGTCGACGAGGTGCGCCGCAGGCTACGGGTGTCCTGGTTGCAGCGCGGCGCCGCCGAAGCCGAATTGGGCTGGATCGACGGCGTGTTCGATCCCGAGGTGCTGACCGTCGGTTTCGCCCGCCGGGTGCCCACCTACAAACGGCTGACGCTGATGCTGCGCGATCCCGAGCGGCTGCGGTCGCTGCTGCTGGATCCGGACCGCCCGATGCAGCTGGTGGTGGCCGGTAAGAGCCATCCCGCCGACGACGGCGGCAAGGCGCTCATCCAGCAGGTGGTCCGTTTCGCCGACGATCCCGAGGTGCGCCACCGCATCGTCTTCCTGCCCGATTACGACATGTCCATGGCCCGCTATCTGTACTGGGGCTGCGATGTGTGGCTGAACAATCCGCTGCGCCCGCTCGAGGCCTGCGGCACCTCCGGCATGAAGTCGGCGCTCAACGGCGGGCTCAACCTGTCCATCCGGGATGGCTGGTGGGACGAGATGTACGACGGTGAGAACGGCTGGTCCATCCCCACCGCCGACGGTATCCGCGACGAACACCGCCGCGACGATCTGGAGGCCGCAGCGCTCTACGAGCTGTTCGAGCGTTCGGTGGCCCCGCGCTTCTACGACCGCGACGCCACCGGGATGCCGGTGCGCTGGGTGGAGATGGTGCGCCACACCCTCCAGACGCTGGGACCGAAGGTGCTGGCCTCGCGGATGGTGCGCGATTACGCGCTCGACTACTACGCGCCCGCCGCGGCCGCCTGCCGCCGCGCGGTCGCCGATGATTTCGCCGGCGCCCGAGCGGTGGCCGAATATCGCCGCCGGGTGGAGTCGGCCTGGCCGTCGGTGCGGGTGGTGCAGGTCGACAGCGCCGGTCTGCCGGATACGCCGATCATCGGGGCGCCGCTGTCGCTGACGGCGCGGATCGACCTCGGCGGGCTGATGCCCGACGACGTCACGGTGCAGGCGGTGCTCGGGCGGGTCTCGCCCACCGACGACCTGTCCGATGTCACGGCCATGCCGATGAAGCACACCGGCTCGGATTCGGGTCTCGAGCTGTTCGAGATCGAGGCACCGGTGTCGCTGTCGGGGGCGGTGGGCTACACGGTGCGGGTGTTGCCGCACAGCGAGCTGCTGGCCTCCGATGCCGAACTCGGGTTGGTCGCCGCGCCGAGTGCGTGAATCACGGCGGCGCAGTGGGCCGTCGGTGCGAACGTGCCGGACGCCGGTGGGGTCGAGCGGTGCGCTCCCGACGTCGCGCACATCACTCCTCGAGGTGGCTGACCAGGCTTGTTGTCGCGGGATCGGATAACGTCTCGAGCACCCCGCTCATTCGTTCCCGACTGGAGTACCCCCATGGCCATCGACGTGCTGACCCGAACCCGGGGTCATATCGATAACTATTTCGGTGTCAGCTCGAACGGCTCGACCGTCAAACGGGAGCTGATGGCCGGCACCGTCACGTTCCTGGCCATGTCGTACGTGCTTGCGGTGAACCCGTCGGTGCTCGGTGACCACGGCGTCCTCGGTGAGCTGGGCATTCCCACCCAGGCGGTCTTCACCGCCACCGCGGTCGCGGCGGTGTTCGGCACGCTGGTGATGGGGTTGTGGGCCAAGTATCCGGTCGCGCTGGCGCCGGGGATGGGTCTCAACGCGTTCTTCGCCTATTCGGTGGTGCTCGGGATGGGGATCCCGTGGCAGGTCGCGTTGTCGGGGACGTTCCTGTCGGGTGTCATCTTCTTCGTTCTCGCGGTGACCAAGGTGCGTGAACGCATCCTCAACGCGATCCCCATGCAGATGAAGCTCGCGGTCGGGGCGGGCATCGGCATGTTCGTGGCGTTCCTCGGTTTGAAGAACGCCGGCATCGTCGTCGCCAACGAGGCCACCTTCGTCTCGCTCGGCGATTTCACCGAGGGCACCACCCTGCTCGCGCTGTTCGGCCTGGTGGTGACGGTGGTGTTCGTGGTGCTCGGCTGGCACGGCGCCGTGCTCTACGGCATCGTGCTCACCACGATCGTCGGCATGATCAGCGGGCTGGTCGACCTGCCGAACGGCATCGCGGCGCTGCCGCGCGGGCTGGACGAGACCTTCGGTCAGGCCATCATCCATCTGCCCGACGCCTTCACCGGCCAGATGATCGTCGTGGTGCTGACCATGCTGTTCGTCGATTTCTTCGACGCCTCCGGCACTCTGATCGGAGTCGCGAATCAGGCCGGGCTGCTCGACAAGGACGGCAAACTGCCGCGCGCGGCCAGTGCGCTGGCCGCCGATTCGGTGGGCACCACGGCAGGCGCGATCATCGGCACCTCCACCACCACGGCCTATGTGGAGTCGACGGCGGGTGTATCGGCGGGCGGGCGCACGGGGTTGACGGCGGTGGCGACGGCGGGCTGGTTCGCGGTGGCGATGTTCTGCTTCCCGGTGTTCGAGGTGGTCGCCAAATCCGGGGCGGTGTCGTCGGCGGCGCTGATCGTCGTCGGTGTGCTGATGGCACGTTCGCTCGGTGAGATCGATTGGCAGCGGCTCGAGTTCGCGGTGCCCGCGTTCATCACCATCATCATGATGCCGCTGACCTATTCGATCGCGAACGGCCTGGCCATGGGCATGTTGTTCTACCCGGTGGTGATGGTCGCGAAGGGCAAGATCAAAGAGGTCCATCCGGCGATGTGGGCGCTGATGGTGATTTTCCTCGGATATTTCTTCTTCCTCGCGGAATAGCTTCTCCGGTCGCGTGGTTGGTGTCCGACGTGAAATAATCGGACCGTAGTCCGCTTCCTTTCCGAAGCTAACGGTTTCGATCAGACCGCACGATGATGAGGACAGACCTATGACCACCAACTCGACGCTCGAGCGTCTGAACGTCACCACTCGCTACGACAACGTCTCTTCCGACATCGGACTGCTGGTGCTGCGCGTCGTCTTCGGCGGCCTGCTCGCCGCGCACGGCTCACAGAAGCTGTTCGGCTGGTTCGACGGACTCGGTCTGACGGCCAACAACGCGAGCTTCGAGGCCATGGGCTACAACCCGGGCGATCTCTTCGGCACCCTCGCCGGCCTGAGCGAATTCGTCGGCGGTCTGCTGTTGCTGCTCGGCCTGTTCACCCCGCTGGCCGCGGCGATCGTGCTCGGCACCATGATCAACGTCATCCACGTGATGTGGGGCGGCGGGATGCTCGACGCGGCGGCCGGGTACGAGATGGGCCTGCTGTTCGCGACGGTCGCGGTGGCCGTGGCCTTCACCGGGCCCGGCCGTTTCTCGCTCGATCACGGGCGGCCCTGGTACCGCTCCGGTTTCGCGTGGGGCGTCGGTGCGGTTGCGCTCGCGGTGGTGACCGGTGTGCTGACGCTGATCCTCAAGGGTCTGCTGTAACTCTCGCATGCGGATGCGGCGCGGTGATCGCATCAC
>NZ_JAAGVC010000067.1 GCF_010858045.1 Nocardia cyriacigeorgica
CGTTATCAATCGGCAGGGGTGTGGAATCGGGGGTGGGGCCGGATGTCTCGGAACAGTGCGGCCAGCTGGTCGTGGATCACGGGGTTGGCCGCGCGGTCCGGGAGGCGCAGCGGATACGCGGCCGCGTCGGAGATCTCGATCTCCGGGCATCCGGCCAGCGGATGGTGCTGGGCCAGCTGGACCCCGACGCGCATCCGCCGCAGCAGAAACCGGCGCACGCCGCGGCCCGGCTGTTCACCGCGGGTGATCCCGGCATCGAGATGGCCGTCGGCGACCGCGGGCGTGATGTCCGGCGTCGCCATCGGGACCGCGGCGACCTCGAGCCCACTGTTGCCGCGAATCAGCCTGTCCACCAGGGCCGGTACCGTCTCGGCGCCAGTGGACAAGCTGTATCCGATGCGCAGCGTGCCGAGTTCACCGGCCGCGGCGCTGCGGGCGGTGTCCCAGGCCCGGTCCAGTGCCGCCAGCGCGGGCGGCGCCGACTCGGCCAGAGCCGTACCGGCCGCGGTCAAGACGACGCTGCGGGTGTTGCGCACCAGCAGAGCGGTACCGAGTTCCTTCTCCAATCGGCGGATCCGGGCGCTGAGTGCGGGCTGTGCGATGCCGATCCGGGTGGCCGCGCGGGTGAAGTTCAACTCCTGCGCCAGTACCAGGAAGTACCGCAGGCTCACCGTGTCCGGCGCCACGAGCCCTCCCCTGCCGATTGATAACGATCCGTTCTGAGCCTATCCCGGATCGGTCTTTCCCTCGACCGCATATCGACCCCTAACCTGCGGATATGACGATTCAACCGACCGCAGCACCCGTCGCCGGGATCGGCCGATCCGACTGTCGATTCCAAGCCGGACGTGTCCGGCCCGGCACAGGGGGTTTCCATGGCTAAGGGCTACTGGGTCAGTGTCTACCCCGCCATGTCCGACCCTGCGCGGCTGGCTGCCTACGACGAGCTGGCCGGTCCCGCTGTTCAGGCCGGGGGTGGGCGTGTCCTGTCGCTGATTCCGTCCCGTGGCGGGCGAGTCACCGCATACGAGGCCGGCCTCGCGCAGCGTGTCGTCCTGATCGAGTTCGACAGTTTCGACCAGGCCGTCGCGGCATACGAGAGTGAGGCATACCAGAAGGCGCTGGTGGCCCTGCCCGACGGCGTCGAGCGCGACTTCCGCATCGTCGAAGGCATCGACTGACTGCGCTCCGGCCGGACCGTCACCGAGGCTCGACTTGCCTGCCGCTGCCGACTGTCGCCAGCGGCAGGCAAGCTGGTAACCGCGGCGATCGCCGCAGTGCTATCGGTTTCCGGACCGACGCCCCGGTCTCACCTCAGGTGCCGGGTGAAGAAGCGGTTCGCCTCCTCCTGGGCGTATGCCGGCACGCCGGTGTGTCCGCCCATGTTGGCGTGCAGCGTCTTCTCCGTGGAGCCGAAGGCGTCGAACAGGTCCAGCGCCATCTGCCGGTCATTGCCCTCGTCGTCCCATTGCAGCAGGACGTGCAGTGGGATGGTGACCTTCGGTGCCTCGGCGAAGATGGCGCGCGGCACGTAACTGCCGGCGAAGAGCACGGCGGCCGTGATCCGTGGCTCGACGACAGCCAGCCGGGTGCCGAGGGAGATCACCCCGCCGGAATACCCGACCGGGCCGCCGATCTCGGGCAGCGCCAGGAGACTGTCGAGCGCGGCGCGCCATTCCGGGGTGGCCTGTTCGACCAGCGGGAGGACGAGCCGCTCGACGATGTCGTCGCTGACCGGCTCGCCGGCCTGTACTGCCCGGCGAAGGTCGGCGCGGGCCTGGTCGGCGTCCACCGATCGGGGCCGGTCACCGCTCCAGGGCAGCTCGATGGTGGCGGCGGCACAGCCGTCGGCCACGGCGTGCCGGGCCCGGGCCAGCAGCCGCGGGTACATCGCCGGCAGTCCGCCCGGATGGCCGAGCAGGATCAGCGGGGCCGACGCGGAGGTGGCCGCCGGCGTCCACAGGAGGCCGGGGATCTCATCGAGGGTGAAGGTGCGCTCGATGATGTCGTCGTCGAGACGCTGTTCGGAAAGAAATTGCACGATGGTGCCTTTCGGGAGTGCTCACGAACGGCGCTCCCGGACGACCTATCGCCCGACCGTGACCCCTGAGGGGAGCACCCATGTCGATACTGCGTTCACGGATACCACCTCCTCGTCCTTTGGCACGGTCCCTGCGACGGTAGCAGTGGAGTCGGTTGCCGGCCAACGGATTTTTCGCGGTGGTTTGGGGAGCCGACCGGGACCGCACATCCGTCCCCATCGACCGGTCTCCCCGTGGCCGGCATCTGTGGCCGGAGCACAGTGCAGCTCCGAACGCGGCGGCGAACTCCTCGGGCTTCGAGCCCTACCTGATGCTCTCACCTGCTACCGGGCACCCGCGCTGTGAGCGGCCATGGACAGCAGTGCCAGGGCGTCGTGTTCGGTTGTGCCGGCTACATGCCGCGTGCATAGCGCACGGACTCGATCACCGTCTTCATGTCCAGTTCCAGGCCCGGTGCGTTGTCGACGATCTCACGGATCTCGAGCACGGCGTCGTCGACGGTGCTGCGCCGGGCCGAGGTGATCAGTTCGCTGCGCACGTAGGCACTCAGCGGCATGCCTGCTGCCGCGGCGCGCGCGTTGAATACGCTCCAAGCCTCAGCGGGTAGGTCGTAGATGTTGATCAAGGCCAGGGCGCCCGCGTCGAGCTCGGCGGCGGGGTGTCCCGGCCGCTCGTCGGCAAGGAACTGCACGACCGCGTCGATGGGTACCCGCCGGCCCGCCAGTGCCGTCAGCTCTCGGCGCACATACTGGCGCACCGGTAGCCCGGCCGCGCGAGCACGTCGCCGCAAGACGTCGGACGTGGCGGTGGGCAGGTCCTCGATATCGATCAACGTCATGCAGGCACGGTACTGCTCAGCCGTTTCCGAACACCAGCGGCAGCACTGGAACCACGTGGCCAGACGGCAGCCTCGCGCACCCGCCGAACAGCACCGCCCAGTGGGACGCCCACTTCATCCCCCGAAAGCATCCTCCTGACGGCGCTCGGCAGAGATCAGTGGGGCGAGCTCCACGCCCAGCCCGCGATCGCCGCGCGCCACGCTCGCGCCGAGCGCCGCCGCTGACCGGCCAGATACCAGTCGAAGGCGGTGACGCTCACGCACGGGATCACCGCACCGAAACCGATTCGGTGTCGCGGACAGCTGATTCGAGCGGCCCCTGCGCGCAGGCTTCGGGGTCGAGGGAGGCGCCGCGCGCGATCAGGGTGCGGGCGGCACGGATATCGGCCGGGCAGCCGGCACCCGCCGCGCCGACGAGTCTGCCTGCGCGCAAGGCCAGCACCGCGGGTGTCGCGCTGCCCGCGCCGCGAGCCACGAGTTCGTCACCGGGCCGGATACGGCCTGCGAACTGCAGGTTCACCCCGTACTGGGTGGACCAGCCCCACGGGACCTCGGCGACACCCGGCGCCGCGCCGAGCATCGACCGCGCCGCCGCCACTCCTTGGGCCTGGGCACTGTTCCAATGCTCGCTGCGTTCGTAGCCGCCGATCTCGGGGGTGTAGCGGTTGGCGACGTCGCCCGCGGCGTAGATGCCGGGCACCGATGTCCGGTAGTGCTGGTCGACGCGAATCCCGTTGTCGATCTGCACTGCCGCGGTCTCGGCGAGGGTGGTGTCGGGCACCGACCCGATGGCCACCAGCACGGCCGCCGCATTCCAGCTGCGGCCGTCGGCGGTCGCGGTGACCCGGCCGTCGTGGTAGGTGAGCTCGTCGAGGATGACGTCGTTGTGGATGGCGACGCCGTGGTCGGCGTGGATCTGCTGCATGTGCGCGCCCAGCAGCGGCGGTACGACCCGCTCGAGCGGAGCCGACGCCGCGTGCACGACGGTCACTGCGGCGCCGAGACCGCGCGCGGTGGCGGCGACTTCACAGCCGATCAGCCCGGCACCGACGACCAGCAGCGAACCGCCGTCGAACACCAGCGCCCGCAACAGCTGCGCATCGGCGATCGAACGCATCGTCAACGCCGACGGATGCTGACCGGGCAATGTGCGTGCCCTCGCCCCGGTCGCCAGCAACAGGCTGTCGTAGCTGACGATCCCGCCGTCGCCCAACCGGAGTCGCATCTGCTCGGGTTCGATCTGCTCGACCCAGGTTCCGGTGCGCATCTCGACCTCGGCCGCACGCCACGCCTCGGGCGAATCGATCAGTAGCCGTGCCTGGTCGACGGTGCCGGCGAGCGCCTCCTTCGACACCGCGGGCCGCCGATACGGCGGTATCGATTCCGCGCCGAGTACCACGATCTGGCCGGTGTAGCCTTCCCGGCGCAAGGTCCGCGCGGCGCTGGCGCCGGCGATCCCGGCGCCGACGATGACGATGCGGCCTCTCATGCGCGGCTGACCTCGACCATGTCGAAATCGGCTTTGGCGGCGCCGCAATCCGGGCACGACCAGTCGTCGGGGATGTCGTCCCAGCGGGTGCCGGGCGGGATGCCGTCTTCGGGCCAGCCCAGTGCCTCGTCGTATTCGAAACCGCATTGCACGCAACGGAACAGCGTGTAGTCGGTGGTCATGTCAGGCTCCTGTGGTGGATACGGGCTCGAAATCGGGCTTGTCGCGCACCCCGCAGTCGGGGCAGCACCAGTCGTCGGGGATCGCCGGCCATGTGGTGCCGGCCGGGAAGCCTTCGCGGGGCGCGCCGGCCGATTCGTCGTAGCGGTAGTCGCATACCGGGCAGCTGTAGACGGCCATCACGCCACCCCGTAGCGGGCCAGCACCCGGTCCCGCTTGGCGGGATGGATGTTCACGCGGGTGATGTCGCCGTCGTAGTGATCGAGCACGCGGTGGTCCATCACCGTGCGCCACAGCGGCGGGAAGTAGGCCAGTGAGATCATGCTGGCGTAACCGCTGGGCAGGTTCGGCGCACCGTCCATGCTGCGCAGGATCTGATAGCGCCGAGTCGGATTCGCGTGGTGATCGCTGTGACGCTGGAGGTGGTACAGGAAGATGTTGGTGACGATGTGGTCGGAGTTCCAGCTGTGTTCCGGCGTGCACCGCTCATACCGGCCGGCCGGGGTGCGCTGACGCAGCAGCCCGTAATGCTCGAGATAGTTCACCGTCTCCAGCAGCGAGAACCCGTAGACCGCTTGGATCACCAGGAACGGCAGCACCGCTGGCCCGAACACGATGGCCAAGCCGGTCCACAGCACCACCGTCATCAACCATGCGTTGAGCACGTCGTTGCGAAGGGTCCACGGCCCCTTGCCCGTTCGCCGCAGCCGGGTGCGTTCCAGCTCCCACGCCGAGCGCAGGCTCCCCCACACGCTACGCGGCAGGAACGCCCAGAACGATTCGCCGAACCGGGAGCTGGCCGGATCCTCCGGCGTGGCCACGCGCACATGGTGGCCGCGATTGTGCTCGATATAGAAGTGGCCGTAGCCGGTTTGGGCGAGGGTGATCTTCGACAGCCACCGCTCCAGTTCGTCCTTCTTGTGGCCGAGTTCGTGTGCGGTGTTGATGCCGACACCGCCCATCACGCCGATGCTCAACGCGACGCCGATCTTCGACCACAGGCCGAGTCCGCCGTCGATGCCGAGCCAGGACAGATCCGTCGCCGTCCACAGGTAGGCCGCGAACACCAGGCTGGCCAGCTGGAACGGGATGTAGGCGTAGACGCAGTAGCGGTAGTAGCGGTCGTGTTCGAGTTGCTCGATCACCTCGTCGGGCGGATTCTGCCCGTCCGGACCGAAGAACCGATCCAGGATCGGCAGCAGCACATACAGCAGCAGCGGTCCGATCCACCACCACACCGGCGCCACCTGCTGCCAGCCGAGCCGGTTGAACGCCCACACCAGCGCGGCCGCCAGCCCCAGCGCCGTCGGGGGGATCAGCCCGAACAACCACAGATAGCGCTTGCGGTCACGCCACGGCGGGGCGCTCGCTTCGGCGCGCTCCCCCAGCTGTGAGCTCGTCATCGTCGTTCTCCTCGGATCGGTGGGCCGGCCCGCACGGTCGCTGCTGCCCTCATCGGCGTCGGTAGCGGCCGGACCGTTTACACTTTCAGGTGATGTGTACTCATTAGAAACACATGACTGCGGATTGTCAACGAGTGAACGAAATCGTCTTTGATGTACGATGGCTGTCGTGGCTGAAGCGCCGAACTTTCACAGCGAGATGCGTCAACTGCTGCGCGCCCGCGTCATCGACACCGCCCGCCAACTCGTCTGCACCGAAGGCTGGGGCGCGGTCAACATGTCGCGGGTGGCCAAAGAAGTGGGCGTGAGCAGGCCCGTGCTCTACAAGGAAATCGGCACCAAACAAGACCTCGCCGACGCCGTCATCAGCAACGAACTCGACACCTTCCTCGCGGGCATCACCGAAACCATCGCCACCCACCCCGACGACGTCCTGGCCGCGCTCACCGCCGCGGTCGACTTCACTCTCCGCACCGCCGCCGAGAACACCCTGCTCAAAGCCGTACTGGCCGGCCGCACCAGCGCCGACACCAGCTTGCTGCCCACGCTGATGACCGAACCCGAGCCCGTCCTCGGGCGCGCTGCCACCGCCCTCACCATCGTGATACGCACCCAGTACGGGTTGCCCGCATTCGCCGATGACGAACTCGGCAGCAGAGTCGAAACCGTCGTCCGACTGGCCCTGAGCCACCTGTTCCAGCCCACCATCCCGATCGAGCGCGCTGTCGGCCAGATCGCCCTGGTCATCGATGCGATCTTCGGGCCGGCCGCCCGCGAGGCCACACCCGCTCGCTGACAGACCACCGCGCATTCCCGCCTGCGAACACCGAGCGGATGTGCGGGACATGCCCCAGAACGGAGCACCCCTACGAGCTGCCCGCTCCGATGCGTTCGCTGTACCCGTCGCCTCGACTACTTGCTGCCGATTCCGACGCCCCCGGAACGGACCCCATACGGCCCGGTCAACGCAAGGTCAGCGGGGTCGCGGAATCGAGGTGGGTGAGTTTCTGCGGGTTGCGCACGTAGTAGAGGCCGGTGATGTGGCTGTCCTCCACATGGGTCACGATGACGCCGTCGAATTCGCCATCGACAAACAGTGCCAGCGCCGGCCCGGCATTCACCACCGTCGCTTCCACGCTGAGCGCCACATCGTGTTTGGTCAGGCCGCCGACGATGAACCTGGCCACCTTGTCCGCTCCGACGACCGGACGCGGCGAGGCCTGCTTGATGCCACCGCCGTCGCTGATGGCCACCACATCGGGCGCCAGCACATCCAGCAGACCTTGCAGGTCGCGTGTCTCGAGCGCCTGCTGGAACGCCTCGACCGCGGCCTGCGCCTGATCCGGAGTGACGGTGCGCCGGGGCCGCCGTGCCTCCACGTGACGGCGCGCGCGGTGCGCGATCTGATGCACCGCGGCGGGGGTCTTGTCGACCGCGGCGGCGATGTCGTCGTAGCCGAACCCGAATGCCTCGCGCAGCACGAACACCGCGCGTTCGGTGGGCGTCAAGGTCTCGAGCACCAGCATCAACGCCATCGACACACTGTCGGCGAGTTCGCCGTCGGCGGCGGCCTCGGGCGCCGTCAGCACCGGCTCCGGCAGCCACGAACCGACGTAGGACTCCCTGCGCCGCTTCAGTGAACGCAGCCGGTTGAGCGCTTGCCGGGTGGTGATCCGCACCAGGTAGGCACGTTCATCGCTGACCTGCGTCAGGTCGACCTTCACCCACCGCAACCAGGTTTCCTGCAGCACGTCCTCGGCGTCGGCGGCCGAACCGAGCATCTCGTAGGCGACGGTGAACAACAGATTACGGTGCCGGACGAACGTCTGCGTCGCGTCGACGGTGGTGTGGTCGTCGGCTGTACCCGGTGTGCTCATGAGGGTTCTCTTCCTGTGTTGCCGTTGCCTTCTCGCCGACCGCCACCGGTGTGTGGCGGCGCCTGACGGCCGCCTTGCCACACACCGGCGCTTCCGGATCTCAGGCAATGGCTGCCGGCGCATCGGTTGGCAAGGTCTGCAACAGCTTCGGACGATGCTTGCCGTCGCTGGGCCAGTGATGCGCGCCGGGCTTGCGGGCCTCGGTGACCAGATGTTTGACGCTGGCCTGGCAGGAGAACTCTTTGAGCGCCTTGCCCACCGGGCCCGAGAAGTACAGCCGCATCGCCGTATCGTCCTTGTGGCCGAGCTGGAAGATGCCGGCGCGGCGGCCGAAACTGATGCACATCGCGGGGAACGCCAAGTCGACCGGCTCCGGTGCCGCACCCGCGATCCGCCGCAGCACGGTGTCGGCCGCATGCGCCCCCAGGCAGCCGGCGGCGTAGGCGCTCATCCGGAACGGCAGACCCGAGGGCGCCGAAGAGTCGCCGGCCGCCACGATCCGCTCGTCGTCGACGCTGGTCAACGTCTCGTCGGTGAGCAGACGCCCGTCGCTGTCGGTGCGCAGCCCGCTGCGCTCGGCCAGATCCGGCACACCGAAGCCGACGGCCCAGATGGTGACCCGGCTCGGCACCGTCCGCCCATCGCGCAACCGCACCGCGTCGGCGTCCACCGCCGTCACCGCGGTCTCGGCACCCTCGAGCACGGCCACGCCCAGCTTCGCGAGGTATTTCCGGGCCGTGCGCCGCGCGCTCGGATGCAGGTAGGGGCCGAGCCGGCCGCCGCACACCAAGGTGACCGAGCGGCCCTGCTCGGCCAGCTCCGCGGCGGTCTCGATGCCGGTCGGGCCACCTCCGACCACGGTCACCGCCGACGTCATCGGGGTATCGAACAGCACCGACCGCAACCGCTGCGCCGCCTCCAAGGTCGCCACCGGGTAAGCGAATTCCGCCACGCCCGGCACCTGTGGTTCCGCACTGCCGCTGCCGACCGCGTAGATCAGGTAGTCGTAGCCGATCGTGGTGTCGTCGGCCAGGTGCACCCGGCGTCGGGCCGCATCGATGTGCGCGACGCTGTTCACCACCAGCCGCACACCGTCGGCCAGGACCTCGGTGTAGTCCACCATCGCATCGTGGGTCCCGCCCACCAACTGATGCAGCCGCAATCGCGGAACGAACACCGAACGCGGATTGATCACGGTCACCGTCACGTCCGCGCGCTGGGTCATCCGGTTGGCCGCCATCACCCCGGCGTATCCGCCGCCGATCACGACGACGTCGATGTTGTTGCTCATGATGTCTCCTTCGCTGTGTGGGACTCGAGCACAAGACACCGCGCGGACCCAGCTTTCTGACACGGTGTGAGTTAGATCACTATCGAGGGTTCGAGCTCAGCGCGGAACAGCCGCGGCTCCCCCGGCGGCGCTTCCCGACCTGCTGCCGTGCACAGACGTCGCGGTCCGCGAAGGCCGACCACCGCACCCCCGACCAGCGCGCACACCACAGATTCGCAGCGCATCACCAGGATTCGCGCACCGGAACCTCATGCGTGCGCCGTTGCCACTGCTCGGCGAGGCGGCCGATGCGCCGCGGGGCGGCGATACCGCGCACGGCGGCGATCTCGCCGTCACGAACCTCCAGCACCGCCACACCGACGACCCGGTCGCCGACAACGAACAGCATCGCCGGACTGCCATTGACCACCGCGGCATGGATCGACGGCGAACCACCGGCCAGACGCCGCTTGGCCGCGGTCGGCCGCAACCCTGCCCGCACCGCCTCGGCGACACGCTCCCGGGTGGTGTAGCGAATCAAGGTCGTGGCCATGCCGCCGGCACCGTCGGAGACGGCGGTCGCATCGGCGGTCAGCAGCGCCACCAGCTGATCGGTGCGCCCCGACGACGCCGCGGCGACGAACGCCTCGACCACCTGCCGCGCCGCGGCGGGATCGACAACGCCGGGCGTGCGCGCCCCGGCGATGCGGCGGCGCCCCCGATGGGCATGCTGCTGGCTCGCCGACTCCGTGATCTCCAGGATCTCGGCGATCTCGGCATGACTGTAGGAAAACGCCTCCCGCAACACATACACCGCCCGCTCGACCGGTGACAGCCGCTCCATCAGCGTCAGCACCGCCAACGACACCGATTCGCGCTGCTCCACCGTGTCGGCCGGGCCGAGCATCGGATCACCGTCGAGCAACGGTTCGGGCATCCAGGCGCCGACCGCGCGCTCATGCCTGACCTTCGCCGAACGCAGCCGATCCAGCGCGAGATTGGTGACGATCTTCGTCAACCACGCCTCGGGCACCTCCACGTAGTCGTGGTCGGCGGCCTGCCACCGCAGAAACGCATCCTGCACCGTGTCCTCGGCGTCGGCGGCGGACCCGAGCAGCCGATAGGCGAGGCAGGCCAGCCGATTCCGGCTGGCCTCGAAACGCGCTACGGCCGCGGTGTCCACGACCACGACCCTAGGCGAGGGTCGCCTCGGCCGAACGCGCACCGGCAGCGGCCACCCGGTGCCGTCGACTCGGCATCCCGAAGGTCGGCCGGCTCACCGCCCAGCCGCTGACCGCCACGATCGTCGACTTGACCAGCACCGCAGGCCACCCACACAAGGCTCCACGCTTCGCGCGGGCGTCGTCGTCGACCAGCTGGAAGATCGCGTCCCTGCGTCCGAGGCTGATGTGGTTGCCGACGTAACTCAACGCCGTCGCCGCGACCTTGCGCCCGGTCAGATCACCGACCACAGCCGCGGCCGCCTGCGACCCGGTGAACCCCGCCGACGCACACGACATCGGCAACGGATGACCGTTCTCCCCGATGACGAACACGCTGTCACCGGCGGCATACACCCCCGGATGCGACACCGACCGCATCTGCCGGTCGACGATGATCTGGCCGTTGGGCTGCACCGCGAGACCGGCCGCGGCCGCGATCGGATGTACCGCGAACCCGGCCGCCCACACCGTCGCATCCGCGGCGAAGACGCTGCCATCGGAGCCGACCACTCCCGACGGTTCGACACGCTCAACGGTTGTGTGCTCATGAAGAGCGATACCGAGCCGGTCGAAGGCGCGCAGCAGGTGATGGCGCGCCTTCGGGCCCAGCCAGCCGCCGACCTCACCGCTGGTGACCAATGCGACCTCGAGACCCGGATGCGCTTCGGCTATCTCGGTGACCGCCTCGATCGCCGTCAGGTTCCCGCCGACCACCAGCAACCGCCCGCGCCCGCCCAGCTCCCCCAGACGGGCCCGCAACCGCAGCGCCGACGCCCGCCCGGCCACATCGAAGGCGAACTCGGCGACACCGGGCACACCGTGATCAGCAGCGGCACTCCCGAGGGTGTACAGCAAGGTGTCGTAGTGGATCCGCTCCACCGCCGCACCGTCGGAAATGGTGACGCTGCGATGATCGACGTCCAGATCGGTCACCCGGGCCGTGCGAACCACAACGCCCGTGCCCGCGAACACCTCGGTCAACGGCCGATGCGGCAGATCGTGCCCGGCCGCCAACTGGTGCAGACGCAGCCGCTCCACGAAATCGGGTTCGGCATTGACGACGGTGATCTCGACATCATCGGAGTGCAGTTTCCGAGCCAGGTATCCCGCGCAGAAGGCTCCGGCGTATCCGGCTCCGAGAACAACGATGCGGTGCTTCATGGATGGCTCCTGTCTGGTTCGTGTGCACCCTGAACGAGACAGCCCCCGATTTCCTGACAACACCCCACAGTGACGTGGGTCACCCGCTACAAACGTGGGCCGCGCCGAAGCACGTCCGGCCGGGTCAGACCGCCGCCCACGGCCGCAGCTTCTCCGGATTACGCATCACCCAGATGCGGGTGATCCGGCCATCGACGATGTCGAAGGCATACACCGAGATGACGGCGTCCCCCTGCACAGCCACCAGACCGGGCTGGCCGTTGACCGTGCGCTCCAGCAAGGTGACCGCGCCCGCGCGAACGGAGATCTCCATCCAGGCGCGCGCGATCTGCTCGCCACCGATGATCGGCTCACGAAAGGCCACGACCCGCCCGCCGCTATCGGCAGTCGCGCTCGCCTGCGGATCCAGCAACCCGATCAACGCCTCGATATCGCCCCGCTCCCAAGCACGCTTGAAATCCCTGACGACCTCCGCCCGCTCGGTGCTCGACGGACGCGGCGAGGTATCGATGCGGCGGCGGGCACTGCACGCGAGCTGACGGCACGCCGCGGGCGAACGCCCAACCACCTCCGCCACCTCGGCAAACGAATAACGAAACACATCGTGCAGCACGAACGCCACCCGCTCGGCCGGCGTCATCGAATCCAGCACGACCAGAAAAGCCATGCTGACCGACTCGTCGAGGGTGACCTGATCGGCAGGATCAGCAGCACCCGCACGATCGCGCCACTCCGACCGCCCCGGCACCGGCTCCGGAATCCACTCACCCACATACCGTTCCCGCCGCGCCCGCGCCGAACCGAGCACATCCAGGCAGATCCGGCCCGCCACCGTCGTCAACCACGCCCCCGGCGCCACCACCTCCGCCCGCTGCCGCTCCGACAGCGCATACCAGCGCGCGAACGTCTCCTGCACCACATCCTCGGCCTCGGCCAACGAACCGAGCAACCGGTACGCGAGATTGATCAGCTGACGGCGCTCGGCGAACACCTCGGGCGGTTGCGGGTCGGTCATCCTCGGCTCCTCCAGGTCTGCGGGTCCCCTCCCACACCGACGAATCAGCACCCCGGTATGTGAGGCGACCTGACATTCCGGGCCGCCGCATCGTCGGGAAGGTCGTCACCATTCCCGCACACCAGGAGATCAGGCAATGACCACCATCGGCATCATTCTCGGCAGCACCCGGCCCAACCGCAACGGCTCCCAGGTCGCGCAGTGGGCACTGGACACCGCAGCCCAACGCAACGACGCCGACTTCGACCTGATCGACCTGCGCGACCACCCACTCCCGCACCTCGACGAGCCGGCACCGCCGATGTTCGGCCCGTCCCCGCACGCACACACCCGCGCCTGGGCCGAACGAATCGCCCCCTTCGACGGCTACCTGATCGTCACCCCCGAATACAACGGCGGCGCGCCGGGAGTGCTGAAAAATGCCATCGACCACCTGAGCGCGGAATGGTCGAACAAAGCGGTCGGATTCGTCTCCTACGGTGTGAGCGGCGGCGCCCGCGCAGTGGTTCAGCTGCGCACGGTCTGCGGCACACTCGGCATGGCCGACGTCGGCTACCAGGTCGCGATCTCGCTGCTCACCGATTTCGCCGACCACACCACCTTCACCCCACGCGAACACCACGCCGACGCCCTGCACAAGACCCTGGACCAGCTCATCGCCTGGAGCACTGCACTCGCGCCGCTACGGGCGTCCGCCGACGCCGCCCTCATCGAGGCCTGAGGAGCCGAACATGGCCACATCCAACGAACTCCACCCCGACCACGCCCAGATCCGCCGGCAGATCGAGACGCTGATCGAAGCACTCGAGGCCAAAGACCTCGAAGCCGTGCGACAGCTCTACACCACCGACATCGTGTCCTTCGACATCGAGCCGCCGCTGCACCATGTGGGAATCGCGGCGAAACTCGACAACTGGGTACGCGCGTTCCAGGTTTTCGAAACCATCATCTACGACATCCGCGACCTCACCCTCACCGTCGGCGGCGATGTGGCCTTCGGCCACGCCTTCGCACGCCTGCGCGGCACCCTCGCCGACGGCACCAGCACGGACGGCATGTGGGTGCGAGCCACCTTCGGAATGCGCAAGATCGACGACACCTGGCTGATCGCGCACGACCAGGTCTCGGTGCCCCTCGACATCGCAGGCGGCCGAGCCGTCACCGATCTCACGCCCTGACACGACCGGGCGGCTGCGCGGCCCGGCCATCACCGGCCGCGCAGCCGCCCGCACCAGCGTTCTGCGCAGTCCCACGAACTTGTCTCCTCGGCCGCGACGGCACAGCTGACCGGCACACCACCGCGCACCGGATAGATTCGGGCAGAACACGAATACGGCGTGCGACGCACCGAACCGAAGGGCAGCGATGACCGAGGACCCGCCCGCTCACCTCCAGCGCGATATCGCCATCCCCGACGCGGTACGCGCCCAGCTGCACCGCGGGGTGCGCAGCGTCCTCGTCGACACCGCCGCGCTGCGCGAAGTACGGCAACGCTTCGCCGACGACCAGGCCGCCACCCTCGGCCGATACCTCGAGGCCTCCCAATCGGCCAACACCGTGCGCGCCTACCGCACCGACTGGATCGCCTGGTCGGCCTGGTGCGCGGCAGAAGGCAGGCAAGCGCTACCCGCCGACGCCCTCGACGTCGCCGTCTACCTCGCCGCCGCGGCCGACGCACGCGACGACCACGGCGAGCCGGTCTTCGCCCCCGCCACCCTGGAACGCAAATCCGCCGCCATCGCCGCCGTGCACGCCGCCAACGGATTACCCTCACCCACCCGCTCGGACGTCGTGCGGCTCACCCTCCGCGGCATCCGCCGCACCCGCCGCGCCCGACCGGTCCGCAAACGCCCGATCCTGCTGCACACCCTCGAACAACTCCTCGACGGACTACCCGAACGCGGCTGGCCCACCGAACCCGCACGCCGCCGCGACTCCCTCGCCCTGCTCATCGGATTCGCCGGCGCACTGCGCCGCAGCGAACTCGCCGGACTCCGCGTCCATGACGTGCACGTCACCCAGGACCACAGCACCGGCGAACCCGTCCTGCTCATTCACCTGCCCAGCACCAAAACCGATCCCACCGGCATCACCGAACAACGCGTCGCCCTCCCCCGCGGCACCCGCCCGCACACCTGCCCCGTCTGCGCCTTCGCCGACTGGATCGCCCTGCTGACCCTGCACAACACCGCCCCCGACCGGCTACCCGAACACCTCACCGCCACACCGCCCCCCGACCCGAAAATCCACCGCTGCCACGGCTTCACCGGCCCGCCGGCAACCCTGCCCGCCGACCAGCCGCTGTTCCCCGCCGTCACCCGCCACGGCGGCATCGGCGCAACCCCGATCTCCGGCCGAGCCATCGCCGAACTCGTCAAACGCTACGCCGCCCGTGCAGGCCTGGACCCCGCCCTGTTCTCCGGCCACTCCCTGCGCGCGGGCTTCGCCACCCAAGCCGCCCTCGGCGGCGCCGCCGACCGCGAGATCATGCGCCAGGGCCGCTGGTCCAACCCCCGCACCGTGCACCGCTACATCCGCACCGCGAACCCCCTCGACGACAACGCCGTCACCAAACTCGGGCTGTAAAAGGTCAGCGCCCTACTCCGGCGCGACGAAACCGCCGATCCGCTGCTCGAGCAACTCGGCCAACCGCAGCGGGGTGCGATCCTCGAACATCGGGCCGATCAGCTGCACCCCCACCGGCAACCCCTCGCGCGAGCGCCCGGCGGGCACCGCGGTAGCGGGCAGACCAGGCATCGTCGCCACACCGGCCCAGACGAGTTGATCCAAGTACGGGTACCGCACCCCGTCGATCTCGATCCGGCGCGCGAACAGATCGGGGTCGTGATCGTGCGGGAACGCGGGAGTCGGCGTAATCGGGCACACCACGGCATCGAACTCGGCGAACAACTGCCGCCAGCCGTGACGGTGGCGTTCCCGGGCAGCGTTCGCCTCCATCCAGTCGCGATGGGTGCACACCGTCGCGCGAAGACGCGTCGCAGCGAGGCTGCGATCGGCTGCGTCCAGTTCGGCGGCGCGTTTCCCCAGCTCCGCGTAGGCGTCGGGCGGGTAGTGGGCGACCGCGCTCGCGAACAGCAATCGCATGTAGACCGTGGCCGATTCGGCCAGATCGGGCAGCAGCACACTGTGCCGCTCCACACGCGCGCCCGCCTCGACCAGTGCGTCGGCCACCCGGCGCACACCCTCCCGTACAGCGGTACCGGTCGGAATGAGCGGATGCTCATCGAGAACCAGCACCCGGAAGTCCGACAGCCGCTCATGGCGCGCGGGCGGCAGCGTCGACTCGTACGCGACACCGGACGTCAGCGGGTCCGGTCCGGCCATCACGTCCAGCAGCAGTGTGAGGTCGCGAGCCGTGCGGGCCATCGGACCTACGACAGCCAGGTCGGCTTCGACCGGCAAGGCCGGCACCCGCGGCGGGACCATACCGCGCATCGACGCGAGCCCGAGTGTCGGCTTGTGTGCGTAGACGCCACAGAAATGGGCCGGCGTCCGCAGCGAACCGGCGATATCCGAACCGATCGACAGCGCACCGAACCCGCAGGCCAGCGCCGCCGCCGACCCACCGGAGGACCCGCCCGCCGTACGAGCGTGATCCCACGGGTTGCTGGTCGTGCCATAGATCTCGTTGAAGCTCTGCACATCTCGCAGCGCCAACGGCACATTCGTCTTACCCACCACCACCGCACCCGCCGCCTTCAGTCGCGCTACCTGCACCGCGTCCTCGAACGGCACATACGTCCGTTCCAGCGGCATGCCCCAGGTCGTGGGCAGCCCCGCGACGTTGTAGGACTCCTTGACCGTCACCGGAATACCGAGCAGCGGACGATCCACTCCGCGCGCCCGTGCCCTATCGGCAGCCCGCGCCGCCGCCCGCGCACGATCGAAGTCCGGCACACAGATCGCGTTGATGGTCGTATCGTCGCGCTCGATACGGGCGATCGCCGCGTCGGTCAACTCCACCGAGGTGACGTCACCGGCATGCATCGCGGCCGAAAGCTCCTCGGCCGATCGAAAATTCCACTCCATGCCGCCGACGCTAGAAGCAGGCCGAAGAGGGCACGAAATGCCAGTTCACACAACCACAACGAATGAGCCGGCCGGTCGGCTGCCGAACTCACCCGCGTTCCGCCAGTTCACGGCCACGCGATCGGACGAACCCGCCCGCACAAGCCATCGCGTACCCACTCCGCGCAATAAGGCAAATGTCTCACCCTCGCCTCAGCACAGACCCATCGCGAACACGCACGGATTCCAGATGGGGCAACAATTGTCACGGCCGATTGCACCAGAAGCAATTGACGCAGGTCGGGGCCGACGCGCCCACAGCGAGCTCCGTATCAAACGGGCCGCAGTACACCCCGGCCGTCAGCGCGAATACCGCTCACGCAAGGCGACTCGGCACACATTCACGCCACTGATTCGGCGCGGCGACCGCCAATCGAGTCCGGCGGCAACCCGCCCGACGACCACCCCTGTCCGGAATCGCCTATCCCCCACCCTCGCTCACCGTCGACCCCCTCCTGTCTATGCGTGTTTTGGTCTTGACGGGTGATTGGAGTGAGGTAAGCGAGATGGGCTTACATGCGTAGATGCGCATATCTACGTAGCGTAATTAAATGCATCTGGGTCGAGCACGCCGGCGAGGTGGTGCTGGCACGGGACGCGCGGCCGCAACGCGATCCCGGCCTGATCCTGCGGGTGGCCGCGGCCTCGGCGCAGACCGGGC
>NZ_JAAGVC010000068.1 GCF_010858045.1 Nocardia cyriacigeorgica
GGGCGGGACCCACAGGGAATCGCCGGGGTGCACGACCTGGGCCGGGTCGTCGGGGGTGCCGAGCTGGAAGACGGTGTTGTCGATGACGGGGATCTCCGGATGGATGACGGCGTGACGTCCGCCGCCGCCGGTGATCCGCAGGCCGTCGAGGTCGATGACATTGCCCGCGTGCACCGCCTCCCAGCGGCCGCCGCGCTGGTCGGCGGTCTGCGGGTCGCTGAACAACCGGGCGTCCGGGTTGGCGTCGATCAGCGCCTCGATCCGGTTCGGGTCGATGTGGTCGGGGTGCTGATGGGTGATCGCGATGGCGTCCAGTCCGGTGAGACCCTCGAAACCGTGAGCGAAGGTGCCCGGATCGAACAGGATCTTTCTGCCGTGCAACTCCACGAGGATGCAGGAATGACCGAAGTGGGCAATGCGCATACGGCTACGTTAGGCGCAGTCGCGCATCCGCTCCAGCATCGCGGCGGGTCGGCAGGCGGACGTCCGCTATGGGCCGCGTCACGGCGCACCACACACACCCAACCCGGCACCGCGCCGGTCGCGCCCGCCAACTACGCTGTTCAGGTAACCCCCACCACCACTCGAGGAGCAACGCGTGGCACGAGTCGTCGTCGAGGTGATGCCGAAGGCCGAGATCCTGGATCCGCAGGGTCAGGCCATTGTCGGCGCACTTCCGCGCCTGGGATTCCAGGGAGTCTCGGACGTCCGGCAGGGCAAGCGATTCGAACTCGAGGTCGGCGATGACGTCAGCGACGACGAACTCGCGCAGATCGCGGAATCGCTGCTGGCCAACACCGTCATCGAGGAGTGGAAGGTGGTCCGCGTCTCATGACAGCGCGCATCGGGGTCATCACCTTTCCCGGCACGCTCGATGACGTCGACGCCGCCCGCGCGGTCCGGCTGGCCGGCGCCGAGGCGGTCAGCCTGTGGCATGCCGACGCCGATCTGAAGCAGGTCGACGCCGTCATCGTGCCCGGTGGTTTCTCCTACGGCGATTACCTGCGCGCCGGTGCGATCGCCCGCTTCGCCCCGGTCATGGGTGAAGTGGTGCGCGCGGCCGAGAACGGCATGCCGGTGCTCGGCATCTGCAACGGCTTCCAGGTGCTGTGCGAGGCGGGCCTGCTGCCCGGCGCCCTCACCCGCAACGAGGGCCTGCATTTCATCTGCCGTGACGAATGGTTGCGTGTCGAGGCCGTGGACACGGCCTGGACCTCGCGGTACGAGCCGGGCGCGCAGATCCTGGTGCCGTTGAAGTCCGGTGAGGGCCGCTTCCAGGCCTCCGACGCCGTGCTCGACGAGCTCGAGGGTGAGGGCCGCGTGGTGTTCCGCTACGCCGGCGACAACCCGAACGGTTCGCAGCGCGGGATAGCGGGCATCACCTCGGCCAATCGCCGCGTCGTCGGACTGATGCCGCACCCGGAGCACGCCACCGAGCCGCTCACCGGCCCGAGTGACGACGGCCTCGGCCTGTTCCTCTCCGTGCTGGACACACTCGTCTCGGCCTGATCTCGACGGCCGGGTCGCCCTCGGCACGCCTAGGATCGCGGTATGCCGGTTTCCTCCACCGCGGCCTCGGCCGCCGGGCTGTGTGCCTTCATCGATGAGTCGCCGTCACCGTTCCACGTGTGCCATACGGTCGCACAGGATCTCGACGAGCACGGGTTCACCCGGCTCGATGAGGCCTCGGCCTGGCCGGCGGGCGGGCGCGGCAGGCATTACGTGGTGCGCGGCGGCTCGCTGGTGGCGTGGGCCGATCACGACCCCGCGGCGGGGGCGCCGTTCCGGGTGGTCGGCGCGCACACCGACAGCCCCAATCTGCGGGTCAAACAGCATCCGGACCTGAGCTCGGCGGGCTGGCAGCTGGTCGGCCTCGAGCCGTACGGTGGCGCCTGGCTGAATTCCTGGCTCGATCGTGAGCTCGGCCTGTCCGGGCGGTTGAGTGTGCGCGAGGGCGATACCGTCGGCCAGCGGCTGGTTCGCATCAACGAGCCGATCCTGCGGGTGCCGCAGCTGGCGATCCACCTGTCCGAGGACAGGCGCGGGGTGACGCTGGATCCGCAGCGGCATGTGAACGCCATCTGGGGTGTCGGCTCCGAACCGCGCTCGTTCATCGCCTACGTCGCCGAGCATGCCGGTATCGCGCCGGACGCCGTGCTCGGCTGGGAACTGATGACCCACGACCTCGACCCGAGCCGGCTGGTCGGCCGCGACCGCGATCTGGTGAGCGCGCCGCGCCTGGACAACCAGGGCACCTGCTACGCGGGCCTGCGCGCCTTCCTCGCCGCCATCGATACCCCGGGCGCGGCGGTGCCGGTGCTCGCCATGTTCGATCACGAAGAGGTGGGCAGCCAGTCCGACCGCGGCGCCCAATCGGATCTGCTGGCGACGGTGCTGGAACGCATCGTGCTCACCCGCGGCGGTGGCCGGGCCGAATACCTGGCGGCGCTGGCCGGTTCGATCTGCGCCTCCGGCGATATGGCCCACGCGACCCATCCGAACTATCCGGACCGGCACGAGCCCGCGCACCGCATCGAGATCAACGGCGGCCCGGTGCTCAAGGTGAACCAGAACCTGCGCTACGCCACCGATGCCACCGGCGCGGGGGCGTTCGCGCTGGCCTGCGACCAGGCCGGGGTGCCGCTGCAACGCTATGTGCATCGCGCCGATCTGCCGTGCGGTTCGACCATCGGCCCGATGACGGCCGCGCGCACCGGCATGCCCACCGTCGACGTCGGCGCGCCCCAGCTCGCCATGCATTCGGCGCGCGAACTGATGGGCGCCGACGATGTGGGCGCCTACGCCGCGGCGCTGGCCGCCTTCTTCACCCCGGAGACCGCAGGACGGTAGGTCAGCACGGCGATCACGAACACCGCGAAGGTGGTGATCACGTAACCGCTGCCGATGATCTGCTGCCACCAGGCCCAGTCGAGTTCGCGGTCGGCCTCGTGCGGCAGCAGCCAGTGCGGCCCGATCAGGAACATCACCGTCATCGCGGTGACAGCGCCGATCAGCAGCGGGTTACGCCTGCCGCGGGCGATGGCGTCGGCGGTCACCAGCAGCGCGGGCGCGACCCACACCCAGTGGTGCGACCACGACACCGGCGAGACGAGCAGGATGGCGGCCGCGTTCACCATGAGCGCGGCCACCGAGGCGCCGGCCTCGATGAGCCTGCGCATCCACAGTGCCGCCAGGCCGATCGCGATCAGTGACAACGAGATCCAGATCAGCGTCGCCAGGGAATCGGAGACGCCGAGCCGGAAGGCCAGCCCCTTCAGCGATTGATTGCCCGCGTAATAGGGCGGGCCGATCCGTCCGGTGTCGGCGAGGGTGTGGAACCAGTACTCCACCGAATCGCTGGGGAAGATCAGGAACCCGAGCCCGACCGCGCCGACAGCCGAGGCGATCAGCGTGCCCGCCGCCTTCCAGTCCTTGCGCAACAGGAAATACAGCAGGTACCCGGCGGGGATCAGTTTCACCGAGACGGCGATGCCGATGAGCATGCCGCGCGGCCAGAAGGGCTTGCGCACCAGGCAGTCCAGCGCGACCGCGGCCATCAGCACCAGATTGATCTGGCCGAAGGAGTAGGTCTGGCGCACCGGCTCGAAGAAACCGGCCACCGCGACCGCCGCGATGACCGCCGCCAGCACCGTCACTCGATCCAGTTCCGGGCGGATCCGCGACAGCACCAGCCACAGCGTGATGCCGAGGCTCAGCACGGATGTGGCCAACACCACGATCTCGGCCAGCCCGAGCGGCATCAGCGCGAGCGGTGCGAACAGCAGCGCTGCCAGCGGGGGATAGGTGAACGGCAGACCGATGCCGAACACCTCGGGCATCGGGCCGTAGAGCTCGCCGCCGTCGAGCCAGACCCGGGCGCCGTTGCGGTAGACCTGGAGGTCGATATAGCCGTCCCACCAGTGCACCAGCGGGGCGATGATCGCGTAGATCACGAACAGCGCGATCGCGCCGGTCAGCCAGCGCATCTGGCGCGGCGACAGCCCGCGCGCGGGCTCCCTGTCGAGCCCGGTGTCGTCGCTGTTCGACCCGGGGCGCGCGTCGGCTGTGGGGACGGGCTGCTCGGCCGGTTCCGCAACCCCCGATCGATCGTTCACCGGGACAGATTAGCCGGTCCCGCGATGGCCGAGGTCCGGCCGGGTTTGCCCCGGCAGTGGTCGCGTTTGCCCCGGCAGTAGACTCGCAGGAGTATCTCGCGGCAATTCAGCAACTCGGCGCGTCGCAGCGGCGGTCGTCTGGATTGTCTCCGCATGCCTGGCCGAAAGGACCCTGGTAATCCCGTGACTCCGCAGGTCGACACGGTCGCAACCGCCGCAGCCACTCCGGACACTCCGCAGCCGTATCTCGAGCTCGGGCTCAAGGATGACGAATACGCCCGGATCAAGGAGATTCTCGGTCGCCGCCCCACCGACGCCGAGCTGGCGATGTACTCGGTGATGTGGAGCGAGCACTGCTCCTACAAGTCGTCGAAGGTGCATCTGCGCTACTTCGGCGAGACCACCACCGAGGAAATGCGCTCGTCCATGCTCGCGGGCATCGGCGAGAACGCGGGCGTGGTGGACGTGGGCGACGGCTGGGCGGTCACCTTCAAGGTGGAAAGCCACAATCACCCCTCCTACGTCGAGCCGTACCAGGGCGCCGCGACCGGCGTCGGCGGCATCGTGCGCGACATCATGGCGATGGGCGCGCGCCCGATCGCGGTGATGGATCAGCTGCGCTTCGGTGCGGCGGACGCCGCCGATACCCGTCGCGTGGTCGACGGTGTGGTGCGAGGCATCGGTGGCTACGGCAATTCGCTCGGCCTGCCGAACATCGGCGGCGAGACCGTCTTCGATGCCTCCTACCAGGGCAATCCGCTGGTGAACGCGCTGTGCGCGGGCGCGATGCGGGTCGAGGATCTGCATCTGGCCTTCGCCTCGGGCACCGGCAACAAGATCATCCTGTTCGGCGCGCGCACCGGTCTCGACGGCATCGGCGGCGTTTCGGTGCTGGCCTCGGACACCTTCTCCGGCGACGAATCCGGTGCCGGCCGCAAGAAGCTGCCGAGCGTGCAGGTCGGCGACCCGTTCACCGAGAAGGTGCTCATCGAGTGCTGTCTCGAGCTGTACGCGGCGAAGCTGGTCGTCGGCATCCAGGATCTCGGCGGCGCCGGACTGTCATGTGCCACCTCCGAGCTGGCGGCGGCCGGTGACGGCGGCATGCACATCGAGCTCGACAAGGTGCCGCTGCGCGCGGCCGATATGACGCCGGCCGAGGTGTTGTCCAGCGAATCCCAGGAGCGCATGTGCGCGGTGGTGACGCCGGAGAATGTCGACGCGTTCATGGCCGTCTGCCGCAAGTGGGATGTGCTGGCCACCGTGATCGGCGAGGTCACCGATGGTGAGCGGCTGGTCGTCACCTGGCACGGCGAGACCGTGGTGGATGTGCCGCCGCGCACCGTCGCGCACGAGGGCCCGGTCTACGAGCGTCCGGTGCGGCGTCCGGAGTACCAGGACGCCCTGATCGCCGACACCCCCGACACCCTGACCCGGCCCAAGACGGCCGACGAACTGCGCGCGACGCTGCTGCAGATGGTGTCGAGCCCGCAGCTGTGCAGCCGCAAGTGGATCACCGAGCAGTACGACCGCTACGTGCGCGGCAACACCGTGCTCGCCGAACACGCCGACGCGGGCGTCATCCGCATCGACGAGGAGACCGGACGCGGCATCGCCCTGGCCACCGACGCCTCCGGCCGCTACACCAAGCTGGACCCCTACGCCGGCGCCCAGCTCGCGCTGGCGGAGGCCTACCGCAACGTCGCCACCACCGGCGCCACCCCGAAGGCCGTCACCAACTGCCTCAACTTCGGCTCGCCGGAGGATCCGGGCGTGATGTGGCAGTTCCAGCAGGCGGTGCGCGGACTGGCCGACGGCTGCGCCGAACTGGGCATTCCCGTCACCGGCGGCAATGTCAGCTTCTACAACCAGACCGGCCAGGACGCGATCCTGCCGACGCCGGTGGTGGGCGTGCTCGGCGTCATCGACGATGTGCACCGCCGCATCCCGACCGGCCTCGGCCTCGAGCCGGGCGAGACGCTGATCTTGCTCGGCGAGACCCGCGACGAGTTCGGCGGTTCGATCTGGTCGCAGGTCGCCCACGATCATCTCGGTGGCGTCCCGCCGAAGGTCGATTTCGCCCGCGAACGGCTGCTCTCGGAGGTGCTGACCGCCGGTTCCCGCGACGGCATGATCAGTGCCGCTCACGACCTTTCCGAGGGCGGTCTCGCCCAAGCGGTGGTCGAGGCAGCGCTGGCCGGCGAGACCGGTTGCCGCATCCTGCTTCCCGAGGACGCCGATCCGTTCGTCACGCTGTTCTCCGAATCGGCGGGTCGTGTGCTGGTCGCGGTGCCGCGCTCGGAGGAAACCCGGTTCACCCGCATGTGCACCGCGCGCGAACTGCCGTGGGTGCGCATCGGTGTGGTCGACCAGGGCTCCGACTCGATCGAGGTGCAGGGGCAGTTCACGGTGCCGCTGGCCGAACTGCGCGAGGCGCATGAGGGCACGCTGCCCAAGCTGTTCGGCTCCGCCGTCTGACAGTCGATTCCGCCGGGCGAACCGAGTCCCGCTGGGACCGAACACCACAACGCTCACCCCGTCCGGACCCGGACCCCTCGTGAACACCGGGTCCGGGCGGGGTGATTCGCGCTGAGGTGCTCAGGCGACGGACTTGAACGGATCGTGCTCGGCGATCAGCTTCTCCATCCGCGCCTCGTCGATCCGGCCACGCAGGGAATCGGCTTCGTGCTTGTCCCTGACCACCTTCGCCAAGGTGAAGGTGCTGGTCACCAGGAACAGCACTGTCATGCCGAGGAATCCGCGCTGCCACGGATCCAGCGGTAGATAGAAGATTCCGACGCCCGCCCCGAACAAGCTGACGCCGAACGCGATCGCGGCCTGGGCGATGTATGCCGAGGTGGTTTTCGGCGCTGCGTTTGGTGTGCTCATGGTTATCGAGTGTGCGAGGTTCGCGGCCGCGGCGACCGGGTACAACTACTCGAGTGCGATGGGTAGTTGCCGCGCCGTGAATGGGTAACGCACCGGCGTTGTCGGGGGCTGCCGCCATACTGTCTTGGTGCTCGAAACGGCGTCCACCCTCACGAAGCTGCGCTCGCGCGGCGTCGCAGCGGTGCGCCGGGCCGAGGTGGTCATCGACCTGAACTACGTCGGGCTGGTGGTCGCGACGGTGTTCTTCGCGCTGTCGGTCACCCCGTCGCTGGTGCCGCGCGACTGGATGTTCCAGGGCCTGATCAGCGGTATCAATGCCGCCATCGGTTACGGCGTCGGTTGCCTGCTGGAATGGCTGTTCCGGCTGTGGGTGCGCCCGCGGTTGAAGATCCCGGCACCACCCACCTGGGTGCGCTACGGGGTGAAGTCGGCGATTCTGCTGACGGCCGCGGTGCTGGCCGCGTACATGCTGGTGCAGTCGGCGCATTGGCAGCGTGAGATCACCGCGCTGATGGATATGGAAGGCACCACCACGCCCGCCTATCTGCGCACCGGTCTGCTGAGCCTCGCGGTCGGCGTCCTGGTCGTCGCGGTGTATCGCACGGTGCGTGAACTGATCCTGTACCTGGCCCGTCAGCTCAACCGCTGGGTGAAGGTGCCGCGCGAACTGGCGCCGGCGGCCGGTTTCCTGGTGCTGGTGCTGCTGGCGGTCACCCTGTTCAACGGCGTGGCGACGCGGGCGTTCTTCGCGGTCGCGAACCAGGCGTTCAGCGTGCGTAACGACCACACCTCCGAATACGCGGTGCAGCCGCAGTTGCCGGAGAAGTCGGGCAGCCCGATGTCGCTGGCGAAATGGGACACGCTCGGTTTCGAGGGCCGCTGGTTCGTTTCGCACGGTCCGAACGCCGCCAGAATCGCCCAGGTCACCGGACAGCCCGCCAAGGAACCGATTCGGGCCTACGTCGGGTTGGAGTCGGCCGAGGACGGCCGGACACAGGCCGAACTGGCCGTCGCCGAACTGGAACGCGCCGGCGCATTCGAGCGGCAGGTGATCGTGGTGATCACGACCACGGGTACCGGCTGGGTGAATTCGATGGCCGCGGGCGCGATCGAATACATGTACGGCGGCGATACCGCGCTGGTGGCCACCCAGTACTCGTATCTGCCCAGCGTGCTGTCGTTCCTCGCGGACAAGAGCAAAGCCGCGGCGGCGGGGCGCGAGGTCTTCGACGCCGTGTATCAGCACTGGTCGGCGCGGCCGGAGCAGCAGCGGCCGAAACTGTTCGTCTACGGCGAGAGCCTCGGCTCTCAGGGCTCGGAGGCGGCTTTCGAGGGGCTGGCCGATCTGCGGGAGAAGGTCGACGGTGCCCTGTGGGTCGGCCCGCCGAATTCGAATCGGCTGTGGAGCCAGTTCGTCGCGCGGCGCGATCCCGGTTCGCTGGAGGTGGAACCGGTGTACGCCGACGGGCTGGTGGTCCGGTTCGCCGCCGACGCCGCCGATTTCGCCAGGCCCGGCCCGGAGTGGCGGGCGCCGCGCATCGCCTACCTGCAACATCCGTCCGACCCCATCGTCTGGTGGTCGGCCGATCTGATCTTCTCGCAACCGGATTGGCTGTCCGAACCGCGCGGATCCGATGTGTCCGGGCGGATGCGGTGGGCGCCGTTCGTCACCTTCTGGCAGGTCACCGCCGATCTCACCAACGCACAGGGTGTCACCGACGGGCACGGGCACCGGTACGGCAGCCTGGTACTCGACGGCTGGGCAGCCATCGCCGCGCCCCCCGGCTGGAATCCGGAGCTGGCCGAACGGATCCGCTACGAGATCGAGATCTCCGAGGCGTACGAGCGGCAGATCAAGTGAGCGTCCGGGTTGCGCTGGCAGTCGCCTTGCCCTTGCTGTGGAGCAATGCCGTGGTGCCGCGGCTGCCGGAGGATATGCGGGTGCGCACGATGGTCAACGCCGGTGCCGCCACCGGGTACGCCGCCGCCTTCGGCGCGCACCCGAACTGGTGCTCGGCGCGCGGATGGCGCTACGGGCTCGGCAGTGCGGGGATCGTGGCCGCCGGTTACGGTGCGGCGCTTGCCATTCCGGCCGTGCGCCGTGAGCTGGCCGAGCGCCCCGACCGCGCCTCCGGCGTCTCGACCGCCGAATGGGTGGGCGTGCACATTCCGCTCGGCACCGTCTACAGCGAGGAATTGGTCTTCCGGGCGACCCTCGACCCGTTGCTGGACAAGACCTTCGGGCCGCCCGTCGCAACCCTGCTCGGCGCCACCACCTTCGGGCTCTGGCATATCGCGCCCGCCCGCGCCACCGAGGAGAACCTGCCGGTCACCATCGCCGTAACCACCGCCGCCGGGGCACTGTTCGGTCTGCTGCGCCGGCACACCGACAGCGCGACCGCTCCCGCCCTGCTGCACTGGGCGATCAATGCCGGAGGTGCGCTCGCGGCGCGATTCGCAGCCCGCACGTGGTGATGACGGGACACCGTCCCCGAACCCTCCCCGTGGTGATGACGCGACGTCTGCACGCACCTTCCCGCGGTGACGCCGCGACGCCTGCACGAACCTCCACGCGGCCGGGGGCAGAAGACGCGGATACCGGGGACGCCCTCGCGGTCGACGCGAACCTCCACGCGGCCGGGGGCAGAAGCGGCTACTACTCGGGTTCGATCCCCACCCGCAGGATCGGCAGCCACCGGGACACTTCGTCGGCGCGGCTGCCGGAGGCGGTCAGCCTGCCTTCCTCGCGGGCGGCGACGAAATCCATCAGGCCGGTGGCGAGCAGCAGCCAGGTGCGCGGGTCGGTCTCGACGACGTTGGGTGGGGTGCCCCGGGTATGGCGCGGACCCTCGATGCACTGCACGGCGACGAAAGGCGGCACCCGGACCTCCACCGAATGACCCGGCGCTGATTCGGCCAGCGCGCGCGCCGTCATCCGCACGGCCGCGCCCAGTTCGGCCCGTGCGGGTGCGGGCGCTGCCTCATCGAGCAGCCACGACCGCACCGCCGTGACCGCCGCCCGCATCTCTTCCGGTTTCACCGCCGCACGTCGAACCACGGGGGGCGACGATACTGCGACCCACCGACGCGGTCCGAACAGCCCGTCGACGCGCTGTTGCCGTCGCAGTCAGTCCTCGTCGGTACGGCCACCCTTGGCGCCCGATGGGGAGTCGGCATCGGCAGTTTCGGTGGCGTTGGTCCCGGAATCAGCGGCCGCCGATCCGGTGTCCGCAGTGTCCGCCTTGCGCTGGCCGGCCGATTCGGTTCCCGCAGGGCCCACTCCGGCACCAACCGTGGGCGCGCCCGCAGCGGCCACCCGGTTCTCCCGGTGCAGCCCCTTGTAGTCGTAGAACTTGGTGATCACCGCGCCGAACACGATCGCGACGGCCAGGCCGATCAGGGCCATCCAGATGCCGCGGCTCAGGCCGGCGGCGAAACTGCCGTCGAAGTACAGGATCGAGCGAACGCCGAGGAAGACCTGATGCATCGGTTCCCAGCCGGCCAGCCAATGGAAGTACTTGGGGGTGGCCTCGATGGGCACCGTGCCGCCGGAGGAGGGCAGGCCGAGGATGATGAACAGGATCAGGTTTACCAGCAGGCCGGCCGAGCCGATGGCCGCGAGGATGGACAGGCCGGTCATGCCGACGGCGGTCAGGGCCAGCGCGCTGTAGAGGAACAGCCCGAGCGGATGGTCGATCGGCATGCCGAGCAGCTTCGCCACACCCAGATAGATAGCCGAGACGAGGGTGGCCGCGACCACCATCACACCCCATTTGATGAGCAGGGTGTGGAAGCGGGAGATCGGCGTCGGCGGGAAATGTACGTACCAGGGCCCGTATTCGGTCGGCACGAAGCCGAGCGCGGCGTCGATCATGGTGTGGATGACCATCGCGCCGACCACGCCGGCCAGCAGAATCAGCAGTGCGTAGAAGAACGCGGTCAGGCCTTGGCCGGTGCCGTCGGGCAGCGGGCGGTACTGCTGGTACACGATCTGCACCGGGTCTTCCAGCGCCACCCGCGCCGCACCGCTCGGCTCCGGGCTCGGCGGCGCCCCCGGCTCCGGCGCGAGCTGCGCGTTCACCTGATCGGTGAGCTGCCTGCCGACCTGCTGACGCACCTGGGTCAGGGCCTGGTCGCCGACCCGCAACACGATCTGGGTGCCGAACGCGCCCATGCGCGGATTGGTCTGCAAGGTGATGATCGGACGTTCGATATCGCCGGGGACGATGCTGCCGACGCCGAGAATGCCGAGTCGCTTACTGAAATCGCTCGGGATGACCATCGCGCCATAGACCTGGCCCTGCTGCATCATCCGCTCGGCCTCGCTGATGCCGACGACCCGCAGATCGACCTTGTCCTCCGGCATGCCCTGCTGTAGCGCGTCGGTGATCTGTTTGCCGTAGTTCACATGTTGCTGCGCGTCGGGCGGCCCTGTGACGTCTCCGACATCCTGATTCACCAGCGCGATGGGGAAGTCGTGCAGATTGCCCTCTGGGTCGGCGACGTAGTCGAGGTACATCACCCCGAGTAGCGCCGTGAGCAGGGCCAATACACCGATCGGCAGCAAGATGCGCATTCCGAGGCGGCGATCGGTCCGCGTCGCCGCTGCGCTGTCGGAAGTCGTCACGGATCGCACGGTAACAGCCGGACGAGCCCGATATCGGGCACTGCGCCGCACCGATTAACTGCACGTATGCGGGCGGCTGTCATCGGGGGCGCGGTTCGACCCGTAGAATGGCGGTGCCCCCAGCCCGCCCGAACAGGGAGCACACGGTGACCAACGCCGACCTGCCGGTTGTCAGCAATCCCGCCCCCGCGGATCAGGACGAGAATCCACCACGCGAGGAGTGTGGTGTCTTCGGAGTCTGGGCGCCCGGCGAAGACGTGGCCAAACTCACGTATTACGGTCTGTACGCGTTGCAGCACCGTGGGCAGGAGGCGGCGGGCATCGCCGTAGCCGACGGTTCGCAGGTGCTGGTCTTCAAGGATCTCGGCCTGGTCAGCCAGGTGTTCGACGAGCAGACCCTGGCCGCGATGCCGGGCCATGTCGCCGTCGGGCATTGCCGCTACTCCACCACCGGCGCCACCACCTGGGAGAACGCGCAGCCGATCTTCCGCACCACCGCCGTCGGTTCCGGATTGGCCTTGGGACACAACGGAAATCTGGTGAACACCGCCGAATTGGCCGATCGGGCACGGGAACTCGGTGTGCTCGGCGGGATGCCGCGCGGTGGCCGCCCCGGTCCGGTGGCCGCCACCTCCGACTCGGACGTGATGACGGCGCTGCTGGCGCACGCCGCCGCCGACTCCAGCATCGAGCAGGCCGCGATGAAGCTGCTGCCCACCCTGAAGGGCGCCTTCTGCCTGACCTTCATGGACGAGCACACCCTCTACGCGGCCCGCGATCCGCACGGTGTGCGCCCGCTGTGCCTCGGCAGGCTCGATCGCGGCTGGGTGGTCGCCAGTGAGACCTCCGCGCTCGATATCGTCGGCGCCTCCTTCGTCCGCGAGATCGAGCCGGGCGAACTGCTGGCCATCGACGCCGACGGCGTGCGTTCGCTGCGGTTCGCCACTCCCGAGCCCAAGGGCTGCGTCTTCGAATACGTCTACCTCGCCCGCCCGGACAGCACCATCTCCGGTCGCTCGGTGCACGCCACCCGCGTCGATATCGGCCGCAGGCTGGCCAAGGAGCATCCGGTCGAGGCCGATCTGGTGATCCCGGTGCCCGAGTCCGGCACCCCCGCCGCGGTCGGTTACGCGCAGGGCTCCGGTGTGCCCTACGGGCAGGGCCTGATGAAGAACGCCTATGTGGGCCGCACCTTCATCCAGCCGAGCCAGACCATCCGCCAGCTCGGTATCCGGCTCAAGCTCAACCCGTTGCGCGAGGTGATCCGCGGTAAGCGGCTCATCGTGGTCGACGATTCGATCGTGCGCGGCAACACCCAGCGCGCGCTGATCCGGATGCTGCGGGAGGCCGGTGCGCTGGAGATCCACGTGCGCATCGCCTCGCCGCCGGTGAAGTGGCCGTGCTTCTACGGCATCGATTTCGCCTCGCGCGCCGAGCTCATCGCCAACGGCGCCGGCTCCGACGACAGCTACGCCGACATGGTGGAGAACGTGCGGCGCTCGATCGGCGCCGACAGCCTCGGCTACATCTCCACCGAGGGCATGATCGCGGCCACCGAGCAGCCGCGGTCGCGGTTGTGCTGCGCCTGCTTCGACGGCAATTACCCGATCCCGCTGCCGACCGAGGTCGCCATCGGCAAGAACGTGCTCGAGGGCATGCTCACCGGCAAGTCCGAGACCGAGCTGCTGGGCCAGAACGCCAACGCCAGCGCGTTGAGCAGGCCCTGAACTCGCCCCGCCGACGCGCGACGGTAGCGTGATCAGGCAATTATCCGCCGATTCGGTTTGGAGCAATCACCGAAAATGAGTGAACAGACCCCCAGTGGTGCCGGAGCCTCGTATGCCGCGGCCGGTGTTGACATCGAAGCCGGCGACCGCGCAGTCGAGTTGTTCGCACCGCTGGCTCGTAAGGCAAGCCGCCCCGAGGTGCAGGGTGGCCTCGGCGGTTTCGCCGGTCTGTTCGCGCTGAAGGGCGGCTACAAGGAGCCGCTGCTCGCGGCCTCCACCGATGGCGTCGGCACCAAGATCGCCGTCGCGCAGGCGATGGACAAGCACGACACCGTCGGCTTGGATCTGGTCGCCATGGTGGTCGACGATCTGGTCGTCTGCGGTGCCGAGCCGTTGTTCCTGCAGGACTACATCGCGGTCGGCAAGGTCGTTCCCGAGCGGGTCGCCGAACTGGTATCCGGTATCGCCGAGGGCTGTGTGCGCGCCGGGTGTGCGCTGCTCGGCGGTGAGACGGCCGAACATCCCGGCCTGATGGATCCCGACGATTACGACCTGTCCGCCACCGGCGTCGGCGTGGTCGAGGCCGATGCCGTGCTCGGCCCCGAGCGGGTGCGCCCGGGCGACGTGGTCATCGCGATGGGCTCGTCCGGCCTGCATTCCAACGGCTACAGCCTGGCCCGCAAGGTGCTGCTCGACATCGACCGCATGTCGCTGACCGGGCACGTGGAGGAGTTCGGCCGCACCCTCGGTGAGGAGTTGCTCGAGCCGACCCGCATCTACGCCAAGGACTGTCTGGCCCTGATCGCCGAAACCGATGTGCGCACCTTCGCGCACGTCACCGGCGGCGGCCTGGCCGCGAACCTGGCCCGGGTGCTGCCCGCGGGACTGGTCGCCGAGCTCGACCGCGGTACCTGGAACCCGGCGCCGGTGTTCAAGATGATCGCCCAGCGCGGCCGGGTGGAGCGCCCGGAGATGGAGAAGACGTTCAACATGGGCGTCGGCATGGTGGCCGTGGTGGCGCCGGAGGACGTCGACCGGGCACTGGCGGTCCTGACCGCCCGGCACATCGAATGCTGGACGCTCGGCACGGTGACCAAGGCCAAGGACGCGGGCGCACCCCGCGCCGTGATGGTGGGCGAACACCCGCGCTTCTGAGCATCGAAACCTTCGTCAGCCGGTCGGCCTACGGGTCGGCCGGCTGACGCGTTTCCGGGGCCAGGCGAGGGTGCCGGCTTCGATCCGCGCATGCGCCGCGCCGGGGTGCGCGTCCGTAGGGCGGTGCGCTGTGCGTGCGGAGTAAGCGCACTGTCCGGTGGTGCAGGTCGCGCGGGGCGTCGTGCAGTGAGGTGCGAAATCCCGGTGGGCACGTTGTACGGTGGTCGGGCGCGTGGTGTGCGTGCGGGTGCGCAGTCCGATGGAGCGTTGTGCGCGGAGGGGGCTGTGGGGCGGGGTG